>CAVVIQ010000001.1:0-325945 GCA_963748385.1 uncultured Pseudomonadota bacterium
AGAAAAATTGCTGCGCTGCGGTCTGGACCACGCCACCGCGGCGATAAACAATATATTTTGGTTATTCATTAGCCTATTGCGACCATGACGCCGATTATCCGGAACTTCGGCTTCGACGGATTTGGTCGGCCATATCGGTCAAAAGCGCGGTCCAGTCGTCGCCTTCCCGGCAGCGGAAAAGGCGCATCGACGGATACCATGGGGAATCCTCCCGCTCCGCCATCCAGCGCCACTCCGAAATATGGCGGAGAGCGACCCAGACCGGGCGGCCGAGCGCGCCGGCCAGATGGGCCATCGAGGTGTCGCAGGTGACCACAAGATCGAGATTGGCGATGATCGCGGCGGTGTCGATGAAGGCGTCCGACCCCGAATCGAAATCTCCGGAAAGGTTTTCGAGCCGCGCCGCCAAACCCTCGGGGAGTTCTTCCGCCCGCGCGCCCTTTTGCAGATTGATCAGCCGCGCGCCTTCGAGGCGGGCGAGCGGCAAGAAGGCTTCGGGCGGAATCGAGCGGCGGGGATCGACGCGGAAATCAACATTGCCGCGCCAATTCAGGCCGATTTTTACGCCCTCGGTCTCCAGCCGCCTGCGAAAAAATTCGGCGCGTTCGCCTTCCGCGAAAAGATAAGGCGTCGGCGCGGGGATGGTCTCCAGCCGCGTGCCACAGGCGCGCGGCAGCGAGGAAATCGCCAGAACGTCGTCGAAGGCGCCGGCAAGATCGTTTTCCTCGCGCCAGTTCACTTTGACGCCTGACGAAGACAGCAGCCGCCACATCTTGCGCGGGCCGGCGAAAGTCACTTGGGCCCCCGCCCGCGCAAGGAGAACGACAAAACGGAAGAACTGGATCGTGTCGCCGAGGCCATGATCGTTGACGACCAGGACCCTGCGGCCGGCGAGGCTTGCGGGCGCGGACAGGTCGAGCCGCGCCGGCGATACCGGCACGGGCCTTTGGCCCCGGCTCCAGCGATATTCGTAGCCTTCCCAGCCCGCAGCGAAATCTCCGAGTTGAAGCTGGAGACAGCCGCGGTTGCTCAAGGCCTCCTCGGAATCGGGCTCAAGCGTCAGCGCCTCGTCGAAGGCGCCCATGGCCTCGTCGAAACGGCCGAGCTCCTTGGCGACAATGCCGAGCCCGCAAAAGGCGCGCGAATAACCCGGGTTCGTAGCGATCGCGCGCAAATATGAGTTGCGCGCCTCGCGATAGCGTCCCAGGCGCATCAGGGCGTTGCCGAGATTCAGCGCCGCTTGCGCCAGACGAGGATCCAACGCCAGGGCCCGCCGGTAGATTTCCACCGCCTGCGAAAGCCGCCCGAGTTCATATAGCGCAGCGCCGAGGTTGCAATGATAGCCGGCGGCGTCCGGCCGCAGGGCGCAGGCCCGCTCAAAACTTTCCCGCGCCTCCTCGAATCTTTCCGCGCCAAACAGGAGCACGCCGCGATTGAACCATGTCGGCGCGTCGTCGGGGCATAAGGCCAAAGCCCGGTCATAAAAGCGCAACCCGCCCGCGCCATGGCCCCGCTCCTGCAAGATGAAGCCGGCGAAGCTCAGCGCCTCGGGAAAATCGGGCTCGATCCGCAAAGCCGCGTCAACCGCCGCGATCCCTTGGTCGATCCGCCCCGCCGCATGGGCCCGCACGCCCGCGTCGAAAAGGGCGCGCGCCGCGCCCGCGTCCTGCTGCGCGCTCCGCACTCAGAAGCCGCCCAGTTTCAGGTTCTGCATGCTCATCATCAGATCAACGCTGATCCCGGACGACGAGTTCGATGAGGCGTCGAACAGCGTCGTGACCGTCGAACTGGCCGAGCCGGTGGAGGCGGTCGGATTGTTGACGTCATATTGCGCGGTGAAACGTTCGAGAAAATTCTGCACCTTGGTCGGATTCTGGAAATCGGAATAATTGAGCAGCTTGTCGAGCTGCTGCGCCTGGAGATCGATATTTTCCGCCGAGCTATAGGGCGAAATCCCCAATGTGGTCTGCACCACGCTGAGAAGATTCGGATCGGCGAGAATCGAATAGCCATTGGTGATCTTGGAGGCGTTCTGCTGAAAATAAAGCGCGAGCTGAACCCCGGGGTTCTGTTGGCCTTCGTTGGTTTCCAGCGTCTGCATGACATATTGATTGACGACGTCGGTTGTCGCCGCAAGCGTCTTGGTGGTGTTCGCGCCGTAAAGCGGGAAGTTGAACGCCTGCGCCAACGCGAGAATGTTCGGATTGTTGAGCGTGTTGGCCAGCGCCGTGGAGCTTGTCGTTCCCTGTTCGAGGACTTTCTGGATCAGACTCTTGGCATAGGTCATGTTCCCCAGCCCGAAGGCGTTCATCACATAATTGAAAATGCGGGCGTTGTTGACCAGTTGCGCCGGCGTCGCGATCGAGCCGATGTTGGCCTGATAATATTTCGTCGCCTGGGCGACGGTCGGATCGTCGGCCGTCATCGTCTGATAGCGGCTCAGATTGCTGGCGATGGTCATGTAATCGGTGAACGTGCCCATCGCCCCTCCTCAAGCACAATCCCGGCCTGCAAAACCAAATCTTCGGGATGAAGCCGAACAAGTGCCCCATGCCTCTCGCGCTGGCGGCAAAAAGTCTGACCGAAGGGGCTTGCGTGGGGCTGGCGCGCGTCATTCGCCCCGAACGATGCGCGGCGCATGAGCGCTGCCGCCGTCCCGCGCCATGCGCGCGGCGGCGGCGTGAAGTTCGCGAAGGCAGTCGAGCAGCGATTCAGCAACGAGCTCCTCGCGCGCCGTCGGCGCCGGCGAAGCGAGCGCCGCGCGGCGCAATGATTCGAGCCCGATGATTTCGCGCTCCATGGGGAGGTCCGTCCGAGTCCGACACTCGCCGAACCATCTTTCGCCGACGTTAATTTTCGCTCAAATTTCAGCCGCCTGCCGCACGGGCTGCGGGAGGTTGGGAAGGGCCGGCGCGACCACCATGACGCTGGTCCATCCGGGCGGCCAGCGTTTCCGCGAAGACCGAAGCGATCGCATTCGAGCGCCCGGCGGCCGCGCGCGCCGGTTCAGGCGCGGGCTCGGGCGCCGTTTGGGGCGGCGGGGCGGCTTCGATCGCAGATTCGGGGAGGGATGGCGCAAGAGTTCCCGCGATCATGCCGATTTCTTCGATCGAGCGATCGAGCGCAAGCAGCGCGCGATATTCCGGCGACTGCATGAGGCGCTGGCGCATGTCTTCGCGGAGCGCCCGCATGGATTTCAGGATTTCGTGCGGCATCGAATCGCCTCCTTGAGCAATGGCTCATCGTCCCTGGAGGAGCTGTCGCGAGGCTGGACGCGAAACAGCAAGCCTCGCAAAAGGCCAACGCGCTTCAATGGGAAAGTCACAATCGGCTCCCCCAACGCAGCATTCGTCGAAAGCGCATTCCTTCATGCTCTCGCCTTCGTTCACCCTTTCGCATCTCTTTCCCGATCGCGACATCGGCAGCCCGGCCATTCTCCGGTTGCGCCTGCTCGAAGCAAAAATAGCGGCGAGTCGTCCGATGGACGAGGAGGCGCGCCGCGGCTCAGCCGCTCTGATCGAGTCCCTGCGGCGCACGATCGCCGAGCGGCCGTGCCTGTCCTTCGCCGATGTCGTCGCGAAACTGAAAACATGCGACGAACTCGACGACGTCCGGGAGGGCGCGACCATCAAGGAATTGCGAAAAGCTCTACTCAAAGGCGCGCTCGCCGATCTGTCGCGTATCGAGCCGCGACGTTGAACGCCCGAGCCCAATGACGGACCGGCCATTGAAGACAACGAATTTCCTGGCGCAGAAACGCCCATGCGGCCCCGAGCCGTCCTTTCTCGCGCGGCTGTGGCGCAAGCCGGACGAACCGGCGCTCGTCACCTATTTCGCGGCGCCCGGACCGCAGGCGCGCGAGGACGAAAAAAGGCGGGAATACCGCCGTCGCACGCGGCTGCGCGTGGGAAAAATTCTCGATCGCGCCAATCGTTTTCTCGCCGACGCGACCATCATCGACCGATCCTGTCGCGGGCTGCGGTTGCGCCTTGCGCGCGAGATCGCGGCGCCGGAGATTTTCCATTTTTTCGACGAGGAAAACGAAGCGATTTTCGTCGCGCGCCTCATCTGGCGCGAGGGGCGGCTTCTTGGCGCGGCGCGAGGGAGATTCGTCGTTGCGGCGCCCCGGCGGATCTTCGCCCTGCGCACAAGATTCTATGCGATGAAAGATTAAGTCGCGCCGCATTTTCCTTGCGGCGCATTCTTCAGTTCACAGTCAGGCAATAGCCGAGATAGCGCTTTGAATCGATCGGATCGTAGCCGAGACGGTGGCGCAGTTTCTTGCGCAACTTGCTGATATGGCTTTCCACCACGTCCTCCTCGACCTCGTCGTCGAACAGGCCGTAGATGGCGTTGAAAATCTGATTCTTGGCGACGCGCTTTCCCTGGTTCATCACCAGATATTCCAGGATGCGGCGCTCACGGCGCGGCAGGGGCAGCGGCGCGCCCTTCACCTCGGGATCGCGTCCGTCGAGATAGACGCGCATCTCGCCGACATCCTTGTAATCGGCCTGAGCGGCCTTGCGGCGGCGGATGGCGCCGACCCGGGCCATGATTTCGCGCACATGGACGGGCTTGCGCACCACATCGTCGACGCCCGCCGCGAAGAGTTCGAGAGTCTGCTCCAGCGACGACGAATCGTTGAGGGCGATGACGGGCGCGTGACACTTTTCGCGGATCATTCTGGGAAAGATCTCGCGCCTGGCGCCCTCGCCGATGAGGAAGGCTTCGACCGCCTGAAGATCGCGCTTGCCGACGCCGGCCACCCACTCCTCGAATTCGTCCGGCCGCAAACCGGCCGACGACACGCCCTCGCGATTGAAGCTCGAAGCGTAGCCCGTCTTCACAATTTCACGGTCATCGACAATGACGAACATCATGTCCCCCAATTCCGAAAATCTGCCCTTGCCGGCCTCGGCGCATCGCGGCGTCGCGTTTCATGGTCGGTCACAATCTACGGTTGCATTTTTATGGTTAATTTCCCGTTAACGCCCGACGACGCGTTTCAAAACGAGCCGAACGAGACACTACGCCGCCCCGCTTCATTCTCATTTCATTGACTTTTTTTGAACAGATTGAACGGCGACGCGCCGGGCGGACCCGGGCGCCGGATTCGTTCGTGGGTTGTATCATGGCCGGCAAACCGGGCTCCTTCTCTCGGGGCGACGCGTTCGGAAGTCTGCTCGAACGAATCGAGGGGCGAAGCAGCGTGGAGTCGCGACTTGACCCCGCCCTGGATGAGGAAAAACTCCACGCCCGGCTGTCGGTCCCGCCGCGCCAGGCGCTCCGCGCCTTTGCGGCGATCGCCGCCTATGGCGCGCTGGCGGAAGAAACGGCGCCCGCGCCCAAAGCGCAAACCGTTCCGCTCGAGACAGATTTCGCCCGCATCCGCCATGAATTGCATTCGGCGCGCTGCGCCGACGACCTGCGGCGGCTGCGCCGGACCTGCGCCCTGCTTGTCCATCCTGACCGGCTGCCACCCGCGAATCGCGCGGCGGCGCAAGGTTTCATGGCCGAGATCAACGCGGCGATCGACCTCGCGATCAGGGAAAAGTCCGTCCGCTGACTCTCAGCGTCGCTCAGGCGCCGGGCGCGCAAAATTTCCTGGCGTTGTCCGTCCACGCGCCAAGGCCGCTGCGCACCATATTGGCGATCACCGCGCACACATATTTCTTCTGCCCGGCGTCATTGTCCGGCCCGGCGTTATAGCGCGCCACGGCGAACGTCCAGCTCGCCTCGCGCTGGCGCAGGATTTTGAGAAAATGCGCGGCGTAGGCGACATTGCGATGCGGATCGAACATCGATTCCAGCGACGGGAAATCCGCGGCGTGGAAGCGATGGTTGATCTGCATGCAACCGATGTCGATGAATTTCGCGCCGCGGCGCTGCGCCGCGTAAAAAATCTCCAGCGCCTCGGGCAGGCTGTTGGCGGCCACTTCCACGCCGTCGATATTCATCGCGTAGGGCTGCAAACGTCCGCTCTGGCCGGTCTCTGTCAATCCGACCGCATAAAGCACGCTCAAAGGGATGTTCTCCGCGCCCGCCGCCCGCGCCATCTCCCGCTCACAGGGGCCAAGCGCGCCTGGCGGCGCGGCAAAGGCGGCGCAAAGGCTAAAGATAAAGGCCGCCATCGCCATGAAAACCGAGCGGAGTCTTCGCTCTCTCGCCGGCGTCATCCGCACCCTCCTTGCCTTGCTCCATCGGGCCGGATCGCGGCCGAGCGGCGCCTTGATGCCCACCTTCGCCGCTGTGCGCCGCCCCGAACGACGAACCGCCGCCCGTCGCGAGACCAGCGGAAAGATTTTCCGACGGCTTGGCCGCGACGCTGATGTCCACGCCGCCAAGGCCGAGACCGGCGTCCCGCAACTGGCTCGCCAAACTCGCGCTCTTGTCGTCGATCATCCGCGCCGTTTCGCCCTTGTCGGCGACGAAGGCGATTTCCAGACGGTCGCCCGCGCTTTTCATCCGCACGGCGATACCGCCGAGACTTTGCGGCTCCAATGTGATCTCCAGATCGCGGCGGGGCGCGGAAGGATTGGCGGTGGGGGCCGGCGACGGCGCCGCCAGCGCGGCGGCGCCGATCTGCGCGGTTTTGGCGGCGACCGACTGGAGCGGGAGCGCCGAAGACAGGACAGGCGAAGCTTCGGCCCGCGGCTGATTGGCGGCGGAGGGCGCGGGGGGCACGGGGGGCGCGGGGGGCGGGGACGCGGGACCCTTCGAAGCGAGCTGCGCGGTCGCCGTCGTCGTCCGGAAATACTCGGCGGAAGCGCCGGATTCTTCGGGCGCCGCGGGCGGAAGCCAGCTTTTCAGATCGACGACATGAACCTGCGTCGACGCGCCTTCCGCATCGGTTGCGACCGCCGGCATATCCGCGCTCGCCTCGCTTGCCGCGGAAGCGGCCGTCGGCGCGGCGGGGCGCGAAACGGCGCACACACCGAGCCGCGCGGTCCCGGCGTCGCTCTTCGCGGCGCCTCGCGCGCCGCCTGAAAGGATCTCGCCCAACGCGAGCGCGTTCAAGGATGGGGTCATCGCCGCCGCGAGAGTCACATCGGGCATGGGCGGCGGCGAAGCCCCGGCGGCGCTCGCCGCCGGGGCCGGATCGGCCGCAGCGGGCGCGGCGGTCGAAGATTTCTCGACTGCTTTCGCCGCCGGACGCGACTCCGCCTTTGAGGTCGTGGCGTCGCGCTGGGTCGAAAGCGCGTTTGCAAGAATCTCTGGCGGCTGTCCCGGCAAAATCGCGGGGGACGCCGCCTGTCGCGCGGCGGATGTAGCCATATTCGCGGTTTGCGGCGGCGGTTTCGACGCGCCGGAGAGATCGAACAGGCGATGGACCGGATCGTTCTCCATTGCGGCCGGCGCGGCGGACGCGCCCACATGGGCCGGGGAAGGCTTGGGCGCGACCGAAAGATTGAGGAGGTCGTGGATAACACCGTCCTCGCCGGCGTTTTTTTCCGGCGCTGCGTCGGCCGCGGACGGGCCGGCGTTTCTTGTCGGCGCGTCATGCGCGCTTTCGGCAAGCGTCGAGTCGAAATTTTGCGTCGCGTTCTCATCGCGACCGTGATCGCGTCCCGATTTTGCGCCGGACGAGGCGGCGCTGATCGGCAGATGGCCTACGGTCAAGGCGAAAGCGCTCATCGGCTCTGTCGCTCCATGCTTTTCCGTTCGGCCGCCAGCGCCGCGTCCGCCTCGCGCAGGCTCGCTTCGGCGCGCGCGAATTCGCCGCCGGACAGATCGCCGGCGCCGGGCGGCGGCGCGGTGAAATCCTTTTCGGGCGCGCGAACGATGCGCGCCGCGACCATGGCGACCGCGTCATAGAGCGGCTGGTCGGTTCGCGGCAGTTTCGCCCGGTCGATCTCGCGCAGCAGTTCGCCGTTCGCCGGGGCGACGGCGACATCGACGGCGGCGCGATAGAGCAGCGCGCGCTGCCGCTCGACGCCGTCGGGCGCGGCGAGCGCGAGGGCGCGGCGCGCGGCGAAATCGGCGAAGGCCGAATTGTTCGCCGCCGCCGCCGTTTGCGCCATCGCGAGATAGAAACTCCGCCGGCGGTCGACGGCAAGGCTGTCCATGAACTCGTCGAGCGGCGCCCACTGCTCCACCTTGATGCGGACGCTGACGCGCTCGACGTCGACAACGAACTGGCGCAGGAAATTGTCGGCGTAGGGCGAGCGGCGGAACCGCGACCAATATTGCCGCGCCAGCTCCGCGAATTTGTCGAATTGCGTCGTCTCGCTCAGCAGGCTTGCCTCGCGGCGCAGCGCCGCCTCGTCGACGAGGCCGCCGGGCGCCAGAAGCCGCGCCAGATCGAGCTTGCCGATCGCGCTGGCGCGATCGTATTTCAGCAGCAGCGTCGATTGAACGTAGGCGACCTGCGCGCCCAGCGCGACATCGAGCCGCCGCGGATCGGCGTCCAGCAAGGCGTCGCGCTCGGCGCAATCGATCCCCTCCAGATAGGCGATGGCGCCCTTGGCGAGGGGCACCTCCGATGGCGCCGCCGTATGTTCGTTCAGAACGCGCCGGCCGACTGCGGAATTACCGCCGCTGAGAAGATAGAGAACGAGCGCGCGCGCATTGCGCGCATCGGCCCATGTCTTCGGCGGCAGGTCGACGAAGCGCTGGGCGATGGCGCGCGCCAGCGTGGGCATGTCGCGATAGGCCGCGGGATCGCCCTCGGCCACCCGGTTCTCGACATCCTGCAATCGCCGCGCCAGCTGCTCCGCTTCGCCTGGCGGCGGAGGCGCCGAAACGGCGGCGGCTTGCGCCTGCGACGTTTCCTTTCCCGCCGGCACCGTCGGCGCGGGGGCGGTTGGCGCTTTCGCCGTCTTTTCCTCGACCTTCGGCGGCGGGGGCTTGGCCGCGAAGAACATGGGCGGCGCGATCCTTGACCCGTCGGTCCGGGACGCATCGCCCTTGGACCCATCGGCCTTGGCCGCGTCCGAATTCGTCTGCGCCGCGGCCGGGGGCGGCGGCCGCAGCCTTGGCCAGGCCACAAGGCCGCCCAGCGCCGCGAGCGCGAGAAAGCCCGCAAATCCGCCGCCGATCACCAGATGCTCCCGCTTGATCCTTCCTTTCGACGACGCGCGTTTCAGCCGCGGCCTGGGAAAGCCTCGCCGGGCCGGCAGGCGCAGGCGCGGCGCCTTGAATTTGGGGCGAGGCCATTTCGCAAGGGCGAATTTCTTGATGAATTTCATGGCGAAGGCTTGCGCAGAAGAATTTCGATGCGGCGATTTTCGGCCGCGTCGGGCTGTTGCGGATTTTTCAGCTTGCGGTCGGCATAGCCTTCGATCCGCTCGACGCGCGATTCCTGCAGGCCGCCGCGCGCCAGCATGTAGAGCGCCATCTGAGCGCGCGACGCCGACAGCCGCCAGTTGTCGGAGAAGCCATTGCGATAGCGCCGCGCGTCGGTATAGCCGCGCAGCACGATGGAGCCAGTCTGGCTCGCGAGCGACTTCGCGATACGCTCCATCAGATGGACCAGCTTCGGATCGGGCGTGGACGAGCCGATTTCGAACATGCCGAAATCCTCCTTGTCGGTCAGACTGATCAACAGACCCTCGCCGGTCGCGCGGACCTCGACCTGGGGACCGACGCCGCCGGCGACGGCTTTTTCCTCGTGGACGATCTCCGACTGCAACGACGACGCGCGGGCCGCCTCGGCGGCCTCGGTTTCGGCGGCCTTGGCTTCGGCCGCTTCGGCTTCGATCGCTTTCGCTTCGGGAACCTGCGGCGGGGCGGCCTCTGGCGCTGGGGGCGGTCGCCGGCTGGCCGCCGGCGTCGCGTTCGCGACGGGCGGCGTCGGAGCCGGAGACGCTTCGGCCTGTTCGGCGGCGCTGGCGTCCCCGGCCTCGGCTTCGGCGCCGGCGGAGCGGAACGGATCGTTGAAGCCGTCGATGGCGCCCTGATCGCCGACCGGCGACCCGGTGATTCCCTCTCGCGGCTCGGGCGCCTTGCCGGCGATCTGATCGAGCGCCGCATAGGGATTCTTGAACAGGGTCTCGTCGTTCATCGGCGTTCTGGCGCCGGGATCCTTGTTCGGCTCCTTGCCCCGCATTTCCTCCTTGCCCTGCTCCGGGCCCTCGGGCGGAGTCTTGTTGGGCTCGCCTTCGGTCGAACCGGGCTTGGCCTCGTCGTCCTGCTCGCTTCGGATGCCCTTCTTGGCCTTGGCGAAATCCTCCATCCGCACCGGATTGAAATAGCGCGCGATGATGGTCTGTGAATCCCTGTTGGTGGAGTTCAGGATCCACAGCACGAGGAAGAAGGCCATCATCGCCGTGACGAAATCGGCATAGGCGATTTTCCACGCGCCGCCATGATGCCCGTCCTCGCTCTCGACGCGGCGCCGGACGATGATCACCTCCTGCGACGGCTCCTCACTCATCGGCGCCGCTCCGCGCCAGGGCGCCCAGCGCCTGGAGCCAGGGTTCGAGCTGGGTCTCGATGATCGTGTCCTCGACCCTCACCCGGACGTCGATGGAATCGTCGGGCGAGAACATCATCCTGGCCATGCGCGCGGAAAATTTTTCCTCCAGCGCCGCGAGCAGATCGGCCGGCCCGGAAATTTCGAACGGCAACTCGACGCGCGCCTCGAACAAGGTCTCCAGATTTTCGACCAGGGCCTCGGTCACCCGCAAGACGCCGCGCCGGACCAGGAAAGGGCGCAGGATATTGGCCACCGCCTGGGCGCATTTCTGCTCGAAGGCGTCAAAAGCGGCGCGATGGGCCTGCGCCAGGCGCTCGCCCTCCTCCAGGGCCCATTGCGCCCGCGCCTTGGCGATTGCGGCGTCCATCCCTTCCCGCAGCCGCCGCCGCTCTGCGTCGAGTTCCTTGCGCGCGGCCTCCCGCCCCTCGTCGAAGGCCCGCAGATGCTCCAGCTCCATGCGGCGAGCGGACTCCACGCCTGGATCGGCAGCCTGCCTTTCGACAGGCCGCAGCAGCGGCGATTTCCGCGACGGCCCGGCAGGCGCGGAGCCGGGTTTCGCGCGCGGTGGCCACGGACGCGTTTCGGCCGGCGTTTCGGCGGCGGCCGACGCCTGCTGCTTGCGCGCCATATATTCGGCGAATGGAACAGGCTTCATGCGCGCTCCCCGTGTCGGATCCATTGTTTGAGAATGGCGGCGGCCTGGCCCTCGTCGACTTCGATCATCTGCTCCAGACGCTTCTGCGGCGCGCGGCTGCGCCTCGGCGTCCAGTCCTCCAGCAGCGGGTGGTCCTCGCGCGGGCCTTCGCCGATCATCGCCGCCTCGCCGGGCGCGCCAAGGGCGGGCGCCTCGCCGCCGGCCGTCAAGGCCGGCGCGACTTCGCCAAGCAAGGGCTCGCGCATCTCGATCAGGGCGCGCGTCGCCGGCCGCAGGCCAAGCCAGACCACCAGCGCCGCCACAACCACCATCGCCAATGCGCTGAGAATGCTGCCGAACTGACGCATCAGCGCCTCGGTGATCGAGACCGGCGGAACTGGCTCAAGCTCCTTGCCGCTGTCGATGAAATCGACCGCCGAAACCTTGACGACGTCGCCGCGATCCTTGCGCAGCCCGGCCGCCGAGGCGACCAGTTGCTCGATCTCCCCGACCTGCTTGTCGATCTGCTCCGGCGTCGCCTTGTCGCCGAGCGTCTCCGCGAGGCCAGGCCGGTTGATGAGGACTGCGACCGAAAGATGTTCGATGGAGAAGCCGTTCGAGACCGTGGACATGGTCTTGGAGGAGATTTCGTAATTGGTCAGCTCCTCCTTCTTGTTGCTTTCCTCGTTGGCCTGTTTGCCATTGCCCTGGGAGGGGTTGGGCTGCGGCACGTTCTGGCCGACGGTGGTCGGCTGCTGGGTCGAGGAATTTTGCGAGGTCTGCGTCTCCTTCGTGGCGCGCACCGAGCGCTCGACCTTGGACTCCGGATCGTAGGTCGTCTCGGTCGTTTCCTTCTTGTCGGTGTTCAGACGCGCTGCGACGCTGATCTGGAAATTGCGCAGCGACAGATAGGGCGCCAGCGTCCGGCTGACATTGGCGCGGATTTCGTCGCTGACGCCTTTCTCCAGCGTCAGCATCTTGCTGGGGCCGGAGTCGCCGCCGTCCTCGCCCGAGGCCAGCAATTGGCCGTCGACATTGAGCACCGTAACCTGATCTATCTTCATGCCCGGCATGGCGGCGGCGACGAGGTGGCGCACGGCCTGGGCGACACGCGCGTCGTCGGCGCCTTCCATGCGCAGAACCACCGAGGCCGAGGGATCGGTCCTGGCGCGGCGAAACGAGCCTTCGTCGGGCATTACCAGATGAACCCGCGCCGCCTTCACCCCCTTCATGGTCTGGATGGTGCGCGCCAGTTCGCCCTCCAGCGCCCGAACGCGGGTGATGCTCTGCATGAAGGAGGTCAGGCCGAGGGCGCCGATCTTGTCGAACAGTTCATAGCCAGTGCCCGGCGCGCGCGGCAGACCCTTTTCCGCCAGCAGCATGCGGGCGCGGGCGGCGTCGCCGTACGCGACATAGACCGTCGCGCCGTCGGATGAAATGTCGAAGCCGACCCCCGCCTCGCGCAAGGCCGCGCCGATGCTGGAGACATCCTCCTTGTCGAGGCCGGCGTAGAGGATCTCGTTGGCGGGACGGCTCAGATAATAACCGGCGGCGCCAACCAACGCGAAGACCGCGACGCCGATCGCCGCGAGCAGCGCGAGACGGCGCGGCCCGAGCGCGAGAAGATTGGAGAAGAGGCGTTCGATTTGCTCGCGGAAGGCCATTCCGAATTCCGGCGCGGACGTTTGACGTTGCGCCGCATCTTCGGCGGGCAAACTTGCGTGGAGGTTTTGGCGCAAGAGTTTGGAAAGGATTCTTGCGCCGAACGATTGGCGCAAGCTTGGCGTGCCTGGATTCAGGCGTCGCGAAATCTCTCGCTTCGAAGACCGCAGGCGCGAGGAACGCCATGCCGCCCGTCACCGTCGTCAGCGCCACCCGCCATAACCAAAAGGATTTTCTCGAACGCTCCGCTTTGGGGCGGAGCCTGCGGACCTATGCCGCCTTCGGCGTCAAGGCGCGAATCTTTTTCCAGAACGGGAGAGGCCTCGGCGCCTGCTACAATCAGGCGATCGACGAAACGGCCAACGAGGAAGAAATCCTCGTCTTCGTCCATGACGACGTCACGATCGCGGATTTCTTCTGGGTCGACAAGCTGACGCTCGGCCTGGGCAAGTTCGATGTCGTCGGCCTCGCCGGCAACAAGCGCCGCGTCGCGCGCCAGCCGGCCTGGGCCTTCATCGACGACAGATTTACCTGGGACGATCGGTCGAACCTGAGCGGCATCGTCGGCCATGGCGACGGATTCCCCTGCGCCATCGACGTTTTCGGCGACGTGATGCAGCCGCTCAAACTGATGGACGGCGTGTTGCTCGCCATGCGGAAGAGAACCTTGACGCGCAATGGCGTCCGTTTCGACGAACAGTTCAGGTTCCATTTCTACGACATGGACATCTGCCGCCAGTTCGAGGAGAAAAACGTCTCCATGGGCGCGGCGCCGCTCGGAATCATCCACGCCAGCGGCGGCGCCTTCGGCAGCGCCGAGTGGCGCGCCGGATACGAGACCTATCTCCAGAAATGGTGCGACTGACGCGCCGCGCGTAAACCGGCGATCGCGTCAGGCGAGCGGCGCGATGTCGATCGGGGCGGGCTTTTCCCCGGCGGCGAAACGTCTCCACATCTCACGGTAGGCGGCTTCGAGCGTTCGCGTGAATTTCGGGCCGTCGCACAAAGGCGAGGACTCGAAGGCCGGCCGCAGGCTCCGCCGCAGATCGGCGAGCCGTTCAGGATCGTTGGCGAGCGAAACGGCGCGGGCGACGTAATCCTCGGGGGACGAAGCGGCGAGCTCCGTCAAGCCCATCTGGGCGAGGAAGCCAAGCGTCTGGCGCGAGGGCAGAATGTCGCCCGGAAGGGTCACGACGGGAACGCCCATCCACAGAGCCTCGCAACTGGTCGCGCCGCCGCCGAAGGGGAAAGTGTCGAGCGCGAGATCGATGTCGTTATATTCGGCGAGCATTTCGGCGAAGGGAGTCGCGCCGCGCAGTTCGACGCGATCGGCTGAAACGCCTCCCCGCTCGAAAGCGTCGAGAAGGCGCCGCCGGGCGCTCGCCTCGCTCAGGCTCTTCCATTTGAGCACGATCCGCGATTCCGGCGTCGCCCGCATGATCGCCGCCCACAGGCGCAACACCTCCGAGGTGATCTTGGCGACATTGTTGAACGATCCGAAGGTCACATGTCCGCGCGTCAGACAAGGCGGCTCGTTCGGCGCAACGTCGAAATCGGGCGCCCGATAGCAGAATCGGCCGTGGGGGAGGCGCACGATCGCCTCGCGGAACCAGCGATCCGCCCCGGACGACGCCGAAACCGGATCCAGGACGACGTAATCCATGGTTTCGAGACCCGTGGTTCCCCAATAGCCGAGCCAGGACGCCTGCACCGGCGCCGGACGCAAGCCGAACAACGGCAGGCGATTGCGATTGGTGTGGCCGGCGAGATCGACCAGGATGTCGATCCCGTCGGCGCGGATCATGGCCGCCGCTTCCGCGTCGGTCTTGCCGTTCACCGCCCGCCAGCGATCGAACTGCGCCCGAAGATAGGCGGTCATATGATCTTCCACGGCGCTGCTGGAATAGCCGACGAGTTCGAAATTGGCCCGGTCATGGGCGGCCAGCGCGCGCGCCAGGAAAAAGGCCACCGGATGGAGGTTGAAATCGCCGGAAACATAGCCGATGCGCAGCCTGCGCCCCGGCGACAGATCGCGGCCGGGGAATCCCGCGGGATCGGGCCGGTCGCACATCCGGCCGAAGGCAAGCGCCCTCTCGAACAGGTCGTCGTTGGTCACCGTCGCCAGATAATGCATCATCAGAAGCCGGTTGCTGTACGCGTCGGTGTATTCGGGGCGGAAAGCATGGGCCCTGTCGAAGGACGCCACCGCTTCGGCGACCTCGCCTTTGGCGTGCAGCGCGCAGCCGATATTGTTGAGCGCCTCGCAATGGTCGGGAGCAAGCGCCACCGCCTTTCGGTAGGACGCAATGGCGTCGTCGATCTGGCTGCGCGCGAGCAGGACATTGCCAAGATTGAAAAACGACGCCGCGGCGATCCCGCCCTCCGCCATTGCGATCGCCCTTTCCAGGCACGCGACCGCCTCGTCGGTCCTTTGCAACTGCATCAGCGCCGCGCCCTTGTTGTTGAGCGCCTCGACGCCCTCCGGATCGAGCGCGAGCGAGCGGTCGTAGCAGTCGATCGCCTCTTCGAGCCGTCCAAGGACGCTCAGCGCCGCGCCGCAACCGTTCAGCGCCTCGGGGAAGTCCGGCTTCAGGGTGAAGGCGCAACGAAAGGAGGCGGCCGCTTCCGCAAGCTTCCTCTGGGCGGCGAGCGCGACGCCGCGATTGCTATAGGCGGCGGCATGGGTCGGTTCGACGGCCAGGGCGCGATCGAAAATCGCCACCGCCTCGTCGATCCGCCCGCGCTGGCGCAACAGATTGCCGTAATTGTTGAGGGCGTCCGCGCTGTCCGGCGCCAGCGCGAGCGCCTTCTCGAAACAAGGCGTCGCGGCGTCGAGATCGCCGTTCTCCATCAGCATGCTGCCGAGATTGGCCGCGGCGTCGGCGTAATTTTCCTTGAGCGCGAGGGCCCGGCGGTACGAGGCGATCGCCTCGTCGCGGACGCCCAGCTTTTTCTGGATGGCGCCGAGGGCGTTGAAAGCCTCCGGGTAATCGGCGCGCAGTTCGAGCGCGCGAAAAACCGCCGCCATCGCTTCGTTCGGCCTGTCCAGGGACAGGAGAACAAGGCCGAGATTGTTGAAAAAAGTCGGATCGCCGCGCAGCGCCATGGCCTGACGCATGAAATTTTCCGCAAGATCGCCCCGGCCGACCTGATGGGCGAGCACGCCAAGGCCGTGCAAGGCGTCGGCATGGCGCGGCTCCGCCGCCACAATGGCGCGGTAAAGCTTTTCGGCTTCGCCGAAATCTCCCGCGTCGTGCGACTTGACCGCAAGATCGAAGCTCTGCCGCAAAATCTCCGCGCGAGACAGCGGGATTCCCGGTTGAACCTGCTCGACTTCGCCTCCACTCATGCCGCATCTCCTCGCCGATCGCCGCGAAAGCTCCGGAGGCAATCAAACACGCAAGGCTGATGCGAGGCTGTGCAAAAGAAAAGCCGCGCTCTCGCGAGCGCGGCTCGTCGGCGGAGCTTTCAGGCTGTTACTGGAACAGCTTGAGGATCATCTGGCTCGACTGGTTGGCGATCGACAGCGACTGCACGCCGAGCTGCTGCTGGGTCTGCAGCGCCTGGAGGCGGGTCGAGACCTCGTTCATGTTCGCATCCACCAGAGCCGCGACGCCATTGCTGAGGTTGCTCTGCATGGTCGAAACGAAGCCCTGCTGGATCGTCACCTGCTCCTGGGCGCCGCCGACGGTCTGAGCTGCGGTCTGCAACTGGGTGAGCGTGGCGTTCACCGAGGCGTACATATTGGCGATGTCGGTCTGCGCCGTATTGGTCTGCAGAACGATCGCGCCGCCGGACGAACCGGTTGTCGCGCCGAGAACCGTCCAGCTGATGCCGCCGCTGGTCGCCGCAAGAATGCCGCCCGACGCCGAAGAGGTGGACGTGGCGCCATTGGTGAACAGATTGACGTTATTGGCGGCGACCGAAATATAGCCCACCGTGTCGTTGGCGCCGGCGGCGTTGTTGAGCGAACCGACCATATTGACCGTGGTGGTCGCATTCGAACTGGTGGCGCCGTTGATCGTGCCGTTCAGCCAGTTCGTGCCGTTGAAGGCGGCGGCGTTGGCGATCTGAACCAGCGCGTTCTGCTGGGCGACGATATCGCTCGACAGCTGGCTCAGCGTGGTCGGATCGGTGGTGTTCTGCGCCGTGACCAGGTCGTTCTTGATGTTGTTCACGACCGAAATCGCCTGGTTGACGGCGGAATTGAAGGTCGAGAGCATTTGCGAGCTGACGTTCAGCGCGTTGGAGACGGCGCCCAGCGCGCCATTGTCCGAGGTCATGGTCTGGGCGATCGACCAATAGGCCATGTTGTCGGACGCGTTCTGGATGGCGAGGCCCGTCGACAATTGGGACTGGGTCTGCGCCAGAGAATTCTGCGTCATCGTGAGGCTTTGCAGGGCGGTCAAAGCGGAGGCGTTGGTCAGTAAATAGGACATGGCGACGTGTTCCTGTGGGATGTTTGAACGGTACGCGAGACATCCCGGGCTTTCCGGAACAACAGGCGCGGCCTCATGCCTTTGAGTCTCCGTGACTCAACCCGTCGTGCTTGATTGCAACTTATGCGAGAAAGATTGCTCAATCTTTAACGGCCGCGCTTTTGCCGGGGTCGGTCAGTTCACCGAGCGCACCAGGCTGCCGATCAGCATGTTCCAGCCGTCGATCAACACGAAGAACAGCAGCTTCATCGGCAGGGAAATCAGCGACGGCGGCAGCATCATCATGCCCATGGACATGGTGAGGGTCGCCACGATCATGTCGATGATGAGAAAGGGCAGGACGATCAGGAAACCCATTTCGAAGCCGCGCCGCAATTCCGAAATCATGAAGGCGGGAATGAGAACGCGCAGATCGGCCGTCGAGCGGTCCTTGATCTCGAAGGCGCCGCGCGACAGATCCTCGAATGTCTTCAAGTCCTTCTCCCGCGTCTGGGCGAGCATGAACTGGCGGAACGGCTCGACGATTTTCGGGAAGGCGTCCTCCTCGCTGAGCCTGTTGTCGATCATCGGCTTGATCCCGTCCTTCCACGACTTGTCGAAAGTCGGCGCCATGACGAAGAAGGTCATGAACAGCGAAAGGCTCACCAGCACCAGATTGGCCGGCGTGCTCTGGAGCCCGAGCCCCGTGCGCAGGAAGGACAAAGCGATGACGAACCGTGTGAAGCTCGTCACCATCATCAGCAGGCCGGGCGCGAGCGACAGAACGGTGAGCAGCGCCACGAGCTGCACGATGCGGCCGCTGGTCGAGGCCCCGCCGAGACCGTTGAGCGCGGCGGCGAGATCATTGGCCTGCTGCGCATGCGCCGCGTCCGGGAGAAAAGAGGCGCCAACGCCGCCAGGGGGGCCAAAAACATCGCGCGTTTCATTGCACCACCAAGGATCGGATGATCAATTCGCGCACACGTCCCTCCGAGCGGGTCGCGGCGCGTTCGTTGAGGTCCTGGCGCAGATGCTCCAGCCCGGCGACGCCCTGGATCTGAGCCAGGCTTTCGGTGCGCAGATAAGCGAGGATGTCGCCCGAGATTTCGTTCGCCAGCGCCTCGCCATGCGGCAGGGTTTTGCCCTCGAACAACATTGTCCCCTCGAGACGCACCCAGACGTCGGAGGGCGAGGCGAGATTGGTGACCACCGGCGCGAGATCCATCGAGCCCATTTCGACCGTCGGCGGAACCTTGCCGGCGTCGGCGCTTCTTGCGGAGACGTCGCTCGGCGCCGGCGGCGCCGGGTTCGGACGCGCGGTCAGAAAACCCTGCGCGCCGCCGACGCCGGCCGCGATCAGCGCGGCGACGACGAAGGCGACCGCGTTCTCGGCGAGGCTCATCCCGCCCGCCGCCTTCGGCGCCGTTCCCGCCCGGCCGGAAGCCTTGCCCGCCATCGCGCCTCGCTCCGTTCAGAACAGTTTCACCGCGTCGAAGATCTGCTGCCCCCAGGCGGGCTGCTGGAACTCGGTGATCCGGCCTTCGCCGCCATAGGAGATGCGCGCCTCGGCGATCTTCTCGTAGCCGATCGAATTGTCCTTGTTGATGTCGCGCGGGCGGACGATGCCGGCGACATGGAGCACCCTTTTCTCGAAATTCACCCGGACTTCCTGCGTGCCGCTGACGATCAGATTGCCGTTGGCCAGGACGCGAGTGACGACGGCGGCGACCAGCAACTGAATCGTCTCGGCGCGGTCGATGCTCCCCTGTCCGTTCGACGTGCTCGAACTCGGTGAGATTGCCGCTCGCGTTGATCTGATTGTTCTGGTTGGTCTGGCTGGGACTCCAGCTGAAGCCGAGCGTTTCCTGGGCCGTTTGCGAACGGCCGGTGGTATTGCCGAAGGTCGCCTTGTCGTTGATCCTGATGACGATGGTGATGACGTCGCCGACTTTCATCGCGCGCGAATCGGTGAAGAGATTGGCCGCGCCGTCGACGAACAGCGACGAACCGGAAGGATGGCGCGTCGGGGCCAGCTCGTTGAGCAACGCCGGGTCGGTATTGGCGACGAAGCCGCTGCCGACCGGGGACATCGGCGGCGAGACGAACAGCGGCGATCTTTCGTTCAGGCACCCCGAAAGCGGCGCGGCGAACGCGACGGCGAACAGGCCGGCGCCGAGGCGGCGGAAGCGGCTGGGGCGGAGGATCACGATTTCTTTCCGTCGGATTTGGCGACAGCGCCGGTGAGGAGGTCGCTCAGGCGCGCGGCGCGCGCCGCGTCCATTTCCGACATCACCGCGCTGGCGACCGCGGGCTTCATTTTCAGCAGCAGCGCCGCGGCCGTGTCGTCGTCCATGTCCTGCAGCTGGGCGGATGCTGCGTCGGGCTTCATCTTGCTGTAGATCGCGACGAGATTTTCGCCAGCCTTGGCGAGCATCTCCTCACGCCTGGCGACCCATTGGCGGATCTCGGCGGTCCTGGCGTCGAGTTCGGCGATCTTCGCCACCAGATCGGCCTGCAGGCCCTTGATTCGCTGCTCCTGCCACGCCAGCCGCGCGCTCGCCGCGGAATTGGCGACGGCGCCGCAATAATTCTCGACGCCTTTCATGCCGCTGGCGGCCAAAGGCCGGATCGGCGACAGCGCGGGCTGGCGGACCGGCACATGGCGCAATCCCGGCAGGTAAGGCCCGGCCGCCGGCGCCGGATTTTCTTTCGCGGGCGCCTGGCCCTCGTCATTGGCCCGGGCGGGGGCCAGGGCGGCGAGACAAAGCAGAAGCGGGGGAAGAAGACGAAGGGGGCGGATCATCGGCATGCGTCCTTTGCCGAACTCTCCGCCAGCAAGCTTGCGTTAAGCAGGATTTTACCGACGCCCGGAAAGCCGCGCCCTTCGTCGCTACTGGAACACGATGTCGGCCTGCAGCGCGCCCGCCGTCTTGATCGCCTGCAGGATCGCGATAATGCCCGGCGGCTTGACGCCCATCCGGTTCAGGCCGCGCACCAACGCCCGCAGGCTGCTCCCGCTCAGCATCGCCACCGAGCCGCCGCTTTGCGTCGCGTCGATCTCGGTCTGCGGCGTCACCACGGTGCGCCCGCGCGCGAAGGGCGCCGGCTGTGACACCTGCGGCATTTCGGTCACGCGCACCGTGAGCGCTCCCTGCGTCACCGCAACCGGCGAGATCTGGACGTCCTGGCCGATCACCACGGTGCCGGTGCGCGAATCGACCACCACCCGCGCCGGCGTGTCCGGCTCGACCATCAGTTCGCCGACCTCTGCGACGAAATGGGTCGCGTCGACGCCCGGCGGGCGATTGAGCGCGACGGAATTGGGACTTTGCTCGGCCGCCGCGCGACGGCGGTAGCGCGACCAGGAATAGGCGTTGATCACATCGGCGATCCGCACGGCGGTGGCGAAATCGGGATTGCGCAATTCGAGGCTCATCGGCCCGCCCGCCGGCATGGAGTTCTCGACCTCGCGTTCGACCGTCGCGCCATTGGAAATATGGCCTGCGGTCGGCACGCCCTGGGTGAGTGTCTGGGCCTGGCCCTGTTCGGCGAATCCGGTGACCGAGACCGCTCCCTGAGCGACCGCATAGACCTGTCCGTCGGCGCCGCTCATCGTCGTCAGCAGCAGCGTGCCGCCCATCAGGGAAGCGGCGTCGCCCATCGACGACACGGTGACGTCGATGCGCGTGCCATGCGCGGCGAAGGGTGGAAGCTCGGCGGTGACCATCACCGCCGCGACATTGCGCGTGCGCAGATTGGCGTTGCGCACGTTCACGCCCATCCGGTCCAACATCGCCTGAAGCGATTGTCCGGTGAAAGGCGCGTTCTGCAAACTGTCGCCGGAGCCCTGAAGGCCGACGACGAGGCCGTAGCCGACGAGCTGATTGTCGCGCACGCCCTTGACCGAGGTGATGTCCTTGATACGCGCGGCCGCGGCGGCCTGGCCGCAGCCAAGCGCGGCGATCAGGACAAGAGCGTAGCCGCGAAGAAAGCGCATGTCAGCCGCCCCGGACGCGGATCGAGCCGTCCGGCTGCACGGTTCCGGTGACCACCATGCCGCTGTCGAGATTGCGCGCCTGGACGACCTGCCCGGCGATCCCGTTCTGGAGGGCCTGGGCCGTCGCGGCGATGTCGAGGCCGTCTTGCCGATAAAAAATCGAGACCAGGGCTCCCGTGGTCACGAGGCGCGGCTCCTCGACCGCGACCGCGACGATCGGCTGGCCGGGCAGCAAGGTGCGCCGCGCGACCTTGCCGACCAGATCGGCGCGGTCCCAGACCGCGCCGGGCGGCGGTTCATCATAATCCTTCAGGTCGGCCAGCATCGCGTCGGCGATCCTTTCGCCGGGATAGATCACGCGCGCCGGCGCCGGCAGCGCCCGCGGACCGGCCCAGGCCGCGCCAGCGAAAGGGAGAGCCGCGCCCGCGAAAAGGGGAGGCGCGACGGCGAGCACGAGAGCCGCGACGGCGAGGAAAAACGGACGGCGCGCGATCATGACGTCCTCAGATTGGAGATCGTGGAGGCCATCTGGCTCGCGGCCTCGACCACCTTGGAATTCATCTCATAGGCGCGCTGCGCTTCGATCATGGTCGAGATTTCCGACACCGGATCGACATTGGAGGCTTCGAGATAACCCTGGTTGATCGTCCCGAAGCCCGGATTGGTCGGCAATCCGGTGACCGCCTGCCCCGACGCCGCCGTCGGCTGGAACAGATTGCCGCCCATCGCCATCAGGCCCGCCTCGTTGACGAAATTGGCGAGCGTGATCTGCCCGATCTGCTGGGGATTGGTCTGGCCGCCGATGGTCGCTTCGACCACGCCGCTCTGGTTGATCGAAATCGCCGTCGTATTGTTGGGCACGACGATCGTCGGCTGGATCGGATAGCCGTCGGAAGTGACTATCTGGCCGGTGGCGTTGGTGCTGAACGAGCCGGCGCGGGTATAGAGCGTCGAGCCGTCGGGCATCTGCACCTGGAACCAGCCGCGGCCGTTGATGGCGAGATCGAGCTGGTTGCCGGTGTTGGTCAGCGAGCCCTGGATGTTCAGCGGGCGGATCGCGGCGGTGCGCACGCCGAGGCCGATCTGCGCGCCCTCGGGCACGACGGCCGTCTGGCCGCGCGAGGACATGCCCTGGAGACGCTCGGTCTGATAGATCAGGTCGGTGAATTCCGCGCGCGAGCGCTTGAACGCGGTGGTGTTGATATTGGCGATATTGTTGGCGATCACTTCCAGATTCTGGGTCTGGGCGGTCATGCCCGTCGCGGCGATGTCGAGCGCTCTCATCGATTCGTCACTCCCTTAAAGCGCGTTCGTAAATCACAGAGTTCGAACGCTTTCCGTTATCTCATTGTTTTGACGCATATTCTTATCCGAAAAGTCTATCAACTTTTCGGGAATATGCTCTCGCTCAAATCTGCATCTGGCTGACCTGCTGCCATGCCGCGACCGCCTTGTCGCGGATCGCCAGCGTGGTCTGCAACGTCTGCTCGGCCGACAGCACGCTGTCAGTCACCTGCTGTACGCTCGCCTTGCCCTCGACGCCTTTGATCGAGGCCGCCTCGGCGTTTCTCAGCGCGTTGAGCGCGCCGCCGGCGGCCTGGGACAGAGCGGCGCCGAAATCCTGTCCGGCGCTCGCGGCGGAGGCGGCGGGAGCGGCGGCCAACGTCTGGACGGCGCTGGCGGCAAGCGGAAGCACGGCGGGAATCATGTCAGGTCCTCATCAGATCGATGGTGTCGGTAATCATCTGGCGCGTCTGCTTCACCACCTGGAGGTTGGCCTCGTAGGAGCGGTTGGCCTCGCGCATGTCGGCCATTTCGAACAGAAGATTGACGTTGGGCGTCTTGACGTCGCCATTGGCGTCGGCGGCGGGATTGCCCGGCATGTGCTCGATATTGAACGGCGTCTCGTCCACGCCGACCGATTTCACCGCGACCAGGGAGTCGCCGCTGGCGCGGTCGAGCGCGTCCTCGAAAGTGATGGTCTTGCGCCGGTAGGGATCGGCGCCGGCATAGGCGCCGGTGGATTGCGCATTGGCGATGTTTTCCGAAACCACGCGCAGGCGCGCCGACTGGGTCTCCAGGCCGGCGCCCGCGATGCGCAGCGAAGAAGCGAGGGGATCGATGGACATGATCCGATCTCCGGCCTTCAGCTTTTCACCACGTTCATCAGCATCTGCTGGAACGAGCGGACGATGTTGACATTGAGGGCGTGGGAACGGCCGACGTCGCCCGCCTTCATCATTTCCTGTTCGACATTGACGCTGTTGCCGGAATAGGCGACGTCCCAGGAGTCCTGCGGCCTGACTTTCGCGCCCTCGGCGCTGTACGAAACCGGCTGGATATGTCCGGGACTGGTCGCCGCCATCGACAATTGCGTGTTCGACAGCACCGACGCGAAAGGCGCGAGATCGCGCGCCTCGTAGCCCGGCGTGTTGGCGTTGGCGACATTCGACGCGATCGTCGCCTCGCGGGCGTCGAGCCAGGTCGCCTGCCGCGAGGCGAGCGCGAAGAGCGCCAGCGTCTGCATGAATGATCTCCGCCAAAGTCCGATCCGCGCCGAGCTGCGCGGCTTTGCTTCAGCGCGAGACTATCCGGCGAATCTTGCCCCAGGCTGGCCCGGCCAGACGGCAAGGCCTCTCGGGAGCGTCGTCTCGCCATGGGGACGGCGAGTGAGAATCACCCGGTTGTCGCCATGCGGCCTGAATTCGCTGGAATAGCCGATCACGCTTTCGGCGGCGCCCAGCACCAGATAGCCGTCCGGCGCCAGGGCGCGCGCGACGCGCGCCAGCACCTCGCGTTTCTGCTCCGGCGCGAAATAGATCAGCACGTTGCGGCAGAAAATCACGTCGAACACGCCGAGATGGGAGAAATCGCTCATCAGGTTCTGCTGGCGGAAATCGACGCGCGCCCTGATGTTCTGATTGATCGCCCACTGATCCCTGCGTTTGGTGAAATAGCGAACGAGATGGGACATGGGCACGCCGCGCTGGGCTTCGAAATGGCTGTAGACGCCCTCGCGGGCCTTCTTGAGGACGGATTCGGCGATGTCGGTGGCGACGATATCCACGCTCCAGCCGGTCAGCTTGCGCGCCTCCTCGTCGAGGATCATCGCCAGGGAATAGGGTTCCTGGCCGGTGGAACAAGCGGCCGACCACAGGCGGATGCGGCGCTTTTGAGCGCGCGCCTTCAGAATCTCGGGCAGGATCGCATTGCGAAAGCCCTCGAAAGGCGCGCGATCGCGGAAGAAGAAGGTCTCGTTGACGGTCATCGCCTCCGTCACCTTCCTGGCGAGCGCGCGATCCATGTCAAGGCGCGCGACCAGTTCGGGCAGGTCCTTGAGGCCCGCCTGCCGGATCACCGGATTGAGCCGGGCCTCGACCAGATATTGCTTCTCGCGGTCGAGCGAGAGGCCGGAGGATTTCAGCAGAAAATTCTGCAGGGCGGCGAAAGCCTGGGACATGACGCGATACTCGACAGACTCGAAAAGGAAGGCGGCGCGCCGGACTTAGAGCCTTTTCCGTTCCTTCGGAATCGGAAGAAGCCTCTAATTCGTTGTTTTAACGCATATTCTTGTCCAAAAAGTCTGCAACTTTTTGGGAATATGTTCTAGCAGAGGCCGACTTCCTCGAATTTCGATTTCACGATCTGCTTGTTGAAGGGCTTCATGATATATTCGTCGGCGCCCGCCTGCATCGCACGGGTGATGTGCTTCACGTCGCTCTCCGTCGTGCAGAACAGCACTTTCGGCGCCGCGCCATTCGGCATCTGCCGCAGATTGACCAGAAACTCCAGGCCGTCCATCACCGGCATGTTCCAGTCGAGCAGGATGGCGTCGGGCATGGAGGTCGAGACGGCGGCGAGCGCCTTCTGGCCGTCCTCGGCCTCCGAGGCCTTGAAATTCAGCTCTTCCAGGATCTTCTTGGCGATGCGCCGGATCATGGGCGAATCGTCGACAACCAGCACGTTTTTCATGGTCAACCTCCATTCCTGAATCTGCGCCCGACGGCGATGGGTCAGCGGTCCTCGCTGAAATCGAAGACCGCGTCGATATTGAGCAGCGGCATGATCCGCCCGGCCACGCGATGATAGGCGGCGGCGAATTTCGCCCGGCCGCGCGCGATATGCGGCGGCGGCGCGACGCCGGTGTCGGGCGCGAGGCTCAGGACGTCGCCGATCTCGTCCACCAGCAGGGCGAAGGCCTCCCCGCCATGCTCGATCCCGATCGCCAGGCTCCCGGGCCCGTCTTCCCGGGGCTCCATGCCAAGGCGCCGGCGCAGGCTCACTGCGGTGACGATCTTGCCGCGCAGGTTGACGAGGCCGACGATGTCGCGCGGCCCGCCCGGCGCGCGGGTGACGGAGCCGATGCGGAAGATGGTCTGCACGCGGGTGACCGGCAGCCCGAACACGTCGTCGCCGACCCTGATCGAGAAATAGCCGTCGAGCGCATTGGCGGCGGCGCGCGGCGTTTCGCGCAACATGCGGGATGGCTCGAAGCTCATGCGGCGGCTCCCGAGGCAAAGGCGACGCTCTCCCGGAAGCCGTCATCGGCGACGCAGGCGCGGAGGAGGTCGAGCAACTGGTTACGCTGGAATTTCCCGACCGCCGCCGCCATGCCGGCGGCCTCGGCGGCGCGGATGATCTCACGGCTGGCGAAAGGCGCGAGCGCGATCATCGGCGCGCGCGTCCCGGCGTCGCGCAGGCGTCCGGCAAGGTCGAAACCGGCGCCGTCGGGCAAATCGACATCGACGAGGATCGCGTCGAAGCGCGGGCTCTGGCCGACGCACGCCACGGCCTGCGCGCTGGTCTCCGCCTTGACCACCTCGAAGCCCGCCGCCTGAAGCGTGGCGGAAAGCATGTCGCGGAAGAAGGCGGCGTCGTCCACCAGCAGCAGACGGCCCTTGCGCCGGGCGCCGCTTTCGCCCGCGCCCCGCAGCATATCGATGAAATAAGCGAT
This sequence comes from uncultured Pseudomonadota bacterium, assembly GCA_963748385.1. Lineage (GTDB taxonomy): Bacteria > Pseudomonadota > Alphaproteobacteria > Rhizobiales > Beijerinckiaceae > Rhodoblastus. The sequence continues at coordinate 26,083 of CAVVIQ010000001.1, forward strand.
GTCGAGCAGCTCGACGACCTTGCCGTCGAAATTGGCGGCGCCGACGATTCCCGGCGCGGCGCCGGCGATCCCCACATCGAGCTTCTCGTCGACAATATCGAGGATCGCGTCCACCAGCAGACCGAAAGGCTCGCCGTCGGGCGATACGACAAATACGGTATTGTCGCCTTCCTTCACCATCACGTCCGGCGCGGCGGCGACGATCGGCATCAGGCGCCCCTGGCGCCGGGTCAGCATCATGCCGGTGGAATGTTCAATCTTTTCCGACGACACGGTTTCGATGCGCGCGACATTGGAGAGCGGCAGCACCTTGTCCACGCCGGAGCCGGCGCGGAAATAGATCAGCCGCATCTTGTCGACGCCCACGCGCGCGGCCCCGGCGTCGGCGGTCGTCTGTTCGCGCGCCGGCGTAAGCCCCAGGGCCTCGCGCAGGCCGTTCGGGTCGAGAATAAGCACCACCGAGCCGTCGCCGAGAATGGTGTGGCCGGAGAAGGCGGCGAGATGCTGCAGCGAGCCGCCCATCGGCTTGACGACGATTTCCTGCACGTCGGTGACGGCGTCGACGGTGATTCCGAAGGACTGGGCGCCGACCCGCATGATGACGGCGAGCTGCTCGGGATCGGCGGCGGGCCGTTCGGGCGGCGCGAGATGGAGCAGCTCGGCGAGGCTGCCGATGGGCAGGACCGCCTCGCGCAATTGCAGGATTTTCGAACCCTGGATCAGTTCGATGCGATGTTCGCCGCCAGACACGCCGACCGCCTCCACCACCGAATGCTGCGGCAAGGCGAAGCGCTGGCCGCCGGCCTCGACGATCAGGGCCGGCGCGATGGCGAGCGTCAGCGGAATCTTGAGGGCGAATCGGGTTCCCTGCCCCGGCGTCGAGGACAAGGCGACGGAGCCGCCGATCGCCTGGATGTTCTCGCGCACGACATCCATGCCGACGCCGCGCCCCGAGACATTGGTGACCTTTTCGGCGGTCGAGAAGCCCGGCGCGAAGATGAAGCGGTAGATTTCCTCGTCGCTCATCCGTTCGAGCTGCCGCCCGGACGCCAGCCCCAGTTTCAGCGCCTTTTCCTTGATCCGCGCCTTGTCGAGCCCGCGCCCGTCGTCGCTGATCTCGATGGTGATCTGGCCTGCCTCGTGCGACGCGGCGACCCGCACAGTTCCCGTGGCCGGCTTGCCGGACCGCACGCGCTCGTCGGGGGGCTCGAGGCCGTGATCGGCGCAATTGCGCACGAGATGGGTGAGCGGATCGCGAATCAGCTCGATCAACTGGCGGTCGAGTTCGGTGTCGCCGCCATCGGTGACCAGATTGATCTTCTTGTTCAGCTCGGCGCCGAGATCGCGGATCATGCGCGGCAGATTGGCGAAGACGCGCTCCACCGGCTGCATGCGCGCGCGCATCACGGCGTCCTGCAGGTCGGAGGTCATGGCGGACAGGCGCTGGAGCGGCGACTTGAGCGCTTCGTCCTCCTTGTGGCGCGTGATTTCGAGGAGCTGGTTGCGGGTCAGCACCAGCTCCGACACGAGCTGCATGATGCGCTCGAGCGTGTTGAGATTGATCCGGATCGTCTCGGCGCGCTTGCCCTGCGCCGGCTCGCCGCCGCGCGCGGAGGCCGGCGACGCCGCCGCGGGCGTCGGGCGCGCTTCGGACGCCGGCGCGGCGCCGGCCACGACGGGCGCCGCCTCGGGCTGCGGGGCGGGTTCGGGGTCCGCCGCGGGCTCGGGATTCGGAGCGGCGGCCGCCAGATCTTCCGCTGGCGCGGCCCGGCATTCGGCGACCCGTTCTTCGAGCAGCGCGATCATGTCCTCGTCGTCGCCTTCGCCTTCCTGGCCCTTCTGTTCCAGTTCGGCGAGCAGCGCCTTGATGCGGTCGACCGCCGCGAGAACGGCCGAAACGACCTCGGGCGTCGCCTTGGCGCCGTCGCGCAGGGCCCCGATCAGATTTTCCGCGGCATGGGTCAGCCGCTGGAGGCGGCTCAAGGCAAGAAAGCCGCAAGTGCCCTTGATCGTATGGACGAGCCTGAAAATGCTGGCGATGAGGCCGGCGTCCTCGGGATGGCTTTCGAAGGCCACGATCTGCGCCGACGCCGCCTCGATCTGTTCGGTCGATTCGGCGAGGAATTCCCTCAACATTTCATCCATGGCTCGCCTTCCGCTGTTTTTTCGACGATGTCGTGTTTTTTCCGGTCGCGATCCTGCGCGACGTCGCGGCGCAGCCTTCATTGATCAGTCGCGCGACATAGGCGAGGCCGGCGCGCATCGCCTCGGCGGTCGTCTCGCAGGGCTCGGCGATGGATTCGGGAAAATTGGGGCCGCTCATTTCTTCCGCAACCTTGCGTTGCGCGCCAAGCGCGATGTCGTTGAGGCGTTTCAGCAGGGATTCGAAACGCGCGCGCAGGGTGGGATCAACCCTGTCATAACGGCGCGCCGCCTCCCGCGCCCCGGGCAGCAGCGACTGCTGGAAATATTCGGGATAGGTCTGCGGGCGCCAGGCGAGGGCCTCGTCGGTCATTTCCGGCATGGTCGGGAGATATTCGAGGATCAGAACCATTTCATTGAACACATTAAGATAATCGTTCGCCAATCCGGTGACGGGGCTCACCAGCCCGAGCGGCGGCTCGCCGCCGTGATGGTCGTGACCGGCAGCCTGCGCCTGAAGCGTCGCTCCTTGGTTTGACATTGCCGACGATACTCTCTTTGGTTGTATTTCTACGTTATTGCTCGCAACACGATAAAAAATAGTTACGATGTCCGCCGCTCCCTTTTGCCTCGCGGCCGGCGGCTTCCGGGCGATCTTCCGCCGCCGACACAACTTTTGGTTGCGGTTTTTTAACGAACCGCGCGCATCATTCGCGGCAAGGCGACGGCCCCGGCCGCCGCGCTTCAGGCGCCAGGCCCCGAGGCCCCACGCAAAGGCGGATCCATTTCAAGCAGGAGCGGGATTTCCACATGTTGACCCGAAAACCCGCGACATCGGTCATTGGCGTTCTCGTCGTCGACGATTCGAGCTTCATGCGCGGCGCGATCACGCGCCATATCCAGCGCGACCCGCGTTTCCATGTCGTCGGCGCGGCGGTCAACGGCCGCGAAGCCGTCGCCAAGGCCAAGGAGTTGCGGCCCGACGTCGTCACCATGGACGTCGAAATGCCGGAGATGAACGGCATCGAGGCCCTGCGCCAGATTCTCGCCCAGACCTCGATTCCGGTCATCATGCTGAGCGCCCAGACCGAAGCCGGCGCCACGACGACGATCCAGGCCCTGCAATATGGCGCGATGGATTTCATTCCCAAAAAGGCCGGCTTCGAACAATTGCACGAAAAATTGTTCGCCGTGGTCGGCGCCGCCCGCGCTCGGCGCTCGCCGATCCTCGCGGTCGCGGCGGCGCGCGCGCCCGCCGTCACGCCCAAGCCCCGCGTCGGGACGCTGAGGCCGCGCATCGTGGTCATCGGCAGCAGCACCGGCGGCCCACGCGCGCTCCTGCAGGCGCTCGAACGCCTGCCCGCGCAATTTCCCGCGCCGATCGTGGTCGCCCAGCACATGCCGGCCCAGTTCACCTCGGCCATGGCCAAATGGCTCGCCGACCATTGCGCGTTGAAGATCGTCGAGGCCGCCGACGACATGCCCCTCGCGCCCGGCTGCGTCTATGTCGGGCCGGGCGGGATGCAGTTCCGCGTCGTCAACGGACGCGCCAGGATTTCCGCCGACCAGGGCGAAAGCCTCTACAAGCCGAGCGTGGACGTGCTGGCCGACAGCGTCGCCTCGGCCTATGGCGGCAACGCGCTGGCGATCATGCTCACCGGCATGGGCAATGACGGCGCCAGGGGTTTCTTGAAGCTCAAGGACGCGGGGGCTTATGTGATCGCACAGGACCAGGCGTCCTCGGCCGTCTGGGGCATGCCCCGCGCCGTCGCTGAATCCGGCGCCGCCGACGAAATTCTCGCCGCGAGCGAAATCGGCAAGCGGGTCAACGCCCTGTTCGGTCTTGCGGCCTGAGTCGACTCAAGGGGGCTGCGGCGGGCCTTCGGCGATCGTCGGCGCGACCTGCGCCAGCGAGCGCTGGCTGGCGACCACCACCCAATAATCGCCCATCCGCCGGATCGCGATGATTTTTCCGATTTCCGGGGCGTCGTCGCCGACCCGGACCCTGCGAAAGCCATTCCGCGATTCGAGCAAGGCGTTGTCGGCGTTCAGTTCGACGATGCGGACATCGCGACGTTGAGGCTCGCCCGTCGCCTCGGGACGCGCGGGCACGGCGCCGACCGGGGTCATGTCGATGGCGATCGCGCGCCTCGAGCCCCGCGCCCTGCCGTCCGCGGCCGCGACGCGCACCGCGGTTTCGACCGCCTTGACGCGATTGGGCTGAGCGAAGATCGCGAAATCCTTCATGTCATAGATGCGCGGCCCGCCGTCCTGATGACTGAACATGAAGACCGCGAACCACACCGACCCCGCCGCGCAGGCGAGGCCGACCGATTTCAGCGCGAGATCGCTCACGGTTTCCTCCCCGGTTCGGCTTTGTCGCCCTGCAGGGCGTCCGCAAGTTCGCGGAACGCGTCGACGCTCGGCGGATCGTCTGTCGACTGGCTCATGCCCTCGTAGATTTTCGGGACGAAAGCCACCGCCTGGTCCATCAGCGGGTCGGAACCCGCGTGATAGCCGCCCATGAGGCGCAGGTCGCGCGAGGATTCATAGCGCGCGATCATGCCGCGCAATTTCATCACCAGCGCCCGCTGCTCCCTGGTCCAGACGTGATGCGCGAGCCGCGACACCGACGAGAGCGCGTTGACCGCCGGATAGCGCCCCTGGTCCGCTATGGCGCGATCGAGCACGATATGGCCGTCGAGCGCGCCGCGCACGTTGTCGGCGACCGGATCGTTGTGATCGTCGCCGTCGACAAGCACCGAGAAAACGCCGGTGATCGAGCCGCCGCCCGTCTCGCCCGGCCCGGCGCGCTCCAGGAGCTTCGGCAATTCAGAAAAGACGCTCGGCGCATAGCCGCGCGCCACCGCCGGCTCCCCCGCCGCCAGCGCCACGTCGCGCGCGGCATGGGCGAAGCGCGTGATCGAATCGACGATCAGCAGAACCGACTCGCCCTGGTCCCGCAGATATTCGGCGACGCTCATCGCGGTCTTCGGCGCGAGGCGGCGCATCATCGCGCTTTCATCGGCGGTGGCGACCACGGTGATCGCGACCTTGCGATTCTCGCCCAAAGCGTCATCGAGGAATTCGCGCACCTCGCGGCCGCGCTCGCCGACCAGCGCGATGACCACGCTGTCGAAGCCCGGCGAGCCCGCCAGCATGGCGAGCAGCGTCGATTTGCCGACGCCGGAGCCGGCGAATATGCCGATGCGCTGGCCGGCGCAGATCGGGGTAAAGAAATCGACCACGCGAATGCCGCTTTTCACCGGGCGGCGCACGCGCTCGCGCCGCATCGCCGCCGGCGGCTCGGCGTCGATCGGCACGGAGCGCGCGCCTTCGAGCAGAGGGCCGAGCCCGTCGACCGGACGGCCCAGCGCATTGAGCACCCGCCCCTTCCAGGAGCGATGCGGCTTGAGCCGCATCGGCCGGGCGCGGAAGGCGAGATGGCCGACGCCGGCCTGGACCCGCGCGTCGAAACTCTTGACCGTCACGGCGGCGGAATCGATCCGCACCACTTCGCCCGGCGCGCCGCGCTCGTCGCCGTCGACGCACACGACGTCGCCGAGCGTGAGAAGGCGCGACAGGCCCGCGACGCGAAAAGCCGAAGGTCCGACCTCGGTGATGACGCCGCCGACGCGAACCGGGTCGATCCGCAGTTCGGCCTCCTGGACTTCGCGCAGCAATTGCTCCAGCGCCTGCATCTCAAGCTCCCTCCGTCACGACGTCGCGCCGAGAGTTCTTGATCGCGTCCAGGAACGAACTCTCGGTCGACTGGGTCGCGTTGGACGCGGTGTCGAAGGCGCGCGACACCTCGATCATACGGGTCATTTCCAGCACCGGATTGACATTCGAGCTTTCGGTCACGCCCTGCGCCACCCCGTTAGTGGAGAAGTCCAGCACCGGCGTCGCCGGGATGTCGGTCTTGACCGAGGAATTGTCGGCGCGGGTCAAACGCGCGGCGGGATGAATCGAAAACAGGCCGACGGCGCCGATCTGGGCGCCGTTCTGGCTGATCATCCCATCCTGGGAAATGGTCGGCGTCCCGCCGCCCGGATCGAGCGTGATCGGGGCGCCGCCGGCGTCAAGGATCGGATAATCGTTGACGCTGCGTAATGTCCCGGCGTCGTCTACATGGAGGCGGCCGTCGCGCGTGTAGACGACGCCGTTCGGCGATTGCAGCGCGAACCATGCGTCGCCCTGCACCGCGATGTCGAGGGGATTGCCGGTCCGGGTCAATCCTCCCGGCTGGCGCGAAATGTAATCCGCGCCTGACGCCGCAAAAGCGGTCGGCTCCGGCCCCGCCTGCGACAGAACGGTCGAAAAGGTCACTTCTTCGGCGCGGAATCCGCCGGTGTTCACATTGGCGATATTGTTCGCGATCGTGTCGAGACGCTTCTGCAGGGCGACCAGACCCGAGAGCGCGACATAGAGGCTCGACTGCATTCCTGATGTCCGTCATCCGGGCGGAAAAAGAGCGCGCCCGTCGCCATCACACCGCCCGGCGCTTGCCCGAGGCTTGCTTTGGAGGGTTCAGCCTCGCGCAAGCCCGAAACCGCTTAATCGGCGAAGCAACGCCAAGCGGAGCTCGGTCTTGAATTTCGTCATCGGCCTCGTCATTTCCTTCGGCTGCATGCTCGGCGGCTACGCGGCGCTCGGCGGCCATCTCCACACCCTGCTCCAGCCCTTCGAATTCATGATTCTCGGCGGCGCGGCGCTCGGCATTTTCGTCGTCGGCAATCCCACCGCGGTGATCAAGGACACCGGCGCGGCGATGGTCGAGGCCATCGCCGGCATGGCGCCGAAGCAGAAGGACTTTCTCGACATGCTCTCCCTGCTGCATTCGCTGATGCGCGAAATGCGCGGCAAGTCGCGCGGCGAGGTCGAGGGCCATATCGACAATCCGGGCGAATCCGAAATCTTCCGCGCCCATCCCAAATTGCTCGGCAACAAGCTGCTGCTCGGATTCGTCTGCGACTACGCCCGCCTCATCATCATCGGCACCGCGCGATCCTATGAGATCGAGGCGCTGATGGACGAGGAAATCCAGACCATCACCTATGACAAGCTCAAGCCGTATCACGCGCTGACCACGATCGCCGACGGTTTTCCGGCGCTCGGGATTGTCGCGGCGGTGCTCGGCGTCATCCACGCCATGGGCGCGCTCGACCAGGGACCGGAAGTGCTCGGCGGCCTGATCGGCGCGGCGCTGGTCGGCACGTTCTCCGGCATTTTCGCCTCTTACGGCCTCATCGCACCGGTCGCGCAGCTGATCAAGGCCACCCGCACCAAGCAGTTGCGCCTGTTCGTGCTGATCAAGCAGACCCTGCTGGCCTATATGAACGGCGCGATGCCCCAGATCGCGGTGGAATTCGGGCGCAAGACGATTCCCGCCAAGGAGCGCCCGACCATCGACGAGGTGGAGAACGAAACCACCTCCGGCGGCGCCGAGCGGCAGGCGGCCTAAAGCATGGACGCGAAGACCGAATCGCCGCCACGGGACGCCGCCGAAAGACTGCTCGACAATCCGGGCCTGAGCGTCGAGCGGCTGCCGATGCTCAGCCTGATCTTCGACCGGCTGGCCACCGCCTGCGCGGAGGGGTTGCGTCCCTATTCGCCGGCGGTTCTCACCTGCTTCGTCAATTCGATCGCGACCGACCATGTCTGGGACGCGCTCGACGCCTATGACGGCAGCGTCGCCGCCATTCTCTATTCGCCGGAGCTCGACGCGCGGATCCTCGTCGGACTCGACCGCCGCTGCATGTTCTCGCTGATGGAAGTCCTGCTCGGCGGCGACGGCAAGGAGGCGCCTTTCGACGACGACCGCAATTTCTCCACCCTCGAAACGCGGGTCGCGCAGACCGTGTTCGAGATCGCCGCCGAGGCGCTCCATTCCGCCTTCGGGCCGATCATCGCGACGCAATTCCGGCTCGAACGCGTCGAGACGCGCATGGATTTCACGGTCATGGGCCGCCGCAACGTGCTCTCGGTGATCGCCAAGATCCTGATCCAGGCCCTGGACATCGGCGGCCAGATGTTCGTGGTCATCCCGCAGCCCGCCCTCACCCCCATCCGCCAGCAATTGTCGCGCGATCTTTCGAGCGACGGCTCGGCGAGCGATCCGCGCTGGCAGAAAATGATGCGCGCCGGCGTGGAAAAGGCGGAGGTCGGCGCTTTCGCCGTTCTCGACGAAACCAGCCTGACGCTCGGCGAAATTTCCGACTGGCGCGTCGGCGACCTCCTTCCGCTGAAGGCCGCCGCCGACACCAAGATCCGGCTCGATTGCAAGGGGCAGTCGCTGTTCTGGTGCGAACTTGGCCAGGCGAAGGGCCATTACACGCTGACGATGGTCGACCGCGTCGACACCGAGGAAACGCCGCTGGCGCAATTCCTCGAACTTGCCGGCGCAGCCGAACGACGCTGAATCCCGCTCCACGAGAGGATGACATGGCTGAAGCCGAAGAATTGCCCCAGACGGCCGCCGCGACGCCGGACGGCGCCGAGAACGCGCCCGACGGCGAATCGCGCAAGCACGACGCGATCCTGCGCATCCCGGTGACGGTTCAGGTGGTGCTGGGCTCGGCGCGCATGCCGGTCGCGCATCTGATGAAGCTCGGGCGCGGCGCCGTGGTGGCGCTCGACCAGCGCGTCGGCGAACCGGTGAATGTCGTCGTCAACGGCCGCATCGTCGCGCGCGGGGAAGTCGTCGTGGTGGACGAGGACAACTCGCGTTTCGGCGTCTCGCTCACCGAAATCGTGGGGTCCGCCGATGGCGATGCTTTCGTCTGAGGACGCGACCCACGCCGGCGGCCGCCCGCCGATGCGGGCCCATGCCGCGGCCCGGCCCCTGTTCGGCGCCGAGAGGGTCGCCGCGCTCCTGCTCGCCCTCGACAAGCCGATCGCCGGCCGCCTGTTGAAAAGACTCGATTCGCTCGAACTGCGCCAGGTGACGCGGGCGGCTTCCGAACTCGGCTCGGTCAATCCCGCCACCGTCGAAAGACTGATCTCGGAATTCGAGGAGCAATTCTCCTCGGGCGCCGAACTGATCGGCTCCGCCGGCGAGGCGGAGAATCTCCTGGCCGGCGCCCTGCCGCCCGAAGAAGCCGCCGAAATCCTCTCGGACGTTCTCGGCAATTCCAACAAGGCGATGTGGGAGCGGCTGTCGGCCGCGCCCGAGGGGGCGCTCGCCTCCTATCTGATGAAGGAGCATCCGCAGACCTTCGCCTTCGTGCTCTCCAAATTGTCTTCCGGCGCGGCGGCGAAGATCATGGCCCAGACGCCGCGCGACCTTCGCAACAGCCTGATGCGCCGCATGCTATCGCCGCGCCCGGTGATGGAGCCGATGATGCGCCAGCTCGAACGCACGCTGCACGAGGATCTGTTGCTCAATGTCGCGCGCAACACCGGCGCTGACACCCATTCCAAGATCGCGGACATCATCAACAAGATGGAGCGCGACCAGATCGATGACGTGCTGCAGTCGCTCGCCGAGGACCGGCCGAAGGACGCGGAAACCCTGCGCGGCCTGCTCTTCACCTTCGAGGACATCGCCAAGCTTTCGGATCGCGTGCGCACCGCCGTGTTCGACCGCGTGCCGGCCGACCGCGTCATCCTCGCCCTCAAGGGCACCGACCCGATGTTCCGCGATCTCATCCTGTCTTCGATGGGCGCCCGCGCCCGCCGCATGGTCGAGAACGAACTCAACACCGGCGGCCCGGCCCAGCAGCGCGACGTGATGAAGGCGCGGCGCGCGATCGCCGACATGGTGCTCGAAATGGCCGAGCGCAACGAGATCGAAATCCACGGCTCCGGCGAGTCGGACGCCATGTTCGAATGAGCAAGAGCATTTAAGGCCCGCCGACCATGAGCGACGCGCCCGACAAGGAAAGTCAGACCGAGGAAGCGACCGAAAAAAAGGTCCATGACTCGCTCGAAAAGGGCGACATGCCTTTTTCGCGCGAGGCCGCCCTGTTCGCGAGCCTGCTCGCCTCCCTGACCTTCTTCGCCTTCTTCCTGCGCGACGGGGTCGCGCGTCTGGTCTGCGTCCTGCAGAATCTGCTCGACCAGAGCGGACAGCTCCGACTCGGCGAGGGGCGCGACGCCGCCCTGCTTCTCGGCGCCGTCGCCAGAACCGCGGGCGCCTTCGTCGCGCCCGCGCTGATTCTGCTGATGCTCGCCGGAATCATCGCCGCCGTCGCCCAGAACCCGCCGCGCCTCATCCCGGACCGGATCTCGCCCAAATGGCAGCGGGTCTCGCCGCGCGCCGGCTGGCGGCGCGTCTACAGCCTGCGCGGCCTGACCGAATTCGGCAAGAGCCTGTTGAAACTTGCCGCCGTCGGCTTCGTCGTTTCGTTCATCGTCAAGGCCGAGATCGCCGGCGCTTTCCAGTCGATCTTCTCCGATCCCGCCGGTCTCGCCGACCATCTGCTCGACGTCGCCCGCGGCTTGTTCGCCAGCGTCGCCGCGGCCGCCGGCGTTCTGGCGGCCGCCGACATCGTCTGGTCGCGGATTCACTGGAGCCGCGATCTCCGCATGACCCGGCAGGAGGTCAAGGAAGAGCAGAAGCAGATGCTCGGCGACCCGATGGTCAAGGCGCGCCTGCGCTCGGTCGCGCTCGACCGCTCGCGCAAGCGCATGATGAGCGCGGTCCCGACCGCGACCTTGGTGGTCGCCAACCCGACCCATTACGCCATCGCCATGCGTTATGTGCGCGAGGAGGGCGGCGCGCCGAAAGTCGTGGCCAAGGGCCAGGATCTCATCGCGCTGAAAATTCGCGAAATCGCCGAGGCCCATGCCATTCCGGTGATCGAGGACAAGGCTCTGGCAAGGTCGATGTACGATCGTGTCGAGGTCGACATGATGATCCCGCCGGAATTCTATCGGGCGATCGCGGAAATCATCCATTTCCTCAATACGCGCGGCGCCGCGCGCCGGAACCCGTGAAGGCGACCGAAATGACCCGAACCGCAATCGCCCTGGTTTGCGAGCGCGTCCTCGCCGAGAATATCGCCGATGTCGCGACCGAACTCCGGCTGATCGACGTCGTCGATCTGGTGGGCTATATCAGGGAGGAAAGCGTCGCGACCCTGGAGGATCTGGTCAACTCGGCCTCCGAGCTTTATTTCAGGCACGGCGCGCTGCGCTATGCATGGTCGGCGAATATCGACCTGCTGTGGGAGTCCCCGCCCTCGGTCTCGCTCAACATGGAGTTTTCCTGGAGCGGCGTGACCGCCTTCTTTGCGCTTCGTCTCGATTCCGCCTGCGCCGGCGTCGATCTTCAGCACATCCAGTTCGACGCCGCGGACGACGGCGAGCGCGCCGGCGAGCGTCTCGCCGAGGCCCTGGCCGACGCCCGCGCCGCCCCGCCCCGCCGCGCCGCGCCGCGCTGAAGCGGGAAAAGCGCGGCCTATTGCGGCATCTGCTCCTTCGGCATGTAGGAGAAATCCTGCACCAGAACGTCCTTGACGAGACCCTTCCCGAGTTTCTCGTTCACCACGGTCCTGACCTGGCTGGTGAGCGCGTTGATGTCATATTTGTCGAGATGCCGGAAATCGAGGCTCGGATCGCCATAGATCGTGCGAAAGGCGAAATCGAGCACGAAGGCCTCGGGATTGACGTTGAGCTTTTCCGCCTGTTTCGTGTCGATCCCGTAGAGAAACTGGACGATCACATAGCCGAGCAGCGCGCCGTCGGCGATCACCGGCACATTGATGACCCGCGACTTGCGGTATTCGTAAACGTGTTCGTCGGAGGTTTCGCCATGGGCCGACGCCGCATGGGCGACGCGCCATAGCGCGGCTTCATGGCTTGACAGCGCCGCGATCGCGCTCACCCACAGGGCCATGAACAGCATCTTGACCATCGCCGGCCCTCAACCGCGCCACGTCGCGCCGCCGCGGCCATAGGTGCCGTCCGACTCGGCGTCCTGCATCGCGCGCGTCAGCAAGTCCGCGATGGCGTCGACGGCTTTCAGGTGATGCGCGAGCATGTTCCGGTTGTCGTCGAGTTTGGCGAGCAGCCTTTTGACGCGCGTCCTGTCCATCACGGCGAGTTCGGCGGCGTCGAAATGGCGCAGCAGGCGGTTGATTTCGAGCAGGACCTGATGTTTGCGATGATTGAAATCGGTCAGATCCACGACGCGGTTGTGGCGCAGGACCGCGGTCTCCTGCTCGATCGCCGCCTCCAAGCGGTCGAGGGCGTCGTAAAGCGCGGCGGCGTTCGCCGAAGGACGATTGGAACTGCGTAGAATCTTCATCGAGCCTCGCCTCGGGCGCGGATCAGGCGCCGGTCATTCCATGTTTCTTCGACTGCAACAGGTTCTGGTGGGTGGCGAAAAGCCGCTCGCCGATCTTGAGGGCGCCCGATTTGGCGATCTCCCCCGCGATCTTTTCCGACAGCATCGACTTCCACACGTCGCCCGCCACGCCGGCGCCATAGACGTCGCTGGCGTCCTTCGGCAGCATCTGGTCGATCATGTTTTTCAACAGCATGCCCTCAAGCCCGATTTCGGCCTTGCGCGCGGGAGTCTCCCTCTCCGTCAACGAGACAACCGGATTCTTGTAGGTCAGGCCGCGCGGCGGCGCGGCGGCGGGCGGCAGCCGGTCGAGCGCGGCGACGAATTCGCTCGAAACGTCGCCCGAAGCCGCAGCGAGAGCCTTCGTCGTCGCCATGGCCTTCTGCGGATCGGCGGCGCGCGCCACGTCGAGAATCAGATCGGAAGCTGGAGAAATCGCCATAAGCGGCTCCGAAAACTGGGGAAAGATTAGACGCCCTGGCTTACGGCAGGCTTGTCGGCGAATTTTTCGCCAGGCTTTCGCCAAGATCGAGCAGCCGCCGCTTCTCCTCCTCGCGTTCGAGCCCGGCCGCAGCCTCCTTCAGCAGCTTCTCGAGGGCGCGGCGTTGCGCGTTGCGCTGGATCACTTTCTCCTGCTGCGATTTGGCGCGCGCCTCCAGGGTTGCGGCGCCGCGTTCGGCCGCGACGACGCGGCGGCACGCGAGCTGGAGAAGAAACGCGTCCTTCGCCGCGGGATCGCCGAGAAAGCCCAGCATCGCGCGCCGCTCTTCCTGCGCTTCCCGCTTCTGCCGTTCGATCTCGACGAGACGCGCCTCCTCCAGTTCGCGCATCTTCGTCTTGACCGCCAGCAGCCGCTCCAGCGTCCTCTTTCTGTCACGCATCAATTGCCTCGCGCCGCCCAGTCGCCGAACGCCGACATGAAGGCCGTGACCATCACGCCGGAGATGAAGTAGAACAGGATCAATCCGCCCGTGACGACGAAGGGACCGGAAATGAAATAGACCGGAATCTGCGGCGTCAGCCGGTTCATCAGGCCGATCGCGAGATTGACCACGACGGCATAGACGATGAAGGGGCTCGATATGCGCAAGGCCACGGTGAAGGCGGTCGAGAGATCGCCGGCCGCCATGTGCAGCGCCGCCTCGGGCCGCAGCAGAAATCCGACGGGCATCACCGCATAGGAGGCGACGAGCCCGCGAATCAGCTCCCAATGCAGTCCAGAGACGAAGATCAGGACGGTCGCGGCTGTGGTGATCAGCGTCGCGATCGGCGGCAGCGGCTCGGTTTCATCGATCGGCGCCCCAAGCGCATTGCTCATGCCGATCTGCATCGACGCCGCCATCATCATGGTTTCGAGCGCGAGAAAATAGAACCGGCCGAGCAGGCCGATCAGGCCGCCCAGGAACAGTTCCGAGAATATGTCGCCCACGAGCGCGCCGGGGTCCGCAAAGGCGATTTTCTGGCGCGCGGTCAGCGCGGGCGTCAGAGACAGGGTCAAGGCGAGCGCGACGAACAGTCTCGCCCGCACGGGAACGCGCGCGCTGGAGAAGCCGGGCGCCAGCATCAGGCTGGCGCCGATCCGGCAGAACAGGACGAAGACCGTGGCGACGAGATCGGCGGAGAAAAAGCTCACGAAACCGTTCCGAGCGATTTGATCTCGACGCCGCGCGCCAGTTCGAGATGCGACAGAATCGGCAAGGTGGCGAACAGGCGTTCGACGATCATGCGGACATAGGGGCGGGTCTCCGGCGTCGAAACGATCACGAATTGCTCGCCCGCGTCCATCAATCTGCGGATCGCCGGCGAAGCCTCCTCGCCGAATTCCTCGACCAGGCGCGGGTCGATGTCGAATTCGATCACATCGCCCTTGGCGTCCCGTTTGAGCGCCTGGTGGAACACCAGATCCCAGCGGTTGCCGAGGCGAAGGATTTTCAGCACGCCGCCCTGGGCGAGATCGCCGCAGATCTGCTGCGCCATGCGCAGCCGGACATGTTCGGCGATCTGCTCCGCGCGCCGCGCGTGGGGCGCAATCTCGGCGATCGCTTCGAGAACGAGATGCAGATTGCGGATCGAAATGCGCTCGGCGAGCAGAAGTTTCAGCACCGCCTGCAAGCCGGAATAGGAAATCAGCGACGGGCTGATCTCGTCGAGCAGCCTCTTGTATTCCGGGCCGAGCCGGTCGAACAGGGCGCGGACGTCCTTGTAGGACAGAAGCTGCGCGAGATTGTTGCGCAACACTTCGGAAAGATGGGTGAGCAGCACCGACATATTGTCGATCGGATTGAACCCCGCGCGTTTGGCCTCGGCGACATAAGCCTCGGAAATGCTGTAGGCCTTCATCCCGAAAGCGGGCTCGCGCGTCTCCTCGCCGGGGAGATCGGGCCTCTTGCCGTCGCCATTGATGACCAGATATTCGCCGATGCGCGCCTCCTGCCGGGCGACGATCGCGCCATGAATCTTGATCTCGTAGGATTTCGGCGGCGCGGACAGGCTGTCGGACACTTTGATCTCCGGCACGACGAAGCCATATTGCAGGGCGAATTTCTTCCGCATCCGCGCGACGCGGGTCGAAAGCTCGTTTTGCGACGCCAACAGCCGCGCCGCGAGCTGCTTGCCCAGGACCAGCTCGATTTCGTGGATGCGCAGGGATTCCTTCACCGAATTTTTCGCCTCGGCGCGCGCCTGTTCTTCGCGGGCGCGCTCGGCCGCAGCCCTTGCCGCCTGCTCCTGGGCGAGCTTGCGCGGGATGGCGTAGCCGAAAAAGGCCAGCAGGCTGCTGAGACTGGCGAAGGGAAGAAACGGCAGCATCGGCACCAGGCCGAGGATCAACAGCAGGGCGCTGGCGACGAACAGTGCGCGGGGGCTCCCGCCAAGCTGGCCGAACACCGCCTTTTCCGCCGAGCCGCGGGTGCCGCCCTTGGAGACCAGAAGGCCGGCGGCGAGCGATACGATCAGCGCCGGGATCTGCGACACCAATCCGTCGCCGACCGACAATTTGGTATAGACGTCGGCCGCAGCGGCTATGTCCAGGCCGTGGCGGCTGACGCCGATCACGATCCCGCCGAAGACATTGACCGCGAGGATGATCAGGCCCGCGATGGCGTCGCCGCGCACGAATTTGGACGCGCCGTCCATCGAGCCGAAAAACGAGCTTTCCTCCTCGAGTTCGCGGCGGCGCTGCTGGGCCTGCTTTTCGTTGATCAGGCCGGCCGAAAGGTCGGCGTCGATCGCCATCTGCTTGCCCGGAATCGAATCGAGGGTGAAGCGGGCGCCCACTTCCGCGATGCGGGTCGCGCCCTTGGTGATGACAAGGAAATTGACGGTGATCAGGATGATGAAGACGACCAGGCCGATGACGAAATCGCCGTCCATCACCAGCCGCGCGAAACCGCCGATGATATAGCCCGCCGCCGTCACGCCCTGCGCGCCATGGCTCAGGATGAGGCGCGTCGTCGCGATGTTGAGCGACAGGCGCAGCATGGTCGCGACGAGCAGAATGGTCGGGAAGGCGGAAAATTCGAGCGGTTTCTCGATCCACAACGCGACCATCAGGATCAGGACCGAAATGGCGATCGAGAACGCCAGGCCAAAATCGATCAGGAAGGCCGGAATCGGCAGGAAGAAAATGCAGAGGATGGCGATGACGCCGAAGGCGAAGAAGACATCCCGCCGGCTTCTTTCGCCGGGGACGCCCTGGGTGATGGTCGCGTCGGTCATGAGCTAGCCAATCGGTCGTTTCGGGCAGATTGGCGGCCCAAGCTTGCGTCAGCCTGCCGGCGCCCTCGCGGCGGCGGCCCCCCGGCGATGACAGGTCCCCGTCAAAAACCCTTTTCGACTCGGGCGTAAACCTGTTCCGCGAAGGTGTGGATCTGCGCGCCGACAAAGGCGCCGGTCAGCGCCAACGCGACCAGAACGGCGATGATCTTGGGAACGAAGGTGAGCGTCGCTTCCTGGATCTGGGTCAGGGACTGGAACAAGGCGATGACGACGCCGACCGCCATGGCCGCGGCCACGGCCGGGCCCGCCGCGACGAGAATCGTCCAGATCGAGGCGTGAAGCAGATCGAGGGCGTCGGCCTCGTTCATGGTCGAATTCTTTTCGTGCGCCCGCGCGATCAGGAAATGGTCACGCCGGGACCGAGCGTCAGGGCGCTCCCGTTGCTCAGATTGGCGGTCACGCCCGACGACGTGACGGTGACCGAGGAAATCGTCCCGCTGATCGAGCCGTCCGACGAGGTCGCGATCTTGCCGATCGCCGCCTCGGCTTGCGACAGGTAGGAATTGTTGAGCAGAGAGGTCAGCGTCGAATTGGTCTGCACCTGCTGCTCGACCGCCGAGAACGACGCCAGTTGCGACACCTGCTGGGTCGGGTCCATCGGATTCGTCGGGTCCTGGTTTTGCAGCTCCGTGACGAGCAATTGCACGAATTCGTTGTAATTGATCGTCGCCGATTGCGCGGCGGAGGTCGACGAACTGATCGTCGCGGTCGGGGTGGTCGGGAGCACGGAAGACACGGTCATGGGTCGATCCTTTTCAGGCAGCCGCCGGCGTCCGCGGCTTGTCCGCGAGCAGGCCGGTTTCGAGAGGGTAAAGCGCGCGGATCGCCTTGAGGGCTTCGAAAACGCGGCCCGCCTCGGCGAGAGCCGCCGCCTCGCGCAAACCGTCGGCTGCCGCGCCGACGCCGAAAGCCGCGCAAGTGTCGCTCATCATGGTCTGGAACATTTTCCGCGCTCTCGGCGCTTCTTCGCGCCCCATCAGTTCCGTTTGCAGCACAAAATAGAGCTGGCGCAGGGGCGTGATCGCCTCTTCCGGCTGGATCACGTGCGATTCGAGCAGAAACGTGGCGTCGTTGAGCAGTTCGATCGTCGCCTTGCGCTCGACCTTGATGACGGCGCCGTTGATGTAGAGTTTCTCGCCCGCGCGCAGTTTCAGAAGCATCGCCGCCTCACGCCAGCCCGTCGCGAATGATCGCGTTGATTTCGATGAGATCGGCGAAGGAATTTTTCGCGCCGCCGTGCAGCCGCTCGATTTCCTTCAGCACCCATATGCCGATGGAAATGAGCTGTGCGCGCAGGTCGTGCGGCAGGTCGTTGCCGTCGCTGCCGAGATCCTGGATGAAGAGGATCCACAGCCGGCGCAGAAAGGTGAGCGCCTCATGCGCCTCGCGTGAGCGGGGGCCAGATTTTTCCGCCGTTTCGAGCATTTCGACGCAGCGGGTGAGGGCGTCGCGCTCGCGCGCGCGCATGTCCTGAGGGGAGTCCTCGACCACTTCGGCGTAAGAGAACTGATACATCGAGCGATCCCGCGATTTTCGGGCTAGAGAAAGTTGACGAGGCTGAGTTTTTGAATTTGCGCGGTCAGCGAATAGGCCGTCTGCAATTGCGTCGACAGGTTGCTCACCTGGGTTGCGACGTCATAGGCGTTGACCGATTCCAGATTGTTGAGTTGCGTGGTCAGCACGTTCTGCTGGAGATTGATCGCGCTGTCGGCCTCGCTCACCTGATTCTGCATCCCGCCGATCGTCGCGCTCGCCGAGATCAGGCCGTTATTGGCGCTTCCCATCACCGATTGCGCCGCGCTCATCAATGTGGAATAGGCGTCCGCGGAAAGGCCGAGCCCGCCGAATTCGCTGACCATGGTCAGCGCCTGCGCCATGTCCCGGAACGCGGGCTCGTTCGCGCCGACGGATGTCGTGATCGTCTGATCGGGGCCGATCCGATTGGTCGAATTCGTATCGCTGGCGGATGACCAGGTCGAGGTCCAGTTCGCGCCGCTGAACAGGGCGGCGAATTGATTGGACAGGAAGCTCTGCATCTGCGCGCCGGTGATCGAACTCACGTCCGGGGATGTCACGGAGAAGCCGAAAGTGTTCTGGAACGCCGTGTCCACCGCCGTTTGCGCCGCGCTTGGCGGGCTCTGTGCATAGGTCGCGATCGGCGCGCCGCCGCTGTTGATTCCGCCGAAGACATAAGTTCCGCCGACCTCGGCGTTCGTCAGCGAGGAAAAGGTCTGCAAGGCGCCCGCGGCCTGTTGCTGCAAAGCGGTCGCGCCCGTGCTTCCCGGCGTTCCGGACTGGCCTTCGACAAGAGCGGAAAGCAAGGTCGAAGCCGAGCTTTGCAGACTGGCAAGGGCGCTCGAGGCGCCGCCGAGCTGACTCGTGACCACGGCGTTGGAGCTGGAAATCGCGTTGAGATCGGCCATCTGCTGATGCAGGGCGATGTCCTGGCCGGAATCGGCGCCAAGCGTCAGACCGATGTCGGCGAGCTGGCCGGTCGAATCTTCCTGTTCCGCCGTCGTGAGCTGCGACTGGATGTTCGCGACCGTGTTTTGGAGGACCGACGACAGGGTCGATGTGGATACGGAATAGATGCTCATATCAATCCATCGCCTGCAGGAGGGAGCTGAACATCGTATTGATCGTCGTGATCAGTTTGGCCGACGCCTGATAGGAGTTTTCAAGGCTGAGCATCTGCGACATTTGGGCGTCGATGTTCACGCCGGTGGCGTTGGACAAAGCCTGCGACGCCTGACTCTGCAACGTCGATTGATAGGTCGCCTGATTGCTCGCGGATTGATACTGGCCGTCGAGCCAGCTCGCCGAATTGGCTGCGTAATCGTCAAGGCTGGTCGAGGTCGCAAGCCCGCCCGCGGAGGGAAAGGCCGTCGTCGCGCTCAAGGCGGCGATGTCGTTCTGGATGACGGCGGAAAAGCCCGCGGCGCCCGTCGTGTTCTGGACATAGGCCGCGCCGTTGATGCCGCCATTCTGGATAAGGCTGAGCGAGCCGCCCTGGGCAGGATCGACCGCGCTCGACACTTCGATTTCGCCGGCGAGGCCGGAAATGAGGGACGACCCGGGAACCGAGGTCGCGCCCGAATAAGTGAACAGGCCGGGCGCCTGTGCGCCGGTGGACGTGTTGGTTTCGGCGAAGGCGTTGACGAGGCCGCCGGCGATCGAATCGAGCTGCGCCTGATATTGCGGCGCGATAGTGTCGCGCAGATTGGCCAGCCCCGCCAGCGCGCCGGACTGGATCGGCATGACGGCGTTCGGCCCCGTCACCGGCACGCCGTCCACATAGACCGCCGCCCCGGTCGTCGAAGCGGTGAAAGTCGTCGTCGGCGTCATGGTCACGCTGCGCGACGTCAAGTCGAACAAGGTCGCGCCGCTATCGGTATAGATCGACATCGAGCCGTTCGCGCTTGTCGTTGTGGTGACGCCGATCTGTTGCGAGAGGTTCTGCAGGATCGTGTTGCGTTGGTCGAGCAGGTCCGAGGTGTCCGCGCCGGTCGCCGTCGCTTTCACGATCGCCGTGTTGACGGTCTGGAACTGCGCGAGGATCGAATTGATGGTGGCGACGGAATTGACCATGTCCTGGTCCGCCGTCTCGCGGACACTCGAGACGGTCGCGCTCGCCGAATTGAGGCCGCTGGCGAGATTTTGCGCCGCCGTCAGCACGGCGGCGGCGGCCGACGAACTGCCGGGCGAGGAGGAATAGGTCTGAAGGGTGGAATCCAGGGTCTGCAGCAGCGTGGATGGCGACTGCGCCGCGGTGGTCGAACTGCTGGTGGTCGTCGCGTCGCTCACCGTCTGCTGCAACTGGGTCACGCCATTGGAACGCGCCTGGGCCGAGGCGTTGGCCGCCGTGCTCGACAGCATGGAGTTGAACAAGGCCGCATTGGTCAGGTCGCCGATCGACGCGATGGTCGCCGCGCCGTTCGGTCCGGTGACGAGATTGGCGACCTTGGTCGAGACATAGCCGCTCGTATTCTGCGCATTGGAAATATTGCGCGAAACGAGCGCGGTCAGGCCCGCATTGGTGGCGAGCGAACTCGTGGCGACATCCCAGGCGTTCGAAAGACCCATCCCGGCAATCCCTTTTTGCGGCGGTTCGTTATTATGTGAGGTTCAACTGGAGAAGGGTGTTCATCATGTCGGCGCCTGCTTTGAACATTTGGGAATTGGCCTGATAGTCGCGCTGGGCGACGATCATGTTGGTCAGTTCGGTGGCGATATCGACGGTCGATTCCTCCAGCTCGCTTGACTGGATGGTCCCGAGTTGGCCTGTTCCCGCCGTGCCGACCGAGGCCTGGCCGGAAAGAATGGTCGGCGAATAGACATTGCCCGATGAGGCCTCGAGATTGTCCGGGCTTGGAACATCGGCGATCGGGATCTGATAGGCGGCGACGGTCGAGCCGTTGGTCAGGTTGTAGGACAAGGTTCCATCGGGAGAGATGGTCACTGAACTGACCGAAGCGGCGGCGTTGCCGTTGACCTGCGAGGTCGAGACGGCGAAATTCCCGGCCAGCTGGGTCATGCTGGAGAGATTCAGCGTCATGGTCGCGCCGCCAGGCACGGGAATGGAGATGCTGTTGGCGCTGGTTGACGCCAGATTGCCGTTGCTCGGATTGAAGTTCAGCGTCGTGGTCGCCAGCGGCCCGGAGCTGTAAGGGAAGCCGCCGCTCGAACTCGCCGCCGAATCGTCATAGGCAGTGACTTCCCACGTTCCCGAACTGGTCTGTGCGAAATAAAGGTCGATGGTCTGCGAACCGCCAAGGTTGTTATACATGACGACCGAAGTTTTCTCGTCATAGGTCGAGGACGCGCTGTTGGCCGAGGGCAGGTTGGCGGCGGCGATGATGGAATCGGTCGCGGGCAGGTTGGCGGTCAAGGTTCCGGTCGTCGTCGGACTCGCGGACAAGGTCGAGGAATCGACATTGACGATCTGCATCCCCGACAGCGAGTTCGAGGCCATGGTCGGCGCGCCGTTGGCGAGGCTGTAGCCCATGAGGTAATAGCCTGCCGCATTGACCAGGTTGCCGCTGGCGTCGGGCACGAAGGAGCCGGCGCGGGTCAGGAACTCCTGACCGGCGGAATTGGAGACCACGAAAAAGCCGTTGCCGCTGATGGCGAGGTCGGTCGGGGACGTGGTGCTTTCGAGCGTGCCCTGCTGGGCGACGGCCAGCTGCGTGCTGGTGATCACGCCGCCGGCGGAGGTCTGGCCGACCGCCCCCTGATCGACCAGCGTCGAAAATTCCGTATCGGCTTCCTTGTAGCCCACGGTGCTGGCGTTCGAGATGTTCTGGCCGATATTGGTCAGATAATTCGACTGGGCCTGCATGCCCGTCACGCTGGCGTTCATGGCGTCGTAAAGGCCCATCGTGCTTCTCCAGGGATCGCGTTCATGCGACAAAATGAGTGGTTTGCCTTGCGCGAAGCTGGCGCCGAGGGTTAACGCGGCGCTCATATTTCTACCTTAGGTTGCAGGAGGTTGCGGCGGCCCTGGCGGCGCCGTCGCCATGCCTTGCTCGACGTCCAAGGAGGAGAAGGATCGAATGCGCGTAGTGCTCCTGGCGCCCTTGAGGAGATCAGGCGAGGCGATTCGATCGATCCTGGAAGCGCGGGGTCACGACGTCGTTTTCTTTTCCGCGGCGTCGCGCGCGCTGAAGCAGCTCGAAACGGATCGGGCCGCCAACGCCTTCATCGTCGTCGATTCCGGCAATACCGAAGCGGCGATCGAGACCTGCTGGGACGCGCGCCTGCTGGCGAGTTTCGAGCGCCCGATCTATATCGGCCTGGTGGCGCGGCCGATGACCTCGCGAACGATCGTCGAGGCGATCGACTGCGGCGCCGACGACGTCCTGCAATCGCCTCTGTCCTCCGACGAACTCTACGCCCGGCTGCGCTCGGCCGAACGGCTCAATCAGATGCAGTTGAAACTGGTGCGGATGGCGACGCGCGACGCCCTGACCGGCCTGTTCAACCGCCAGGCCTTCTTCCAGCGCGCCGAGAAAATCTGCCGCGGCGATTCGGGGCCGCTCGCCGCGATCATGGCCGACATCGACCATTTCAAGGCCGTCAACGACCGGCACGGCCACGCGGGCGGCGACGAGGCGCTCAAACGCGTCGCCCATTGCCTGGGCCAGCACGCCGACATCGCCGCCCGTCTCGGCGGCGAGGAATTCGTCCTCCTGCTGCCCGGAGGCGATGTCGAACAGGCGCGCGACATTGCCGAGGACATGCGGTCCGCCATCGCCGCGCGTGAGATCGACTTCGATGGAACGCCGCTTCGCTTGACCTGCAGTTTCGGCGTCGCCGTCGCCGAACCCTGCGCGACGATCGACGATCTGCTGCGCCGCGCCGACGCCGCGCTTTACGCCGCCAAGCGCGACGGGCGCAATCGCGTCGCGGTTCACGACGCGCAAGCGCCGCTCTCCGCCCCCATCCCCGCCGGCGTCGTCCGCCGCGGCGGCGATCGGTGTGAAAACGCCCGGCGCCAGGCCGTCGGCTGAACTTTTAGGGCAAGACGCTCAGTTCTGCTTGCGCCGGCGCAGGCGGATCATCTTCAGCACATCGCCGCGGATGAACTCTTCCTCGATCACCTCGAGGCCGGCCTCGCCGAAATATTTCTCGGTGGTCGGCGTATAGGTCGCGGCGAAGGTTCCGTTGAGCCAGGCCGACATCACTTTCTGGCGCGCGCGAACCAGCGGGCGGGGCGACAGGCGGTAATCGACAATCCTTATTTCACCGTCCGGCTTGCACACCCGGCGCAGTTCGGAAAGCGCCGCCGCCTGTTCATGGTCCTCGATACAGGCGAAGACGAAAGTGGCGACGATGGCGTCGAACCGATTGTCCGGCCAGTCGAGCCGGGTGAGGTCGGAGCGGCGCAGCTCGACCAGCAGTCCGAGCTTTTCGGCCCGCGCCCGCGCCCGCTCCAGCATGGCGGCGCTGGCGTCGCAGCCGGAGGCCGTCACACCGTCGGGATAAGCGACGAAATTGCACCCCGTTCCGCAGCCGGCGTCGAGGACGGCGCCGCTCAGGCCCTCGAAGATGCGACGGCGCAGGGCGCGCTTCCAGCCGATCTCGTAGGGCGCGTCGAGCAGATCGTAGATCGAGGCGATGCGCTCGTAGGTCTGGCGGGCGTTCAGGCTCACAACTTGCATCGTCTGGGACATGGGCGTTCCTTTCCGTCCTTCGCGAATGCCGCCTGCTCTAAGAAAATCGGGTGACAGGACGATGAAGGTCTGATTGTTTCGCGCCATGAGCTTCAATCTCGCCGGCTTCTGCCTCACCGACAACGCCGTCCGCCGCGCCGAAAAGACGGCGCTGATCCTCACCGACGGAACCATCGAGACGCGGCTGACTTACGCCGAATTCGACCTCGCGGTGCGCCGTCTTGCCGCCGGCCTTTCATCGCTCGGCCTGGCGCCCGGCGCGCGGGTGATGATCCGGCGCGGCAACGACCTGTTTTACGTCGTGAGTTTTTTCGCGCTGATCGCCGCCGGACTGGTCGCCTTGCCCTCCTCCGCCCAGCTCACGCAGGAAGAGGCCGATTTCCTCGCCGCCGATTCGGGCGCGGAGGCCGCGATCTGCTCCGGCGGTCTGACCGTCCATGGGACGCGACTCATCGACGACGCGGAGCTCGCACGCCTCGCCGGCTCTTCGCCGCGCGCCTTTGCCGCGACCGCGCCGGACGACCCCGCCTTTCTGATCTACACGTCGGGAACCTCCGACCAGCCCAAGGGCGTCCTGCACGCCCAACGCGTCATTCTCGGGCGCGCGCCCGTGCTCGACCATTGGCTCGGCCTGCGGGAATCCGACATCATGCTGCACGCCGGCGCCATCAACTGGACTTTTACCCTCGGCGTCGGGCTGATGGACCCTTTTGCAAGGGGCGCCAGCGCCGCGCTGTACAATGGCCGCGCCGACGCAAGCGTCTGGCCGAAACTCATCGCCCGTTTTTCGGCGACGATTTTCGCCGCCGTTCCCGGCGTTTTTCGCCAGATGCTGCGCGAGCCCGACTGCACGGCGAAAAATCTGGCGAGCCTGCGGCATGGCGTCGTGGCGGGCGAGGCGCTCGCGCCCGCGCTTCTCGCGCAATGGCGAGAAAGATCGGGCAAACCGCTCTATGAGGCGCTCGGGATGAGCGAAATTTCGACCTATATTTCGAGCGGCCCGACCGTTCCGATTCGTCCCGGCTCGCCCGGCAAGCCCCAGCCGGGCCGGCGCGTCGCGATCCTGCCGATCGAAGGCGGCGAAGAGCCGCTGCCGCCGATGAAAAGCGGGCTGATCGCCATCCATCGTTCCGACCCCGGCCTGATGCTGTGCTACTGGCGCCGGCCGGAGGCCGAACGGGAAGTCTTTCGCGGCGAATGGTTCGCCGGCGGCGATGTCGCGGAATTCGACGCCGACGGCTACGTCTGGCTGCACGGCCGCGCCGACGATCTGATGAACGCGCAAGGCTATCGCGTCTCGCCGGCCGAGGTCGAAGCGATTTTGAGCCATGCGCCGGGCGTGGCCGATGTCGCGGTCGCCGAGCGCAAGGTTCGAGAGGATGTCTCGGCCGTCTGCGCCTTCGTCGTTCCGGCGCCGGGAGCTGCGCAGGACGAAGCCGCGCTCAAACGCCATTGCGCCGAACATCTCGCCGCTTACAAGAATCCAAAAAAATACGTCTTCGTCACCGAACTGCCGCGCACCAAGAACGGCAAGATCGCCCGCCGCCGCCTGCCGGAGGTCTGGACGCCGGACGTTCGGAACTAGCGGTCGAAATCCGGCGCCTGGCTCCCGTTGGCGAATGACCCGGAACGGCGGGAAGCGGAGGTCTCGGAACATCGGGGCGCGACCTCGTCCAAGCCAGAGGGTCCGGACGCAGATCGTCACTTCGACATTGGACGATTACGCGAGGAGGACTATGCTTCATCGGCTTCGATGAGGGAGGTCCATTATGCGCATGCTGATGACGGTCAAATTTCCGCAGGAGCCGTTCAATAGCTCCGTTCGCGATGGGTCGGCCGGAACGAAAATCAAGCGCATCCTCGACGAGATCAAACCCGAGGCCGTCTATTTTTCGGAATTTTACGGCAACCGCGGCGCAATCCTCGTCGTGAACCTCGGCGATGCGTCGGAAATCCCCGCGCTGTCCGAGCCATGGTTTCTCACGTTCGACGCTGAAGTCGAATTCCGGATCGCCATGACGCCGGAGGACCTGGCGCGGGCCGGCCTTGAAACACAAGGCAAGAGATGGGGGTAGGCGGACCCGGGAGGGAACGCCTTGCTCGTCTCTCCGGCGCCTCCGACCATGAACCGGGAAACGGGAGGGATGAGCCCGCCGCGGTCGGCCCCGCCGCGAAGCTTGGGAAGAGGACGGCTTCCGGCGGATTGCTGTCTTGGACCGAAGGGCCGGTCTATGCAGATGATCGGTCGAAGGCGCAAAGGCAAGGATGCGCTACAAGCAGAAATTCACGATTGGTCGGTCCGGATTCCGGAATCGACCCAAAACAGACGCACAAAACATTGTCGTAAATTTCGCAATATCATCCGAAGCGGTCGACCGTCGCATCTGTACCGCGTCACGTCGGCCGATCCAGGAAAGTCTTGAAAAACCGCAACGCGGAAGCTTGCGTCAAACGGCCCCGCATCCAAACATTTCATCGATCGTATTGCCGCAACGCACTCATTTTTCGCCCCGCCCCCAATTCAGCGTACGACGCCAAACTGCGCCGTGACGTCGGCGAAACTTGCGGTCGGTTGGCGTGTGAGACACGATGGTCGCCAAGCTGGACAAATCTCGGGAGGCAGAGTGGATGCGGCAACGTCTCAGGGTGTTCGTCTCGTCGCCGGGCGATGTGAAGAAGGAGCGGCTGCGCGCCAGTCTGGTTATCGACAAGCTCACCCAGGATTACGGCCGTTTTTTCGACATCGAAGCCTATCTTTGGGAACATGAGCCGATGCTGTCGGCGGGACATTTTCAGGACGCGATCGAACCGCCCAACGCTTTCGACATTGTCATTCTTATCCTGTGGTCGCGCCTGGGCACGCTGCTGCCTGAGAAAACTGCGCTACGCGAATACCGCGGCCTCGATGGTCGGGCGCCCGTGACCGGCACGGAATGGGAATATGAGGATGCGCTGAGATCGGCGCAGGAGAAAGGCCTGCCGGACTTGATGGTGTTCCGTAATGTCAGCAGCGCGGCCATCGACACCCAGAACGCCGAGGCGCGCGCGGCGAGCATCGCTCAACTCAATGCGCTCGACACCTTCTGGAAGCTCCATTTCGCTGACCATGGCGCCTTCCGCTACGCCTTCGACAATTACGACACCCTGGAGCATTTCTCCGCGCGGCTCGAATCGGCGCTGCGCAAAGTGATCGAGCGACGGGTCAGGGCGCTTGCCCATGACGAGCAACGCGCCAATCCGATCTGGCTGGGCGAGCCGTTTCGCGGACTCGAATCCTACGAATTCGAACATGCGCCGATATTTTTCGGTCGCGACGCGCAGGTCACCAGAGCCGTCGAGCTGCTCGCCGCCAATGCGGCCGCGGGAACGGCGTTTCTGCTGGTGTCAGGCGCCAGCGGTTCGGGCAAATCGTCGCTGGTGAAGGCGGCGGTTGCGCCGCGACTGATGAAACCTCAGAGGGTCACGGGCGCCGCATTCCTGCGCCGTTTGGTTTTTCGCGCCGGCGCCGGCGGCGGCGACCCATTCATGGGCCTGGCCCAGGCGCTCTCGCGCAAGTCGGCGCAGGACGATGTCGGTCTGCCGGAATTGATCGGACCGAACCAGGACGCCCGCGCGCTTGCCTCTCACCTTCGGGGCGCCGCCGATGATCCAGGGTTTGCCTTCGGCGCTGCGCTTGGTCGCCTCGGTCAGGCCGAGCGCGAAGGCGGGCGCATGCTGTCCTACGAGGCCGCGAAACTGATCCTGGTTGTCGATCAGTTGGAGGAATTGTTCACGGTGGCCGGCGTCTCCGAGGAGGACCGGCGGCGCTTCATCGAACTGTTGGGGGGGCTGGCGCGGTCTGGCCATGTCTGGGTCATCGCGACCTTGCGCGCCGATTTCTGGCATCGCGCGGCCGAGATACCGGAGTTGATCGCCCTGGCCCAGGGTGAAGGCCGTTTCGATCTTGCGACGCCTTCGCTCGCCGAGCAGGCGGAGATCATACGCAAGCCCGCGATGGCGGCGGGCCTTGTTTTCGAGGCGCACCCGGAGACCGGCCTCGGTCTCGACGTCGTGCTGTCGGAACACGCCGCCTCGGCGCCTGGAGTCTTGCCCCTGCTCTCTTTCACCCTCGACGAGCTTTATCGCGACGCGAAATCGCGCGGCGAGCACATTCTCAGCCATTCTTGCTATGCTGCGCTGGGCGGCCTCGAAGGCGCCATAGCGAAACGCGCCGACGAAGTCGTGAATGGCCTGCCTGCGGCCGCGGCCGCCGAACTGCCGCGCGTGCTCAGAGCGCTGGCCACTATATCGACGACGGACGAGCATGTCGCGGTTTCGCGCGCGGCGCCACTGTCGAGTTTCCCCGAAGGCGGCGCGGCGCGGCAATTGGTCGACGCGCTGATCGCGGCGCGGCTTCTGGTCGCGGACCAGGGCGGCGCAGAGCCGACCGTGCGAACTCGTCCACGAGGCGCTGATCAGTCGTTGGCGGCGGGCGTCCGATCAACTGGCCGCCGACCGGCGCGATCTCGAAATCCGCGCCATGGTCGAGGACCAGTTCAAGCGTTGGCGCCAAGGCCAAGGCGCGCAGGGATTACTGCGTAATCCGGATCTCGCCAACGCCGTCGACCTCGCCAGCCGTTGGAGCGAAGAACTGGACGCGCCGGTTCGCGAATATATCGGGCGATCCAGGCGGCGCGCGCGCCTCGCGCAAACTTTGACCGCCGCGGCGGCGGCGGTGTTCTTCCTTGTCGCCGCCGCCGCCGTTGTCGAGGGCCTGCGCGCTCACGCCAAGGAGCAGGAAGCCGAAACGAATTATCGCCTGGCGCTGGATCAAGCGGCGGGAAGCGCCGATACGCTCAATCGAGGCTTCCTCGACGGCGCCATCAACAGCCGCTTGATGACGGAGCTGGTCAAGCGCGGCCAGGAGACGGTGAACAAACTGCCGGCGACCTCGGGCGACCTTTCCGCGGCCGGCGCAAAATTGCTGATCGCCATGTCTCCGGCCATGACCGCCGTCGGCGAAATGGGCAAGGCGCGGGAATATGCCGAGAAGGCGGCCAGGATCGCCGACGATCTGTTGCGGCGTGACCCGGAGCGTTTCGATTGGCGCCGCCTTTGGGCGGAATCGCGCGCCGCCCTCGGCGTCGCGCTGTTCTGGAGCGGCGACGACCCTGCCGCGGCGAAAGATCAGAGTCAGGCCGCAATCGCCGAATTCACTCTGCTCCGGAAAATCGCGCCGAATGACCCGGTGATCGATGAAAAACTGATGTCCTGCTACGAAAATCTTGGCGACGCATCCCGCGCCATGGGCGATATCGCCGGCGCAACCAGGGCCTTTCGCGAATGGCTCGACCTCGCCAACAAGCTGGCCGACCACACGCCGGACCGGGCGCAGGCCGATTTCTGGCGATCCTTCGCCGCCGACGCCCATTTGCGCCTGGGCGACATGGCGCAGGCCCAAGAGGATTATGTTGCGGCCTCCGCAGAAGACCGGGCGGGCCTCGCCATCGCGTCCCGGCTTCACGACGACGAACCGGGCAATGCGAAATTTCTTGAGCACTTGTCGCTTGGCTATGGAAAATTGGGCGATGCTTTGATCGCATCCAATGATCCGAACCAGGCGATCAAGAACATCGACGTGAACATCGACTTAAGCAATGTCCTCGTCAACGATTTATCGGCGAATATTCGATGGATGCTTTATCAGGAATGGTCGCATTTACGCAAAGGCCGCGCCTTGATCGCGTTGAAACGCTATGGACAAGCCTATGACGAATTCAACAGTTATCTTCATGGCGTCGAACGAATGTTGGAACGCGATCCCGGATATTTCAGCGCGCTTTATGACGCCGCCAACGCCCATCAATATTTGGGGGACGCGCTTCGGATGCAGGACAAGATGGACGGCGCCAGCGCGGAATATCGCCAGGCGCTGAAATGGGCCCTCGAAGCGGTGCAAAAAAACCCGCCCAATAATCAAGCTGCAAGAAAAATCCTGGCCATGGCCTATTTCCGTCTGGGCCTGTTGGCGGAATCGCAGCGAAGGACCGGCGAAGCCGCGGACGACTATCGCCGATGCGCCGAAATTCAATTCAACCGCAACAGTTGGACGCCAAGGAGCCCTTGGCCGGAGGACGTCACCAAAGCCTGCAGCGAAAGCGTTGGCCGGTTAACCGGCGGCCGCCAGCCCTAACGCCGCCGGACGTAAATTTGCGCAGTCGTATCGGCGTAGGCCCGCCGCCAGCCCGGCATCCGGTCGAGCAACAGGTTTCTGGGATTGCCTGGATCGAAGATGGTCCAGCCGATGCGATATTCGTCGAGAAGGGCCGGAAACTGGTCCAGCGCGAAATCGCGGGTGACGAAATCCTGACGGTATAATTCGACGCGGCCGTCGATGAAGGGGGCGACGCCGCGAAAGATCAGGTAGCCGCCGAAATTATAGGCGTTGAGAACAGGGCCTTGCAAATTCATGGCCTGCGCCCAGTTCATCGCCGCTTCGGGCGTGAACCGGTCGACGCCGTGATCGGGACGCCGGCTCAGGATCGCGAGCGACGAAACGATCGCCGCGAGCATAATAAACGCCGCCACGACCACGACCCTGGCTCGCGCCGGCTTGCCCCAGGAAAAAGTCTCGGCCGCGAAATTCCTGTATCGGGATCCGGCGAGCGCGTCGGTGAGCAGCAAGGGCGCGCCGACCGCCAACAGGTCGGTGTGGCGCACATGGGCGAGGGCCAGGTAGATCAGGATCAGGAGCATCGCCACGCGCGTGAGGGCCACGCGCAGTTCAAGCACCGCCAGGACGAAGAAAAGCAGCAATAGCCAGACGATCAGCGGAGCGTTGTTGTCGAGGCTCGACGGCTGCCATTCGTTGACCCCCGCCAGGGCCGCGCTCATGCCCATCAGTTGAATGGGGAACAGCAGGCCCGCCAAGCCATGGGGCGTGACCAGCGCGGCCAACAGGGCGGCGGCGAGGAAGAGCCCCCAGCGCAGGGCCGCGGCGCCTGCCGCTTTCCAGCTGTCTTCGGCATAGATCGCTTCGAGCGCGAAAAACAAGGTGAAGGCCGGGCCGATCAGGAAGCCCCCGTGAAGATTGGCCCACAGAATCATCGCCACGGCGAGATAGAGCGGCGGGGCGCGACGGGCCGCCCGCGCGCGGACGTGAGCGGCAATCCAAAGGGCAAAGAGTGGAAGCGTCGCCATATGGGGCCGCGCCGCGATATGGACGAGGCACAGGCCCCAGGCCAGCACGGCGCAAACCAAGGCCTGGACGGGTCCCGCGGTCCGCGCGACCTCATGCGCGACAATTCCGACCGCGAGCGCGACCAGCAACGCCGTCGCGGCCACCAGTCCGTTCCAGCCGCAATGGTCGAAAATCGCCGAGGCGGCGAGCGCCGATAGCCATTCGTGCGCGAGCCACGGCGCGTCGGCCATGCTGCCGGAAAAAATTCCGCGATCGGGGACCTGATGATGGACGCCGATCCAGCGACCCACGGCGATGTGAAGATAGAGATCCTGCGTCATCAGGATCCGGGCGCGCATGAAAAGCGTCGCGCAAAAGATCAGGGCCGAAACCACCGCCGCCAGCATCCCCGGCCCTACCGGCCCAAGAATCATTCCAGCCCTGGGTTGGTCGGCTGTCAGCGTTGGATTGGCTTTGGGCGTGATCGCGTCAGGCCTTCTTCAATGATTTCAACTCAATCCCGTCGCCGCGCGTGACGGTCGCCGCCGGCGCGACAAAAGGGGCGCAAAAGACATGCGCCCCACGAAAATTGCGCCTTCGCGCGCGGGCTTTCGGCGAGCCAAAAATTCGCGCCGCGGACAGACCGCGCGTTCGACGTCCCCATCCGTCAAGGATGGCTTCCGTCGCGTCGACCTTCCGCCGAGGAAAATCGGAAGTCAGCTCCCGTTGGCGTTGTCCGCCATGGCGGGAGGAGAAACAACCGCGGTCACGATAAAGGCGCCGCCAAGGGCCAGAAGAATGCCCAACGCCAAGAGGTAGGTTTTCATCATCGATCCCTTCCATGTTGTTAACTATGGAAGGCTGTCGAAGGTCAGGCTGAATGTCAAGCTTGTGGCCTTCAAAACCATAGGCGGGCGGCTGGTCGTCACCCACTTTGCGTTACGCGACTCCGCTCAGGCGCAGGAGTTCATGGCGCAGGCGCTTTCGGGCCGGGCGGCCGCATCCGGGCGAGGAGGCTATGCGCGGTCGCCGTTCGAACAGCCCGCGCCGTCCTACGTTGCCTTGCGGGCCGCCAGCCTCAGAAGAGCAGCGGCCGCCCGCGCGTCCTTTGCTTTCTCGTCCGCCGACAGCGCATCAAAATCGACGATGGAGGGATGGAGGCGCCGGCTATCGTCGCGAACCGGGCCATATCGCCATCCGCGGAGGATACGTTCGGTCAACCAACGGCGATGTTCAATTCTGGCGAGCCGGTCCATCATCTCTGACGACAATTGGGCGGGATCGACCGGAGCGGCAAGCCCCTGCGAGGCCAGGAGGATCGGCGCATGGTCGGCCGATGCGCGGTTGGAGTCTCGAAGGTTCTCCGGCAACGCGTCCCATGCCGCAATGGCGACGGCAGACCCCGGCGGCGCATTTTTGGCGCCTTCGAGATAAGAGGCGTGCAAGGCGATGGCGACCTCGTCTCCTTTGCGGTCGAGCACCCGCGCGATGGTGTCGGCGCGGATCAATCCCCCGAACGCCACGAGCCCGGAAAGGTCGCGATCGCTGATGCGCGTGGTAGAGAGCGCCGCAAGAATCCTGTCCTCGCGCTGCTGTCGAACCAAAATAGGCGCAGAGCCGATGTTGAAGCTCCCTCCGGGACGACGGAGAGCCAAAGCAATCGCCAAGGCGTCCGCGTCTTCGGCCAGAATGACGGCGAGTTGCGGCGGTTCGCGTCTTTGCCGCCAATCGTCGGCTTGCGCCGCGTCGGGCAGCAGGCCCGATCCGCTCACAAGCCTTTCGATTTCGATGACGAGGTCGAGGCCAGGCTTGTCGGCGCACCATTTGTCGAGGCTCGCGACTTCGGACGGCTTCAGGATGAAGGTGAAGACTGGCCGCCTGGTTGGATGGTCTTGCGCAGACAGCAAGATTTGCCCGACGACCTCCTCCCATTGACCCGAAAGCCCAACGACCATCACATGGCTTGCTATGTCCAGATCGTGCTTCCTGAATACCGGCGCATGGGTTGCAAGTTCCAGGCGAACGCCCTCTTTGTCCGGGCAAAGCCGATGATAGCGCACGTGGTTCAAACGCGCGATTTCATCAAGCGCCGTATCAAGCTCAGCCGCAAGATCTTCACGTTCGATCAGCACGGCCAACACGAGCGGGGGCTTGTCCGACCCGCGTTGTTTGTTCTCCTGCAGGGCGGTCATGACGCTATTCATGTTGTCGATGTCTTTGGGCCCGATGACAAACAATGCCGCCGCAGCTTCGACATTGAGCGCGCGCCATGTCGCGGAATGTTCCGGATCGGCCTCGACCACCGTTAATCCAGAACTTTCCAGCGCATCGCGGCGGGCCGGATCAATCGTGGCCATGACGACGGCAATTCGCTCGCCGCGTTCGGCGAGACTGGCGAACGCGGCCTCCGCCAGGCGAGCGTCTCCGCAAAAGATGATGTGATCCTGGATGTGAGGCAACAGCGCGAGGCGAAATGGACGCGATATGGCGCCGACAAGCACATGAAAGGATGCCGCCGCCGCGACCAGGGGCATGAGCAATCGCGCGATTTGCAATTGCCAGGGCACAGAGTTGCTGAACTGCGTTGGGAATTGCAACGTGATCAATTGCAGCGTGCGGAAGAAGCTGTTGAGGTAGCCAGCGAAATTCGTCGGGTGATCGTTGATGAGCCATCCCCAGAAGCCGAGGCCAATCGCGAGAGCGCCAGCGACGATCTGGGCGCTGCTGCGATAACGTTTGACGAAAGATGACAGGCGCGCCGGATAGCGGGTCAGCAGTCGAGACAGTCGAGAACGACGCATGGGGTCTTTCCGAATTGCGGGCCTGTCCACCACCGAAGGCTCATCCGACGGCCCGTCGGGCGGTCCTGAACCCTATGTCATCACGGGCCGCCCCTGCAACGCGGCGCCCGCCAATCGGCTTCCTCCGGCGGCGCGGCGCGCCGAAATTGCCAAAACGTTTCGGTCGGCGTAAGTCTCTATCCATAGTTAGGTCGCCGCTTGGACGTGAGGTAATCCATGTCTTTCTTGGATCGTGGACAGTCTGTGAAATCGAGTGACGAAGGGCGTTTGGAATAAAACGACGGAGACGCGCCGTGACGAAATCGAGCCTTCCGACAGACAATCAGACGCTTCCCGACGCGAGCGCGGCGCGCGAGGACTGCAGCCCGAACGTTCCAGGACAGAACAAGGCCTATGCGGACGGGGCGTTGCTCAACTCGATCGGATATCTGGAAGCGAAGCTTATTCTCAAGGCAGACCCCTTCACATCCTCGAAAGTCTTTCGCGACTTCGGAAAGATCGTTCGCCAGGTCGCCGAAAAGTCAGACGTCGGTTTTGAAAAAGACGAAGGCTTTGACACTCATCCCGAAATAAGGGAGGTCGTCTTCTTCGACACGCCTGAGTTTCATTTTTACCGAAACGCCTTCATCCTGCGCCGGCGAATTCCTTACGTGGAAGGGTTTCCTTCTGGCGAGCCGGAAATGGTGCTGAAATTTCGCCACCCGGATCAGGCGATGGCGGCCGCGCTGAACATGCGCCCGCAAGACGGCGGCAAATATCGAATCAAATTCAAGGCGGAAGTCCTGCCGCTAAAGGACCAGGTCGGCGGCTTCAGATTGCTTTATTCCCACAATTGTCAGTTTACGCTCAGTCATGCGAACCAATTCAAGAATGTTCCGACGAGCACCGTGCTCGACCTGTTTCCCGACGCAAAAAAGCTCCTTGCAGAGGTCGAGGGCGCCGTTTCCCCGGTCAACGCCGGCATCGTCGAAGAAGTGCTTCTGCCGATCGCCAAGCTAGACTTCGGCAAAGGCATAACCGGCAAATGCGGCGTCGCGCTGTGGCGCACGCGCGGCGAGCATAAGTCACTCGTCGGGGAATTTGCTTTCCAGACGAAAGTCGATCCCGAAGAGAGCAACATCAAGGAACACCTGGCCCATTGCGCAAGTTTTTACGTCGCTTTGCAGCACGCGCTTTCCGATTGGCTGGCGCTCGGGGTGACCAAGACCGCGATGGTCTATCGGCTTAACGGAACCGGGCCGCTGAGCCACGAGTGAGGTCGAACCGCCAAGCTTGTCCTCGTCTTAGCCGGATCGCCCTACTTGCCGGCGTTTGGCATGGTGGTGTTGATGCAATAAGGCTGGTCGAATGATTGTCCGCCGGGCGGCCAAAGCGTTTGGCTGGTGGCTTGGCGCGCTTGCGCGCTTGCGTTGTGGCTATTGCCTATCTTGAACCGGACCTTCGACCAACGTCCGGAATCCGCCCGCTTGCGACAATAACTTCTCCAAGCGAATTAACCGCCCTGGGTCAGATTGGATGGTGCGACTGCGATAACGATCGCCCGTTATCAGGCCTATAGCAGCCCGTCGCCGCCGGACCGGGTTCGCCATTTGCGGCTCTAACCAAACCCGGTTTCGCCGCATGTCCAGAGCCGCCGTTTCATTCAGATCGACGATGTAAGCCAAGGCCGAAAATTGCTTGGGTCAGCGAGACCGCCGCCTTTCGGACTTGGATTCCGCCTTGCGCCCTTTGCGCGCCGCATAGCGCGCGTCGCGTTCGGCTTTCTTTTCGATTTCAAGCAGGGCTTTGGCCTGTATCGCTGCTTCCGCCTCAAGCTGAAGCCGGGCGGCTTCGATCATGCTGTCCGCCTCTCGCGCCTCTTCGTCAGCTTTCCAACGAGCCTGCAGCGCCGCATGTTTTTCGGCGTTCTGACGGTCCCGCTCATTAGCCTCGGCGCGCAAACGGGCGTCCCGTTCGGCGGCCCGCGCCTCGCGCGCCGCGGCGATTTCCCGGCGCTGGGCCTCGCGCCCGATAACGGCGGGATCGTCGGCGGGGGGCCGCGCCTTGAATTTTTCCAGCAGAGCTTTTTTGGCCTCAGCCATAGATTTCTGTCTGTCCTGAAAGCTCGCGCCTTTGAAAGCCGGCATCCTTATCCTGTTCTGATGGAGATTTGGAATGTAACGTGTATGCGTCAAAGGAGCGGACGTCAAATTTTTCCGCGCCGTGAACACGGCCGTTGCGGCCGAGTTGCGGCGTCGTGCCTCGCCGCAACCAATTCCTCACAGATCTACCTGCTTGGAAATGCCGAGCGCGTCGTCCACCTCGATTCCGAGATAGCGGACGGCGCTCTCCAGTTTCGTGCGCCCCAACAAAAGCTGAACAGCTCTCAGATCGCCGGTCTTTTTATAGATCTGGGCAGCCTTCGTTCGCCGCATCGAATGCGACGGCGATTTGAAAAGTGAGTTGTTATTGCTGGACCGCCCTTGAACGCCATTCCGACGGCGTCGTTCCGCCCCATCGGCGAAAAGCGCGCACGAAATTGCCATGCGTTGAAAAGGACAGGGCTGCGGCGATCTCGCCGATCGGGAGGTCGGTCAGCGCGAGAAGCTCTTGCGCCGAGCGAAAGCGCGCTTCGTTGCGGATGGCCATGAACGACGTTCCGTCTTCGAGAAGACGCCGGTTGAGCGTGCGCGGATGAATCTCCAGGCGTTTCGCGATGCCCACGAGCGTGTATTCGCCCTGCATCAGGAGCGGCTTCATCTGGTGACGCAAGAGCGCGGCCGGGTTGACCGCATCCATCCGCATCATAGCGGCCAGTTGGGCGGACAGGATGGCGTATCTCGCCATATCTGCATGCGGGTTGGCCAGTTTCAGGTCCGAACGCGACAAGATCAGGCAGGATTGATACTGATCGAAAAGCGCCTTCGCCTTCAAGATCCGTTCGTAAAGACCCCAATCGGCAGGGGGGCGGTGGCAGAAATGAATTTCGATGGGGTTCGCTATTCCGCCAGTCAGCGCGCGCGCGAGGTTGGCGCCGACGGCCATGGTGAAACCGTAGGCCTGTTTCGCGCCGGGGGCGTGGCGATCGTAAATGCCGAATCCGAGAGTGACGCCCCCATCAACCGGATAGGAATAAACGGTTGCGCCGCGCGAAAGGCCGACCTGGACGCGGATGTAGTCACGGATCGCGTCGCCAAGCGTCGGCGCGACATGCATTATCTGGCCGATCGGCCCGAGCGACAGGTGATCGTATCGGGCGCCCAACAACAGCCCGAATTGCTCCAGCCCCGTCACCCGCGCGCAATTCGCGAGCAGTTGAAGCGCTTCGCCAAAGGGAATCAGCGCGTCGGGCGCAAGGTCGTCCGGGGCGAATGACAATCCCGCGCACGCGTCACGCGGATCGACACCGAGTTCGCGCAGCAGGTCCGGCGCCCCCGAGAGCCCGGCGACCCTCTCCAATGGAGGACCAAT
Organism: uncultured Pseudomonadota bacterium; assembly: GCA_963748385.1. GTDB lineage: Bacteria > Pseudomonadota > Alphaproteobacteria > Rhizobiales > Beijerinckiaceae > Rhodoblastus. The sequence continues at coordinate 62,875 of CAVVIQ010000001.1, forward strand.
CATTCGTCTCCGCTTACGGCGCCTTGTCGTGAAAAGATAAACGGTCGGGTTTCGATTGCTATAGCATGGCGTCGCTCCGTCAGTCAGCGGCGGTCGGCTGGGAAAGTGGTTTTGCGTTTTCGCATTCGGGGAGAGAGAAATGCAGATTTCGAGGCGCGCTGTTTCGATGGGCCTTGGCGTTCTGGGAGCGAGTTCCGCTCTCACATCCGCCCGCGCGGAAGGCGTATTCAGCGATCTGGTCGGCGACGTCGAGGATTTTCGCGCGGCGTCGGAGGCTTATATCTACGGCTATCCGCTCGTCACGATGGAAATGACCCGCCGCGTGATGACCAATGTCGCCACCGCCGCGGGAGCTCGCGCCCCGATGGGGCAGTTCGTGCGCATGCGGTCCTACCCTGACGCGAGCTATCGCGACGTCACCGCGCCCAACGCCGACACGCTCTACACCACCGCCTGGCTGGACGTCGGCAAGGAGCCGTGGATTCTCAGCCTTCCCGACATGAAGGGCCGCTATTTCCTGTTCCCGATGCTCGACGGCTGGACGGATGTTTTCCAGGTTCCAGGAACGCGCACGACCGGAACCGGCGCGCAGACCTACGCCATCACCGGGCCAGGCTGGACCGGAACGCTGCCCGCGGGCGTCGTCGAATACAAGTCGCCGACCGCGCTGCTCTGGCTTCTAGGCCGCATCTATTGCAACGGAACGCCCGAGGATTACGCCGCCGTCCACGCCCTTCAGGACGCGTGCAAGGTTTACCCGCTAAGCGCCTGGGGCAAGGACTGGACGCCGCCGGCGGGCAGGGCCGACGCCTCGATCGACATGAAGACGGCGGTGCGCGACCAGGTCAACGCGCTCAGCGGCGTCGACTATTTCCGGCTGCTGTCGGAACTGCTCAAGACTAATCCGCCAACAGCCGCCGACGCCCCGATCCTGCCCAAACTGGCGCAAATCGGCGTTGTTCCTGGGAAGGATTTCGATCCATCCGCCGCTGATCCGGCCATCCTCAACCGTGTGCCGAAGATCAGTTTCGGCCAAATCATGCTGCATTTCCTCACGGGGCCGGAGATCCAGAACGTCAATGGCTGGCGCTTCACGACCAAGACTGGCCTGTACGGAACCGATTACATCCAGCGCGCGATGATCACCGCGATTGGCCTCGGCGCTAACCGGCCCGAGGACGCGGTCTACCCGACCTCCCTCAAAACGGGCGCCGGCCTACTGGCGCGCAAATATGACGGCGCGAACAAATATGTCATGCATTTTCCAAAGGGCCAGCTGCCGCCCGTCAAGGGATTCTGGTCGCTGACCATGTATGACGAGAACTATTTCTTCGTCGCCAACCCGATCAACCGCTATTCGATCAGCGCCCGGCAGAACCTCAAGGCCAATCCGGACGGCTCGGTCGATCTCTACATCCAGCACAACTCGCCGGGAGCCGACAAGGAATCGAACTGGCTTCCCGCGCCCGCGGGCAAGTTCGTGTTGATGCTGCGCATGTACTGGCCGAACCCCAAAGCCCCGTCGATCCTCGACGGAAGCTGGACGATCCCGCCCGTGAAAATCGCAACGTAGATCCATTCCGCAAATTGACCTGGCGGCGAATCCAACCGCGTCGGGTCGTTCGCTGATCCCCGTAATGCCTTCGATTGCGCCGCCGAGTGGTCCCGACTGCTCGGCGGTTTGAAATATGGCCGGCGCTATTCCCGGCAGCGCGACGCGCCTGCGATCGAGCCGCACTTCACGGTGTCGCCACTCGTCCCTCGCCATCGGAAGCGCCGGCAAACTCGGTCACAACGACGTCTGCTTTTCCGAGCCGGCACGAGTTCCTCCGGACTCGAATTCTGCCTAGGATCATATTGAGACCATCCCGGGAGCCAGCGCCTATGACCGCTTCGAGCCAGCAGGAGCCGGTGGCGACTCCGACCGCGACCGACGGCCTTGGGTCACGAGCGCTGGTTCGTCTGACAATCGGAAGGTCCGCTGAGCGCGCGGCAGCGGCCGGCCCAACCTTCATACCGCAAAACCGGTTCGAGCCGAGGGCGGTGATCTCCCGAGATCTGAAATCCCGAAGGCGGGTAGCGTCAGATTTCGACGCCTAGCTTGCGTTGGCTGTTAATCCCCGCCGGCCCTCCCACGCCCACGCTGCAATCAAGGCGCCGAGCAGGACCAGCAGACCGAACCAGCCGATCGCCAGCGGCGTCAGCCTGACGCCGCGCGCCACGCTGGATTCGGTGCGGCGCACGCCGATGAAATCCGCGCCGGCGTAGACCGGGCTGTCGCCCATGGCGACGACGCGCGGCATATGGATGGCGATGGTTCCCGCCTCGCCGATGCGGCGCACCGAACCGCCGCTCGCCTCGGCCAGAGGCCGCAGCTTTTCCGTGGTCGAAACGACGTCGCGGTATTCGAGCGGATTTTCCGGCCCCACATTGACCAGAGCTTTTAGATCGCCCTGGCTGGCGCGATAGAGGCCGAATTCCCGCGCCTTGATCTGCGCGCGGAACAGGCCCGGCGCGACCTGCTCCGGCGTGACGTCCTGCGCCGCGCCCGATGGCGCGACCAGATGAATGGGGCCGGATTTATCATCGAGCGTCTGACGCTCGAGCGTCAGGTCGCGGCCACGGGCTGTCGCGCGCAGGGCCTCCTCCTCCAGCTCCGGCTCCTTCATCAGCCAATGGGCGGCGCGGCGCATGAGTTCCTCATAGGGGCCGCCGCCCTGAAACCCGCGCGCCCACAGCCACATCTGGTCGGTGAGCAGCAGCGCGACGCGGCCCTTGCCCTCGCGCGACAGCACCAGCAGCGGCGCGTCATCTGGCCCTGACAGCACACTGGCGCCGCGCTCGGGCGCCGCCTTGACCAGCCGGAACCATTGGCTCCAGCCCGGCGGATGGCTTTGGCTTCCCCGCAGGTCGCGGGTCACCGGATGGCGCCTGCCGATCTCGGTGAGGGCGGCGCGGAACGGCGTCTCGACGAGATCGCCGTTGGGCCGCGCCGGAACCACGTCGCCGATCGGCGTGTAGAAAAGCCCGTCGGCTTGAGAGAAATCCGGCCCGGCGACGATCGCCAGCGCCCCGCCGTCGCGGACATAGCCCACGATATTGTCGAAATAGGCCGGCGGCAGCAGGCCCATGTTCGAATAGCGGTCGAAAACGATCAGGTCGAAATCGACAATCTTCTGCCCGAAAAGCTCAGCGGTGGGAAAGGGGATCAGCGCCAGTTCGCGCAATGGCGCGCCGTCCTGCTTTTCCGGCGGGCGCAGGATGGTGAAATGGACCAGTTCGACATTGGCGTCGGATTTGAGCAGGTTGCGCCAGGAGCGCTCGCCGGGATTGGGCTCGCCCGACACCAGAAGAATTTTCAGATGGTCGCGGACGCCCTCGACCGTCGCCACCGCCTTGTTGTTGATCTCGGTGAGTTCGCCGGCGAGAGGCTCGGCGTCGAACTCGAGCACGCTCTTGCCGCCGTGAACCAGACGCAGCGGGATTTTCACCTGTTGGCCCGGCGGCGCCAGAACGCTGGTCACGACATCGCCATCGCGGCGCACGGTCACAGTGACGGGATCGCCGGGACCATTGGTCTCATCGACCTTGATGGTGAACGTGATGTCCTTGCCGATCAGGCCGAAGCGCGGCGCCTCGACCAGTTCGATCCGGCGGTCGCGTTCTTCCGCGTTTCCGGTGACCAGCACATGGAGCGGCGCCTTGAGACTGGCGGCGGCGAGCGAAGACGGAATGTCGTGGACCTGCCCGTCGGTCACCATGATGACCGCGCCGACGCGCGAGGGGGCGACATCGGCAAGGCCGGCGTTGAGCGCCGAGAACAGCCGCGTGCCTTCCTCGCCCCCGGCTTCGCCTGCCGCGTCATTCTGGCAGTCGCTCTGGCAGTCGCCAACCGCTCCTGCGTCGATGAATTGAACGTCCAGATTATCGAGGCCTTTGAGCGCCTTCGCCAGCGCGGCGCGCGCGGCTTGCGTCTGGGCGCGGCGGTCGCCGAAATCCTGCGAGGCGCTGTGGTCGAGCGTCACCGCGACCACGTCGGGCAAGGTTTCGCGCTTTTCCTCGACCAGCGATGGATTGGCGAGCGCCGCGAGCAAGGTGGCGAAGACCAGAGCGCGCAAAAAAACGCCCCGGCGCCGCAGGAAAAAGGCGGCGGCGACCAGTCCCGCCGCCAGCGCGGCGAACAGCGCGATCACCCAGAGCGGCGCGAGCGGGGCGAAGGCGAGGCTGAATTCCTTCACCGCCCGAGCCTTTCCAGCAGTTCGCGAACATGGACCTGATCGGCCTTGTAATTGCCGGTCAGGGCGTAGATCACGACATTGACCCCGCCGCGCAACGCCATTTCATGCTGGCGCGAACCGCCGGGATCGAGCGGATAGAGCGCCTCGCCGAAAGAGTTGCCGGCCCAGGCCGCGGCGAGATCGTTCGAGGCGATGATGACCGGCGAAACGCCGTCGCCCGCCAGCGCCGGCCGGTTCTCCTTGCTCGTTTCCGGCGGTAGGGCCTCGATGAAGGTCGGGCCGTTCTCGGCGCGCCCGACCAGTCCGTCGAGAATGTAGAAGGTGCGATAGACGACATGGTTCGGCGGCGCCGGCGCGAGCGGCGGCAGGTCGATGTTTTTCAAAAAATTCCGCAGCCATTCCCGCGCCGGCGTCGGCGGGCCGCCGGGAACCTGCATTTCGGCGTCGCGGGTGTCGAACAGCACCAGGCCGCCCTGTTTCATATAGGCCTCGATCCGCCGCGCGGCTTCGGGTCCGGGCTGCGGCCGGTCGGGGGCGACCGCCCAGTAGATCAGGGGGTAAAAAGCCAGTTCGTCATGGGCCGGATCGATAGCGCGCGGCTCGCCCGGCGTGAAGGAGGTCCGTTGCGCCAATGTTTCCGTCAGGGATTGCAGCCCCTCGCGGCTGATCCGGTCCACGCGCTGATCGCCGGTGACGACATAGGCGAGCCTCGTGGTCAGCGCGGCCTCGATGTCGCTCTGGCTGACGCCTTCCGACCTGGCGGGAGGCGGCGCCAGCGCGAGGAGCAGGGCAAGTCCGGCGAGCGCCGACCCGATCTTTTTGGCTTCGACTTTCGTGGACTCGACTTGCCTGGACTCGACTTGCCGTCGCCACCGGCCGCCGAGCCAGATCGAGGCGAGCGCGTCAGCCAGGGCCAACAGAAAGGCGAGGATCAGCAAAGGCGCGCGCAGATCGACCGGGCGCGGCCCCGAAATCTCGGCAAGGCGCAACCGGAGGCCGGAAAATTCGAGCGGCGCCAGTTTCATGCCGGGATTGAAGGCGTTGAGCGCCCGCGGCGCGGCGGCTGCCCCATAGAGGCCGGCGGGATGGCTGGCGTCGGGCGCCGGCAGGCCCGTGGCGCGAAGGGATTTCGCCTCGGCCGGTGGCGCGCCGAGCGCGCCGAAGCCGTCGAGCAGCCGCAGCGGCGGCAGAAAAGTCTCCGGCGCCGCGGCGGGCTCGGCCGTTTGGGCGACAATTCCCGCGCGATCGACGATCCGCTTGAGCATTTCGACGAACAGGCCCGACAGAGGCAGGTTGGACCAGGCCGGGTCCGCCGAGACATGGAACAGAATCAAGTTTCCCGGCCCTCGCCGCTCGGCGGTGACCAGAGGCGTGCCGTCGGCGAGCCGCGCCCAGGTTTTCGCGTTCAGGCCCTCGTCCGGCTCGGCCAGAACCTGGCGCGACACCGTGACTTCCGCCGGCGGGTTCAATCCTGCGAAGGGGCTCGATTCGTCGAAAGAAGCGAGCGGCTTGGGCCTTTCCCACGACATCGCTCCGCCGAGCGTGCGCCCGCCGCGCCGCAGGCGGACGGGAAAAAACTCGTCTTCGCGCGCGGCGGCGAGGCGCGGCCCGGCGAAACGGACAAGAGTTCCGCCCGAGGCGAGAAAGGCGTCGAGCCTTTTGCGCAAGGAGGGCGCGGCGGCGTTGACGTCGGCGAGGATCAGCACGTCAACGCCCTCGTCGAGCAATTGGCCGACCGGATCGGCGGCGCCGGGTTTTTCCGCGCGCAGGTCGGCGAAGGTCGACAAGGCGTCGCGCAGATAATGAACCGGCGACAGGAGCGGCTGCTCGCCCGCCGCGCCCGCGATGAGCCCGACGCGCCGGCGCCGCGATCCGGCGTCGAGCAATTTGACGGCGCCCGCCGAATGCACGCCGAGAATTTCCAGCCGCGCGATCTCGTTGCGCAGTTGAACCGGCAAATCGAAGGACGCCTCGCCGGTCAGGCCCTTGGCGAAATCGAAATCGGCTTCGCCGAGCGAGGCGCCTTTGGCGTCATAGGCCCGCACCCGCCCATTGGAAGGACCAAGCGCCGCCGAGCGGACCAGATGGACCTCGAGCGCGCCGACGCCATTGTCGGCGGCGGCTATGACCTGAACGCCGCGTGAATCGCGTAAAATTTCGCCGTCGGGCGCCAGCGCCGCCAGTTTTTCGGCGAAAGCGGCGCCGTCCGTGTCTTCCAACCCGTCGGTCAGCCAGACGACCTGCGCCGAGGGATGCGCCTTGACGAAGGCCGAAATCGCGCCGAACGCCGGGACGCGGGCCGGCAAAAAAGCCTTGGGTTTTATGGCGCGCAAGCGGTTCAGGGCGCCCGTCGCGTCCTGCGCCGTCAGCCTTTCGGCCGGCGGCTCGGAAAAGGCCAGAACCGCCGCCGGGCGGCCGTCGCGGGCGGCGGCTTCGAGCCGCGACTGCGCGGCCTCGATCCGCGTCGTCCAGTCGCTCGCGGCGGGCCAGCCGTCATCGACCAGCAGCAGCAGCGGCCCGCCTTTCACGCCTTGCGCGCCACGCGGCGTCAGCGTCGGCCCGGCCATGGCGACAACGACAAGCGCCGCCAAGGCCATGCGCAGGATCAGCAGCCACAGCGGCGTGCGCGCCGGGGTGGCGTCGGGCTTTTTCAGGTCGAGGATGAGCCTCAACGGCGGGAAGGCGACGCGACGGGGCGGCGGCGGCGTGACCCGCAGCAGGTGATAGAGCAGCGGCGCGCCGGCCAGAACCAGCAGCAGCCAGGGCGAGGCGAAGGAGAGCGACAGTAGGTTCATCGCGCGCCATCCGCCGTCAAAGCGAGCCGAAGGTTGAGCATGGCCTCGGAGGCCGGGCGCGCGGTGGAATGGAGCGAGAAGGTCCAGCCCTGCGCCCGCGCCGCCGCCGCCAAGGCCTCGCGATGCGCGACGAGCCGGGCGCGAAAGGGCGCGGAATAATCCTCGGCGCGGCCGGCGCGCAGCAGATCGCCGGCTTCGTCGAAAAATTCGGTCTGGCCGGAAAAGGGGAAATCTTCTTCGGCCGGATCGAACACCATCAGGGCATGGCCGCGCGCGCCCCGGGCTCCTAGTTTTTGCAGGCAGGCGGCGAAATCCGCCACATCGACCAGGAAATCGCCGATCAGCGCCGCCTTCTCGCGCATCCGCAACGGCGCGGCCTGGGGCAGGTCCGCGAAATCGCCGGCATTCGCCCTTTCCTGCGCAATCAGCGCCACCGCAAGGCTATCCACGATGTCGCGCGCCGACGAAAGCCGGGTCAGGCCGAGCCAGCCGGCGCGCTCCCCGGCGCGCGCGGCGGAATCCGCCAAAGCCAGCGCAAGAATCAGCGCGCGGTCGAGCTTGGATTGGGCGCCGGCGGCCGAGCAGATAATTCATCGAACCAGAAAGATCGGCCCAGACCCACAGCACCTGCGCCGCCTCCCATTCGCGCTGGCGCACATAGAGCCGATCGTCGCGGGCCGAGCGGCGCCAATCGACATTCTGCGCCGCCTCGCCGGGAATGAAGGGCCGGAACTGCCAGAAATTCTCGCCGACGCCGGCCCGGCGGCGCCCGTGCAGGCCGGCTTGGGCGGACGCCGCCGCCTGCCGGGCGGAGAGCGTCAGCGCCGGCAGGCGGCGCGCGAGATCGAGCGCCTGGACGCGTTTTTCATGGTCGGGACGCGCCGCCGCGCGCGGCAGGAAGGAAAAATCCTTCCCCAGCTTCGGGGCCATCAGGAGAATCTTTGTTTCAGTCGCTCGATGACCGCGTCGATGGTCTCGCCATCGGCCCGGGCGCTATAGGTCAGCGCCATGCGATGTTTCAGCACCGGGCCGGCGAGCGCCAGCACGTCGGCCTTGCCCGGCGCGATCCGCCCCTGAGCCAGGGCGCGGGCGCGACAGGCCAGCATCAGCGATTGCGCGGCGCGCGGCCCCGGCCCCCAGGCGATGTGCTGGGTGATGACCGGATCGCCCTCGCCGGGGCGCGCGGCGCGCACCAGATCGAGGATGCCATCGACCACCGAGGCGCCGACCGGCATCAGCCGCACCAATGCCTGGATGTCCATCAGGCCCTCGGCGTCGATCACCTGTTCGGGCGCCGGGCGGGCGCGGCCCGTCGTCTCGATCAATATGCGCTTTTCCGCCTCGCGCGCCGGATAGGGCACGTCGATCTGCATCAGGAAACGGTCGAGCTGGGCCTCGGGCAGCGGATAAACGCCCTCCTGCTCCAGCGGGTTCTGGGTGGCCAGCACATGGAAGGGTTTTGGCAGGTCGTAGCGCTCGCCGGCGATGGTGACGTGATATTCCTGCATCGCCTGCAACAAAGCGGACTGGGTGCGCGGGCTGGCGCGGTTGATCTCGTCGGCCATCAGCAATTGCGCGAAGATCGGCCCCTTGATGAAACGGAAGGCGCGGCGATGGTCGGCGCTCTCCTCCAGCACTTCCGAGCCCAGAATATCGGTCGGCATCAGGTCGGGCGTGAACTGCACGCGATTCGTGTGCAGGCCGAGCACGCGGCCCAGCGTTTCGACCAGAAGGGTCTTGGCGAGGCCGGGCGCGCCGACGAACAACGCATGGCCGCCGGAAAGCAGGGTGACCAGGGCTTCCTCGACCACCGGCTCCTGGCCGAAAACCACGCCGCCGATCGCCTTGCGCGCCGCCGCCAGCTGATCGAGCGCCTTTTCGGCGCGCGCCTCGATCTCGCGGTCGCCCGGGGGGATGTTCTGAGCCCGAAGGGCGGGTTCGGCGTTCATGCCAGAGTGTCTCCTGTGCCGACGGCAATATAGGCTGGCGCGGGCGCGCGGATAAACAGATAATAGGCGCCGCAACCGCATTGGCGGCATAAAATGCCACCAAATCAAGGCGCGCCCTTTTGAAGAGTTAAGATGAAAGATCCGTCCGATCCCCTGCGCGGGCTCGCCGCCGCGCGCGAATCGCGCGGCCCGGCGCCGGTGCATTTATGGAACCCGCCCTATTGCGGCGAGATCGACATGCGCATCGCCCGCGACGGGACATGGTTCTACAACGGGACGCCGATCGGCCGCCCGGCTTTGGTCAAGCTTTTTTCCGGCATCCTGCGCAAGGACCCGGAGCGTTTCGTGCTGGTGACGCCGGTCGAACGCGTCGGCATAAAAGTCGAGGACGCGCCTTTTCTCGGCGTCGAGTTTTTACGCGACGGCGAAGGCGAACGCCAGGTTCTGCGACTGCGCACCAATGTCGACGACTGGGTGGAGATTTCGGCGCAATATCCGCTGAAATTCCTGCCCGGCGACAGCGGCGGCCTCAAGCCCTATGTGCTGGTGCGCGGCGATCTGTGGGCGCTGGTCAAGCGCGCCTTGTTCTACGACCTCGTCGCCTGGGGCGAGGCCAGGACGGTGGGGGGCGAGGAGATGTTCGGCGTCTTTTCCAAGGGCGCCTTTTTCGCCATGGCGCCGATGCGCGAAATCGCGGACCTGACATGACCTTCGACGCCGATGATTTTCTGGCGCGCGCCCGAAAAAATCTGCACCAAGGCTGGCCGGAGGCGGCCTTCGACCCGACTGCGCGCCCGCATCACGGCGACCACCGGCTGAACGAGCCGCTGGCTGGCGTGGCCGCGCGCCTGCCGGCGCCCGCCCGCCCGGCGGCCGTGCTGGCGCCGGTCGTCGCGCGAGAGGGCGGCCTCTCTCTGCTGCTCACCGAGCGCGCCAGCACTCTCACCGAACATTCTGGGCAAATCGCCTTTCCCGGCGGCAAGATCGAGGCCGGCGAATCGCCGCTCGATGCGGCGCTGCGCGAGGCGGAGGAGGAAATCGGCCTTTTGCGCGACCGGGTCGAAATTCTTGGCTGTCTCGACCCGTATCAGACCAGCACCGGCTTCCGCGTCTTTCCCATCGTCGGCCTGACGCGTCCGCCGCTCGACCTCGCGGTGAACTGCCGGGAAGTCGCCGATGTGTTCGAAACGCCCCTGGCCTTCCTGATGGACGCCGCCAACCACCAGCGCCATTTCCGCGAATGGCAGGGGCGGCGACGGCAATTTTACGCCATGCCTTATGAAAACCGCTATATCTGGGGCGCGACCGCGGGCATGATCCGCAGTCTTTACGAGAGGCTCTATTCCTAAATGGCGCGTTCGCTGCTCGAATCCCTCGGCCTGTTCGCCGCGCCCTTTCTGCTCTACGCCCTGTTCCTGTTTTTTCGCGCCCGCCATCCTCTGGTTGTCGCCCACTGGTCGCGCGGCGCCCTGTTCTGGCTGACGCTGGCCGGATTTTCTCTTGTTATCCTCGGCTTCGTCTATGCGGCGCTTTTCGGCGCCGCTCCGTCGGGGATCTATGTGCCCGCCCATATGGATCACGGCCGCCTGACGCCGGGAAGCTTTCAATGACCGGCGACATCCGGCTTCTGCTCGACCGCCCGGCGCTGAAAAAAGTTTTTTCCGCGCTCGAAGGCGTCGAGTCGCGGGTGGTCGGAGGCGCCGTGCGCAACGCCTTGCTCGGCCAGCCGGTCGCGGACGTCGATCTCGCCGTCGCGGCGGCGCCCGAAATCGTGGTCGAGAAAGCCGAGCGCGCCGGGCTGCGCGCCGTTCCGACCGGGATCGAGCACGGCACCGTGACCCTGGTGCTCGACGGAGCCCATTTCGAGGTGACTTCGCTGCGCGAGGACGTCGAGACCGACGGGCGCCGCGCCAAGGTGCGCTTCGGAAGCGATTTCGCCGCCGACGCGCAAAGGCGCGATTTCACCATCAACGCGCTCTCGGTCGACGCTCAGGGCCGGATTTACGACTATGTCGGCGGCCTGGACGACCTCGCCCGGCGCCGGGTGCGCTTCATCGGCGATCCGCGCCAGCGCATCGCCGAAGATTATCTGCGCATCCTGCGTTTTTTCCGCTTTTCCGCCGGTTATGGCGAGGGCCCTCTCGACCCGGAGGGTTTCGCCGCCTGCATCGCGCTTCGCGACGGAATCGACCGCCTGTCGCGCGAAAGGCTGGGCGGGGAATTGCTGAAAACACTGTCTTTTCCACGTTCCGCCGCCATCATCGAAACCATGAGCCAGGCGGGCCTTCTCGCATTTCTCGATGTCGCCCCCTGGCCGGCGCGCTGTCTCCGCCTCGCCGCGATCCTTTCCGCGCGAAACCAGTCTGACTCCCTGCTTTCACTCGCCGCGCTGGCGCTGCACAGCGCCAGTGACGCCGAACGCCTCAGCGAAGCGTTGCGGCTGTCGCGGGCGCAAAAACGCCGCTTGGCCAAGATCGCGGAGATCGCCGCCGCCTGGCATGGCGCCTCCGCAGCGCCGGCGCCGGCGCAATTGCGCGAGCAGCTTTTCCTGTACGGGGGCGGCGCCGCCCGCGACGCCCTGCTGCTGATCCAGGCGGAAAGCCCGGCGGGAGCGAACGACCAGGACTTTCTCGCGGCGGAAGCCTTTTTGCGCGATACGCCGGCGCCCAGGGCGCCCTTCGCGGCCGTCGATCTTCTCGCCCGCGGCGTCCGGCAGGGCGCGGGCCTCGGGGCGGCGCTGAAACGCCTGCAAGCCGCCTGGATCCGCGCCGGCTTCCCCCAGGACCCGAAACGGATCGCGGCGCTGATCGACGCCGCCTGCGCCGCCGGTCCTCGAGAATCCGGCTGGACGCGGCCGCGGCGTTAGGTTTTACTTTCGGCCCAAGGGGCGCGCGGCCGCGCCCGTGGGGAAGATATGGCCGTCGACAACAAACATCCGGGCGATCTCGCCGCGCGCATGGCCGAAAACCTGCGCCGCGTCTCGCAGGCCCGGCGCGCGGACGGGTTCAAGCGGGAATCCTTCGTCCTGCCCCGCGACAAGGCGCGCGAGAAGGCAAGGGAAATCTTCGCCTCCTTCCCCAAGGCGGCCTATATGACCGAGATCGAGTCCTGGCGGGAACTGGCCGACGGGCAGATCGAATTCACCATGCGCCGCCTGCCGAGCGCCGATTGAGCGCCCGTCTCGAAGACGAAGGGGAAGGCGCTTTCCCCTGATTGTGTCCGCCCGTCCCTTCAAGACGACAGATTTCCCATGACGTCCGAAATTCGCCCGGCGGGGCGTCCTCCGTCTTCCGCGCAAGCGTCTCCAGCGACGTCTTTGCTAATAAATATTATGTATTAACCAACCTATCTTTACGCATATCTTCGCATCTGTGGCCATTTATTGAGGACATATCAAAGGTTAACCAACTATGCTAACTATGTTTTCGCTACACATGCGCAAAACAAATTCACCAATTATTCGCCGTTGGCCGAACATATTTCCTAATTTGCATAAACCATTTATTTTTACGCCCTAATTACCTTTACGATTCTAAATCGCTCCAGACAGGCCGCGTCATGGCCTCGATCTGGAGTTTGAAGATGAAAAAGGTCTCGACCGCCTTGATCAGCGTCGCGGCGCTCTCCTTCGCCTCGCTGGCGCAGGCCGCCGATCTGCCCTACCGCGATGGGGCGCCGGCCGCTTACGATTATCCGGCGTCCTTCACGTGGACGGGCTTCTACGCCGGCCTCAATGTCGGCGCGGGGCTCGGCTCCTTCCTCGGCGGCGGACAAACCTATTTCGGCTCCAATCCCAGCGGCGGGATGATCGGCGGAACCGCCGGCTACAATTTCCAGTCGGGCGCTCTGCTGGTCGGCGTCGAGGGCGATTACGACTGGTCGCATTTCGCCTCGAGCGCGACGGCCGCGCCGGGAGTCATTTCGAGCGGCAGCATCGACAATATCGCCACGGTCCGCGGGCGGCTCGGCTATGTGATGGATCGCCTGGTGATTTTCGGAACCGCCGGCTATGCGGGCGCCGACGTCGCCGGCACGCTGAGCAATTTCCCCGCGAGGGCGGTCGCTAACCAGAGCTTCTGGACGAACGGCTGGACGTTGGGCCTGGGCGCGGAATATGCGGTCACGCCGCATATCACGGTCAAGGCCGAATATCTGTACGCCTCGCTCGGCAACAACAGCTTTTTCAACCTCACGCCCAACTACATGAGCGCGGGCGCCGATGTGAACCTGCTGCGCGCCGGCGTGAACTACAAGTTCTGACCGAAGCCCGAGGACGCCGGCAGGCGTTCTTCGTGGCAAAGGCCAGGAAATTTGATGCTCCCCCCGAGGCGACTTAAGCCCCCGGCGCTCCGCGCCGGGGGTCTTTTTTATGCCCGGGTGGCGTCGAAAGCCGGGACAGAAGCCGCGAAGGAATCGAGCCAGGCGACAAGACGCGGATGGCCGGCGCGCCAGGCGCCGTCGAAGCGCAGGTCGAGATAGCCGAGCGCGCAGGCCAGCGCGACGGCGCCGACGTCTGCGGCGCCCGGCGCCGGCGGCGCGCCTTCGAGCGCGGCCAGCGCCCGCTCGACCTTGCCGCGCTGATGCGCGATCCAGTTCTCGCTAAATTCACTCGCCGCGCGCATCCGCTTTTCATAGATCTGCAGAATGCTGGCGTCGGCGATCCCGTCGGCCAGCGCTTCGAGCGTCAGGACGTCGTAGCGCGCCTCGCGCTCCAGCGGCATGACCCTGCCGCCGCCCGCGAGTTCGTCGAGATAAGCGCAGATCACGGCGCTGTCATAGATGCAGACGCCGTCATCGCGCTCCAGCGTCGGAATCTTGCCCAGCGGATTCTTGACGCGAAGGACGTCCTGCGGATCATTGGTGTCGGCGCGAACCAGTTCGATACGGCCGTCAAGTCCGACCAGGGCGGCGACGACGCGCGCCTTGCGCGAGAAAGGCGAAGTCGGCGAAAAATACAGTTTCATGGCGCGAAATCCTCACGCGCGATGAGGCGCCGGCGAAAGCGAAGCCGGTTCCCCGCCGAAAAGCTCTTGGCGAGATTGACGGCCCCGCCACGAGATCGCTTCGCAATCCGCGGCAAGGCGTTCGGTGTGGAATTCGCTTCGGCGTCCGAGGAACGCGGCGCGGGAAATCACTCCAGATGGAGATTGACCGCCTTGGGCCCCTTCCCCTTCTTGTCCGGCTCGATCTCGAAACTGAGCTTCTGGCCTTCGTTGAGCGCCGTCAGCCCCGCCTGCTCGACCGCTGTGATGTGCACGAAAATATCCTTGCCGCCATCGGAGGGGCGGATGAAGCCCCAGCCTTTCTCCACGTTGAAGAATTTGATGGTCCCCGACTGCGCCATGACGTGTTTCCTCCGTTCAAGGCCGACAGTTCGGGCGGCGCGCCGCTGGGATTGCCATTCCAAGAGCAGTCCACCCGGCCCGATTCCCTCGGCCGCTTGGCGGATCTCCTTGCTTTTATGTAGGCTTCTTATGTCGCAAGACAGGCTGCTTTTTTCGTCAGCCCCCTCGCCGAAGCGAAGGTCCCCCATATGATACGTTGCGGCATATTGTCGCGTATGGCAAGCGTCCCTTTGTATTATCCTTTACTTCCGTCAAGCGTTGATGCGTACATTCGAAAACATGAATATATATACTTGACGTTTTGTTGAGACATTATGATGGTTATTGCTTTGCACGCCTTGTATATATATCAGCATTACTGGCTATTACGCGTCAATTAACTAAAACACTTCGTCTATAATAAAGTTCGCATCGCTTCTGATTCTATGTATCAATCAAGCACGACCGGCTTATATTCCAATATGAGCCGCAACGCTTCCCCAAACAGTTCCTGCATTTGGCTCTAAGCGTCATGATCTGCGGCGCCGCCGCGTTCGATCGAAAATCCGGCGCCCGGTCCGCGCGCCAGGGCGTGCGCCAGCGCCGGAAGGATGACCTCCAACTCGTCCTTCAGCACATAGGGCGGATTGACGACCATCAGCCCGGCGCCAGCGAGCGGGCGCCCCGGCGCCGGCGTCTCGACCTGGAGTTCGATCCGCAGCCAGTCCGGCGCCCGCGCGGCGAGCGCGCGGCAGAAGGAATTGGCGATTTCCGGCTCCTTGATCGGCTGCCAGACGATGAAGATCCCGCCCGGCCATCTGCGCAAGGCGTCGACGATCGAGTCGTGAAGACGCTCATATTCGTCGCGGCGCTCGAAAGGCGGGTCGATCAGCACGAGGCCGCGCCGCTCTTTCGGCGGCAGATAAGCCTTGAGCCCGGCATAGCCGTCGATCTCCAATTGCTTGACCCGGGCGTCGCGGCCCAGAGCCCGTCGCAGGTTTTGCGCGGCTTCAGGCAGCAATTCGCAGAACAGCGCGCGGTCCTGAGGGCGCAGCAGGGACCGCGCGATGACCGGCGAACCAGGGTAGAGCCGCGGGGCCCCGGCGGCGCGGACAGCGTCGAGATAGGGCGCCAGCAGTTCCGCCGCCGCGCCGAGGTCGGCGCCATTCAGGAGCCGCAGAATTCCGTCACGCGCCTCGTTTGCGCGCGCCGCCTCCGGCCCGGAAAGATCGTAGAGCCCGGCGCCGGCATGGGTGTCGATGACGCGGAACGGTTTGTCCTTGCGGCGAAGATAGAGCAGCGTCCGGACCAGAACCGCGTGCTTCAGCACGTCGGCGAAATTGCCGGCGTGGAATTCATGGCGGTAGTTCATCGCCCGGCCGGCGCGACCACGCTCGGGCTGCGGCAATTTTCCCGCGCGACCTGCGGACAGGACACGAAATTGCGTAAATCCTTGGACAGGCAGAACCGCGCCTCCTGGAACAGGCCGCGGCGGCACACCACCGCCATCATGCCGGCGCGCAGGCGCGGATTGGCCGCCATGAAGGCGCGCTGCACGTCGAACGGCGAGAGGCTCAGGTCGGCCTGGGGCGCCGTGAGCGCCGGGGGCGTGGCGACCAGGTCGCGCGCGGCGCGGACGGCGGCGAAATAGCCCGACGGACTCATGCCGGAGCACAGGCCGTGCTGGCGCCATTCGTGGCGCGCGAGGCCCGGATCGGGATAGAGATCGCCAAGGCCGGACAGGACCGAATAGGGCAGATAGGGATTGCCGGGGCACTGGCTGGGATAGCCGTCGTCGTTCTGCGGCCAGAGGCCGTGAACGACGAAGCCGGGATTGGCGCCCGGGGCGCATTGGGCCGAAGCGCGCCGCGCGCCGGTCGTCTGGCAGAAGCTCGGCGACCACGACAAGGCGAGGACATAGAAGTCGAAGTCGCCCGAGGCGGCGCCGCCGCGCCAGGCGTTTGGCCCGAAACGGCCGGCCGGCCCCGAGCCGCCGTCCGGCGCCGACTGGGCCTGGGACACGGGCCGGCGGTCGGCGCAATGGTCGAGAAGGCAATCGTCGGCCCAAGCGGGCGCCACGACAGCCGGCGCCGCGACAAAAAGTATCAGAATCGCGGCGAGGAGCGCCTTCATCGTTTCTTCCGGAGGTCGATCAGGGGCCGACGCCCTCGCACATCGGCGAATAGGCGTGGTAATGGTCGAGGCCCTCCACGCACCATTCGACGCCGCGATTGAAGCTCATGAAACCGCCGCGCTCGATGATGGTGTATCTGATCGTGCGCACCCTGGAATTGTTGAATGAAGCCCTGGCCACGCAATAACGGCGGGGAACGAATTCCGCGCCATTGGCGCGGAAGGCGTATTCGCGGATGTCGTTGAAGCCGGTGATGCGCAGCGGCGAGTTGAAGCTGAAAGCCTCCGCCGTGGCGAAGCGCTGCGAGATTTCATAGAGCGAAACCCCGTCGTCGCATGTCGGCATGCGCCCGTCATAGGGAAGGGTGAAGAAATCCTCGGCGCGCTCCCGCGGAGCGGCGACGGCGGCGCCGGCGCAAAGCGCCAGCAGGGCGGTCGCCACAATGGCGCTACGGGTCGAATGCATGGTGTCCCTCGGCGATGACCGCCGGGACGATGCGCAAAGAAGGGCGGGCGCGTCAAGGCGCTTTTCGCCGTCAAGCCGCGCGTGGCGAGCTTCGCAAGGCCGGCGTTGCCCGGGAACAACAATTCTCGCGGTCAGGCCCGCGCGATCTGGTAATCCTTGATGTCGGCGAAATGGATCGCCGGCCAGCGCTCCTGGTCGTAGCGCAGGTTGAAGGCTGATTGCGCCAGAAAAACCGGCGCGCCGTCGAGATCGTCGGCCATGGAGGACGGATAGGCGCGGAGGAATTTTTCCAGTTCCGCCGGATCGTCGGCGGAGATCCAGCGGCAGATCTCGAAACGGCTGGTCTCGAAACTGACGGGCAGGCCATATTCCGCCTGAAGCCGCTCGGCGAGCACGTCGAGCTGGAGCGCGCCGACCACGCCGACCATGGCCGGCGAGCCGTCATGCGGCAGGAAAA
Organism: uncultured Pseudomonadota bacterium; assembly: GCA_963748385.1. GTDB lineage: Bacteria > Pseudomonadota > Alphaproteobacteria > Rhizobiales > Beijerinckiaceae > Rhodoblastus. Next base: position 80,237 of record CAVVIQ010000001.1, read on the forward strand.
GCTGGACCACGCCCTCCTCCGCCATCTGCTGCAAGGCCTCGCGCAATTTCTTGGCCTTCATCGCGTCGCCCAGTTTGACCCGGCGCAATATTTCGGGAGCAAAACTCGGCACGCCGCGAAACACCAGATTTTCGCCCTCGGTCAGCGTGTCGCCGATGCGCAGGGCGCCGTGATTGGGAATGCCGACCACGTCGCCGGCGTAAGCCTCGTCCGCGAGCTGGCGGTCCTGGGCGAAGAAGAATTGCGGCGCGTTGAGGGCGATGTTTTTTCCGGTGCGCGACAGCCGCGCCTTCATCCCGCGCGAGAGTTTCCCGGAGGTCACGCGCAGAAAGGCGATGCGGTCGCGGTGGTTCGGGTCCATGTTCGCCTGAATCTTGAAGACGAAGCCGCTCATCTTGTTCTCGCGCGGATCGACTTTTCTGGTCGAGGCCGCGACCGGCTGGGGCGGCGGCGCGAATTCGGCCAGAGCGTCGATCAGATCCTGAACGCCGAATTTCTTCAGCGCCGAGCCGAAAAAGACCGGCGTCAGATGGCCTTCGAGAAAGGCCTCGACCGAGAACGGCTTTTGCGCCTCGCGCGCCAGAGCGATTTCCTCCGCCGCGATTTCGGCGTCGACGGAATTGGAAATTTCCGCAATCTTCGGATCGTCCGGCCCCGACACTTTGATCGGCTCGGCGTCCTCCTCCAGCCGCCGCACGACATTGGCGCGCAGGTCGTAGGTGCCCGCAAAACTCTTTCCCCGGCCGATCGGCCAGGTCAAAGCCACGGTGTCGAGGGCGAGGGTCTTTTCGATCTCGTCGAGCAGGTCGAAGGGATCGCGCGACTCGCGGTCCATCTTGTTGACGAAGGTGATGATCGGAATGTCGCGCAGCCGGCAGACCTCGAAAAGTTTTCGGGTGCGCGCCTCGATGCCCTTGGCGGCGTCGATCACCATGATCGCGCTGTCGACCGCGGTGAGGGTGCGATAGGTGTCTTCCGAAAAGTCCTCGTGGCCCGGCGTGTCGAGCAGATTGTAGACGCAATCGCCATATTCGAAAGTCATCACCGAAGTGACCACCGAAATGCCGCGCTCGCGCTCGATGCCCATCCAGTCGGAGCGGGTCTGGCGGCGATTGGCCTTGGCGCGCACCTCGCCCGCGAGCTGGATGGCGCCGCCAAACAGCAGAAGTTTTTCGGTGAGCGTGGTCTTGCCGGCGTCGGGGTGGGAAATAATGGCGAATGTGCGCCGGCGTGCGACGGGATCAAGATTTTTCATGAGGAGCCGGAATGAGGAAGCTGCCGGCTGATTAGCGCAGATGGCGGGCGGAAAGCAATTCAAGCGTTGCGCGGACATCCTCGGCGATATTCGCGCTTCGGGGCGTTGACGTGAATTTGGAGCGTTTTCCGATCATGTTGGCGCAATCTGTTCGCTTTCGGCGAGACGATCCGGCAGGCGCGCGCCGAAGAGCGCATTTAACGCCGGCGCTCGATGTCAATGAAGGCGCTGTCGCCGTAACCCCGGAGGGATTGTCCAGAAGGCGGCGAGCGCGACAAGATCTGTTCGGCGAACAATCTGCGCGCCAAAAAAGTCCGGTCGCCGCAGGACAGCAAGCACAGTTGCGGCGGCGCGTGATTTTGGGCTCCAAGCGCCAGAGACGGTCGTTCCGCGTCGCCGCCGATGCGCGAAAGCTCCGGCGGCGCGCGCCAAAATCGACGAGGATGCGCCGGTCCGCCCTTGGGCCGCGAGCCGGTCGCCGCCGCGAAGAGCGCAGGCGCCTCGCCGCTCAGCCCGCGTGGCTGTTGAGAAAGCTCAAAGTCTTTTCGTTGAACTCGCTCACCTTTTCGTAAATCGCCGCATGGGCGCAGCCTTCGAACACCAGGACTTCGCTGTTCTTGATCCCGTTGCGCAACGGCTCGGCGAAGCGGGGCGAGCAGACCAGGTCGTACTGGCCGAAGGTGATCTGGGTCGGCGCCGCGATCCGGGAAAGCTGCGCCAGTGCGTCATGGGCGATCACCGCGCCCGACTGCCGCATGAAGGCGTCGAGCGGTTGGCGCGGCCGACTCCGGACGAAGGCCGCGAGTTGGTCGACATAGTCCGGTTTGGCGGCGTAAAGCTCCGGCGTGAGGCACCACGGCAGGATGCCGAGAATGATCATCTCCGTCACGCTGTCCAGGCCTTTGGCCATGGCCCTCCAACCCTCGACGACGGTTTTCAGGAAGGGGTCGGTCTTCGGCCAGCAACTGTGCAGCGACAGCGACTTCACCTGATCGGGATATTTGGCCGCGACCCAAAGCCCCGTGGCCGCGCCCAGCGACACGCCGCTGACATGCGCCTTCTGCACGCCGATCGCCCGCATGAAAGCGGCGACGTCATCAGCGAACAGTTCCATCGAATAGGCGCCGTCCGGCTTGTCGGTTTCGCCCGCCCCGCGCGGATCGAGCGAAATGCATGTGAAATGTTTGGCGTAATCCGCCACCTGAAACGCGTAACACGCATTGTCGGCGGCGAGATAGGGGATGAGGACCAGCGGCTCCCCGGAGCCTTGCTGCTCGTAATTGATCGTTATGTCGTTGACCTTGATCTTAGGCATGGCGACCTCCCATCTGGAAGCTCTAAGCCCCGGTCACAGTGATGCGCGACCAAATGTCGGTTCGAACGATCGGCGCGGTCAAAACAAAGAGCCTCGCCGCGGCGAGACGCGCAATTGTGAACTGGATTCACAGCCTGACCGTGGCATTCTAACGCGCTGGCAAAACCGGTCAAATTACTAATTCGCTATCGACGGCCGCTTCCGGCGATCGGCTGAAGGCGCCGGGGTTACCGCGCCAGTGCATATGTTACGCAGGCGCGCTATGTCGCCGGTCCATTAAATCAAGAACCCATTTGACGCGGGCGCTCGAATTCCGCGCCTCACAGGACGGAGAATCGCGCCCTTCGGGTGAACCGGGGCCGAACGGCCTGTTCATCTGAATTTCACGCGCAAACGGGCCGGGCGTGGCTCCGGGGCTGAAAAGCTGCTAGGCCTCGCGCATGGCCAACGAAACAGCACAGCCGCGCATCGCCATCGTCGTCGGCATGAAATCGGAAGCGCGCCTCGCCGGCGCGGGCGGCCTCGCCGTGGTCGGCGGCGGATCGGCGGCGCGGGTCGAGGCGGGGCTCGCGCGCCTCCACGAGGCCAGGCCGCTTCACGGCGTGTTGAGTTTCGGGGTCGCGGGCGGCCTCGCGCCCGATCTGCGGCCCGGCGATCTGGTCGCGGCCACGGCGGTTTTTTCCGCCTCCGGCGTTTTTTCCTGCCACGCAGCCTGGGCGGAGTTTCTGTCGCGCGCGGCGCCCGACGCGCGTCCGGGCGCGCTGCTCGGCGTGGACGAGCCGATCCTCACGCCGGAAAACAAGCGCCGGTTGCACGAGGAAACGGGCGCCATCGCGGTGGATATGGAATCGCATGGCGCGGCGCGTTTCGCGCAGGCCAACGACTTGCCTTTCGCCGTATTCCGCGCGATCTCCGACCCTCAGGAGCGCGCCGTCCCCTCGGCGGCGCTAGCGGGCTTCAGGCCCGACGGCTCGACCGATGTCGGGGCGGTTCTGGTCGCGCTCGCCAGAAATCCCGGCCAGACGGCGGCGCTGATCGGCGCCGCGTTCGATGCGCGCGAGGCGTTCGGCGCCCTACTCGGCGGCCGTCGCCGTCTCGGGGGCCGTTTCGGCTTCGATCAGATCGCCTAGCTGGCGCTCGACCTGCTCCGTATAGAGGAATTCCGCCGGGCGCTGCCTGTCGAGCGGAATATCCGGCGCGAAGGGGCCTTCGGTGTTCACCCCGAACAAAGCGACCTTGAGCGCGGCGAGCGGATTTTTGACCGCATGGGCCACGGCGCTCGGCTCGAAGCCGGAATGGACCATGCAATCGGCGCATTTCTCGTAATTGCCGACGCCGTACGAATCCCAGTCCGTGGTCTCCATCAGCTCCTGATAGGACTTGGCGTAGCCTTCGTTGAGCAGATAGCACGGGCGCTGCCAGCCGAAGACGGTGCGCAAGGGATTGCCCCAGGGCGTGCAGCGATAGGCCTGGTTGCCGGCGAGGAAGTCGAGATAGAGCGAGGATTGGAAAAAGGCCCATCGGCGGCCCTTGTTCCCGCGCCGGAAAATGTTCCGGAACAGTTCCTTGGTCTTGTTGCGGTTGAGGAAATGGTCCTGGTCCGGAGCGCGCTCATAGGCGTAGCCCGGCGAAATGGTGGCGCTGTCCACGCCCATTTCCTTCAGCGAATCGAGGAAGCCGGCGACACGCTCGGGATCGGCGTCGTTGAACAGGGTGCAATTGATGGTGACCTTGAAGCCTTTTTTTCGCGCGGCGCCGATTGCCGCCACGGCGCGGTCATAGACCCCCGCCTGGCACACCGATTTGTCGTGCATCTCGCGGTCGCCGTCGAGATGGACCGAGAAATTGAAGGCGCGATGGGGCTCGAACTCGCCCATTTTCTTTTCGAGCAGCAGAGCATTGGTGCAAAGCGTGACATATTTTTTCCGCGCGATCGCGCCGCGCACGATCTTGCCGATGTCCTTGTGCAGCAGGGGCTCGCCGCCGGCGATCACCACCACCGGCGCGCCGCATTCGTCAATCGCCGCCATGCAGTCTTCATAGGGAAGGCGCTGGTTGAGGATCTTGTCGGGATAATCGATCTTGCCGCAACCGGCGCAGGAGAGGTTGCAGCGGAACAAAGGCTCCAGCATCAGGACGAGGGGGTAACGTTTGCGCCCAAGCAGGTGCTGCTTGACGATATAGGCGCCGATCCGCGCTCCCTCGATCACCGGGATACCCATTGCCTCTCCTTGATTAAGCGCCGCAACCAGGCGCCGCGTCGATCCTTCGAACCGGGGGCGACCAATAGGCCGAACCCGCGCGGGGCCGCAAGCAAAAACCGTGCTTCGGTCAAGACGTTGCGGAAAAATGCGCCGCTGCGGTTTCCTTTCCCCGAAAAATGAAGCAATTTCCGGGCGCCGGTAAGACAAGCCGCACGCGCCGCCGGCCCGGGAGCGCCATGACCGAGGCCGAAGAATTTCTCCATCCGGAAACCGAGCAGATCGGCGTTGTCGCCAGGACCGTGGCCTTCAGCGCGGCCAATAAATTCACTGTTCTGGCATTGGCGCTGCTCGCCGCCCTGCTCGCGGGCTGGTACACGGCGGAACATTTCGCCATCACCACCGATCTCAACAAGCTGATCAATCCCGACCTGCCGTGGCGCCAGCGCGAGATCGCGCTGAGCCGGGCCTTCCCCCAGCGCGCCGACGCCCTTCTCGCGGTGCTCGACGCGCCCTCGCCGGAACTGGCGATCGAGGGGGCGTTGAAACTGGTTTCTGCGCTGAGGGCCCAGCCAAAACATTTCGTCGATGTCTCCAGCCTCGAAACCAGCGACTTTTTTCGCCGCAATGGCCTGCTCTATCTGCCGAAAAGCGAGGTCGAGGCGAAGACGGACCAGCTGATCGACGCCCAGCCCTTTCTCGGGGCGCTGGCGCGCGATCCTTCCTTGCGCGGCTTCGCCGGCGCGCTCGGCCTGATGACGCGCGGCGGCCAGGAAGCTTCCGGGCTCGCCAAGCCGCTCGAAACCATCACCCAGGCGATCGGCGCGGCGATAGCGAACGAGAACAGCGCTTTTTCCTGGTCGGCCCTGTTTTCAGGCGCTCCGGCGAGCCCGCGCGACAAGCGCCGCTTCATCGAAGTCAAGCCGGTGCTGGATTTTTCGGCCCTGGAGGCGGGCGCCGAGGCTTCAGACGCCTTGCGCGAAACCGCCAGAAAGATCGGCCTGACGCCGGAAAACGGCTATCGCCTGCGGCTGACCGGCGAAATCGCCCTGCAGGACGAGGAATTCGGCACGCTCGCCGAAGGCGCCGCGCTCGGCAATACGATCACCCTGCTCGCCGTCCTGCTCATCCTGTGGCGGGCTCTGCGCTGGCGCCGGCTGATCTTCGCCGTCATGATCAACATGCTGATGGGCCTAGCGATGACCGCCGCCGCGGGACTGGCGATGGTCGGGTCGCTCAATCCGATTTCGGTGGCCTTCGCCGTGCTCTTCGTCGGCATCGGCGTCGATTTCGGCATCCAGTTCAGCGTGCGCTATCGCGAGGAACGCTTTCGCGACAACGACCTGCGCCGCGCCCTCGCCGCAGCGGGCGCCAAGGCGAGCCTGCCGCTCGCGCTCGCCGCCGCGGCGACCGCCGCCGGCTTTTATTCCTTCATCCCGACCGATTATCGCGGCGTCTCGGAGCTCGGCCTGATCGCCGGAACCGGTATGATCATCGCCTTCCTGACTTCGATCACCGCCTTGCCGGCGCTGCTTGCCATTCTGCGCCCGCGCGCGGAGACCAGGCCGGTCGGCTATGCCTTCCTCGCCCCGCTCGACGAGTTCCAGATGCGCCATCGCAGGGCGATCGTCGCGGCGGCGCTGGGCCTGGCGGTGATTGGCGCGCCCTTGTTGCTGAAGGTGCGATTCGACTACAATCCGCTCAACCTGCGCAGCAAGAAAACGGAATCGGTCTCGACCCTGCTCGACATCATGCAGGACCCGCATATGACGCCCAATATCATCGAGATTCTAGAACCTTCGCTCGATGAGGCCAACGCGCTCGCGGCGAAATTGCGGGCGCTGCCGGAAGTCGAGAGCGTGACCACCTTGTCGGATTTCGTCCCCGACGACCAGAAGGCCAGGCTCGCCATGATCGCCGACGCGCGGAGCCTGCTCGGCCCAAGCCTCGATCCGGTCAATCCGCCGGCGCCGCCGACCGACGCCGAGGACGCCGGAGCGCTGATCGAAGCGGGCGCGGCGCTACAAAAGGCGGCCGAAGGCAAGCCCGCGCTGGCCGCTCTTGCGCGCGCCGGCGCGGCGCTCGAAGAGCTTGGCAAGGCGCCCGAGGCCGCCCGCGCCCGCGCTCGCGCGCTTTTGATCGCGCCGATGAAAATCCTGCTGGAAGAGGTGCGGCTGAGCCTCCAGGCGGCCCCGATCGCACTCGCCGATCTGCCCGCGCAATTGCGCCGCGACTGGATCGCGCCCGATGGCCGCGCCCGGATCGAGGTCGCGCCGCGCGGCGACAAGAACGATTACGAAAAGATGCGGCCCTTCGTGAACGCCGTCCTCAAAATCGCGCCCGACGCCTCCGGGGCGCCGGTCGGAATTCTCGCCTCGGGCGACACGGTGCTGAAAGCCTTCGTCGAAGCCGGAGGTCTCGCCTTCGTCTCGATCGCGCTCCTGCTTTACCTCGCCTTGCGGCGGGTCGGCGACGTCGCCTTGACCCTCGCGCCGCTGGCGCTGGCCGGAATCTATACGATGGAGATTTGCGCCCTGATCGGGTTGAAGCTGAATTTCGCCAATATCATCGCTCTGCCGCTGCTGCTCGGCCTCGGCGTCGCTTTCAAGATCTATTATGTCATCGCCTGGCGGGCCGGCTCGGCCAAATTGCTGCGCACCGGCTTGACAAGGGCGATTTTCTTCAGCGCCCTGACCACCGCCACCGCCTTCGGCAGCCTGTGGCTGTCGAGCCATCCCGGCACGTCGAGTATGGGCAAGCTGCTGGCGCTTTCGCTCGCCACCACGCTGTGCGCGGCGGTCCTGTTCCAGCCCGCCCTGATGGGGCCGCCGCGCGTGAAAAAGGAAGCGTCATGACAGCCGCGGCCAGGATCGGCGTCTTGACCGTTTCCGACCGCGCCAGCGCGGGCGTCTATGACGATATTTCCGGCCCGGCCATAGCCGAATGGCTCGGCAAGGCGCTGACCGTTCCTTTCGAACTCGACATGCGGATCATTCCCGACGGTTTCGAGCTGGTGCGCGACACATTGATCGACATGGCCGACCGTTCCGGCTGCTGCCTCGTGCTGACCACCGGCGGCACCGGCCCGGCTCCGCGCGACCTGACCCCCGAGGCGACGCTCGCCGCCGCGCAGCGCGAATTGCCCGGTTTCGGCGAATTGATGCGGATGAAGAGCCTGGAGCAGACGCCGACCGCCATTCTGTCGCGCCAGACCGCCGCCCATCGCGGCGCCTGCCTGATCGTGAACCTGCCGGGCAGCCCGCGCTCGATCGAGCTTTGCCTGAACGCGGTCTTTCCCGCCATTCCCTATTGCGTCGAACTGATCGGCGGCGCCTGGCTCGACACCAATCCGGCCTTTGTCAAAACGGTCAGGCCGATTAAAAAATAGGCTGAATCGCTGCTTTTTGATCCTGGATTTTTGCAGCGGACGGCTATCATCTTGCGCGGCGGCGGCTAGAATTTGGCCCGAACAAGCTTCGATCAGGGGGAGTGATGCCGGGATCGACGCCGGGAAGCGCGGCCAAAGCCAAAGCGAGGCGCCTGGTGGACATGACGGCGGCCTACAAGCCGCTCGCCGGCGTCCCGGACGAGTTCATCGGCGCGGACGGGCGTCCGCGCGGGCATTGGCTCGAGTTTTTCGACAAGCTTGCGGGGCTTGGCGGCGACGACATCGCGCGGCGTTTCGAGACCATCGAGCGCAACATCCGCGAACAGGGCGTCTCCTACCGCGCCTATGGCGAGACGGTGGACCGCACCTGGCCGCTCAGCCATCTTCCGCTTCTGATTTCCGAACGGGACTGGGCGGTGATCGAAGCCGGCGTCACCCAGCGCGCCGAGGTTTTCGAGGCCGTGCTCGCCGATCTTTACGGCAAGGCCGAGCTGATCGCCGGGGGCGCCCTGCCCGCCGCGGCGGTGACCGGCAGCGCCGATTTCCTCCATCCGATGATCGGCGCGCGGCCGCGCGGCGGGCGTTATTTGAACCTCTACGCCGCCGACATCGGGCGCGGGCCGGATGGCCAATGGTGGGTCTTGAACGATCGCGCCCAGGCGCCGTCGGGTCTTGGCTATGCGCTGGAAAACCGCCTCAACCTGTCGCGCGCCTTCCAGAGCATCTATCGCGAAATGAACGTGCGGCGGCTCGCGCCTTTCTTCCAGGAATTCCAGGCCGGCCTCGCCGCCCTGGCCAGTCGTTCCGATCCGCGCGTCTGCCTGCATACGCCCGGGCCCTATAGCGAGACCTATTACGAACAGGCCTATCTCGCCCGCTATCTCGGCTTCGTTCTGGTTGAGGGCGCCGATCTTGTGGCGCGCGACGGCCAGGTCCATGTCCGCACGATCGCCGGGCTCAAGCGCGCCGACGTGATCTGGCGGCGCATCGATTCCGACTTCGCCGATCCTCTGGAGCTGAAGAGCGGCTCGCAGCTCGGCGTGCCGGGCCTGATCGAGATCATCCGCCGCGGCAATGTGGCGGTCGCCAACGCCATTGGCGCCGGCGTCGCCGAAACGCCCGCGCTTCTCGGCTTCATGGCCAATCTCGCCGGCCGCCTGCTCGATGAAAAGCTGATCCTGCCCAATATCGCGACCTGGTGGTGCGGGCAGGAGGCGGAGCGCGAATATGTGCTCAAGCGCCTGGAGGACATGGCGATCGCGCCCGCTTTCAGTGGCTCCTCGTCGCGCGCCTTGCTCGGCCGCTCGGTCGTCGCTGGCGAGCTGAGCGCGGAGCGCCGCGCGGCGCTGGCCGCCGCGATCCGCGAGCGCGGCGCGGATTTCGTCGGCCAGGAAGTCGTGCGGCTCTCGACCACGCCGGTCTGGATGGACAACAGGCTGGAGCCGCGCCCCTTCGTGCTGCGCGTCTATGCGGCGGTCGGCGCCGACGGCAGGTTCCACGTCATGCCGGGGGGCTTCTGCCGCGTTTCCGACCGGGTGGATTCGCGCGCCGTCGCCATGGGCGCGGGGGTTCAGACCGCCGATGTCTGGATCGCGGCGACCCGTCCGGTCGAGCAGGTCACCCTGCTGCCGCGCGCCGATTCGGTCTCGATCCGGCGCATCATGGGCAATCTGCCGAGCCGCGCCGCCGACAACCTGTTCTGGCTCGGCCGTTATATCGAACGCGCCGAGGCGACCCTGCGCCTCATCCGCTGCCTGGCGCGCCGCGCCATCGAGAACGAAGATATTTATCGGGAAGGCGCGGAGACCACTCAGCGGCTGCGCAAATTGCTCGCCGACTGGGGCGCGGTACCCGCCAAGCCCAAGACCGCGCTGACGCCGCAGGCTTTTCTGAACGCCGCCATGTTCAATATGGACGAGAACGGCTCGGCGGTCGCGCTCGCCCGCGCCTCCCGGCGCACGGCTTCGGCAATTCGCGAGCGCCTGTCGAGCGACACTTGGCGCATCATCGTCGACCTCTGTCAGAAGCTTGAAGATGGCCGCGTGCCGCTCGATGAGCCGGAGATTCTGGACCTGACGGAAAGGACCTTGCAGGCGGCGGCGAGCATATCCGGCCTCGCGCAGGAAAACATGAACCGCGTCGCCGGCTGGCGCTTCCTGGAAATGGGTCGGAGGCTGGAGCGCGCCGTCAACACCTGCCGCTTCGTGCGTATTTTCGGCATGGAGCAGGCCCAGGCCTCGGATTTCGACCTGCTGCTCGAACTGATCGATTCCCAGATCACCTATCGCTCGCGCTATCTTGTCGGCGTCGCGCCCGACCCGCTGCGCGACATGGCCCTGCTCGATCCCTTCAACCCGCGCTCGGTCGCCTTCCAGACCGAAAGACTCGCCGAACATATCGCCACGCTGCCGGTGCTGAAATTCGACGGCATGCTGGAGGCGCCCAGCCGCATCGCGATCGAGGTTCAGGCCGATCTGCAAACCAAGGTGGCGGCCGGCGTCACCAGTGATTTCGTGCTGTCGATCGAGCGGCGGCTGATGGGCCTCGCCGACGCGATCGCCGCGCGCTATTTCCTGCATGGCGCCAACGCCGCGCGGGCCGAGAAGCAGGTGGGGCTGGCGTGATCTACGACATCAAACACGTCACCACCTATAACTACGAGGCGCCGGTCGCTTTTTCGCTCTGCGCCCTGCGGCTGCGGCCGACGAGCCGCGCCGGGCAGAAGGTGATCGACGTGCGCGTCGACATCGATCCGGCGGCCGTCCGGCGCGTGCAGCGCCAGGACTTTTTCGGCAACGATTTCGAGATTGTCCGCGTCGAATCCGAACATCGCGAGCTTGCGGTGACGGCGCGGGCGCGCATCGTCGTGTCACGACCGATCGCGCCTGCGGCGACGGCGCTCTGGGAGGACGTGCGCCAGGACGCCTTCTCGGTCAAGGATCTCGGCCCGCAGTCGCCCGCCCATTTCATCTACGCCAGCCGTCTGGTCACGCTTGACGAGCCGGTGGTCGCCTATGCGCGCAAGAGTTTTGCGCCTGGCCGGCAGGTTCTCGAAGGCGCGAGCGAGTTGATGGAGCGCATCTGGGAGGATTTCGATTACGATCCCAAGGCGACCCTGGTTTCGACGCCGCTCGGCGAGGCTTTTGCAAAGAAGAAGGGCGTCTGCCAGGATTTCGCCCATATCATGATCGCGGGCCTGCGCGGCGTCGGCCTGCCGGCGCGCTATGTCAGCGGCTATCTGCGCACCGTGCCGCCGCCGGGCCAGGAAAAGCTGGAAGGCGCCGACGCCACCCACGCCTGGGTCGCGGTCTGGTGCGGCCCGCTCGACGGCTGGGTCGGCCTCGACCCGACCAACAAGATCCTGGTCGGCGACGATCACATCGTCCTCGCGGAAGGCCGCGATTACGCCGATATCTCACCGATTGAAGGCGTCATCCTCTCCTCGGGCGGCCAGGACGTCGATGTCGCCGTGGATGTGATCCCGGTGAAGTCCCGAGACGCCCCGCCGACTTTCGGGTGAGGCGCCCGTTTCTTGGGCAGCTCGCCTTTCGGCTCGACTGAAAGCCTGCTTTTCAGACGTGACAGGCTTGCTCACCCGCCTTCATAAAGAGCACAATCGCCGTTTCGAAAGGCTTTCGCCGCAATGGCCATTCACGCCAAGCTCCACCATTCCACCCGCTATTCCTACGACCGCCCGGTTTTGCTGGCGCCGCAGATCGTCCGCCTGCGCCCCGCGCCGCATTGCCGCACACAGGTCATGGCTTATTCGCTCAAGATCGAGCCGCAGAACCATTTCATCAACTGGCAGCAGGATCCCCACGGCAATTATCTGGCGCGGCTGGTCTTTCCCGAGCCGGCCGACGTTTTTTCCGTCACCATCGATCTGATCGCCGAAATGGCGGTCCACAATCCGTTCGACTTTTTCGTCGAGGATTACGCCCAGACTTTCCCCTTCGCTTATGCGGATTCGCTCGCCAAGGACATTTCGGCCTATGTCGGCGCCGATCCGGCCGGGCCGCTGCTGCAAGAATATCTCGATACGATTCCGCGCGAAAAGTGCGGCGCGGTCGATTTCCTGGTCTGGCTCAATCAGGATTTGCACACGAAGATCAAGTATGTCGTGCGCATGGAGCCCGGCGTGCAGGCGCCGGAAGAAACCCTGCAACTGGGCTCCGGCTCGTGCCGCGACACCGGCTGGCTGCTGGTCCAGGTCCTGCGCCATCTCGGATTCGCCGCGCGTTTCGTCTCCGGCTATCTGATCCAGTTGCGGCCTGACGTGAAATCGCTCGACGGGCCTGCCGGGACCGACCACGATTTCACCGACCTCCACGCCTGGGCGGAGGTCTATATTCCCGGCGCCGGCTGGATCGGCCTCGACCCGACCTCCGGCCTGTTCGCGGGCGAAGGCCATCTGCCGCTCGCCGCCACGCCGCATTATTCGTCGGCCGCGCCGATCGAAGGCTCGTATGCCGGCGACGCCCGCGGCGATTTCGCTTTCGAGATGACGGTCGAGCGGCTCGATGAAAAGCCGCGCGTCACCGCGCCCTTCTCCGACGAGGCCTGGCATGCGCTCGACGCGCTCGGCAAAGCGGTCGACGCCGATCTGCGCGCGCACGACGTGCGCCTGACCATGGGCGGCGAACCGACCTTCGTCTCGATCGACGATTATCAGGCGGCGGAATGGAACACCGAAGCCGTAGGCCCGACCAAGCGCGCGATCGCCGACGACCTCACCCGTCGCCTGCGCGAAAGTTTCGCGCCCAATGGTTTTCTGCATTACGGCCAGGGTAAATGGTATCCGGGCGAGAGCCTGCCGCGCTGGACCTTTTCCATCTATTGGCGCAAGGACGGCGAGCCGATCTGGCGCGACGTCAATCTGATCGCGCGCGAGAATCCGGACAAGCCGGCGACGCCGGAGCAGGCGCGTCACTTCTGCGCGACCGTCGCCGAAAAGCTCATGATCCCCGACGATTACGTCGTGCCGGCCTATGAGGACCCGGCCCAATGGATCCTGAAGGAATCGGAACTGCCGATGAATGTCACGCCCGGCGACAGCAAGCTCGCCGAGCCGGAAGAGCGCGCCCGTTTCGCGCGTGTCTTCAATCAGGGCCTGAACGTCCCGACCGGCTTCGTCCTGCCGGTGCAGCGCTGGAACGCGCAAAACCGGGCCCGCAGCTGGATCAGCCAGAAATGGCCGATGCGGCGCGGCGCCATCTTCCTCAACCCCGGCGATTCGCCGATCGGCTTCCGCCTGCCGCTCAACTCACTGCCCCATGTGCCGGAAAGCTCCTATCCCTTCATTGTCGAGCAGGACCCGACCGAGCCGCGCTTGCCACTGCCCACGGCCGAAGCCATCGCCCAGAAATACCGGCGCGGCGCGATCACGCCCGACCAGCGGCTGTGGGGCCAGGAGCTTCTGAATTATTCCTCGGAAGTGCGCACGGCGCTCAGCGTGGAGCCGCGCAACGGGCGCCTGCATGTCTTCATGCCGCCGGTCGGCTTTCTCGAAGATTATCTCGATCTCATCGCCGCGGTCGAGGCGACCGCCAAGGACCTAAATCTGCCCGTCCATATCGAAGGCTATCCGCCGCCGCTCGATTGGCGCATGCAAGTCATCCGCGTCGCGCCCGATCCCGGCGTGATCGAGGTCAATGTCCACCCTTCGGACAATTGGGACGAACTGGTCGAGATCAGCACGACGCTCTACGAACAGGCGCGGCTGTCGCGGCTCGGCACCGAAAAATTCATGATCGACGGGCGGCATGTCGGCACCGGCGGCGGCAATCATGTCGTCATCGGCGGCGCCACGCCTGAAGACTCGCCCTTTTTGCGCCGGCCGGACCTCCTGAAAAGCCTCATCGTCTATTGGCAGCGTCACCCGTCGCTGTCCTATCTCTTCTCCGGCCTGTTCATCGGCCCGACCTCGCAATCGCCGCGCATCGACGAAGCGCGTCACGACACGCTCTACGAGATGGAGATCGCGCTCGCCCACACGCCGGGGCCGGGCCAGGGTTTTTTGCCGCCGTGGCTGGTGGACCGGCTCTATCGCAACCTGCTGACCGACGTGACCGGCAACACCCATCGCGCCGAAATCTGCATCGACAAGCTCTATTCGCCCTCCGGCTCGACCGGGCGGCTCGGCCTCGTCGAATTCCGCTCTTTTGAAATGCCTCCGGACGCGCGCATGTCGCTCGCCCAGCAGCTGCTGCTGCGCGCGCTCGTCGCCTGGTTCTGGCGCGAGCCGCAGGAAGGCGAACTGGCGCGCTGGGGCACGAGCCTGCACGACCGCTTCATGCTGCCGCATTATGTCTGGGAGGATTTTCTCGACGTGCTCGAAGACCTGCGCCGCGCCGGCTATGGCTTCGACGAGGAATGGTATCGCGCGCAATATGAATTCCGCTTCCCCTTCTACGGCCAGGTCGAGCATTCCGGGGTGAAGCTTGAAATCCGCCAGGCTTTGGAGCCATGGCATGTCATGGGCGAAGAAGGCGCGATGGGCGGCACGGTCCGCTATGTCGATTCCTCGGTCGAACGCCTGCAGGTCCGGGTCGAGGGTTTCAACGAAGCCCGCCATGTCGTGACCTGCAACACCCGCCGCCTGCCGCTCAATTCCACCGGCAAGCGCGGCGAGGCGGTGGCCGGCGTGCGCTTCAAGGCCTGGCGGCCCGATTCCGGCTATCACCCGACCATCCCGCCCCATGTCCCGCTGACGTTCGACCTCATCGACAAATGGAGCAAGCGCTCGCTCGGCGGCTGCGTCTATTATTCGGCCCATCCCGGCGGGCGCAGTTACGAGACCTTCCCGGTGAATAGCTACGAAGCCGAAGCCCGCCGCCTCGCCCGCTTCCAGGACCACGGCCACACGCCCGGCCACGTCTGGCCGCCGGCGCAGGAGGCGACCGGCGATTTCCCCACCACGCTGGATTTGCGAAGGCCCGCGGGGATTTGAAAGCGCGCGTGAGCCGCTCCATTCGACGCCTCGGCTTAACCTGACGGAAAGTGGGCGGCGCCTATGTTGGCGCGTCCCGTTCAGGAAAGCCCGATGCCCGAAAACCCGTCTCTCCCCGACGCCCTGCGCCTGCGCGGGTTGAAAAAATCCTTCGGCGGCGCCTCGGGCAAGGTCGCGGTGGACGGGCTCGACCTCACCGTCCGTCCCGGCGAATTCTATGCCTTGCTCGGCGCCAATGGCGCCGGCAAAACCACGACCCTGCGCATGGTCGCCGGCCTGCTTCAGGCGGACGCCGGCGAGATTGCGATCTGCGGGATCGACGCGCGCAAAAGCCCGCTCCCAGCCAAGGCGCTGACCGCCTGGCTGCCGGATGAGCCCCTGCTCTACGACAAGCTGGCGCCGCTGGAATATCTCGAGTTCGTCGCCGGACTCTGGGGCCTCGATTGCGCGACCGGCGCGGCGCGCGCCGAAGAACTTTTGCGCCGGCTCGGCCTTTGGGCGCAGCGCGACCAGCGCTGCGAGGGCTTTTCGCGCGGGATGCGTCAAAAGGTGGCGCTCGCCGGCGCACTGATCCACGCCCCGCGCCTGCTGATGCTCGACGAGCCTCTGACCGGCCTGGACGCGGGCGCCGCGCGCCTGGTCAAGGAAATGCTGGCCGAACAGGCGCGGCAGGGCGTGGGGATCGTGCTGACCACCCATATTCTCGAAGTCGCCGAAAGGCTCGCCGACCGTATCGGGATCATCGCCGAGGGCCGGCTGATCGCCGAGGGGAGCCTGAGCCAGTTGCGCGCCCTGAGCGCCGGCGCGGCCAATCTCGAAGACGTCTTCCTCGATCTCACCGCGCGCGAGGCCGCCGCGTGAACAATCTTATCGTATTGCGCGGGCTGCGGAGTCGGAAGCCGGTCGCGCGCGCGGCAGACTCCATTTCCTTCTTCCGACTCGTCCGCCACGATCTCGTCCTGTCCTGGCGCCGGCTGTGCGGCTTCCTGCGCGCCAAAACCACGACCAGAGCCCTGGTCGTGATCGGGATCGCGCTGGCGGCGATCCATCTCGCCGCCTGGCCTTTCGCCAGGGCCCTGTTGGCGATCGAGGCGCGAGAGGGCGCGATCCCGCTGTTTGGCATGGGCTTTGTCGTGGTTCTGCCCTGGCTGGCGTCGCAGGCCCTGACCGGGGCGACGCGGGCGCTCTATTCGCGCGGCGATCTCGATCTCCTGCTGTCGGCGCCCCTGGCGTCGCGCAAGATCCTCGCTTCGCGCGCTTTTGCCGTCGCGATCGAGAGTTTCGGCGGCGTCGGCATGTTTGTCCTGCCCGTCGCCAATATGGCCGTGCTGCTCGGGGGCGCGGGCTGGCTCGCGATCTATCCGGCCGTCGCGGCCTCGGTTCTCGCCGCGACCGGCCTGGGCTTCGCCGCGACGCTCGGCCTGTTCCGCCTGTTCGGCGCCAGGCGGACGCGCTCGGCGAGCCAGGTCGTCGCGACCCTGGTCGGCGCCTGGTTCGTGATCTGCGCTCAGATTTTCGGTTTTCTTCCCGCCAAGAGCCAGGCGGAGCTTCACGCGATTCTGGCTCATCCCCAACCGGGAAGCTGGGCCGATCCCCATGGCCTGCTCTGGCTGCCCGCCCGCGCCGCGGCCGCCGACAGGGCGGCGCTGCCGCTTTGGCTGTTGTTCGGCGGCGCAGTATTCCTGCTGACCATCTGGGCGCTCGGCCCGGCCTTCGCCCGAGGCGCCGTGATCGCGGCGGGCGAGGGCATGCCGCGCCGCGCCAGCCGCGACGGGCGTTTCAATTGCAGGCGCGCGGCGGCCCTGCGCCGCAAGGAATGGCGCCTGCTAGCGCGCGACCCCTATCTGCTGTCGCAGCTCCTGTTGCAATCGCTCTGCGCCTTCCCCATCGCCTTCAGCATCTGGAAGAGCATGGGCCCCCACGCCTCCATCGCGCTGGCGGTCTCGCCGGCCTTGGTCACGATCGGCGCGCAGCTCTCGGCCTCCCTCGCCTTTCTCGCCGCCGCCAGCGAGGAGGCGTCCGAGATGATCGCCGCGGCGCCGGTCGCGCCGCACGAAATTCTGCGCCGCAAGCTGGAGGCGGTCGCGGCGCCGGTCGTCGTGCTGCTGGCGCTCCCGTTCGCCGGCGTCGCCTGGGCGTCGCCGCGCGTCGGCCTCGTCGTCTTGCTCTGCGCCGCGGCCGCCGCCGTTTCGACCGCGACGCTGAATTTCTGGAAGCCGCTCAAGAACCGGCGCGGCGACCTGATCAAGACCCACGCCCAGAACAAGATCGTCAGCCTCGTCGAACATGGTCTGTCGATCTGCTGGGCGGTCGCGGCCTTCGTCCTGGCCGCCGGCTCCTGGTTTGGCCTCGTCCCCGCCTTTTGCGCGGGCGCGCTGCTCTGGGCGAACAAGCCGCGCGCCGCCTCGGCCGCGGCCGAGGAGGCTTTGGCGCCGGCCTGAGGGCGCGGCGCCGCTCGCGGACAAATCGACGGCCGAGAGCCGTGCTGTCAGGCGGCAGGCCAAAATAAAATCGCCGGCCCCGAAGGGCCGGCGTGAAGTTGACCGCGTCCTCACGGATACAGCCGGCGACGTCGCGCTTAAGCGCGCGACATCATATAAAGCAGGGGCGTTTCGAAAGCCGGAACCTTGTCCACGCCGAGCGCGCGCAACGCCTCGGGCGCCGCGACATCGACGACCTTGCAGCCGCTCTCCGCGCTCTGACGCATCAGAGCAAAGGTTTCCTCGGCGAAAGCCGACCGCGGATCAAGCCCCGCACGCAGATCCTGCGGCGAATATTTCGCCGCCCACCCCCAGATCGTGTCGTGCCCAGCCGGCACGTCACGGGAAATGAAATCCTCCGGCGGACGTCCGCCCCCCTTCGAAACGCCCATTTCTCCCCTGTCCCCAAACCAAATAAATCCTCGCGGCTTGTCGCGGGCCGCGCCAAACCGCCTCTCCGGACTCCTGAAGCTGCCGGACCATTATCATTGATTTTGAATGGGACACGCTTCTGACGCCCCGCGCGGTCTTCCGCCGCTTGTCGAGTCTTCCCGCTTTGTCCGGTCTTGCGCCGGTTCCACGGGCTGTCGTTTTCGCCCCATTTATTCCACCGGACGGCATAGCAAATATGCGGCCTGCCGCAATTGATTCAACGCAAAGTCACGGCTGCTGCGGCGGCTCGGGAATTCGGAAAGCCGAACTGGCCTTGATCCGCTCCATGGCGAAACGCGACGTGACCTTCTTCAGCGGCGCCGCGGCGATCAGGCGCTGGTAGAAACGGTCATAGGCCGCGGTGTCCGGAACCACCACCCGCAAAAGGTAATCGACGTCGCCGGCCATCCGATAGACGTCCATCACTTCCGGCATGGAGGAAACCGCCAGCGCAAAACGCGCCAACCAGCCCTGCGAATGGTCGTCGGTTTCGATCGAGACGAAAACGGTGAGCCCGAGCCCGATTTTCTGTGGATCGACCAGGGCCACCCGGCCGGTGATGACGCCGGACTTTTCGAGTTTCTGCACCCTTTTCCAGCAGGGCGTGGGCGACAAGCCGACTTCGCGCGCGAGATCGGCGACCGCTATATTGGCGTTCGCCTGGAGCGCGGTCAGAATCTTGCGGTCGATCGCATCCAGAGTTTCCCGCGTCACAATCCGCCCTCCTTGCACGCAAAGCGCGAGCGGGGTTTATCGCCTTTCATTGCTGAATTTGCCAGCTCGCCTGTCGGCCGGCGTCGACGGTCAAGGCGGCGCGCTTGTCCTCCCGAGCCGAAGTGAAACACACGGCGCGGCGGGGCGCGGCGGCGAAGAAATCGAGTCCCATGGCGATGCGCAGATGTTCGTCGCGTGGACAGAAGCCGAGCGCCGGATCGAAGCCGATCCAGCCGATCGGTTCGACGAAGACTTCCGCCCAGGCGTGATGAGCGCCGGCGTCCTCCACGGCCCCGGCGCCGAGATAAAAGCCGGAAACGAACCGCGCCGGAACGCCGAGGCTGCGCGCCGCCGCGACAAAGACCTGCGCCAGTTCGCGAGCCGACCCGGCGCGCGCGGCGAAAACCTCGCTCGCGGGACGCGGAGTTTCGGTCTCGCCGGGCGCGAAGGCCACAGCCTCATGCAGGGCGCCCATGAGAAGATGCATCCGCCCGAGCGAATCGGCCTCGTTGGCCAGGGCGTCGCGCGCGTAAACGTCCAGTTCCTCGCCGGCATGGGTCGCGGGCGCGTCGCGCAGAAAAACGTCGAGCGGGAATTTTTCACCGAGCCCGCGCACGACGCCGGCGGCGTCGTGGGTTTCGACCACGCCTTCCGCCGTGACGGTCACGCCGTCGAGCGGGCCGTCGTGGGAACAGGCATGGACGATATTGCCGAAGGCGTCCTCGCCGCGGCGCAGGGTCGCGTCCGGCAGGACGTCAACCCGCCAGTCCCTGATCTCCTGGCTGTCGAATCCACGCGGCGTAAGCCGGAGGACCTGGTTCAGGCCGCGAACCGGTTCGGCATAGGAGACCTGAAGCTGAAATTGAACGGAGGCGCGCATGGAGCGGGATTTTCCACCAAACCGGGGAGGATGTCTATCCGATCAGATATTGCTCGGTGATCTCCGCGCCCAGCCGGTTGTTCTCGTTCACGAATTCGTCCACGAATTCGTGCAGGCCGGACTGGAAAATCTCCCCGATCGAGGCGCCTTCCAGCCGCCGCTTCACGTTTCGGGCGAGGCGCTGGGAGGCGCCCTGGCGGCCATATTGAGCGGCGATGGCGTCGAGGAATCGCACGATGTTGTCGTAGCAGGAAATGAGCGAGCGCGGCATTTCCGGACGCAGGATCAGCAGGTCCGCGACATTCCAGGGCTTGATGCTTTCGCGATAGACCCAATGATAGGCGGTGAGCGCGGAGACCGAGCGCAGGATCGCCGACCACTGGAAATAATCGACCGAGCCGCCGACCATCTCCTGCTCGGGCAGCAGAACGTGAAATTTCACGTCGAGCACGCGGGCGGTGTTGTCGGCGCGTTCGACATAGACGCCGAGCCGCGAGAAATAATAGGCGTCGTTGCGCAGCATGGTGCGGTAGCCCAGGCCGTCGTACAGGCTCGACGTGGTCTTGACGTAATCGAGAAAGCCGATCAGCTCCTCGCGGTCGATCCGGCCATGCTCCCTGTGCGTCGCCTCGAATTTCCTCAACTCCAGCCAGGCGCTGTTGATCCCCTCCCACATTTCGACGGTCAGCGCGGTGCGCACGGCGCGGGCGTTGGTTCGTCCGAACTCGATGCAATTGCGGATGCTCGACAGATTGCGCTCATCGAAGGCGAGATAAGCGATGACATTGGCCTCGTCCGCCGTGTCGAAATGTTCGAAAAAGGTCTCGTCGGCGCCAGAGGCGATCAGCACGCTTTTCCATTCGTCCTGCGCCGTTGCGTAGGCCGTGGGCAGAGCCGCGATGCGGCTGGAGGCCTCGATCAGGCGGGCGAGGAAATCGGCGCGCTCCAGATAGCGCGAGACCCAGAAGAGATTGTCGGCGGTGCGGGCGAGCATGGGACGGACTCGAGGCGAAAGGCTGCGGGCGGATTTTTTTTCGACGTTTCAATGGGTCGCGGCGTCGGTCTCCAGAATCCAGGTGTCCTTGGTGCCGCCGCCCTGGCTGGAATTGACCACCAGCGAGCCTTCCTTCAGGGCGACGCGGGTGAGGCCGCCGGGCACGATCCGCACGCCCTCGGCGCCCGAAAGCACGAAGGGCCGCAGATCGACATGGCGCGGCGCGACCCCGCCGGGGAAAGAGGTCGGGCAGGTCGAAAGCGACAGGGTCGGCTGGGCGATGAAGCCTTCGGGCGCGGCCTTGAGCTTCTGGCGGAAGGTCTCGACCTGCTCCCGGCTCGCGTGCGGCCCGACCAGCATGCCGTAACCGCCGGAGCCATTGACCTCCTTGACCACCAGTTCATGCAGATGGTCGAGCACATATTTCAGCGCGTCCGGCTCGCGGCAGCGCCAGGTCGAGACATTCTTCAGCTTCGGCTCCTCGCCGAGATAGAAGCGGATGATCTCCGGCATATAGGTGTAGATCGCCTTGTCGTCGGCGACGCCCGCGCCCACCGCATTGGCGAGCGTGACATTGCCGGCGAGATAGGCGCCCATAAGCCCCGCCGCGCCGAGCGCGGAATCGGGGCGGAACGCCAGCGGATCGAGAAAATCGTCGTCCACCCGGCGATAGATCACGTCCACCCGTTTCAGACCCTCGGTGGTCCGCATAAAGACCACGTCGTCCCTGACCAAGAGGTCGCGGCCTTCGACCAGTTCGACGCCGAGCTTGTCGGCGAGGAAGGAATGTTCGTAAAACGCCGAATTGTACAGGCCGGGCGTCAGCACCACGATATTGGGCTCGTCCGGGCAATGGGGCGGCGCGACAGAGCGCAGGGACGCCAGAAGCGCGTCGGGATAATTCTCGACCGGCAGCACGCGATGATCGGCGAAGAGATCGGGCGCGAGCCGGATCATCATTTCGCGATTCTCCAGCATGTAGGAGACGCCGGAGGGCGTGCGGCAATTGTCCTCGAGCACATAGAAATCGTGATCGTCGACGCGGATGACGTCGATCCCGGCGATATGGGTCCATATGTCGTGCGGGACGCGATGGCCTTGCATTTCCGGGCGGTAGGCCGGATTGCGGAACACCAGATCCTCGGGCATGACGCCGGCGCGAATGATTTCCTTCGCGCCATAGACATCGGTCAGGAACATGTTCAGCGCCTTGACGCGCTGGATCAGCCCGGCTTCCAGCCGCAGCCATTCGTCATGGCCGAGCAGACGGGGGATGATGTCGAAGGGAATGAGCCGCTCGGCGGCCTCCTTGTCGCCATAGACGGCGAAAGTGATGCCGATGCGGCGGAACAGCATTTCCGCCTGCTGGCGGCGGGAATCAAGCAGGCCGGGCGGGGAGGTCTCCAGCCATTGCGCGATGCGGCTGTAAAGGGCGCGCGGCGCCGAATGGCTCCCGAAATCTTCGCCGTTCATCTCGTCGAAACAGGGCGCGGTCATCGGCTCGATCGCCTTCTGGAAGGTCATGTCCGGCAGTCTCCACGGCGCCCGCGCGCCGGCCGTCCAACGGTCCCGAAAGACTGTATCGCCCGGCTCGCCCGCGCCTCAAGTCAATTTAAATGCCGGCCTGCGCGATCTCACAGCCCAAATTTTTCGCTCGGCGCCCGATAAGAGGCGAATTGGTCACGAGCTTGCCGATCCTGCACAAAAATTGACCATACTGGCCAAATGTCTATCGGCGCCCGGGCGAGGTTCGACGCCTGGCGCCGTTTGCGTGCGGGCGCGCACCTGGGATACAAGCGCCGGCGGCCTTCGGGCATCTGGCGCCGGATCGGTTCCTCACATGCGCAAATTCGTTTTCGGCCTCGTTTTTCTCGGACTCGCCGCGCTCATCGGCGGGGCCTGGTATTTCCATTTCCATTTCAAGCCGCAAATGGCGCGCGTCGCCATCGGCGCCATGAAACCTCCGCCGGCTGGCGTCGCGGTGGAGGCGGCGCGGGCCGAGAACTGGGCGCCCCATGTCGCGGCCATCGGAACGTTCAAGGCGGTGCCGGGCATAGACGTCGCCAGCCAGGTTGCGGGAATCGTCGCCGAAATCGCCTTCAGGAACGGCCAGGACGTCGAAAAGGGCGCGCTGCTGGTCAAGCTCGACGATTCCACCGAGCAGGCCGATCTGCGCGCCAATCTGGCGCTGATGAAGAACGCCCAGGAAGCCTTCGAACGCCAGCAGGCGCTGGAGGCGCGCGGCGTCGCGGCGCGATCCAATTTCGACCTCGCCCAGGCTGTCCGCGACCAGGCCGCCGGCGCCGAGGACAAGACCCGCGCCCTGATCGCGCAGAAAACCCTGGTCGCGCCTTTTTCGGGCCGGCTCGGCATCCGCAAGGTCGATGTCGGCCAATATGTCGGCGCCGGCGCGCCGATGGTGTCGCTGCAGCGGCTCGACCCGATTTTTCTCGACTTCCCGGTCCCGGAGCAGAATTTTTCCGACCTCGCCATCGGCCAGCCGGTCTCCGCGCGGCTCGACGCTTTTCCGGGGACGGATTTCCAGGGCAGGATCAGCAATATCGACGCACGGGTCGATCCCGCCACCCGCGCTGTTCTGGCGCGCGCGGAGTTCGCCAATCCCGACAAGAAAATCATGCCCGGCATGTTTGGCCATGTCGATTTCTCCACCGGCAAGCCGGCCCCCGTCGTCACCGCGCCG
Organism: uncultured Pseudomonadota bacterium; assembly: GCA_963748385.1. Taxonomy (GTDB): domain Bacteria; phylum Pseudomonadota; class Alphaproteobacteria; order Rhizobiales; family Beijerinckiaceae; genus Rhodoblastus. The sequence continues at coordinate 103,546 of CAVVIQ010000001.1, forward strand.
CGCACATCGGTCGATTATTCGCTTTATGGCGATTCCGTCTATGTCGTCGCGCCCGACGACAAGGCCAAAGGTTTTGACGGATCGCTCCATGTCGAACGCCGCGCGGTTACAGCCGGCGACACCCAGGGCGACCGCGTCGTGATCCTTTCGGGCGTCGCGCCCGGCGAAAGGATCGTGACCGAGGGCCAGATCAAGCTCCAGCCCGGCGCGGCGGTGCGGATCGAATCCGATGCGGCGATGACGCCGCCGGCCGCGCGGTCTCTTCCGTGAGCGCGCGCTGATGGGAGCCTTCACCGATCTCTTCATTCGCCGGCCGGTGCTGTCCATCGTCGTCAGCCTGCTGATCCTGCTCGTCGGCGCGCAGGCCGGGTTCAAGCTGCAAATCCGGCAATATCCGACCCTGTCCTCGGCGAGCATCGTCGTCACCACCACCTATCCGGGCGCCAACGCCGACCTCATCAAGGGCTTCATCACCACGCCGATCGAACAGGCGGTGGCGAGCGCCGAAGGTCTGGACACTCTGGTTTCCAATTCGCAGCAGAACGTCTCGACCGTCACTCTCAACCTGCGGCTCAACGCCAACGCCGACCGCGCCATGACCGACGTGCTCGCCAAGGTCGCGCAGATCAAATATCTGCTGCCCAAAGAGGCCAACGATCCCGTGGTGGTCAAGCAGACCGGCCAGGGCACGGCGCTGCTCTATATGTCGTTCAATTCGGACAACTTGAGCGCGGCGCAGATCACCGACTACATCACCCGCGTCGTCCAGCCACGCCTGCAGACCATCGACGGCGTGGCCAGCGCCCAGATCATCGGCGGGCGGAATTTCGCCATGCGCGTCTGGCTCGACCCCGACCGCATGGCGGCGCGCGGCGTCACGGCGGCGGACATCCGCAACGCCTTGCTCGCCAACAATTTCACCTCCGCCGCCGGCCAGATCAAGAGCGATTTCACCCAGACCAGCATCAACGCCCTGACCTCGCTCGAGACGGCGAAAGCCTTCGCCCAGCTCGTGATCTTCAACAAGGGCGACGCGCTGGTGAAACTCGGCGACGTCGCGCGCATCGATCTCGGCCCGGAAAGCGTCGATTCTTCCGCCGTGTTCGACGGCCTGAAAGCGGTGTTCATCGGCGTTTACGCCACACCGACCGCCAATCCGCTGAGCGTGATCGCTGACGTGCGCAAGGCCTTTCCCTCGATCGAGGCCGCGCTGCCCACGGGCATGAAGGGCGCCATCGCCTATGACGCGACCGAATTCATCCGCGCCTCGATCCATGAGGTCGCCAAGACCCTGGCCGAGGCGGGCGTCATCGTCGTCATCGTGATCTTCCTGTTTCTGGGCGACCTGCGCTCGACCTTGATCCCGATCGTCACCATCCCCTTGTCGCTGATCGGCGTCATGTTCTTCATGCTGCTGCTCGGCTATTCGATCAACCTTCTGACCCTGCTCGCCTTCGTGCTGGCGATCGGACTGGTGGTGGACGACGCCATCGTCGTGGTCGAGAACATCTATCGCCATATCGAGGAAGGCCATGCGCCGCGCGAGGCGGCGATGATCGGCGCGCGCGAAATCGCCTTGCCTGTGGTCGGCATGACCATCACGCTTGCCGCCGTCTATGCGCCGATCGGCTTTATCGGCGGCCTGTCCGGCGCCCTGTTCAAGGAATTCGCCTTTACGCTCGCCGGCGCGGTCATCGTGTCCGGCTTCATCGCGCTGACCCTGTCGCCGATGATGTGCTCGAAACTTTTACGCCCGCACGAGCGCCATTCGAGGGGCCGCCGGCGCTCCATGGTCGAATTTCTCGACGACGCCTTCGACGGGCTGCGGCGGCGCTACGAGCGCCTGCTCCACCGCACCCTCAACTTCCGCGCCCTCACCGTTCTCATCCTCGTCGGCGTGCTGGCGCTGACCGGCCTGCTCTATGTCTCGACGCCGCGCGAACTCGCGCCGGAAGAGGACCAGGGCCTGATCCTGACCATGGTCAAGACGCCGCAATACGCCAATCTCGACTATCTCGAAAACGTCACCGGCCTGCTGCAGAAGAACGTCTTCGACAAGGTGCCGGAAAAGGAGCATGTCTTCGTCATCAACGGCTTGCAGGGCGTCAACAGCGGCTTCGCCGGCATGCTGCTCAAGCCGTGGAGCGAGCGCAAGCGCAGCCAGGCCGAGGTCCTGCAAAGCCTGCAACCCCTGCTCGCCGATCAGACCGGCGCCCAGATCTTCTCCTTCGCCCTGCCCTCGCTGCCCGGCTCGACCGGCGGCCCGCCGGTGCAGTTCGTCATTCGCACCGCCGGCGACTATCTCACGCTCGCCCGCGTGCTCGACGAAATGCTGGCGCAAACGCGCAAGAGCGGATTGTTCATCTTCACCGACGGCGACCTGAAATTCGACACGCCGCAACTGGAGATAAAAATCGACGCCGCCAAGGCGTCGAGCCTCGGCCTCACCATGCAGGACATCGGCGCGACGCTCGCGACCTTTCTCGGCGGCAATTACGTCAACCGTTTCAATCTCGCCGGGCGCTCCTATGAGGTCATCCCCGAGGCGCCGCGCGACTACCGCCTGGGTTCGGACTGGCTGATGCGCTACCAATTGCGCACCGCGAGCGGCGCCCTGGTTCCGCTTTCGACCGTGGTCAGCATTACGGAAAGGACCCAGCCCAACGCCCTGACCAGCTTCCAGCAACTCAACGCCGCGACGATCTCCGGCGTGCCCTTCCCCGGCCACACGCTCGGCGAGGTCTTGGGTTTCCTCGAAAACGCGGCGCAAAAGACTTTCCCGGAGGGCTATTCGTACGATTTCCAGGGCGAGAGCCGGCAATTCATGCAGGAAGGCGATGTGCTCGCCCTGGCCTTCGTTTTTTCGCTGATCGTGATCTATCTGGTGCTCGCGGGCCAATTCGAGAGCTTCCGCGACCCGTTCATCGTGCTGATCGCCCTGCCGACCTCGATGTTCGGCGCGCTGCTGCCGCTCAACATTCTCGGCGTGATCGGCGCGGCCTCGATCAACATTTTCACCCAGATCGGCCTGATGACCCTGATCGGCCTGATCTCCAAGCACGGCATATTGATGGTCGATTTCGCCAATCAGATGCAGCGCCGGGAGGGGCTTTCGCCGCGCGAGGCGATCGAGCACGCGGCCGGCGTGCGCCTGCGCCCGATCCTGATGACCACGGCGGCGATGGTCGTCGGCATGATTCCGCTGATCGTCGCCTCGGGCGCCGGCGCCCGCAGCCGCGCGGCGATCGGAATCGTCATCGGCGCCGGCATGAGCGTCGGCACGATTTTCACGCTTTTCGTCACGCCGGCGGTTTATTCGCTGCTGGCGCGCCGCCATGGGCGCGACGAAATTCTGGACTCCCCGCCGGGGGCGGAAGCCTGAGGCGCCAGGCCGGACGAGAATCCGGCCCCGTTATTTGCTGGCGCAGGCGATGCAGGTCACGGCCGTCGGCAGCGCTTTCAGCCGTTTGGGGTCGATCGGCTCGCCGCAGCGCACGCAAACGCCATATTCGCCTTTGGCGATGCGCTCCAAGGCCGCGCGAATCTGCTTGATTTCCAGAAGCTTGGACTTCTCCAGGCCCTCGAGCGCGTCCTGGCCTTCAAGCTGGGTCGCCTGCTCTTCCCAGTCGGCGGCAAGCTGGGAGCGCAATTCGCTGCCGATCTCCGCGACATGACCCGTCAGTTCCTGAAGGCGATGTTCGAGTTTTTGGGCGATGTCTTTATGGTGGGTCATATTCGTTCGATCCAGGGCAGTCGGGCGATCGCGATTCTTGTTGGCGCGGCTTCCGCTCATCGGCGACAGATTAGACTTGCGCGCGGCAGATGCAAATGTGTTTTGACTATCTGGTTTATCGCCCGCCGCGTTTTGGGGCTGGAGAAGGACGGCGCGATCGGTCATGATCGCGCCGATTTCATGGTTTGTGATCGATTCTTTACGGTGGCGCCGCATGATTGGCGCACCCCCCAAAAGGAGAGTTGATCCGGTGCGGTCAAGAAAGATCCTTCCCCGTCTTTTCGGCGTTCTCGCCGCCGCCGTCCTGTCGGCGGCGCCAAAAAGCGCCGCGGCGCAGTCGCCCGACCCGCCCTCCTGGCTCGAAGCCCATGTCGGCGAGGGCGAGGGCCAGATCACGCCGGTCGTCCTGCGTCGCGCGCGGGCGCTCTATTTCCACAAATTGCGCGCCGGCGAGATCCGCAATCCCTGCTATTTCGCCATGGATGCGACCCGTCCCAACGACCTCGGCGCCGGCCGTCTCGGGCGGCGCTTCTATGTGATCTGCGAAAGCCGGCAGATTTTTCGCGCGATCCCCGCCGGCCACGGCGGCGGGCGCGACCTGAAGGGCCTCGCCGATTTCGAAAACGGCCGCGTTTGCGCCAAGAATTTCGGCAATGCCCAGGATTCCAAGCTCACGACCGGCGGCCCCTATATCACCCGGGAGATCAAGACCTCGTTCAAGGGTTATTATCCCGTCGCCTCCGGCCATCCTGCGGCCCTCTACCGCTCCTTCGTCCAGTTCGACGGCGAAGGCGACGCCGCCAACGCCAGGGAGCGCGCGATCGGCGGCCATCCCGCCGAACTGCTGAGAAACATGTGCCGGCGCAAGGTTCCGGGCGATCCCCACGCCGACGGCGACGGCTATGCGCCCTTCGGCAATCTGGTGTTCTACGCCGGCGGCCGCAGCAACGGCTGCACCTCCTGGTCGCCCGAGGACGCCGCCCTGGTCATCCCGATCATGAAGGACGATCCGACCACGGTCTACATCTATCCCGAGTCGGACGACATCGACGCGGTGGCGCGGGCGGCGAAAGCCGGCCGCTCGCCGACAAGCGCGGGCCTCTACTGGAACGCGTTCTGCCTGAAGGAGATTCACGCGCCGAAATATTGGTCGCAAGGAATCCTCGGCCCGATCCTCGCGCGCTATGAGCGCGACCACCCGCCCGCGCCACCGCAGCCTTTGCCGCTCTGCCGGCGACGCTAGGATTTTCTCGGCGCCCCCTATCAGGGCTCGATCAGCCAATAGGCGGCGCCGGCTTTTTCCCGCTCGGGCAGGCCGCGCTGCGGCGCCTTGATCTCCTGGTTCACGATCTCCTTGAAATCGCGCATCGCCTTGGGCTCGTCGAACACATAGGAATGGCCGGACAGCCGCGCGTCGACCGATTCGATTCCGCCGGCGACCAGAATGGAGTCGCCGCCGCTGCCCGCGCGCGGCGCGCTGTGATAGCTCTCGGAAATCTCGATCGCCCGGTCGTATTCCGACGCGTAGAGCGTGCGCAGGGCGCCGAGGCTGCGCACTTGCCGCAATTGCTGGCGGAACACGTCCTGCGACACGTCCGGCGCGGCGAAGACCGCGACGCCGATTTGCAAATTCGCCTTTTCCAGCGCGAAATCGCGCAACATCTGCAGCAGGATGCGATTGCCCATGCTGTGGGCGACGAAATCGATCCGCAGGTCCGGCGCCAGCGCCGCGATCTTGGTCACCAGATCGGCAAGATGCGGCCCGCTCCAGGCGCTGGAGTCCTCGTCATAGGGATAGCTGAAGGCGGAGCCCTCCGAGGGCCAGCTCCAGGCGAGAATGGTCCCGGCGTAGTCGAGACCGGCGCCCAGTTCCAGAGCCCGTTCCGCGACCGCGCTGAACGAGGTGTTGAAGCCATGGACGAGGACCAGGATTTTCGCGGCGCCCGCGGCGCGACTCGCGGCCACGATTTTCTGCGCGCAATCGTCCACGCCCCTGGTGAGCTCTTTCGGCGCCGGCGGCAAGGGCGGCGGCGGCGCCCGCCGCGCCGGCGCGCCCAGAAAGCCGCAGGTCAGTTGCGCCGGGTCGAGCCGGCGCGCGCCGAAGCGGTTCGCATAATCCGCGCCGCCCTCGTCGTTGCGGTCGGTGGCGAAAAAGACCGGCGAATTCATCGCCATTTTCGCCATGGGGGCCGCAGGCGGTTGGGGCGCCGGTTTGGCGTGGGCTTCGATCTCGGCCTTGCGCCACAGCATCATGTCGCGCTTCATCGCGTCTTCGCTCCCAGCCGCATGCATCGCCATGCGCATCTGAGAGGCGTTATCGAGGCGGTTGATCTCGACATGGGACAATTGACGAAACGCTTCTTCCCGCGCGGAAAATTCGGCGTTGGCCGCCGCGCGCGCCTGATCCGCGGCCGCCGCGATCGCCTTTTTCTCGGCCTCGCTGCGCTGCATCCAGAAGCCGTGCGCCGCGGCGAGCAGGCCGGTCTCGGGCTTGCCGACAGTAAGGTAAAGCCTGCCCGGGAAATCCTTCGCGAAAGCGAGCGACCTGGCGTCGAGGCGCGTCTCGACGGCAGTTTCCTTGCTCGCCTTCATTGCGTCCATGGCGCCGCCCGGCGACGCCATCCGCAAGCGGTCGAAATCTTCCATCGTGCGCACCGGCGCCGCCGTCAGCAGATAATCGATGGCGTGGGAATAGAGTTTCACCGGGAACAGGCCCGCGCGCCCGGCGTCGGCCGTGGCGACCGCGCCGAGAAAAGTGTCCTGCATCAGAAACACTTCCTTGGCGGAGTTGAAAAGATAGGGGCGGCTGAGGATTTTCGCCTCGGCGCCCTCCGCATCAAGAGCGTCGCGGTCCTTGTCGCCGATCGCGAACACGCCGAGATCGGCCCCGCCGCGCTTCAGCGCGTCAAAAGCGTCGGCTTCATTCGCAACCGGCTCCGACGCGATGGTCAGCCCTGCGTCCGCAAGCGTCTTGCTGGCCAGAAAATTCCTCACGAAAGGATCGTCGCCGAAGCCCGCCGGAACGACGAAGCGAATTTCGGCCGCCCCGGCCCAAGCCGGCGCAAGGAACAAGGCGAAAAGTAGCAGACGCCGAAGCTTCATCGGTTCCTCTTGAAAAACGATCGCAGAGGATACGCGCAAGTCGGCGGCAAGGTTACAACATTTCGTGTGTTTGCGGCTATGGCGTCAGGCGGCGTTCACCAGTCCCGCCGCCTTCGCCCCCGAACGCACCGCGCCTTCGATGGTCGCCGGCAGGCCGGTTTGGGTAAAATCGCCGGCGAGAAAAAGATTGCGCCATTGCGTCCCGGCGCCGGGCCGCAAGGAATCCTGGGCCGGGGTGGCGGCGAAGGTCGCGCGTTTCTCCTTGATGATTCGCCAGGCCGGCAAAGGCGCGGAAAAACCCGCCACCGCCTGGACCTCGGCCCAGATCTTTTCGGCCAGTTCTTCGCGCGGTGTGGCCAAGAAACGCTCCGCCGCGCTGATCGTCACCGACAGGCGGTCGTGAAAGCCGAACAGCCACTCCGTCGCCCCGCCGATCACGCCGGTCAGCAACGGCAGATTCTTCGGCGCGGGACGCGCGAAATGGGCGTTGACGATGGCGCGGAATTCATCGGGCGCCGCAAGCCCCGGCAGCAGCGCCGCCGCGATCGGCGCCGTCACCGCCAGCACGATCTTGTCGCCCCGCGCCAGCGCGATCATTTCCTCGCCGAAATCGAGCGTCACTGCGCGATCGCCCTCGAATTCGATGCGCCGCAACTTCGCGCCGAAGCGGATTTCCGCGCCTTTGCCGCGCAGAAAATCCAGCGCCGGATCGACGAAGGCGGCGGACAAACCATCGATCGCCACCACCGGCCGGCACGCGGCGCCGCCTTGCGCGAAAGTTTCGCGCACGATGGCGCCGGCGAGCGCGGCGGAAGCTTCCGCCGGATCGGTGTTCAGCGCCGAGACGAACAGGGGATTCCACAAGCTTCGAGCGATGTCGCTTTTTCCCAGAAAGGGCCGCAAGGTCTGGTCGGGCCGCGCGAACAGCAACCTGGCCAGCGCAAGGTAATCGAGGCTCCCCGTATGCGGCGCACGGCGGTCGGGCCTAAAAATCCACCACGGGATTTTTCCGGCGTTGGGCCGCAATTTCCACCGTGTGCGCCGCTCGAGATCGCAGAAATCGAAGGAGGCCTCGTCCGGCCCCGCCAGTCTGTCCGCGCCGCCGATCTTTTTCGCATAGGCCAAAGCGGCGTGGTTGCCCGACAGCAGCAGATGATTGCCGTTGTCGATCGTCATGCCGAGGCTGGCGTCGAAATAGGAGCGGCAGCGCCCGCCCGCCTGCGGCGCGGCCTCATAGAGCGCGACCTTGTAAAGCGCGGCTCCTTGGGCTCCGGCAAGCTCCACCGCCGCCGAAAGGCCGGCAAGACCCGCGCCGACAATATGAACCCTCGCCATCAGAAAAATCCGTAGCGCAGGATCGCGCCGATCAAGGCGATTTTCGGCGTGCTGATTTTTTGGCGCGGTTTCTTGAAGCCGCGCGCATGAAGTTTTCGCCAGATCGCGCCGTAGGCGAGGCTCATGATTTTCGGCGCCCGGATTCTTTCACGCGGCTGGGTCGCCATGATTTCATTCGCGGCGTCGAAATGCGCTTTGGCCTGAAGCAGCAAGGGCCGGCAGACGGCGTCGAGATCGTCGAGATTCGCCACCTTTTCCGGCGTCGGGTCGGAAACGCCGGCGGCCAGGAGATTTTCGCGCGGCAGATAGAGGCGGCCGATCCCGGCGTCCTCGTCGATGTCGCGCAGGATGTTGGTGAGTTGGAGCGCGCGGCCGAGGTGGTAGGCGAGCGCAACGCCCTCTTTTTCCGGCAGGCCGAAGACGCGCGCCGACAGCCGCCCGACCGCGCTCGCCACCCGGTCGCAGTAGAGATCGAGCGTCGCGGCGCTCGGCGCGACAATGTCGGAGTCGACATCCATTTCCATGCCGTCGATCACGGCCAGAAAATCCTCGCGCGCAAGGCCGAAGCGGCGCAGGGGCATGGCAAGTCCGGAGGCGAGCCCCGAAGCGTCGCCCGCGTAAAGCGCGTCTATGGCGCGCCGCCAGCATTCCAGCCCGGCCTTTTTCGTCGCCTTGTCGCCGCCCTCGTCGGCGATGTCGTCCACCGCGCGGCAGAAGGAATAGATTTCGAACATGGCGTCGCGCTTTTCGCGCGGCAGGATCGCCATGGCGCGATAGAACGAGCTCTTGCGCGCGCGAGCGCGAGCGAGTTCGGCGGAAAGATCGAGCGCAGCGGTCACGCCGCCCTCCCCTTCAAACGCCCGAGAGCTTCGCCCATGGCGGCCGCCGCTGCGCCGAACAGCATTTCGCTCCTGGACAGCTTCACATTCTCGCTCAGCGGGTCGCGCGCGATCACGAGATCCGCGACGCCGAAGGCGTGGCGCACGACCACGGCGATCTCCATGCCCAGGCGCAAATTCCTGATGTCATGCGGCAGGCTCGCTCCCTCTTCCAGCAGCGCGCGGTTTCTGACGGCGAGGCCGCGCAGACAGGCGCGCAGGGCCGGCGTCGCTTTTGCCGCGCCCAGATCCTCGACCCGCGCGCCCGCCGCGTCGAGCGCGTCCTGGGGAATATAGACGCGGTTCAGGGCGCGGAAATCCTTGCCGCAATCCTGCAAATGATTGTTGATCTGGAGCGCGGCGCAGATGGCGTCGGAAGCCGGCCACAGGTCGCGGCTCTCGCCATGGACGTCGAGCAGGAAACGCCCGACCGGCATGGCCGAGAGCCGGCAATAATCGATCAGCTCGTCCCAGTTCGCGGTGCGGCTCTTGTCGACGTCGCAGCGGAAGGCGTCGAGCAGGTCGCGGGCGTGGCGGTTGGTGAGCCCCCGTTCGGCAAGTCTTGCGCGCAAGTTCACGCCGAGCGGCTCGGCCTCGCCTTGCCCGGTCAGGCTGCGGTCGAGCTGGTCGAGCAAGGCGTGTTTTTGCGCCGGCGCAAGATCGGGATGGTCGGCGACGTCGTCGCCCGCGCGCACGAAATCATAGAAGGCGAGGATCACCGGGCGCAAAGGCGCGGCGATCAGCAGGGAGGCGACAGGAAAATTCTCGTCGCTCCCGCTCTTGCCGGAGCGAAAACCTTCCGCCGTGGCCGGCGCGGGCTCGACTTGTTTCACAGCGGCGCTCATGGCCTTTCCGTTCCGATTTCCGCGCGCCCTGGCCGCCCCAGATGCGCCTGAGCCCGGCCCTTCCACAGGCCGCCGCGCCCGCGACTGTAGCCCCAGGCAGAATCGAGCGTATAGAGCAAATAGGGCGCGGCGATAAGCGGCAAAGTCAACGCGCGCCAACGGGGAAGGCTGTAAAAGCGCTGGATCGGCGCGAAGCTCACGCTCATCAGCACATAAGCCGCGATCCCGAACAGCGCCGCGGGGCCGTCGGCGAAAAAGGCGAGGAGAACGGGAACGAAAAAGGTCAGGACGAGGCCGAGGCTGGTCAACGCCAGCAACAGATATGAAAAGCGCAGTTGCGCGAAAGCCGAGCGCGACACCATGCGGCGAATGTCGGCGAAGCGCGGATAGGACCGCAGCGAGCGCAGGCGATGGGTGAGGCCGAGCCAGACCGGCCCCATATTTTTCATCAGGGCGCCGAAAGCGCAATCGTCGATCAAAGCGTTGGCAGATCGCCGCGACGCCGCCCGCCTTTTCCAGCAGATCGGCGCGCGCCAGCATGAGATTGCCGGCGGCGGCGGCGATTTTCCGGCGAGGGTCCGACACCCAGCGGAACGGGTAGATCAGCTGGAAGAAATAAGTGAAGGCGGGGATCAGCCATTTTTCCGCCGCGCTCTCGCAGCGCCAGCTCGCCATCAATGAGACGAGCGCATAGCCGCCGCTTTCCGCCCGCGCGACCACGGCGCGTAGATTGTCCGGCGCGTGAAAAATGTCGGCGTCGGTGAAGAGAAGATAGTCCGGGGCGAAATTCTTCCGCCCAAGAATTTCGCCCTGCGCCATGGCCCAGACTTTTCCCGTCCAGCCCTCAGGCAAGGGCGCGCCAGAGACAATCGTGAGGCGGTCGGGATGGGGCGAGGCGGTCGCCGCCCTCCGGGCATTTTCCGCCGTTGCGTCGGCGCTCTGGTCGTCCACCAGGATCACGCGGAAATCGCCCGGATAATCCTGGGCCAACAACGACCCGAGGCTTTTCTCGATCAACGCCGCTTCGTCGCGCGCCGGGACCACCGCGACCACGCGCGGCCAGGCGCTCAGCGCCGGCGGTTGGGAAAAATCGTCGCGGTCGCGGCAGCGCCAGAAGCCGCCGCGCCCGAACACCAGAACCAGCCAGATCGCCAGAACCACAAGGCCGAGCCAGGTGAACGCGGAGATGCTCACCGGACCATGCCCTTTCCTCGGAACCATTCGACCGCGTCGGCCAGGGCTTGGCGGTATGGACGCGCGGAAAAACCCAGTTCGCGCTCGGCCTTGGCGGAGGAGAAATACATGCGATATTTCGCCATGCGCAGGGCGTCGGCGGTGATGAAGGGCTCCTTGCCGGTGACGCGCGCGACTGCTTCCGCCGCATAGGCCAGGGCGAACAGAGGCGTTCGCGGCATTTTCAGTTTCGGCGGGGCGCGCCCGACCAGAGCCGCGATCTCGGCGAGCATCGTTCCCAGGGGCGCGTCCTGGCCGCCGAGAATATAACGCTCGCCGATCCGCCCCCTGTCCATGGCGGCGAGATGGCCGGCGGCGACATCGTCGACATGGACGAGATTGAGCCCGGTGTCGACATAGCCCGGCATTTTGCCGTTCGCGGCTTCGACGATGATCCGGCCGGTCGGCGTCGGCTTGATGTCGCGCGGACCGATCGGGGTGGACGGGTTGACGATCACCGCCGGCAGACCCTGTTCCGCGACCATTTTCTCGACCAGCCTTTCGGCGATGGTCTTGCTTTTCTTGTAGGCCCCGATCGCCTCATGCGGCGCAGCGGGCCAGGTCTCGTCCGCCGGGCGGCCGTTGTCCCTGAGCTTGAGCGTCGCCACCGAGGAGCAGTAGACGATGCGGCCAACCCCGGCGCGCAGCGCTTCCGTCATGATATTGGCGGTCCCGACGCGATTGGCCTCGATGATTTCATTGGGGTCGGGCGCCCACATCCGGTAATCGGCGGCGACATGGTAGAGGCGCTCGACCCCGCGCAACGCGGAACGCAGGGAATCGGCGTCGCGCAGGTCGCCGGTCGCGACCTCGGCGTCGAGCCCCTCGATATTGCCGCGCGCCGAGTTTTTACGCGCCAATAAGGTGACTTGTTCGCCGCGCGCAATCAGGGCGCGGGCGACCGCCGAGCCGACAAAGCCGGTCGCCCCGGTCACCAGCGTCTTTCCCGAAGGATTCATCCCGTTCCCGCCTTTCGTGGCGCCCCTCCTAACACGGCGCGGCCCGCGCCTGAACGGCGAAAGCGGCGGCCGACTGACGGGGATTTTTGGACATAATAGAATATTTTTCTATCTACGCTACGTAAAAATCCATGGAGAAGATTTTTGTCCTATATTCATCGTCATTTTTGTAAAAACTTTCTTTTTTGTGGTGTTGCAACGTGATTCGCCTCGTCCTATCCTTTTGATAACGGCGCGACGAGACCTTCCGCGCCTTTTCAGGCGGCGCCGTTCAAAGGCGCTTTCAAGGAGATCAAAGATGCTGCTGCTCGACCGTCACGGCCCCAAGGAAGATGTCTGGGAGCGGGCCGAATATCTCTGCCAGGCGGAGAGCAATTTCGTGCTGGCGCCTTTCGGCGCCGTCGCCGACTCCCCGTTGGTCGACAGCGATCTCCGGCTCGGCGCTCTTCTCGAGACGAACCGCGCGATCGAGGATGTCGCGCCCTTTTTCGGCCGGCTCGAGCTGATCGTCATCCATTTCGCCAACGCCACGGACGGTCGCGGCTTCGTGACGGCGCGGCGGTTGCGCTGGGCCGGCTACAAGGGAACCTTGCGCGCCTTCGGAGCCCTGGTCGCCGACCAGTTCCCGGAGGCCCTCGCGAGCGGCTTCGACGAGATCGAAGCGATCGGCGCCGGCGCGCGCCAACCCGTTGAAACCTGGATGAAGGCGCTGGACGGCATCAGCTTCTTCCAGCGGCGCGATGACGGCGCACGGGCCGTGATCGCCGACGAACGACTTGCCCAGGCGGTCAACGGCTGAGTTTTCCCGCGTCTCCTTGTCAGCGGTGGTCCCAGCCGCCGCCCCAGCCCCAAGTGTAAAACACCGGGCCGCCGTAGAAATAGGGACCGGGCCCATAATAGGGGCCTGGACCGTAATAATAATGCGCGACCGTTTCCGAAATTTCGTAGCCGCGATCGAGCATGCAGTCGGAATAGATGGAATTATACTGGCCCTGCAGGCCGAGCTGACCGGCGGCGGCGGCTTGCGAGGTCGCCGCATAGGCCTTCGCCCGGCAGGCGGAATCGTCGTTTGCGAATTTCCGGTCGGAAACATTGGCCCCTGCGACCGCGCTCACCGTCGGCCGCGTGGGCGGCGCGCAGGCGCCAAGCGCCAGCGGCAGCGCGAAAGCGATCGCCAGGGGCGTGATTTTCGACAATTTTTCCGATCCCGAGAAAGTCATGGGCGTCTCGTCCGCGAGTCGTCGCCGGCACGTTTGCATGGGCCGTCACCACGCGTAACTCAAACCTCGGTGCCCGGCCCGCCGTCGAAATCGCGGCAGGAATGGCCGAACGCGGCCAGTGCGTCCTCGAGATAATCCGGAAGCAGCGGCTCGCCGAGCAGATAACGGGCGGTCGGGGTCTGGCCGCGTTCGCGCGCCTGGACCAGGGCGTCCTCCCAGTCTCTGGGCTCGAAATCGCCGCGGCCGATCCACATCAGGGCGACAAGCGCCGCCGCCTCGTCCACGTCGAGATCGGCGATGAATTGTTCCAGCTCCGCGTGGATCGGGCCATAGGCCGCGTCGGTGAGAATGGCGCGCTCCCCGTCGTCGGCGGCGTTGGAGGCGTCGGGCTTGGCGCCTTCGTCCTCGCTCAGAAGCTCGCGCGCCTTGGCGGCGATGAAGCAGACCTTTTGCGGATTGATCTCCGGCATGTCTCGATTGGTGTCGTCGATGGTGCGCATTTCTTTCCGGCGGGCGCCGCTCCCTGCTTTCCCTTTCAATATAGGCGCTCCGGCGTCGTTTCGCCTTGCGGCGGGTCAACGACGCGCGCCTATTCCGCCCCGTTCATCAGCTTCGCCGCGGCGGCGCGGGCCTCGTCGGTGATTTTCGCCCCCGAAATCATGCGGGCGATTTCCTCGCGCCGATGTTCGTCGGCGAGCGGCGCGACGCGGGTGGCGGCGCGGGCGCCCTTGTCGGCGAAATCCTTGGAAATGCGCATATGGGCGGCGGCGCGGGCGGCGACCTGCGGCGCGTGGGTGACCGACAGCACCTGCACATCGGCGCCGAGCCGCGCCAGCCTCTGGCCGATGGCGTCGGCCGCCGCCCCGCCGGCGCCGGCGTCGATCTCGTCGAACACCAGGGTCGGGGCCGAGCCACGGTCGGCCAGCGCCACTTTCAGCGCCAGCATGAAACGCGACAATTCGCCGCCCGAGGCGACCTTCATCAGCGGCCCCGGCCGCGAGCCGGGATTGGTCTGCACCCAGAATTCGACCCTTTCGGCGCCCTCTGGCCCGGCGAGATCGGGGTCCGTCGCGATATGCGTGGAAAAGTTCGCCCGCTCCAGTTTCAGCGGCGGCAGTTCGGCGTTGACCGCCGCGTCGAGCGCTGATGCCGCCTTTTGCCGCGCCCGGGTCAGCGCAGCGCAGCGGGTGCGATAGTCGGCTTCCGCCGCCTCCCGCGCCCCGGCCAGCGTGACGAGGCGCGCCTCGCCGGCGTCGAGCGCCGCGAGATCGGCGGCGAATTTTTCGGCGAGCGCCGGAAGCTGATGGACTGGCGCGGAAAATTTGCGCGCGGCGGCGCGCAGGGAAAAAAGCCTTTCCTCGACCTGTTCCAGCGCGCGAGGGTCGAATTCCGCGGCGCGCAGCGCCTGATCCAGCGCCTGCTCGGCGAGATCGAACGCATTGAGCGCCGAGTCCAGGGCCTTGATCGCCGGTTCGATCAGATGCGGCGCCTGCGGCTGGCGCCGCTCCAGCCGGCGCAGGACGGCCGAGAGCGTGGACAGCGGCGACCCGTCGCCGGCGACGCTCTCATAGGCGTCGCGCAGATCGCCGGCGACTTTCTCCGCCTGCTGCATCGCCGTGCGCTCGGCGGCAAGCTGATCTTCCTCGCCCGGGCGGGGGCTGAGCTTCGCCAGTTCCTCGTGGGCGTGGGCGAGATAATCGGCCTCCTTGCGCGCGGCCTCGACCGCCGCCGTTTCTTCACGCAGATCCCTCTCCGCCTTGCGCAGAGCAGCATGGGCGGCGCGGGTCGCCGCGACCAGATCGTCATGGCCGCCGAAGGCGTCGAGCAGGGAGCGATGGATGTTGGGGTCGACCAGGGCGCGATCGTCGTGCTGGCCGTGGATTTCAACCAGGGCGCCGCCGATGGCCCGCAGGCCCTGGACGCTGACCGGCTGGTCGTTGACGAAGGCGCGGCTACGGCCGTCGGCCATCTGCACTCGGCGCAGGATGAGGTCGCCCTCGACGTCGAGACCCTGTTCGGCCGCAGCAAGCCGCGCGGCATGGCCCGGGGGCGGATCGAAAACCGCCACGACCTGGCCCTGCCCCTGGCCGGAGCGCACCAGCGAACCGTCGCCGCGCCCGCCGAGCGCCAGCGAAAAGGCGTCGAGAAGGATGGACTTGCCGGCCCCGGTCTCTCCGGTGAGCACGGTCAGGCCGGGGCCGAACTCCAGCTCCAGCCGGTCGATCAGGACGATGTCGCGAATCGCGAGCTGAACCAGCATGAACCCTGCCCCGACAGAGGCTTTCCGCCCCCGGCCGCGCAGGAATAAACGGAAACGCGCCTCAGCTCAATCCGGCCTTTTTGAAGGCCTTGGAAATCCACGAATCCGTATGTTCGTGCGGCGACAGCCCGCTGGAATGGAGGCGCTCGTAAGCGTCCTTGTACCATTGCGAATTGGGATAATTCGCGCCGAGAATCGCGGCGGCGGTCTCGGCCTCCTGGGTGATTCCCATCGCGAGATAGGCCTCGGTCAGGCGCTCCAGCGCCTCCTCGGCCTCGCGGGTCTCCTGATATTTGAACAGGATCTCCCGGAAGCGGTTGATCGCCGCCGTGTAGTTCTCGCGCTTGAGATAATAGCGCCCGATCTCCAGCTGGTGGCCGGCAAGCTGGTCGCGGCAGATGTCGATCTTCAGATGCGCGTCCGAGGCATATTTCGACTTGGGATATTTGTCGACGACGGTCTGGTAATATTTCAGCGCCTTGTCGACGCGGTCCTGGTCGCGCTGAACGTCGGGCATGTCGCCATACATCGCCTGGCCGGCGAGATAGTTCACATAGGCCGCCTCGGGCGCACTGGGATAGAGCGAAATGAACCGGTCGGCGGCGACGGAGGCGTCGACGTAGGAATGGGCCAGATAATCAGCGTAGACTTCCATCACCAGGGCTTTGCGCGCCCACTCGGTGAAGGGATACTGCCTCTGCAAAGCGGCGAACTGCTTGGCGGCCTCTTCGTAATCGTGATGGTCGATCTTGGTCAGACCCTCGTTGTAGATGCGATCCGGCGGAACGTCCGGATCGAGCTTCATCTCATATTTCTTCTTGCCGAACGGATTGAGATCGTCGAGCGAAAAGCTGAGAGCCGGGGAGGCGCAGACGGCCAGCGCGGCGCCCGCCAGAAGCAGGGCGCGGACAGGCTTGAGGCCAAGGGAATGCGGAACTTTCATTAAACACGCTCGTGATCGCGCGGGCGCGCCAAGCCCGGACAAGTTCATTGATTTCGTGGCAATAGCGCCAAGGGCGCGCCTGGCGGGCGACGCCGCCAGAGCAATAGCGTGGCGAGCGCAAAAGAAAAAGCGGCCTTTTACGGCAAATTTAAGACCCGCCCCAAGCGGTTCAGCTGCGTTCCGGCATATAGACCGGGGACGCGGCCAGACCGAGGTCGGCGCGGGCGCCCTCGCGCGGGGCCGGGGCGAAATCGACGAAACGATAGGCGGAACGGTCGGCGAACAGGGCCTCGAGCACGGCGACATTCAGCTTGTGGCCGCCGCAATAGGAGCGATAGGCGCCGATGATCGGGGCGCCGGCCAGGGCCAGATCGCCGACGGCGTCCAGCATCTTGTGGCGGACGAATTCGTCGGAGAAACGCAGGCCTTCGGGATTGAGAACGCGATCCTCGTCGATGCCGACAGAATTTTCAAGCGACGCCCCGAGCGCGAAGCCGGCCATGGCCAGCCTCTTGACGTCCGACAGGAAGCCGAAGGTGCGCGCGCGCGCCAGGTCGCGGCGGAAGGCGTTGGCGTCGAGATCGAGAACCTTGCGCTGACGGCCGATCGCCTCGCTCTTGAAGTCGATCTCGACATCGAGACGGAAACCCTTTTCCGCAGGAAGCAGTTCGGCGAAGGCGCGGCCCTGTTCGACGCGGACCGGCTTGAGAAGCTTGATATAGCGGCGCGCGGAGTCGAGATGGACGATCCCGGCGCGGTCGATCGCCTCGACGAAGGCCGCCGCCGAGCCGTCCATGATCGGCACTTCGGGGCCGTCCACCTCGACGAGGCAGTTGTCGACCCCGAGCCCGCGCAAAGCGGCGACCAGATGCTCGATGGTGGCGACCATGTGCTGCGCGCCGTCGCCGATGACGGTGCAGAGCTCGGTCATGGTCACCTTGGACCAGTTGGCGGCGATGGAGCGGCTGCCGCCCTCGGGCAGGCCGCTGCGCAGGAAGATGAGGCCGGTGTCGGCTTCGGCGGGATTGAGAACGAGACGAACGGGTTTGCCGGAATGAACGCCAATGCCCCCGGCCAGAACGATGCGTTGGCGGAGAGTGGTTTGAAAGCGTTGCTTCATTATGGCTATAATTCCGTGGCTCGTCCCGAAAGATCGCGGGAACATTGCTGCCGCCTCCCCGGTTTCGCCACGACATTGTGGCGGGATCCTGAAAAGGCGCGCGACAAAACCCGAGAAGCCCCCCGGAGATGGAATTCCGACCCGCCTCGCGGCCCGCGGAAAACCTGATTCGTCACGTAAAAAGGGTATCGGGAGCGACCGGTCGGAACAAATCACTCTTTTTTACCGCGTTGTTACAAATTAACCTCAATTTTGTCCCGATCGCCTCAATCAATAGCCGCGATCTCTCCCGTTTCCCGCCGCCGGACTGCTACGGTTTCCGCAAGATTGCTTCGCAATCGGCGGAAACGAAATGCCGCGAAAATCCTTGTGGCCGCGGGCGGATTTTCGCGCCAGCGGAATGCGAATTCCCCTTGAATCATGAGGAATCCGCATGACAAAACCCGCCTTTCGGCGGGTTTGCCTGGACGCCGTGAATGCGGCGGTTTTCAGTTCGACTGGCGCCTAAGGAAGGCGGGAATTTCGAGGTGATCCTCGTCGGCGCGCGGATAGCCGCGGCCATTGGCGTCGATCGTGGCGGCCGGGCGTTGGGCCGGCGGACGCTTCGCATATTCGGCGTGAACCGGCGAAGGATGGGGCTGACGCGGCGGCGCATAGCCCAACGGAGCCAGGGCGGATTGAGCCTGGGCGGACGGAGCCTGCGGCGGCTGGAGCGCTGGCGCGGCAGGCGGCGCGGCGACGCTCTGTTCCTCGGCGCGGCTCATGCCGAAGGCGGCGAGACGCTCGAGCAGGGTGCGGCGACGGGTGTCGGGCGCCGGGGCGTTCTGCTGGGCGCTGCGCATCAGGTTCTGGCCCGGCAGAGGCAGCTCGTCGATGCTTGGCATGCGCGGCGCGCGCATCGGCTGTTCCGGGGGCGGCGGGACGAAAGGCTCGGCGACGACCGGCGCCTCGACACGGCGCGGGGGCGCGGCGGGAGCGTCGTGATAGGCCGACGGCGGCGGGGCCATCGGCTTGATCTGCACGTCGGGATGATGCGGCGCATAGACCTGCTGGGCGGCCGGCGGCGCATAGGCCGGGGCCGGCTGCTGGACGGGCGCCGGCTGGGGCGCGGCCTCGACCGGCTGGGGCGCGTAATAGACTTCCGGCGCGTGCGCCGCGGGACGCAGGGTCTCGGCCTGACGGGCCGCGGCCTGCTGGCGCAGACGTTCGGCGGCTTCGGCCACGACGCGCTGGTCGTTGAACTCCGAGACGTCGGCGGGCTTGTCGATGCCGGTGGCCACCACGGAGACGCGGATCACGCCTTCCAGGCCATGGTCGAAGGTCGCGCCGAGGATGATGTTGGCGTCTTCGTCCACTTCCTGGCGGATGCGGCTCGCGGCTTCGTCCACTTCGTAAAGGGTGAGGTCGTTGCCGCCGGTGATCGAGATCAGCAGGCCCCTGGCGCCCTTCATCGACACTTCGTCGAGCAGCGGATTGGCGATCGCGGCCTCGGCGGCGAGAATGGCGCGGCGGTCGCCGGTGGCCTCGCCGGTGCCCATCATCGCCTTGCCCATGTCGCGCATGATGGCGCGCACGTCGGCGAAATCGAGATTGATCAGGCCCTCGCGCACCATCAGGTCGGTGATGCAGGCCACGCCCGAATAGAGCACCTGGTCGGCCATGGAGAAGGCGTCGGCGAAGGTCGTCTTCTCGTTGGCGACACGGAACAGGTTCTGGTTCGGGATGACGATCAAGGTGTCGACCGCCTTGTGCAGCTCCTCGATGCCGGAATCGGCGATGCGCATGCGGCGGATGCCCTCGAACTGGAACGGCTTGGTGACCACGCCGACGGTGAGGATGCCCATGTCGCGCGCGGTGCGGGCGATCACCGGAGCCGCCCCGGTGCCGGTGCCGCCGCCCATGCCGGCGGTGACGAAGACCATATGGGCGCCGGCGAGATGATCGCGGATCTCCTCGATCGCTTCCTCCGCCGAGGCGCGGCCGACTTCCGGCTGCGAGCCGGCGCCGAGGCCCTCGGTCACCTGCAGGCCCATCTGAATGATGCGCTCGGCGCGCGAGCTGGTCAGCGCCTGGGCGTCGGTGTTGGCGACGATGAAATCGACCCCGGCAAGGCCAGAGGCGATCATGTTGTTGACGGCGTTGCCGCCCGCGCCGCCCACGCCGCAAACCATGATGCGGGGCTTCAGTTCGCGCAGTTCCGGCGCTTTCAAGTTGATCGTCATTTTATGTCCTCTTGTTCCCTGGAGCTGCGCGCTCGCGCCCATTGCCTTTGAACCCGCCGCCATGCGGCGGCCTCGCCTTTCACGTCAGAAGCTTTCCTTGAACCATCGGCCCACCCTGCCGAAATAGCCGGCCGGGCGGCGCTCGCCGCTCCCGCTCGAATGGCTCGGCTCGAAATATTCGACATTCGAAAATTGCGGATAGACCAGCAGCCCGACGGAGGCCGAAAAGCCGGGGCTCTTCGCCGATTCCGGCATGCCCTGGACGCCGAGCGGACGCCCGACGCGGATCTGGCCGCCGAGGATCCGCCGCGCCGCTTCGGGAAGGCCGGTGAGCTGGCTCGCCCCGCCGGTGAGAACGATCCGGCCGCCCGAAGTCGCCGGGAAGCCCGCGGCCTTGAGGCGATCGCGCGCCAGTTCGAGAATCTCCTCGACGCGCGGGCGGATGATCCGGGTGAGCTGCGATTTCGAAATATGGATCGCGCCGTCGCCATCGTCGCCGACCTGCGGAACCGTCAGGGTTTCCCGGTCGTCGGAGGGCGAGGAGATCGCGCTGCCATAGAGCGTCTTGAGCCGTTCGGCGTCGGACAGCCGCGCGTTGAGTCCACGGGCGATGTCCATGGTGATGTGCTTGCCGCCGACGGCGAAAGCGTCGCTGTGCGTCAGCTTTCCATCGCGGAAGACGCCGACGCCGACCGAACCGCCGCCGAGGTCGAGCACGGTGGCGCCGAGCACCGCCTCGTCGTCCACCAGAACGGCGAGGCCGGAGGCGTAGGGCGTCGCGACCACCGCCTCGATCGACAGATGGCAGCGTTCGACGGCGAGCAGAAGATTGCTGAGCGCCGCCGCGTCGGCGCTGACGACATGGAGGTCGGCGCCCAGCGCCTCGCCCATCATGCCCTTGGGATCGCGGATGCCGCCGGCGCCGTCGAGGGTGAAGCCGGTCGGCAGGCTGTGGAGGATCGCCCGCCCCTGCTGCGCGGTGCGCAGGCTGGTCGCCTCCAGCACGCGATGGATGTCGTTCTCCGACACGCCGCGGACCACCGGCACGTGGGCATGGAAATAGGCCGAGCCAAGCCGGCCGCCGTGATTGGCGACGATCACGCTTTCGACCTGCGCCTTGGCCATGCGCTCGGCGGCGTCCACCGCGAGCCGGATCGCGGCCTCGGCCTCGTCCATGTCGATGACCACGCCGCCCTTGATGCCGCGCGACCGCTGGTGGCCGATGCCAAGAATGCGCGTGCGGTGGGTGCGGCCGCGCAGAAGGTCGGAGGGCTCCGCCGGGACCAGCTTGGCGATCAGGCAGACCACCTTGGAGGCGCCGACGTCGAGCACGCAGAGGATCGAACTCTTGCGCGTGGAGATCGGCTTGATCCGCGGCAGATGGACGGAGGCGATCATGAATGCGCCCCCTTGCCGCGCGGCTGGGCCGCGGCGCGCGCGGCCGCGGCCTCCTCGGTCAGGCGCACGTAGAGCTTGCCCGGAATGCGCAGATCGAGCGCGACGACCGCTTTTTCGAGCAGGCCGGACTCGGCCTCGAGCCGCGCCAGCAAAGCGATCGCCTTGCGCGGATCGGCCTCGGGCAGCATCACATCCACGCCGGAGGTCATTTTCAGGCTCCAGCGCCGCCGCGACACCAGGACGCCGGCGCGAATCTTGGCGCGCAAGTCGCCGGCGGCGTCGAGCAGCGCGACATATTCGCCGATGCGCGTATTGGCTCCGTCGCCGACGACGAAAGGCAGGGATTCGAATTTCGGATTGTCGAGCTTGTCGATCGGCGCGCCGTCGGCGGCGACGATGGAGACCGCGCCGTCCTTCTGCCACAGGCCAAAGGGCGTACGCTCGGTCACGTCGATGAGGAGGCGGTCGGGGAAAAATTTACGCACGCTGACGTTCTTGATCAGCGGCAAAGCGAGCAGCCTGTTGCGGAGATCGTTGGCGTCGAGGAACGGCAGCGATTGTTTGGAATCGACCCTGGCGACCGCGAGAATTTCCTTTTCGGTCACTTCGCGCTGGCCGGCGATGGTGACCGAATCGATCCCGAAACCGAACGCGCGGGCGACCAGGTCGCGCGGCGCGCCATAGTCCTTCACGAAAGCGGCGTACTGGCCGTTGGCGACCGCGCCGAGCAGGCCGGCGCCGGAGAGGAAGGCGATGACGAGCGCGGAGCCGAGGCCCGGCAGCCGCAGAAAGGAGACGAAGGCGCCGGCTTCCCGATGGCCGCGGGGCTTGCGCCGCGCCGCGGCTCTGGCGTGTCCCGCCGCGCGCGAAGGAAGGAAGGAAAAACCCTGGAAGGAGCCGGCCGCGGCCCCGGCGAGCGCAGCGCGCGGAGACGCGAGGGCCGGATCAAGCCCATCTACCGGTCGCAGGAGGCGTCTTCCACCATCCATTTCACAAGCTCACCGAACGGAACGCCGGCATAAGCGGCCATTTCGGGCGCAAGGGACGTCTCGGTCATTCCCGGCTGAGTATTCACTTCCAGAACGACGAGTTCGCCCGTACCTCCGGGGCGGTCGTCATAACGGAAGTCGGTTCGGCTCATACCGCGGCAACCGAGCGCCCTGTGCGCCTTCAAGGCCAAATCTTGAACAAGTTGGTAAATATTTTCTTTAACTTTTGCCGGAAGTTCATGAATTGACCCTCCCGGCGCGTATTTCGCCTCAAAGTCGTACCAGCCGCCGCCGGCCGCCTTGATCTCGATGACGCCCAGAGCCCGGTCGCCCATCACCGCGCAGGTCAGTTCGCGGCCCGCGATATATTTTTCCGCCAGCATCAGCTCGCCATAGGGCCAGTCCGGCCGCAGCAGCTCCTGCGGCGGATGGGACGTTCCCTCCTGGACGATGAACACACCGTATGAGGAGCCTTCCGCCACGGGTTTCAGCACATAGGGCGGCGCCAGGACATGGTCGCTGGCCGCCTCGAAGCGCGACACGACCTTGCCCGCCGCGACCGGCACGCCGGCCGCCGCCATGATCAGCTTGGCCTTGTCCTTGTTGGCCGCGAGCGCCGAGGCCAGCACGCCCGAATGGCTGTAAGGGATGCGCAGAAGCTCCAGCACGCCCTGGATGATTCCATCCTCGCCGCCCGGCCCGTGCAGGGCGTTGAGGGCGACGTCAGGGTTCAGTCGCGCCAGAACTTCCGCAACGTCGCGGCCGACATCGACCCGCGTGACCTTGTAGCCCTGGCTTTCGAGCGCCTTGGCGCAGGCCTCGCCGGAGCGCAGGGACACGCCGCGCTCGCTGGAAAAGCCGCCCATCAGGACTGCGACGTGCTTGGTCATGTGAATGTTCCTGACTGTTGGGGGCGATCGCCCTTGACCCCGATGCGTTTGATTTCCCATTGCAATTCGACGCCGGTGGCGGCCTTGACCCTGGCGCGGACTTCCTCGCCGAGGTTTTCGATGTCGGCGGCCGTCGCCGCGCCGCGGTTGATCAGGAAATTGCAGTGCATCTGCGAAACCTGGGCGTCGCCGAGCGCGAGGCCGCGGCAGCCGGCGCGGTCGATCAACTGCCATGCTTTTTCGCCAGGAGGGTTCTTGAAGGTCGAGCCGCCGGTCTTTTCCCGGATCGGCTGCGATTTTTCGCGCGCCTCGGTGATGCGCTCCATCTCGGCGAGGATTTTTTCGGGCGCGCCCGGCCGGCCCTGAAACACCGCGCTGGTGAAGATCACATCCTCCGGCGCGCCGCTATGGCGATAGGTCATGTGGAGGTCTTCGGCCGCGAACTCGACGATCTCGCCCTTGCGGTTGACCCCTCGCGCGAAAACCAGCACGTCCCTGGTCTCGCCGCCATGGGCGCCGGCGTTCATCCGCAGGGCGCCGCCGATCGCTCCGGGAACGCCGCGCAGAAAGGCGAGGCCGTCGATCCCCGCCTCCGCCGCGACTTTGGCCACCCGCATGTCGGGCGCCGCCGCGCCGGCGCGCAGGCGATGATTCTCCTCGACCGCGATTTCGCCGAAAGCCCTGCCGCCGAGACGGACCACCACGCCTTCGACGCCGCCGTCGCGCACGATCAGATTCGAGCCGAGGCCGATGGTCGTGACCGGAATGTCGCCGGGCAGATTTTTCATGAAATATGCGAGATCGGCCTCGTCGGCCGGATTGAACAGGACTTCGGCCGGACCGCCGACGCGAAACCAGGTGAAGGGCGCAAGCTCGGCCTTGGGCGTCAACCGGCCGCGCAAATCGGGCGCCGCCGCCGCCACGCGTGCGGCCAGATCGGGAAAAGCCTCCTTCACGCGAAGGCGCCTTCCAGCCAGGCGGCGATCATTTCCGCGCCCAGCGCGGCTGTCGCCGCGCCGAATTGCGCCGCCTGCTTGCGCAGCGTGGCGGGGCGAATTTGCGCCGCCGACAATTCGACCGCATGGCCGATCAGCCAGCTTTCGACGGTTTCCGGCGCCACCTCGACATGGAATTGCAGGCCGAACGCATAGGAGCCGATGGCGAAAGCCTGATTGGGACAGACCTCGGTGAAGGCCAGCCGGACCGAGCCGCGCGGCAGGTCGAAATTGTCGCCATGCCAATGGAGCACGGGCTGGTCGGCGAAAGGCGCCAGAACCGAATTCAGGCCGGGGGGCGTGAGGCTGAGGGGCGCATAGCCGATTTCCTTGGCCGGCCCCGGTCCGACCCGCGCGCCGAGCGAGGCCGCCATCAGTTGCGCGCCGAGACAAATGCCAAGCGTCGGTTTTTTCGCGCGCAGCCGGTCGCCGATCGCGGCGGTCTCATCGACCAGCCAGGGATAGGCCTCGACCTCGTAAACGCTGATCGGGCCGCCCAGCACGACCAGCAGGTCGCAGTTCTGCATGTCCTCGACCGGGAAGGGCCCGACGCCGCCCTCGCAATAGCGGACGTCGAAGCCAAGCTCGGGCAGAAGCGTCCCGAGAACGCCCAGATCCTCGAACGCGACATGGCGGACGACGAGACAGGAACGGCTCATACGGGGTCTCCCGCCGCGAGTTGACCCGGCAAGGCGTAGGCCCATTGAGTGACGTTGCCGGCGCCGAGCATCACTACATAATCCCCCGGCGCGGCGATTTTACGGATCATGTCCGGCAAATCGTCGGGGCTTGGCAGAACCATCGCCTGACGATGGCCATGGGCCTTGATCGCCGCGACCAGAGCCTCCTTGTCGACGCCTTCGATCGGCGCCTCGCCGGCCGGATAGACGTCCGCCACGATCACCACGTCGGCGTCGTTGAAACAGGTCGCGAACTGGTCGAACAGCGACTGGAGGCGGGTGAAGCGGTGCGGCTGGGCCACGGCGATCACCTTGTGCGGGGTCGAGGCGCGGGCGGCGCGCAGCACCGCAGCGATCTCCACCGGATGATGGCCGTAATCGTCGAAAATCGCCGCGCCGTCCCATTCGCCGACGCGGGTGAAGCGCCGCTTGACGCCGCCGAAGGCGGCGAGGCCCTTGCGGATGTTCTCCAGGCTGACGCCAAGCTGATGGGCGACCGCAATGGCGGCGGTGGCGTTGAGCGCGTTGTGATGCCCCGGCATCGGCAGGCCCAGGTCGGTCAGAACCTCCTCGCGGCCCTGCTGGCGGTCGCGCAGCGTGACGGTGAAGCGCGACACGCCGCCGGTGAGGTCGATATTGGACAGCAGCACGTCGGCCTGGGGATTTTCGCCATAGGTGATGACATGGCGGTCCTCGATCTTGCCGACCAGCTCCTGAACCGCGGGATGGTCGAGGCACATCACCGCGAAGCCGTAAAAGGGCAGATTCTCGACGAAGTCGCGGAAGGCCTCCTTGATCGCGTCATAGGTCTTGAAATGGTCGAGGTGCTCGGGGTCGATATTGGTGACCACCGCGACGTCGGCCGGCAGTTTCAAAAAGGTGCCGTCGCTTTCGTCGGCCTCGACCACCATCCAGTCGCCGCCGCCCAGACGGGCGTTGGTGCCATAGGCGTTGATGATGCCGCCGTTGATCACGGTGGGGTCGAGCCCGCCGGCGTCGAGCAAGGTCGCGACCAGCGAGGTCGTGGTGGTCTTGCCATGGGTGCCGGCGATGGCGACGCATTGCTTGAGCCGCATCAGTTCGGCGAGCATTTCGGCGCGCCGCACCACCGGCAGCCGTTTTTCGCGCGCTGCCGCCAGTTCGGGATTGTCGCGCTTGATCGCGGTCGAGACCACCACCACCGCGGCGTCTCCCAGGTTGCGGGCGTCGTGGCCGACGAAGACCCGCGCGCCCTTCTCGCGCAGGCGCTTGACATTGGCGTTGTCGGACGCGTCCGAGCCCTGGACGTCATAGCCGAGATTGAGCAGCACTTCGGCGATGCCCGACATGCCGATGCCGCCGATCCCGACGAAATGGATGGGCCCAAGTTTGCTCGGCAATTTCATGCGTGCAGCTCCGAAAAAAAGAGTTCAGGCCGATTCCGGCATGAATTGATGGGTCATCACGAGGTCGGTGTCCTTCGGCTTCGCCCCAAGCCCGGTGAGGAGCGCGTGGACCTGCCCGCGATGATGGGTTTGGTGGTTGAACATATGCGTGACGACGATCCAGCGAGGACGTTTGACTTCGGTCCCGAGAAGACCCGATCGCCACACGAGGTCGCCAGATAGATCGTCCAGTCGCACGCGCCCCGCCCAGCCGACGATCATTTCATCCAGCCGGCTGCGCGAAGCGGTCAGTTCGTCCCAGGCGCCGATATGGTCGACGCCGGGAAAAGGCGTTTCCGGTCGCGGGACGTCCGCCAGCCAACTCATCCACAATTCGTCCGCCCACAAAAGATGGCTCAGCGTCGCGTGGATGGATTTGAAGAAAGCGCCACGATCTTCGCGTCTTTGCGCATCACTCAAAGTTGCGGCCGCCCCATAAAGGCTGTCATTCTGCCAGCGATTGTAGGCGGCGAAAGTCCGAACAAAGGTTGGATCGATCATCGGCGTCATGCCTCGCGAACGGATCGTCGTCTACAGCCCGGCGGTCTTGAGGGCCAGATCGGCCAGGCGCTCGGCGGCGTCGGGAACGCCCGCGCTCTTGGCCGCTTGCGCCCGCCGCGTCAAGTTTTTTGGATCGGCGAGCGCCCGGGCGAGCCTCTCGGCCAGCCATTGCGGGGTGAAGCCGGTCTGGCGCATCACCTCCGCCGCGCCAGTCTTTTCGAGATGCTTGGCGTTGGCCGCCTGATCGGCGTCGAGCGCGTGGGGAAAAGGCACGAGAATCGACGGACGGCCGATGACCGCCAGTTCCGAAACCGTCGAGGCGCCGGAGCGCGCCAGCACCAGATGCGCCCGCGCCATGCGCATCGGCAAATCGGAGAAAAAGGACGTGGCCTCGTAACTCACGTTGAGGCGCGAATAGGCGTCCTGGACCCGGGCGAGGTCTTCGCCGCGCGCCTGCTGGACGATGACCAGCCGCGCCCGCTGCTCGGGCGCGAGCAGGCCGACCGCCGCCGGGACCACGTCCGACATGATCCGCGCCCCCTGCGAGCCGCCGGTCACCAGCAGGCGCAGGCGCCCGTCGGCGAAGTCGGGAAAAGCCAGCCGCGCCGCCTCCAGAACCGCCGGGCGGACCGGATTGCCGACATGGACGACGCGGCCGCGCAAGCGTTCGGGCAGGCCCTCCAGGTTGGGAAAGCCGCAGGCGATCTTTTCCGCGCGCTTGGCCAGAAAGCGGTTGGCGCGGCCCATCACCGCGTTCTGCTCGTGCAGGATCAGCGGAATGGCGCGCAGCGAGGCGGCGAGCGCCGGCGGCACGGTGGGATAGCCGCCGAAGGACACGACCGCGCGAGGCTTGATCTCCCCGAGCAGGCGATAGGCCTCGACCA
Organism: uncultured Pseudomonadota bacterium; assembly: GCA_963748385.1. Lineage (GTDB taxonomy): Bacteria > Pseudomonadota > Alphaproteobacteria > Rhizobiales > Beijerinckiaceae > Rhodoblastus. Next base: position 131,157 of record CAVVIQ010000001.1, read on the forward strand.
CCCCCTTGCCGAGGGTCAGCGCGGCGCGGGCCTTGGCCATGAATCCGCCCGCCGTCGGCGTCGCCGAGGCGATCTCGTGAATTTTCTCGGCGGGAAAATCGTCGCCGTAGCGCAGGGCGCGCTCGTCGGTGGCGAGGCGCACCCGCGCCCCGCGCGCTGCCAGGGCATGGGCGAGCGCCTGCGCGGGAAAGAGATGGCCGCCGGTTCCCCCGGCGGCGACCAGAACGAGATTGTCCTTGGTTTCCCCGAGACTCATTCCGCTGGAACCCCCACGGGCGCTCCGACCGGCGCGGGCCCGGCGCCGTCGAACAGGACTGTCGATTTCGGCCGCTTGCGGGTGACCGCCAGCAGGAAGCCGACGGTGATTCCGAGCGACATCAGCGACGAGCCGCCATAGGAAATGAAAGGCAGGGTCATGCCCTTGGCCGGCATCAGGTGAAGATTGACCGCCATGTTGATCGAGGCCTGGACGCCGAACAACAGCGCGAGGCCGGCGGTCGCGAAGCGGCAGAACGGATCGTCGTCGCGCGACGCCTTGATCAGGGCGCGCAGGACGATGAAGGCGTAGACCCCGACGATGAACATGCAGAACAGCAGCCCGAACTCCTCGCCGGTGACGGCGAAGATGAAATCGGTGTGGGAATCCGGAAGGATCTGCTTGAGGACGCCCTCGCCCGGCCCCTTGCCGAACCAGCCGCCGGAAATGAAGCTGTCGAGCGCCGTGTCCACCTGGAACGTGTCGGCTATGCCGCCGATCTGGCCGGGGTCGAGAAAGTGCATGATGCGCGAGCGCACATGGGGCACGAATTTGTAGGCGAGCGTCACCGCGACGGCTCCGGAGGCGCCGAGGCCGGCGATCCAGAACCAGTGCAGGCCGGCCATGACGAACATGCCGCCCCAGACCAGCGACAGCAGCATGGTCTGGCCGAAATCGGGCTGGAGGATGAGCGGCGCGACCGTCGCCGGAAAGAGCAGGATCGCCACCCAGTTGCCCGGCACGTCGCGGCGTCTCGCGCCTTCGGAAATCGCCCAGGCGGCGAGCACGACGAAGGCGGGCTTCAGGAACTCCGATGGCTCGACGCCGAGAATCCAGCGTCGCGCGCCTTTCACCTCGTGACCGAACAGCAGGGCCGCGAAGACCAGCCCCATCGAGACGACATAGAGCGCGAGCGCCGTCCGCCGCACATGGCGCGGCGACAGGAAGGACAGCGACAGCATGATGACGAGCGTCGGGGCCAGGAATTCGGCCTGGCGGTTGACGAAATGGAACGGCGGCAGATGCAGCCGGTCGGCGACCGGCGGGCTGCCGCCCATCACCAGAACCAGCCCCAGCACGATCAGCGCGCCGACGCCGAGCAGCAGCCAGCGATCGACCGTCCACCACCAGTCGGCGATCGCCGAACGTTCCGCGCGAGAGATCATCGTGAGTCTCCTCCCGAGGGCGAACCCTGTTCAACTCAAAACAACGCGCCCTGCACGGCGTCTTCCGCCAGCAGGCCGGCGACATATGCGCGGAAGGCGTCGCCGCGCTTCTCGAAATTGGGGAATTGATCGAAGGACGCGCAGGCTGGCGAAAGCAGAACGACCGGCTCGGGCGCCTCGCTTTCCGCTGCGTCGCGGGCCGCCGCCGCGACGGCGGCGTCCAGCGTCCCGCATTGTTCGTGAACGACGGCGCCTTCCAGCGTCGCCGCGAAATCCTGCGCCGCCTCGCCGATCAGATAAGCCTTGCGGATTCTGCCGAACAAAGGCCGCAGCGGCTCGATCCCGCCGGCCTTGGCCCTGCCGCCGGCGATCCAGAAAATGTCGTCGAAGCTCAGAAGCGCCTTTTCCGCCGCGTCGGCGTTGGTCGCCTTGCTGTCGTTGACGAACAGGGCCTTGCCCCGGCGCCCGACCTGCTCCATGCGATGGGCGAGGCCGGGGAAGGAGCGCATCCGCAAGCCGATCTCGTCATGGGGAAGGCCGAGCCTTTCGCAGGCGGCGAAAGCGGCCGCCGCGTTCTGCGCGTTGTGGGCGCCGCGCAGGGCCGGGGCGCGGGAGAGATCGAACAGGTTTTCCTCCAGATTTTTCAGCATCGGCAGGGCGAAGGTGCGGCGCAGGCGCCCCGAATCGAGGCTGATGCTGGCCCAGGCGTTGGGGCGGCTGTTGGAAATCCCCACCACCGAATGGCCGGCTCCCTTGAGATATTGGAAGATCGCCTCGCACCAGGCGTCGTCGCGCCCGACCACGGCGAAATCGGACGCCTCGACCAGACGCCGCTTGATCATGGCGTAATTTTCCATCGCGCCGTGGCGGTCGAGATGGTCGGGGGTCAGGTTCAGCAATATGCCGACGCTGGGATCGAGCGAGGGCGCGAGATCGATCTGGTAGCTCGAACATTCGACGACATGAACGCGCTCCTGGACGCGCTCGGGCGACGGCGGTTCGAGATCGAGGACCGGCGTTCCGATATTGCCGCCGAGCTGGACGTCGAAACCCGCCTCGCGCAGGATATGGGCGATCAGCGCCGTGGTCGTGCTCTTGCCGTTGGTGCCGGTGATCGCGACCATCGGCGAACCGGGCGCGCGCAGCGCCCGCTCGCGGCAGAACAATTCGATGTCGCCGATCACCGGAACGCCCGCCGCATGCGCCTTGGCCGCGCTCCAGTGCGGCTCGGGATGGGTGAGCGGCGCCCCCGGCGCGAGGACCAGCGCCTTGATCGACGACCAATCCGCCTCGCGCAGGTCGGAGAGAGGAACGCCCTCGGCCTCGGCCTTGTCGAGCGCGGCCGCCGAATCGTCCCAGGCGAGGACCTGGGCGCCGCCGGCGGCAAGCGCCTTCGCCGTCGAGAGTCCGGAGCCGCCGAGGCCGAAAAGGGCGACGGATTGGCCAGAGAAAGAGGTGATCGGAATCATCAGCGCACCTTCAGGGTGGTGAGGCCGATAAGGGCCAGGACGAAGGCGATGATCCAGAACCGCACCACGACCTGGGGCTCGGACCAGCCCAATTGCTCGAAATGATGGTGGATCGGCGCCATTTTGAACACGCGCTTTCCGGTCATCTTGAAGGACGCCACCTGGACGATCACGGACAGCGCCTCCATCACGAACAGGCCGCCGACGATGGCCAGCACGATCTCGTGCTTGATCGCCACCGCGATGGCGCCGAGCATGCCGCCGAGCGCGAGAGAGCCGGTGTCGCCCATGAAGATCTGGGCCGGCGGCGCGTTGAACCACAGGAAGCCGAGGCCCGCGCCGATCATCGCGCCGGCCATCACCGTCAGCTCGCCGGCGCCGGGCACGTAATTGATCCCGAGGTAATGGGCGAAAATGTCGTTGCCGGCGAGGTAGGCGATAATGCCGAAGGTCGCCGAGGCGATCATCACCGGCACGATGGCGAGGCCGTCGAGCCCGTCGGTGAGATTGACCGCATTGCCGGCGCCGACGATGACGAAGCCGGCGAAGGGCAGGAACAGCCAGGAGAGATCGAAGACCCAGCCGTGAATGAAGGGCGCCGCCAGCTTGGTCGCCGGCGCGGCGGCCGTGAAGGGCGCGGCGAAAGCGGCGAAGAAATCGCCGATGTTCGCCACCGGCCCGGTGGCCGAGGCGCACATCATGAACCAGGCCGCGAGCACGGCGATCGCCGTTTCGACGCCGAGCCGCGCGCGGCCCGAAAAGCCCTTGTGGCTCTGCCTGGAGACCTTGAGGTAATCGTCGTAGAAGCCGATCGCGCCGAAGCTCAGGGTCACGAACAGCACGATCCAGGCATAGGCGCTGCGGGGATTGGCCCACAGCACGGTCGAGACCGCGAGTCCGGCGATGATCATCAGGCCGCCCATGGTCGGCGTGCCCTTTTTCGCCAGATGCGATTGCGGGCCGTCGGCGCGGATCGGCTGGCCCTTGCCCTGCTTGATCCGCAGCGAGGCGATGATCGACGGGCCGAAGAAGAACACGAAGGCGAGCGCGGTCGCGGTGGCCCCGGCGGCGCGGAAAGTGATGTAGCGGAAGACGTTCAGCGGGCTGAAATGATGGGACAGCGCCGCGAGCCAGATCAGCATCGGAGTTCCTCGACTTTTTGCGGCTCGGGCGCCGCGAATCGGCTCTTGAGGCCGGCGGCGAGCGCATGCATTTTCGACGCGTTGGAGCCCTTGACCATGACCACGTCGCCAGCGCGCAGGGTCTGCGCGACCATGGGCTCCAGCGCGGCGGCCGATTCCGCCCAACCGCCGCGCTTGTCCGGCGGCAGCGCGTCGAAAAGATGGCGGCTCAGCGGCCCGGCGGCGAAAACCAGATCGACATTGTTGAGCGCCAACTCGTCCTTGAGCGCGGCGTGCAGCGCCGGCGCGGCGGGGCCCAGCTCCAGCATGTCGCCCAGAATCGCGACGCGGCGGCCTTCGCCCGTGGGTTTGGCCGCTCCCAGAAGATCGATCGCCGCGCGCATCGAAGCGGGATTGGCGTTGTAGCTTTCGTCGATCAGCAGAAAGGCGCTGGCAGGGTCGTCGCGGTCGTGGCGCAGGACCTCGCGCGACCCGCGTCCGCGCTCCGGCGAGACTTCCGCGAGCGAGGCGGCGGCGGCGCGAAAATCGACGCCGACCGCGCGCGCGGCGAGCAGCACGGCCAGGGCGTTGAGCGCCATGTGGCGCCCCGGCGCGCCAAGCCGGAAATTCAGGTCCTGGCCGAGCAGGCGCGCGGAAACACGCGAAAACGTCGCTTCGGGGTCGAATTGCGTCAGATGGGCGTCGGCGGCGAGATTTTCGCCGAAACTCAGGACATGGCCGGCGGGCGAGGCCTCCGCCGCCGCCTTGAGAACGGAAAATGTCTCGACGTCGCGATTGACGATCGCGACCCCGCCCTTGACGATTCCGGAAAAGATCTCGGCCTTGGCCCGCGCTATGTCCTCGACGCTCGCGAAATGTTCGAGATGGACCGGCGCGACATGGGTGACGACCGCCACATGAGGGCGAACCATGTCGACCAGGGCCGCGATCTCGCCGGCGTGATTCATCCCGATCTCGAACACGGCGTAGCGCGCGCTTTCGGGCAGGCGGGCGAGGGTCAGCGGCACGCCCCAATGATTGTTGTACGACTTGTCGGAGGCGTGGGTCGGGCCGGCGTCGGACAGAACTTTTCGAAGCATTTCCTTGGTCGAGGTCTTTCCCACCGAGCCGGTCACCGCGATGATCCGCGCCCTGCTGCGCCTGCGCGCCGCGCGCCCCAGACCCTCCAGCGCCTTGAGCACGTCATGGACGACATAAAGCGTCCCGAGTTTTTTCAGCGCGTCGGCATGGGCCTCGTCCACCACCGCCGCCAGCGCGCCGCGCTCGAAGGCGGCGGCGACATAATCGTGGCCGTCGACGCGGTCGCCCTAAATCGCGAAAAACAGGTCGCCCGGCTGGAGGCTGCGGGTGTCGATCGAAATTCCGGTCACGCCCTGCGGCGGCAGGCCGAGAACCCGCGCCTGCAGCGGCGCCACGAGGCCAAGCCCGCTCCAGAGAATTTCACTCATGCGGACAACCCTTTTGAGGAAATTTCCTGCAGCGCGGCGCGCGCCTCGTCCTGATCGGAAAAGGGCAGGACATTTCCGCCGACGATCTGCCCGGTTTCGTGGCCCTTGCCGGCGATGAGCAGCAGGTCGCCCTCGCCGAGCGTCGCCACGCCGGCGCGGATGGCCTTGGCGCGGTCGCCGATCTCCCGCGCCCCCGGCGCGGCGGCGAGAATTTGCGCCCGGATTGACGCCGGGTCTTCACTGCGCGGATTGTCGTCGGTGACGATGACCGCGTCGGCGCCGCGCGCGGCGATCTCGCCCATGATCGGGCGTTTTCCGGCGTCGCGGTCGCCGCCGCAGCCGAAAACGACGACGAGGCGCCTTCTGGCGAAAGGCCGCAGCGCCGCGAGCGCCTTTTCCAGCGCGTCGGGCTTGTGGGCGTAATCGACGAAGACCGGCGCGCCGTTGCGGTCGCCGACGCGCTCCAGACGCCCCGGCGCGCCGCGTAAAATTTCGAGCGCGGCGAAGACTTTTTCCGCCGGCGCCCCGGCGGCGAGCGCGAGCCCCGCCGCCACCAGCGCGTTTTCCGCCTGAAACCGGCCGGCCAACGGCAGTTTCACCGAAATGTCGCGGCCCGCGAAAACCAGGTCGAGCCGCAGCGCGAATCCTTCCGCGCGCGCCTCTTTCAGGCGCAGGCCCTCGCCCTTGGCGCCGACCGTGAAAAGCTTCAGGCCGCGGGCGCGGCAGGCTTCGATCACGCGCTCCGCATATTCGCCGTCGGCGGCGACGACCGCCGTCTGGCCGGGTTTCAGCAGATCCCTGAACAGCCGCAGCTTGGCGTCGAGATAGTCGTCGAGACTGGCGTGATAATCGAGATGGTCGCGCGAGAGATTGGTGAAGCCGGCCGCCGTCAGGCGCACGCCGTCGAGCCGTCGCTGGTCGAGGCCATGCGAGGAGGCCTCCATCGCCAGATGGGTCACGCCTTCGCCCGCCAGAGCGTCAAGGGTCTTGTGCAGGCTGACCGGGTCCGGCGTCGTCAGCGCGCCGTAAACGGCGCCGCCCGGCTTGACCACGCCGATCGTGCCGAGCGAGGCCGCCGCAAAACCGCAGAAGGAGAAAATCTGCCGCGTGAAATCGGCGACCGAGGTCTTGCCCGACGTTCCGGTGACTGCGACGATGCTTTCCGGCTGGCGGGGAAACAGCGCCGCCGCCGCCAAAGACAGGCTTTTCCGCGCATCCGCGACCTGGATGAAAGGCGCGCCGGCCAGAGCCGGCGGCGGGGCCTTTTCGCCGACCACCGCCACGGCCCCCGCGGCCAGGGCCTGGGCGGCGAACTGCATGCCGTCGGCCTTGCTTCCGGCGAGCGCGAAAAACAGCGCGCCGGGCGCGACCGCGCGGCTGTCGGCCGTCACGCCGGTCGCGTCGAGGCCGCGCCATTTCTCCGGCGCTTCGGGCAGCAGGGCGTCGAGACGCATCAATGGTCTCCGGGCCCCGTGATCGGGGGCGCGTTGGCGAAGCCATAGCCCATGCGCGCCAGCAGGGGGAAGGGCTCGGTCGGCAGGTTGAGGCGCGGCGCGAGACCGAGCAGAGGCGTGACGCGCTCGATCAGCCTGCCGGTGACATAGCCGGAATTATAGGCGGCGGTGTCCCATCCGCCGTCCTCTTTCAGGCCTTTCGGCTCGTCCATCACCGTCATGAACAGATAGCGCGGCTTGTCGGCCGGCACGACCGCCATGAAAGTGGTGAAAACCTTGTGCTTGGCGTAACGCCCATTGACCACCTTGTCCGCCGTGCCGGTCTTGCCGCCGACGAAATAGCCCGGAATATTGGCCTTTTTCGCGGTGCCGACGATGGCGTTGAGGCGCAGGATATAGCGCAGCGACTCGCTGGTTTCCGGCCTGACGACCTGCTGCTCGCTCGTCTTGTCGAAACCGTCCGGCCGCCTGAGGAAGGTCGGCGTGATCAGATAGCCGCCATTGACCAGGGCGGCCACCGCCATCATCGCCTGGAGCGGCGCGACCGCCAGGCCGTGGCCGAAGGCGATGGTCATGGTCGAGACCTCGCTCCAGTTGCGCGGGACGATCGGCGCGGAATTTTCCGGCAGTTCGGTGCGCATCCGGGTAAGCTGGCCCATCTTGCGCAAAAAGGCCTTGTGGTTCTCGACCCCCACCGACAGAGCCAGTTTCGCCGAGCCGATATTGGACGAATAAGTGAAGATTTCCGGCAGCGACAGCGGACGGTGCTGCGGCTCGAAATCATGGATGAGATTGTGGCCGGCGCGCAGGGGATTGCTGACGTCGACCCGGGTGTTCAGCGTCGCCTTGCCCGATTCCAACGCCATGGCGAGCGTCAGCGCCTTGAAGGTCGAGCCCATTTCGTGGACGCCGACGGTGAGCTGGTTGATCGCATCGGGCTTGAGCGCGTCGACCGGATTGCTCGGGTCGTAATCGGGCAGCGAGGTTTCGGCGAGAACTTCGCCGGTGTTCACGTCCATGATCGCCGCGGCGGCGGCCTTGGCCGAAAAGCGCTGCATCGCCTGAACGAGTTCGTCGCGCACGGCGTGGGTGGCGCGCATGTCGAGCGACAAGGCGACCGGCGCGAGATTTTCCTGGGTGAGCTTGAAGCCGGCGTCGTGCAGGTCGGACAGGCCCTGGCCGTCGAGATATTTCTCGATCCCCGCTATCCCCTGGTTGTCGGGATTGGTGAAACCAAGCACATGGGCGGCGAGCGGGCCGTTCGGGTAGACGCGCTTGTTTTCCGGCAGGAAGCCGACGCCTGGCAGGCCGAGGCGGAAGATCGCCTGCTGCTGGGCGGGGGAAATGTCGCGCTTGATCCAGACGAAGCCTTTGCGCGCGCCGAGGCGAGCGCGCAGGTCATGGGCGTTGAGGTCCGGCAGGATGGCGGTGATCTCTTCGGTCGCCTCGTCCTTGTCGATGATCTCGCGCGGATCGGCGAAAACCGACATGACCTTGACGTCCATCGCCAGCAACTGGCCGTTGCGATCGGTGATTTCCGGCCGCGCCGCCGAGACCGCCTGCGAGGCCTCGCGGCGCAGGGATTCCGGATCGGGCTTGGTCCCGAGATAGGCCAGGCGGCCGACGAACAGCAGATAGAGCGCGCCGAAGGCCGTCGCCGTCAGCCGGATGCGAAAGCCGCTTTTCGAAAGATGGGTCCCGAAGATGGCGAAAAACGCCTTTTTCAGCTCGAAACGGCGGCGCGGCGGCGCGGGCGGGGCCTCGGGCCCCGGCGCGAAGGCCGGCGCCTCGACGGGCGCCGCCGCGATCGGCTCCACCGGCAGGCAATCCGGCGGCGCATTGAACGGCGCCGGTTGGTCAAACGCCTCATGAGCCGGCGCCGGACAGGCCGGCGCGAATTCCGGTTCGATCCGCGCGGTCGCCCCAGGCATGGCTTATCTCCCCGTCCGTGACGACGCCGACGCGCCTGGCCCCGACAGCGCGGGCGCCGCGCCGGGCGTGGCGGAGCCCTTGGCCGCGCCGGGCGTCGCCGACGCGCCGAGGCCGAGATCCTTCAGCGCGGCGCCGATGGCGTCGGTCGCCGGCCCCTTGTCCGGCAGGCTGGCAAGAGAAGCGATCTGCGACAATTGCATCACCTGCCCGCCGAGATATTGATCGGCGAGGGCCTCGATCCGCACCGGCGCGGCGACATGGCCCCATTCCGCGCGCGCCATCGCCAGCCCGTCGGTCTCGGCCTGCAATTCGCGTTTCAGCCGGGTCAGTTTTTCGGCCTGATAGAGGGTCGAATATTTGATCGAATAGGCGTAAACCGCCGAGCCGATCAGCACGACGACCGCGATGACATTCATCAGGCGCAGCATGTCAGCGGCCCTCCTGTTCGCGCGCCGGAGCGTCGGTCCGTTCGGCCCAGCGCAGTTTGGCCGAGCGGGCGCGGGGGTTGCGCGCGCATTCCGCCGCGCCGGGCGCGACGGGCTGGGGCGCGAGTAGCCGGAAAGTCGATGGCGGCGGCGGGATTTCGCCCGGCAGCAGGCGTGAGGCGGCCCTGCCGCGCCCCGCGCGCGCGGCGAAGAATTGTTTGACGATGCGGTCCTCCAGCGAATGGAAGGTCACCACCGCGAGCCGTCCGCCCGGACGCAGCAGGCGCTCGGCGGCTGCAAGAGCCCGGCTCAACTCGTCCAGCTCCTCGTTGACCGCGATCCGCAGGGCCTGGAAAGTCCGCGTCGCCGGATGGATGTCGATCGGGCGGCCGGGATTGGCGCGGGCGACGACCTGCGCCAGAGCGCCCGTGGTCAGAATCGGCGCCTTGGCGCGTTCGGCGACGATGGCGCGGGCGATGCGGCGCGAGGCGCGCTCCTCGCCAAAATGATAGATCAGGTCGGCGAGCGCGCCCTCCTCCAACTCATTGACAAGATCGGCGGCGCTCACGCCCGCCTTTTCCATGCGCATGTCGAGCGGCCCGTCGAAACGAAAGGAAAAGCCGCGCTCCGGCTGGTCGAACTGCATCGACGACACGCCGATGTCGAGGACGATTCCGTCGAAGGGGCCGAGCCCTTTTTCGCGCGCGGCTTTTTCCATCTGCGAGAACCGGCTTTGCGCCAGCGTCAGCCGGCCGCCGCTCGCCTCGACCACGGGCGCGCCGTTGCGAATCGCGCTCGGGTCGCGGTCGAGCCCGAAAACGCGGCCGCCTGCCGCGAGAATCAGCCGCGCATAGCCGCCAGCGCCAAAAGTGCCGTCGAGATAGAGGCCGCCCGGGACGACCGAAAGGGCGCCGACCGATTCGGACGCCAGCACGGGAATATGGGGCGTTTGGGCGGACGGGTCACTCATGCGCGACCTCGCGGCGCAGCGCGCGAATGTTCCACGCGCGAGACGCGAGGCGCGCGCCGATGAAGGACGCGGCGGCCACGAACTGACTGCGTTTTGCATTCGGCGGGTATGCGGCATGGCGGCGGGCTTCGAGACAATGCATTTGGCCCGATTAAAACACTGTTAGCGTTAAGAACCCATTTACGCGACGATTAAGCGCCAGTCGGCCTGTAAGCCGGGTTCTGTATGGCGCCTTGCGGCGCGCGATGGCCATTCTTCTAGGGCGGCAGTCGCCTGCCGCCTCGTGCGACCAACCCGGACGACGCCCCGGAGAAGGGTGGGAAATCCCTGTCGTCCCTATTCGGTTTTGCTCCCGGCGGGGCTTGCCTTGCCGCTGACGTCGCCGCCCGCGCGGTGCGCTCTTGCCGCACCCTTTCACCCTTACCTCTGGAAATCCAAAGGCGGTTTGCTTTCTGTGGCGCTTTCCCTGGGGTCGCCCCCGCCGGACGTTATCCGGCGCCGTTTCTCCGTGGAGCCCGGACTTTCCTCCGTCCCGAAAGACGGCGGCCATCCAGCCGACTGGCCTTTTCCGCATAACAGCCCGGGCCGGCGCGTCAAGTTTATTCGGCGGCGGCGGCGGCGCGCGACGCCGCAATTTCTCGGGAGGATCGTGGCAATTTTGCACTTGCGCGGCGGGCTCGGCCCGTCCATCCTTTGTCACGCTTGCGCCCGGCGGCCGCGATTCCGCGGGGCGCCCCGAGGAGTTTCGGAACCCATGAAGAAGAGCCTGATGTTATCTCTCGCGCTGGCGACCGGCCTTGGCCTCGCCGGCTGCGGCTATACGCCCGAGCAGCGGGCGGTCAATGGCGCGGTGCTCGGCGGCGCGACCGGCGCGGTCATCGGCGGGCTGGCTTCGGGCCGCGCCGGCGGCGCGGTCGCGGGCGGCGTGCTGGGCGCCGCGGCGGGAGGCATCATTGGCGCCAATACCGCGCCCCCGCCGCCCCCGCCCCGGCGCCGTTGCGCCGAGTTCACCTACGACAGTTACGGCGGCCGCCACTGCGTCGCGTGGTATAACTGACCGATCATTCTGTTCCTTCAAGGCGGCCCATTCGGGGCCGCCTTTTCGATTCCGCGAATCCATGCCGCCCGACAGCCCGCTGGTAAGAGAAATCCGCCCCTCGCCCAATCACGGCGAGCGCAAGAAAAGCCCGACCGACATGATCGTGCTGCATTACACCGGCACGCCGACCGGCGAGGCGGCGGTCGCCCTGCTTTGCGCGCCCGATTCGCATGTCTCCTGCCATTATCTGGTGTGGGAAGACGGGAGAATCTGGCAGCTCACGCCGGAATCCCGCCGCGCCTGGCACGCCGGCTCGAGTTTCTGGGCCGGCGAGAGCGACATCAATTCGCGCTCGATCGGGATCGAACTGGTCAACCCTGGCCATGACGGCGGCGCCCCGCCTTTTCCGCAGGCGCAGATCGACGCGACCATCGCGCTGGTTCGCGACATTGCGCAGCGGCTGAAAATTTCTCCGCATCGCATTCTCGCCCATTCGGACGTCGCGCCGTCGCGAAAAAAAGACCCCGGCGAATTTTTCCCCTGGGCCCTGCTGCACGAGGCGGGCCTCGGCCACTGGACGCCGCCCGCGCCGATCCGCCCCGGCCCGGCGCCTGAACCGGGCGCGATGGGGCCGCAGGTCGCCGCGCTCCAGACCATGCTCGCGGCCTATGGCTATGGGGTGACGCCAAACAGCGTTTACGACGAAGCGACCCGCGACGCCGTCGCCGCCTTCCAGCGCCATTTCCGACCCGAAAAGGTCGATGGGATCGCCGATCTTTCGACGGTCGAGACCTTGCGCAATCTGCTCGCGAGCCTGCCGGACGGCGCGTAAGGACCAGGCGGCGTCGGTTTCGCCCTCGCGCTTGTCACGCCGCGCGGTTTTGCGCGCGCAGCAGGACGGCGAGCATGTCGGTCTGGGTGATGAGGCCGACGACGCGGTAATCGGGATCAACCACCACCAGTTCATAGACGCCGCCGTTGGCGAAATCGGCGGCGAAGTCCAGAACCGGCGTCTCGGGCCTGGCGATGGGGGCCGTATTCATCACCGCCGCCACCAGGGCTGCGTCCTCGATCAGATGGCGCGCCTCGACCATGCCGGCGTAAACGCCGAGACGGTTGACCACCGGAAGGCAGCGCAGATGGCGCGACAGCATGGTTTCGCGCGCTTCGGCGACAGTGGCGTCGTGGGGAATGGTGATCACGTCCTTCGACATGATGTCGGCGCAGCGCGGCGATCCTTTCGTCCGCGTGAAAGCCCGCTCCTCCAGCCGCCAGAGCAGTTCTTCCAGATCCTTTCGGTCGACGTCGAAGCTCTCGTGCATTTCGCCCAGCACCGCGTCGAGATCTTGGGCGTCGATTCCGGCGCGGCGCAGAGGCGGCGCGTCCGCCGTTCCATGCGGGCTCGTGCGCGAAACCGCCGGGACATGGGGATAGCTATGGCCCGAGAAACGATGGAAGATCAGGCCGACCATGACCAGCAGCAGCGAATTGGCGCCGATCGGCAGAAAGGCGAACAATATGTCGGGTGGCGCGGGCTGGTGCGCGGCGAGAGCGGTCAGCAGCGCCACCGCGCCGCCGGGCGGATGAAGACAGCGCATGATCGACATGGCGACGATCGCCCCGCCGACCGCGACCGCCGTAACGAGAAAGGGATCGGGAACGGAGCTGACGGCGGCGAGCGCCACGAGGCAGGAAATGACATTGCCGCCGATCACCGGCCACGGCTGCGCCAGCGGGCTGGACGGCACGGCGAAGACCAGTACGGCGGAGGCGCCGATGGGAGCCACGATCAGCGGCGAATGCGAGCCGGCGACGCCCAAAGCCACCAGCAGGCCCGACAGGCCGATGCCCAGAAAGGCGCCGAGCCCGCCAAGCAGAAAGTCCTTCGGCGTCGCGCCCGGGAGCGCCGGCGCCATGCGATTCCAAAAAACCTTCACGCCATCCCCCGAGCCGATCTGCCTGTTTTTTGTGCTTTTTCTCACACTGACAGGCGGCCGGCAAGGGCTCAGGGCCGGTAATTCAGCACCGGCGCCAGCCAGCGCTCGACCTCGGCCATGCTCATGTTCTTCCGCGCGGCATAGTCCTCGACCTGATCGCGCTCGACCTTGGCGACCCCGAAATAATGCGCCAGCGGATGAGAGAAATAGAGCCCGCTGACCGAAGCCCCCGGCAACATGGCGAAGCTTTCGGTGAGCGCAACGCCGATGCGGCGCGTTGCCGCGAGCAGATCGAAAATCGTCTGCTTTTCGGTATGGTCGGGCTGGGCGGGATAGCCCGGCGCCGGGCGAATGCCGCGATAATTTTCCGCGACGCGCTCCTCGTTGCTCAAGGCCTCTTCGGGCGCATAACCCCAGAATTCCCTGCGCACGCGCTCGTGCAAATATTCGGCGAAAGCTTCGGCCACGCGGTCGGCCAAGGCCTTGACCATGATCGAGCCGTAATCGTCATTGGCGCGGGCGAGCTTTTCCGCAATCTTGCCCTCTTCCGGCCCGGCGGTGCAGACGAACGCGCCGACAAAATCGGGCTTGCTCCCCTTCGGCGCGACGAAATCGGCCAGAGCGAGATTGGCCTTGCCCTCGTGACGCGCGAGCTGCTGGCGCAGGGTGTGGAGCGTCGCCAGCTTTTCGCTGCGCGACTCGCCGGTATAGAGCGCGATGTCGTCGCCGACACCGTTCGCCGGCCAGAAGCCGATGACCGCCTTGGGGTTGAACCAGCGCTCGTCGACGATGCGCTTCAGCATTTTCTGCGCATCTTCGAAAAGGTTTCTGGCGGCCTCGCCCTGTTTCTCGTCGGTGAGGATTTTCGGGAAGCGGCCTTTCAGCTCCCAGGTCTGAAAAAAGGGCGTCCAGTCGATATAGGGGATGAGTTCGGCCACATCCTGCGACGACAGAACGCGCACGCCGGTAAAACTCGGCTTGGGCGGCGTATAATCCGCCCAGTCGATCTTGAACCGATTGGCCCGCGCCTGCGCCAAAGAGACCCTGCGCTTCTCGCTTTCGGCGCGCGCGTGGGCCTCGGCGACATGGGCATATTCGTCGCGGATTTTCGCCTTGTAGGCGTCGCTTCCGGCGCCCATCAAAGACTGGGCCACGCCGACGGCGCGGCTGGCGTCGGTGACATAGACCGCCTGGTCGTTGGCATAATTGGGCGCGATCTTCACCGCCGTATGGACGCGCGAAGTGGTGGCGCCGCCGATCAGCAAGGGAATGTCGAAACCCTCGCGCTGCATCTCGCTGGCGAGGAAAGCCATTTCGTCGAGCGAGGGCGTGATCAGGCCGGAAAGGCCGATCACGTCGACCTCCTGTTTCTTCGCCTCATCCAGAATGCGCTGGGCCGGAACCATCACGCCAAGATCGACGATCTCGAAATTGTTGCAGGCGAGCACGACCCCGACGATGTTCTTGCCGATGTCGTGCACGTCGCCTTTCACCGTCGCCAGCAATATCTTGCCGGCGCTCGATCGGCCACCGTCCTTGTCGGCTTCGATAAAAGGCAGGAGATAAGCCACCGCCGCCTTCATCACCCTCGCCGATTTCACCACCTGCGGCAGGAACATTTTTCCGGAACCGAACAGGTCGCCGACATGATTCATGCCGGCCATCAGCGGGCCTTCGATGACATCGAGCGCGCGCGACGACCTTTGCCGCGCTTCTTCGACGTCCGTTTCAATGTAATCGGTCACGCCATTGACCAGAGCATATTCGAGCCGCGCCTCGACCGGCTGTTCGCGCCAGGCGGCGTCCTTCTCGCGGATCTCGCCGGTCTTGCCGCGATATTGCTCGGCGATGGCCAGGAGGCGCTCGGTGGCGTCGGGGCGGCGATCCAGCACCACATCCTCGCAGGCCTCGCGCAGAGCCGGGTCGATCTTCTCATAGACTGCGAGCTGGCCGGCGTTGACGATGCCCATGTCCATGCCGGCGCGAATCGCGTGAAAAAGAAACACGCTGTGCATGGCCTCGCGCACCGGCTCGTTGCCGCGGAAGGAAAAGGACAGATTCGACACGCCGCCCGAGACATGGGCGTGCGGCAGCCTTTTGCGGATTTCCCCCGTGGCCTCGATGAAATCGACGCCATAATGATTGTGTTCCTCGATGCCGGTCGCCACCGCGAAGACATTGGGGTCGAAAATGATGTCTTCCGGCGGGAAGCCGACCTTTTCGGTGAGGATTTCATAGGCCCGCGCGCAAATCTCGACCTTGCGGGCAAAAGTGTCGGCCTGGCCCTTTTCGTCGAAAGCCATGACCACCGCCGCCGCGCCATGACGGCGCACGATCTTCGCTTGCTCGATGAAATTCTCCTCGCCCTCTTTGAGCGAGATCGAATTCACCGCCGCCTTGCCCTGCAGGCATTTCAGGCCGGCCTCGATCACCTCGAATTTCGAGGAATCGACCATCACCGGCACGCGCGCGATGTCCGGCTCAGCGGCGACGAGATGCAGGAACTCGACCATGACCTTTTGCGAATCGAGCAGGCCCTCGTCCATGTTCACGTCGATGATCTGGGCGCCGTTGGCGACCTGATCCCGTGCAATATCCAGCGCCGCGGCATAATCGCCGGCCTGAATCAATTTGCGGAATTTGGCCGAGCCAGTGACATTCGCCCGCTCGCCGATGTTCACGAAATTGATGTCCGACGTGAGGGTGAAAGGCTCCAGGCCCGAAAGGCGCAACAGCGGCTCGACTTTCGGAACCACGCGCGGCCTGGCGCCCGCGACCCTTCTGGCGATGGCGGCGATATGGTCGGGCGTGGTGCCGCAGCAGCCGCCGACGATATTGACGAGGCCGCTGTCGGCGAATTCGCCGACCAGATCGGCCATGGCTTCCGGGCTTTCGTCATAGAGCCCGAATTCATTGGGCAGGCCGGCGTTGGGATAGGCGCAGACGAACGTGTCGGCGATGCGCGAGATTTCCGCGATATGGGCGCGCATTTCGCGCGCGCCCAGCGCGCAATTGAGGCCGATGGAAAATGGCTTGGCGTGGCGCAGGGAGTGCCAGAAGGCGGTCGGCGTCTGGCCGGACAAGGTGCGGCCGGAAAGATCGGTGATCGTGCCGGAAATCATGATCGGCAGTTTGACGCCGGCTTCCTCGAAAGCCTCGTCGACACCGAACAGCGCCGCCTTGGCGTTGAGCGTGTCGAAAATCGTCTCGACCAGAATGATATCGGCGCCGCCCTCGATCAGGCCGCTGGCGGCCTGGCGATAGGCGACGCGCAATTCGTCGAATGTCACGGCGCGGAAGCCGGGATTGGACACGTCCGGCGAGATCGACGCGGTGCGGTTGGTCGGCCCCATCGCTCCGGCGACGAAACGCTTCTTGCCGTCGCGCCTTTCCGCTTCGATCGCGGCCTCCACCGCCAGGCGCGCGCCCGCGACATTCAGCTCGCGCGCCACGGATTCCATGCCGTAATCGGCCTGGGCGATGGTGGTGCAAGAGAAAGTGTTTGTTTCCACGATGTCCGCGCCGGCCTGAAAGTAAGCGAGATGGATGTCGCGGATGGCGTCGGGCTGGGTCAGGATCAGCAGGTCGTTGTTGCCGCGCAGGTCGCGCGGCCAGTCGGCGAAGCGCGTTCCCCGGAAATCGCCTTCGGTGAATTTGTGGCTCTGGATCATCGTGCCCATGGCGCCGTCGAGCACGAGGATTTTTTCGCGCGCCGCCTCGTTCAGAGCTTCGAGAACCGTCTTGCCGCCGAAGCGATTTTGCGTGGTCATGGTCGAACCTTGATGGTGTTTCGCCCGCTCTCCCCCATTCATGGGGAGAGGCTGTCAGGGTCGCGCCCTGACCCCCAGGAGATGACAAACCGCATAGACCAGATCGGCGCGGTTCATGGTGTAGAAATGGAACTGATCGACGCCGCGATCGAGCAGATCGAAAACCTGCTCGGCGGACACCGCCGCCGCGATCAGGCGCCGGGTCGCGGGATCGTCGTCGAGGCCCTCGAAACGCTCGCCGAGCCAGTCCGGCACGCTCGCCCCCGCTTTTTTTGCAAAATTGGCGGTCTGCTTGAAATTCTGCACCGCCGTCACGCCGGGCACGACGGGGATGGCGATCCCCGCCGCGCGGACGCGGTCGAGAAAGCGGAAATAGAGGTCGTTGTCGAAAAAGAACTGGGTGATCGCGCGGGTCGCGCCGGCGTCGATCTTGCGCTTGAGCACGTCGATGTCCTGCTCGAAGCTTTTGCTCTCGGGATGTTTCTCGGGATAGGCCGAAACCGAGATTTCGAAATCGCCGATGGCGCGCAGGCCGGCGACGAGATCGGTCGAGTGGGCGTAGCCGCCGGGCGTCGGCGCATAGTCGCCGCCGAGCCCTCCCTGCGGATCGCCGCGCAGCGCCACGATATGGCGCACGCCGACGTCCCAATAGGCGCGCGCGACCGCGTCCACCTCTTCGCGCGTCGCGCCGACGCAGGTGAGATGGGCGGCCGGCTTGATGTCGGTCTCGCGCAAAATGCGCGCGACCGTGGCGTGGGTGCGCTCGCGGGTCGAGCCGCCGGCGCCATAGGTGACGGAAACGAACTTGGGATGAAGCGGCGCGAGGCGGGAGATCGCCTCCCACAGGGCGGTCTCCATTTCCGGCGTCCTGGGCGGGAAGAATTCGAACGACACGTCGATCGGCCGATGTTGGCGGCGGCTGCGCCTTTGCTCCTGCATATCCAGCTCTCAATGCGCGGCGACGCGCGCATCGCGCGCGAGCCAAAGGGAAACGGTGAGTTTTTGCTCGCCGGCGGCGTCGCCCGGCGCGAGATCGCGATGAAGACGGGGCTCCAGCCCCGCCTGCCGCAGATAGTCGTCGACCTCCCGCGCGGTAAAACCGAGGCGGCGGTGCTCGTGCTTTTCGCGCAGCATTTCGAGATGATGGGGCGCGAAATCGACCACCATCATCCGGCCGCCGGGCGCGAGCGTCAGCGCCGCCTCGCGTAGCGCCCGGGCGGGATTGTCGAGATAGTGCAGAACCTGATGCACGACCGCGAGATCCACCGAGCCGCGCTCCACCGGAAGCGCGTAAACGTCGCCCTGTCGCAACTGGACATTGCGCAGACCCGCCTGTTCGAGGCGCGCCCGCGCCACGCCCAGCATGGCGGCGGAAAGATCGACGCCGATCGCGCTTTCGGCGCGCGGCGCCAGCAGCTCCAGCATGCGGCCGGCGCCGCAGCCGATGTCGAGCAGGCGTTTTACCGGCGGCGCGCCGTCGAGCGCGGCGGAAAGAATCGCGGCCTCGACTTCGGCTTCCGGCGCGTGCAGGCGCCTTGTCTCGTCCCAGACCGGCGCATGTTCGGCGAAATATTGTTGCGCGCGCGCGGCGCGGGCGGCACGGGTCTCCGTCAGGCGTTCGCGGTCGGCGGCGAGCACGGGATCGTCAGAATCGAGCCGCGCCAGGACGGCGCGCGCCAGCGCCGCCGCCGCGCCCTTTTCCGGCGCGTGGAAGAAGGCCCAGGCGCCTTCGCGCCGCCGCTCGACCAGACCGGCTTCGAGCAGGAGCTTGAGATGGCGCGACACGCGCGGCTGGGACTGGCCGAGGATCGTCACCAGTTCGCCGACCGCCAGTTCGCCTTCCGCCAGCAGCGCATAAAGGCGCAGGCGCGATTCCTCGCCAATGGCGGCGAGCCAGACGAGCGCGTCACGCAGGGAGGCGGTGGTTTCGTTCATTTGCGGTCCAGAAGGATATAAACATATCTTTATACGTCATTCGCCGCGCGCGCAATCCTCGCGCGGGAAAACGGCGCGAAGCGGAGAACCGCCCGCGCGCGGCGCGGCATTTTCAGAAGTTGCAGGGATTGAAGATCTGGAAGCTGACGCTGGCGGGCTGCTGGCGATAGAGCTGGCCCCGGTAAAGGCGCCAGTCGAAAGAGGACTCCATCGAGACGCGTTCCGCGCCTTTCTCCCAAAGCGTCGATCCCGTGGCGCGGAAAGCGCCTGCCGCAATGCCGGGTTCGACGTCGCCGCTGAACTGCATTCTGCTTGGCGGGCCGTACGCGCTGAATATATGCGCCAGGACACGCGCATAATCGGAGTCGGACTGAATATTGCGGCTGTAGGAAACCAGAATGTTTTCGCAAAAGCCGACCCTGGCCAGCGGGAGCGGCGGGGAGCCGGCGACGAGATAAAAATATCCGGCCTCGTCCGGCCGCGCCATCAAGCCCTGAGCCGACGCCGCAAGGGCGAACTGCTGCATGGACATGCCGCTCCCGAAGCCGTCGACATAAAACGCCTGCGCGTCACGGGGGGAAACCGTGAAAAACGCCAGGCAAATGAGAGCGGCGATCCTTCGCGAGTGAATTGGCTTCACTTTCTCGCCCTTTCGAAACGATGTCCCTCACACCCTGCGCCCGGTCGCCATAAATAGCTTTGATGGCTCGCAAATGAAATAGACCGCTCCGGCCGGGTTGAAACGAAACACCGCGGCCCCGGCGTCGCAGCGGCGGTCTTTCCTTGTTTTTCCGGCGCCTTCAGCGAGAATAAGGCCCCGCCTTTTCCCGTCTTTTCCCAGGAGACACAAGCCAGATTCGCCGCTAACATGGCCTTGGCGGCGGCGGAATCGTTCGTCGCCCAATTTCATCGGAACAGGTTCCGGAGGCGCAAAATGAAGCTCGTCAAGTCTATCGCCATTCTGTCGTTCGTCGCCTTCGCGGGCGCCGCCTATGCGCAGGCCCCCGCCGCGGCCCCGGCCGCCTCGGCTCCGGCCGCGGCTCCGGCGGCGCCCGCCGCCGCGATGAAAAGCGCCAAGCCCGCCGCCAAGCCGCGCAGCGCGAAATCGCTCGAATGCTCGAAACAGGCCGACAGCCAGAAATTGCACGGCAAGCCGCGCAAGGAGTTCATGAGCAAGTGCAAGAAGGGCTGAGCGCTTCTTCTTTCGCTAGGATCGCCGCCGCGGATGAAATTATCGTCCGCGGCGTTTCTTTATGGCGCGCCCGGCGCCAGAATCCGCGGCGGATTTAAAGCCTGTTCGTCAACAGCCTAGCCGGCGTGGCCGAGGGCCGCGGCTATGCCGGCATATTGGCAGCCCGCCGCGATTGCGACGAAGGAATGCCAGATGGCGTTCTGGAATTTCAGGCTGTGCCAGCGGTAGAACAGGACGCCGATCGAATAGAACAGGCCGCCGACCAGGGTGAGGACCAGCGTCTGAACCGGCAGGGTTTCGACCAGCTGGCGGGCCGCGAAGACGCCGGTCCAGCCGAGCGCCAGATAGACGACGAGAGAGGCGCGGTCGAATTTTCCGGGCAGCAGGATCTTGAGGGCCGCGCCGCCGAGCGCGACCGCCCAGACGAAACCCGCCAGCCCCCAGGCCAGCGCGGCGTCGGGGAGCTGCGACAAAAGCGCCGTATAGGTGCCGGCGATCATCAGATAGATCGAGGCGTGGTCGAATCGGCGCAACAGCCATTTGAGGTTCGACGGCGGCGTCATGTTATAGGCGCAGGAAAAGCCGAACAGCAGGAAAAAGCCGGCGGCGTAGACCGCCATGGCCAAGCCGTCGGACAGGTCGCCGCGCCAGGCGACGCGCGTGAACAAAACGGCGAAGGCGATGACGCCCGCGACAATGGCGACGGCGTGCACAAAGCCGTCGGCGATCAGCTCGGCCGCGGAATAGGGGCGCTTGGCCAGACGCGGATGGTTTTCGGGCAGGGACATGGTTCACCGCTAAACTGACTTCGAAAGTATCGCATTTTCGCGCAGTGAAGCAAGCGCGTGTGGCGAGGGGATGGCGAGGCCGCCGCGCCGCGCATCGAACCAATGGCCGGGGAATTTTTCGAACCGGCGGGTTTGGTCGCCCCGTCGCATCGGCGGCTCCCTTCTCCCCATCGCCCGTCGCAAGACAGGCGTCGTTGCGCACGCCCCATAGCCCGTCGCAAGACGGGCGTCCTTGCGGACGCCCTATGGCGGGAGAAGGCGGATCGACGCCTACCGCGAGAATTTCTTGTATTTCAGCCGGTGCGGAATGACGCTGTCCACGCCGAGGCGGCGCTTCTTGTCTTCCTCGTAATCGGCGAAATTGCCCTCGAACCATTCGACATGGCTGTCGCCCTCGAAGGCCAGCATGTGGGTGGCGATGCGGTCCAAGAAAAAACGGTCGTGGCTGATGATCACGGCGCAGCCGGCGTAATCGTTCAGCGCGTCTTCCAGCGCGCGCAGGGTTTCGACGTCGAGATCGTTGGTCGGCTCGTCGAGCAGCAGGACATTGGCGCCTTTTTTCAGCATTTTGGCGAGATGGACGCGATTGCGCTCGCCCCCCGACAGCATGGCGACCTTTTTCTGTTGGTCGGCGCCCTTGAAATTGAAGGTCGAGCAATAGCCGCGCGAATTGATCTCGCGTTTGCCGAGATAGATCACGTCATTGCCGCCGGAAATCTCTTCCCACACGGTCTTCTTGCCGTCGAGCGTGTCGCGCGACTGATCGACATAGCCGAGCTGCACGCTCTCGCCGATCTCGATCTCGCCGGAATCCGGCTGGTCCTGGCCGGTGATCATGCGGAACAATGTGGTCTTGCCCGCGCCGTTGGGGCCGATCACCCCGACGATGCCGCCCGGCGGCAGCTTGAAGGACAGGTCGTCGATCAGCAGCTTGTCGCCGAAAGCCTTGGAGAGGTGCTTGAATTCGATGACGTTCTGGCCCAGCCGTTCGGCGACCGGAATGATGATCTGGGCGCTGGTGGGCGCCTTGTCGTTCTGTTTGGCGACCAGATCCTCATAGCGCTGGATGCGCGCCTTGGACTTGGCCTGGCGCGCCTTGGGGCTCGAGGCGATCCATTCGCTTTCCGCTTGAATCGCGCGCTGGCGGGCTTCGTCCTCGCGGCCTTCCTGGCCGAGCCGCTTCTGTTTCTGGACCAGCCAGCTCGAATAATTGCCCTCGTAGGGAATGCCGCGGCCGCGATCGAGTTCGAGAATCCAGCTCGTCACATTGTCGAGGAAGTAACGGTCGTGGGTGACGATCAGGATCGCGCCCGGGTAGCTGCGCAAATGGCCTTCGAGCCAGTTGACGGTCTCGGCGTCGAGATGGTTGGTCGGCTCGTCGAGCAGCAGCAGCTCGGGCTGCTCCAGCAGCAATTTGCACAGGGCGACGCGGCGCTTTTCGCCGCCTGACAGCTTGCTGACCGGCCAGTCATCCGGCGGACAGCCGAGCGCGTCCATCGCCTGATCGACCTGGCTGTCGAGGTCCCACAGGCCCTTGGCCTCGATCTCGTCCTGAAGGCTGGTCATCTCGTCCACCGTCTCGTCCGAATAATTCATGGCGAGTTCGTTGTAACGGTCGAGAACGGCCTTTTTCTCCGCGACGCCGAGCATGACATTGCCGCGCACGTCGAGCGACTCGTCGAGTTTCGGCTCCTGCGGCAGATAGCCGACGCGCGCGCCTTCCGCCGCCCAGGCCTCGCCGGAAAAATCCTTGTCCATCCCGGCCATGATGCGCAAAAGGGTCGATTTGCCCGAGCCGTTGACGCCGAGAACGCCGATTTTGGCGTCCGGGTAGAAGGAGAGGTGAACGTTGTCGAGAACCTTCTTGCCGCCGGGCCAGGTCTTGGAGAGGCCCTGCATGTGATAGATGAATTGCCGCGCCATGGGCGAAAAAGCCTTCCCTGTTGAACCGCGCGCCGCCAGAGCATGATCCCGAAAAGTGGAGGCCGGCTTTCGGAAAAGATCATGCGCCGACAGGCATCCCCGCGCGGGCATGTCTGCTGGCGGACTTTTAGAGCAAGGCCACCGAAGAGGAAACGGCTTTTTGCGCCAACGCGGCCTTGGCCGTTCCGCCGCGAAAAAGATGCCTTTACGACCTATCAAGGCTCCCGATTTACGTTAATGAAGCTAAAATGGCCCACGCGCCCGCATCAGGAGCTTGAACTTGTCCGCAGCCCAGCCTGAACGTCGCGATCCCGAACATCGTGATCCCGAACATCGTGATCCCGACCGGGCCGCCGTCACGCCCGCCGTTCGGGCCGAGCCGCAATTTTCCCGGGCGACGCGCGAGAGCCCGCCGCCCTCCCGTCCCGCCCCGGCGCCCGCCGAAAAACTCCTGTTCGAGGCCGACGCGGCCGCCGCGCCAAACAAGGTCCTATTCGCGGCGCAGACACAGGAACTGCTCAAACGGCTCGCCGACCTGCTGCGCCGGCCCGACGCCCCGACCCCCTTCGCGATCGGCCTGTTCGCCCCGCCCGGCGGCGGCAAGAGCAGCGCGCTCAACTGGCTCACCGCCACCCTGACCGCCGCCGACGCGCCGGTCGTCGCCCTGCGCGCCGCCGACCTCGCCGACGCGCCGGAGCGGGCGCTGGCCGCCG
Organism: uncultured Pseudomonadota bacterium; assembly: GCA_963748385.1. GTDB lineage: Bacteria > Pseudomonadota > Alphaproteobacteria > Rhizobiales > Beijerinckiaceae > Rhodoblastus. The sequence goes on from CAVVIQ010000001.1 coordinate 154,716, forward strand.
CGCTTTATCGCGCGCTTTCGCCGCGCCATGGCGCGCTCGCCCAGGAGGCGGCGCGGGAGGCCCCCCATTTCGGCGCCGACCCGGGCGTGATCGCCCGCGCCGCGCGCGACCGCCTCGACGCCAGGCGCCACAAGCTGATCGAGGAAAAGCAGGCGCTGTCCGATTCCGAAATGCGGCGCGCCGCCCTCAAGGACATATTGCTTTACGAAACGCCGGGAGCCCGCGTCGACATTTACGCGCGGAAGATCCGCAACGCCTTCGAGCCGCGGCTGCGCCGCTTCGGCTTTTCGGGCGAGCCCCTGGCCACGTTCAAGGATCTTGTGCGCGACCTCAACGGATCGGGCGGTCCCGTCCGCCGCGCGCTGGCCTCTTGGCGCGGCCTCTACGCCTTTCAGGGCCAGACGCGCCTGCTGCTGCTGTCCGCCTTGAGTTTCGCCGCCGGCAAGGGCTTCGCCTGGCTCGCCGCGAACAAGCCGGTTGTTCTCGGCCCGATCGCCAGCGGCGGCTCGTTCGGCGCCCAGACCGCCGATTTCCTGCAAGGCCATCTCGACTGGCTGCCGATGGCCGCGCGATTTTTTGCGCTGATCGCCCTGGCTCTGCTCGGCCTCAACGTCTGGCGCGCCCTGTATTTCATGCATCCGCTGATCCACGCGGCCGGCCTGCTCGACCAGGATGTCGCCGACAAGCGGCGTGAAGTCGAACAGACGCTCGCCCATCAGGCGCGCAATGTCGAAACGCTCGGGAGCGAAGTGGACGCCTTGGCCCGCAGGGTTTACGAGGCGGAGCGCCGCGCCAACGCCGCCGGCGCCAGCCGCGAGCCGCCGCTGTTTCTTGAAAGTGACGAAGCGTCCCAGAAGCGCGATCATGCGCTGGGCTTCCTCGAATCGCTTTCCGACCTGCTTGTTCGCGCAACGATGGCTGGCGCGCCGCGCCGCGTCGTCGTCGCCGTGGATTCCTATGACGGCGCGCCCGCGCCCGCCGCTTTGTTCCGCCGCGTCCACGACCTGTTGGCGCGTCCCGGCTTTCTTGCCGTTCACGCGCTCGACCCGGCTCTGTTCCATGAAAAAAACGACGACTTCGCCCGCCGCATTCAATTGCCGTTGTGGCTCGATGGCGGCGGCGACGAAACGATCGCCCTGGCTCCTTTCGACGCGCCGCTGTCGCCATTGGAAATGCGCCTGACCGGGGCCATGGCGCCGCTTCTCGGCGCCAATCCGCGCGCCCAGAAACGCCTGCGCAATCTGTTCCGTTTCCTGCGCCCGGCCTCCGGCGCGCCCTCGGGCCTCGCGCCAGCGCTCGCATTGTTCATCGCGGCTGAAATCGGCGGCTCGGCCGAGGAGCGCGCGGCGCTGGCTCAGGCGCTCGACGGAGGGCGCGACGCTTTCGCCCCCGCCGGTTCGCCGGCCTTGCGGGAGGCTTTCGTCAACGCCGCCGCCATCGGCGGGCCGATCAGCCTTGACGACGCCAGACGGGCGGCGGCGCTCGCCCGCCGGATTTCGGTCGGATGAGGGTCAGAAGCCTCTCGCGTTGTTGACCGACATTCCGGAGAAGGGCTCGATCCAGGTGAGCTGGTCCACCACCTTGGTCACGCCGGGAGTGTTTTCCGCGGCGATGATCAAGGCGGGGCGCTGCCTTTCGTCGAAAATCTCGCCTTTCAACGTCACCACGCCTTGGTCGACGGTCACTTCGAGCGATTTCGGCGAGGCGAATCCCTGAGTTTTGAGCTCCGCCATCAGCTTGTCGAGAATCGCCTCGTCGCTGACCTCGCCGGCGGCCGCTGCTTTCTTGGGGGCGAGGGTGGTGGCCAGGGCCCGCACCAGATCGGAGCGGCTGATGATGCCGACGAGCTGGCCGCCGCTCATCACCGGCACACGTTTGATCCTGCGCCGCTCCATCAGATCGACGACCTCGTTGAGCGAGGCCGAGGCGTCCACGGTGATGAGGTCGCGGGTCATCAGCTCGCCGACCTTGCGGGCGTGGCTCATCACGTAGGATTCCGCGGTTTCGCCCGGGCCGAGCAGGAATTCGATCCAGCGCGGCTTGCGTTTGGTGGTGCCGAGTTCGGCGCGATGGAGAAAATCGGCTTCGCTGATCAGACCGACCAGCCGCCCGTCGGCGTCGACGACGGGCAAGCCCGAAATATGCGACGACAGCATCAGCTCCACGGCCTCCGCGATCGTGGCCTCCGGACCGATCGACTTGACCGGGCTGACCATGATTTCCGACGCTAACATTATCGCCTCCCGATTTTTCCCCCGCCGCCGCTCCCTTGTCGGAGGGGCGCGCGAAGCCTTTCAGGGCGTCAACCTAACTGAAATATAACTTAGGCCCAATCCGCGGCCAAACCTTGACGCCGATCAAGGCCGTGATAATTGTTATCTGATTTTATGACTGATCAGTCAGTCATGAATTCGGGCGACAGCCATGGGACGACAGGCCCGAACTTCGGCCGAACGTGAAAGCCGCATGCGCGCGATCCGCGCGGCGGCGCTGGATCTTTTCGCCGCCAAAGGCTTTTCCGCAGCGCGTCTCGACGATGTCGCCGCCGCCGCCGGCGTCGCCAAGGGCACGATCTATCTCTACTTTTCGTCCAAGCAGGACCTGCTCGAAGCCATCGTCGCCGATACGATCGGCGCGACCCTGGGCCAGGTCGAACAGGCGGTCGCCGCCTCCCCCGCCCCGGCGAGCGAAACCTTGCGGCTGATGGGACGGGCGATGGCCATGGGCGTGCAGGACCCCGACCGCCGGCGCGTTCTGCATCTGGTGTTGTCCGAGGGCGCGCGTTTTCCCGCGATCGCCGATTTTTACCATCGCGAGATCATTTCGCGTGGGCTTCGCCTGATTCGCGCCATAATCGCCAAGGGCCTGGCCAGCGGCGAATTCGCGTCTGACGAACCGGCGCGCTTTCCCCAGCTGTTCATCGCCCCCGCCCTCGTCGCCGCGATCTGGAGCGTGGTTTTCGCGCGGATCGAGCCGCTCGACATCCAGGCGATGATGGAGGCGCACGTCGAACTTCTGCTGCGCGCCCTGACGCGGAGGCCCGAATGAAAAACCTGCGCAAGCTGGTCGTCGCCGCAGTCGTTCTGCTCGTGATCGGATGGGCCGCCAGCAAGATCTTCGCGCCGACCAGGCCGCAGGACGTTTTTTCCGGCTATGTCGAGGGCGACCTCGTGCAGATCGGCCCGGTGGAAGGCGAAAGGCTCGCCAAGCTCAATGTCGAGCCGGGCGATGAGGTCGCCAGCGGCGCGCTCCTCTTCACCATGGCGACCCCCATTCTCGACGAAGAGCGCGCCGAGGGCGAAGCGAAGGTCGCGCAGGCCAGGGCCAATCTGAAAAATCTTCAGGAGGCGCTGCAACGGCCCGAACAGATCGCGGTGCTGCAAGCCGCCGTCGAATCCGCCAAGGCGGCGCTGGTGCTGTCGCAGACCGAATATGACCGGCAGGCCTATCTCCTGCCCCGAGGCGCGGCCACGGTGGCCGCCCGCGACCAGGCCAAATTCGCGCTCGACCGAGACAAGGCGAACCTCGCCCAGGCCGAGCGTCAGGTCGAGGCCGGGCTGATCCCCTCGCGCAGCCAAGAAATCTCCGCCGCCGGCGCCGCCATCACCCAGGCCCAGGCCGAACTCGACCAGATCGACGTGCGCATCGCCCGCCAGACCGTTCATGCGCCGGCGAATGGAATCGTCCAGGACGTCTTTTTCTGGCCGGGCGAGATCGTCGCCGCCGGCCAGCCGATTCTCGCCTTGCTGCCGCCGGAAAACCGCAAGATCCGCTTCTTTGTCCCCGAGCCGCAGCTCTCCCGCTTCGCTCTGGGCGCGAAAGCAGCGGTATCCTGCGACAATTGCCGTCCCGGCCTTCAGGCCCGCGTGATCTATATTTCGCAGCAGGCGGAATATACCCCGCCGGTGATCTTCTCGCTTCAGGAGCGCGGCAAGCTGGTGTTCCGGGTCGACGCGCGACTCGACGATCCATCCGTCCTGCTGCCGCTCGGTCTGCCGATCGAGGCGCGGCTCCTGCCTGCGGAGGCGGCGAAATGAACGCCGCCGACATCGTCATCGACGTCGAAGGGCCTGAGCAAGAGTTTCGACGGCAAACTGGTCGTCGACAATCTGTCGATGCAGGTGCGGCGCGGGCGCATCCACGGCTTTCTCGGCCCCAATGGCAGCGGCAAGACCACCACCATCCGCATGTTGTGCGGCCTGCTGACCCCGGACAAGGGCAGGGGCTTCTGCCTCGGCTTCGACATTCTCACCCAGCAGACCGAGATCAAGCGCCGCACCGGCTATATGACCCAGGCGTTCTCGCTTTATTCGGACCTCACGATCCGCGAGAATCTCGAATTCATCGGCCGCATCTACGGGCTCGACGACCCGTCCGCGCGAGCGCGCGAGGCGATCGACCAGCTCGGCCTGACCGGCCGCGCCGACCAACTCGCCGGCCAATTGTCCGGCGGCTGGAAGCAGCGCCTGGCGCTCGGCGCCTGCATCATGCCGCGCCCGCAACTGCTGCTGCTCGACGAGCCGACCGCCGGCGTCGACCCCAAAGCGCGGCGTGATTTCTGGGACGAAATTCACCAACTCGCCCACGAGGGCCTGACCGTGCTGGTCTCGACCCATTACATGGACGAGGCCGAGCGCTGCCACGAGATCGCCTATATCGCCTATGGCCATCTGCTGGCGCAGGGCACGACGGCCGAAATCATCGCGCAATCCCATCTCTCGACCTATGTCGTCTCCGGCGCCGACCTCGGCGGTCTCGCCGAAACGCTGAAACGGACCGCCGGCGTCGACATGGTCGCGCCCTTCGGCGCGAAATTGCATGTCGCGAGCCGAGACCCGGCCGCTCTCGATCGCGTCGCCGGGCAATTCGCCACGCCGGGAATTTCCTGGGAGCGCGACGCGCCCAATCTCGAGGATGTGTTCATCGACCTGATGAGCCGGGCGCAGAGCAATTATCCATGAGCGCCACCTCGCCCAGCCGCCAAAACGTGAAAGGATCCCAACGCCTTGATCGTCTGCGCGCGTCGCTGGGGCGGCTTTACGCGGTTTTCGTCAAGGAACTGATCCAGTTGCGCCGCGACCGGCTGACCTTCGCGACCATGATCGCGATCCCGGTCATGCAGCTGATCCTGTTCGGTTTCGCCATCAATTCCGACCCGAAACATCTGCCGACCGCCGTGCTGGACAATGACCACAGCGCTTATTCGCGGCTGTTCATCACCTCGCTCAAGGAAACCGATTATTTCGACATCCGCTATTCGCTGTCCGGCCCCGAGCAGATCGACCCCTTGATCCTGTCCGGCGCGGTGAATTTCGCTGTCGAAATCCCGCAGAATTTCGCCCGCGATCTGGCGCGGGGCGAAAACCCGGCCATTCTCGTCGTCGCCGACGCCGCCGACCCGACTGCGGTCAACGGCGCCTCGATCGCCTTGGCCGGCATGGCGGCGCAGGTTTTCAATCGCGAATTGCTGGGACCTTTGCAAAATCTGTCCGCGAAGCCGGCGCCCTACGAGGTGCGCCTGCAAAAGCGCTACAATCCGGCCGGCGAGACGCGGCTCAATATCGTGCCCGGACTCGTCGGCACCATCCTGACCCTCACCATGCTGATCTTCACCGCGCTTTCGGTCACCCGCGAGATCGAGCGCAACACCATGGAATCCCTGCTCGCCATGCCGATCAATCCGGTCGAGATCATGCTCGGCAAGATTTTGCCCTATGCGGCGGTCGGCTTTTTCCAGATGACGCTGATCGCCGGCGCGGCGCGTTTCATTTTCGACGTGCCGGTGGTCGGCAATCTCGGGACTTTCGTCGTCCTGACCATGCTTTTCATCGTGGCCAATCTCTCGGTCGGCTATACTTTCTCGACGATCGCCAAGAATCAGCTCCAGGCCATGCAGATGAGCTTCTTCTTTTTCCTGCCGAGCATTCTGCTGTCGGGCTTCATGTTCCCCTTCCGCGGCATGCCGGACTGGGCGCAGGACATAGGTTCGATTCTGCCGCTCACCCATTACCTGCGCATCGTCCGCGGGGTGATGCTGAAAGGGGCCGGTTTCGCCGACCTCGCCGCCGACGCGGGAGCTCTCGCCGCCTTCACCCTGGCGGCGATGGCCGTGGCGGTGCTGCGGTTCAGGCAGACGCTCGATTGAGGTTTCGATGAGCGAAAGCCTGCAAGACATTCTCTGGATTCTCTCGATCGCCATGCTGGTCGCGATCGTGGCCCGGCGTCTTTTGCTGCCCTATACGATCGGCCTTGTCGTCGTCGGCGGTCTGCTCGCCTTTTTCCGGATCGATGTCGGCCCCAATCTGACGTCGGAACTCATCCTCGACCTCATCCTGCCGCCGCTGCTGTTCGAAGCCGCATTGGCCCTGCGCTGGCCGAAATTGCGGGCCGAATGGCCGCCGATCCTGGCCTTTTCGATCTTCGGCACGCTCCTCGCCATGGGAGCCGTCGCCGCCGGGCTGGTCTTCCTGCTGCATTGGCCGCTTTCATCCGCCCTCGTGTTCGGAGCGCTGATTTCCGCGACCGATCCGGTAGCGATCATCGCCATGTTCAAGGACAGCAGGTTCCACGGGCGCTTGAGCCTGCTGGTGGAGGCCGAGAGCCTGTTCAACGACGGCGCCGCCGCCGTTCTGTTCGCCATGGCGCTCGCCTGGGCGCAATCCGGCGGCCACGCCCCGGGCGCCGCTGAAAGCGCCCTCGGCTTCGCGCGCATCGTGCTCGGCGGCGTCGGCGTCGGCGCTTTCGCCGGCGCCGCCGCCATCTTGCTTGCGCGCGGCACGTCGGAACATCTGGTCGAACTGACCCTTTCCGCCATAGCGGCCTTCGCCTCCTTCATCGCCGCCGAAAGGCTTCAGGTTTCCGGCGTGCTGGCCACGGTTACGGCGGGCCTGATCATTGGTAATTTTGGCATTTTCAGCCCCGCCGACCACTCCTTCCTCAGCCGCAGGGGCCGCGAGGCCATGGTGAATTTCTGGGAATTCGCGGCCTTTCTCGCCAATTCCGTGATTTTTTTGCTGATCGGCGCGAATATCGCCGTCACCCATTACGAGACCTATGGCCCGATCGTGATCGCCGGCGCCATCGTTCTGGTTCTGGCCGCGCGCGCGCTCGCCGTCTATCCGCTGAGCCTGCTGTTTCTCGGGACCCACTACAGGATTTCGCTCGACGAACAGCATATTCTATGGTGGGGCGGGCTGCGCGGCGCGCTCGGCCTCGCGCTGGCCTTGTCGCTTCCCACCTCCCTGCCCCTGCGCGACGAAATCGTGGTCGTCACTTTCGCTGTGGTCGCCTTCTCCATCGTCGTCCAGGGCCTGACCATGCCCTGGCTGCTGCGTCGGCTTGGGTTTTCGTCGCCTGACCGCGGTTAGCCCGCGCCCCGCCCGACAACGGGACGCGGGATTCCGCATTGATCCAAATCGTTTTCCTGACAACATCCACATGCTATCTGTTTGATACGACATTGGGCTCGCCCGCCATCAGGCGATGAGGGGTCGATGTCAAAGTCGGGCAGAGGCCGACCGCGGAACGTGTTTGCATAACCTGGTCGAGGCCCTGCCAAATTGACGGGGGAGCGTCATGGGCGAGAGGAAATTGCCTGGACTGAAAACCATTGCCGCGGCGGCGGGGCTGGGCCTGTTCGCGACGGCTGCACTCGCGCAACAGGTCGCCGCGCCGGTGGCGGCGGCGCCGGCGGCGGCGGCGGTCGCGCCGGCCGCGCCTTATTATGGCGGCTACGGCTATCCCTATGGGGGCGGCTACGGCTATCCCTATGGGGGCGGCTACGGCTATCCCTATGGCGGCGGCTACGGCTATCCCTATGGCGGCTATCCCTATGGAGGCTACGGCGGCTATCCCTATGGCGGCTATGGCTACCCCTACGACGCATGGGATGGGCCCTATGGCCGTCGCGGCTATTATGGCCGTCGCGGCTGGGACGATTGGGGGGATCGCGGCTGGATGCCATGGAACTGGTTTGACTGATCGGCCGCGCGGCGAGGGCCTCGCCCTCGCCGGGGTGACGGAAGATGCAAACCAGACGGCCGCCGCGTTGGCGGCCGTCGCTTTTTGGGCGGCGCGGTCAGCAGCCTCAATTCAGGGCCACGCCCAACGCGATCGGCCGCGCTTGCGGGCTTTCCGCGGCGAAGCTATGGACTCGTCATGAGGCCATCGCTTCTCGATCCCCTTTTCGCCAGCGCGAGCGCCTTGCCCGGCGTCGGCCCCAAGACCGGCAAGCTGCTCGACCGGCTGCTCGGCGAGGCGGGCCGCCCGGCCCGCGCCCTCGATCTGTTGCTGCATATTCCCTTTTCCAGCATCGACCGCCGCAACCGGCCCAAAATCGCCCAGGCGCCCATCGGCGCCGTCTCGACCCTGAAAGTCCGGGTGGCGGAGCATCGCCCGCCGCGCGCCAGGGGGCCCTGGCGGGTGCTGGCCGAGGACGAGACCGGCGACCTGACGCTCGTCTTCTTCCGCGCCAATTCGCGCTGGATCGAAAAGGCTCTGCCGGTCGGGGAAACGCGCTGGGTGTCGGGCCTGGTCGAGCTTTATGACGCCCACCGCCAGATGGTCCATCCCGACCGCATTCTCGACGAGGCGGGCCTTGCCGCCTTGCCCCCGGTCGAGCCGGTCTATGGCCTGACCGAAGGCCTGTTCCCGCGCGTCATGGCCAAGGCGGCGGCCGCGGCGCTCGCCCGGCTGCCGAAATTGGCCGAATGGCTCGATGACAAACTCTTGCGGGCCGCGGGCTGGGAAAGTTTTGGCGCCAGCCTTCAGCGACTGCACCACCCCCAGACGCCGCAGGACCTGGCGCCGGACGAAAAATTCGTCGCCCGCCTCGCCTTCGACGAGCTTTTGTCGCACCAACTCGCCCTGCGTCTGGTGCGGCGGAAAATGCAGGTCCTGCAAGGGCGCGCGCAAAAGGCAAAAGGGGCGCTGGCGGCGAAGATCCTTGGCCAGCTGCCCTTCGACCTGACCGGCGACCAGAAAAACGCGGTCGCGGAAATTCTTGCCGATCTTTCCGGCGAAAAGCGCATGTTGCGCCTGCTGCAGGGCGATGTCGGCTCCGGCAAGACCGTGGTCGCCCTGCTGGCCATGGCGCATGTGGTCGAATCCGGGCGGCAGGCGGCGCTGATGGCCCCGACCGAAATCCTCGCCCGCCAGCATTTCGCGACCATCGCGCCACTCGCCCGCGCCGCCGGCCTGTCTCTCGCCCTGATGACCGGTCGCGATCGGCTAAGCGAACGCCGCGCGACGCTCGAAGCTCTGGCGAGCGGCGCGCTGGACATCGTCGTCGGCACCCATGCCCTGGTTCAGGACGATGTCGTCTTCGCCCGCCTCGGCCTCGCGGTGATCGACGAACAGCATCGTTTCGGCGTCCACCAGCGGTTGGCGCTTGGCGAAAAGGGCGAGGCCGTTGACGTGCTGGCCATGACGGCGACTCCGATCCCGCGCACTCTGGCTTTGGCTTTTTTCGGCGACATGGACCTTTCGAACCTGCGGGAAAAGCCGCCGGGACGCCAGAAGATCGACACGCGGGCGGTCAATGTCGAACGCATCGACGAAGTCGTCGCCGGGCTTGGGCGGGCCATAAAAGCCGGCGCGCGGGTCTATTGGGTCTGCCCCCTTGTCGAGGGCAGCGAGGAGACCGATCTGGCCGCGGCGGAGGATCGCGCCGAGGATCTGAAGAAATTCTTCGGCGCGCAGGTCGGTCTGGTCCATGGCCAGATGAAGGGCCGCGACAAGGACGCGGCGATGGAGGATTTTTCCCGCGGCGTGACCAAAGTACTGGTGGCGACCACGGTGATCGAAGTCGGCGTCAACGTGCCCGAGGCCACCGTCATGGTGGTCGAGCACGCCGAGCGTTTCGGCCTTGCCCAATTGCATCAGTTGCGCGGCCGGGTCGGGCGAGGAACGGGAAAATCCTCCTGCATCCTGCTCTATGCCGGCCCCCTGAACGAAGCCGCCAAGGCGCGGCTGGAGATCCTGCGCGAGACCGAGGACGGCTTTCGCATCGCGGAGGAGGATTTGCGCCTGCGCGGCGAGGGCGAGGTGCTGGGCGCCAGACAATCCGGCGCCCCCGGCTTCAGGATCGCCCGCCTCGACCTCCACGCCGATCTTTTGCGCGCGGCGCGGGAAGAAGCGGAAAAGATTCTGGACGCCGACCCCGAACTTTTGGGCGAGCGCGGCCGGAACCTGCGGCTGCTGCTCTATGTTTTCGAGCGCGATCAGGCGCTGAAGCTGTTGCGGGCGGGTTAGCGGTCGAAATCTGGCGCGTGGCGACCACCTGCGAATGGCGCAAGGCGGCGGATGGTGTTGAAAAACTCTGCGGTTCAGCGGCTGCGCTCCGGCGGAGGCGTTTTTCAAGGTTTGAGGGCTGCCCCCCTTTGGCGTGGGCGGCCGCGTGGCCGCCTTATTTGTCGGCCTCTAGTTCGACCGACCAGTTGTTCGCGGACTTTTTCAACGAAATTGGCCGGAAGCGGTCATCGCTCCGGGACGACAAGCGGAGGATTTTCGCCACTCGCCGTGGAGCCTCGGCAGATGAAGCGCGAGCCTTTCGCTTTTGTCGGTCATCCGTGGCATAGTCCGGCGCGATGCAATCCGAATCGCAGCGCCAGTCCTGGCTCAGATTCCTCAAGGACCCCAAGCTCGCGCTCATGTTGGCGCTGGGCTTTTCGTCCGGCCTGCCCTTCCTGCTGGTTTTTTCCACCCAGTCGGCCTGGCTGCGCGAGGCCGGCGTCTCCAAGCAGCATATCGGCCTGATGAGCTGGGTCGCCCTGGCCTATTCGTTCAAATTCCTGTGGGCGCCCCTGCTCGACCGCTATGACGCGCCCGTTCTCGGCCCCGCGCTGGGCCGGCGGCGCGGTTGGATGGCTTTGACCCAGTTTGGCGTCGCACTTAGCCTCGCGGCCATGGCTTTCGGCGATCCCGCCCATCGCCTGGCCTGGACGATTGTCTTCGCCTTCTGCCTCGGTTTTTTTTCGGCGACACAGGACATCATGATCGACGGTTGGCGCATCGCCGTCGCCCCGCCGCAAGACCAGGGCGAAATGTCGGCGGCGAGCCAGATCGGCTATAAATTCGCCATTCTCTGCGCCGGCGCCGGCGCTCTTTATCTTGCGCAATATGTGAGCTGGCGCGCCGCCTATCTGGTCATGGCCTGCTTCATGGCCGTCGGCCTCTCCGCGACCCTGCTGGCGCCCGAGCCCGCCGCCCATATTGTCACCGGGACCGAGCGCCATATCAATGTCGTCGCCGCCTATCGCGATCCGCTCAAGGATTTTTTCCTCCGCAACGGCCGCTTCGCGCTCTTGTTCCTGGCCCTGCTCTCCATTTACCGCCTGCCGGATTTCGTTTCCGGGGTCATGGCCAATCCGCTCTATATCGACCTCGGCTTTTCCAAGGCCGATATCGCCAGCGTGACGAAACTGTTCGGCTTCTGGGTCGGGCTTGGCGGCATTTTCGCCGGCGGCGTAGCGGTGACCCGCTTTGGTCTGATGCCATCGCTGCTGATCGGCGGAATCGCCGCCAGCGCCTCCCATCTGACGCTCGCCGCGCTCGCCGCGCGCGGGGCCGACATTCGCATGCTGACCCTTTCGGTCTGCGTCGAGAATTTCGCCGGCGGCTTCGCCGGCACCGCTTTGATCGCCTTCATGTCCTCGCTGACCTCGCCGCTTTACGCCGCCGCGCAATACGCGCTTCTTTCGTCGCTCTACGCCTTGCCCGGCAAATTGCTGGGCGGCCTGTCCGGCTATGCGGTCGCGGCCTTCGGTTATCCGGCCTTTTTCGTCGCCACCTCCTGCATCGGGATTCCGGTCGCGGCGATCTGCCTCGCGGTCTGGCGAATCCAGGCGCGACAGACCGCCGCGTCGGGCCAGCCCGAAACCGCCTGAACAATCAAAACCAAGGGAACGCGCCCGATGAATATTCTGCTTTCCGAAGTCCGCACCATCGCGACGAAGCCCTTTGCCGACCAGCGCCCCGGCACGTCCGGCCTGCGCAAGAAGACCAAGGTCTTCCAGCAGCCGCATTATCTGGCCAATTTCGTGCAGTCGATCTTCGCGTCGCTCGAAGGCTTCGAGGGCAAGGCGCTGGTGGTCGGTGGCGACGGCCGCTTCTTCAACCGCGAGGCGATCCAGATCGTCATCCGCATGGCGGCGGCCAGCGGGTTCGGCGAAATTCTGGTCGGGCGCGGCGGCATTCTCTCCACCCCCGCCGCCTCCGCCGTCATCCGCGCCGAAAAAGCTTTCGGCGGAATCGTTCTGTCAGCCAGCCACAATCCCGGCGGGCCGGACGCCGATTTCGGCATCAAATACAATATTTCCAACGGCGGCCCGGCGCCGGAGAAGATCACCGAGGCGATCTTCGCCCATAGCAGGACCATCCAGAGCTATAAAACGATAGAGGCGCCGGACGTCGATCTCGATCGCTTGGGCGAAACCCGCGTCGGCGACGCGGTGGTGCGGGTCATCGATCCGGTCGCCATCTATCTGGCGCTGATGGAAAGCCTGTTCGATTTCCCCGCCATCGCGCGCATGTTCAAGGACGGGTTCCAGCTGAAGTTCGACGCGATGAGCGCGGTCACCGGGCCCTACGCCAAGGCCATTTTCGAGGATGCGCTCGGCGCGGCGCCCGGCAGCGTGATGAATGGCGAGCCTCTGCCCGACTTCGGCCACCACCACCCCGACCCCAATCTGGTCCACGCCAGACATCTATACGACCTCGCCATGTCCGGCGCTTCGCCCGACCTCTGCGCGGCCTCCGACGGCGACGGCGACCGCAACCTGGTGATCGGGCGCGGCCAGTTCGTCACGCCCTCGGACTCTTTGGCGATCATCGCCGCCAACGCCCATCTGGCGCCGGGCTACAAGGGCGGCGTCGCGGGCGTCGCGCGCTCCATGCCGACCAGCCTCGCCGCCGACCGGGTCGCGGAAAAGCTCAAGATCGGCATGTACGAGACGCCGACGGGGTGGAAATTCTTCGGCAACCTGCTCGACGCGGGAAAAGTCACGATCTGCGGCGAGGAAAGCGCCGGCGCCGGCTCCAATCATGTGCGCGAGAAGGACGGCCTGTGGGCCATTCTGATGTGGCTGAACATTCTCGCCGCCCGCAAGCAGGGCGTGAAGGAGATCGTGCGCGCCCATTGGGCCGAATTCGGCCGGAATTATTATTCCCGCCACGATTACGAGGAAGTGGCGAGCGAAGGCGCAGAGGCTCTGGTCGCGGGCCTGCGCGCAAAACTGCCGTCGCTTCCGGGCCAGACCTTCGGGGCGCTGCAGGTCGAAGGGGCGGACGATTTTTCCTATGTCGATCCGGTCGATGGCTCGGTGTCGAAAAACCAGGGCCTGCGCATTCTCTTCGCGGACGGCTCGCGCATCGTCTATCGCCTGTCCGGCACCGGCACGGCGGGAGCGACCCTGCGCGTCTATATCGAGCGTTACGAGCCCGACCCGGCCAAACACGATCTCGATACCCAGGCGGCGCTCGCCGATCTGATCGCCTGCGCCGAAAAGATCGCCGAAATCCGCCGCCATACGGGGCGCGAAAAACCGAGCGTCATCACCTGAGCAGGTTCAAGGCGCAAGGCCCTCGGCGCGGGTTGACGTTTCGTTAACGAATCGGCCTTGCCTTTATACTCATTTTGAGTATATGTAGGGCGTGTGAAAGGGAGCCGAAGTGGGCGTGCGTCTTTTCGGCTTTTTGTTTTGCTTTAGTTATGCTCATAGTGAGCATAATATCGGGTGAGCGTCATGCAGTGTGTCGTGCCTTCTCAGATTCCCGCTTCGGCGCCGGTTCAGCCGAGCCCGGCCGCGCTGCGTCATGGCGTCGTCCCCATGCCCAATCTGGCGTGGACGCCGGAAGTCGCCCGCGAGACCGCGCATCTCTATGAAAAGGTCAAGTCGGTCATCCCGTCGATCGAGTGGCCGTTCCATGCGCCTTATGTGAAGGCGATCAACGACCTGAAAAAAGAGCGCAACGCCGTCATCCTGGCGCATAATTACCAGACGCCGGAAATCTACAATTGCGTCGCCGACGTGGTCGGGGATTCTCTCCAGCTCGCGCGCATCGCCAGCCAGTCCGACGCCGAGGTCATCGTGCAGGGCGGCGTCCATTTCATGGCCGAAACGTCAAAGATTCTCAGCCCGGACAAGACCGTGCTGATCCCCGATTCCCGCGCCGGCTGCTCGCTCGCCGCCTCGATCACGGCGGCCGACGTCCGCGCCCTGCGCCGCGAATATCCGGGTGTTCCGATCGTCGCCTATGTCAACACCTCGGCCGAGGTCAAGGCGGAGGTGGACATCTGCTGCACCTCGGCCAATGCGCTGAAAGTGGTCGAAAGCTTGGGAAGCGACAGGGTGATCATGGTTCCCGACCGTTTCCTGGCCGCCAATGTCGCGCGCCAGACCAAGGTGAAGATCATCGCCTGGCATGGCGCCTGCGAAGTACATGAACGCTTCACGCCCGAGGAATTGCTGCGCTATCGCGAGGACGATCCCTCGATCAAGCTGATCGCTCATCCCGAATGCCCGCCGGAAGTGGTCGAAGTCTGCGATTTCTCCGGCTCGACCGCGGCGATGATCGATTATGTCAAGACGCGCCAGCCCAAGCGTGTGCTGCTGGTCACCGAATGTTCGATGGCCGACAATGTCGCGGCGGAAAATCCGGGCGTGAATTTCGTGCGCCCCTGCAACCTCTGCCCGCATATGAAGCGGATCACGCTGCCGAAGATCCTCGACAGCCTCGTCTATATGCGCGAGGAAGTCGTCGTCGATCCCGCGCTCGCCGCTCGCGCCCGCCGCTCGGTCGAGCGCATGATCGAACTGAAGTGACGAGAAGCCTCTCGCTTCCCGTTTTCGGGGAGAGGGGGAGCAACCGAGATGCGCGAGCCTGACATCCTCATCGTTGGCGCCGGATTGGCCGGCCTGTTCTGCGCCTTGAAGATCGCGCCGCTGCGCGTCGCCGTGCTCGCCGCCGCGCCGCTGGGCGAAGGCTCGTCCTCGGCCTGGGCGCAGGGCGGCGTCGCCGCGGCGGTAGCCGAGGGCGACAGCCCGGAGCTCCACGCCAGGGACACGGTCGTCGCCGGCGCCGGCCTAGTCGACGAAGAGGTCGCTCTTTCCGTCGTCCGCGAGGCCGGCGCGCGGGTCGACGATCTTTTGCGCTTCGGCGCGCCATTCGACCGCGACGCCAAGGGGCGTCTGGCCCCCTCGCGCGAAGCCGCCCATTCGGCGCGGCGCATCGTGCGGGTGAAGGGCGACGGCGCCGGCGCCGCCATCATGCAGGCGCTGATCGCCCAAGTCCGGCAAACGCCGTCCATCGAAGTGATCGAAAATGTCGTCGCCGAGGATCTGATCGTCCAGTCCGGCCGCGTGGCCGGCGTTTACGGCCGCGACGCCTCGGGCGCCCTCCACGCTTTCACCGCGCGCGCGACCGTGCTCGCCAGCGGCGGGATCGGCGGGCTTTACGCCGTCACCACCAATCCGCCCCAGGCGACCGGCGCGCCGCTCGCCTTCGCGGCGCGCGCCGGCGCCCGCGTCGCCGACGCCGAATTCGTGCAATTCCACCCGACCGCCATCGACATTGGCCGCGACCCCGCGCCTTTGGCCACCGAAGCCTTGCGCGGCGAAGGCGCGACCCTGATCGACGGACGGGGGCGCCGCTTCATGGCGGCGCTCCATCCCGACGCCGAACTCGCGCCGCGCGACGTGGTGGCGCGCGGCGTCTTTGCCGAGATCTCCGCCGGGCGCGGCGCCTTTCTCGACGCGACGAAAGCCGTCGGCGCCGCTTTTCCGGAAAAATTCCCCAATGTCGCCGCCGCATGTCTTTCGGCGGGGATCGACGCGGCGCGCCAGCCGATCCCGGTCGCCCCGGCCGAACATTTCCACATGGGCGGGCTGTGGACCGACGATCATGGGCGGACGTCGCTGCCCGGCCTGTGGGCGGCGGGGGAGGTCGCCTCGACCGGCCTGCACGGCGCCAACCGCCTCGCCTCGAATTCCCTGCTCGAAGCCGTGGTTTACAGCGATCGCGTCGCCCGCGACATCGCCGCGGCCCTCCCCGATCAGCCAGCGCCAGAACCGGCGCAAATCCGGGAGCGCCCGGCGCGCCCCGACCCCGAAGCCGCGGCGGAGCTGCGCCGGATCATGTCGGCTCACGTCGGGGTGCTGCGCGACGAGGCGGGCTTGCGCGAAGCGCTTCGCGCCTTGAGCCGCCTGCGCGACCGCGCGCTGGCGGAAGGCTCGATTGACCTGCGCAATCGCGCCGAAGCCGCGCTTCTGATCGCGGCCAGCGCTTTTTTGCGGCGCGAAAGCCGGGGCGGCCATTTCCGCAGGGATTTTCCCGCCGCCGACCCTGCCCTGGCGCGCCGCTCCTTCATCACCCTCGACGAAGCCCTGCGCTTGGCCCGCGCGGCCGTCGCGCCGGAGACCGCATGAACCTCCCCGAACTCAGCCCCCATCTCGTCGAGGCCGCCGTGCGCGCGGCGCTGGCCGAAGACCTCGGCCGCGCCGGCGACATCACCTCGCAGGCGACCATTCCCGCCTCGGCCCAGGCCGTAGCGGTGATCGCCGCGCGCAAGAAACCGGGCGTCCTTGCCGGCGTCGACCTCGCCCGCAAGGCTTTCGAACTGGTCGATCCCGCGTTGCGATTCCTGCCGGCCGCGCGCGACGGCGATTTTTTCGCGCCCGGCGCCGTTCTCGCCCGGATCGAAGGGTCGGCGCGCGGCATTCTCGCCGGCGAGCGCGTCGCGCTGAATTTTCTCGGCCGGATGTGCGGGATCGCCACCCTGACCTCGCATTACGCCCAGGCCGTCGCCCACACCAGGGCGAAAATCTGCTGCACCCGCAAGACCACGCCGGGCCTGCGCGCCTTCGAGAAATATGCGGTGCGCTGCGGCGGCGGCGTCAACCATCGCTTCGGCCTCGACGACGCCGTGCTGATCAAGGACAATCACATCGCCGTGGCCGGCGGGGCTGTCCCCGCCTTGCGCGCGGCCAAGGCCTTCGCCGGCCATCTGGTCAAGATCGAGATCGAGGTCGACACGCTCGACCAGTTGCGCGAGGTTCTGGCCGAGGGCGCCGACGCCGTGCTGCTCGACAATATGAGCCCGGCGCAATTGCGCGAGGCGGTGGCGTTGATCGGCGGCCGGTTGATCGCCGAGGCCTCCGGGGGCATTCATCTGGGCGGATTGAAGGAAGTGGCGGAGACCGGCGTGGACCTGATTTCCTCCGGCGCGCTTACTCATTCCGCCCCCGTGCTCGACCTTGGCCTCGATATTGAAATCCGGTGACCCGTCCTTGCCCTCGGGGCGTAAAAAGGCCATCTTCATCGCGTCCACCTTGAAGAACGCGCGACTCGCGGCGCGTCATCGAAAGTCCGGTTTCGTGCATTTCACATTCATTTCGGCGCGTAAGATCGTCCTTCGCGGCCTAGCCCTTTCCCTCGCGCTGGCGCCCCTCTCCGGCGAGGCGAGCGCGACCGCCGCGGTTTCCGAGCCTTTCGAGGTCGGCGACAGCCCGTCCGGCAATTACCTTTCCGCGCGGGTCGCCGAAGCCGAACATGACACTTTCGCGGCTTCGACCTTCTTCCGCGAGGCCCTTCGCGCCGACCCGCGCAATCCCGAACTGGTTCAAGGCACCTTTGTCGCGACCCTCGCCAATGGCGACATGGACGCCGCCAGCGCCTTGGCGCGGACGCTCCTTCAGCGCGATCCGCACAATTCCTCCGCCCGTCTGACCCTGACCGTTCGTGATCTCAAGAACAGGAATTATGCAGCGGCGCGAGCGCGGCTCAACGCCGGCGGCGCGGCCAAGGGCGATCTCACCGCCATCCTGCTCGCCGCCTGGAGCTATATCGGCTCCGGCGACCTGAAAAAGGCGATCGCCATGGTCGATTCCATGAGCGACCCGACCTTCGCCGTTTTCCGCGACTTCCATGCCGGCCTGATGCTCGATGTCGCCGGCAAGACGGAAGAGGCCGGAGCGCGGCTCAAAGCGGCCTATTCGAGCGACCAGTCCACCTTGCGCCTCGTCGACGCCTATGGCCGCAATCTGGCGCGGCGCGGCAAGATCGACGAAGCGAAGAAGGTCTATTCCGACTTCAACACGCTCCAGCCGCGCAATCCGATCGTCGAGGCCGCGCTCGCCGATCTCGCCGCGGGCCGGAAGCTCGAGCCGATGGTCAAGGACGCCCGCGCCGGCGCGGCGGAAGTGCTTTACGGCCTCGGCGCCTATGGCCTCGGGGCGGCGGAAAGCCGGCCCGGCGACGAGATCGCGGCGATCGTCTTCCTGCGATTGGCGCTCGAACTCGCGCCGCAGAACGCGCTGGCGCTCGACACGCTGGGCGAGGCCTATGGCAAGCTGAAACAATATGATTCGGCGATCGAGATCTACGATCAGGTTCCCCAGTCGAGCCCCTTGCGCGTCGCGAGCGACGTCCGCGCGGCCCTGCTTTACGCCGCCATGGGCAAGACGGACGAGTCGATCAGGCAGTTGCGCGTTATCGTCAAGGAGCATCCCGATAATGTGGACGCGATCTCGGCGCTGGCCGACGCTTTGCGCTCCGACAAGAAGTTTCTGGACTCGGCCGAGGCCTATGGCCGGGTGCTGGCGCTGACCCCGTCCGACGACAAGAGCCGCTGGGCGGTCTATTATTTCCGCGGCGTCGATTACGAGCGGGCGAAGGAATGGAGCAAGGCCGAGCCCGATCTGAAAGAGGCGCTGAATCTCTATCCCGAGCAGCCAATGGTGCTGAACTATCTCGGCTATTCCTGGGTCGACCAGGGCGTTCACCTCGACGACGCCTTCAAGATGCTGCGCCGCGCCGTCGAACTGGAGCCGAACGACGGCTATATCGTCGATTCGCTCGGCTGGGCCTATTACAAGCTCGGCCGTTACGACGAGGCGGTCAAATATCTGGAGCGGGCCGTCGATCTGAAGCCGGGCGACCCGACCATCAACGACCATCTCGGCGACGCCTATTGGCGCGTGGGCCGCAAGCTCGACGCCGGGTTCCAGTGGAACCACGCCCGCGACCTCAAACCCGATCCCGAGGACTTGCCCAATATCCTGAGCAAGATCGATAAAGGCTTGCCCGACGCGCCCCGGCAGACGGAAAGCCACGATCCGGTCTCGGGCGCTCCCGACGCCATCGCGGGCAAGGGCGGCTGACGGAGCCTCGGAAGCCTTCCGGCTGTTCTCTCGGAGAGCCGATCACTCGCCCTGGCGCAGCGCGACGACCAGGGCGGTGTCGAAATAGCGCGTCCACTCGACGATCCGAAAGTCGCGCCAGCGCAGGCGATCGACCCCTTCGAGATCGACCATCGCGCCGGTGCCGCGGTTCCTGAGCGTCATGCGCCAGGACATGTAGGACATGCGCGGCAGATCGACGACGAGATCGTCGATCTCGAACAGGACCATCTCGAAATCGACATCGAAGGCGCGCCAGGCCTCGCGGATTTCATCCTTGCCGACCCGGACCCCGGCGGCGGGAATCAAGTCGCGCGATCCGATCAGGCGATAGGTGGCGTTGTCCGCGAAGAAGAAAAGCCCGGGCTCGTTGTCGCCCCTGGCGCGTCGTCCGTAAATGTCGCGGGCGAGGGCCAGATATTGCTCGCGACTGAGCCCTTCCAGAGCCTTTTTCGTCTCGTTCATATTTCCAAATTTTTTCGGGTCGAACTGATTGACGAATGCGCGCCGGCGGGACGTCGCTACGAAATGGCGCGCCTTTTTCCGACGCGGCGCACATCCCGCGCGGTTTCCTTATACGCGGGATGGGGTTGATTTGAAACCGCGCCCGGCGCAAGCGGAGCCGCGAGTTGAAAGGCGCGCCGCGCTCGCCTAAACAGGCCGGGAAAAGAGGCCCTTCATGAACGTTCTTCTCATCGGCTCGGGCGGGCGCGAACATGCGCTGGCCCTGGCGCTGGCCAAAAGCCCGCTGCTCGACCGCCTGTTCGTCGCCCCCGGCAATCCCGGCACGGCGCGGATCGCCACAAACGTCGCGCTCGATGCGGGCGATTTCGCGAAAGTCATCGCCTTCTGCCAGACGGAATCGATCGGCCTCGTGGCGATCGGCCCGGAACAGCCTTTGGTCGACGGTCTGGCCGACGCGCTGGAAGCCGCGGGAATCAAGGTTTTTGGGCCGAGCAAGGCGGCGGCGCGGCTCGAAGGCTCCAAGGGGTTCACCAAGGATCTCTGCGCCAAATATCACATTCCGACCGGCGCCTATGGGCGCTTTTCCGACCGCGACCAGGCGCTCGCCTATGTGCGGGAAAAAGGCGCGCCGATCGTTGTCAAGGCGGACGGCCTCGCCGCCGGCAAGGGCGTGATCGTCGCCATGACGCTGGAAGAAGCCGAGCAGGCGGTGAGCGCGCTCTTTTCCGGCGCCTTCGGCGCGGCGGGCGCCGAAGCGGTGATCGAGGAGTGGCTCGACGGCGAGGAAGCCTCCTTTTTTGCGCTCTGCGATGGAGAAAAGGCCCTGGCCTTCGCCTCCGCGCAGGATCACAAGCGCGTCGGCGACGGCGACCAGGGGCCGAACACCGGCGGCATGGGCGCCTATTCTCCCGCCCCGGTGATGACGCCGGAGATGAGCGCGCGGGTCATGCGCGAAATCGTCGAGCCGACCGTCGCCGCGATGAAGGCCGAGGGTTGCCCGTTCAAGGGGGTGTTGTTCGCCGGCCTGATGATCGGCAAGGACGGCCCCAAGCTCATCGAATACAATACCCGTTTTGGCGATCCCGAATGCCAGGTCATGATGGCGCGACTGGAGGACGACCTTCTCGGCCTGCTGCTCGCCTGCGCCGAAGGCCGCCTGCCGCAAGGGGTGCGCCTGTCGCCCAAGACCGCCTTGACCGTGGTGCTGGCGGGGCGCGGCTATCCCGGAACGCCCCTCAAGGGCGGGCGGATCGAGGCCATTGACGAGGCGGAGAAAATTCCCGGCGTCAGCGTCATCCACGCCGGCACGAAAATGGAGGGCGGCCAGCTCGTCGCCAATGGCGGCCGCGTTCTGAACGTCGTCGCTCTCGCCAAAACCGTTGCAGAGGCCCAGGCGCTCGCCTATCGCGGCGTGGACGCCATCAATTTTCCCGACGGCTTCTGCCGCCGCGATATCGGCTGGCGGGCGATCGGGCGTTGAAGACCCGGTGGAGCCCCGGCCCGAGCCCGGCGCCCGGGGCGTCGACGAGAGGACATCGATGGATCGGGCGCTTCATCCATGACTTCCATTACTGACTTCGAGACATCGCAGGCAAGGGTAGTGTCTCAGTTTGAAATTCGCCACCCTTGACGAGCGATCGCCGCGCCGTCCCCAGCGCCCTCCGGGCGCCCGGCGCGCCTGGTGAAAAAAGCCGAGGAGCCGCCCGTCGCCCAAGAACCAGAGCCGGAACCCGAGCCAGAACCGGAACCCGAGCCGCCGCCGGAGCCTCAGGCCCAGCCCAAGCTGGAGCCCGAGCCAGAGCCCAAGGCCCAGCCCAAGGCGGAGCCGGCGCCTCAGCCTGAAGCCGGCGCCTGCGCCCGAGCCCGATCGGGGAAAAATCGCAGCGTCAATTGTCATCGAAACGCGAACGCAGCTTGCGCGGCATCCGCCTTAAGGACATATCCTACGATCCGGGAGATCAGGGATGAAACGCGACAGGATCCAATCGACAGGGCTCGCGGCGCTGGCCGCGATGGTGGCGCTGGCGGCGACGGCCGAAGCGGCGACCTTCGGGGATCTTGCCGGCGCGCGCGAGGCGCGGCCGCCCGAGCCGGTCATCACCCCGGACATGTTCGGCGCGCAGGGGGCCATTCCGCGCCCGCTCGACGCGCCCGCCGCCGCCCAGGTCCCGCCCGGCGGCTGGACGCCGCCCCAGGCCTATCTGCCCTTCGGCCCCGCCGGAAACCTGCCGAACGCGCGGCTCCAGACCTGGACCTTCGGCCAGGTCAATTCGACGACGGACCCGTTCAATTCCGCGGGTCTGAGCACGCCTTACATGTTTGTGCCGTGGAGCACGCCGCTGTCGGCCTGGTCCAATGCGCAAACATGGAACTGGTGGCGCGAACGCACAGGCGTTCAGCCGCCCTATTGGTAGGAACGCGGAAGAAACGCTTCTTCGGCCCGCCACCTGAGTAGGGGAGAGTAAAATGAAAACAGGAATGGCAATAGCAATCTTCCTCGGCGCCGCCGGCCTCGCCGGCGCCGCCTTCGCCGAGGATATCCCGCCGCCGCCGTCCGGCCCCTACGCCGCCGCACAGCAACAACCCGCAAACGCCAGCCCCGCCAATGCTCCGCAGCCCCAGGCCAACAACCCGGACTGGGGTCCGCCCCCGCCGCCCCCGCCGCCGGGCTATGGCGGCTACGGTGGCCCGGGCTACGGCTATGACGACGACGACCGCGCCGATGGTCGCGGCGAGGGCTATGGCCGGGGCAACGGCCGTGGCGACATGAACGGCGACTTCGGCTTCGGCGGCGGCGGCGACTCCGACATGAACGGCCGGGGCGACAACGACTGGAGCGGCGACGAGCGTGGCGACCGCGACGAGGGCCCAGGTTGGCGATGAGACCGACCCAGGCCAACGCCTGAACAAAACAATATGGCCGGCGGAAATCTTCCGGCGGCCATTGGCGCCGGCCCAGGCGCTACGCGCGCTGGCGCGTCCAGGAATGATCGAAAGGAAACCGAATGTCCCGAGTTCGTGATTTTAGGTGCTGGCATATCCGGGCACACCGCCGCGCGCTACCTCACCCGTTGGCGGCGTAAATCCTCGACCCCATACGAGATCGTCGTCGTTTCCCCGAACGCCAAATGGAACTGGATTCCCTCCAATATCTGGGTCGGCGTCGGCCAGATGACGGCGGAGCAGGTCACCTTCGACCTGGCCGAGGTCTACAGGAAGATCGGGGTCGCGTTTCATCAGGCCAAGGCGATTTCGATCCATCCGGAAGGCGACGCCGGCGAGCCGACGCCTTACGTCGTCATCGAATACACGTCTCCGGAGCGCGCCGGCCAGCAGGATCGGATCACCTATGATTATCTGATCAACGCCACCGGCCCCAAACTCAATTTCGGAGCCACCGAAGGTCTGGGACCGGACCAGGGCCACACCGTCTCGGTCTGCACCGCCCAGCACGCCCTGGAAGCGAACGAAAAGCTGCAAAGGACCGTAGAAACCCTGCGCAAAGGCGAGCGCAAGACGCTGGTTATCGGCACAGGACACGGAACCTGCACCTGCCAGGGCGCCGCCTTCGAATATATCTACAATGTCGACCATATCCTTCGCGAGGCGGGCGTGCGCGACAAGGCGCGCCTGGTCTGGATCAGCAACGAATACGAGCTGGGCGATTTCGGCATGGGCGGCGTGCATATCACGCGCGGCGGCTACATCACCAACGGCAAGGTCTTCGCCGAGTCCCTGATGGTCGAGCGCGGCATCGAATGGATCACCCGCGCCGCCGTGAACAAGGTCGAGGCAGGCAAGATCCACTATGAATTGCTCGACGGCGGCAAGAACGAACTCGAATATGACTTCGCCATGCTGATCCCGCCTTTCGCCGGCGTCGGTCTGAAGGCGTTCAACAAGGCCGGAGAGGACATCACCGCCCAGCTGTTCATGCCCAGCGGCTTCATGAAAGTGGACGGCGACTACACGCCTCGCCCCTATGCCGAGTGGTCGGCGAAAGACTGGCCGGAAACCTACCAGAACCCGACCTATGGCAATATTTTCGCGATCGGCATCGCCTTCGCGCCGCCGCATCTGATCAGCAAGCCGATGACCAGCCCCAACGGCACGCCGATCAACCCGGCCCCGCCGCGCACGGGTATGCCCTCGGCCGCCATGGCCATCGCCGTCGCGAAGAGCATCTGCGGCATGCTCCGCGGCGCACCGAAACCTACCCATAACGCCTCGATGGCCAAGATGGGCGCGGCCTGCGTGGCCTCGACCGGGCGACACCTGTTCCGAGGCTCCGCCGCCACCATGACGGTTTTCCCGGTGGTGCCGGACTACGAAAAATATCCCGAATACGGGCGCGATCTCAATCTGACCTTCGGCGAGATCGGCCTTGCGGGCCACTGGATGAAATCCATGCTTCACTACACCTTCCTCTATCAGGCCAAGATGCTGCCGGGCTGGTGGCTGCTGCCAGATTGATCGGGGCCTCGCGCCGCCAGAACCTAAAATCCGATATGAAATCAAAGGAGAGGCCCAGATCATGGCCGCGACCAACAAGGAACCGTACCAGCAAGCTTATTATCCGCCCAAGCCCACGCGGTTCACTCGCTACATGCGCAAGTTTCTACCGTGGCAGTTCATACGCTTCATCGTCATCAACCTGAAAATGATCAAGCTGATGGCCAATTCGCACCATTGAGGATCTGGGCCCGCGTCATGTCTCGTTGACAGGGCCCAGCCCCGATTTGCGAGGGCTGCGGCCGTCCCCGCCCGGAAACCCGAAAACCGCCGGCGTATCTCACGCGCGTTGCGGAGGGGAAGGTTTGCGGAAAGCCTTCGAACTCGCGCCCGCGAAGATGGCGTGGATGGCGTTTTGACACATTTTCAGCCTGCCGCGCGTGCGCCAATCGCGGCGATCCAATCTAGTAGGCAATGCCTACAAAATGGCGTAAGTTACTGTATTATCAATTGTTAAGTGAGCTTGGCCCATGGACTGCCGAAAGTTAGGGCTTGAAATTTTGCTGCACTGCAGCATATAACTGTCCAAAGGGAACGCGTTCGGAGGGCCGGAGCAACAGTGGCCGTGGGCCGCGAAAGGACAGGAATACCACTATGGAACAGATCATGATCCATGGCGGCGTCATACGCAGATTGTGGCCAGCCGATCTCTCGGCGTTCAGAGACCATCTTTTGCGCCTGGACCCGAAAAGCCGGCATGACCGCTTTGCAATGGCGGTCAACGACGAGTTTCTGGTCCGCTATGCGGAACGGTGCTTCGGCATCAACGACGTGATCTACGGCTTTTATGTCGATGACGTGCTGCGCGGCGCCGGCGAATTGCGGGCGGTCGACAGTGATATTGTCGGCGGCTCGGTCGAAGCCGCCTTCAGCGTCGAGAAGGAATGGCGCCGGCGCGGCGCGGGCACGGAACTGATGTCGCGCATCCTGCGCGCCGCGCGCAACCGTCGCGCCGACGCGCTCTATATGTCCTGCCTCGCCAGCAATGAAGCAATGCAGGGCCTGGCGAAAAAATTCTCGGCCGACCTGCGCTTCGAGACCGACGACACGACCGGCAAGCTGGTCGCCCGCGACCCGAGCCCGGTCACGGTCTGGGGCGAATTCGCCGACAATGCGACGAGTTTCGCCACCGCCATGGTCGATCTGCAAACGCGGGTGTTTTCGTTGCAGCCGCGGGCCTGAGCCAAACCGACGCCAGAACAAACAAGGCGCGCCCTCTCGGGCGCGCCTTCGCCGTTGTGAACGAACCGATGGGCGTTACGCCTGCCGGTCGATCAGCATGTTCTTGATTTCCGCGATCGCCTTGGCCGGGTTCAGGCCTTTGGGGCAGGCGCGGGCGCAGTTCAGGATCGTGTGGCAGCGATAGAGCCGGAACGGATCGTCCAGGAAATCGAGCCTTTCGCCGGTCGCCTCGTCGCGCGAATCGATCAGCCAGCGATAGGCCTGCAACAAAGCCGCGGGGCCGAGATAGCGTTCGCCGTTCCACCAGTAAGACGGGCAGGAGGTCGAGCAGCAGGCGCAGAGAATGCACTCGTAAAGCCCGTCGAGCTTGGCGCGGTCCTCGGGCGATTGCAGCCATTCCTTTTCCGGCTGCGGGCTTTCGGTATGCAGCCAGGGCTCGATCGAGGCGTGCTGGGCGTAAAAGACGGTGAGGTCGGGCACGAGATCCTTCACCACCGGCATATGCGGCAGCGGATTGATCTTCACCGGCGCCTTCACGTCGTCGATCGCCTTGGTGCAGGCGAGCGTGTTCTCGCCGTCGATATTCATCGAGCAAGAGCCGCAAATGCCCTCGCGGCAGGAGCGGCGGAGCGTCAGCGTCGGATCGATCTTGTTCTTGATATAGAGCAGGGCGTCGAGCACCATCGGTCCGCAATCGTCGCGGTCCACATAATAGGTGTCGATCGAGGGATTGCGGCCGTCGTCCGGGTTCCAGCGATAGATGCGGAATTCGGTCAGGCGCTTGGCGCCCGGCGGCTTCGGCCAGACCTTTCCGGACCCGACCACGGAATTTTTGGGCAGCGTGAATTCAACCATCGGACTTGCTCGATCTCAGTACACGCGGGCTTTGGGCTCGATATAGGCGATCTCGTCGGTCATGGTGTAGCTATGCACCGGACGGTAGTCGATCTTCACGGCCTTGGCCGCGTCGTCGATGGTCGCCAGAGTGTGCTTCATCCAGTTGGCGTCGTCGCGGCTGGCGAAATCCTCGCGGGCGTGGGCGCCGCGCGATTCCTTGCGGTTCTCGGCGCAGACCATGGTGACGGCGGCCTGGCCGATCAGATTGTCGAACTCCAATGTCTCGATGAGGTCGGAGTTCCAGATCAGCGAGCGGTCGGAGACGCGCAGATCGTCGCGGCCCTTCCACACGTCGTCGATCAGTTTGACGCCTTCCTCCAGAACCTCGCCGGTGCGATAGACCGCGCAATTGTTCTGCATCACCTTCTGCATATTCAGCCGCAGTTCGGCGGTCGGCGTGCCGCCACTGGCGTGGCGGTATCGGTCGAGGCGCGACAAGGCGCGGTCCGCGGAATCCTCCGGCAGGGCCTCCTGCTTGGCGCCGTGCTTGACGATTTCGGCGGCGCGAAGGCCGGCGGCGCGACCGAACACCACGAGGTCGATCAGCGAATTGGAGCCGAGGCGGTTGGCGCCATGGACCGAGACGCAGGCCGCCTCGCCGATCGCCATCAGGCCAGGCACCACCACGTCCGGATCGTCGCCCTTCCTGGTCAGCACCTCGCCGTGATAATTGGTCGGGATGCCGCCCATGTTGTAATGGACGGTCGGCAGGACGGGAATCGGCTCGCGGGTCACGTCCACGCCGGCGAAAATCTTGGCGCTTTCCGAAATGCCGGGCAGGCGCTCGTGCAGGATTTTCGGATCGAGATGATCGAGATGCAGGAAGATGTGGTCCTTGTTCCGGCCCACGCCCCGGCCTTCGCGGATCTCCATGGTCATGGCGCGCGAAACCATGTCGCGCGGCGCGAGATCCTTCACCGACGGCGCATAGCGCTCCATGAAGCGCTCGCCGGCCGAATTGGTCAGATAGCCGCCCTCGCCGCGCGCGCCCTCCGTGATCAGGCAGCCGGCGCCGTAAATGCCGGTCGGGTGGAACTGCACGAACTCCAGATCCTGCAAGGGAAGTCCGGCGCGCAAAACCATGCCGCCGCCGTCGCCGGTGCAGGTATGGGCGGAAGTGGCGGAGAAATAGGCGCGGCCATAGCCGCCGGTGGCCAGCATCACGAGCTGGGCGCGGAAACGGTGGATCGTGCCGTCGTCCATCTTGAGGCAGACGACGCCGCGGCATTTGCCTTCCGCGTCCATGATCAGGTCGATGGCGAAATATTCGATGAAGAACTCGGTCGAATGTTTCAGCGCCTGGCCATAGAGCGTGTGCAGCATGGCGTGGCCGGTGCGGTCGGCGGCGGCGCAGGTGCGCTGGGCCGGCGGACCTTGGCCGAAATCGGTGGTCATGCCGCCGAAGGGGCGCTGATAGATCCTGCCGTCCTCGGTGCGGGAGAAGGGCACGCCCCAGTGTTCGAGCTCATAGACCGCGTCGGGGGCGTTGCGGCAGAGATATTCGATCGCGTCCTGGTCTCCGAGCCAGTCGGAGCCCTTGACGGTGTCGTACATGTGCCATTTCCAATTGTCCGGCCCCATATTGCCGAGCGAGGCCGCGACGCCGCCCTGGGCCGCGACCGTATGCGAGCGGGTGGGGAAGACCTTGGTGACGCAGGCGGTGCGCAGGCCCGCCTCGGCGCAGCCGACCGTGGCGCGCAGGCCCGCCCCACCCGCGCCGACGACGACCACGTCGAACGTATGATCCACGATCGGATAGGCCTTGCCGCCGGGAGCCGACTTGGCCGGGGCGTCGTTGGAAGCCATGGAAGAAACCTTCAGTCGGGAATTGCAGGAGGCCGGGCGGCGCGCGCCCGGGCGACAATCAGGTGAAGCTCAGGCGCATCACCGCATAGATGAGGGCCGCGCCGATCAGCAGGCCGAACAGGATATTCGCCATCAGGGCGAGGGGCTTGATCCGCTCGCCGTGAACATAGTCCTCGATGATCACCTGCATGCCCTGCGTCATGTGATAAACGCCGACGCCGACGAAAAGCAGCATGAAAATCGCGACAACAGGCGAACCGAGGAATATGCGGGCGCTCTGGTAGTCCCGGCCCGTCAGCGACAGCACGATCAGCACGAAAGCGCAGGTGAGAGGCAGCAGCGCAAAAGTGCTCAAACGCATCATCCAGGCGTGATGGGCGCCGGACTTCGCCGAGCCGAGATATTTCACGCGGGCGGCGGGGGTGCGGAAGGTGGGCTTCTGGGTCATCGGGCGCGCCTCTAACGGATGACGAAGGAGACGATCCACAGCAGGACGGTGAGGACCGCCGCGCCGGCGAAGGAGCCGATGGAGAGCCGGTCGCGCGCCTTCGGTTCGAACCCCTTGCCCGCGTCCCAGATCGCATGGCGCAGGCCGCCCATCACATGCAGCATCAGCACGAAGGTGTAGCCGAGCAGGACGAGTTGGCCGAGCCACGAACTGAAAAGGACCGAGGCGAAATGGAAGCTGCGGGCGTCGCCCGCCGCCGCGAAGAGATAGAAAGCGAGCAGCAGGGTTCCGGCGTAGAGCGCGGCGCCGGTGAAACGATGGGCGATGGAGGCCGCCATCGTCGGCGACCATTTGTAGATTT
Organism: uncultured Pseudomonadota bacterium; assembly: GCA_963748385.1. GTDB lineage: Bacteria > Pseudomonadota > Alphaproteobacteria > Rhizobiales > Beijerinckiaceae > Rhodoblastus. Next base: position 183,562 of record CAVVIQ010000001.1, read on the forward strand.
GCAGATGCGGCGAGAGCGGGCGACGCTGCTCCAGCGGAGACGGGCTGGGTTTGGCCATCGAGTCCCCCTTTCTGTTCGGACCGGCGCGGTTTGCGCGGCGCTGCGGCAAACCGTGGAACGCCAATAAACCCGAGGATTGACGACAATCACTAATGTAAACGGGTGCACCGCGCAATTGGATCGGCCTCAGCCCTTCGAAGTAGGCGGAAAGGGTTTGCTCGGCGCCAGGCTGGGCGCGCGTGGCGCGCCGGCGTGGAAACCGCGTGAATTTGCGCCAATGTCGGGCGCATGTCTTGCTTTCATCTTGCAAAGCAGCCAAAGCTAGGGCGCTTGGAGGCGAAATCATGTTGTCACTCGGCCGTTCCGCTCGCTCCGGCGCGTCCCTGCGCCTCGAACCAGGGCGGGAGCCGGCGAACCGGCGCGGGCGGAATTTCGCCGCCGCGGCCGCCGGCCTGATCACCCTTGGCCTGGGCGCCTTTTTCCCGCGGCTTCCGCATCCGCGGCGGCGCGGCTTTACATGAAATCGGACGGCGTCAACCGCTCGGCCATTCTCATCGAACATGAGGCGCTCAAACTGCGCCGCCGGCCGCTGATCATCGTCCTGCGCCCGAGAGGCGGAGCCGGTCCGAAGCGTCATCGCCTCGCCTTCCAGGAAATCGTCGAATCGCGCAAGCCGGTCTTCCTTTATCCCGAGCCCCTGACAGCGGGCTGGCCGGTCGCCGCCGGTCCCGACGCCGACCGCGAAACGGCCTTCCTGCGTGATCTGATCAATCGTTTGGTCGGCGAGGGCGTCGGCGACCCGCGCAAGGTTTTCCTCGTCGGCGAATCGTCCGGCGGCGTGTTCGCCTATCGCGCGGCATGCGCCGGCCTGGGACATCCGGTCGCCGGCGTCGCCACCATGGGCGCCGCCATGCCGGCCGATCTCGCGCAATGCGGCTTCGCTCCCATGGCTTTCATCGCCGTCAACAGTCTCGGCAACCCCGATATTCCCTTCGCGGGCGGGCAGGCCACGATCGGCGGCGCGTCCTTCGAGGCCCTTCCGGCCGAAACGACCCTCTCGCTCTTCGCGAATCGGGCGGGCTGCAGCCCGAAGCGGGAGGAATGGCCGCTCAGCGAGCGCGATTCCCGCGGCGCGAACCATGTGCGGGGCGCGGTGCTGTCCTATACGGGCTGCAAGTCGCCGGTCGAGGAGGTGCGCATCGGCACGGCCCCGCCGCATGGCCCCGCGCAGAAGCCCGCGCATCCCGCCGCCGCGCCCTTGGACGAGGGCCGAGATTTCGACGCCGCGCGCAAGGTCTGGAATTTCCTCAAGCGCAATGGCGCATGACGGCGCGGGCGCGAGACTTGTCCGGACGCTCTTCACGAAATTTTATCCAGGTCATTGCGGCGCCCGCGTAAGATTTTCCTGCGAATGCGCAAGTTCGCCCGAACCGGTTTTTTCTTCACAAATCCGTAGTACGGCAACGCCTGCGGGCCCCAGCGCCAGCAGCGCGAAATAAATCGAGCCGACCGTGTCAAATCGTCGTATAGGTTAAACTGCGGCGTTTCGGCCGCTGGTAGTTCGACCAGGGGCCATTAGGGAGAAGAAATCATGAGCAGCGACGCTAATAGTGGAAAAACTTCGGCCGCCGAAGCCGCCGCGGTGAAGGGCTTCATCATCATCGTGTTGCTGGTCGTCGCCGCCACCGTCGGCCTGGCCGTCGCCTACGGCATGGCCGGCGTCGGCGCCCTCGCCATCGCGCTCACCGCCGCTATGCTGCTGCTGATTGTCGTCGTGACCTTCGGCGGCGAGTAGGCGTCGACTTTCGAGAATAAAACAGCCTCCCGCGCTCGATGCGCGGGGGGCTTTTCATTGCCCGTTTATCGTAACGATACGGCAGGATCGCTTCGCGATCCGCAGAAAAGCCATGGCGCGAAAATCCGCTTCAATCATGCGGATTTCGTATCACCGCGGGATCAGCGCCCAGTAATCGAGATCGAGGATGACGCTCGGGTCGTAGCCTTCGTCCTGCCTGTAAGGATGGGCGGCGCAGGGCTGGTCCTTGGTCGCGACGGTGCGCAGGCGCAAGGCCCCGACGTCGTCGCGGCCCTGGATTTCGGCGCGCTCCAGCACTTCGGTCCAGGCGAAGACGGTGAGGCCGGCGAAGAGCGGGCTGACATGGCGCCCGCCATTGATCGCCGCGACATGGAAGGCGTTGGCGAGACCGTTGAAAGTCAGGCTGCGGGCGAGCGAAATGACATGACCGCCGTAGATCAGGCGGCGGCCGAACCGGCCCTGCCCCTCGGTGAACTGGTTGAAGTGAACCTTGGCGGTGTTCTGGAAGAGGCGGGTGGCGAGCTGATGCTCGGCCTCCTCGACCGTCATGCCGTCCACATGGTCGATCTTTTCGCCCGGCAGATAATCGCCCCAGCGAAACCGCGAGCCAGCCAGCGCAGGATCGTATTTGCGCCGGTCAATCACGGGTACGGCGTCGCCGAGCTGGTCGGGCGCCAGCGCCCGCGGCAGTTGCGGCGTGACTTCCGCCGGCGCCGGCGATTTCGGATCGCGTTTGCGCACCATGACCCAGCGCACATATTCCAGCACCGCGTCGCCATGCTGGTTGAAGCCACGCGAACGGACATAGACCACGCCGGTCTGGCCGTTGGAATTCTCCTTGAGGCCGATGACCTCGGATGTCGCGGAAAGCGTGTCGCCGGGATAGACCGGAACCAGGAACCGGCAATCGGCATAGCCGAGATTGGCCACCGCGTTGAGCGAAATGTCCGGCACGGTCTTGCCGAAGACGATGTGGAACACCAGCAGGTCGTCCACCGGGCTTCTGGGATAGCCGATGGCATGGGCGAAGGCGCTCGAGGACTGGACGGCGAACCGCCCGCCATAAAGCGCGGTATAGAGCGCGACATCGCCCGTGGTCACGGTGCGCGGCGTCGCATGAACGATCAGATGGCCGAGCTGGAAATCCTCGAAGAAATTGCCGGAATTGGTCTTGCTCATCTTGGCCCCGCGCCTTTCTGGCATTTGCTCCCCGTTTAGGCCATGGCGCCGCGGCTTGGCAATGCGCCCTTTGGCAATGCGCCCTACAGCCTACCGGGATTTCGCATCGTCGGGGAAAAGCGCGGCGAGGCGACGGGCCAGGGCTTCGGGGTCGCCCTCGATGAAAAACGTCTTCTGGCGCGAAGTCGCCCCGGAGGCGAGGCCGATCCACGAGGCCGGAACCTTGAGCTGCTTGGCCAGCAGAGCCGCCAGGGCGGCGTTGGCCTTGCCGTCTTCCGGCGCAGCCCGCACCCGCGCCTTCAGCACGCAGGCGCCGTCGTCGCGTATCTCGGGGCCGTCGAGACTTTCGCGGGACGATTTGGGCGTCAGCCGGACACGAAGCTCGATCCCGCCCGCGCGCGGCGCAAAGAAGCCGGGCGCGCTCACATCGAGGACATGATCAGGATCCGCGCCAGCTGGCCCAGCTCCATCTGGATGAAGGACAGCAGCAGCAGGAGCACGATCGGGGAAATATCCATGCCGCCGATCGGCGGCAGGAAGCGGCGGATCGGCCGCAGCGCCGGCTCGGTCAAGGCGTTGACGCCGTTCCACACCGAACGGACGAAATCGTTGCGGATGTTGATCACGTCGAAGGCGAGCAGCCAGGACATGACGGCCATGACGATGATGACCCACCAATAAAGATTGAGGGCGATATCGATGATCCGGAACACGGGAAGAAGAAAGGCTGCGGCGGACATTGCGACTCCAGGCCAAGGGCCGAACCGGCGGGCAAGCGGCCTTTTAGGCCTTTGCGAAGGCGGGAACAAGTTTTCCGGCGCGGCCCGCGCGTTCCGATTGACAGGATCGCGCGCGAGCCCTAAACACCGGCGCCGGAGCGGGGCTGTAGCTCAGATGGGAGAGCGCTGCAATCGCACTGCAGAGGTCAGGGGTTCGAATCCCCTCAGCTCCACCAAACGTTGCAATAAGTTATTTATAATGCGCCGCTGATCAAGGCGGGTGGCGACAGGTATAGCAACCGCGCAAGTGCGGTTTCGCCTTCCACATGCAACGTGAGGCTTTCGGACCTTTCGACTCCGTCCGAAGGCGGAGGCCAGGGGTTCGAATTTTTTGGCTTGTGCATAAAATCAATAACTTCAGCGGCGCCCGCGAGTGGGGCTGCAGTCGGGATCAAGGAAGACGCAAGCGTCGAGACAAGAGCCTGCGCCAAGTGCGCAGGCGCCTCATTTCATCGCCCCCCTGCGGCGTGGCTCGATCGTCGCCAGTTTTTTCATAGCCGACGATCGCAGGCCATCAATGCCGAACAATTGACGATAAGGCCGCCCACGGCGCTGGCGACGCGCCTGTGGCCGCCAAAAGGGCCCGTGAAGCGTAGAATGGCTGCTAGGACGTATGATGAAGGCCTCTTGGCCCTCTATGGCGCCACTAAAGGGCCGCCAGGCGACGGAGGAAAAGAACGCGCGTCTCAAGCAGCGCATGAGGAACCGCCGCTCTCCGCGCGAGCAGAGTGGAAAACATAGTCCCTTCACGGTGACGCCCCGAGTTCCTGACGCGGGCGCCAGGGTCTGGCTTATTTTGAGCGGCGTGGATGGGTCGCCATTCTTTCCTGGGCGTTCTCGCGCCTCCTGCTCTCGGCCTTTTCGGCGGGCTAAGCGCGGGGACAGGAGGCTTCGGGATGCGACAAATTGAAATGGAGTGCGGCGCGAGAGAACTTGGTTCTCCACCGCTCTGCCGTCTATCGTCGTGCGAGCGGCGAACCGCCGCGGATCGATAGGCGTTCCAGCGCGGCGCGAACAAGTCTTCAATTCACCGCCAGAATCGATTGACTGCTTCGAAACTGGCGACGACCGGGCTGCCGGGTCGTCAAACGGAGATCGACGATGCGCTGCGCGGGGCGACGGCGTGCAAAGTCTTCCCTTGGCCGATGTCCAGCAGGATTTCGCAACTGCGCTCGGAATAGGCGCGCCATGTCACGAGGTCCCCTCAAAGCGGTTGCGGCCGGCTTGGGAGAGCGTCGTTCGGGGGTATAAAGATGTATGAAGGGCGCCTTGATCAAAGAAAGCGCCTTGCGGCCGGGCTTAAAGTTCGAGTTCTTCTGCTGCTTCATAGGTGACGAGAACCATGATCCGGCGGTCGGCGCCGAATTTCAGCGTGACTTCGACATCGACCGGCCAGCGCCTGACCTGGAGCACCTCGGTCTGCAAGACATTGCGCGCCGAGGTGCGCGCGCCGACCGCCCAGAGCAGCGCTTCTTCCTCTGCCGCCACGCCCTCTTCCGAGATGATATTGGATATCTGCGACAATGTGTTTTCCAGGCGATGGAAGACCGCGATCAGCCGGCGTCCTTCCTCGGTGATTTCGGCCCCGCCGCCGGAACGTCCGCCCGGCCGGGTGATGAAAGCCGGCGTTGGCAGAAGGTTGTTCACGGCGTTAACAGAATCCCAGGCCGTTTTGTAGCTGAAGCCCGTCGTCTTGGCCGCCTTGGCGATGCTGCCGAGTTCGGCCACTTTTTCGAGAAGCGCGATGCGGACTGCGGCCGACGAGGAATTGGCCTTCGCTGTGAAGGGCCAGAAGCGCGCTGATCTTATTGCAGGTCATGCCCCCTGAATAGCCCGCTTCGACCGGGAAGCAAAGGCTCTAATGCTGGCAAAGGACGTGGCCTTGAACCCGCTCGCTGTTCCGTCCAGTAGAGTGCTCCCGCTTCCAGATCGAAGCGCGGCGCTTGACCTCGTCGATGAGGCGGAGTCGTCGCCCGGCGCCAGCGCGTCGGACGAGGCGTCCACCGCGCGAATTTCATCTCCCGCCGCCAAAATCGCGCCTTGCGGCGGCTCTTTCACGGCCGCGCCGCCGAAACTCCTGCAGGTCCGGATTTCTGCCTCAACTTAGCCTCTTGGTCAGCTACGATGAGCCAGAAATCCTCCGTTCTCGATCAAAGCCAATTTGTCCCACTCGTGCTGACGCCGGACAATCCTCGATGATCGCCTTAGGCGCGTCGGGGTCAAACTCCCTTGGCCTCGGCGCGACCGGCGTCGAGCGAGACCGATTTGACCTGGGCAAAGACTTTCTGGCCCGGCGCGAAAGCCAGTTCCTCCCATGACTTTCGCGTCATGCGCGCCAGCAGGCGCGCTCCGTCGCCGTTCTCGCCGAGCGCGACCGCCGCCACGACCTCGACCGCGTCGAGCGGATTCATCGCCACAAGCCGCGCCGGCAGGACGTTCAGGATCGAACTTCGGCCCGGCGCCTCGCGCGCCAGGCTGACCGCGCTGGCGAGAATATGCACGCGCCGCGCCTACGCCGACGGAAGCGCGCCGGCGCCGGGGCGAGCATGCGGCCGCCGGCTACCGCGACGGCGATCAGCCCATAGGTCGCATCGACGGCCTCGACCACGCCTTTCAGGCTGACCGCCGCCTCGCGCGAACGAGCCAGAGGCGAGGCCGGGATCGCCCTGCACGATCGGCCAGCGCGCCGGCGCCGACGACGCGGCCCTGTTCGATCAGGACGATGTGATCGGCGAGGCGCTCGACCTCGGCGAGGTCGTGGCTGATATAGAGGATGGGCATCGAGAAATGATCGCGCAGGCTTTCGATGAAGGGCAGGATTTCCGCCTTGGCGCCACGATCGAGCGCCGACGAGGGGCTCGTCCATCAGCAACAATTTGGGCTGGGTGAGCAAGCGCGCGGCCAATGGCGACGCGCTGGCGCTCGCCGCCGGAGAGATGGCGCGGCGAGCGCTCGAGCAGCGCGCGCGAGGCCGAGCAGATCCAGGACCTCGTCGAAAGCGACGCGCGAGCGCTCGCGATGGCTTTTCCTTCGGCGCGCCGAACAGCAGATTTTTGCGCACCGAAAGATGTGGGAAAAGGCAAGCCTCCTGGAAGACATAGCCCAACGGCGCGTTTGTGAGGTCGGGACAAAAGTGCTATCAGGCGTTCTGCCAGACCTCTCCGACGAACGACGAAAAACCGTCCGCGAACCGGTGCAGCCCGGCGATGCAGCGCAGGATCGTGGTCTTGCCGCAGCCCGAAGGCCCGAACAGCGCGGTGACGCCTTGCGCCGGCGCGCCGAAAGCGGCGTCGAGGGCGAATGTCGCCGAACGCGGCGCGAAAGCGGGCCTCGGATTGCGTCATCGTCCGTCACCTGAGCCTCGCGAAAAGCTTTCCGCTGAAAATCATGGCGAGGATCACGACAAAAGCGAAGCCGACCATGCCGGCGGCGAGGAGATTGGCTTCGCGCCATTGCATGGTCTCGACGATAATCGAAGATGGCGATCGACAGCACCCGGGTGCGGCCGGGGATGTTGCCGCCGATCATCAGCACGACGCCGAATTCGCCGACGGTATGGGCGAAGCCGAGCACCGCGCCGGACGAGGAAGCCGGGCCGAGCCAGCGGCAGGGCGACGGTGAAGAAAGCGCCGCCAGGGCGAGGCGCGCAGCGTGGCCGCGGCTTCGAGCGGCCGGTCGCCCATGGCCTCGAAAGGCGTTGCGGATCGGCTGCACCACGAAAGGCAGGCCGAATAGACGCACCGAGCCGATGACCAGGCCGGTGAAGGTGAAGGCCAGAGTGCGCGCGCCCAACAGGCTGGCGAGAGCCCCGCCGGGGCCGTCGGGCCCGAGCAGCGATGAGCAGATAGAAGCCGAGCACGGTGGGCGGCAGCACCATCGGCAAGCGCGACGACGGCCGCGACGACTTCCTTCCACCAGCGCCTGCGTGCGCGCCAGCCACCAAGCAAGCGGCGTCGCCGACGACCAGCAGCAGCGAGCGGTCGCGACGCTGGCCAGCGCCAAGCGTCAGGCGAACAGACGTCCCAGATGTTGCGGAGCGCGTCCATCGCTCGATTCAGGGCAGAGCGTAGCCGTAGCGCTCGATGATCGCGCGCGCCTCCGGCCCGTGAAGGAAAGCGAGAAAGGCTTTGGCGGCCGCGTCATGCTCGCGCCGTTCTTCAGCAGCACGGCGTCCTGGTGGATCGGCGCATAGAGATGAGCGTGCGGGACGACCCAGCGCGAGCCGCTCGTTCATTGCCGTCGAGCTGCGAGAGCGCGACGAAGCCGACCTCGGCGTTGCCGGTGTCCACGAACTGGAAAGCCTGGGTGATGCTGGTCCCCTGAACGATCTTGGGCTTCAAGCTTGTCATAGACGCCGAGCGTCTTCATGGTCTCGATCGCCGCGGTCCCATAGGGCGCGGCAGTCGGGATTGGCGATGGAAAGCTTGTTGAAAACGCGCCGCTTCTTGAGCGCTTCGTCGCCCTTGGTCACGTCGATCGACCTTGCTCCACAGCACGAGCTTGCCGACGGCGTAGGTGAAGCGGCTGCCGGCGACGCCAAAGCCATTCTGCGACCGCCATTCTTCGGCCGATCCTCGTCGGCCGACAAGGAAGATCTCGAACGGCGCGCCGTGGGTGATCTGGGTGTAAAGAACCCGCCGGAGGCGCCGAAGCTCAGGACGCGCATCGTGCCCGGTCTTCTGCTTGAACAGCGCCGCGATTTCCTTGGCCGGCTCGGTGAAATTGGCGGCGACCGCGACCTGAACCTGCGCCGCTTCGGCGCGAAAAGCGATGAGCGACAACAGGCCGCCAACGACAAGCGCCTTCAATCTCATGGGATCCTCCGAAAAATCCTGCCCGATCAGGCCACAAGAAAAAAAAAAAAAAAAAAAAAAAAAAAAAAATTTTTTTTTTTTTTTTTTTTAAATGGTCAGAAGGTAAGCGCGCGCCGACCACCGGAGCCCAGTTGGTGTAATAATTGTAGCCTAGAGCGGTCAGTTTGCCCACGCTTGACACCGTGCCGCCGGCGACGCCGCCGTCGACCGCCGAAACCTCGAGACCGCCATAAACGTCGAAACGCTTGGTAAAGTGGTAATCGGCGTAAAGCGAGACCGCGTTCAGGTCGCCTGCGCATTGCGCGGCCTTGGCGTTCTGGGTCTTTGCAGTGATGCAGGTCAGATCCTGGGCGATCGTGCCGAACTGGTTCTGATTGACATAGTAATAGGCGCCAATCAGTTCGAGCCTGGAATTATAGGCATAGCGCACGCCAGCCCACACGGTCTGCAAGACCTTTGGATGCGCATAGAAATCGTTGTTGACCGAGCTCAATTGATATCCGCCCTGCTGGTTGGTGGCGCCGATGCCGACATTCTGGGACGGGTTTTGCAATTCGTCATGGACATATCCGGCAAAGAACTTGAACTGATTGTATGTATATTTTGCCGCGCCGCCAAAGCCCATATTGTCGGAAATCAGACCAGCCAACGTGTTAACATTGTAACCTGTCGACTTAACCGTGAGGCCCGTATTGTCGATAAAGACGCTACTTCCGGACAACTGCGTGAAGCTGAGCGGCGAATTGCCCCCCGCGATCACGACGGCGTCGTGATAGACGCCAAAGACCCCATCCAGTATCGAGCCCGCCAAGAGTTCCGCCGAGATTGAACTGATAGGCAGTGTTGTTCGTCGGATAGCAGATTTGCGGCGTGTCTTTGGGTTTGACGTCGGTTCCGATGTAATTGCAGCCGCCGCCGCCGTCGGCGAATTTATACATCGCGCCCAAATGAACCGGGCTATAGCTCACGCGATATTTGAGCGAATTGTCCCAGCGCGCGTCTTCGGTCGCGCCAAGGCCCTGCACGAACTGGCCATTGAAGGCGATCGGCGAGAAGGAATAGGCCGCGCCGGTGGGATCGTAGCCGACGACCATATCGACCGAGAACGGGCGGTGGCGGCCGAAGGTCAGTTCTCCGAAAGTTGGGGACGACAGACCGGCGTAAAGCTGGTCGTTGAAAGCCTGGCCGCCGCGTCCGCCGTCGCCCGAGAAGGAATAGGCGCTGCGCGGCAGGCCTGGTTGGAGACCAGGGTGCCCGGCATATTGGCGAGCTGGCCGGACTGGGGATTGATCCCGGTCGAGGCCATGAACACGCCGGCGAGACCCGGCAGAAGTTCCTCCTTGCCTTTCACGCCCAGAGTGGTCTGGGCCAGGTTGTTCTGGGCGATGCCCCAAGTGGGCTTGTTGGTGAATTTGTTGATGAGGGATTTGCCCTCGTAGTTCATGCCGTTCTCCGGCAGGCCGTGGCTGACATAGCCGACGCCGGCGTCGATCGTGCCGAAGAGGGTGATTTCGTTCCAGGTCAGCGGCCCTTCGCCATTGAGGAGCGGGCCGGGAACGCTCGAAGCCTGCGCCATGAATGTCCCGGAGGGAGCCGGCGCGGCGGGGCTCGCCGGCTCCCTCGCCTCCCTTTTCTCGATGGCTTTTGGCCGGGCGGCCTGTTTGCGCTCGAGCCGGCTCATCCGCGCCGCGAGCGCGGCGTTCTGCTCTTTAAGCACCGCCGCCTGCGCCTTGAGCGCGGCGATTTCCTGAGCGTCGTCGGCCAAAGCAGGCGCCACAGCCATCGAGATCACGGAGGCCGCCGCCGCGGCCAACAAGGCTTTGTTGCGCATTCCATCCCCCATTGCGGCTCCGCCCGACGATCTGCGGGACTCCATACATGCGGTAATTCGCTTACATTACGCATCGCATGTGTTTTACGTATAGCCGACTTGTTAGCAATGGGGGCGCGCCTCGTAAAGTCATTAAATTACGCAAATGCTACTCATGGTGCGTACTGTTTGTGCAAACAATCTGAATACAGGTGAAAGTTTCAGCATATCATTCGTCCAATAAATTCTGCCCTGATTTTGTTGCGCAATGTAACACATTTGCCACATGAAATCGCCCAACGGCGTTTTTTAAGGGCGCTGAAGCCGATGGCCGGTCTTGCCGACAAAGCCCATCAAGCCGGCGATCATCGCAGCCTGAAGAGGCGCCAAACGCTCCCTGACGTCCACCGCCTTGACGGACGCGACCGCCCGCGCTGGGCGGCGCCAGAATTTATATTGGCCGCCCAAAATCACGTCGCTTTTCCGACAGAAATTGCGTCGATTCCGACACGATCGACGCCCCGCGCCCGCCAAATGTCATGGGGCGCCAGCCCTTCCGACTGGCGCCGACCTTGCTGAGCTTCCCCGAAGCGTCAGCGCCGATCGAGGGCGCGAGGAGGTTTTATGAATTTTGAGATCACGCCGAAAGCGGAACGATTTCATGCGCATGATGATTTTGGTCGACGGCGGCCCCGGCGCCGGCTTCGGCCTCGTCGTCAAGCCGGGCGGCTGTTCCGGCCTTTCCGCTGCGATGGATATCAAGGCGCAGCCGGAGCCCGGCGACGCCGTGGTCGAGCGCAACGGATTGCGTCTGTTCCTGCCGGCCGAAAGCCGGCTGCTGCTGGAAGGCGTCACCATCGATTTCGCGGACGGCGCGGGCCATTCGGGTCTGGTGTTCCGCGATCCCAAGGCGACGACCTGCTCCAGCCACACGCCGGCCTTCGGCTGAAAGACGCCACAGATGGATTTTCCGCGTCTGCCGAAATTCGATGTCGGCCAGAAAGTGCGCGTCCTCGCCGACCTGCTCAACGACGGCTCCTTTGCCGACGCGCCGCCGAACGCGCTGCTCGCGCCCGCCGGCGCCATCGGCGAGATCGTCAAGGCGGGAATGATGGCCGAGACTGAGACCCCGATTTATGTGGTCGAGTTTGACCAATCGCGCGTGATCGGCTGCCTGGAGGAGGAGATCGCCGCGCTGGACGAGCGCAACCTCGCCGGCGTGATGAGAGACTGAGGCGACCATGGCGATAACGAAACGCGATCTGATGGAGATCGACAGGATTTCTCGCCGACCCGCAGGCTGACGGCCAGGTTTTGTCGTTGTTGCGCCGGGCTTTGCCGCACCTCGCCTTCGCGCGCTGCGACGCCTCTGACATCGAGGATGAGCCCGGCAAGCTCACGCCGCGCTTCGACCTGCATTTTTTCGACAACAGCGATCATTGCATGAAGATCGTCGCGTCGGCCGAAACGGCGACGGGTGTGATTTTGGCGCAGCTGAGCAAACCCCGGACCGGCGCATGACCATTGAGACTTTCGACCTGCCGCAAGTCTATGAACGGCATGTTTTCGCCTGTTTCACCCAGCGTCCGCCGGGCCATCCGCGCGGCTCCTGCGGCGCGGCCGGCGCGCAACCCCTGTGGGATCGCCTGGGCCGGCGCGTCGAGGCGGAGGGCGCAGGGAAGATCGGCTTCACGCCGGCCGGCTGTCTCGGCTTCTGCTCTGCCGGGCCGCTGATGGTCATCTATCCCGAGGGAGTTTGGTACGGGCTGAAGACGCCGGCGGACATAGACGAGATTTTCGACAGCCATCTGAAACAGGGCCGGCCCGTCGAGCGTCTGGTGATGATCCTGACGCGGTGAAAAAACGCCCCGGAACGATCGGGGCGATTGCCGAACGCGCGAATCAGCCGATGGCGACCATGACGTCGGAGGCCTTGACGACGGCGTGAACCTCGCTGCCGACCTTCAGGCCGAGATCCTCAACCGCTTCATTGGTGATCGCGGCGGTGACGATCAGACCCTTGACGTCGATGCGCACATGGGCGGTGGTTACGCCTTTCTTGACCTCGACGACCTTGCCGGGCAGGACGTTGCGGGCGGAGAGTTTCATGATCCTTGCTCCCTTTGGCTGCGGCCAATTCAAAATTTAGCCGCCGCAGGCTAGGCCCTACGCAACGCCTCCGGCAAGATCAAATAACAGGCGGAAAGCGGCGCCAACCCGTCAACGATCGACCGGGAGCAGCCCGCCGGATTGATGCGCCGCGATCCATTTTTTCAGTTCGGCAACATGCTCGCTTTCCTCTGCGACGAATTCGGCCGCCAGAATTTCTTGATCTCCGGATCGTCGGTCGCGTCGAGCACCGACTTGTAATAGGCGAGACCCGCCTGTTCGGCGGAAAGCGCGATCTCCAGCGCCTCCTCGCGCCCGATCATCGGGTCGGCGGCCCAGATGGCGGCGCGTTCCGGACTCTCGAGATCGGGCCAGACGAAATCTCCCGGCTTGATCTCCGGAATTTCACGAAAGCCGCACGCGGGCGCGGGCGTCGGCGAGATGCAGGGTCGAATAATGCGACAGGCTGCCGAATAACTTAGACCAGGTCTCATTGATCAGAACCCAGCCGCCGTGACTTTTCGTGCAGCCATCCACCCGCCGTCGCAGCGCGGCAGCAGCGGGTGACGCGGCGACCCCGCACAATATCAACGCGACACAGGATGGTGATTTGTTCGCCTGGCGCGAAAGTGGAAAGCAAAACGCCCGCTCCCGATAAGGGGAGCGGACGTCCAGCCTTGTTGCGGCACTTGGGAGCAACCGCAATGTGACAATGGAGGCCGGACCTTGACCGAGCCTTGCGCCTGTCGGCTGCGTGGCGCCGTTTGAAATGGCTCGGCGGAATTTGCAGGCATGGGGGCGCTTGTGGCGCCCAGCTGTGGCCGCCGCCGGTTTGCTCCTGGCGTCAGCCCTCGCGCCGGCGGCGTTATCTTTTTTGCCTCCACATGACCAGCCCGATGCCGAGAAAAACGATCCCGACAAGCAGCAGCCCATAGCTCAGCGCCATGACGAAGTCGAACTGGTCAACCCCATTGGCGATCAAATTCATTCGAACCAGCAAGTTCACGACCGCCAGCAGCGTCGTGGCGCCGCCATAGAATAAGATTAATCTATATTGCTTTTGTGGAGTCTTTTGTTTGGATTTATCTTCAGACATTGCGTGGCCCTCTCGATTTCGCGCATGCATTGCGGGAATCCCGTGGCGAAACGATTGGCAGCCCTGAAACACCGCCGACATCTGGCCAGCCGCCCCCACCCTGAACCACCTTTAATCCGAAATCGACACAAACGGAATGGCTGTCGCGCCGACGGCCTGGCGAAGGCTGCCGAACCCGTCCGCATGGCGCCGGAAGATCGATCGCAAGGCAGGCTCCGGTCACCTGATGTCATATGCCAGGCCTGGCTCTCCGGCGGGGAACAAGGCTTCGTCGATTCCCCGGCGCGCGAGGGCGGCGAGGAGCAGCTCCGGCGGTTCGTCGCGGCGCTCGTCGGTGAGATGGAAGACGCCCCAGTGGATCCCGACGGCGCGGCGGGCTTCGAGATCTTCCATGATCTGCACCGCTTCGTTCGGATCGATGTGCTGCGCGCTCATGAACCAGCGCGGCGCATAAGCGCCTATGGGGATCAAGGCCAGGTCGGGCCTGCCGACCCGCCGCCGCATCTCTTTGAAAACGCGCCCGTCGCCATAGCCGGTGTCGCCCGCAAAATAGGCGCTGCCGCCGCTGGCGCGCAGGACGAATCCGGACCAGAGCGCCATGCGCCGATCGCTACGTCCGCGCGCCGACCAATGGTTGGCCGGAACAATGACGACCTCGCCTCCCTTGCCGATGTCAACGCGGTCCCACCAATCGCCGGCCGCCACCCGGATCTCGGGAATTGCGCGCCGCAGGATTGCGTCATTGCCCAGCGGCGTCACGATCAGCGGATTGTGCTCGACCTTGAGGCGGCGGAGCGTCGCCAGGTCCATATGGTCGTAATGATTGTGGCTGAGCAGCACGGCGTCGATCGGCGGCAAGTCTTCGAAGGCGATTCCGGGCGCCGCCACGCGCCGGGGGCCGGCGAATGCGAACGGGCTCGCCCTTTCCGACCACACGGGGTCGGTGAGGACATTGAGACCGCCCGCCTGGATCAGCACGCTCGCGTGGCCGACGATCGTGGCGCGCAATCCCTCGGCCCGGGCGTCCGGAACGGCCTGCCGCACCGGGACCGACTGTGGCCACGCCGCAGGTCTTTCCTTCAACTTCCAGCGCAGGATTGCGCGAAATTCGCGATCCGTTTCGACGCGATCCATGTTGCGGAAACGCAGACCGTCGAAATTCTCGCTCGTCGGCCCCGAATAATAAGGATTTCGAAGTCGTCGCCCCACGCTTATCCTCGCTCGCTCACCCCAGGCGGCCCCTCTCAAAAAACCTTTGCGGGGCGCGCAATCATCATGGAGGACAGGCAGGCTCTTTTCGCGAGCGGCCACGCCCGGCTCCCCGTCCGTCCCATCGGTCGAAGTAATCACCGCCGATCGAACTTGAAAGAGCGTGACCGGTTTTTCGCCGGCTTTCGTCGATCCGAAGCAGGCGAGCGGCCTGCCGCGGCGAGCGCCTGCCTGACGACGGCGGCCCGCCGTTCCGCCGCTCCCATGGCCACGCCTGGGCGCGCCCTGAATTTTTTCGCGGCTCCCGAGGGCCCGCTGGACGCATCCGTGGGTCCGGCCGCCGAGCCCGCGAAATCTTTACGGCATCCTTATGCGAACCCGCCCTTTCCTTTATAGCCTCCTTATTCCGGCCGGCGCCATATTCGCCCCGGCCAGACGCAAAGGAGCGCGCTCATGCTGGACGTCATCTACCTCGCCGCGGGCCTTGGCCTGATCGGCGCGATGATTCTTTACGCCGAAGCCCTGACCCGCGCCTGACGGAGCCAAACATGTTCGAACCGATCCTCGGCCTGATCGTGGCCGTCCTGCTCGGGATCTATCTCGTTTTCGCCCTGCTCAATCCCGAGCGCTTCTGAAATTCTCCGGAGTTCGCCATGACCCTTGCCGGCTGGCTGCAAATCGGCCTCATTCTCGGCCTGGTCGCGCTCACCACGCGTCCGCTCGGCCTTTACATGGCGCGCGTCTTTTCCGGCGAGCGCACCTTGCTTTCTCCGGTCCTCGGCCCGGTCGAACGCGGATTCTACCGGCTCGCCGGCGTCGCGCCGGAGCGCGAACAGAACTGGCTCGCCTATACGATCGCGATGCTGGTCTTTTCGGCGGCGGGCTTCGCCTCGCTTTTCGCGATCCTGACGGCTTGCAGGCGTATTCTGCCGTTCAACCCGCAGCATTTCGACAATGTCCCGCCCGATCTCGCCTTCAACACCGCGATCAGCTTCCTGACCAACACCAACTGGCAGGCCTATAGCGGCGAGACGACCATGAGCAATTTTTCGCAAATGGCCGGCCTCGCGGTGCATAATTTCCTCTCGGCCGCGACCGGCGTCGCGCTCGCCATTGCGGTGACCCGCGCCTTCGCCCGCCACAGCGCGGCGACGCTCGGCAATTTCTGGGTCGATATGACCCGGGCGACGCTCTATGTGTTTCTGCCGATCAGCCTGTTGATCGCTCTTGCCTTTATCGCCGCGGGCGTTCCGCAGACGCTGGCCGGCTCGGTCGACGCGACCACGCTCGAAGGCGCCAAACAGACCATCGCGCTTGGTCCGATGGCGAGCCAGGAGGCGATAAAACAGTTCGGCACCAATGGCGGCGGCTTTTTCAACGCCAACTCCGCCCATCCCTTCGAGAACCCGAACGCCTGGTCCAATGTGGTGCAGATCTGGGCGCTGCTGGCCGTCGCTTTCGGCCTGGTGATCACCTTCGGCAAAATGGTCGGGTCGGAGAAACAGGGCTGGGCCTTGTTCAAGATCGCCGGTCTGGTGCTCCTGGGCGGCGTCGCCATCGTCTATGCGGCGGAAAGCTATCGGCAATCCGCTGCTGACCCACCTCGGCCTCGATCCCGCCGGCGGCAATATGGAAGGCAAGGAGACACGCTTCGGACTCGCTTTGTCGTCGCTTTATGTCGCGGCGACGACCGGCACCGGCTGCGGCGCGGTCAACGCCATGCACGATTCGCTGACGCCGATCGGCGGCCTGATCCCGATGTTCCTGATGCAGCTCGGGGTGATCACGCCCGGCGGCGTCGGCTCGGGCCTTTACGGTCTCGTGGTCTTCGCGGTCATCACCGTGTTCATCGCCGGGCTGATGGTCGGCCGCACGCCGGAATTTCTCGGCAAGAAGATCGAATCCCGCGAGGTCAAGCTCGCCATGCTGGCGGTGCTGATCCTGCCGCTTTCGATCCTCGGCTTCTCGGCCGTGGCGGCGGTGCTGCCCTCGGCCCTGTCGAGCCTCGCCAACAACGGCCCGCACGGCCTGTCGGAAATTCTCTACGCCTATACCTCGGCGACCGGCAACAACGGCTCGGCCTTCGCCGGCCTCAACGCCAATACGCCCTGGTATAACGTCACTCTCGGCGTCGCCATGAGCATGGGCCGCTTCGGCTATGTCGTGCCCGTGATGGCCATGGCCGGCTCCATCGCCGCGAAGAAGAAGGCCGCGGCGTCGCTCGGCACCTTTCCGACCGACGGCGGCCTGTTCGTCGGCCTGATGATCGGCGTCATCCTGATCGTCGGCGGCCTGCAATTCTTCCCCGCCCTCGCCCTCGGTCCGATCGTCGAACATTTCCTGATGTTCGCCGGCAAGATTTTCTGAGGTCCATCCGAAATGTCGAAGAAATCGGAATCCAAACACCAGCTCTCGCTGTTCGATCACGGCGATCATGCGCTCCGCCGCGATCGACGCGGTGAAGAAGCTGGCGCCCCATCATCTGGCCGCCAATCCGGTGATCTTCGTCACCGAGGTCGTCGCCGCGCTCGTCACCTTGCTGTGGCTGCGCTCGGTCTTCCTCGGCCAGGGCGACTCGCCGTTCTTTTCCGGCCAGATCGCTCTGTGGCTTTGGTTCACCGTGCTGTTCGCCACTTTCGCCGAAGCGGTGGCCGAGGGGCGCGGCAAGGCCCAGGCGGCGACCCTGCGCGCCACCCGCAGCGACACGCTCGGCCAAGCGGCTGCTCGACCCGGACGGGCGCGGTCATCTCGCCTCGGTCTATTCGACCGTCCCGGCGCCCGATCTGCAACGTCGGCGACATCGTCCTGGTCGAAGCGGGCGATCTGATCCCGTCGGACGGCGACATCATCGAAGGCGTCGCCTCGGTCAACGAAAGCGCGATCACCGGCGAATCGGCGCCCGTGATCCGCGAAGCGGGCGGCGACCGCTGCGCGGTCACCGGCGGCACGACGGTGCTGTCCGACTGGATCAAGGTGCGCATCACCGCCCAGCCGGGCAACACCTTCATCGACCGCATGATCGCGCTGGTCGAGGGCGCCGAGCGCCAGAAGACGCCCAACGAGCTCGCGCTGTCGGTGCTGCTCGCCGGCCTCACCATCATGTTCCTGATCGCGGTCGTCACGCTGTGGAGCTTCGCGAAATATTCGAGCGCCACGGTCAGCGTGACCGTGCTGGTGGCGCTTGCTGGTGACGCTGATTCCGACCACCATCGGCGGCCTGCTCTCGGCCATCGGGATCGCCGGCATGGACCGGCTGGTCCGCTTCAACGTGCTGGCCACCTCGGGCCGCGCCGTCGAGGCGGCGGGCGACGTCGACACTCTGCTGCTCGACAAGACCGGCACCATCACCTTCGGCAATCGCATGGCCAGCGAATTCATCGCGCTGCCGGGCGTCGAGACCGCGCAGGCTGGCGGAGGCCGCGCTGATTGCCAGCCTCGCCGACGAAACGCCCGGAAGGGCGCTCGATCGTCGCCCTGGCCAAGGCGGATTACGGTATCGCCGAACCGGACCTGTCCGCCAAATCGCCGGTCGGTCATTCCCTTCGCCGCCCAGACCCGGCTCTCCGGCGTCGATCTCGGCCAAAGCAGATTGCGCAAGGGCGCGGTCGATTCCGTGCTGAATTTCGTCGGGCTCACGTCCGATGCAGGCGCCGCCCGAATTCCGTCAGGGCGTGGACCGGATCAGCCGCACCGGCGGCACGCCGTTGGCGGTGGCGGACAACGGGACGTTGCTCGGCCTCATCCACCTCAAGGACGTGGTCAAGCCGGGCATCAAGGAGCGCTTCGCCGCCTTGCGCGCCATGGGCATCAAGACGGTGATGATCACCGGCGACAATCCGGTCACCGCGGCGGCCATCGCCACCGAAGCCGGCGTCGACGATTTCCTCGCCCAGGCGACGCCGGAGGACAAGCTGAAATTCATCCGCAAGGAGCAGACCGGCGGGCGTCTCGTCGCCATGTGCGGCGACGGCACCAATGACGCGCCGGCGCTCGCCCAGGCCGACGTCGGCGTCGCCATGCAGACCGGCACGCAAGCCGCGCGCGAGGCCGGCAACATGGTCGATCTCGACAGCGATCCGACCAAGCTGATCGAGGTCGTGGAAATCGGCAAACAGCTGCTGATGACGCGCGGTTCGCTGACCACGTTCTCGATCGCCAATGACGTGGCGAAATATTTCGCCATTCTGCCGGCCCTGTTCCTCGCGACCTATCCCGGAACTCGGCGCGCTCAATGTCATGCGGCTGTCGTCGCCGCAGTCGGCGATCCTGTCGGCGGTGATCTTCAACGCCGTGATCATCGTGCTGCTGATCCCGCTGGCGCTCAAGGGCGTGACCTATCGCCCGGTCGGCGCGGCGGCGCTGCTGCGGCGAAACCTGCTGATCTATGGCCTCGGCGGCCTGGTCGCGCCCTTCGTCGGCATCAAGGCGATCGACCTCGTCGTCGCCGCGCTGCATCTCGCCTGAGGAGAAGGCCATGCTCGCTCATTTCCGTCCCGCCATCGTTCTGCTGGCGCTTGTTCACCTTGCTCACCGGCCTCGCTTATCCGCTGGCCATGACCGGCGATCGCCTCCGTCCTGTTCCCATGGCAGGCCGGCGGCTCGCTGATCCTGCGCGACGGCAAGGTCGTCGGCTCGGCGCTGATCGGCCAGAATTTCGCCTCGGCGAAATATTTCCATCCGCGCCCCTCGGCGACCAGCGCGCCGGACCCGAAAGACCCCAGCAAGACCGTCGACGCCCCCTATAACGCCGACAATTCCAGCGGCTCCAATCTCGGGCCGACCAGCAAGGCGCTGATCGACCGGGTGAAGGCCGGCGTCGAGGCCAAGCGCGCGGAAGGCTGGACCGGGCTTGTGCCCGCCGACGCCTTGACGACTTCGGCCTCGGGGCTCGACCCGGACATTTCGCCGGAAAACGCTCTGCTTCAGGCGCCGGACGTCGCCAAGCGCGCGCGGTCTCGATGTGGGAAAGGTGCGCAATCTCGTTCTCGCCCAGATCCGAAATCCCCGGATGGGTTTTTTCGGCGAGCCGCGGGTCAATGTGCTCAAGCTCAATCTCGCGCTCGACGAACTTAAATGACGCGCTAGAATAGGGCATGGCGACGGAGCGCGAACTCGATCGCCGCCCCGATCCCGACGCGCTGCTGGCGCTGACGGGGAACGACAAGCGCGGCAAACTGAAAGTCTTCCTCGGCGCCGCGCCCGGCGTGGGGAAGACTTTCGCCATGCTGCAAGGCGCGCGCCGTCTGAAGGCCGACGGGCTCGATGTGGTGATCGGGCTGGTCGAAACCCACGGCCGCGTCGGAGACGGCGGTCCTGCTCGAAGGGCAGGAAGTCCTGCCCCGCCGCGCCGTCGAATATCGCGGCCGCACCATCGAGGAATTCGACATCGACGCCGCTCTGGCGCGCAAGCCGGCTCTGATCGTGGTGGACGAGCTCGCCCACACCAATGCGCCGGAGAGCCGCCATCCCAAGCGCTGGCAGGATGTCGAGGAACTGCTCGACGCCGGCGTCGACGTGTGGACGGCGCTCAATATCCAGCATCTCGAAAGCCTCGCCGATGTGGTCGAGCAAGGTCACCGGCGTCGCCGTGCGGGAAACCGTGCCCGACAGCGTGCTGCAGAACGCCCAGGACGTGATCCTGGTCGACATCACGCCGGAGGAACTGATCCAGCGTCTGCACGAGGGCAAGGTCTATCTGCCGCAGACCGCGCGCCGCGCCACGCAGAATTTTTTCACGCCCCGCAATCTGACCGCGCTGCGCGAACTCGCCTTGCGCCGCACCGCCGACCGGGTGGACGACCAGATGGTCGCTTTGCTGCGGCAGAACGCCATCGAAGGGCCATGGGAGACGTCGGATTATCTGCTCGCCTGCATCGGCCCCGACGACCGCGCCGAAATCCTGGTGCGCACCGCCGGCCGCATGGCGACCAAGCTCAACGCCACCTGGGTCGTCGTCCATGTCGAGCGTCCTGGCCATGAAGAGACGGATCCGACTCGACTCAAGAAAATCGACGACGCGCTGCGGCTGGCGGAGCGGCTCGGCGCGCAGATCCAGCGTCTGAGCGCCGGCGACATCGTTGCGGAAGTTCTGCGCTATGCGCGGCGTGAAAACGTCACCCAGATCGTCGTGGGACGCTCGTGCGCCGGCTGGCTGCGCCGGCGTCTGGGCCGCAGCTTCTCCGACGAAATGGTGCGCCGGGCGAGCGATATCGCCGTGCAGGTCATCACGACGCCGGAAAGCGAAGCGCCGCGCGCGGCGTTCCGATGGAGGCGTCCGAAGCCGAAGGGTTTGCTTCCTGGTCTGATCGCCGCCTTCGTCGCCGTCGCCGTCGCGGTGGGAATTGGCGAGGCGCTCTCGCTGGTCCTCAAATTGCCGAACCTGTCGATGGTCTTCCTGCTGGCGGTGCTCGGCTGCGCGGTCTCCTATGGCCTGTGGTCCGCGGTCGCCGCCTCGGTCCTGTCGTTCCTCGCCTATAATTTCTTCTTCATTCCCGCCGATCTACACTTTCACCGTGGCGTCGCCGCAGGAGCTTCTGTCCCTGCTGGTCTTCCTCGCGGTCGCGGTCTTCACCGGCACTTTGGCCGGACGCGTGCACGATCAGGCCGAAGCGGTGCGGCAACGCGCCCAGAATTCGGAGTCGCTCTATGATTTCTCGCGCAAGCTCGCGGGGGCGGCGAAGCTCGACGACGTGCTCTGGGCGGCGGCGGCCCATCTTCAGAAAATCGTCGGCGGCGCCGTGGTGTTGCTGATTCCGGAAGACGGAGATCTGCAGGTGCGCATCGCCTGGCCTCCCGACGTCGAGCTGGACGCGGGCGAAATCAGCGCGGCGCGTTGGGCTTTTTCCAAGAACGAAGTCGCCGGCTGGCGAACGGACACGCTTCCCACGCTCGCCAAGCAGTTCCGGCCTCTCGTCACCCCGCGCGGGGCGGTCGGCGTCTTCGGCTTCGAGCCGATGGCGCGCGGCGACGCGCCAACCCCCGAATTCGAACGCGCCTTGACCTCGATCCTCGAACAGACGGCGCTCGCTGTCGACCGCTCGCTGCTCATCGGCGAGGCGGTCCGCGCGGCGGCGCTCGAAGACAATGAACGGCTGCGCACCACTTTGCTCTCCTCGCTGTCGCACGACCTGCGCACCCCGCTGGCGACAATTTCCGGCGCCATTTCGACCCTGCGGCAATTGCACGACCGGCTGCCGCCGGAAAAGAGAGAGGAACTGCTGGCTTCCGCCGAGGAGGAGACGGAGCGCCTGACCCGCTTCATCGCCAATCTGCTCGACATGTCGCGCATCGAATCCGGCGCGTTGAAAGCGCGGCGGGATTATCTCGACGCCGCCGACTGCATCCGCAACGCGGTCGAGCGCGGCCGCAAGGCTTTTGGCCCGGACAGCATCGAAACCTCGCTGGCGCCGGACCTGCCCTATATTCGCGGCGACGCCCAACTGCTTGAGCAGGTCCTGTTCAATCTGCTCGACAACGCCCACAAATATGGCGGCGGCTCCAAAGCGATCGTCCATGCGCGCCGCGAGAGCGATCAGGCGGTGATCACCGTCACCGACGACGGGCCGGGGATCAAGCCGGCGGACCTCACCCGCGTGTTCGAGAAATTCTATCGCGGCGGCAAGGCGGACGGACGCAAGGCCGGGACGGGTCTCGGCCTTTCCATCTGCAAGGGGCTGGTCGAGGCGATGGGCGGAACGATCGAAGCTCAAAGCCCGGCGGCGCGCCGGCGCGGAACCCGGATCGCGCTGCGCTTTCCCGTAGCCGAGATCAAGGAGAGGCTGCCGGCATGAAACAGCGCGTCCTGATCGTCGACGACGAGGAACAGATCCTGAAATTCCTCACCACGGCGCTGGAGGCGTCCGACTACGCGGTCATTCATGCGCGGACAGGCCGCGAGGCGCTGCATCAGATCGCCGCCGCCGCGCCCGATCTCGTCGTCCTCGATCTCGGCCTGCCCGACATGGACGGCAAGGAGGTTCTGATCAAGGCGCGCGCCTTTTCGAACCGGCCGATCGTCGTGCTGTCCGCCCGCGATCGCGAAGCCGAGAAAATCGAGGCGCTGGACCTCGGCGCCAATGATTATGTCGAAAAGCCGTTCAAGATCGGCGAGCTTCTGGCCCGGCTGCGCGTGGCGGCGCGGCTCGCCGGCCAAGAGCAGGCGAAGCCGGTCGTCTTCGAGGCGGACGGGCTGCGCATCGACCTGGAACGGCGCCTCGTGACACGCGACGGCGCGCCGGTGAAGCTGACGCCCAAGGAATATGACCTGCTGGCCTTCCTGGTCCATCACGCCGGCCGCGTGGCGACGCACCGCCAGATTCTCCTCAATGTCTGGGGCCCGGCCCACGCCCAGGACACGCCCTATCTGCGCGTCTTCGTCGGCCAGTTGCGCGCCAAGATCGAAGCGAAGCCCGAATCGCCGAGGCTGATCCTCACCGAACCCGGCGTCGGCTATCGGCTTTGGTCGGAGGAATGAAACTTCCGGCGATCGCGACGCCAAGAAGGTCCGTTTTCGGCGCGCGAAATGAAAGCCGAACGATCCGCTCAGGCGAGCAGGTCGATCAGGGCCGGAATCAGCGGCGCGTCGGCCGGCGGCATGGGAAGCTCGCGCAATTTCCGCGGATGAAGCCATTTCAGCGCCTGGCCCTCGCGCGCGACCACCGACCCCTCCCAGCGCCGGCAGGCGTAAAGCGGCATCAGGAGATGGAAATCCTCATAGGCGTGGCTGGCGAAGGTCAAGGGCGCGAGGCAGGGCGCCTTGACCTCGATGCCCAGCTCCTCGCGCAATTCGCGGATCAGCGCCTGTTCCGGCCGCTCGCCGGGATCGACCTTGCCGCCGGGAAACTCCCACAGGCCGCCGAGCTGCTTGCCCTGCGGCCGTTGCGCCACCAGCACCCGATGATCGGCGTCGATCAGCGCGACCGCCACCACGAGGAGCAGTCTGGTCACGAGCGGTAATCGCCGTTGATCGCGACATATTCCTTGGTCAGATCGCAGGTCCAGACGGTCGCCTTGCCCTTCCCGATCCCGAGATCGGCGCGAATCACGATCTTGTCCTGCTTCATCGCCGCGCTCGCCGCCGCCTCGTCGTAATCGGGGTCGCGGCGGCCCTCATGGGCCACGCGGATATCGCCGAACCAGATCGACAGCAGGTCGCGCTCGGCCTTTTCGCCGGCCTTGCCGACGGCCATCACCACCCGGCCCCAATTGGCGTCCTCGCCGGCGGCGGCCGTCTTCACCAGCGGCGAATTGGCGATGGAAAAAGCGATTTTCTTCGCCGCCTTGTCGCTCTCGGCGCCCGTCACCCGCACCTCGATGAATTTGCGCGCGCCTTCGCCGTCGCGCGCCACCTGCTGGGCGAGGTCGAGCAGCACGCCGTGGAGCTTTTCGGAAAAGTCCTTCAGACTGTCGCCGCCGGCCTTTTTCGCCTTCTTCTGGCCGCGCCTTTCGGCGGCGCCGGTGGCGAACAGCATCAAAGTGTCGGAGGTCGAGGTGTCGCTGTCCACCGTCACCGCGTTGAACGTGTCCTTCACGCCCTTCGACAGCAATTTCTGCAAGGCCTCCGCCGAAATCGCCGCATCGGTGAAGACGTACGACAGCATGGTCGCCATGTCCGGCGCGATCATGCCCGCGCCCTTGGCCATGCCGTTGATCGTCACCCCCACGCCGCCGATGGTGGCCTTGGCCGTCGCGACTTTGGGGAAAGTGTCGGTGGTCATGATCGCCCGCGCCGCGTCGAGCCAGTTTTCCGCGCGGGCCTCGCCTGCGAGTTTTTCCAGCACGCCTTCGAATTTCGACGCGTCGAGCGGCTCGCCGATCACCCCGGTCGAAGCCAGATAAATCTCGTCCTCGTCGGCGCCGACCGCCCGGGCCGCCAGTTTCGCGGTGCGTTCGGCCGCCTCGCGCCCCGTCTTGCCGGTGAAGGCGTTGGCGTTGCCGGAATTCACCACCAAAGCGCGGGCGCGGCCATGGCGCAGTTTGTCGCGGCACCAGTCCACCGGCGCCGAAGGGCATCTGGAGGTGGTGAAAACGCCCGCGACCGCGGCGGCGTCGTCGAAAACGGCCAGCATCACGTCGGTGCGGTCCTTGTAGCGGACGCCGGCGGCGCCGGCGGCTAGGCGCACGCCCTCGATCGGCGGCAATTCGGCGATTTTTTTCGGCGCGAGAGGCGAAATTTTTGCGGCGGCCATGGGCGGAACTCTTCGATTCGGGGCGCGCGACACAGTCTTCGGCTTCGGCGCGAGCGTCAATTCGACTTGGCGCGGCAAGGCCGGCCGGCGCGAAAAACCCCGCCGAAGCGGGGTCCGTCGCGGCGCCGAGGCGTCTTATTGTTTCGGCGCCGCGGCGGGTTCATCCGTACGGGTGATCTTGGCGCCCTCGCGCAGTTTCATGATCGCCTGGCTCTGGGCGCGCTGGGCGACGAAACGCTCGAGTTGGTCGCGAACCTGGTCCATCGGCGGGAAAGGCTTGGTCCGTATCTCCAGCACCTTGATGACGTGCCAGCCGAACTGGGTCTTGACCGGCTGCGAAATCTGGCCGGGTTTGAGATTGAAGGCGACCTCGGCGAATTCGGGCACCATGCGGTCCTTGGTGAACCAGCCCAGATCGCCGCCCTTTGAGCCGGGATCCTTGGACAACTGGTCGGCGAGCTTGCCGAAATCCTCGCCGGCTTTCAGGCGCGTCTCGACATCCAGGGCCTCTTTCTCGGTCGGAACCAGGATGTGCAGGGCGTGGATTTCCACTTCCGGCTTCTGCGCCTTGGCGGCTTCTTCATAGGTGGACTTGAGGGCGGCGTCGGTGACGCTGTTCTTGGCGATCGCGCCGAGATAGCCCTCCATCAGCAACTTTTCGCGATAATAGGCCAGTTTTTCCTTGAAATCCGCCGTCTGGTCCGCCTTGTCGGCGACCGCCTTCTGGGTGACCAGCTTGAGGTCGACGAGATAGTCCAGCAGCGCCTTGCGCCGGGCGGCGTCGTTCATCTGCCGCGGCAGGGTCGAGCCGACGTCCTCCTGCGCCTGCGCGAGATCCCGCCCCGTGATCTGCTCGCCGTTCACCGTGGCCAGAACCTGGTTCGGATCGCCGGCGGGGGTCTGGGCCATGGCCGGGGTCAGGGCGGCGGCGCAGAGCGACAAGGCGAGCGCGGCGCAGCGGACGCCGGCGAGAGGGAAATCAAAACGAGCCATCGGGTTTTCTTGCTCCATGGAGACGCGCGCGAAAAGGTGGACGAACATCAGGCGCCGGCGGCAGGCGCGCATTTCTGCCCCAAAAAGCCGTCGGCGACAAGCGCCGCGCCATTGCCGGCGCAAAAACTCTGGTTTAGATGGAAAGCGGAAAGGTCATCGAGAATGTCCGAGAAGAAACCCATCAACTGGACCAATGCGCGCACCTTGATCGCTTTGGCCATTCTGGTCGGCACGGAGCTGGTCGGCGCCTCCTGGGCCGCCGGCTGGGCGCTCGGCGGCCTGTTCCAGCTCGGCCCCGGTTACGCCCGCGCCTTCGAACTGATCTTCATCGCCTTCGGCTTCGTCGGGCTCTATTATTTCATGCGCACGGCGGTCGGCCACGAGCCCTTCCGGCGCTGAGCCCGGCTTTCGTCGTCCAACGCCTTGTCATTCCCCCGGGACGTGAGGATCATGGCCAGCATGGAGCAGCGCGCGCGCGATCATGCGCATGACCACCGCCACGGCCCTGCGCCCGTCCCGGAGCGCGGCGCGGCGGGCTTTTCGCTGTTGCGGCTTTCCGCCCTCCAGCGCCTTGGCCTCGTGGCGATTGCGCTGGTTGCGCTGTGGAGCGGCGTGCGCTGGGCGTTGTCATGACCGCGCCAAGGAACGCGCCGGTCATCCGGTTTCATGACCTGACCCTGGGCTATGACCGCCATCCGGCCGTGCATCACCTCGAAGGCGAGATCGCGCCGGGCGCTCTGCTCGCCGTCTGCGGCCCCAATGGCGCCGGCAAATCGACCCTGTTCAAGGCGCTGTCCGGCAGCCTGAAGCCGATGGGCGGAGCGATCGACCTCGGCGGCGCGCGCGCCCGCGATATCGCCTATCTGCCCCAGGCCGCGCAGCTCGACCTTAGCTTTCCAATCGACGTTTTCGACATGGCCGCCATGGGCCTGTGGCGGCGCATCGGCCTGTTCGGGGGCTTGACCCGCGCCGACGAGGGAAAGGTCCACGACGCTTTGGCCGCCGTGGGCCTCGCCGGTTTCCAGCGCCGCCCGATCGGCGCCCTGTCCGGCGGCCAGACCCAGCGCCTGCTGTTCGCGCGGCTTCTGCTGCAGGACGCCTCGCTCCTTCTGCTCGACGAGCCCTTCGCCGCGATCGACGAGCGAACGGTCGGCGATCTGCTCGCCCTGATCGCGCGCTGGCACCAGGAGGGACGCACGGTCGTCGCCGTCCTGCACGATTTCGCCATGATCCGCGCCCATTTCCCCGATTGTCTCCTTCTGGCGCGCGAAAAAATCGCCTGGGGCCCGACGGACGAGGCGCTTTCCGCCGAGAATCTCGCCCTCGCCCAGAGAATGCCCGAAGCTTTCGACGACCGCGCCGCCGCCTGCGACCGCGTCACCTCGAAATATGGATGAATCGATGGGCTTGAGCTCTCTGACCGATCACGTGACCCCGCTCGAGGCCGGCGCCGAAGTGGTCGACGCCGCCTTCCTCGGCCGCCTTCCCGCCTTCGCCCTGGCCGACGGGACCGTGCTGCTGGCGGAGATCGGCGAGGAGCGCCGGGTCAGGGTCCATGAAGACGGCGCGATTCTGGTCGCCGCCAGCGACGGAAAGAAATTCTATACCGGCGGCGATGACGGCGTCATCGCCGCGACCGGCGCCTCGGGGCTGAGCGAAATCCTGGCCCGCGAAAAAGGCTGGATCGACGCCCTGGCCTGCCGCGCGGACGGATCGCTCGCCTGGTCGAGCGGAAAAAACGTCCGCGCCCGCGACCCCAAGGGCGAGGTCAGGATGTTTTCCGCGCCGTCCTCGGTGCGCGGCCTCGCCTTTTTCCCGAAAGGCTATCGCGTCGCCGTCGCGCATTACAATGGCGTCAGCCTGTGGTTTCCCAATGCCGCCGCCGGGCCGGACGCGCTCGCCTGGAAGGGCTCGCATCTCGACGTCACGGTCTCGCCCGACGCCCGCTTCGTCGTCACCTCGATGCAGGAAAGCGCCCTGCACGGCTGGCGGCTTTCCGACCGCAAGGACATGCGCATGACCGGCTATCCGGCCAAGACGCGGTCTTTCTCCTGGTCGCATGACGGGCTGTGGCTGGCCACCTCCGGCGCCGACGGCTGCATCGTCTGGCCCTTTTCCGGCAAGGAAGGCCCGATGGGCCAACCGCCGCGCGAATGCGGGATACGTCCCGACGTGCTGACGACCGCTGTCGCCTTCCATCCCAAGGCCCTGGTCGTCGCCATCGGTTATGACGACGGCTGGATCCTGCTGGTGCGCCTGACCGACGGCGCGGAAATCCTGGTCAGGCGCACCGAAGCCGAAGAGCCGCGCGACGCCATTTCGGCGCTCGCCTTCAACGCCGACGGCGCCCGGCTCGTCTTCGGCGCCCGGAGCGGGCGCGCGGGGCTTCTCGACATCCCGGTGTAACGGCGTTTTTTTCTTCAGTTCAAACAGGAACGAAAAAAGCGGCGCCAATTTGCGCCGAACTGTTTTAGGATATTCCTGCAGCGGCGCCCCCGGGCCGGGGGTGGGCGATGCGTGTTCAATCGAGCCAGTCGTGATCGAGAGCGAAAATCCGGCGCAAATCCAGGCCGAAGGGTCGGCCGCGCCCCCGACGGAATTGAAGCTGGCCCCTGAAACGCCGGCCGACCGCGCCCAGCAGGAAGTCGAAATCAAATTCGCGACGGACGCCGCCGGCTTTTCCGCCGCGCTCGCCTCGCCGTTGCTGCGCGTCGAAAAGCCAAGCCCGGCGCGCAAACTGGTCTCGATCTATTTCGACACGCCGGACTGGGCGCTGAAAAAACGCAAAATGGCCCTGCGCATGCGCCGCAATGGGCGCGCGGCGCCGGTCATGACGATGAAATGGCCGGCGCAGTCGCCGGGCGACGTTTTTTCGCGCGGCGAAATCGAAGTCCGCGCGCGAAACATGGAGCCGGACATTTCCCTGTTCGACGCCGACATGGCCGCGAGCCTGCGCGAGATTCTGGGCGACGCGCCGCTGGAGGCGAAATACGAGACCCGCGTCAAACGGGTGACCCGGCTGATCACGCAGGGATCGGCGCGCGTCGAGGCCGCCTTCGACGAGGGCGCCATCCACTCCGGCGCGCGCGAAGCGCCTTTGCGCGAGGTTGAACTGGAGTTGAAATCCGGTCCGACGCAGGATTTTTTCGATTTCGCCGCCCTTCTCGCCGAAAATCTTCCGCTGCGGCTCGACAGTGTAAGCAAGGCGGAGCGCGCCGCGCATTTCTGCGTGGGAACCGCGCCCAAGCCGGTCAAGGCCAAGCCCGCTGATCTGCCGCAGGACGCCATTCTCGACGAGGCGACGGCGAGGATCATTCTCGGGACGATCGACCATTATCTCGTCAACTGGGCGTCGCTGCGCGCCGGCGACGATCCCGAATCCATCCACCAGATGCGCGTCGCCCTGCGCCGCCTCCGCGCCGCGCTCGGCATGTTGAAAAAGGCGATTCCCTGTCCGGAATTCGACGCGTTTCGCGAAGAGGCCAAGGCGCTCGCGACCGCGCTCGGCCCGGCGCGCGACTGCGACGCGCTGCGCGAATTGATCGAAGACGGGCCAATGGGCCATTTCGGCGAACGAAAGGATTTCGCGCCGCTGTTCGACGCGCTCGAAAAGCGCCGGGTCGCGGCTTACGCGGAATCGCGCGCCCTGATCGAATCGCCGCGCCCGACGCTTTTCGTGCTGCGCCTCAGCGCCTTCGTCGCCCGGCGCGGCTGGCGCAATGCTATCCACGGCCTTGATCTGGCGACGCTGACCGAACCTGTGGCGATTTTCGCGGCGCAGGCGCTCGAACGCCTGCACAGGCGCGCGCTCAAGCGCGGCAGGAAACTCGCGACACTGCCCGACGAGCAGCGTCACCAGCTCCGCATCGCACTCAAGAATCTGCGCTATGGCGGCGAATTCTTCGCCTCCTGTTTCGCGGACCAGCGTGACACTGCGCCATTGTTGCGCGCCGTCACCGTGCTGCAAAACCTGCTCGGCGCCCATAACGACGCCGCCAGCGCCGATCATTTCCTCAGCGCGTCCCATGCGGAGGAAGCCGCCCGCGCGGCGGGGATCGTCTTCGGCTGGTACGCCCGCGGCGCCGTCATCGCCGATCGGCGCCTTGTCAGGGAATGGAAACGTTTCAAGGCCATGCGGCCGTTCTGGCGGTGAAGGAGGCCGGGCTTCGGCCACGTCCTCTTCTGGTGGTCTCCCCGGGCCGCGCCGTCCCGCTTCAGCCGGCTTCGGCGCGCGACGGCTTGAACCGCACGCCGCGCCCGCCGCCGCGGCTTTCGGCGTTCTCGCCGATCAGTTCGACGCCGGCGCGATCGAGCGCTTCGATCACTTTGGTCAAAGTGTCCACCACGCCCCGGACATTGCCCTCGCTCGCCTCCATGCGCTGGATGGTCGGCAGGGACACGCCCGCCATTTCGGCCAACTGGCGCTGATCGACGCCGAGCAGGGCGCGAGCGGCTCGTAACTGGGAGGCGGTGATCAAGGCGCAGTCGCTCCGTGATTCGGGGCCGCGATTCGCCCGCGCGGCTCATTCACGCCCCAAACGAAGCAGGCGCGGTGAAACAGCAAGTCCTTCATGTTCCGCAATTCGGCGCTTTTCCGTTGGTTTCCGTCGGCCGTCGCATTTTTTTAACCATAACATATTGACCACGAAAATAAAGGGCGTAGCCTGAACTATGGGTGATTTGACATCAAGTTTGATGTGTAAAACATGATAACGAATGAACGCGGCCAGGGCCTAGCCTTGCCATTCCGCCTTGCGCCCCGGCGGGGGCGCGCGTGACGCTTTCGGGCGATCTTCTCGCCGTCGGCGCCCTGCTGGCGCTCGGGCCAGTCGCGCTCGCGGCGCCACGCGCCCGTCATCTCTCGTTTTTCATCTACGGCGGCGTCTTCCTGATTTGCGCCCTGCTCGCGGGCGCGGCGCTCCAGCGCCTGCTCGCGGCGCCGCCCGCCGAAGCCTTGACCCTGCCGCTCGGCCTGCCGTGGCTCGGCGCCCATTTCCGCATCGACGCCCTGTCCGCCTTCTTCCTGACCGTCGTCGATTTCGGCGCCGCCGCCGCGAGCTTCTACGCGCTCGGCTATGGCCGCCATGAAAGCGCGCAAGGCCGCGTGCTGCCCTTTTTCCCGCTGTTCGTGGCGGCGATGAATCTCGTCGTCCTCGCCGACGACGCCTATGCCTTCCTGTTTTCCTGGGAGCTGATGTCGCTCGCCTCCTGGGCCCTGGTCATGGCCCATCATCGCGAAGGCGACAACGTCCGCGCCGGCTATGTCTATATTCTCATGGCGACGCTCGGGACCTTCGCCCTGCTGCTCGCCTTCGGCCTGCTCGGCGGCGCCGCCGGCGACCTCGCTTTCGGCGCGATGCGCGGCCATCCGCCGGCGGCCGGGATCGCGGGAGCGGTTCTCGCGCTCGCCCTGATCGGCGCCGGCTCCAAGGCGGGGCTGTCGCCCTTGCACATCTGGCTGCCGCTCGCCCATCCCGCCGCGCCGAGCCACGTCTCGGCGCTGATGAGCGGCGTCATGACCAAGGTGGCGATCTACGGCTTCCTGCGGATCGTCTTCGACCTGCTCGGCCCGGCCGCCTGGTGGTGGGGCGTTCCGATGATGGCGGCCGGCGCGGCGACGGCGGTGGTCGGCGTCCTTTTCGCCCTGCTGCACAACGATCTCAAGCGGGTGCTGGCCTACAGCACGATCGAGAATATCGGCGTCATTTTCGTCGCGCTCGGCCTTTCGCTGGCCTTCCAGGCCAATGGCCAGGGCCCGGCCGCCGCCCTCGCGATGACCGCCGCCCTGTTCCACGTCCTCAACCATTCCCTGTTCAAGAGCCTGCTGTTCTTCGGCTCCGGCGCAGTGCTGACGGCGACCGGCGAGCGCGACATGGGGCGGCTCGGCGGGCTCCTCAACCTGATGCCTTTGAGCGGCCTGTTCATGCTGGTCGGCGCCGCGGCCATATCGGCTCTGCCGCCGCTGAACGGCTTCGCTTCCGAATGGCTGATCTTTCAGGCGATCCTCCTCAGCCCGTCGCTGCCGTCCTGGACGCTCAAGCTGGAGATTCCGGCGGTCGGCGCGCTGCTGGCTCTTGCCGCCGCTTTGGCCGGCGCCTGTTTCGTGCGCCTGTTCGGCGTCAGTTTTTTGGGCCGGCCGCGCAGCGAATCGGCGCACGGCGCGAAAGAAGTCGATCGTTTCTCTCTCGCCGCCATGGGCGCGTTGGCTCTACTCTGCCTGATCGCCGGCGTCATGCCGGGATATGTCATCGACCACCTGTCGCCGATCGTCGGACAGCTCGTCGGCGCGCGAATGGCGCCGCAATCCGGCCTCGGCTGGCTGGCGATCGCGCCCGTCGCCGAAAGCCGCAGCTCCTACGACGGCATGCTGGTCTTCCTGTTCATCGCCAATTCGGCCCTGCTCGCGGCGGCCGTCATCCACCGTTTCGCCTCGGACGCGACGCGGATCGCACCAGCCTGGGACTGCGGCTTTCCTCAGTCCAGCCCGGATACGCAATATACGCCGGAGAGTTTCGCGCAGCCGATCCGCCGGGTGTTCGCGGGCTTCGTCTTCCGCACGCGCGAAGAAGTGGACATGCCGGGGCCCGGCGACCCGCGTCCGGCCCGCTTCGATCTTTCCGTGCGCGATCTGGTGTGGGATCTGGCCTATCGTCCTGTCGCGCGCGGCGTCCAGGCCGGGGCGGACGCCCTGAACAGGTTGCAGTTCCTGACCATCCGGCAATATCTCAGCCTTGTCTTCGCGGCTCTGGTGTTCCTGCTGTTCGCGCTTGCGATCTGGACGTGACGCCATGGCGCTGATCGAGTCCCTCGCCATCCAGATCGTCGAAATGCTCGTCGTGCTGCTGGCTGCGCCGCTGTTGACGGGCTTCGTGCGCAAGGTCAAGGCGCGCCTGCTGCGCAAACGCGGCCCGCCCTTGCTCCAGCCTTATCGCGATCTGGTCAAGCTGACGAAGAAAGAGGTTGTGGTCGCCGAAAGCGCCTCCTGGCTGTTCCGCGCCATTCCCTATCTCGTCTTCGCCACGACCTGGGTCGCGGCGGCTCTGGTGCCGACCTTCGGCGCCGGCCTGATGTTCAGCTGGTCGGCCGACATGATCGCGATCATCGCGCTTCTCGGCAGCGCCCGCTTCTTTCTGGCGCTCGCCGGCATGGATGTGGGGACGAGTTTCGGCGGGATCGGGTCGAGCCGCGAAATGATGTTCGCCACGCTCGCCGAGCCGGCGATGCTGATGATCGTCTTCACCCTCGCCCTGATCGCCGGCTCGACCCAGCTATCCTATGTCGCCGCCTTCATGTTGTCGCCGGCGGTGGGGCTGCGCGTTTCCCTCGGTCTCGCTTTGGTCGGGCTGGTGATCGTCGCCATCGCGGAGAACGCGCGCATTCCGGTGGACAATCCCGCGACCCATCTCGAACTCACCATGGTTCACGAAGCGATGGTGCTGGAATATTCGGGACGGCATCTGGCGATGATCGAGCTGTCGGCGCAGCTCAAACTGGTGCTTTACGTCTCGATGATCGCCTGCATTTTCGTTCCTTTCGGCCTCGCGCCGCCCGGCGCCGCGCCAGGCGAACTGCTGATCGGCGCCGCGGCTTATTTCGCCAAGCTCGGGGGCGCCGGCGCGCTGCTCGCCTTGTTCGAGACCTCGGTCGCCAAGATGCGGGTGTTCCGCGCGCCCGATTTTATCGGCGTGGCGCTGATGCTCGGGCTGCTCGCCACCTTGCTGCGCTTCGTTTCGCGGGAGATGTGAAATGGATCGCCTCTCCTTCGACATCGCCCATCTTCTCGCCGGCGGGCTGGTCCTGACCAGTTTCATGCTGCTCTATCAGGACCGGCTCTACGCCCTGCTCAATACTTACGCCCTGCAGGCGCTGACCCTGGCGCTCGCCGTCGGCTGGCAGGCCCATATCCAGCATGCGCCCCATCTTTACATCACCGCCGCCATCGCCGTGATCTTCAAGGCGCTGGTCATTCCGTTCGCGCTGCATCGCATGGTGGCGCAGCTCGGCGTCCATCGCGAGGTGGAATCCGTGGTCAGCCTGGTGCCGACCATGCTGGCCGGCATCGCGCTGGTGGCGCTTTCCATGGTGGTCATGCTGCGCGTCACCGAAGGCGCCGATCCTTTGGCGCGCGAGGACCTCGCCTTCGCCCTTTCGGTGATCCTGCTCGGCCTGCTGATGATGGTCACCCGCAGCAACGCGGTCAGTCAGGTGGTCGGCTTCATGTCGCTCGAAAACGGCCTGATCCTCGCCGCCGCCGCCGCCCGGGGCATGCCTCTGGTGGTGGAGATCAGCGTCGCCTTTTCGGTGCTGATCGCCTTGATCGTCATCGGCATTTTCCTGTTTCGCATCCGCGAGCGCTTCGACACGGTCGATCTTCAGGCGCTCGACGATTTCAGGGGCGAGCGCCGATGAATTTTCTTGCCGCCCATAATGTCCAGATCGTCCTGTTCCTGCCGCTGGCGACGGCGGTCGCGCTCGCCGCGATCAAATCCTATCGCCTTTCCGCGCGGCTGAACGTCGCGTCGGCCTTCGTCACTTTCCTCGCGGCGGTCTCGCTGCTGGCCTTTCGCCCGCCTTCAGGGCGCTACATTCTGGTCGACGACCTCAACATCGTCTTCATCGTCCTCAACACTTTCGTCGCCTTCACCACCAGCGCCTACAGCGCCAGCTACATCGCGCACGAACTGAACGCCCGTCGCCTCAAACGCAGCCATCTGCGCTTCTATCACGCGATGTATCAACTGCTGCTCGCGGCGATGAATCTGGCGCTGATCGCCAATAATATCGGCCTGATGTGGGTGGCGATCGAGGTCGCGACGCTGACCACGGTGGTCATGGTCGGCATCTATCGCACCCCGGCGGCGCTCGAAGCGGCGTGGAAATATTTCATTCTCGGCAGCGTCGGCATCGCGCTCGCCCTGTTCGGCACGATCCTGATCTATATGGCGGCGCGGCCTGTGGTCGGCGAGGGCCTGAGGGGCATGATCTGGACCGTGCTGATCGGCGACGCCGTCCATTTCGACCCGGCGCTGCTCAATCTCGCCTTCGTCTTCCTGCTGCTTGGCTATGGCACCAAGGTCGGGCTCGCGCCGCTTCACGCCTGGCTGCCCGACGCCCACGCCGAGGGCCCGACGCCGATCTCGGCGGTGCTGTCCGGCCTTTTGCTCAATGTCGCGCTCTACGCCGTCCTGCGCTTCAAGCTGTTGATGGCGGCCAATCCGGGCGCGATCGCCCCCGGGCCGCTGATGATGACCCTCGGCCTGCTGTCGCTGATCTTCGCCGCGTTCATGCTCTACCGGCGCGGCGACATCAAACGCCTGTTCGCCTATTCCTCGATCGAACATATGGGCGTCATCGTCTTCGCCTTCGGCATGGGCGGGGCCCTGGCCAATTTCGCCGGCCTCCTGCACATGGCGATGCACAGCCTGACCAAATCGGCGATCTTTTTCGCGGTCGGCCAGGTGGCGCAGGTCAAGGGGACGCAGCAGATCGCGGATATCCGGGGCCTGACCGCAAGCCATCCCTTCCTCGGCTGGTCGCTGGTCGTCGGCGTCGTCGCCATTATCGGCATGCCGCCGGCCGGCGTGTTCATGAGCGAATTCCTGATCGTCTCTTCCACGGTCGCCCGCGCGCCGGCGCTCGCCGCGCTGGTGGTTTTCGGCCTCGCGGTCGCCTTTGGCGCGCTCATGCTGCGGCTGCACGGCATGGCTTTCGGCGCGCCGACAGGCTCGATGCAGCCGGTCAAGGCTTCTTACCTTCCGATGGTCCTTCATCTCGCGCCGGTTCTGGTCGCCGGCGTCTTTTTGCCGCCGCCGCTGGTCGTCTGGTTCCAGCATGTCGCGGCCATGTTGCACTGATCGGGGAAGTCCGATGGCGGTGATCGATGCTTTCGAGGCGCTGGCGCCGGTTCCGGGCCACAAACCCTGGCCCCGGCGCGTCGTCGACGCCGAAATGTGGCGGGCGCTGGCGGAAAGTTTTGCCGCGGGCGAACGAACCCTGCTCGGCCTGTGGGGCGACGCCGGATTCGTGCATATGGCTTTGCTCGGCGGGCCATCGGGCGTCGCCGTCGCCAGCCTCGCCTGCAAGGACGGCGGCTTTCCCTCGGTCGCGGCCCGTCATCCGCCGGCGGGGCGTTTCGAGCGCGCCATCCATGATCTCTTCGGCTGCCGTCCGCTCGACGCGCCCGACGACAGGCCCTGGCTCGACCATGGACGCTGGCCTAACAGCGCGCCCGGCGCGGCGCGGCCTTATCCGTTCCTGCCAAGCGTCGGCGAGGGGCTGCACCAGATTCCGGTCGGTCCGGTCCACGCCGGGATCATCGAACCAGGCCATTTCCGCTTCACCGCCAATGGCGAGACCATCGTGCGGCTGGAGGCGCGGCTCGGTTATGTCCACAAGGGGATCGAAGCCCTGATGGCCGGCGCGCCGCTCGCCCGCGCGCAAAAACTCGCGGCGCGCGTTTCAGGCGACAGCACGGTCGCCTTTTCGCTCGCCTTCGCCCGCGCCTTCGAGGCCGCGCTGGGGATTGAAGTCCCCGAGCGGGCGGTCTGGCTGCGCGCCCTGATGGCGGAACTGGAGCGTATCGCCAATCATCTCGGCGACATCGGCGCGATCTGCAACGACGCCGCCTTCGCCCTCATGCTCGCCCATTGCTCGGCCCTGCGCGAAAAAACCCTGCGCGCCTGCGCCGCCTGTTTCGGCCACCGCCTGATGATGGACGCCATTCTGCCCGGCGGCGTCGCCGCCGACCTTTCCGCCGCATCGCCGCGAATCCTGCGCGCTCTCGTCGCCGAGATCAAAAAGATCTTTCCCCGTCTGGTCGGGCTTTATGACAACACCGCCTCGCTTCAGGACCGCACGGCGACAACCGGTCGGCTCGATCCGGTTCTGGCGCAAAAATTCGGTTGCGGCGGCTACGTCGGCCGCGCCTCGGGGCGAAATTTCGACACCCGCCGCGACCTGCCCTACCCACCCTATGACCGGCTCGTTTTCGAGACGCCGGTTCTGGATGAAGGCGACGTCAACGCGCGGATCTGGATTCGCATCCGGGAAGTCGACCAGAGCCTCGGCCTGATCGAGCAGATTCTCGCCCGCCTGCCGGAAGGCGATGTGCTGGCCGCGCCGGGTGAAGGTTCGGGCGAGGGACTGGCGCTGGTCGAAGGCTTTCGCGGCGATATTCTCGTCTGGGTTCGGCTCGACGGCGTTTCGTTGGAACGCTGCCATTTGCGCGACCCGTCGTGGCTGCAATGGCCGCTGCTTGAAGTTGCGATCGATGGCGATATCGTCGCGGATTTCCCGCTGTGCAACAAATCCTTCAACTGCTCCTATTCGGGGCACGATCTTTGAGGCGCGCCCATGCGGCGGATTCTGTTCGAGACCCTGTGGAAAGCGCCGCTGACCGAGCCGGCGCCGGCGGACGACGATCCCGAATTACGCACGCTTGGGCTGGAGCTGAAGGCGCATATCGGCGCCCTTTTCGGCGGCAGCCTGTCCATCCGCATGGTGGATGCGGGATCGTGCAACGGCTGCGAGCTGGAAATTCACGCCCTCAACAATCCCTTCTACGATCTGGAGCGCTTCGGGCTGAAATTCGTCGCTTCGCCGCGCCATGCCGACGTGCTGCTGGTCACCGGCCCGGTGACATGCAACATGCGCGAGGCGCTGCAACGGACCTATGACGCGACGCCTTCGCCAAAATGGGTGGTCGCGGCGGGCGACTGCGCCCTGAACGGCGGAGTTTTTTCCGGCGGCGCGGCCATCGTCGGCGGCGTCGGCGAGGTCGTTCCCGTCGCTCTGCACATCCCCGGCTGCCCGCCGACGCCGACGCAGCTCCTCAAGGGCCTGCTCGCCCTCGCGCGCGGGCGCCCCGCCGCGGCGTTTTGAAAGGCGCCCGACCCGCGCTATAACCCGGTTCTCGCGCGGCCTTTCGCCGAGCGCAACCGGAGCCGTTTCGCATGACCTTGCGCACGATGAATCTGGACGCCTTCCGGGCGACGCCTCTGACCCACGAACCGTTCGAGTTCCTCACGGTTCCCAATTTCCTCAACGCCGAAGCCTGCGCCGCGATCAACCGCGATTACCCGAAGATCGGCGAGAGCGGCAGCTTCCCGGTCTCCCAGCTGTCCTTCGGCCCGGCTTTCCGGAACCTGCTCGATGAAATGGCGAGCGACGAGTTTCGCGCCGCCTTCGCCGAGAAATTCGATGTCGATCTGACCGGGCGGCCGCACACCATCACGGTGCGCGGGCGGTGCAGCCCCAAGGACGGGCGCATCCATACCGACACCAAGAGCAAGATCTTGACGCTGCTGATCTATATGAACCCGGAATGGGAACATTCCGGCGGGCGGCTGCGGCTGTTGAAATCCGACGCCAGCCTGGACGATCCGATCATGGAGGTTCCGCCCGCCGCCGGCACGCTGCTGGCCTTCAAGCGCTCGGACAATTCCTGGCATGGCCACAAGCCCTTCGACGGCGAGCGCCGGGTCATTCAGTTCAACTGGGTGACCTCCGACGGCGACCGCCGCATCGCCATGCTGCGCCACAATCTCTCGGCCACGGTCAAGCGCCTGTTCGGCAGGAAGCCGGAACAGCCCTACGCCTGAGCTTTACGCCAGATTTTTTCATAGACGCCGATGATTTCCTCGACCTCGCGGTCGCGGTTGAAGGCCTCCATGACCCTTTTTCGCGCGCGCGCGCCGATCCCCTCGATCTTCTGGGGCTCGCGCATCAGCGGCTCGATTGCGGCAGACAACGCCTCGACGTCGCCGGTCGGCGCCAGAACGCCGGTCGCGCCATCCTCGATCACCAGTTCCGCGGCGCCGGCGCGGCTCGCGACCACGGCGTTGCCCGCGGCCATCGCCTCCAGCATGGTCAGGCCGAAACCTTCGACGCGCGAGGCGAAGACATAGATCGAAATGCGCTGATACCACAGCGGCACTTCCTGGATCGGCAATTCGCCCAGGAAGCGGATGCGATCGGAAAGGCCGGCGGCGGCGATTTCGCTTTTGAGCCGATTGACGAAACCGGCGTTGTCCGGGGTGATCAGGCCGACGATGACGGCGGTGAAATCGGGATATCCGGGCAGGAGCCGCAGCATGGCGGCGACGAACAGGTCGACTCCCTTCTGCTGGCGCACCCGGCCGAACACGCCGATTCCATATTTTCCCGGCAGCCCCGTCGCCGCGAAAGCCGCCGCGCGATCCTGCGGCGGCTTGTAGGTTTCAAGGTCGATGCCGTGATGGATCACCGTCGCCTCGCGCTCCAGGAAGGAGGCGGAGATTTCGCTGGTGGCGATGATTTCGTCCATCCGCGCGATCAGGAAACGGGTGAACGCGGTGTGGCGGCGCTGGCCGGCGGAATTGAAGATCAAGGCGAAGCGCCAGCCCAGCCATTTCAGCAGCAGGCCGACCATCATTTCGATATTGCGGCGGGCGTGCCAGATGCGGACCTTGTGGCGCTTCGGCGCCCGGAAGCGCAAGGCCAGCAGGCGGAGAACGGAAAGGCGCGCGATTCCCTCCGGCGCGTCGGGGCCGAACCAGACCGTGTCGCGTTTTTTCGCGATCAGCGGCGCGATGGTGCGGTTGACCGCCGTTCCGCCCGAATAGCGGAAGCTCAAGTTTGGAATGATGACTTCGATCTCGTCCAAAATCCGGTCCTCGACAGGCTGGCTTGACGCCGTTGAAGGGCGAATAGCCTATCGGCGGCTTTTGTGAAACCCATCTTGTCGGCCTGGCCTGTTCCGGCGTCATGGGCGTCGGAAGCCGGGACGCCGGGCGCGAACGAAAACCGCGGCTCTTGCCAAAAACCGGAAAAATCCTTTATGAATAGGCGTGGCGAATTGATCGCCCGATGAGTGAGCCGCCTGTGTCCTTCGACACTGACCAGATGCCGACGACGAAATCCGGGGCTTTGCGCCCGGCGGCGTCGGCGCGCGCGCTCGCCGTCCGCCGGACGCTCCTTCTTCTTATCGACCCCTGAGGGCCGGCCGGGCGACGCCTGGGCGCTCAGGGGAGTTTGAGCCGCAGCAGCCGTTTCCGGCCCCGGCCCCGCATGTCCTCAAAAAATTGTCAGGACGATGCGAAAGCGCCAGGGCGTCAATCTCCAGGACCACGCCATGACCGAACCCCATTCTTCCACCAATCACGACCGGGTCATCATTTTCGACACCACCTTGCGCGACGGCGAGCAATGTCCCGGCGCCTCGATGACTTTAGAGGAGAAGCTGGAAGTCGCCGACATCCTGGACGCCCTGGGCGTCGATGTGATGGAGGCCGGCTTCCCGATCGCTTCGCAGGGCGATTTCGACTCCGTCTCCGAAATCGCCCGCCGGGTGAAGAACGCCTCCGTCTGCGGCCTGGCGCGGGCCTCGTCGAAGGACATCGACCGTTGCGCCGAAGCGGTGCGCCACGCCCGCATCCCGCGCATCCACACCTTCATTTCGACCTCTCCGGTCCATATGAAATACAAGCTGCAGATGGAGCCGGAACGGGTGCTGGAACTGATCGCGTCGTCGGTCGCCAGGGCGCGCAACCATGTCGAATTCGTCGAATGGTCGGCGGAGGACGGCACCCGGACCGAGCATGATTTCCTGTGCCGCGCCGTCGAAATCGCGATCGACGCCGGCGCAACCACGATCAACATTCCCGACACGGTCGGCTACACCACGCCGGACGAATATCGCGCCTTGTTCGAAATGCTGCGCTCGCGCGTGCCCAACGCCGACAAGGCGATCTTTTCGGTCCATTGCCACGACGACCTGGGCCTGGCGGTCGCCAATTCGATCGCCGGCGTCAAGGGCGGCGCGCGCCAGATCGAATGCACCATCAACGGCATCGGCGAGCGCGCCGGCAATGCGGCGCTGGAGGAAATCGTCATGGCGATGCGCACCCGCGCCGACGCCCTGCCCTATACCAACAATATCGACGCCAGGTTGCTGACCCGCGCCTCAAAACTGGTTTCGGCGGTCACTTCCTTCCCGGTGCAGTTCAACAAGGCGATCATCGGGCGGAACGCCTTCGCCCATGAGAGCGGCATCCATCAGGACGGCATGCTGAAGAACGCCCACACTTACGAGATCATGACGCCCGAATCGGTCGGCGTGCAAAAGACGTCGCTGGTGATGGGCAAGCATTCGGGCCGCCACGCCTTCAAGGAGAAGCTGAAGGAACTGGGTTACAACCTGAACGACAACGCCCTGGAGGTCGCCTTCGCCCGCTTCAAGGATTTGGCCGACCGGAAAAAGATCGTCTATGACGACGATATCGTCGCCCTGGTCGACGACGAGATCGCCAACGCGCATGAGCGCATCAAGGTGATCGAGCTGACCGTGGTCGCCGGCACCAAGGGCCCGCAAAAGGCGGCCTTGACGCTGGAGATCGACGGCGAGCAGGAGACCCATCAGTCGACCGGCAACGGCCCGGTGGACGCGATCTTCAACGCCATCCACGCCCTGGCGCCGCACGACGCCCGGCTGGAGCTCTATCAGGTCCATGCGGTGACCGAGGGCACGGACGCGCAAGCCGAAGTCACGGTGCGCCTGTCGGAAGACGGCAACGTCGTCTCCGGCCGCGGCGCGGATCCCGACACCCTGGTCGCCTCGGCGCGCGCCTATGTCTCGGCGTTGAACAAGATTTTCGCCAAACGCGGACGCGAGCCGATGGAAGCCGTCGCAATTCTGTGACCCAACCGAGCCGCCCGCGAAAAAATCGCGGGCGGCGCTTCTTTTTGCGCTCCCGCGCGCTATCTTAAGCGCGAGTGGAGGCTGTTATGTTCGGATTTCTGCTTCGCGCCGCCATTGTCGCGCTTGGGCTTTGGGTGGCTTCGCGCATCGTTCCCGGAATCGGGTTCAACTCGACCGAGACATTGCTGGTCGCTGCGGTGCTGCTTGGGATCGCCAACGCCATCGTGCGGCCGGTCCTGGTCATCCTGACGCTGCCGATCACCGTGCTGACGCTCGGGCTGTTCCTGCTGGTGGTGAACGGCCTGATGATCGAACTGGTCGCCCATCTGCTCGACGGATTCTTTGTTGAGGGCCTCGGCGCGGCGATCCTGGCCTCGTTGGTGGTCAGTGTGGTGAGCTGGGTGGTGTCCTGGTCGATCGGGCCGGGCGGCTACGAGGTCATGGTCGTGCGGCGCTGAGCCGCCGCCCGGATTTTGAAATCGTTTAAGGCGTGGCGAAAAAGCCGGGCGGCTCGCAGCCGTGTAACGCGCTTGAAAACTTTGGACTTTAGAATCTTCGGCGGTTCAATCTTTTCACCGAAAACGTCGGAGTCGCGCCGTGCAGATTTTCATGTCCGTTGTAGTCTCGGTCGCGGCCTTCTTGCTGCTCATGGCCGTTCTAGGCAGCTTTTTCACCGTCCAGACCGCGCAGGTCGCGGTGATTACCCGGTTCAACCGCTATCTCCGCGTCGCCCAGGCGGGGTTGAACTGGAAGGTTCCCTTCATCGACCGGGTCGATGGGCGAATGAGCCTGCGCGTCGATCAGATTTCGCTCACCATG
Organism: uncultured Pseudomonadota bacterium; assembly: GCA_963748385.1. Taxonomy (GTDB): domain Bacteria; phylum Pseudomonadota; class Alphaproteobacteria; order Rhizobiales; family Beijerinckiaceae; genus Rhodoblastus. Next base: position 226,049 of record CAVVIQ010000001.1, read on the forward strand.
GAGACCAAGACCAAGGACAATGTCTTCGTCACCATCCCGATTTCGGTCCAGACCAGGGTGCGGCGGGAGAAGGCCTATGAGGCCTATTACAGCCTGTCCGACCCTCGCGCGCAGATCCAGGCCTATGTCGAACAGGTGGTGCTCGGCCATGTGCCGGGCATGACGCTGGACGAGGTTTTCGCCAGCCAGTCGAGCATAGCGGCGGCGGTCAAGCATGAGCTCGATGTCGATATGGCGGCCTTCGGCTACGAGATCGTCAATGTGCTGGTCACCGACATCATCCCCGACGCCAAGGTCAAATCGGCGATGAACGATATCAACGCCGCCCAACGCGAGCAGGTCGCGGCGGCCGCGCGCGGCGAGGCGGAAAAAATCCTGGTGGTCAAGAAGGCGGAGGCCGAGGCGGAGAGCAAGGCCTTGCAGGGTCAGGGCATCGCCAATCAGCGCAGGGCGATCATCGACGGATTGCGCGGCTCGATCGAGGAATTCCAGAAATCGATCGGCGACGCCAGCGCCAGGGAGGTCATGCAGCTGGTGCTGGTGACCCAATATTTCGACACCCTCAAATCGATCGGCGAACAGGGCAAGACCAACACCTTGTTCGTCTCCCATTCGCCGGGCGCGGTGCAGAATTTTTCCGAACAGATCATGCAGGCCATTGCCGGCGCGGCGGAACTAGGGAAATAAGGATCATCGACGGTTGCGACCAAAGGACGAACCCGGTCTTCCGATTTAATTTCGCCTGCATCTTGCCCGACATGCCTTCGGCGTCGCAAACTTGTCGGCCCCGGCCGTTCCGGCCGAACGACAAATTCGAGGAAACGCCATGGCCGTCGAAACCAAGAGGCCCGAGACCATTGTCCTTCACGCCGGCTGGCGGGCCGATCCGGTCACCGGCGCGGTGGCGCCGCCGATCTACCAGACCACCAGCTACCAGTTCCGCGACACGGAACACGCCGCCAATCTCTTCGCGCTGAAGGAGCTGGGCAATATCTACACAAGGCTGGGCAATCCCACCACCGACATTCTCGAACAGCGCCTCGCCGCGCTCGAAGGCGGCGCCGCCGCGCTGTGCGTCTCGTCCGGTCAGGCGGCCTCGGCCTTCGCCGTGCAGAATCTCGCGCGGGTCGGCGACAATATCGTCTCCTCGACCGACCTTTATGGCGGCACCTGGAACCTTTTCGCCAATACCTTGAAGGATCAGGGCATAGAGGTCCGCTTCGTCGATCCGGGCGATCCGGAGAATTTCCGCCGCGCCACCGATTCCCGCACCCGCGCCTATTTTGCCGAGACGCTGCCCAATCCCAAGCTCGCGGTCTTCCCCATCGCCGAAGTGGCGGCGATCGGCCGCGAGATCGGCGTCCCGCTGATCATGGACAACACCGCCGCGCCGATCCTGGCGCGGCCGCTCGACCATGGCGCGGCCGTGGTGGTCTATTCCACCACCAAATTCATCGGCGGTCATGGGACGGCGATCGGCGGCGCGATCGTCGACGGCGGCAATTTCGACTGGGAGAAATTCGCCGAGCGCCAGCCCGCGCTCAACACGCCCGACCCGTCCTATCATGGCGCGGTCTGGACTCAGGCCGTGAAGCCGATCGGTCCGGTGGCCTATATCATCAAGATCCGCACCACTTTGCTGCGCGACCTCGGCTCTGCGCCCTCGCCCTTCAATTCCTTCCTCACCTTGCAGGGTCTGGAAACCTTGCCTTTGCGCATGGAGCGCCATTGCCAGAACGCGACCGCCGTCGCCCATTGGCTGGCGAAAAGGCCGGAGATCGTCAAGGTCATCCATCCCTCGCAGCAGAGCGGCGAGACCCGGGCGCGGGCCGACAAATATCTCAAGGGCGGCCATGGCGCGCTCGTCGGCTTCGAACTCGCCAGCGGCGCCGCGGCGGGCAAGAAATTCATCGACGCGCTGAAGCTTTTCTACCACGTCGCCAATATCGGCGACGCCCGCAGCCTCGCCATCCATCCGGCCTCGACGACCCATTCCCAGCTCGCCGAGGAGGCCCAGCGCGCCACCGGCGTTTCGCCCGGCTATGTCCGTCTGTCGATCGGCCTGGAGCATATCGACGACATTCTCGCCGATCTCGAGCAGGCGTTGAAGGCGATCTGACGGACTGCCTCGGCCGCCGGCTCCAGCCGGCGGCGCGAACGCCCTCGCAAGCCGCCCTTTGCAAAATAACAATGCATTTGCTTCCTAATATAGGAACTTGAAATTGATATAGCATTTGCTATATTCCTCGGAGAGACGAGGACAGGCCATGACCCATTATGTGGCGACGCCAGATCTGACCGAAAGCACGACGTTACGGATTCGCGAGGTTCTGGCCGGCCAGCGCGGCGGCCTGCGCTCGGCGCTGCTTTTCGCCGGACCGGCGGTCATCGCCTCGATCGCCTATGTCGATCCCGGCAATTTCGCCACCAATATCCAGGCGGGCGCCGGCTATGGCTATGCCCTGCTGTGGGTGGTGGCGCTGGCCAATCTGATCGCCATGCTGTTCCAGGCTCTCTCCGCCAAGCTCGGGATCGTCACCGGACGCAATCTCGCCGAAATGTGCCGCGAGCGTTTCTCGGCGCCCGTGCGCTACGGCATGTGGGCGGTCAGCGAAATCGCCGCCATGGCCACCGATCTCGCGGAATTTCTGGGCGGCTCCATCGGCCTGTCGCTGCTGCTCCACTTGCCGCTTCTGGCCGGCATGGCGGCGACGGCGGCGGCGACCTTTGGGGTCCTGATGTTCGAAAGCCGTGGCTTCCGGCCGATGGAGCTGATCATCGGTGGTTTCGTCGCCATCATCGGCTTTTCCTATCTGGCCGAAATGTTCATCGCCCCGGTCGATTGGGAAGGCGCCGGCCGCGCCCTGGTCACGCCGTCGCTGCCGGACGCCAGGGCCTTGACCATCGCGGTCGGGATCGTCGGCGCGACCGTCATGCCGCACGCCATTTTTCTCCATTCCGGGCTGACCCAGAATCGCGCGCCGGCGCGCAACGACGGCGAGCGGCGAAAACTTCTGCGCTTTTCAACCTGGGAAAGCGTCATTGCGCTGGCCGTCGCCGGGGCGGTCAACATGGCCATGGTGATCATGGCCGCCGCCGCCTTCCATGCCGGCCACGCCGATGTCGCCGAGATCGAAACCGCTTATCACAGCCTGACCCCACTGCTGGGCGGCGCGGCGGCGACCGTGTTCTTGATCTCGCTGCTGGCTTCCGGGATATCGTCCTCGGCGGTCGGCACCATGGCCGGACAGATGATCATGCAGGGCTTCGTCGGCTTTCGCATCCCGATCTGGCTGCGCCGCCTCGTCACCATGCTGCCGGCTTTCGTCGTGGTCGCGATGGGCGTCAACGCCACCGACGCCTTGGTTTACAGCCAGGTCGTGCTGTCCTTAGCCCTGCCGGTTCCGATCATCGCGCTGGTTCTGTTCACCCGTGACCGCGCCGTCATGGGGGAATTCGCCAATGGAAAGCTGACCGCCGCCGCCGCCGTCGTTGGGACATTGGTGATTCTGGCGCTGAACGCGATCCTGCTGCTGCAGACCTTCAATGTCCCGATTCCCGGCCTTCCCGCCGCCTGATTGGGGCGAAGGATTTTCGGGGCTGGCGCGATTTATAGACCGAGCTATACATTATCGCGCTCTTGCCGATTCCCGAAAGTGAAACGCTTGGTGAAATCCTCCGCTTCCGGCCAGAAACGCCTCGTCCCGACCGATCCCGAGGCGCAGGCCGAGGCTTTTCAGAAAAGCCGCGACGATCGTCGCTTCGAACTGAAGGAGGATTATGTCGAGCTGATCGCCGAACTGATCGCGCAGGAGGGCGAGGCGCGCCAGACCGACATCGCCCGGCGGCTCGGCGTCACCCAGCCGACGGTGGCCAAAATGCTCAAGCGCCTCGCCGAGGAAGATCTGGTGACCCAGCGCCCCTATCGCGGCGTTTTCCTCACCGCGGAAGGACAGCGTCTGGCGGCGGCGACCCGGCGCCGGCATGAAATCGTCGAGGCCCTGCTGCTGCGGCTTGGCGTCGATCCCGACACCGCCCGCATGGACGCCGAGGGCATCGAGCACCATGTCAGCGAGAAAACGCTGGAGGCCTTCGAGCTTTTCCTCGGCAAGCGATAACCCTGACCCGGCGCTTGACAGGCGCGGCTCTTTTGATAGGCCTGTCCCGGCCCGCGTTTTTCGACCGCGTCGGGCCAAATCGGAGGAATCATGGCGTTCGACCGCATCGGCTCGCGTTGGGCCGGCCTGTTTTTTCACGCGATTCTCGTCGCCATGGTCCTGAGCCTTGGCCTGGGGGCCTCCGCCCGGGCGCAAGGCGTGGCCAAGGACAAATATGGCGATTGGCAGATGCGCTGCGAAACCCCGCCGGGCGCCGCTCATGAGCAATGCGCGCTGATGCAGAGCGTCGCCGCCGAGGACAAGCCCAATGTCAATCTCGTCGTGATCGTGCTGAAAACGGCCGACGGCAAAAGCCGGCTTCTGCGGATCATCGCGCCGCTCGGCGTGCTCCTGCCTTCCGGCCTCGGCCTCAAGATCGACAACACCGACATCGGCCGCGCCGGATTCGTGCGCTGCCTGCCCTCCGGCTGCATCGCCGAGGTGGTGATGGAGGACAAGCTGCTCGATCAGCTGGGTTCGGGAACCACCGCGACCTTCATCATTTTCCAGACGCCGGAGGAGGGCATCGGCATTCCGCTGACCCTCAAAGGTTTCAAGGACGGTTTCTCGAAACTGCCGTGACCGGGCGTTTCGCCCGGCGAGGTCCGGAGGACGCATGATGTCGGATATGGAGCAGGCCCCGGCCCGTACGCCGCTTTATAGCCGCCATATCGCCCTCGGCGGGCGGATGGTCGAGTTCGCCGGCTATGCCCTGCCGGTCAATTACTCCAAGGGCGTCCTCGCCGAACATCTTTTCACTCGTGGGAAGGCCGGCCTGTTCGACGTTTCCCACATGGGACAGGCCCTTCTCTCCGGGCCTGACGCCGCGCGTCGGCTCGAAAGCCTCGTTCCCGGCGACATTCAGGCGCTCGCGCCGGGGCGCATCCGCTACACCCAGTTCACCAATGACGAGGGCGGAATCCTCGACGACCTGATGGTGACGAAGCTCGCGCCCGACGCCGCCGGCGAAAGGCTTTTCCTGGTCGTCAACGCCGCCCGCAAACAGGCCGATTTCGCCCTTTTGCGCGGAAAGCTGCCGGATCTGCGCCTGGACGCGCTCGGAGACCACGCGCTTTTCGCCCTGCAGGGGCCGGCCGCGGCGGCGGTGCTGGAGCGCCATGTCCCGGGCGTCTCCGGGCTGGGCTTCATGGCCCACGATTCGTTCTCCTGGCGCGGCGCCGAAATCGGCGTGTCGCGCTCGGGCTATACCGGCGAGGACGGCTTCGAGATTTCGCTGTCCGCAGAGGCCGCCCGGCCCCTCGCGGACCTGCTGCTGCTGGAGGATGACGTCGAGCCGATCGGCCTCGGCGCCCGCGATTCGCTGCGGCTCGAAGCAGGCCTTTGCCTCTATGGCCATGACATCGACGAGACCACCAGCCCGATCGAGGCCGGCCTCGCCTGGTCGATTTCGAAGCGCCGGCGGGAACAGGGCGGCTTTCCCGGCGCGGCGCGCATCCAGAAAGAGCTGGCCGAGGGCGTGACGCGCCAGCGCGTCGGTCTCGCCCCGGACGGCAAGCAGCCGGCGCGCGAAGGCGCGGAAATCACCAACGTGGACGGCGCGGTCATCGGCCGGATCACCTCGGGGGGCTTCTCGCCCTCGCTTGGACGGCCCGTCGCCATGGGCTATGTTCCACCCGAATTCGCGTGCGAGGGAACCGCCGTCAATCTGATCGTGCGCGGAAAGCCTTTGCCCGCGCGGGTCGTTCCCCTGCCCTTCGTCCCCAACCGCTATCACCGCCCCGCCCAGGTCTGACAGATCTTACTGATTTCCGGAGCTTGCCATGGCCGACATGTTCTTTACCAAGGATCACGAATATATTGTCGTCGAGGACGGCGTCGGCCGGGTCGGCATCACCCGCTTCGCGCAAGGCCAGCTCGGCGACGTGGTTTTCGTCGAGCTTCCCGACATCGGCGCCACGCGCAGGCAGGGCGAGGAAACCGGCGTGGTCGAGAGCGTCAAGGCGGCGAGCGAAGTTTTCTCACCGGTCTCGGGCGAGGTGGTCGAAGTCAATTCCGATCTCGTCAGCCATCCGGCTCTGGTCAACGAAGACCCCCAGGGCGACGGCTGGTTCTTCAAGATCAGGATCGCCGATCCGTCCGAACTGTCCGGCCTGCTCGACAAGGCGGCCTATGCCGCCTTGGTCGCCTCGCTCGCCTGAGCTTCTTGAGGGGGCCGCATGACTGACTCCGACGCGCCCCCGCTTTGCCCGGATTGCGCCAAGCCGGATTTCCTGTGCATCTGCGATTCGGTCGAGCCGATCGGCAATAAAGTCGCGCTGCTCATCCTCCAGCATCCGCAGGAGCAGGACCGGTTGCTCGGCACCGCGCGCCTGACCAAACGCGCGCTGAAAAACGCCGAACTGAAAATCGGCCTTTCCTGGCCGAGCCTCGCCAAGGTTTTGGGACGAGAGGCCAATCCCGCCGATTGGGCGGTCCTGCATCTCGGCGCCGCCTACGCCAAGACTTTGCCGCGCGAGCGCGAAGTCATCGTGCTGGACAAGAAGGGCGAGCCTTTGCCCGATCAGGACAAGGCGCTGACAGGGCTGAAAGGAATCGTGATTTTCGACGGCTCCTGGGCCCAGGCCAAGACCCTTTGGTGGCGAAACCCCTGGGTGCTCAAGGCCAGGAGACTGGCGCTCAACCCCAGAAAACCGTCGCTCTACGGCAATCTGCGCCGCGAACCCCGCCGCGAAGCGCTGTCGACCCTGGAAGCGACGGCGCTCGCCCTGTCGCGGCTGGAAAAAAGGCCGGAAATCGAGACGGCGCTGCTGAAAGATTTCGCCGCCATGCTCGACAGATATCGCGCCGCGCTGGCGAGCGGCGCAATATCGCCGCCCGCGCCGGCGCGCAAGGGCGGGCCGCCGAGGCCCAGGGCGCGGAAACCGTCCTCGGCGGGCTGAATCAATGCGATGTGCGACCAATTTCGCGTTTCGATCGCGTCGATACGGGCGACGCACGATCGCGAACTTCCGGTCAAAAGTCTGCGGGAAGGCCTTTTTTCGAAACCTGAGTCGTGACATCGCTCGCACGTTCTCTGAAAAGTGAAAATTCGGGCGTTCCTCGACCCATCGAGCTCAGGAGCCCCGTCGCCGGGCTGGCGAAAGCTCATCCATCGCGCTGGCCGGCCGGAACGCATGGATTCCGCAGCGGGCTTTCAAGAACGCCGGATCATTTGCCCAATGCCGGTTTGGAGCCTTTCGCGATCGAAAAACATGCCGGCTGTCGGACCTTGGCGCTTCGGCGCGGCGTTATGGGGTTGTGGAGAAGCCGGGAGGCGACCATGGACGGAACCAATGATCGCGCGCTTTATCTCGAAGACCTCGCCGTCGGCATGCGCTTCGTTTCCGCAACGCATGTGCTCGACGCCGACGAGATAAAATCCTTCGCGCGGCAATTCGATCCGCAACCTTTTCACCTCGACGAAAAGGCCGCGGAAGACACTTATTTCGGCGGCCTCGCCGCCAGCGGCTGGCACGTTGCCGCCATCACCATGAAGCTCTTGGTTGGCGATGGGGCATGGATCGCCGGCGGCTTCATCGGCGCGGGAGGCGAACTCGCCTGGCCCAATCCCACCCGCCCGGGCGACGCGCTGACGGTCGAAAGCGAAATCGTCCAAATAAAACCGTCGCGTTCTCGTCCCGATCGCGGCATGGTCGTCGTATGCATGGAAACACGCAATCAGCGTGGCGAACTGGCGCAAGTCTTTACGGTGAACGTGCTCACGCCGCGCCGCGGCGTCGCTTTGCGTCTCTGAGGCCGGAAGAGGAGAAGCGCGCGGCGACTCCCGGCGCGAATTCCGGCCGCCCGCCACAACGCGACCCTTCGATCTGCCGCCGATTCCGGTCCGGCGCAGCAATTCAAACGGAGGGGCCGGGCCTGAAGGCCGACGGTTTCCCCGATGCGCCTTTTGTGCTATTCATCGCCTTCGGTTCCCCGAAAAACCCAAGGACGCCATGCATCTGGCGGAACAGGCTGCGCCTGAACAAATCGCCGTTTCCAACGCGACGAAACCCTCGCTCGTCGGGCTGACCCGCGCGGGGCTGGCCGAGGCTTTGCGCGAGATCGGCACGCCGGAGCGGGAAATCCGCATGCGGGTGTCGCAGCTCTGGCACTGGATCTATTTCCAGGGCGCGCGCGATTTTTCGGCCATGCTCAATGTCTCCAAGGTCATGCGCCAGAAGCTCGACGAGCATTTTTCGCTGGCGCGCCCGGAAGTCGTCGAGGAGCAGGTCTCCACCGACGGCACGCGCAAATGGCTGATCCGCATGGCGCCGGTCGACGCTCTCGACAAAGGGCGCGGAAGTGGAATGCGTTTATATTCCCGAGGCCGATCGCGGAACGCTCTGCGTCTCCAGCCAGGTCGGCTGCACCCTCAACTGCACGTTTTGTCACACCGGAACCCAAAGGCTGGTGCGCAACCTGACTGCGGCGGAAATAGTGGCCCAGCTTATTGTCGCGCGCGAAAAACTGGGCGACTTCCCCGGACTCGTTCCGCCGGACAATGGCCTGATCCCCTCGGGCGAGGGCGTGCGCGCTGTGTCGAACATCGTCTTCATGGGCATGGGGGAGCCGCTCTATAATTTCGAGAACGTCCGCGACGCGGTCGAAATTCTTTCCGACGGCGACGGGCTTTCGCTTTCCAAGCGCCGGATCACGGTTTCGACCTCCGGCGTCGTGCCGCAGATCGAAAGGCTCGGCGCCGAATCCGGCGCGGCTCTGGCGATCTCGCTCCACGCCGTGCGCGACGACCTGCGCGATCAACTGGTGCCGCTGAACAGGAAATATCCGATCAAGGAGCTGTTGCAGGCCTGTCGCGACTATCCCGGCGCCTCCAACGCGCGGCGGATCACGTTCGAATATGTGATGCTGAAAGGCGTCAACGATTCCCCGGCCGAGGCGCGCGAACTGGTGCGGCTGCTCAAGGGCATCCCTGCAAAAATCAATCTCATTCCCTTCAATCCCTGGCCCGGCGCGCCTTATGAGTGTTCGGACTGGAGCGTGATCGAGAAATTTTCCGACATAGTGTTCAACGCCGGCTACGCCAGCCCGGTGCGCACCCCGCGCGGCCGCGACATTCTCGCGGCCTGCGGCCAGCTGAAAAGCGAGACGGAAAAGCTGCGGGCGCGGGCGCGGCTTGCGGCGGAATTGGAGTGAGGCGCGTCTGCTTCGTCATTGCGAGCAAAGCGAAGCATTCCGCCCGTCAACCTGCTGAAAGGCTGAATGGATTGCTTCGTCGCTGCGCTCCTCGCAATGACGATTTTCGCGTTTAAGCCCCCTCGACCTCCAGATGGAACGGAATATTGCCCCGCGTCGCATGGCTGTAAGGGCAGACCATTTCGTGGGCTTCTTCCACCAGCTTTTTCAACTCCGCGGTCGGCAGGCTTTTCGCGGTCACTTTCATTTCGACCGCTATGCCGAAGCCGCCGCCGTTGCGCGGGCCGACCGACACATTGCAGGTGATTTTCGCATCGGGGATTTTCACCTTGTGCTGCGAGGCGACGAAATCGACCGCGCCGCCGAAACAGGCGGCATAGCCCGCCGCGAACAGATGTTCCGGCGTCGTGGTGCCGGGCAGGCCGGGGCCGCCCATGCCCTTGCGCACGGAAAGATTGACGCTGACCGAGCCGTCCTCGGTTTCGGAATGGCCGTTGCGCCCGCCGGTGTTGTGGGCCACGGCGTGTTCCAGGACTTTGATGTCATAGGTGGTCATCTTGCTCTCCTTGCGTCGTGAACAGCGCGTTCATTTTCAACCTCTGGCGCGGCCTTTGGTTGCGCCGCGCCCGTAATTTTCCCGATCGGCGCCCTCGCTTTTGGCGCCGATGTTCTATAAAAGTTCTCAAAATTCGAGTCGTTGGGCAAGTATGGATTGGTCGGCGCAGCAGGATAAGGCGCTTTCCGCCGTCGCGCGCTGGATCGGCGAGCCCGGCGGCCCCCAGCTATACCGGCTGTTCGGTTATGCGGGGACGGGCAAGACCACGCTCGCGCGCCACATCGCCGAAAATGTCGAGGGCGAGGTGCAATTCGCCGCTTTCACCGGCAAGGCGGCGCTGGTTCTGCGCGAAAAGGGCTGCGGCGAGGCCCGCACCATCCATTCCCTGATCTACCGGCCCAGGGACCTCGACAGCGAGGAGCCGAACTTCGTGCTCAACGAGGACAGCCTGGCGTCCCGCGCGAGCCTGATCGTCATCGACGAATGTTCGATGGTGGACGAAGATCTGGGCCGCGATCTTTTGTCCTTCGGCAAGAAGGTTCTGGTGCTCGGCGATCCGGCGCAATTGCCCCCCGTGAAGGGCGGCGGCTTTTTCACCGAACAGGCGCCGGACGTGATGTTGACGGACGTGCATCGCCAGGCGGCGGACAATCCGATCGTGCGCTTGTCCATGCAGGTGCGGGCCGGCGAAAGGCTGGCGCCGGGAGACCACGGCGCGATGCGGGTCATCTCGCGCGAAAAGATCGACGCCGATCAGGTCAAGGCCGCCGATCAGGTTCTGGTCGGACTGAACAAGACCCGCCGCGCCTATAACCAGCGGCTGCGCCAATTGTTCGGCTTCAAGGAGTCCTTGCCGGAAGTCGGCGAAAAACTGGTCTGTTTGCGCAACGACAAGGCCAAGGGCCTGCTCAACGGCGCGATTTTCCGGGTCGCGAGGGCCTCCGGAATTCGGCGGGCGCGCTATCGCATGGGCCTGACGCCCGAGGAGGCGCCCGGCGCAAAGCCGATCCGCGTCGGGGTGTTGCCGGCCTTGCTCAGCGGCGAGGAGGAGACGGTTTCCTTCGCCCAGAGGCGCGAGTCGGACGAGTTCGATTATGGCTACGCCCTGACCGTGCACAAGGCGCAAGGCTCGCAATGGGACAAGGTGGTCCTGTTCGACGAAAGCTGGGCTTTTCGCGAGAATCGCCAGCGCTGGCTCTATACCGGCGTCACCCGCGCCGCGAAGGATTTGACTGTCGTGATATAGCTTTTCAAACGGACGTCATATTGACGAGGTCATGCTGCGGCGCAACAAAGGCGCTTCGGGGCGAGGCATTTTCGGGCGCGAGGCCATCCATGAACAAGGCGAAGACCATTGCCAACAGGACCTGGGCGCAGCTCGGGGTCGGGGAATCCGCCACGATCGAGCGGAACTGTCTGGAGCGCGACCTTTTCCTCTTCGCCCATGTCTCCGGCAACACCAACCCCCTGATGCTGCCGGGCGTTGAAGGCGAAGAGGGCGCCAAGGCGCCGATCGCGCCCTCGATGTGGGTCGGCTCGCTGATTTCGGCGGTGCTCGGCAATATCCTGCCCGGTCCGGGTACGCTCTATCGCGAGCAGAAATTCGAATTCCCCCATCGTGTCCATATCGGCGACAGGCTCAAGGTGACGGTGACCTGCCGCGAGAAGCGCGCCGAGCCGGTCGCGGTTTTCGACACGTCGATCGTCAACGGCCGGGGCGAACTCGTCTGCAAGGGCCTCGCGGTCGTCAACGCGCCGACGCGCAACATCGAGACGCCGGTGCGTGAATTGCCGGCGCTGATCATGGAGGAAAAGGAGCAGTTTCCGCATCTGATCGCGCTAGCGGCGCAATTGCCGCGCCTGAAAACCGTCGTGGTCTGTCCCGAAGACCACAATTCGCTGGGCGGCCCGCTGCTCGCCTATGACAAGGGCCTGATCGAGCCGATCTTCATCGGCGACCCGGAGCGCATCGCCGCCGCCGCAAAGGCGCTCGACGCCGATATTTCCGCTTTCAAGGTGATCGAAGAAAAGAACCATCGCGCCGCCGCCGGCAAGGCGGTTGGCATGGTGCGCAGAGGCGAAGCCGGCGCGGTGATGAAGGGCGACCTCCATTCCGACGACCTGCTCGCCGCCGTGGTGGCCAAGGACGGCCTGCGCACGGGGCGGCGCATCAGCCATGTCTTCGTGCTGGACACGCTGACCCTCGACGACCTTTTGCTGGTCTCCGACGCCGCGATCAATATCGCGCCCGATCTTCTGACCAAGGTGGACATTGTCCAGAACGCCATCGACCTTGCGCTGGCCTGCGGCATGGAGCCCAAGGTCGGGGTGCTCTCCGCCGTCGAGGTCATCAATCCGGCCATCGCCTCGACCCTCGACGCCGCCATCCTGTCGAAAATGGCGGAGCGCGGCCAGATTCGCGGCGGCGCGGTGGACGGACCGCTCGCCATGGACAACGCCATCGACATGGACGCCGCGCGCACCAAGGGCATAGCTTCGCTGGTCGCCGGCCACGCCAATGTGCTGATCGCGCCCAATCTCGAATCCGGCAATATGCTCGCCAAGGAGCTGACCTTCGTCGCCCATGCCGAGGCCGCCGGCCTCGTCGTCGGCGCCTCGGCCCCGGTGATGCTGACCAGCCGCGCCGACAACGAGAACGCGCGCCTTGTCTCCTGCGCCCTGGCCCAGCTCTATGCGTACTGGCGCCACCATGGCCGCGCGTTCACGGGCGCCGCGCCCGAAAAGTCGCCGGTGAAGGCATGATTCAGGGCGACCCATGGCCGACATCATTCTGACCATCAACGCCGGCTCGTCGTCGGTGAAATTTTCGACCCAAGGCATCGCCGACGGCCAGCTGACGGCGCTCGCACTGGGCCAGATCGACGGCGTGGGAGGCGAGGCGAGCTTTTCGGTGACGAAGAGCGGTGGCGAAAAGACCCGTTTCGCCCTCGATCGGGGGAGCCGCGCGGTCGATCACGCCATGGCGCTGACCGCCGTGCTCGACTGGCTTGAACAGGAACAATTCGGCGGCAAGGTTCTGGGCGTCGGTCATCGCATCGTCCATGGCGGACCCGTTTTTTCCACGCCGATCCGGCTGGACGAAGATGTCCTGCGCCAATTGCGGGCCTTCGAGCCTCTCGCGCCCTTGCACCAGCCCTTCAATCTGGCCGGCGTCGAGGCGGCGATCCAGGCTTTTCCGGGAGCCGCGCAGGTCGCCTGTTTCGACACCGCCTTCCACCGGAAGCACCCCTATATCGCCGACACATTCGCGCTGCCGCGAAAATATTACGACGAGGGCGTGCGCCGTTACGGCTTCCATGGCCTTTCCTACGAATTCATCACCCGCATCCTGCGCCATGAGGAGCCGGTGCTGGCGCGTGGGAAGGTCATCGTCGCCCACCTCGGCAACGGCGCCTCGCTCTGCGCGATCGACGCCGGTAGATCGGTCGCCTCGACGATGGGCTTCACCGCGCTCGACGGCGTGCCGATGGGCACGCGCTGCGGGCAGCTCGATCCGGGCGTCGTGCTCTATCTGATGAGCGAGAAAAAAATGTCGGCCGACGAGATCTCCGACCTTTTGTACAAGAATTCCGGCCTCAAGGGCATGTCGGGGCTTTCCAACGACATACGCGATCTCGAAGCCTCGACCGAACAATCGGCAACGGACGCCATCGATTATTTCGTGTCGCGCGTGCGCCGCGAGATCGGCGGCCTTTCGGCGGTTCTCGGCGGCCTCGACTGCATCGTGCTCACCGGCGGCATCGGGGAGAACGCGGCCAGAATTCGCCACGCCATCCTCAAGGACATGGAATGGTTCGGCGTCGAAATCGACGTCGAGGCCAACGCCCGGAACGAGCGCGTCATTTCCGCCAAGGGATCGCCCACCGTCGCGCTGATCCTGAAAACCGACGAGGAGCGGATGATCGCCGCTCACACCGCCGAGTTGCTCGGCCTGAAGGAGCCGCTGGGAGGCCGGCAGCCCGCCGAAAAATCCGGTTCCCTTCCCCTTTAGGCTTTCCTTCCCGCTTGCCGGGGTTGCGGCGGTGCAAACCGGCCTTGCGCCTCTTGACCGCGAGACAAGGCGACGCTTTTGGTTTATGCGGAAACCGCAAGCCGGTCGGAGAAAAGGACGTGACTGAGTCGGAAGGGGCGGATCGGACGCCTGCGGCGGCCGATCCGCAGGAGCAGGCGCGGGCGCGCCGCGCCGCGCGAATCAAGCCCGTCGGCGCCTTGATTCTGGCCGTACTGGCGCTCGGCGGCCTTTATTACTGGTTTTCCACCCGCAATATCGAGGACACCGACGACGCCTTCATCGATGGCCGCGCGATCGTCATTTCCCCACGCGTCGCCGGCGAAGTGGTTTCGCTCGCCGTGACCGACAACCAGTTCGTCCACGCCGGCCAGGTCCTGCTCAGGATCGACCCGCGGCAATATCAATATGAACGGGATCTCGCCGACGGCGCGCTGGCGACCGCGAAAGCCCAGCTCGCGGCGCAGGAATATGGGTTTGAGGTCGCGCAGAAGAATTTCCCCGCCCTGCTGGCGCAGGCCCAGGCCCGGCTCGCCTCGGCGAAGGCCGCGCTCGACAAGGCGCAGGCCGATTACGACCGCCAGCGCTCCCTGAGCAGGATCGCCACTTCCGCCCAGGACGTGGACGCGGCGAAAGCCGCGTTGGACACGGCCAAGGCGCAGGTCGCGCTCGCCGAAGCGGAAGTCCTCCAGGCCTCGCCCGTGCCGCAGCGGGTTGCGGAGGTTGAAAAACAGGTCGGCCAGCTGCAGGGCCAGGTCGAACAGGCGCAAGCCCGCCTCGATCAGGCCGCGCTCAATCTGTCCTGGACCGAGATCAAGGCGCCGCAACACGGCTGGATCACCAAGCGCAATGTCGAAAAGGGCGATTATGTCGCCCCCGGCCAGCAATTGTTCGCCATCGTCGCGCCCGAACGCTGGGTGACCGCCAATTTCAAGGAAACCCAGCTGGGGCGGATGCGCCCGGGCCAGAAGGTCAGTATCGAGGTGGACGCCCATCCCGACCTCCGGCTGGAAGGCCATGTGGACAGCATCCAGCAGGGGACGGGCGCGAAATTCACCGCCTTTCCGCCGGAAAACGCCACCGGCAATTTCGTCAAGATCGTGCAGCGCGTGCCGGTCAAGATCGCCATCGACAGCGGCCTGAAAGCGGATGAGCCGTTGCCGCTCGGCATGTCGGTCGTCCCCACGGTGTCACTGAAATGAGCGAAGCCGCCGCCGACCCACACGCGGGCTGGAAGCCGGCGGGCAATCCCTGGCTGATCGCCGTGGCGGTCACCATCGCGACCTTCATGGAAGTGCTCGACACGACCATCGTCAATGTCGCCCTGCCCCATATCGCCGGCAGCCTTTCGGCCAGCACGGACGAGGCGACCTGGGTCCTGACCTCCTATCTCGTGGCGAACGGCATCGTGCTGACGATTTCCGGCTGGCTCGGCGATCTGCTCGGACGCAAGCGCTATTTCGTCATCTGCATCGCCATGTTCACCGTCTTCTCCTTCCTCTGCGGCTCGGCGCAGAGCCTGACCCAGCTGATCGTCTTCCGCCTCGCCCAGGGCTTTTTCGGCGGCGGCATGCAGCCCAACCAGCAGTCGATCATTCTCGACACATTCCCGCCAGCCCGGCGCGGCGCGGCTTTCGGCGTCGCGGCCATGGCGACCATCGTCGCGCCGGTGCTGGGGCCGACGCTCGGCGGCTTCATCACCGACCAGACCTCCTGGCGCTGGATCTTTTTCCTCAACATCCCGGTCGGGATCATCGCGGTCTTCCTGGTCGCGGCTCTGGTCGATGACCCGCCCTGGGTCCGCGAGCGCAAGAGCCGCGGCATGGATTTCATCGGCCTGTCGCTGATCGCCATCGGGCTTGGCTCGCTTGAAGTCATGCTCGACCGCGGCCAGGAGGCCGACTGGTTCGGCTCGCTTTTCATCCGCTTCATGGCCGTGGCGGCCTTTGTCGGGATCGTCGGCGCCATTCTGTGGCTTTCGGTGGCGCGCCGCCCCATCGTCCATCTCGCGGTCTTCAAGGACCGCAACTTCGCCACCGGCTGCCTGATGATCGCGGCGACCGGCGGCATCCTCTACGCCAGCGCGGTGATGATCCCGCAACTGGCGCAGGAATATCTCAATTACAACGCGACCTGGTCCGGGCTGATCCTATCGCCGGGCGGCGCGATGGTGATCATTCTCATCCCGATCGTCGGGCGGCTGCTGAGGATCATGCCGGCGCGCAATCTCATCGCCGCGGGCTTTACCATCATGGGCTTCGCCATGCTCTACTCGAGCGATCTGGCCGCCAACATCAATTTCGGCCTGCTGGTGTCGATGCGCCTGTTCCAGACGGCTGCGCTCGCCTTCCTCTTCGTGCCGATCAGCACCGTCGCCTATATGACCCTGCCGCGCGACCTCAATCCCGATGGCGTCGCCCTGTTCTCGATGTTCCGCAATGTCGCGGGCTCGGTCGGCATCGCGCTTTCGACCTCCTTTGTCGCCCGGCGCGCCCAGGCCCATCAAAGCGTCCTTGCCGATCTGGCGACCCCTTTCCGCCAGCCGTTCAAGGAACTGGTCGCCAATTATACCCATTCGCTGATGGCGATGGGCCATTCCGCCGCCGCCGCCCAGCAGATGGCGTTGGGGAAGATTTATCTCATGATCCGCACGCAGGCGGCGATCATGGCCTATTCCGACACTTACGTCGCCTGCGCCGCGGTCGCCTTCATGGTCGCGCCCTTCGCCTTCCTCATGACTGCGCGCAAATCCGCCGGCGGACCGGGGGCGGCGCATTGATGAAACGGCGCAAGATCACGCAGACCCCGGGCTGGCTGGCCGCCTCATGGGGCCTGGCGTTGCTGTCCGCCTGTTCGGTCGGACCCGATTTCACGCCTCCCGAAAACGGCCTGCCGTCGAAGCCCTTCGCGGCGCCCGGCGCCGCCGGCCCCTTGGCCGAGCCGCCGGATCCGGACTGGTGGGCGATCTTTCGCGATCCCGTTCTGACCGGCCTCGAACAGCAGGTCGCCGCCGCCAATCTCGACGTGCGCGTTGCGACCACAAGGCTCGCCGAGAGCCGGTTCGAGCGCAATGTCACGGCCTCGCAACAACTGCCGACGATCAACGCCGACGCCAAGGCCAATCGCGAACTCTTCAGCCAGAACGGCATCGTCAGTTTACTGACTCCACTCGTCTCGCCGGGACAGACTTTCGCGATCCAGCCGATCACCGATTATTACACCGGCTTCGACGCCTCGTGGGAGCTGGACCTTTGGGGCCATGTGCGGCGCCAGGTCGAGGCGGCCAACGCCAGCGTCGAGGCGAGCGCCGAGCAGCGGCGCGGCGCTTTGGTCTCGGCGCTGGCCGAGGTGGCGCGCGACTATATTTCGCTGCGCGGAGCCCAGGCGCAGCTCGCCATCGCCCGCGAAAATATAAAAATCAGCGAGGACGTGGTGGAAGTGGCGCGCGAGCGCCAGCGCTC
This sequence comes from uncultured Pseudomonadota bacterium, assembly GCA_963748385.1. Lineage (GTDB taxonomy): Bacteria > Pseudomonadota > Alphaproteobacteria > Rhizobiales > Beijerinckiaceae > Rhodoblastus. The sequence goes on from CAVVIQ010000001.1 coordinate 243,407, forward strand.
GGGCCTGCAAAGCGCGCTCGACACGGAAAACGCCGAAGGGCAGATCGAATCGGTCAAGGCCGAACTGCCGGGACTGGAACAGCGGGAATACGAGCTGATCAACGCCCTGTCCTTCCTGCTCGACGAGCCGCCCGGCGCCTTGCGCCCGAAACTCGCCGCGCCGCGCGCCATGCCGTTGACGCCGCCGGCCGCCCCGGTCGGCGTGCCCTCCGAACTCGCGCGGCGGCGTCCCGACATTCGCGCGGCGGAGGCGCAGCTGCACGAGGCGACCGCCAATATCGGCGTCGCGGTCGCGGCCTTCTATCCCAGCATCCAGCTCAACGGCGTGTCGGGCTTCGATTCGCTCACGGTTCCGAAATTGTGGTGGGCGAGTTCGCTGCAATATAATTTCGGCCCGAGCATCCAGCTGCCGATCTTCAACGCCGGAAGGCTTCAGAGCACAGTGGAGTTGCGCACCGCGCAACAGCGCGAGGCGGCGCTCAATTATCACCGCACCGTGTTGCAAGCCTGGCACGATGTCGTCAATGCTTTGACAGCACACAGACTTGAGCAGGAGCGCCACGCCCGGCTCAGGGCCGAGGTCGATCACGCCCGCGTGGCGCTCGACATCGCCCGCGCCCGCTACCGGCAAGGCGTCGAGGAATATATCAACGTGCTGAACGCCCAGCGCACCCAACTCCTCGCCGAGCAGCGCCTGGCCGAAAGCACGACCAATCTCGGCCTCGATCTGGTGCAATTGTTCAAGGCGCTCGGCGGGGGATGGGAAGGCGCCTATCCGGTCGCGGCGCAGGCGAAATAGCTCCGGTCAGACGATCCCGAGCCGGCGGAAGACCGGCGCCTTGATGGCGTCGAGCCCGAACGCGAAGACCGCCGCCGCCCCGACCAGCCCGGACAGGACGCCCGCAGTAAGCGCCGGCGTCAGCCAGCCGCTCGACGAAACCAGAACGCCGAGGCCGAGATCGACGGCGCTCGAAGCGATCACCCAGGCGCCCGGCCATGACGACCACAGCCGCCGGCGTTCGCGTATCGCGAAGATCGTCGCCTGGGCGTCAACCACCATGGTGAAAAAGGCGAGCGTCCGCAGCGGGCCGATCGCGAGGCCGAGGCCGAAATAACCAACCGCCAGAACGGCGGTCGAGAAAATGAGCTTGACGACGCCGAGCGCCATCGCCGCGACGGTCACCGGGCCGATCCTCCAGACGTCCGGTTGCGGCGACGGACGGGCGCGGTCGGTGGTCAGCGACATGGTGAGGAAATCATTGGTCACCAGCAGGAGCGCCATGAGCATCGGCGTCAACACGGCATGACCGGTCATCACCAGGCCGGCGCCTATGAACAGGGCCATCTCGATTTTCTTGACCAGCGCATTGATCGTATAGGTCAGGATGCGCTGGAACGCAGCGCGGCCCTCCTTGACCGCCGCCACGATCCCACCAAGGCCCGGATCGGTGAGCACGAGCCCCGCCGCCGATTTCGCCACATCGGTCGCCGAGGACACCGCGACGCCGATCTGGGCCTGCCGCAGGGCGGGCGCGTCATTGGCGCCGTCGCCGCACATGCCGACCGTATGACCGGTTTTCTGGAATGCTTTCACCAGCCGGAACTTGTCTTCGGGAAAGACGCCGCCGAAAACGCCGTAATCACCGGGCGAAACCCGGTCGGGAATTTGCCCCGCGGGGCAGACCGCGCCCTTGACGCCGATGGCCTGGGCGACGGCGGCTGCGGTCGGCGCCGCGTCGCCGGTGACCATGACCGTCGTCACCCCCAGCGACGCCAGTTCGTCGATCAAAGGCGCGGCGTCGGCGCGCGGCGGATCGCTCAATGCGATCAGTCCCGCGACACGGAAGTTTTCAGCCGGACCGCAAGCGATCGCGAGCACGCGGGCGCCGCGCGCCGCAAGCTCGTTGGCGGCGCCGATCGCTTCGGGCGGCGTTTCGGCAAGGCCGGCAACGGTCGCGAAGGCGCCCTTGACCACCCGCCAGTTCTCCCCATCGCGCGCAATTTGCGCCTGAGAATATTTGTTCGCGGGATCGAAGGGGATAAAATCGAGCGTCTTTTCGGGCCCCGCTCCGGCGTCGTGGGCTGCCGCGCGCACCGCGGCGTCCACCGGATCCTTTCCGCCGTCGCTGCTGGCGGCGGCGCCCAGCGCCAGAATCTCGCCTTCGGTGAAACCGGAAAAAGCGCGCGTCGCGTCGACCCGAAGCGCGTTTTGCGTCAGGGTTCCGGTCTTGTCGGAACAAAGCACATCCATCGCCGCCGCGTCATGGACCGCGGAAAGCCTTGTCGGCAGCACGCCCTGACGAATCAGCCTTTGCGCGCCAAGGGCGCTGGCCAGGGTAAAAGTCGCCGGTAGAGCCACCGGGACCGAAGCCAGCAGCACGGTCAGCGTGAGCATGATGAGATGCGTCGCCGGCATGTCATGGGCGTGGGCATAGCCGATCATCAGAAGAAGAACGAAGCCGTTGAACAGGGCGAGATTGCGGACCACCCGGAGGATCGCCCCCCTTTCGGCGCTCGGTCCATGGGCGATGCGCACCAGCTCGGCGGCCCGGCCGGAAAAAGTGTGCGGCCCCGTCGCGGTCACGAGCGCCGAGGCCTCACCACGCCGAACCATGGCGCCGGCATAGGTCCTGTCGCCCGCGCCGGCCTCAGCGGGGAGGGATTCGCCGGTGATCATGGATTGATCCAGGAGCACATTGCCGGAAACCAGCCGGACGTCCGCCGGCACGATGGCGCCGAGCGAAAGCTTGACCAGGTCGCCCGGAACGAGTTCGCGCGCCGGCAGCGTCGCCCAGGCTCCGTCGCGCCGGACCGAAGCGGTGAGCGCCAGACGCGACTTGAGCGCCGTGAGAGCGGCCTGCGCCCGCGCGCCCTGAACGAAGGATAGCAGCGCATTGAAGACGAGAAGGCCGGCGATCAGACCCGCTTCGAAATATTCCCCGATCAGGGCTTGCAGCACGACCGCGGCTTCGAGCATCCACGGCACCGGCGCCCAGAAATGCGTGAGCAAGGCAAGCAAGGGATTGCGCTTCGGCTCCGCCACCTCGTTGAAGCCATATTGCGCCAGCAGGCTCCGCGCCTCATCGTTCGATAGTCCGGCACGATCCCGAGCGTCGGAAGCGGGCGGCGGGGAAAAAGAATCAGTCATGCCCGGCTCCTCATCCTGTCCATTCTCCCGACGCTGGAGAAGGACTATGGCTTCGTAGCGCCTTTTCGCGAAGGATCACGAATGATGAGGTAAACCGCGCTGTCCTTCAATTTAGGCTTCTTTCGCGATTTGGACGGCAAACCGAGGAGGTCATGACGTTTTTCTGAGCCGGCCCGGCGCGCTCAGCGCCCCGAAAATCGCCTTTGGCCTTCATCCTCCGGATCGACCCGCGGCGCCGGCAAGGCGTCGCCGCACAGATCGCCCGCGTTGGTCGCCGGCCAAAAGGCGCGGGGGCCGAGTTCCGGCGAGGGCTTGGGCGCGAAGCGGAGGCAGTAGCCGGCTTGCGCCCACCATACCGAAAACCTGTCGTCGCGGTCCCTCGGCTCCAGACCATTCGGCCAGCGGGTCCAGAACCGGCAATCGACGCAGTGGGTGACGCCTTGACCGACAGCCGCCACGTATTCGCCGCACCATTGGGCGTCGCGGGTGTGCGGCCAATGCGCGACGATTTCGCTTTCGCCGGCGATCGGCGCGTGACGCTGGCATAAGCCTTTTCTTGGGGGCTCCAGGCCCCAGTAAAGGCAAGTGGCGCACTTGGCCGAACCCGTTTCACTGGCTGACATTTTCATCTCTTCCTTCTTCGCGTGTCACGGCCGCCGACGCGCTGTGCGCGACATGGACATTTCGACAGCCGGCTGATTTCACGATCCTCAATGAACGTTTTCGGGGACGGCGCTCTCGCCTGTCTCGTCCGTTTCCCCGTTCTCGGCCAAGGAGTGGACGATGCCGAACACCACGGGAACGAAGACCAGAGTCGCTACGGTTGCGAAAATGAGGCCGCCGATCACCGCGCGGCCGAGCGGCGCGTTCTGCTCGGCGCTCAGCGCCATCGGCGCCATGCCGATGATCATCGCCAGCGCCGTCATCAGCACCGGGCGGAAACGCCCGACGCCGGCGTTCAACGCCGCAGCAAAGGGCTCAAGCCCCTCTGAGAGCTGTTCGCGGGCAAAACTCACCACCAGGATCGAATTGGCCGTCGCCACGCCCATGGTCATGATCGCGCCGGTCAGCGCCGGGACGGAAAGGGTGGTGTGGGTCGCGAACAGCATCCAAGCCACGCCCGCCAGCGCCGCCGGCAGCGCCGAAACGATCACGAACGGATCGGTCCAGGATTGGAAATTGACCACGATCAACAGATAGATCAGCACCACGGCCAGCGCCAACCCCTCATAGAGCTGGGTATAGGCCGCGTTCATCGTCGCCGTCTGGCCGCGCAGGACGATCTGCGTGCCGCGCGGGCGCTGCAACTGGAATTCGTCGAGAATCTTGTTGATGTCCGCGGAGACGGCGCCCAGGTCGCGTCCGCTGTTGGTGGCGAAAATGTCGAGCACCGGCTGGACCGAATAGTGGGAGACCACCGCGTCGGTGACGGTTCGCCCGATATCGGCGAGGGCGCCGAGCATTTGCGGCGACCCCCCCACGGACACCGGAATGCGGGCCAGGTCCGGCAGCGAATGCATCCAATATTGCGGCGTCTGCACGACGACCGGATAGGACACGCCATTCTGCGGATTGAGCCAGAACACCGGATTGGTCTGGATCGAGCCGGCCAGCGTGATCAGCATCGACGTCGCGATGTCCTTTTCGCTGACGCCGAGACGGTCGGCGAAAATGCGGTTGACATCCACCTTGATCGTTGGCTCGTCGCCCGGCTGCTGGATGCGGGCGTCGGCGACGCCCGGCACGTCGGCGACGCGCTTCAGCAGCTTGTTGGCGAGCGCGCGATTGGCTTCGCGCTTGTTGCCGACGATCTGGATGTCGATCGGCGCCGGCAGACCGAAATTGAGAATCTGCGACACAATATCCGCTGGCAGGAAAGAGAAGGTCGCGTCGGGGAACAGTTGCGGGAGCTTCTCGCGCAGGACGCGGATCATTTCGTCGCTCTTCTTCTCCTGGCCCGCCTTGAGAGTGATCAGAACGTCGCCATCCGCCGAGCCGATCGTCCCGGAATTGCCATAGGCCATGTTGATGCCGCTGATCGGCAGCCCGATATTGTCGACGATCGAGGAAATGGCGTCGGAGCCGACGATCTGTCTGACGGCGTCTTCGACGCGGGTGAACAGGCGACCGGTCTCCTCTATGCGAAGACCCGTCGGGCCGCGAACATGGAGCTTCAGCTGAACCGACTTCACCGGCGGGAAGAAATTCTGGCCCAGGGTCGGCACGAGCGTCAGCGAGGCCAGGACGAAGCCCATGAAACCGCCGACAAAGACTTTGCGCCGCCGCATCGCCTGGATGAGAAAGCCCTCGTAGCCGTGCCGCGCCGCCGAAAAACGCCGCTCGAATCCATGCTGGAAACGGCCGAAGATCGTGCGCGGCTCCGCGTCCGGATCGTGCGCGTGTCCCGCCAGAAGATAGTTCGCCATGGTCGGCACCAAAGTGCGCGACAGCAGATACGAGCCCATCAGCGCGAAAACGACCGCCTTGGCCATCGGTCGGAACAAATAACCGGAAATGCCGCCAAGGCTGAACATCGGCACGAAGACGATGGAGATGCAGAGCAGCGAAACCGTGGCCGGAATCACGATCTGACGGGCGCCGTCCATGATCGCCGCCTCGATCTCCTTCTTCTGTTCGAGCTGGTAATTGATGTTCTCGATCGTCACCGTGGCGTCATCGACCAGAATGCCGACCGCCAGGGCAAGCCCGCCCAGGGTCATGACATTGATGTTCTCGCCGGTCGCCGCGAGCAGGGTGACCGAAAACAGAATGGCGAGCGGGATGGAGATGATGATGATGACGGTCGAGCGCCAGCTTCCCAGAAACACCAGGATCATCAGGCCGGTCAGCCCCGCCGCCAGCACGCCTTCGCGCATCACCGAACGGACCGCGTCCTCGACGAAGGGCGCCTGGTCGCCAACGGCGACCAGCTTGAGCGATTCCGGCAGCATTTCTTTGACGAGCGGCAACAGGCCCTTGACGCCGTTGATGACGTCGAGCGTCGAAGCCGATCCCGCCTTGAGAACGGTCATCAGCACGGCGTTCGAGCCGTCGACGCGCACCATATTGATCTGCGGCGGAAAGCTGTCGTGCGCATAGGCGACGTCGCCGATGCGCACGGTCGCGCCATTGACCGTCTTGATCGGCAACTGGTTGAGTTTCGGGATCGTCCGCGGCGAGTCGTTCAGCTGGACGACATATTCCTTGTCGCCGATCTTCTCGGTTCCGGCGGGAATGATCAGATCCTGCCTTCCGACCGCGTTGACGACGTCGTCCGCGGACAGGCCATAGGAAAGGAGCTTTCCCTGATCGACGTCGATCTGAACCTGCCGCACTTCGCCGCCATAGGGCGAAGGCACGGCGGCTCCCGCGACGGTGGCGAGTTGCGGACGAATCAAATTCTGCCCGAAGTCGAACAGCTTCGACTGCGACAGGGATTTGCTCGACAAGGCGAGCTGGATCACCGGCACGCTGGAGGCGTCGAAGCTCAGCACATAGGGCGGCGTAATGCCGGGCGGCAGCAGCTTGAGGACGGTTTGCGAAGCGGCGGTGATCTGAGAGAGCGCCGCGTTGATGTTCACCGTCGGCTGAAAAAAGATCTTCACCACGCCATAGCCCGACATCGATTGGGATTCGATGTGCTCGATGTCATTGACGGTCGAACTGATGGCGCGTTCGTAATAATAGACGACGCGTCCCGACATGTCCTCCGGCGGCAGGCCGTTATAGGTCCAGACCACCGCGACCACGGGGATGCGGATGGCGGGAAAGATATCGGTCGGCGTGCGCACCCAGGCCATGACGCCGAAAATACAAATCAGCATCCCCATAACGACAAAAGTATAAGGACGTTGCAGAGCGATGCGGACAAGCGCAAGCATTCACCTGACCCCGAGGACGGTGGGAAAAATTCAGACGGGCTGATATGTCGCCGGCCGTTCAAGGCCGCCGATCGCGGCCTAAACCGACGCGACGCTCACGACGGCTCGTCGCCTTCTCGATCGCGCATGGCTTCGGATGGGGATGAGTCGCGGACGTCCAAAATCATTGTCCATCTCGACGGGAAGACGTGAAGACACTCTCAAGCCTTCCGCTGCGCTGGATTTCTGATGATTTTTTTTACCCCGAACCGTTTGCCAACCAAACGAAATTATTTTTTAAAAATCAGCATGTTCGCGCCCCACAAAAACGGCGCCGCGTCGCCGCAATGGTAAATCGCCCCTGCCCGTTCAGCAAATTCTTGGCAATTGTTCGCCTGACAACCAATCGACGATGCGGTCGCCGCCGAAGCTTGTGGCCATTTGGACGAAGCGATGTTCGTCCTCGACGACATGGCCGATGATCGCGGCGTCGCGGCCAAGCTCATGGGCGCGCATCGCGGCGAGAAGTTTTTGCGCGGCTTGCGGTTCGGCAAAGGCGACGAGCTTGCCCTCATTGGCGACGAACAGCGGATCGAGGCCGAGAAGCTCGCAGGCCGCCGCGACTTGGCTTTTGATCGGCAGCGCGTCCTCCTCGATGCGGATGCCGACGCCCGATTGATGGGCGATCTCGTTGAGCGTCGCCGCCAGCCCGCCCCGGGTCGGATCGCGCATCAGTCGCAGGGAGGGCCCACAGGCCGCGACCATAGCCGCGACCAGACCGTGCAGCGCCGCGGAATCGGAACGAACCTGCGTCTCGAATTGCAGGTTCGCGCGGCTCGACATGATGGCGACGCCGTGATCGCCGATCGAGCCGGAAACCAGGATCGCGTCGCCCGGCCGCGCCCGATCGCCCGAGAGATTCAGCCCCTCCGGCACGACGCCGATTCCGGCGGTCGAGATGAATACCCCGTCCGCCTTGCCGCGCTCGACCACCTTGGTGTCGCCGGTGACGATCTTGACCCCCGCCTCGCGCGCCGCCTCGCCCATGCTGCGCGCGATGCGCTGGAGGTCGGAAAGCAAAAAGCCTTCCTCCAGGATAAAACTCGCGGAAAGGTGCAGGGGGCGCGCGCCGGCCATGGCGAGGTCGTTGATCGTGCCATGCACGCTGAGCGAGCCGATGTCGCCGCCGGGGAAAAACAGCGGCGAGACGACATAGCCGTCGGTGGTCATGGCGAGGCGCCCGGCGGGAATGTCGAACACCGCCTGATCGTTGCCCTGGGCCAGAAGATCGTTGTCGAACGCCTCGCGGAAAATCTCGCCGATCAATTGCGCCATGGCCCGGCCGCCCGAGCCATGCGAAAGATCGACCCGCCCGTTCTTCACGTCGAGCTTGCGCGTTCTCAGGCGCGGCGCGTTCATGAGGCTCGCCTTTCTTTCTTCGAGTCCCGGAACCGCCCATAGGTCCAGTGGGCGGCGCAGGAGCCTTCCGACGACACCATGCACGACCCCATCGGATTGTCGGGCGTGCAGACCGTTCCGAACAATTTGCAATCGACTGGCCGTTTCTCGCCGCGCAGGATCGCCCCGCATTCGCAGGCCGGATTGTCGGGCGCCGCAACGGTGTGGATGTCGAAAATCTTCTCCGCGTCGAAAGCCGAAAAATCGTCGCGCAATTTGAGCGCGCTGAACGGCACGGCGCCGAGGCCCCGCCATTCGAACGTGTCGCGCAACTCGAAAACCTTGGCGACCAATCCTTGCGCCTTGACGTTTCCTTCTGGCGTCACCGCGCGGATATATTCGTTCTCGACTTCGGCGCGGCCCTCGTTGATCTGGCGCACCAGCATCAGAATCGCCTGCATCACGTCGAGCGGCTCGAAACCGGCGATCACCACCGCCTTGCCGTAATCCTCGGCGAATTCCGCATAGGGCTTGGTCCCGATCACCGTCGAGACATGGGCGGGACCGACAAAGCCGTCGAGCGGCACGGACGCCGCCGCTTTCGGATCGCCGACCAGAGCCGAAATCGCGGCGGGCGTCAGCACGTGATTGCAGAAGACGAAAAAGTTCTTCAGCCCCTCGGCCTCGCGCGTTCAGAATGGCCATCGCGGTCGGCGGCGTGGTGGTCTCGAAGCCGATGGCGAAGAACACCACCTTGCGCTGCGGCTCCTCGCGCGCGATGCGCAAGGCGTCGAGGGTCGAATAGACCATGCGGATGTCGGCCCCCGCCGCCTTGGCCTTCAACAGGCTCATGCCATCGGAAGACGGCACGCGCATCAGGTCGGCATAGGTGCAGAGCGTGACGTCGGGCCGCCGCGCGAGCTTTATAGCGTCGTCCATCCGCCCCACCGGCAGCACGCAGACCGGGCAGCCGGGGCCATGGATCATCCGCACATTGGCCGGCAACAGATCCTCCAGCCCATAGCGCGCGATGGCGTGGGTGTGGCCGCCGCAGAACTCCATGAAACGATAGTCTTTCTCCGGCTTCGCCTCGGCGCGAATTTTTTGCGCGATCTGTTTCGCCAGCTTGCCGTCGCGATATTCATCGACATATTTCATGCGCGGAAATCCTCAAGCTGGCCAGCTTCCGCCAGAAGCGCGAGCGTCCTTTCCGCCTCCTCCGGGTCGAGCTTGTTGAGCGCATAGCCGACATGCAGGATGACATAATCGCCGGGCTTCACGTCATCGACCAGAGCCAGCGAGATTTCCTTCCTGACGCCATCAAGCGTCACCCGCGCCATGTCGCCGTCGAGCAATTCCGTCACCTGTACGGGGATCGCGAGACACATGCCTTCACTCCTGTTTCAATATCGCCCGCGCCAGAAAAGCCTGGCCAAGCGACAGCCCGCCGTCATTGGGCGGAATCTTTCGCGCCAGCAGCGGCGCAAAGCCTCTTGCGCGCAAATCAGCGGCCAGCCCTTCGGCGAGAACCTTGTTCATCATGCAGCCGCCGCCAAGGGCAATTCTTTCGCCGGGTCGCGCCAGCGCCGCAAGCCACGCGCCAAGACCCGCGATCAATGTTCCGTGCAGCAGTTCCGCGCCCTCGCGCGCGCCGGGCTTTTGGTCGATGAAATGCGCGAGCAGCGGCGCGAAATCGACAATGCCGTCGCGCAGCAGGAAACCGCTTTCCAGCGCGCGCGGCGCCTTCACAAGGGCTTCCAGACGCATCGCCGCCTGGCCCTCGAAATCCTGGCCCCGCGCGAAGCCGAGCAAGGCGGAGGCCGCGTCGAACAGCCGTCCGAGGCTGGTCGTCATCGGCGCCGGCCGCGCGGCGAAAATCCGCGCGAGCTCCGCCGCTTCGCGGTGAGCGGCGAAAAAACCCGCCGCCTCGTCCAGCCGGCCCAGCGCTGCGAAAGCCGCGAGCCCCATGCGCAGAGGCTCGCGCGCGGCGCGGTCGCCGCCCGGCAAGGCCAGGGGCGCAACATGCCCCGCGCGCAAGAATCCGCCGCGGCCGTCGAGGCGCAAGGCTTCGCCGCCCCAATTGCCGCCGGCGTTTCCATTTTCCTGGCCCAGGCCATGGCCGTCGAGCGCCGCGCCGAACAGGGCGTCCCCCGCGCCATGTTCCGCGCCCACCGCCGCGACATGGGCGGCGTGATGCTGAAAGCGCAGAACCGGCGCGCCGCTTTCCTCGGCGAAGCGGGTCGAGAGATAATCGGGATGGAGGTCGCAGGCATAAGCCTCGGGACGCACGTCGAGCAGGCGCAACAGATGCTCGGCGCTCTCGCGGTAAAACCGAAAGGTCTCGGCGTTGGAGAGATCGCCGACATGCTGGCAGACGAAGGCCTCCCGCCCGCGGGTCAGCGTCAGGGTCGCCTTGAGATGGCCGCCGCAGGCCAGAACGTTGGCGCCGTCCTCGCCGAGGTCGATCGGTTCGGGGACGAAGCCGCGCGCGCGGCGCAAAAAGGTCGGCGCGCCGTCGACGATCTGCATCACGCTGTCGTCGGCGCGCACGACAATGTCGCGGTCATGGGTCACGATCAGATCGGCGATCGACGCGAGTTTTTGTTGCGCTTCCTCGTTGCCCGTGACGAGCGGCGCGCCGCCCGGGTTGGCCGAAGTCGCGACGAGGACGAAGTCCTGCGCCTTATCGCGCGCGCCGCCGGCCGCATGGAACAGCAGATGGTGGACCGGCGCATAGGCCAGCATCACGCCGAGCCGCGCCATGTCCGGCGCCACCGCCTCGGGCAGGTTTTTCAGGCTCTCGATCAGCACGATCGGATGGGCGGGACCGCGCAGCACGGCGAGTTCATCGGCCTGCGGACGCGCGAAAAGCGAGACCGAGGCCTCGTTGGCGACCATGATGGCGAATGGTTTTGCTTCGCGGTTTTTCCGCAAGCGCAGGCGCGCGATCGTTTCGGCGTTGGTCGCGTCGCACAGCAGATGGAACCCGCCGATTCCCTTCAGCGCGACGATCTTTCCTTCGCGCAGCGCCGTGACGATTTCTTGCCGATCATGCGACAGGCGCGGGCCGCAGTTCGGACAGGCGATCGGCTCGGCGTGAAAGCGGCGGTTGGCGGGATCGGCGTAATCGCGCGCGCAATCGGCGCACATTGAAAAGCGCGCCATCGAGGTCTGGGCGCGGTCATAGGGCAGCCGCCGGGTGAGCGTGTAGCGCGGTCCGCAATGGGTGCAATTGACGAAGGGATAGAGATGAAACCGGCTCCTTGGGTCGAAAAGATCGTCGACGCATTTCTCGCAGGTCGCGGCGTCGGCGGGAATGCGGGTGCGCGCGACGCCCTGATGCGTTTTTTCGATCACGAAAGCGCGCTCGCCGCGCGGCGTCAGAATTTCGATTTCGAGAGCATCGAGCCGCGCCAGCGGCGGCAGTTCGCTTTGCAGGGCCGCAACGAATTCCTTGGCGCGTTCGCCTTCCACTTCCACGGTCACGCCCCGGGAGTCGTTGCGCACGAAGCCGCCGAGCGAAAAACGCGCCGCGAGGCCATAGGCGAAGGGCCGGAAGCCGACGCCCTGAACCGCGCCGCTCAGGCGCAGACGCAGGCGCGTCACCTCTCCCTTCGCCTTGCGCGCGGCGGCTTCCATCAGCCCGCCTTCCTCTCCCGCGCCTTGCTTCTGGCCAGCCCGGCGCGCGCCTCGATCCAGGCGTAAAAGGCGGCGAGGCCCTCGCCGGTTTTCGCCGAAACCACCAGGGTCTGCAGGTTGGGATTGACCCGCAGGGCGTAAGCGATGCAGGCCCCGACGTCGAAATCGAGATACGGCAACAGGTCGGACTTGTTGAGCAACATCAGGTCGGCGGCGGCGAACATGTCGGGATATTTGGCCGGCTTGTCCTCGCCTTCGGTCACCGAAAGCACCACCACCTTATGCGCCTCGCCGAGATCGAAAGCCGCCGGGCAGACCAGATTGCCGACGTTCTCGATGAACAGCAGCGAATTGTCCGCGACATCCAGGGTCTCGACGGCGTGGCCGACCATATGGGCGTCGAGATGGCAGCCCTTTCCCGTATTGACCTGGATCGCCTGGGCGCCGGTGGCGCGGATGCGCTCGGCGTCGTTCGAGGTCTGCTGGTCGCCCTCGATCACCGCGATCGTGTGCTTGTCCTTGAGGTCCCCGATCGCGCGCGCCAGCAGCGAGGTTTTGCCCGATCCGGGGCTGGAGACGAGGTTCAGCGCCAGCACGCCCTTGCGGGCGAAATGCGAGCGGTTTTCCTGGGCGAAGGAGCGGTTTTTCGACAGGATGTCGCGCTCGATCTGGACGATGCGCTCCTGGCTCAGGCCGGGAACATGCACGCCCGCTATCCCTGAGCCGTAATCGAGCCTTTCGCCCCCCGGCCCGTGGCTGTGGTCGTGGTGGTGATGGGAATGATCGTGCCCATGATCGTGGTCGTGCGGATGGTCATGGTCGTGATGATGCGCATGCGGATGACCGTGATCGTCCTGCGCATGGACATGGTCATGCGAATGGCCGTGCTTTTCGCCCTTGGTCGTTTCGCCCATGGTCTTTTCATTTTCCTGCGTCGCCGTCCCGCAGCCGCAAACCGTGCACATCACTCGACCTCCAGTTCCTTCACCCGCATCTCGTCGCCCGCCGTCATCTGAACCCCATGGCCGCCGCACTCCGGACACGGGCCGTAGCGGTCGGCGAGCGGCACGTTCTTTTCGCAGGCGAGGCACCAGCCCTGCCCCGGCGTGCGGACGATCGCCAGTTCCGCCCCCTCGGCAAGCGTGCCGCGCGTGACCACGTCGAAGCAGAAAATCATCGCCTCCGGCTCGACCCCCGACAAGACCCCGATCTCCAGCCAGACCTTTTTGACCCGCGAAAACCCCTGACGACGGCCCTCCTCGGCAAGGATTTCGACCACGCTTTCGGTCAGCGACATTTCATGCATCGGTATCGTCCGGCATTTCGGCGACCGCCCGAATGCAAGGGTCGAAGGCGAAGGCCAGCCGCTCGATCCGCCTTTTCGCCTCGGCGCCCGCGCCGATCCTCGCGCCCCGCAAGGCCCGCACGAAAGGCCCGTCGGGGTGGAAATTCCATTCCGTCGGCGCGACGATCCGATAATCCGCGATCCGCCCGCCGCCGTCCAGATGTAAAGAATGATAAAGCCGACCCCGCGCGGAATCGACCGCCGCGAAACCTTGTCCATCGCCGCCCCTGGCGGCCAGCAAGCCTTCCGGCGGCTCGCCGCCCCTGAGCAAGTTTTCGATCCCTTCGACCGCCGCCGCCATGTCGGCGCGCCGCGCTTCCAACCTTTCAACGAGATTTCCCGCAGCGCCCCGGCGCGCCGAGGCGCCCGTCTCCGGGCAGCGTTCCGGCAAGGTTGGCGCGCGCGAAAAACGGGCGTCGCCGGTCATCGCGGCGAAGATATCGTCGTCGTCGCCGGCGCCCAGAAAATCCGGCGCGAGCGGAACCATTCGCCAGCGCTCTTCGTCCTCGCGGGCCTCGGCGATCTGGCGAGCGAAAAAACCCGTTTCGTCCGCCGGGCCAAGACCCAGCGCCTGCGTCGCGGCGCGCAGATCGGGCAGGACCGCGGCGCCGGCCTCCGGTATGGCGCGCAAAATCTTGAGCGCGTCGCGCAGGCGCACAATACCGTCCGGCGCGGGCGTCGCGCCCGGCCAGTCGAGCAGGCTGGCGCGCAGCATTTCGCCGAGCCGCTCGCAAAGCAGCCCCAGCCCCCGCCTGCGCTGCGTCGCCGCGTCGATCCCGACGCCCAGCGCCGCCTCGCCCGCCGCCCGCGCCGCAAGCGATTGCGACACGGGGCAGAGCGAAAACAGCCGCCCGGCCAGAACCGCCGCTTCCTGCGGCGCGAGCCCGATGAAGACCGGCGACGGATCGGCGCGCGGCGAAACGATCTCTATCCCTGCGACCACGCCCTCGCGCAGCCGCGCGCGCAGAACGAGGCACGCCGAAACCGCGCTGATGATTTCCCCTCGCGCGTCCAGAGCAGAACCCTCCATGCCTGTTCGCCTGGCCGCGCCGCCAATCCGCGCGAGCCGTCGCGACCGTTCCCCGAGAACAGAGTTTACATCGCCGTTCGGCGCTTTCCATGGCGCGGCGCAAATATTCAGGCGATCTGCGCCGCACGCGATCTCCCACGGCCGAAAGGTTCGGCTCATACCGAGCAAAAAATCCTGTTCGCCCGCAAAAAAACGTCGCGACGACACGGACACGCTCCCGACGGCTCAACGTCGACCTTTGGTCGCCGGGCGCGTCGGTTCGGCGGCGGAGATCGGCGCATAACGACCTTGGCGCTCGCGCCGAAAGGCGCCGGAACCCATACTCGTCACCAGGAACAGGGGCCATTCGGCGGAGGTCCCGCCTCGGGCCGTGTCGGTCGGCTCCGGCGATCAAGGCCTGGCTTCGGTAGAAGGATGAGGGAAGAATATGGCGGCAGTACAGCGAGTTGCGACTTCATCTTGGACGTGACCGTTCCCCAATTCGTGCGGATAAGTTGTTGTAATTGCGCAACATGCGGCCAGAAATAGCGGCGTCTGCGGACGTTACGGAGTGCAATGAGCCGAATCTTTGATAATCCTCTGACCATGCGGCGCGAAAAAAATGCCCGCGCGAATTTGGAGGCAAAAATGCGTAAGATTCTCCTTTCGGGTGTCGCCTTTGCGGCGCTCGCCGGCCAGGCTCTCGCGGCCGACCTTCCGTCCACCAAAGAGGCCCCGGTCTATGTCGCGCCGGCGCCCGCCATCAGCTGGACCGGCTTCTTTATCGGCGGCCAGGTCGGCGCGGTCGCGCTCGATGAAACAGCGAACTGGTCACCCTATTATACCTACAATGGGCGGTCGTATTACGATCCAGACGAGGCCGGATGGTATAAATCCTCCGGAACCCAGGTCACTGCGGGCGTCAACGTCGGTTATGACTACCAGATGAACAGCTGGGTCCTTGGCGTGATCGGCGACTTCAACGGCCGTTTCGGCTCGGTGAGCTATTCCGACTACTATAAGGACACGCCCAACTGGGACGCCAGCATTCGCGGCCGCCTCGGCTACCTGCTGACCCCCAATGCGCTCGTATATCTGACGGGCGGCGTGGCTTTCGGCGGTTTCCAGCTTGGCTCTAACTACGGCGGCTTCTGTTCTTATTATTGCTACAATTATAACTACCATGCCAACACCAACGTCGGCTGGACCATCGGCGGCGGCTTGCAATATGCGCTCGATTCCCACTGGAGCACGAGCATTGAATATCGCTACACCGACTGGGGCAACGCGAACATGACGGAAAATTATACGGAAACCTATGACTATGGAAAGTATCTTGATTACAGCGAAGGCTACTATGCGAAACTGGACCGTACGGACAACCGCGTGCAGATCGGCCTGACCTACAAGTTCGTTTCGGCCGAGCCGGTCGTCGCCAAATATTGATCGTCAAATCGTACCGAAATTGGCAATCTGGGGCCGGCTCGTCGCCGGCCCCTTTTCTATTGCGGCGCGGACGAACAGGTGGGCGATCATGATCGAGCAGCCTCTGGAATTGCCTTGCGGGCGCGTGATTCGGAACCGTATCTGCAAGGCGGCGATGACCGAAGGACTCGCGACGGCGCGAGGGCGCGCGGGGCCTGCCCTCCGGCGGCTCTATTCGGCCTGGGCCGCGGGCGGCGCCGGATGCTGATCACCGGCAACATCATGGTCGACGCCCGCTATCTGGAGCGGGCGGGCAATGTCGTCGTCGAGGACGAATCGCAACTCGCGGAGCTGACCGCCTGGGCCGACACAGTGCGCGCCGGCGGCAGCCAGTTGTGGGCGCAGATCAGCCATCCGGGCAGGCAATGTCCGCGGCTCGTCAACATGACGCCGCTCGCCCCCTCTGCGGTGCAGCTCGACCTGCTGAGCAATTTCGGCCGGCCGCGCGCGGCGACCGACGCCGAAATCCTCGACATCGTCGCGCGGTTCGCGCGCGCCGCGGCGGTGCTGAAACAGGCCGGATTCGACGGCGTGGAGATCCATTCGGCGCACGGCTATCTTCTGTCGCAGTTCCTCTCGCCGCGAACCAACCGGCGCGACGATCGCTGGGGCGGTTCGCTGGAGAATCGCGCGCGGCTGCTCCTCGATGTGGTCCACGCGACGCGCGCGGCCGTGGGTCCCAATTTTCCCGTCGCGGTGAAACTCAATTCCTCTGATTTCGTGAAAGGCGGCTTCACGCTGGAAGAGTCTCTGCAAGTCATGCGCTGGCTCGGCGAAGCGCGGATCGATCTGCTCGAGATATCCGGCGGCACCTACGAGCAGATGGAGTTCCTCAAAGCCTATGCGGACGGCGAGATGCGCGACAGCACGCGGCGGCGCGAGGCGATGTTCCTGGAATACGCCGCGGCGTTCAGGGCCGCCGCGACGACGCCGATCATGATCACCGGCGGGTTTCGCACGCTGGCTGGCATGGAGGCGGCGTTGCGCGAGGGAAAGACGGACATGATCGGCATCGCGCGTCCCTTCTGCCTCGACCCCGATCTGCCGCGGCGCATGATCTCGGGCGCGCTCGCCGCGTTGCCCGCGCCCGAGGACCGGCTTCTGCTCGGGCGGGGCTTCTGGGGGCCGAACAGCCCATCCGCCCAATTGCGGGGGCTGAACGGGCTGGCGCAGGCGGGATGGTACTATCACCAGATCGAACGTCTCGCCGCCGGCTTCGCGCCGGAGCCGGAACTGTCGGCGCGCGGGGCGCTGACCGCGCATTTGCGCAAGGATTTCTCGCGGGCGATGGCGCGCCGGTTCGCTTTCAGCGGCCTGCGCGCTTGAAAGGAGCGGCGGAGGGATACAAGCAGGTCACGGGCCCTCTCGGGCGCAAACTTGCCAGACGCGGCAGTCCCGGCAAAGCTTGCGCATCGCCAGCGCTGTTCGTCGGTCAGAATCGCTCACGTCCGATAACATCTGACGCCGTCCGAATCGGAAATGCGCCCGACTTTGCGCACAAAGAAGCGCGCCTAAAAATTAGGCTTTATATCTCAGATCTTTAGCGAACAAGTGGCGGAGGGAGCGGGATTCGAACCCGCGATACGGTTTCCCGTATACACACTTTCCAGGCGTGCGCCTTCAACCACTCGGCCACCCCTCCGTCGTCGCGGCGCAGTCTCAGAATCCTGGCGCCGGGCGAAATCAGGCGCCTTTATAGCCGGTCGGATCGTCAAAGCAAGGCGGGGCGGCGGGCTTTCGCCAAAGTTTCACGCGCTCTCTTTCGCGCCCGCGTCCGGCGCGGCGGTCAGGGTCACTTCCTCGCTGGTCGCCGTCACCTGCACCGCCATGCCGCAGGAGCGCGCCACCATGCCGGCAAAATAAGGCTGGATGCCATGGGCGTCCACCGTGCCGCTTTCGGAGCGGCCTTCAAGCAGGTCGGCGACATGGCTGGCGAGCTTGAGATTGGGGCCTTTCACCGTCACCTTTATCCGGGCGTCGTCGCCCTCGCCCTCGACCGTGACGTTCATCACTCCCCCGCGCGGAATGCAGGCGGCGGCGATCATGCACAGGTTGAGCGCCAGCTTGACCTTGTTCTTGGCCATGAAGACGCGCGGCGCGTTCCAGTTCAGCTGGGTGCGGTCGTCAGCGAACAGGCCGCGCGCGACCTTTTCCGCGTCGCCGGTGTCGATCGCCGCGCCCGCCGAACCGGCGGCGCCGAAGGCGAGACGGCAGAATTGCAACCGCGCGGAGGCCGCCTTGGCGCTCTTGCGAATCAGGTCGAGAGCGAATTCGCGCATGCCCTCGTCCTTGTCCTCCTCCAGCACCTCCAGCCCGTTGACGATGGCGCCCACCGGACTGATGACGTCATGGCAGACCCGCGAGGCCACGAGGGCGGCAAGATCGAGCGATTCAAGCGCGAGAATGTTCATGGTCGGGTTCCGGACGGCGAATCAGAGAGGGAAGAGGGTGCGGCTGAGGCGGAGTCTAGCCCGCTTTCGCCGGAAACAAAATCCGGCGCGCGGGATCGCCGCAAGCTCACCCAACTTGCTTAAAAAGACGTTGCTTTCCCGAAATGACGGGCGCGACAGAATGCGCGGGGCCTCAAGGGGTCCATTAGCCGAAGGATTGAGCGCCCGACGATGGACTCGCAGCCCGTTCTGGCGCACTTTTTCGCGAAATTTGCCGCGCGTCGCACACAAGAACGGCAATGAGGGGGAAACATGACGAGCCGCTATCAGGAAGTCTATCAGTTCTGGAAAAAGGACCCGCTCGCCTTCTGGGCCGAGGCGGCCAAAGCGATCGACTGGATCAAGCCGCCCCAAAAAATCTTCGACCCCGACATGGGCGTTTATGGCCGCTGGTTTCCCGATGGGACGCTCAACACCTGCTACAACGCCCTCGACCGCCATGTGAAGAACGGCCGCGCCGATCAGGTCGCGCTGATCTACGACAGCCCGGTCACCGGCATGAAGCGGACCTACACCTATGCGCAGTTGCTCGCCGAGGTGAACGCGGTCGCCTCGGTGCTCAGGGATTTCGGCGTGACCAAGGGCGACCGTGTGCTGGTCTATATGCCGATGATCGCCGAGGCCGTGATCGGCGTCATGGCCTGCGCCCGCATCGGAGCCATCCATTCCGTGGTGTTCGGCGGATTCGCGTCGAAGGAGCTGGCGACCCGCATCAACGATTCCGAGCCCAAGGTCATCCTCGCCGCCTCCTGCGGCGTCGAGCCCAACCGCGTCGTCAAATACAAGCCGCTGCTCGACGAAGCGATCGACATGGCCGCGGTCAAGCCGGAAAAGGTCCTGCTGCTCCAGCGTCCGCAGGAAGAGGCCGCGATGATCGGCGGACGCGACTTCAACTGGGGCGACCTGGTCGTCGCGGCGCTGGCCGAGCGGCGCACGGTCGAACCCGTGGAGATGGCGGCGACCGATCCGCTCTATATCCTCTACACCTCTGGCACCACCGGCGTCCCCAAGGGCGTGGTGCGCGACAATGGCGGCCATGCGGTCGCCATGTGCTGGACGATGAAAAACCTTTACGACATCAAGCCGGGCGAAGTCTTCTGGGCGGCCTCCGACGTCGGCTGGGTGGTCGGCCATTCCTATATCATCTACGGCCAGCTGCTCTATGGCGCGACCACCGTGGTCTATGAGGGCAAGCCGGTCGGCACGCCCGACGCCGGCGCGTTCTGGCGGATGATCGAGGAATACAAGATCTCGGCGCTGTTCACCGCGCCGACCGCCTTCCGCGCCGTGCGCAAGGAAGACCCCAACGCCGAACATGTGAAGAAATACAATATCAAGAGCTTGCGCACCCTGTTCCTCGCCGGCGAACGCGCCGACCCGGAGACTGTCGCCTGGGCGGAACGGGTGCTCGGCGTCCCGGTCATCGACCATTGGTGGCAGACCGAGACCGCCTGGGCCATCGCCGGCAATCCGGTCGGCCTGGGGATGCTGCCGGTGAAGCACGGCTCGCCGACCGTGGCCATGCCCGGCTATGACGTGCGCATCGTGGACGAGGCCTCGCACGAGGTCGGGGTCAACAAGATGGGCTCGATCGTCGTGAAGCTGCCGCTGCCTCCCGGCTGCCTGCCGACCCTCTGGAGGCAGGACGAGCGGATGAAGGAGAGCTATCTTTCCGAATTCCCCGGCTTCTACAAGACAGCCGACGCCGGTTTCGTCGACCAGGACGACTATCTCTACATCATGGGCCGCACCGACGACATCATCAATGTCGCCGGACATCGCCTCTCGACCGGCGGCATGGAGGAAGTGCTGGCCTCGCATCCCGATGTCGCCGAATGCGCGGTGATTGGCGTCAAGGACGAGTTGAAGGGCGAGCAGCCCTGCGGCTTCGTGGTGCTGAAATCGGGTGTCGCCCGCTCGCCCATCGACATCGAAAAGGAGCTGATCAAGCTGGTGCGCGACAGGATCGGGCCAGTGGCCGCCTTCAAGATCGCGATCACCGTCAACCGACTGCCCAAGACCCGTTCCGGCAAGATCTTGCGCGGCACGATGAAGAAAATCGCCGATCACGACCCCTGGACGATGCCGGCGACCATTGACGATCCGGCGATCATGGACGAAATCATGGCCGCCCTCCGGTCCAAGGGTTTCTGACGCCGAACCATTTTCCGCGCCCGGCGCCGGGCGCGGTCGATTCGCATGGGGCGCGGCGATGCCGGAACGATGGATGCAGATCAAGGGCGATCCGTCGATCCGGGCGCAATTGTTCAACCAGACCCGCGCCGAAAGCATTTTCGACGCCTCGATCGATCGCGTGCATGGGATCGTGCGGGAATTGCTGGCGCGAAAGGGCGTCTTTCACGCCAAGATTCACTATTCATCCAACCAGATCACCTGCTGGTTCGCCCGCGATCCATTCTGCTACGAGAAATTCGTGGGCGATGAAGTGCTGAAGGAGGGCTTCGTCGAGCGTTTCCCCGATTCGGACTACGCCGGCCGCGTTCCCGTGATCGACGACGATCATGTCGCGCGCTTGCTCGAAGAATTCAAACGGCTGCGGCTGACCGACGAGACCGTCTATCTGCGCAACGGCGCCGTCAATCTGATCAATGGCATGATCAACATGTCCTTTTCCTGCGACGGCACGCAATATATCGATTTTCGAGCCTTTCTCGCCGGGCTCGACACATTCAGGTGAAAGCGCCGGCGCAGGCCGGCCCCGCATGGGAAACGCGGGTTAAGCATATCGGCTTAAGTTCATCCGCCATTAGCATTTCATCAACAATCCGGAACCTAACGTCGGCGCGGATTGTGACGAGGCTGAGATGGCTTCCACGAAAGAACGCGACCCCGGAATCGTGCCGCTGATCTGCGAATCGATCGCGCGCCGCCGGGAGATACTCGCCGAAGACGTCGCGGCCCTTGCGGAATCCTGCGCCGGCGACATCGAATTGACGCTCGACGATGCGCGGGCCATCTTCGCGCTTGCTCGCGCCGAGATTCCCTCCTGCCCGGAATGGCGTGAATTTTTCGCCGAAACCATGAGCGGCTGGTTCGTCGGCGTCCATGCGCGTCATGAGGTGAGCGAAACGGCCGCGCACAGCCTGATCGGCTGGCTCGGCGGCGAAGAGGCGCGACTGGACGCCGCGCGTTTCCGCCTCCTGATGCGGGTGCTGGAGCGCGCGCCGCGCTGCCCCGATGAATTGCTCGCCTTCGCGCGCGTCTGCCTGATGCGGGCGATGGGCATGGAAAAGGCGGCGCCCTACGCCATGCCACAAATCGCCTGACTTGATTTCCAGAAGGCGGCGACGCCGTGGGCCTGGCGTCCTAACGGAGCTAAGACCTGCCGTCCATCGCGCGCAACGCCTGCCCCCTGCAAGCAAAAGCGGTGATGAAGGACGCATAGCTCCAGGCCAGGCTTTGCGCCGAGGTCGGCGCGCCGTCGATTTGCGAGAATTGCTCGGCGAGCACGCCGGAGTCGGGGGCGAACCGCCGCACCGTGGCCATGACCGCATCCCCGCGCGCGACCGACGCCCTCGCCAACCGGGCGCGAAATCGGGGCTCCAGCGCCGCGCCGCCGAGATAGGAACGATCCTCGCCCAGCATCCCGGCGAGAATATCGCGATTATCGGCGGTCAGGGCGACGGCTTCGCCGGAGGCGACGGCGATCGCGAAGCGATAGTAGAACTCGGCCGCGCCCAGCGTCGAAAAATAAAAGGCGCCGCCGGTGAAATAGATGTCGCCTTCATAGCGCCCATGCGCGGTTCCGCATTCCTTCGGCCGGTCCTTGTTGATCGGATAGATTCGATCGAACATCTGTTCGAGCCGGCGCAAGGTCGCCAGAGCTTTTGGGTCGGCGGGGCTGTGCGGGCCGCTCCGCCGCGACGCCTGGATCAGGCCGAGGATGGCGGCGAAATCGAGCCGCATGGTCGCGGAGGCGTCCAGCGAAGGATCGGGAAGCGGCGTCCGAAAAGCGCCGGACCGGGCGTCGAAATATCCGTCGAGAACCCGCGCCGCTTCCTTCGCGGCCAAGGCGAAATCTTCGGCGCGGCGCGCGTCGCCCAGGGACCGCGCCCATTCGGCGCCGTCCTCCAGGGCGGCGAATTGGACGATCTGGGTGTGATAATGGCGGCCCCAGCGCTCTTCCCAAAGGTCGTAGCAAGGCTCCCGCCAATTTTTGAACGTGAAGTCGAGATCGCCCTCGATCAGCGCGCGCAGGACGGCGAGGGGCGGAAACGGGCGAAGGTCCCGGTTGCGCCAATAGCGCATCGCGGCGAGCGCGCGCAAAGCCGGGCCGTCGTTCTGCGGTCTTTGCCAGCGAAAAATATCCAGCCGCCCGTCGGCGGAAAGACGCGCCTCGCCGAGCGCGAGGTCGCCGTGGATCGCCGCCATTTCCTCGCGCGTGCGCAGATTTTTGACCAAAGCCGGCGCGACGCCGGCGCGCTCTTCCGCATCGCGCGGATTGGCGCGGCCGTCGAGCCGGCTTAAGCCCAAACTGAATTCGACGAATTCGCCGAACAGCCTGAGACCCTCCTCGCGCAGCATCCCGTCCTCGACGAGAATGCGCAGGGCGTCGATGACCACGGCGGAATCGCGCAGCCAGTGGAAAAAGAAATCGGGGTTTTCGGCGAGATCGGCGCAAGCGAGCACGGAACCGGGCGCGGCCCGGATGGTCTGGCCATATTGGGGACGGCGCTTGACCAGATGCGTCGCCGAAATGGCGAGCGGCATCAACTCGGCGCAACGCCCGTACTGGCGCGCCAGCCAATCGTCCAATCCGGATATCCACGGCTCGGATCGCGGCCTGCTCATTGAAGCCTCATGCGGAGGACCCAACGCGAAATTCCTCGCGATTATCGCAGTCCGGCGGAAGAGCCAGGCTTCCGCCAAGCGGATCACGGGTCAGACAGAGAATGCGCCGAAAGAACGGGTCGGCGCCTTGCGATCCCGAGATGCTGACCAGGGTCGAGCCGGAAAGCTCCTTGCCGAACATGTCGAACAAGGCCGCCCGCGCATTGGCGGAGAGCAGGTCGACGGCTGAATCGGCGATGACCCACAGCGGCCGATGCAGCAGCAGGCGGGCGACGGCGAGGTTTCGTTGCTCGGCGTCGGTGAGGTTCTGGTCCCAGCGTCCAAGCTCGTCCAGCCGCTGCACAAGGTGAGCGAGGCCCATGCGCGTCAGGGCGGCCTCGAACTGCGCCGTGTTGAAGTTTTGCGCCGCCGCCGGATCGGCGAGAATGTCGCGCAACGAGCCGTCGGGAATATAGGGGCGCTTGGGCATGAACATGATGCGATCGTCCGCCGGCAGGGCGACGCGCCCGGCGCCCCAGGACCACAGGCCGGCCATGGTGCGAAAGAGGCTGGTCTTGCCCGCTCCCGGCGCGCCGGCGATCAAAGTATGTTCGCCGGCTGAGATTTCGACATGAGGCTGGTCGAGCCTTATGCCGCCCGACGGCGAAAGAATGACGAGATCGTCGAATTGCAGCTTGTTTTCGGGCGAAACCGTCCATTCGATGCGGGAGGCGCCGCCGCCGACGCGATCCATGTCCTTCAAGGCGCGGCGGAAGGCGCCGACGCGCAGCAGAGTGGCGCGCCAATCGGCGATCACGCCGACATTATCGACAAACCAGCGCAGGGATTGCTGCACCTGATTGAAGGCGCCGACCGCCATCAGCAGCCCCCCGAAAGTCAGACTGCCGGCGAAATAAGCGGGAGAGGCGACGACGATCGGCGCCACGATGGTGAACCAGCCATAGCCGGCCGACACCCAGGTCAGACGGGTGGTGACCGCGATGATCTCCCGCAGGATGACGAGAAGCCAATCGAGACGCCGGTTGAGCCGCGTCGATTCTTCGCCCTCGCCGCGATGGACCGCGATGCCTTCGCTATGCTCGTTGGCGTGCACCAAAGCGAAGCGCAGATCGGACTCGCGCGCGTAACGCTCGGCGTTGAGGGGAACGAGCGGCCGGCCCACCCGCCAGGAGAAGAACGAGGCCACGCCGGCGTAAATGAGCGCGGCCCAGACCATATAGCCGGGAATGCCGAAACTGCGCCCCAGAAACGAAAGAACGACCCCGTTCGAGAGGCTCCACAGCACGCCGACGAAACAGACGAGCAGCAGCGCCGACTGCAACAGGCCGACGCCGAGATCGGTCGAGACATCGGAAAGATGACCGGCGTCCGCATCGATGCGCTGGTCGGGATTGACCCCGATCGCCCCCGCGCCGGAGATGAGAAAGGCGCGCCGGGGCGTCAGCCATTCCGCGATCAGGTCGCGCGTCAGCCCCTCGCGCAGTTTCATCTTCATCGTCATGTTCAGCCACAGCTGGGCGACGTTGAGCGCGAGCAGCGCGCCGGCGATGAAAAGATAGGCGACGAGCTGCCGGCCGAATTCGGGAATGTCCTTTTGGGCGAGCGAATCGTAAAAGGTCCTGGTCCAGACGTTCAGGACGATCTGCATGGCGGCGGTGGCGCCGACGACGACGAAAAGCCCCGCCGACAGGCCCAGCAGGGCGGCGCGCAGCCGCGAAGCGCCGAGCGCGCGCAACAGCAGGCGCGCCAGCCCGATGAAATCCTCGTCCCGAGGCGCCTTGTCGACCACGCCTTCAGAAGCGGCGTCCGTCTTTTCCGCCATCGCTCCCCGACCGCATTTCCCGCCTCGCCCGGCGCCCAATCTTGCGAAGTCCTGCGAAGCTTATAACATCATCGGCGAGGCGGCGGGCAAGACGGCGGGCGGGATTTGGGACATGGACCTGAACGGGATCGAAAAACTTCTCGCCGGAATGACCCTCGCCGAAAAGCTCGGCCAGATGACCATGTCGCCTGCGGGCTTGGCGTCGACCGGGCCGGTGCGCGGCGAAGCGACGACGGAAGCCGTCCGCGCCGGCGCGGTCGGCTCGCTGCTGAACCTCTGGGGCCGCGAGGCGACCGATCGTTTCCAGAAGCTCGCGGTGGAAGACACGCGGCTCGGCATACCCTTGTTGTTCGGCGTCGACGTCCTGCACGGCCACCGGACCGTCTTCCCCATCCCGCTCGCCGAGGCGTCGCTGTTCGATCCGGATGTCTGGGAGCGCACGGCGCGGGAGGCGGCGCGCGAGGCGGCCGCCGACGGCGCCGACCTGACCTTCGCGCCCATGGTCGACATCGCCCGCGATCCGCGCTGGGGCCGCATGGCCGAGGGCCCCGGCGAAGACCCCCTGCTCGGCGCGCGCTTCGCCGCCGCCAAGGTGCGCGGCTTCCAGGGCGGCGATCTCGCTTCGCCCAACTCGCTCGCCGCCACCGCCAAACATTTCTGCTGCGGCGGCGCGGCGCTGGCGGGGCGCGAATACGCCGCCGCCGACCTTTCCGAACGCTCCGTCCATGACACTTATCTGCCGCCATTCCGCGCCGCCGTCGAAGCCGGCTGCGCCGCGATCATGTCGGCCTTCAATTCGGTCGGCGGCGTTCCAATGACCGCCAATGTCGCGCTGCTGCGCGGCTGGTTGCGCCAGAAACTCGGTTTCGACGGGGTGATCATGAGCGATTACGCCGCCATCGAGGAGTTGATCGACCACGGCGTCGCCGGCGACCGCGCGGAAGCCGCGGCGCTGGCGCTGAAAGCCGGCGTGGACATCGACATGGTCAGCAACGTCTATTTCTCCGCCATGCCCGAGGCGCTCGCGCGCGGGCTCGCGAAGATGGAGGACATCGACGCGGCGGTGCGACGCATCCTCGTCCTGAAAATGAAGCTCGGCCTGTTCGACGATCCCTACCGTCGCACCAGGGCCGAACGCGGGGGGGCGGGCGCGGCGAAAAAACTTGCGCTCGACGCCGCCCGGCGATCGATCACACTGCTCGCCAATGACGGAATCCTGCCGCTCGACGTAAACATGCGCCGCATCGCGGTGATCGGGCCGCTCGCCGACGCGCGGGAGGAAATGGTCGGCCCCTGGACGCTCGCCGCCGACCCGCGCCAATGTTCGTCCATTCTCGAAGGCCTGCGCGCCGCATTGCCGGATCGCGAAATCCTTCACCAACAGGGCGTCGCCATCAGGGACGACGACACGAGCGGCATTGGCGCCGCGCGGGCGCTGTGCGAAAGCGCCGACGCCGTCATTCTTTGCGTCGGCGAGGCGGCGCGGATGAGCGGCGAGGCGGCAAGCCGGGCCGAGCCGGGCCTGCCCGGCCGGCAGAGCGAACTGGCGGAAGCCGTTCTTTCGACGGGCCGTCCGGTTGTCGCCGTTCTTTCCTCGGGCCGGCCCCTGATCGTGCCCTCTCTCGCCGAGCGCGCCCACGCTTTGGTCGCGACCTGGTTTCTCGGAGCGGGCGCCGGAAAAGCGATCGCCGAAGTTCTGACCGGGCGATTCAATCCGACCGGGCGCCTTCCCGTCACCTGGCCGCGCGTCGTCGGGCAGATTCCGATCTTTTTCGCCGAACGGCCCGCCGCCCGGCCGGCCAATCCGACCGATCCCTTCACCAGCAAATATATCGACGCGCCCAACGAACCGCTTTTCCCCTTCGGCCACGGCCTGTCCTACGCAGAGGTCAAGCTGGCCAATCTGCGCCTTGGCCAGACCGAATTCGGGCCAGGCGACAAGATCACGGTCGAAGTGGACGCCCGGAACCTTTCCGGACGGCCGGCGCAGGAAACCATTTTTCTCTTTTCGCGCGACCGGGTCGCCGCCGCCGCGCCGCCGGTGCTGGAATTGAAGGATTGGGCCAAGGTAGAGCTGGGGGCGCGGCGGAAAAAAACCGTCTCGTTCACCCTCGCGGCCGAAAACCTGTCCGGCCTCGACGCCGCTCTCGAATGGAGGCTGGAGCCGGGCGATTTCGACATTTTCGTCGGCCTCAACGCCGACCGGCGATCCCTGCTTTCCGCACGCCTGCGTTGCCGGGCGCAAACGGAAACAGCCGCCCTGTGAATTCAAATCGGCGCCGGATCGACCGCAACATATGCGGCGACTTCCTTGCTGAGCAAGCCGGGGCCGGAGCGAGGCCGGACGTCCCACATCGGACAAATCGCGATCGGAAGCGTTTGACCCCATTTTCGATGCCGGGCGTTGGCGATCTACAACAGGTCATCCCGGCGCCCGCGCAAATACGCCTGGAAGCCGCCCTCCCCACTGACAAATGGATCATCAAATCTCGCGCATAAATCCGCATCCGTCCTGAAGTATACTCGCGCTTCCTTCTTGATCGGCGTTCCATCCTCATATTGGCCATACGCCCAATATCGCTGCGGAACGCCCGGAAGCTCGGCCGCCGCGATGGCGCGCTTGTACCAGTTCCAGATCTCGAACACCGCGAGCCGCCCGCGGGCGTAGCGGTCGGTCATGATGTCGCCCTCGGCGTTGATCTTGGTGAAGTGATAGAACCGCAGGGGGTATTTGTCGTTGACCATGAGGGCGCCGTCGCGCGTGATCGACACCGACCGCCGGCTCAGGTTCCAGCTGGCGACGTTATAGCCGGGATCGCGCAGAACCTCGACCTTGGCGAACAAGCCCGGGACATGGTCGCAATATTTCTGATCGGTGAAAATCCCGTTGGGGACGTCGTCGTAGCAGGCCTCGTAAAGGCGCCCCGCCCACCATCGCGCCATGGCGGCGCCGTTCTCGTCGTTTTTCACCGCCAGAAATCCGAGATTGAAGATCCCGTATTTCATCGATGTCAGTTCGTTGTCGCGGATTTCCTCCGGCGTGGCGTTCGGCTCTATCTGATGCGGCGTCAGCATGATCGAAGCGTGATCGAGCCGGCGTTCGATTTCGGAAAGATCGTGAAAGATCGCGATGTCCGGATCGAGATAGATGACCTTGTCCGCGCCGCTCTCGAGGATGTGCATGAGCGCATGACCTTTGACGGCGGTGCACGCCTCGACCACGTCATGCTTGAACACCCATTTCCGCCATTCGTCGCCGAACAGGATTGCGGGGTCGAGGACGTGATCGAAATCGGATCGCCAGGAAAGGTCATCGGCGAAATCGGGCGGCGGAGCGTCGACCAGAACAGCCCAGATGATCCAGTCCGGATGACGCCGACGCACGCTGCGCGCGAGCACCAACGCGCGCGAGAGGTAGGCGTAGGTGAAGCTCGTGTACAGATGAACGCCGGCCAAGTCCGCAACTCCATATCAGATCAACACGGCGGTCGTGCCGTCATGGACCAGTTCGCCCGCATAAGCGCCGAATTTCGCGCGCGCGCGGGCATAGGCGATGGCCTTGCCGCTGGCGAAGAACTCCACGATCTCGTCCTCGCGCTCGAAGACCAGGCCCCGGCGCAGCTTGTTCACCACGGCGGCGACATTGCCGCTCCTGCTCAAGGTCAGAACATCGCACCCCGCGGCCAGCGCCTCGAACGTGACATAAGAGAAGGTCTCGGGCCATTCCGCGGCGATCACCACAAGATCGATGCCGTTTTCCCGCAGTTTTTTCGTCATCAGATCGCGTTCGTTCGCCGTGACGACGCATTCGACGCGCCGCAGGTTCTTCCGCGGCCGAAGCGATTCGGCGGAGGCGAAATGGAAGAATTGGTAGTTTGCGTAGACCGCGTTCTGATCAAAAACGCGCTCGAATGTGGGCCATCCCTTGTGGAGGATCGGATAGCCCAGGTAAGCCACCCGTAAGGGACGCCTCGGCGTTCCGACTTCATGAGGATTCCCGGTCTCCAGCCTGTCCGTCGTCTCGACAAGATGAGCATGCTCGGCGACCAGAACGCCCTCGTGCGGCAATGAACTCCGTTTCAGCCAGATTTCGCGCGCCGCCTCGGAGGGAGAAACGACGGTGAAATCGCACTGCTCGAACAGAAATCGCAAGCGCTGTTCATGGACCTGCCGGGCGGCGCCATAGATGCAGATACGGCACCCTTCGGATTGCGCATCGGGGGCGTCGCAGAACTCCACATCGTTGCGCAAAAGCTGGAAGCCCGCGCACAAGGAAACAAAGTCGTGCAGCCAGAAAAAGCTTCGCTTCGGCTGCAAGGCGGATTCTATCCGGGCCAGTCCGCGAACCGAGTGGCCAAGTGGCGAATGAACGACAAAAGTGCGGTCGTCCGGCTGCGAGGCGGACAGGTTCTCCAGCGCGTCAGCGATTTCGGCGTCGCTGGCGACGCCGACGATCGTCCCGTCGATGACGATCCGGGTCGAAGTCGTCTCGGCCGCATCGTCCTTGACATGCAACGCCGCCAGCAGCGGCGAAAGATGCATGTAAACGAAACCGCGGGCGTTGAATTTGGACTGTTCGTCAGCGACGAAAATTTGAACCCCGCCGGTGGTGGTCGGATAGCAATCATGGCTGGCGGCCAGAACCAGTCCTTCGGCGCCGATCAACGCCGTCTTCAGGAGCTCCTCCAAATTCCAGCCGGAAATCTTCGTATGGCTTGGGACCGGATAATCGCTCGTGCGAATTTCGACCGGTTTCAACGACTCGAGAACCGCCCGCTTCGCTGTCGTCTCCTTTCGCGGAGCCCTTCCTTCATTTTTTCCTGAAGCGAGATAATGCCAGAATGGATTGACGTTCGCCGCGATGATGTCATCGTAGGCGCTCAGGTAAAATTCCGAGTCGAACCAAGGCGTTGGATTGCGCGCTTCTTTCCATCCGTGCTCGCAATAGTGCAAGAGAGGGTCGACGCCAGCGTTTCGGATGTCGGGATATTCCTCGAGATAATAGTCGAAGTCGAAATGAGGGGCTAACTCACCGAGCTGAAGGTTGTCGTATTCCTCAAGTCCGACGCCTCTCGCAATCGCATCCGGCGCGTGAAACTCGCCCCTGGCGACAACGGCGTCATAATCGGCCCTGATCAATTGCTGCCGCAAAAACGCGGTCTGCGGTGTGGCCTGGAGGCCAGTAGCGAAGCGGTTCAACGCAGGCTCGGCGCTGGACGGGGGAGCGAATTCTTCGTCACCCCACTCCCGCGCAAACGACCCCTGAGACAATCCGGTTTCGGAAATGACCGTGGACGTGTCAGATCCGCTGCCTCCGCCCAAATCGGCACCCACGAGATTTGCGGCGTAGTCGCCACACCCGACATGTCGCCTCAAAAATACATTTGTATGGACAATCCGCACGGTCACATCGTCGGGCGCGTCGATTTCTCCAGCAAAGAAAAAGGCATGATCACCGAAACCGACGTTTGCGTTTTCCAGATCTTCGCGCCACCGGTTGGCCGTGACCCGTCCGATACAAACATTGTTTTCAAAAATTTCAACTTCGAGATGCTCATCGGGATCGGTGCGATCGAGCGCCCATCCGGTAACGCTTGATCCCGAAACATGTTCGATGCGCCCGTCGAAACGATCAGCAAGCAAAGGCCCTCTCTCCACGCCATGATCCCGGTTGCTCATTGTCATATTAGGCCGCGCCGACATTGGTCGCAACGCCAAGTCAGCGTTGGCGCCGCGGACAAATGACATATCCGGGCCAGAGAGCGACATTGCCCCCGATGCTTATGGTCTTGAGGCCGACATTCGCGCTTGATGCTGGATCCCGCGGCGGCCAGGCCATCGTTCGCGGCTCGCCTTCCGTCGGCGTTCAAATTCGACTAAGCTCGCCCGAGTCGAACGGCTGACGGGCCGTTTGCCAGCGGGGCTCGGCCGCGTCGAGCCCTGAAAGGCGACGCCCCGCCGGCCATTGCGAAAAACAGCATCGTCGCTGCGGGGGGCGCCATGACCAGCATGTTTTCACCGAACACGGACGTCGCTCAGGCGCTTGGCCCCTTGCGCGCGAAATGGGGCTGGATCGTCGCGCTCGGCGTCGTCTATCTCGTCTCCGGCTTCATCGCGCTCGGCAGCGTCGTCACCGCGACTGTGGCGAGCGTTCTCGTGGTCGGCGTCATGATGATCGTGGCGGGCGTGTTCGAAGTGATCAACGCCTTCCAGGTCAAGAGCTGGGGCCGATTCATCTTCTGGCTGCTGCTCGGAATTCTCTACATCGTCGCCGGCTTCCTCGCCTGGGACAATCCGTTGCTCACCGCGGTCTGGCTGACCCTGATTCTCGGCGCCGTGCTGGTCGCCTCCGGGATCATGCGCATTTTCCTCGCCTTCAACATGAAGCACGGCTCGCCCTGGGTCTGGGTCGCCTTCTCCGGCCTGATCACCTTTGTGCTCGGCTTGATCATCCTAGCGCATTGGCCCGTCTCGGCGGTCTATACGCTGGGCATTTTCCTCGGAGTGGACCTGGTGTTCGCCGGCGTGAGCTGGATCAGCGTCGGACTTGGCTTGAAGAACGCGAAAATCTGATCGGATCCCGGTTGCGCGCCCGCTCCGGCGGGCGTCAACGCATTCCTTGGCGCAATCCTGGCGGCGCGCGTGCGGTGGTTTGCGTCTGTGACCGCTATGCCTGCGTCAATTCGCCGTTGCGCAAGGTCAGGAATCCGGGTCATCGCCATCTTCGGATCGAAGCGGGGCGCGGACGAGCCGCCCCGGAGGAGCGACATGAGCGCGACGCGTCGCCCCTCTTTGGCGGGGGGCGGGGGAATTGCGGCGGCGCCGGCCGTTTCCGCCCTCGCCTTGCCCGGCCATCCCGGCTTCGATCCGCAAGGCTCCTATCTCAGGGTCTGGTCGAACGGGACCGGCGGCCGGGCTTGAACGTTGCCAGCCGAGCGCGCCGATGCTAACCTTTTGCGGTGCGAAATAGGCGAGGCGGTCGATGTCTTCGGGCGCGCCCCACAGGAAAAGATTTTCATGGGCGCGCCTCGCCTTCTTCTTCCTGTTCTGGCTGATGATCGCGGGCCGATCGGTCAGTGACATTCCGGTGGGCGCCGCCGCCGCCGCCGCGGCTTTCTGGGTCAGCCTGAAGCTTCTGCCTTCTGGAGACGCCCGCGTTCGGGCCGGGCCGCTTTTCCTGCTCGTCACGCGCCTGCTGCGCGGCTCGCTCGTCGCCGGCTTCGACGTGGCGCGGCGGGCCCTGGCGCCGCGTCCCGATCTCCGGCCGGGTTTCGTGTCCTGCCCGCTCACGTTGCCGGAAGGCGAGGCGCGCAACGTGTTCTGCCTGCTGCAGAGCCTGATGCCGGGGACGCTGCCGACCGGCGCGGAAGACGGGAAAGCGCTGGTTCACGGCCTCGATCTGTCGCAACCGATCGCGGAGAATTTCGCCGCCGAGGAACGGCTGTTCAAAAGGACGATCGGTCATGAATGAGATCCTGCTCGCCGCCGCGGGACTGATCGTCGTCACGGTCGCCGTCGGCCTCGCCCGCATCCTGCGCGGCCCCGACGACGTCGACCGCCTGATGGCGGTCCAATTGCTGGGCACCGGGGGGATAGCCGCCCTGCTGCTCACCGCTTATGCGACGCGGGTTCCCGGCGTGGACGATGTCGCGCTCGGCCTCGCCGTGCTCGCCGCCTTCGCGACCATGGCCTTCCTCAATCATCTCGACGCGGGCGAGGGGGGCGCGGATCCGTGAGCGTCCTTGCCGCTCTCTTCAGCCTCGCCGCAATCGGCGCGGGCGTTTTCTTCTTCATCGCGGGGACCGCGGGACTGCTGCGTTTCCCGGATTCGCTTACCCGCCTCCACGCCTTGTCCAAGGCGGACAATCTCGGTCTCGGGCTGATCGTCCTCGGGCTCGTTCCCCACGCCGAAAATCCTCTCGCCGCGCTCAAACTGGTGGTGATCTGGGCGCTCGTCCTGCTGTCGGGAGCCTCGACCGCGCAACTGATCGGCCGCGCCCTGCGCCGGGGGCGCAAATGAGCGTCCTTCCGTTTCTCGACCTGGGCCTCGCCCTGCTGGTCGTCGCTGTCGCGGCGTGGACCATCGCGGCGCGAAATCTTTTCGCCTCGGTTCTGGGCTATGTCGCTTACGGTCTGCTGCTCGCCCTGGTGTGGATCAGGCTCTACGCGCCGGACATAGCGCTGACGGAAGCAGCGGTTGGCGGCGGCGTCACCGGCGTGCTGCTGGTCACGGCGGGCAAGCGGCTCGACGCGCTCAAGGCGTCAAAATCCGGCGCCGAGCCGCGGTCGCCCGTGAAAATTCTTGCCGGCGCCCTTTCCGCGCTCGTCGCGGGCGCGATCGCTTTCGTCGTGGCGTCGCTGCCGACGCCGGCGCCGAGCCTCGCGCCGGAAGCCGCCGCGGCCGCCGCCGGGCCGGGGGCCGGACT
This sequence comes from uncultured Pseudomonadota bacterium, assembly GCA_963748385.1. Taxonomy (GTDB): domain Bacteria; phylum Pseudomonadota; class Alphaproteobacteria; order Rhizobiales; family Beijerinckiaceae; genus Rhodoblastus. The sequence continues at coordinate 276,801 of CAVVIQ010000001.1, forward strand.
CGGCAATCCGATCACGGCGGTGCTCATTTCCTATCGCGCCTTCGACACCATGCTCGAAAAGATCGTTCTGCTGCTCGCCGTGCTGGGCATCTGGTCGGTCGGCGTGGACGCGGCCTGGGGAAGCGCGCCCGCGCCCCTGAGACGGGTGCGGCCAGACGGCGCCATTGTCCTTCTCGCCCAGATCCTCGCGCCTTTGGGCGCGCTGATCGGCGTCCACATTTTCTGGGTGGGCGCCGACGCGCCCGGGGGCGCCTTTCAGGGCGGCGCCTTGCTCGCGGCGATGTGGATGGTGGCGATGATGGCGCGGTTGGCCGAGGCGCCGCGCATCGATTCTCGCCCGCTGCGGCTGGCGCTGATCGCGGGACCGGTGGTGTTCCTGGTCGTCGGCCTCGCCGGGATCGGCCTGGCGGGCGGCTTTTTCGCCTTTCCGCCCGGATTCGCCAAGCCGCTGATCCTCTTCATCGAAACCTTCATGGTCCTGTCGGTCGCCGTCGCCTTGCCGATGATGGTCGCCGGGCCGCCCGACGGGGGATCGAGGCCATGAACCCGTCGCTTCTGGCCGGGCTCGTCGGCGCCGCTCTGGTCGGGTTGGGTCTTTACGGCCTCATCGCGCATCCCCATCCCCTGCGCAAATTGCTCGCCTTCAATCTCGTCGGCAGCGGGGTCTTTCTGGTTTTCGGCGTCGTCGCGCGGCGCGGCGCGGCGGCGGGATACGCTTTCGATCCCGTCCCGCAGGCCATGGTCATCACCGGAATCGTGGTCGCTTTCGCCGCCAGCGCGCTCGCGGTCGCGCTCATCCTGCGCCTCGCCGAAGCCAGCGGCAACGTTTCGCTCGATTCGCGGCCCTCAGGCAGGCGCGACGACGGAGAGGCGGAATGATCGCGACTCCAGCGACCACTCCGGGCGGCTTCCTGCTGGTGCTGGCGGTCCTGCTGCCGGCGGCCGGAATCCTGCTCTCGTTCGTGCTCGGCAGCCGCGCCGCCGAAAGGATCGCCCTTGGTCTGACGCCGGTCGGTTTCACTCTCGCCTGTCTCGTCGCCATGAAGGTCGCCGCGGCGGGCGCGCCGATCGTCTACGCCATCGGCGGCCTGCCGCCGCCGCTGGGGATCGCGCTGCGCGCGGATGGCGTGTCGGCGGTCATGATGCTTGCGGCGGCGGTCATCGTCGCCGCCGCGGCTTTCTACGCCCGAGCGAAATTCGCCACGCCGGCGGGCGCGCCGGAAAGTCGCGCCGCGCTGACCTTCTGGATCATGCTTCAGGCGATCTGGACGGCGCTGACCCTCCTTTTCGTCGGCGGCGACCTGTTCAATCTCTATGTCGCCCTCGAACTCCTGACTTTCGCCGCCGTGCCGCTGGTCTGCATCGACGGCCGCCCGGAAACCCTCGCCGCCGCCCTGCGCTATCTGCTGTTCGCCCTGCTCGGCTCGGTCTCCTATCTGCTCGGGGTCGCGCTGTTTTACGGCCTGTACGGGACGCTCGACATCCCGCTGCTGGCGCTACGGGTTGAAGCCACGCCCATGGTCTGGACCGCCGCCGCGCTGATGACCGCCGGCCTGCTCGCCAAGACGGCTCTGTTCCCGCTGCATCTCTGGCTGCCGCCGGCCCACGCCAATGCGCCGGCCGCAGCCAGCGCCGTGCTGTCGGGCCTGGTCGTCAAGGGGTCGTTCTTCCTCGCCCTGCGGCTGTGGTTTTATGTCCTGCCCGCGCTGCCGACCGGGGCGCCGAGCGCCGTGCTTGGCGCGCTCGGCGCTCTTGCGGTCATTTTCGGCGGCGTCCTCGCGCTTCGGCAGGCGCGGCTCAAACTGCTGGTCGCCTATTCGACGGTGGCGCAGATCGGCTATCTCTTTTTTGTCTTCCCGCTGGCCGCCGGCGCCCATGCCTGGAGCCCTCTCGCCTGGAGCGGCGGACTGATGCAGGTTCTCGCTCACGCCTTCGCCAAGGCGGCGATGTTCCTTGCCGCCGGCCTGATCGCCGAAGCGCTCGGTCATGACCGGATCGCCGACTTCAGGGGCGCGGCGCGCGCGCTGCCCTTGACCTTTCTGACCCTAGGACTGGGCGGCCTGTCGCTGATGGGCTTGCCGCCAACTGGCGGGTTCGAAGCCAAATGGCTGATGCTGCAGGCCTCCGCCGCCTCCGGCCAATGGGTCTGGTCGCTGCCGATCCTCGGCGGCGGATTGCTGGCGGGCGGCTATGTCTATCGCATTCTCGCGCCGGCCCTCGCGGATGGCGAAATCGAGGTCGAGGCTCGGCCGCAGCGCTCGCGCGAGGCGATCGCCCTCGGCCTCGCCGTCATCGCGTTGGCCCTGGCCTTCGCGCCTCGGGGCTTCTTCGATTTTCTCGAGATCGGCCGCCCGTTCGCCTCGGGGAGCGCGCCATGATCGAAGCCTTGCTCGTCGCGACCCTCGCCGCGCCGGCTATTTTCCTCGCCGCCTGTTGCGTCGCGACCTGGCGGCCGCGCGCGCTCTCCTGGCAATTCCTCGCCCCGGCGCCCGGCCTCGCGGCGGGCGTTTTTGGCTTGAGCCACCCGCCCGTTTCGGTCGATTTTCCAGGCCTCGGCCTGTCGCTGACCCTTGACCCGCCCGGCGCGCTGCTGCTGGCTTTCGCCGCTTTGCTGTGGATGGGCGTCACGGCCGCGTTGTGGCGCGACCGCGCGCCGGACGCGCGCTTCGGGATTTCATGGCTGCTGACCATGATCGGGAGCCTCGGCGTTTTCGTCGCTGGCGATCTCGTTTCCTTCTATCTCGTCTACGCCCTCGTCAGCTTGCCGGCCTATGGGCTGTTCGCCTTTTCGGACGACCCGGAAAAACAGCGGGCCGGCGCAATCTACCTGGCCTTCGCGCTCTCCGGCGAGGCGCTGCTCCTGCTGGCTTTCGCCTTTCTGGCGGCCGGCGAGCCCCATGGAAGCGCGCGGATCGCGGACGTCATGGCCGCCTTGCCGGCCTCGCCCTGGCGCGACGCCGTCATCGCCCTGGTCGTCGCGGGCTTTGGCATGAAAATGGGCCTCGTCCCTTTCAACGGCTGGATGCCGCTCAATTATGCGGCCGCGCCGATCCCCGCCGCCGCCGTGCTCAGCGGCGCCGGCGTCAAGGCGGGCGTCATCGGCCTGATCCGTTTCCTGCCGCTTGGCGTCCCCCTGGAGAGTTGGGGGAACGGGCTGGCGGCGCTCGGCTTTTTCACCGCCTTCTATGGCGTCGCAATCGGCCTGACCCAGCACAATCCCAAACATGTTCTCGCCTATTCCAGCATCAGCCAGATGGGAGCGATCGCCGCCGCGTTCGGGTTTGCCTTGGCGGCGGGCGACGCCGGCGCCTCGGGCGCCACGGCCTTTTACGGCGCCAATCATTTGCTGGTGAAGGCGGCGCTGTTCCTGACCATCGGCTTCGTCGCCAGCGGCGCGCGGCTTTCGGGCCCGGTTCTCATCCTGGCGGGGGCGCTCGCCCTGAGCCTGGCGGGCTTGCCCTTCACCGGCGGGGCTTTCGCGAAACTCGCCGTCAAGGCGCAATTCGCCGCGGGCTGGCCGGCCTTTCTGGCGACTCTCTCCTCCATCGCCAGCGCCATGCTGATGACCCATTTCCTCATTCGTCTCGCGGCGATGTCCGGCGAAGCGGCGGAGGAAGAAAGGCGGGAAACGCCTGCCGCCGTCATCCGTTTCTGGCCCGCGTTCGTCCTCGGCGCGCTGCTCCTGCCGTGGTTCTTCGTCGACCGGCCCGGCGAGGCCCTCGGCGTCGCGAAAATATGGGACGGGTTCTGGCCGGTCGCGATCGGCGTGGTGGCGATGCTTGGCTGGCGCCGGAGCGGAATCGCCGCGCCGGCCGTTCCTGCGGGCGACAGCATCGTGTTTTTCGAGCGCGGCTTCGCCCGGCTGATGGCGCTGGGGCCGATCTTCGAAGCGGCGGACGCGCGTCTGCGGCTATGGCCGGCGGCGGCGGCTTCGCTGCTGCTGATCGTTCTCGCGCTGTTGGCCGCCGCCTCAATTTGAGGCCGGCGTCGGCTCCCGCACACGGAAGAAGATCACGTAGAGCGCCGGCAGCACGATCAGGGTGAGAATCGTCGCGACGAACAGGCCGCCCATTATGGCGAAGGCCATCGGCCCCCAGAACACCGTCGGCGCGATCGGAATGAAGCCGAGCACGGTGGAGATGGCGGTGAGCATGATCGGCCGGAAGCGCGACATGGCGCCCTCGACGATGGCGTTCCACAGGTCGAGCCCCAGCGCCCGCTCGGCTTCGATCTGCTCGATGAGAATGACGGCGTTGCGCGCGATCATGCCCATCAGCGCCAATATGCCGAGAATGGCGACGAAGCCCAGCGGCCGCCCGGAAATCAGCAGCGCCAGGACGATGCCGATCAGGCCCATCGGCACCAGGCTCAGCACCATGGCGAGGCGGCTGAAACTGTGGAGCTGCGCCATCAGGAACAGCAGCATCAGGAAGATCATCGCCGGGACCATGGCGTAGACCGAGGCCTGCGACTTGGCGCTTTCCTCGACCGTGCCGCCGACGGCGATTCGATATCCCTTGGGCAGGCTGGCGGACAGTTTCTCGACCGCCGGCGCGAGCGCCTGAACCGCGGCCTCCGGCGTGGCGCCGGAGACGACGTCGGCCTGCACGGTGAGGGTGGGAACGCGGTCGCGCCGCCAGACCAGCGGATATTCCTGCTGATATTCGAAACGCGCGATCTGGCCCAGGGGCGCGGTGCGGCCGGAGGGCAGCGGAACCTGCAGGGATTGCAATGTGTCGAGCGAAACGCGCTGCTCGTCCTGCGCCCGCGCGACGACATCGACCAGATAGATGTCGTCGCGGATCTGGGTGATCGACGCGCCGGTCATCACCGTATTGAGATAGGAGGACAGGGCCTGCGAACTCAGGCCCAGAAGGCGCGCCTGGTCCTGGTCGATGACGACGCGCAATTTTCGCGCCGGGTCCATCCAGTCGTAGTTCACGCGGCGCAGGTCGTCGTTGGCGCCGAGAATGGCGGCGAGCTGCAAGGCGATCATGCGAACTTCAGTCAGATCCGGGCCGCTGACCCGATATTGCACCGGCCAGCCGACCGGGGGGCCGAGCTCCAGCGGCGAAATGCGGGAGACGACGCCGGGCAATTCATAGGCCAGCTTGTTTTCGAGCGTCGCGTGCAGCCGCTCGCGCGCGGAAACATCCTTGGCGATGACCACCGCCTGGGCGAAGAAATCATTGGCGAGCTGAACGTTCAGCGGCAGATAGAAGCGGATCGCGCCGCGCCCGACATAGGCGCTCCAGCTGGCGACGTCGGGATCGCTGGCGAGAATGGCGTCGAGCTTCTTCGCCGCGCGGTCGGTCGCGAAGATCGAAGCGTTCTGCGGCAGGGTCAGGTCGACCACCAGTTCGGGGCGGTCGGAGGCGGGGAAGAACTGCCGCGGCACGAGCGGCAGCGCGAGCAGCGAGAGGACGAAACAGCCGACGGCGGCGGCGACAGTGGTCCAGCGCCGCCGCATGGCCGCGAGCAGCAGCGCGCGGAAGCCTTCCATGATCCGGCCCGGCTTTTCCACCTTCTTCCGGTCCGGCGCCTTGAGCAGCCAGACGCCGAGCAGGGGCGCGAACAGAACGGCGACGAACCAGGACACGATCAGTGCGATCGAGACCACCGCGAAGATGGAAAAGGTATATTCGCCGGCCGAGGATTTGGCGAAGCCGATCGGCACGAAGCCGGCTGCGGTGATGAAGGAGCCGGTCAGCATCGGGAAGGCGAGCGAGTCATAGGCGACCGTCGCCGCCTTTTCCTTGCTGTCGCCCGCCGCCATCCGCGAAATCATGACATCGACCGTGGTCATGGCGTCGTCGACCAGCAGGCCGAGCGCGATGATTAGCGCGCCGAGCGAAATGCGCTGCAGGTCGATCCCCAGATATTGCATGATCGGGAAGATGATCGCGACGGTGAGCGGGATCGACAGCGCCACCACCGCGCCGGGACGGAAGCCGAGGCTGACAATGCTCACCGCCATGATGATGGCGATGGCCTGCCACAACGATTCCATGAATTCGCCGATGGCGTTCCTGACCACCACCGGCTGATCGGAAACCAGAGCGACGTCGACGCCGAGCGGCAGGTCGGACATGGCCGAGCCGAGCGCGGTTTTCACGTTCCGGCCCAGCGCCAGAATGTCGCCGCCGTCACGCATGGCGATGGCGAGCCCCAGCGCCGGCTTGCCATTGGCGCGAAACATCGGCTGCGGCGGATCGGAAAGGGCGCGGCGCACCTCCGCGATATCGCGCAGCCGGATCAGGCGTCCGTTGGACAGGAAATTGACGTCGAGCAGGTCGTTTTCGGATCTGAAAGCGCCGGTGACGCGGATCGAGATCTTCTCGTCGGCGGTCTGGATCGCGCCCGCCGGGATCACCGCGTTCTGAGCCTGGATCGCCGCGATCAGTGCCGCGCGGTCGATGCCGAGGCCGGCGAGCTGGCGGGTCGAGAATTCGACATAGACCTGCTCGTCCTGCGCGCCCAGGATCTCGATCTTGGAGACGTCGGGAACCTGCAGCAGTTTGGAGCGAATATCCTCGACATAGTCGCGCAATTCGCGATGGCTGAAGCCGTCGTCGGCGGAAAAAGCGTAGATCAGGCCGTAGGTGTCGCCGAAATCGTCGTTGAAGCCCGGCCCAACCACCCCCTGCGGCAGGGTGCGGCGGATGTCGCCGATCTTCTTGCGCACCTGATACCAGATGTCCGGCACGTCCTTGGGCGAGGTCGATCCCTTCAGATTGACGAAGATCGTCGTCTGTCCCGGACTGGTGTAGGAGCGCAGGAAATCGAGGCCCTTGGTTTCCTGGAGCTTGCGCTCGAGACGCTCGGTCACCTGGGTCAATGTGTCGTCGAGCGTCGCGCCCGGCCAGGCCGCCTGCACCACCATGGCGCGGAAGGTGAAGGCCGGGTCCTCGCTGCGCCCGAGCCGGAAATAGGACATCAGGCCGGCGACGACGATCGCGATCATCGCGAAGACGATGAAGGATCGGTGTTTGAGCGCCCAGTCGGAAAGATTGGGCCCGATCATGACCGGGCTCCGAGTAGCCGCACGATCTGGCCGGGATGGAGGGCCTGGACGCCGGCGGTGACGACGATCTCGCCGCCCTCGAGTCCGCCGGAGAGCACGACGCTGCCCGGATCGTAGCGCAGAACCTCCACCGGCTTCAGCGACACGGTGAGCGCGTTGGGATCAACCACCCAGACGGCGGGGCTGTTCCCGGACGCCGTCAGGGCGCTGGCGGGGATCGACACGCCATGGCCGTGATCGACCTCCATCCGGCCGGTCACGGTCGCGCCGAGACGCATGGCGGCGGGCGGGTTGTTCACCGCCACCCGGACCTTGAAGGTGCGGGTGACCGGATCGGCCTGCGGATCGACCTGACGCACCCGCCCCTTGGCTGTGACGGTTGGGTCGTCGGTCAAGGCGATGATGACGTCGGCGTCAGGCGGCGCCGTGCGCAGCACCTGCGCCGGAACGTCGAACACCGCGTCCCAGCCATTGTCGCGCGCGACCATGAACGCCAGCTGTCCGGCCTGGACCACTTCGCCCGATTCGACGGCGCGGCGGGTGACCACGCCGCTCACATTCGCCCGCAGTTCGGTATAGCTGACGCGATCCTCGGCGATCTCGACCTGGGCCTTGGCGTCGTCCGTCGCGGCTTGAGCGGCGCGCAGCGCCTGCTGCGCCTGATCGAAATTGGCGCGGGTCGTCCAGCCCTGGCGCAGCAGGGTCTGCTGGCGGTCGAAGGTGTTGGAATCCTGCTCGAGCCGGCCCTGGGCGGAGGAAAGCGCGGCGCGCGCCGAGCGCAAGGCGTTGAGCTCGTTCTGGGGGTCGAGTTTGGCGACGATTTCGTCCGGCGTCACGCGGTCGCCGGTATCCACCTTGCGCTCGATGATCCGGCCGCCGATGCGGAAGGCCAGCGCGACTTCCTTTTCCGCCTGGATCTGGCCGGTCAGCGAGATGGTCTGTCCCAGCCCGGCCTTTTCGACGATGGTCGTGCGGACCGGACGCGGCGGCGGCGGCTCCTCGGCGGTTTCGCGCTTGCAGCCGGAAATGGCGAGGATCAGGGCCGTCGCCGCCATCAGGGCAAGGCGGGGGGCCGGGCGCAGGGAGCCGAAGAAAGACAAGATGTGAACCCCCCGATGGGCGGCCTGGCGAAAAGCCGCAGGAAAATTCAGAACGATCCGACGAGCGATCCAAGCACGATCACCGCGACCAGGGCAATGATCGCCCCGAGAACGCCGACCATGAAAATGTCCTTGTAGCTCTTGCCGTGGGTGGAGCCGCAGACGGCGAGAAGCGTCACCACCGCGCCATTGTGCGGCAGGCTGTCCAGAGTTCCCGAGCCGATCACCGCGACGCGGTGCAGCAGCGCGGGGTCCATGCCGATTTCGGCGGCGCGATGCAGATAGGTCGGGCCGAGCGCGTCCAGCGCGATGGTGAGGCCGCCCGAGGCCGATCCGGTGAGCGCGGCGAGGGTGTTCGTCGCCACCGCCAGCGAAACCAGCGGGCCGCCGCCGAGGCCGAGCACCGCATCGCGCACCATGGCGAAGGCGGGCAAAGCCGCCACCACCGCGCCGAAACCGACCAGGCTGGCGACGCTGATCGCCGGCAGCGCCGAGGCGTTGACGCCGGCGTCCATCGTGGCGCGAAGGTCGGGCAGGCGGCGGGCGTTGAGCGCCAGCACGGCGAGGATGGCGAGGGTGAGCGCGGTCAGCACCGACCAGACGCCGGTGACGGCGGCCGGGGCGACGCCGCCCCATTCCGGCCCGGACAGGAAGCTCAGGTCGAGGCGCGGCAGGATGACCAGCGACATGACGAGATTGGTCAGAATGACCACGACGATCGGCGCCGCCGCCGACCGGAACGACGGTCGGGCCGCCGCAGCCGCGCCATGGACGATTTCGGCGGGGTCGAATTCATGCGAGGCGGCGGCGCGTTCGCGCAAGCGTTCGTCGTGGGCGAGATCGTCGGCCGATTTCAGCGGCGCGTCGGCGCCGAAACCCTCGCCGCGGGCGCGCGCCGCCGCTTCCTCGCGCGCCAGCCACCACAGGCCGAAGCCGAGCATGATGGCGGAGGCGAGCAGGCCGAGTCCCGGCGCCGCGAAAGGCGTGGTGCCGAAGAAGGGCATGGGAATGGTGTTCTGGATCGAGGGCGTGCCGGGCATGGCCGACATGGTGAAGGTCGAGGTGCCGAGCATGATCGCCGCGGGCATCAGCCGGCGCGGCACGCCCGCCGCCCGGAACAGGCCCTGCGCCATCGGCGCGATCACGAAAAAGGCGACGAACAGGCTGACGCCGCCGTATGTGACCACCGCCCCGCCGAGCACCACTGCGAGAATGGCCCGCTTGGTCCCGAGCTTTTCGGTCATGTAATCGGCTATGGCCGAGACCGAGCCGGTGTCCTCCATCAGCTTGCCGAACAGCGCGCCGAGCAGGAACAGCGGGAAGAATTGGGCGAGAAAGCCCGAAGCGCTGCCCATAAAAGTCTGGGTCCAATGGGCTAGCAGCGGCTGGCGCGAGAAAAAAGCCGCGACCATCGCCGCGATCGGCGCCAGCAGCAGCACGCTCCAGCCGCGAAAAGCCAGCCAGATCAGGAGCCCCAGGGCGACGAGAATGCCGCCGAGGCCGACGAGTTCGGAGCCGTTCACGTTCAGCACTCCTCCAGGAGAATGTCGAGATCGGCGGACGAGCGCCGGCCAAGGTCGCCGGCGTGGCTTTTCAGGAAATCCCCCGCGGCCTTGCGGCCCTCCTCCTTGAGCATGCTCAGGAACGGCCCCTCGGCGTTGAGCTTGGACGAGGCGCCGAATTCCGCCAGCTTGTCGGTGACGATGCGATGGGTGCGCATGCCCGCCCATCGCCGGCCTTCGCCCGTTCCCGGATCGGCGGCCTGGCGCAGCAGGGCGATCATGCGCAGCTCCTTCATCAGCGGCGCATTGAAGGAAATCTCGTTGATCCGGTCGAGGATTTCGCCCGCCGTGCGCGGGGTGGTCCGGCGCTCGCGCGGGTTGATCTGCACCAGGATGATGTCGTCGGCTTTGCTTTCGCGCACCAGCGGCGAGATCGTCGGATTGCCGGCGTAGCCGCCGTCCCAATAGGGCTCGCCGTCGATTTCTATCGCCTGAAACATGGTGGGAAGGCAGGCCGAGGCGAGCAGGGCCTCCGGCGTGATCTCCTTGTTGCGGAACACCCGCCCACGCCCGGTGTGGACATTGGTCGCGGTGATGAAGAGCTTGATTTCCGCCTCGTTGAGATGGGCGAAATCGATGCTGTCCTCGAGGATCTTCCGGATCGGGTTATGTCCCGTCGGGTTGAGGTTGTAGGGCGAGACCAGCCGGCTCATCAGGTCCATCATGATATAGCCGGGCGAAGCGTCCAGCGACCAGCGGCCCATCATCCGGTCGAGCGGCGAGCGCTGGATGGGGCTGAATCGGGCCGCTTCCGCAACGCGTCCCCAATAGCCGTCGAGAGCCGCGCGCGCGCCGGCCGCGCCGCCCTGCATGTAGCCGCTGACCAGAACGGCGGCGTTCATCGCTCCCGCCGACGCGCCCGAAATGGCCTCGATCCTCAACCAGGGTTCTTCGAGCAGGCGGTCGAGAACGCCCCAGGTGAAGGCGCCGTGCGAGCCTCCGCCCTGAAGCGCGAGGTCGACGAGGAGGGGTTCGCGCGGGGGTTCCGGCTTTGCATCGGGCCGCCTTGCCATGAAAACTCCGCTTCGCCAAAAAAACAGATGACCGGTCGGGACGCCGGCCGCGCAAGATGTTTCCGGATCCTGCCCGCCTGTTTGCGCCGCACCATAACTTGCACTTATTTCACAAGCGCGACAATAACCGCCAGTCACGATCGCGCCTCGCCATTCCGCTCGCCCTCCCCGCAACGGCCGGGCGCGCGGTTGAGTTTGCGAGGAAAGCCGGCTTTACTGGGTCCCCTCATCAAAAAGGCGCAGGTAGGACTCCGGGCTCATGAATCAGGATCGCTCCTCGTCGGCGCCGCTCATCCTTTGCGCCGCCGTCTTGCTGTTCGCCGCGGCTTTTTTCGCGCGCGCGATCCTTGCTCCCGTGACTTTCGCGATCTTCATCGTCGCCATCATCTGGCCACTTCAGGACGCGTTCCAGAAGCGACTGCCGAAACTGGTCGCGCTCGTCCTCACCCTTGTCGCGACGCTCGCGGCGCTGTCGATCATGGGCTTTCTCGTCGTGTGGGCCTTCGGCCTGGTGGCCCAGTGGCTGATCGCCAATGTCGCGCGCTTCCAGGCGATCTATCTGCGCGCCATCGACATGCTGGAATCGCACGGCGTCGCGGTCCATGCGCTGATGGCCACGAGCTTGAACCCATCCTCGGTCACGGGCGTCCTGCGCCAGATCGGCGGGCAGGGCTACGGCCTGCTTTCCTTTCTCGTTATCGTCTTCGCCTTCACGGTGCTCGGCCTGCTCGAAGTCGATATCGGCCGGGCGAATATCGACCGGCTGGAAAACCCGCGGCTGCGCGCCGCGCTGCTCGGCCCCGCAAGCGAAATCTCCTCCAAGCTGCGGAAATATATGGCGGTGCGCAGCCTGATGAGCCTCTTGACCGGCGCCGTCGTCTGGGCCTTCGCGCTGGTCGCCGGAATCGAACTGGCGACGGCCTGGGGCGTCATCGCCTTCGTCCTGAATTACATTCCCTTCATCGGCTCGCTGATCGCAACCGTTTTCCCGTCTCTTTTCACACTGGCGCAATTCGAGTCGTGGCGGCTGGCGCTGCTCGTCTTCGTCGCCCTGAACGGCGTCCAGTTCTTCATCGGGAGCTACCTCGAGCCGCGCATAGCGGGGGCGCAATTGTCGCTGTCGCCATTCATGGTGCTGTTCGCCGTTTTCTTCTGGAGCTTCCTGTGGGGCGTCGCGGGCGCCTTCATCGGCGTGCCGCTCCTCATCGTGGCGCTGACCATCTGCGCCGAGCATGAATCGTCGCGGTGGCTGGCGATTCTGATGTCGGGCGGCGACGCCAAAAAGCCCTGATCGGCGGATCGCATCCTTGCGCCAAGGGCGGCGTCCGCATAGCCGATCCTCAGCCGTTGCCGACCTTTCGAGTTCAAGCTAGTCTGACGCTCGTTGAACTCACTCATTCGGCCTTCCGGCGTTAGTCTTAAACAGGAGCGCGCATCGATGCAGACCATTGATCGTCGGACCCTTTTTCGCAACATTCTCGTCGCAGTCGCGGCCACGGCCGCCGGCTCCGTTCTGGGCGCGAACGCCGGGGAAGCCATGCCGGTGGACGCGCATGTCGCCGCGCCATCGGACCCAAAGATCCAGAAGGCGCAAGTCGTCGTCGTTCGGAGACACCCCCGGCGTCGGCGGCGGCGCTGGGTATGCTGGTGGCGCAGGGGACGCCGCGTCTGCGGCTGGCGCTGGATCTGACGCCGCGTGCTGTGGAATGGAGATTCGGTTCCGCCCGTGGGCGTCTGAACAGCGACCAATTGACGTAAACTGAAAGGGTTGGCGCCCCATGGGGAACAATGCGATCGGCGAGGGCGCGCCCGCGTCGTGGCACGCCCTGACGGCGGACGAGACGGTTCTGCGGCTTGCGACCGACGCCCGCGCCGGGCTCACGACGCAGGAGGCGGCGGGCCGGCTGGCGAAATACGGGCCGAACCGTCTGCCCGAGGGCAAGAAGCAGGGGCCGTTCGTCCGGTTCCTCGGCCAGTTCAACAATATTCTGGTCTATGTGCTGCTCGCGGCCGGCTTCACCAAGCTGATGCTGAGCCTGTGGGTCGACGCCGGCATCATTTTCGCGGTGGTCGCGCTTAACGCGCTTCTGGGCTTCATTCAGGAAGGTCGGGCCGAAAAGGCGCTGGATTCCATCCGCAACATGCTCTCGGCGGAAGCGCGAACCCTGCGCGGCGGCGAGACCCGCATGATCCCGGCCGAACAGCTTGTCCCCGGCGATATCGTCCTGCTTGAATCCGGCGACCGAATCCCGGCCGATCTGCGCCTGATCGAGGTCAAGAACCTGCGCACCGAAGAGGCGGCGCTGACCGGCGAATCCGTGCCGGCGGAAAAGACGACCGACCCGGTTGCCGCCAAATCGACCGTCGGCGACCGCGAGAGCATGGCCTTTTCCGGCACGATGGTCGTCTCGGGCCGCGCCGCAGGCGTGGTGGTCGCCACCGGCAGCGAGACGGAGCTCGGCCGCATCAACCAGTTGCTGGCGAGCGTCAGCGCGCTGGAAACGCCGCTCCTGCGCCAGATCAAGAAGTTCGGCTATAAGATCACCGCCGCGATCGCCTTGCTGAGCGTGATGATCTTCTCGTATGGCCATTGGCTCGGCCACATGAGCTTCGTCGAATTGTTCCAGGCGGTGGTCGGCATCGCCGTGTCGCTGATCCCGGAAGGCCTGCCGGCGCTGATCACCATCACGCTCGCCATCGGCGTCCAGCGCATGGCGAGTCGCAACGCCATCATCCGCCGCCTGCCGGCGGTCGAGACCCTGGGTTCGGTGTCGCGCATCTGCTCGGACAAGACCGGCACGCTCACCCTGATGGAAATGATGGTCACATCGGTCGTCACCGCGGATTCGGCCTATGAAGTGAGCGGCGACGGTTATGCGCCGGAAGGCGAAATCCGTGAAAACGGCCATAAAATCGGCGAGCCCGCCCAGTCCCTCACGCTGATGGGCCGCGTCTCCATGCTGTGCAACGACGCCGAGCTTTTTCAGGACGGCGGCGCATGGAAGGTCGAGGGCGACCCGACCGAGGGCGCGCTCTATCCTTTCGCGACCAAGATCGGCATGACGCGCGAGACGGAACAGGCCGCCTTTCCCCGCATCGACGCCATTCCCTTCGAATCCGAGCACAAATTCATGGCGACGCTGCACCGCGCGGCGGACGGGCATGAAATCCTGCTGGTCAAAGGCGCGCCGGAAGTCATCCTCGAACATTGCGACCGCCAGCAGACGGCGAACGGCGCCGCGCCCGCTGGATCGCGACCGTTTCGCGCGCGAGGGCGACCGGCTCGCGGCCCAGGGCGAGCGCGTGCTCGGCCTCGCCTGGCTGGAAAATCCCGGCCTGACGGCGGGCCGTCTCACGCCTGCCGACCTACCGACCAATCTGGTTCTTGTCGGTCTTGCGGGCCTGCTCGACCCGCCGCGCAAGGAGGCGATCGAGGCGGTCAAGGAATGTCACGGCGGCGGCATCCGCGTCACCATGATCACCGGCGACCACAAGATCACCGCCGCGGCCATCGCCAGGATGCTCGGCGTCGGCGACGGCAGGACGGCGGTTTCCGGCGCCGAGATCGAGGCGATGAACGAGGCGGAATTGCAGGATTGCGTGCGGGACGTCGACGTCTTCGCCCGCGCCAGCCCCGAGCACAAATTGCGTCTCGTCAAGGCGATCCAGGCCAACCGCCAGATCGTGGCCATGACGGGCGACGGCGTGAACGACGCGCCGGCGCTGAAAAAGGCCGACATCGGCGTCGCCATGGGGATCAAGGGCACGGAAGTGACCAAGGAAGCCGCCGGCATGATTCTCGCCGACGACAATTTCGCCTCGATCGGCGCGGCGGTGAAGGAAGGCCGCACCGTCTACAACAATATCGAAAAGGCGATGCTGTTCCTGTTGCCGACCAATGTGGCGCAGGCGCTGGTCATCGCCGTGGCGATCCTTTTCGGCTTCACCCTGCCGATCACCGCCCCGCAGGTTCTGTGGGTGAATATGGTGACCTCGGTGGCGCTGGGCCTCGTCATCTCCTTCGAACCGCACGAGGCCGACGTCATGACGCGGCCGCCGCGCGCGGTGGACCGGCCGATCGTCACCGGCTTCGGCCTGTGGCGCATCCTCTTCATCGGCGTGGCGCTGCTGGCCTATACGCTGGCGGCCTTCTTCCGGATGAAAGCCTATGGCGCTTCGGACGGGCTCGCCCGCACCGTGGCGGTCAACGCCATCACCTTCGGCCAGGTTTTTTACTTGCTGAACAGCCGATACCTGATCGACTCGTCTTTGTCGCTGACGGCGCATCAGGGCAATCGCTATCTGCCGCTCGGGATCGGCGCGGTGGTGGTTCTGCAATTGCTCTTCACTTATGCGCCGCCGTTCCAGGCGATGTTCGGCAACGAGGCGGTCCCGCTGTGGGTGTGGCCCTGGCTGCTGATCGGCGGCGTGATCTTTTTCCTCGCGGTCGAGGCGGAAAAGGCGATCATCCGCGCTTCGCCGTCGTTGCGGTGGTCGGTGGTGGCGATCGAAGCGGGCGGGGATCGGCCTGCGGTGAAGCGGGGCTGAGACCCGCTGGCGGATCAAATCTGACGCTCGGCGGCGACAGCAAATGGCGTAAAACGGCGGCTTGCTGACCTTCATGCGCAGCGTCGGCAACGGCAAGAATGCGCCAATACCGGACCTTCGAAAGCGCCTTCGTACCTCTCTATTCAAAACGAATGTGAGGATTCAGGCAAAAACTTCAGCGTCAAATTTCGACGATGATACACCGTTCCGATACAAGGGCGCTGGAAGGCCGGGCAGCGGAGGAGCATTAGTCAAATAGGTCCATTGTTGGCTGCGTTCTATTTCGAGCCACTTTTTGGTTCACCGGTTCAATCGTCTTTCCTTGTGCCAGTCGCGTCCGAGGCCCCTGCTTTTTTGGAAGATGGTAATCCGTCTCCCGCTCCAAAGTCTTTCGACATGGGGGCACCCAAACAAGTTGAGGCTGCTTTGATCGAGCATATTTCTCCCAAACCAGCCAGCAGTATCCAGTAGCGGTGGATGCTTTCTTATCGAGCCTCCCCTTTACCATGGGAACTCGCTCGCTAAATTGAGCGAACTTCGTGGGCGGAGTTTTTACAAACATTCGATCATAGCGCCCAACGCTTTCAATGAAAACGGTGCGCGTCAGCATGGCTACGCCACGCCTTGCGACGTTCAATCCCTTTCGGATGAAATCCTCACCGAGTCGAAAGGGCGGATTGGTTATTACCCAATCAACCGATCCGGCAGCGTATGGGATTTCAAGAAAGTCCTTTACGTCGCCATAACCGTAGGGATAAACATCAGAACTGTGAACTTCGCCGAAATACTCTTCCAATACCATCGACATAAACCCGCGATTGCACGCCGGCTCAAGACAAACCTGCTTGGAAAGGTCGAGTTTATCGCTGATGACATGTTCAATCAAAGCCCGCGTGGCCCAAGGCGGCGTGGGAAAATCATCTAAGCTGTCATCTGCCTCAGTCCGTTGGGCCATCACGGCATGCGACGTATTTTGGCGAGTTTTCATTTGGCACCGAAATGATTGGGCTCTGACCCAAGCGAATCACACCCTACCATATGTTCAGTTTTTGTTCCAACCTGCGATAGCGCCTCTGATGAGTTTCGCACCGGTTTATTTGGTGGTAGCGGTTGCAATCAACCGTTTTAATGCCGGGATCGAAAGGACTTCGCCCGCCTTTCGGTGAACAATTCGATGGCAGTTTGGACACAGCGCGGCAACTTCTTTTAAAGCTGCCTGAAGGCCCTTTATTCGAGTAAGGCCGGAATTCAAGAATAATGGGCGCTTATGATGAATTTCGATCATTCCTTTATAGGCTCCCCCATAAACTGATTCCGCACGAAAACCACAGCCATGACATTCAATTGAGCCATCCGCATCTCGAAATTGAGAAATCGCATACTTTTTTAAAATTGCTGAGCGACGTGCCGCCTTTGACTTGGAAGGAACATGCGCTCCTTCTTCAACAACAATTGTGTCGAATTTCCTCTCAAGGGCCTTTTTGCGCTGTTCGGCAGAAAACCCTTGATCGGCAAAGGCTTCCATAATCCCGGTGCCATCTGCCGCGACTGATTTGCCAGCAGGCGTTATATGGTATTTTCCGTCAGAAAATGTGGCGTATCCGCTTCGTTCCAATGTGCTGTGCGATCTTAAATTTCGAACTTTTTGGCTAAACCTATCGTCGTTGCGGCCGTCCAATAAAATCAGATCATCGCCAGTTGGCTTCAGGGCACGACGTAAAAAGACTAGAAGTTGCGATGTCGTGATGCCTGCTGGGTGGGCGGAAATGATTTCTAACGCCGGAATTATCAGGTCAGGTTCAGAAAATGTACGCACGTCGGAGCTCCGAAAATTGCGGCCACAATTATCAATTATTTCGCACAAGAATTAAAAGAACCCGAAATATGCGGATTCCGACGAAGCCAGTCATGGATTCCAATAGGAAGCCGGCCACTTATTCCGATCTCAAGCCGGCCAGCGTTCCGATTTGAAGTCGGCCAATTGCAGTTTGCCTCCGCAGGTCAGGACTGATGATGTTTCGCTGTTTCTGATTGGTCAAGTGCGGATGGATTTCGGACGGACGAGCGCGCCTTGCCCAAGCTTTCGTCGGCCAGATCGATCCGATAGGCGTTGTGGATGAAGCGGTCGAGGATCGCGTCGGCTGGCGTCGGGATTCCGATCAATTTGAGACCGTCGCGAGCCTGTTCGGGAAGGTCCCCTTCGAGCCGATTCCGCTCATTGCCCCAAGGCGCGAAGCGAGTGATTTTGCCCGTTAGTTCGCCGGCTTTTCCGCTTCGCCGAGGAGATGCGCGACCGCGCGCCAGGCGTGACGCGCGAGCGATTCCAGGCGACGGACCGTCTCGATCCGCCCCATGGCCTGCTCCACATTGATTTCCCCGGTCCCGACCTTGCGCAGGGTCGGGCCGCGATGGGCGTGCTTGAGCTGTTCGAGTTGTCTGGCGCTGTCCTCGAGTATGGTCAGCGCCACGCGGCCGGCCGGCGTCTCCAGATGCTCGAGCGGCGCGGCGGCGGCGCCGAAGGCCTTTTCCCGCGCGATGTCGTCAACCGCCGCCACGGCCGAGCGCATGGCCTCGACGCAAAGCGCGGCGGCGCGCCGTTCGTCCTCGTCCTCGCGCGCCATCGGAAATTCGGGCTCCTCGCCGGCGGCGTCGACCAGCCGCGACATATGGTCCAGGGCGTGGAGGGTGCTGGCCAGACGTAGATTTTCGCTTGCGGAGTGGGGCGTTCCGCTGACCTCGGCGATGAAGTCCTGCGCCTCGCGCAAGGCCTTGGCGGGCTCGGCCAGGGAAAGGGCTTTGGCGGCCTCGCCTTCGCCCGTGACCGCGGCCTCGATCCTGGGGCCAATCGCCTCGATGACGAGCGCGATGGCGCGCCGCACCGCCTCCACCGCCACCACCGGATTTTCGAGCGCGGCCGGGTCGAGGCCTCGCGTCAGCGGCGAGCGCGTCTCGGGCAGCAGCCATTCGACGAAACGGGTGAAGCCGTCGATGACTGGCATCAGCACCGCGACGCCGACGACGTTGAAGGCGGTGTGATAGGCCGCCAGCAGCGACACCCCGTCGATATGTTCCGCCGCGCGCTGGATCAACGGCATGGCGAAGGGGAACGACGCGACCGCGATGGCCGCGGCGATGATCTTGAACAGGACATAGGCGAGCGCCAGACGCTTGGCGGTGGCGCTGGCGCCGATCGCCGCCATGGCGGAACTGGTCGCTGTGCCGATATTCTGGCCGATGATCAGGGCGCAGCCCTGTTCCAGGCCGAGCGCGCCGGCATAGAAGGCGGAGAGGGTGACGGCGATGGCCGCCGTGGAGGATTGCATGACGGTGGTCATGACCGCGCCGACGACCACCAGCGCCAGAAGGCCGAGCCAGCCGGAAAGCCCGCCGACGCCCGGCATGCCGAGCACGGCGGGCAGGTCGGAGGGGTGGAATTGCGCCGCGACGCCGCCCATGCCCTGCTGGAGCGTGGTCAGGCCATAAAGGACAAGGGCGAAGCCGGCGAGCGACGCGCCCGCCGCGGCGAGGCGCCCCTTGCCCATCAGCTTGGTCAAGGCGCCGACGAAGATCATCGGCAGGGCGTATGACGACAATGAGACGCGCACGCCGATCAGGGCCACCAGCCAGCCGGTGCCGGTGGTGCCGACATTGGCCCCGAAGACGAGGCCGAGCCCCTGCGGAAAGGTCAGCAGGCCGGCGCTGACAAGGCCGATGGTGGTCATGGTCGTCGCGCTCGACGACTGCACGAGCAAGGTGACGAGCGCGCCCCACAGCGCGCCGGACCAGGGCGTGGCGGCGGCCTTGCCCAGCACAGCGCGCAAGGACGAGCCCGCAAGCCCCTTGAGCCCGTCGGTCATGATCGTCATGCCCAGCAGGAACAGACCTATTCCGCCCAGCACCGAAATCGCCGTCGACATCGCTTTCCCTTCCCCAAACCCTGTTTCGCGTCGCCTTTACCGGCTCGCCGTCACTTTTCGGCGTCGAGCTCGGCGCGCGCGGCGACGAGCTCCTGTTTCGTCTTCGCGTCGACCTTTGGGAAAGGCGAGGTCGAGGCCCTCGACCGCCTTCGACGATGGCTGCGGCGACGACGAGGCGCGTGAACCATTTGTTGTCGGCCGGCACGACATACCACGGCGCGCGCCGCGTGGCGGTGGCGCGGATCGCCTCGTCATAGGCGTGCTGATAATCGTCCCAGTAACGGCGCTCGCGGACGTCGGAAGGCGCGAATTTCCAGTGCCGGTCGGGATCGTCGAGCCGCTTCATGAAGCGCTTCTTCTGCTCCTTCCGCGACAGGTTGAGAAAGAACTTCAGCACGATGACGCCCTGACGCGTCAGATAGTCCTCGAAATGAGCGATGTCCGCGAGCCGTTCGTCCCAGATTTTCTTCGACACATATTCCGGCGGCAGCTTCTGGAGATTCAGGAGCTGCTGATGTACCCGCACCACCAGGACTTCCTCGTAATAGGAGCGGTTGAAGACGCCGATCCGTCCGCGCGCCGGAACCGCCTTGGCGTAACGCCACAGAAAATCATGCGACAATTCCTCCGCCGAGGGCTGCTTGAAAGACGTGACCTCGCAGCCCTGCGGATTGACCCCTGACATGACGTGTTTGATCGCGCCGTCCTTGCCGGCGGCGTCCATGGCCTGGAACACGAGCAGCAAGGACCAGCGGTCCTGGGCGTAGAGCATGGCCTGCTCCTCCGCCAGCCATTCGCGGCCGCGCGCGAGAAGCTCCGCCGCCTCGTCCTTGTCCATCCTCAGGCCGCAGGTGTCGCCGGGGTCGAAATCCTTGAGGCGAAACCCTTTGCCCGATTCAACCCGAAACGGGCGGACGAATTTTTCGATGCGTTCGAGAATTTCCTTTCTGGGCATGCGGCGACTTCCTCCCTCGCGGGCTCGGCAGAGCAAAGATCCGTCGGCTCCATTTTTTCGCAGCCTAGCAGAAGACGCCAAAGGGCAAAAATGAATCGAGGCTTTTGCGGGCGCCGACCCCGCCCAGGAACAGTCGAGGGCGAAGACTCTGCGCAGCGATCGAAAATTGGCGATCGACGAACCGGAATTGGGCTATCGACCCCTTCCGGCCGCTCGGGACAAATTTGTCGTCGGCCCGTTCGCCGCGCCACGCCGCCATCCCTCCTGCTGCGGTGCGCCAACTCTTCGTCCGCGACAAGGATGAGAAATCATCGTGCGGCGGCGGCGATCAATTCCGAGGCTTTTTCCGCGATCATGATGGTCGGCGCGTTGGTGTTGCCGCCGATCAGCGTGGGCATCACGGAGGCGTCCACGATTCTCAGTCCCTCCAGCCCCCGCACGCGAAGCTGCGGATCAACGACGGCGAGATCGTCCACGCCCATCCGGCAGGTTCCGACCGGATGGTAGATCGTGTCGGCGCGCGAACGGATGTGATCTTCCCAATCCGAGTCGGTCATGCCTTCGCGGACGCCGAACAATTCCTTGTGGCAATAGCCTGACAGCGGCGGCGTCAGCACGACGTCACGGGCGATCCTGGCGGCGCGGATCAGGGTTTCGAGGTCGCGGCGGTCGCTCAGGTAGCACGGGTCGATCCCCGGCGCCGCGAGCGGATCGGCGCTTTCGAGGAAGACGCGCCCGCGCGAATGAGGATGGAGCGCGCAGACATGGAGGCTGAAGCCATGGCCCCAATGCAGCTTGCGGGCGTGGTTGTCGACGACGCCGATGACGAAATGCATCTGCGCGTCGGGCTGGTCGAGGCCGGGCGCGGTCCTGAAGAAACCCGCGCCTTCGGCGAAAGGCGTCGCCAGCATGCCGCTCCCGTCGCGCCGCCACGCCAGGGCGTGCGGCAAAAGCCTCGCCGCCGCGCCGAGGCCGATGCCGAAATTGTCCTTGTCGCGCGTCTTCCAGGCCAGGATGAAATCGAGGTGGTCCTGGAGATTCTGCCCGACGCCGGGCAATTCATGGACCATGGCGACTCCATGGGGCGTCATGTCTTCCGGACGCCCGACGCCCGACAATTGCAGCAGTTGCGGCGAGCCGAAGGCGCCGCCGCACAGCGCGATTTCGCGACCTGCTTCGACTTGCCGCTCTTCGCCGCCCACGCGATAGCGCACGCCGACCGCGCGCTTGCCGTCGAAGACGATTCTGGTGGCGCGCGCGCCAGTGATGACCGTCAGGTTGGCGCGCTTGCCCATCTCCGGATGGAGATAAGCCGCCGCCGCCGAACAGCGTTCGCCCCTGCGCCTTTCATCGTGGAATTGCGTCACCTGGTAGAGGCCGAAGCCCTCGTTGTCGCCGGCGTTGAAATCGCGCTTCATGCGAAATTGCCGCCGGCCGGCGGCTTCGAGAAAGGCCCGGGTGATCGGACGCGGGCTCTGCTGGTCGGAAACCTGCAGCGGGCCTGAGCCGCCATGGACGTCATCCGCGCCCCAGACATTGTTTTCCGCCTTGCGGAAGAAGGGAAGCACCTCGTCCCAAGACCAACCCTCGCAGCCGCTTTCGGCCCAGAGGTCGTAATCGCGACGATTCCCGCGCACATAGAGCATGGCGTTGATGGCGGAGGAGCCGCCGAGCGCCTTGCCGCGCGGTTGGAACCCGCGGCGGCCCTTCAGACCCGGCTGCGGAACCGTCCACAGCGCCCAATTGTTGATTTTCGGGCGGCCGGAAATCATCGCCACCGCGCCGGCGGGCATGCGCACCAGCAGGCCGTCGCCGCGTTCCCCCGCTTCGAGCAGGCAAACGGAAACATCCGGATTCTCGCTCAGGCGCGCGGCAAGCGTCGCGCCCGCCGACCCGCCGCCGACAATGACATAATCGAAGCGATCCATCGTCCTCTCCCCATCAGCCCTGGAGCGGGCGGTCGTCGCCAGCGAACAGGGCCGCGCTGATCGCCGCCTCGCGCGCGGTCACCGTCTCCACAAACTCGCGCGCGCCGCCCATTTGCCGGAAGGCGTCGTAGCCGCGCTCCAGAAAGGCCTGCAGGTCTCCGAGCCCCGCCATCCGCGCAGGCTTGCGCATGGCGGACAAGGCCGCGCCGACGAAACGCGCATGGGTGAGCTGCTCCAGCGAATGGCCGAGATGGTCGATCAGCTCGATCTGCCGCACGCGGTCCTCCCGCCTCCCGACGCCGCGATAGGCGGCGCCATAGGCGGCCGCGTCGATCGCGCCGGAACTCTCGCCCAGATGCGAAGCCATCGCCACGTCGAGCGATTCCGACAGCGCGTCAAGCTCGATGGCGTCGGCGATCGTTTCGAGCGCCGGCGCCGGCAGGGTCTTCTCCATCAAGGGAAGGACGCGGCGCACCGCCAACTCGCGATGGCCGAGGTCCTGCGGGCCATAAAGATCGGCCAGGAAGAAGGCCGCCGCGGCGCCGAATTTCGGACTGGCGACAAGGTCGGCATGGGTGCGCGCCAGCCGCGCCGCCTGCCATTCCCGCACTTTCCGCCGCCCCTGCTCGACGGCGGGGTCGCCCTCGACAACCCCCTTGACGCGCGCGATGATGTCGAGTTCCGCCTCGAGGCGCAAAATTGCGAGATCCTTCGCGGAGGCCTTGTGTTTCATTCGGACAAATTAACACGCAGCGTTAGGTAAGGTCGCCTAAAAATGCGCGCGGGCGCTTCCGCCCGGAGACAAAAGGGATATGATTAGCGCCCAAACGGCGGAAGCGCGCGAGAAAAGGGGAGACGCGCATGTCTGAGGGCAGGCGCATGACGTCGGTCGACACCACCTGGCTCAGGATGGATCGGCCCAGCAATCGCATGGTCATTGTCGGCGTGATCGTCCTGCGCGAGCCGGTCGATCTCGACCGCGTCGAGCAGACTTTGGCCGCGCGCATTCTGGCGCATGACCGCTTTCGCCAGAAGGTGGAGAACGCCGCAGGCGGGTTCTGGTGGCGCGACGACGAGCGTTTCGACATCGGGCGTCACATCCGCCGCGCCCGCTTGCCCGGCGGGGCCGGCAAGGCCGAACTTCAGCAATTCGTCGCCGATCTTGCGGTGCGGCCGCTCGATCCGGCGCATCCGCTCTGGCAGGCCCATATCGTGGAGCGCTACGACGACGGCGTCGCCATCTTGCTGCGCATTCATCACGCCATCGGCGACGGCGCGGCGCTGATGCATGTGCTGCTCGGCCTGACCGACGACGAGCCGAACGCGCCAATGCAGGGCGTCGAGCAGGTCTATGAGGAACGGGACGACCCCTACAGCCCGCCGTGGGAGGCGCTGGCGCCGCTGATCGAAACGGTTGGGAGCGGCCTGCGGGCCTCGGCGGGCGCATTGGGGTCGGCGCTTGGCCTGGCGCGCAGCCCGGCCAGGGCGCTGAATCTCGTGCGCGACGGCGTCAATGTCGCGGCGGAACTGGCCTATCTTCTTCTGATGCCGATGGACAGTCCAACGCGGCTCAAGGGCCCACTGTGCGGAGACAAGAGGGTCGCCTGGAGCCCGCGGATCCCTCTGCCGGAAGTCAAGGCGGTCGGCCATGCGCTGGGCTTCACGGTCAACGACATGTTGCTTTCCTCCTTCGCGGGCGCGATCAACACCTATCTGACGGAAAAGGGGGACCAGACCCTTGACGTCAACGTGCGCGCCCTCGTCCCGATCGACCTGCGGCCGCCGGGACGCGCGCACGAGCTGGGCAATCGCTTCGGCATTATCGCGGTCGAGCTGCCGGTCGGAATCAGAAACCCGCTCGCTCGGCTTAGCGAGGTGCGCCGCCGGATGCGGGCCTTAAAGAAATCCTATGAACCCGTGGTCACGCTCGGTCTCTTCGAAGCGCTCGGCTATGGTCCGAAAATTTTGCAGGACCAGCTGTTCGACCTTCTTTCCAGCCGTGCGACCGTGGTGATGACCAATGTTCCCGGACCGCAGCGCCCGCTCTATCTCGGCGGCGCCGAGATCGACCAGATCATGTTCTGGGTGCCGCAATCCGGCGCCGTCGGCATGGGCGTCTCGCTGCTTTCCTTCAACAACCACGTGCAGCTCGGCCTGATCACCGACACTGCGCTCACGCCCGAGCCCGACGAAATCATCAAACACTTCCAGCCGGAGTTCGAAAAGCTGCTCTATCACGTCCTGCTCGATGAATGGGAGGGCCACAAACCCGCCGCGCCAAACGAGGTTCAAACGAAAGCCGTCCGCAAGACGCGACGCGAGCCGGCCGTCGCGCCCAAGGCCGAAACGGAGGCCGCGGCGCCGGTCACGACGCCGAAACGTCCGCGCAAGCCTGCACCCGCCCGGCACCAAGATTTGGCTGCGCCCGCCCAGCCGGTCCCGGCGCGGCCGCGCCACCGTCCGCGCGCCAAGACACGCGCCAGGACACGCGGCTCGGCCTGAGGGCGCAGCGATGGCGCTCGCCTTCCTGCGCCATGGTTCGAATGGCGGCCTGATTGCCGGCGTGGCGGCGCTGGCGCTCTGGTCCGCCATGGGCGGTCCCGCGCTTGGCCCGGGCTGGATCGTTCTCGGCGCCGCGTTGTTCTTCGCCAGCGAATATGGCTGGCATCGCTTCGCCTTCCACGCGCCGCCGTCATCGCGCGCCCGGATCCTGCGCCTGCAACGGCGGCTGCACTATGACCATCACGCCCAGCCCGGCCGCCTCGACCTGCTTTTCCTGCCGATCTGGTTCCTGGCGCCGGTTCTCGCCGCCAACGCCCTGCTGTTCCGGCTGATCTTCGGCGCCGGCGCTGTGGCCCCAATGGTCTTCGGCGTTTGCCTCGCTATCCTGCATTATGAATGGACGCATTATGTCGCGCATATTCCCTATCAGCCGCGCACGGCCTGGGGGCGCTACGTCAAGCGCTATCATCTGCGCCATCATTTCATCAGCGAGAAATACTGGTTCGGCGTCTCAAACCCGACGTTCGACCTGATCTGGGGAACCGCGCCAGATCCCAAGACGGTGGCCAAAAGCCCCTATGTCCGGAATCTGTTCGGCGACCGCGCGATGGACGAGACGAACTGAAATTTGGGCCGACCAGCGTCCTTTGCTACTCCAACTCCGCCTTGGCCGCCTCGACGTCGAGGCGCTCCATGGCGTCCATCGGCTTGCATTTCGCTGCTTCCTCGTAAAGCGCGGTCGCCTGTTTCAGTTTCGCGGAGCCGAACAGCATCGCCAGCGCATTGGCGTATTCCATCCGCGTGATGGCCGAGCCGGGATTGAGCTTGAGGGCCTGCTCGAAATTCTTGATGGCCGCCTCCTTGCTCGCCCCATAAGTGAGGCTTGCGACCATGCCGCCGATCTTGTCCACGATTTCGGCATGATAGGTTCCCAGCGCGATATGCGCGTCGGCGTGGCGCGGCTCGATCTTCAGGGCCGTCTCGAGACTGTGGCGGATCTTGCCGCCCAACCCCTGGGCGAGCGCCTTGACCACGGAAACGCCCTGGCTGTAGCGGCCGAGCGCCTGGGCGTGGAAATAAAAGGCGTTGGCGTTGTCCGGGGCGAGTTTTTGCAGGCTTTCCGCCCGCTCGGCCGCCTCCTGGAACAGCCCGGTCTTTTCCGCCAGATCGTCGACCAGATAGGTCGCGTAGATATTGGTCGCCTTGGCGGCGGCGTTGGCGCCGATCGGGCCGAGTTTTCCGCCCAACTCGACCGCGGCGCCGAAATCGCCACGATGATAGGCCCGCCAGGCGTCCTGCAGGCTCTGCGCGACGGCCTCGGCGTCGCCGGCGGCTTTCAGCTTCGGATGAGCGGCGAATTGCGCCTTGACGTAATCGGCGCTGGGGAAAGGCTCACGGTCTCCGGCATGGAGCCGCTCCCAGTTCTTCTCCAGCGCGCCGCCGGCGTATTCATAGGCCTTGGCCGCATGCGGAAAGGCTTTCCATCGTGTTTTCGTCATTTCGGCCTCTCATTTCAGATAGCGTTGCGCAAGATCGTCGAACAAAGCCCGCTCGCGCGCCGCCAGATAGGGCGCGGCGAGCGAAATGACATGAAAGGCGCCGCGCGCCAGCGCGCGGCTTTCCTCTTTCGAGCGCGGATCGCGCGCGAACTCATAGGACAGCCAATAGGTCGCGAGGACGGTCATGTTGACCGCCAGCGCCTCTACGTCCATCGGGCCGGCCGTCATCTCCCCCGCCTCCACCAGGCCCTGGAGGATATCGACCGCCGTGCGCTTCTTGTGGGCGAGGATGCGCTTGAACTGGGTCTCGAGCACCCGGTGTCGCGACACCAGTTCGTTGATGTCGCGATAGATAAAGCGATATTTGTGGATCGCCTCGAAGATGAGATGAAGGAAAAGCCAGGCGTCTTCGGCGTGGACAGGACGGCGTTCCGGCGCCGCGAGCGTCCGTTCGATCTCGTCGCGATAGGCGAAGAACAGGGCTTCGACGATCTTGTCCTTGGAATGGTAGTGATAATAGAGATTCCCCGGACTGATGTTCATCTCGTCGGCGATGGCCGTTGTGGTCACCCCCGGCTCGCCATATTCGTTGAACAGCCGAAGGGCCGTCTCCAATATTCTTTCCCGCGTCCGCCGTTTCGGCTTTTTCTCCATGGTCTCGCCCCCCCGAGGCCAGAAGTCTCATCTTGGCTGGGCGCCCGCGAGCGCATGCTCCAAGGCGTCAAGCGTATGCGCCAGTTGCGTCGCGGCGCCGTCCAGCTTGCGCGCCGGGCTGCGACGCGGTTTCGTCTTGGGCCGCGAAAGGCTGCGCGAGGCGTCGGCGAGAACGCCGCGGTCGATCGACACTCCATGGCGCGCCAGAACGGGTTCGAGTTCGTCGGCGCGGCGGCGCAATTCCTCGCGCGTCCTTTGGTAAGCGTGTTCGCAGAGCCGCCGTCGATCGGAATAGGAAAAGATATTGCTGAAGAACATTTCCGGGTCGTCGCGCGCCGGCTCGAACAGCACCACGTCGGCGTCCGGGTAAAGCCGTGAATTGCGCTCCATGCCGACGCGCATGCGCGAATGGATGATCGCCCGGAAGGTTTGCGACATCACGGTCGGAAAGCCGTGCGCCGCCAGGGAGACGAGCTTCTTGTGCGTCTGGCGCGCGGCGGCGGCGGCGTCGAAAGGAACGAGCGGATTGACGCAGAACAGCAGCTTCGCCCCTTCGCGCAAGGCCACCGAAGCGTGCAGGGTCTTCATCAAGGCCCCATCGACGTAATGGCGCCCCGCGATCTCGACAGGCGGGTAAAGGCCCGGCAGAGCCGAGCTCGCCTGAACCGCAAGGGAAATCGGCGCGTCATCCCAGCCGCTCGAACCGAAAGCCACCGCTGTGCAGGCGTCGAGATCGGTCGCGACCAGGAACAATTTGCGTTTCAGCGCGCGGAAGTCGTTGGTCCGCCCCGGCGCGGAGAAGAGCTTCGCGAGATAGGCGCCGACGCCCCGGTTGTCGAGCAGACCGGTCGGCAGGGCGTCGGCCAGACGCTGCAGGGACTCCGCGAGGGCGCCCGAAAAGGGATGGTCCAGATAGGCTTGCGCCGCCGCGGCGGCAAGGCCCGGAACGCAGGCCAAGCGGCGGGCGTATTCGGCGAACGCCGGCCGCAAAAGGACATCGGGTTCGAAGGGATCATCCGCTTCCTCGCTCTCGATGAAGCTCCGATGCATGTCGCGGGGGGATATGCCGTTGGCGAGACCCGCCGTGAGGAAGGCGCCCGAACTGACGCCGACGAAAATATCGCATCCGACGAAATCGAAACCTGTCAACGCCTCATCGAGCGCCACCAGCGCGCCGATCTCATAGATCGCGCCCAGGGGACCGCCGCCCGCCAGCGCTACGCCTCTCAAATCGTGAGCCACCGTCGCCTCCCCTTCGAACCAACCCAAATGTGGCAGAACCGCCCCGGAGAGCGGCTCCGCCACCGAATGGGCGCCGGTCAGAACAGCCGATCGGCTTACTTGGCGGGCTTCGCTATCGCCTTCTGCGGCCCGACTTCGGCCTCGAGCTTCTTGACCTCGTGGGTCAGTTCGGTCACCCGACGGCTCAAGTGCTCGATGTCTTTCTTGGTCGGCACATTCAACGCATGCAGGGCGCGCCCCACGCGCTCCTCGAACACCTGCTCCAGCTTGTCCCATTGCCCGGACGCCTGGGTCTTCACGTCGGTGAATTTCTCGTCGGCGACCTTCTTGGCCCGCCCCTGAATCGCCTCGCCATGCTTGACGAGATTCTCGAAGGTCTTGACTCCTTCCTCCTGGGCCACGGCGAACGCCCCGAGCCCGGCGAGCCAAATCTGATTGGCGGAATTCTTGATCAGCGCCGCCAGTTCGCTATCACTCTTGCCTTCAACAAGAGCTCTCAGCTTCTTGACCATCTTGCTCTCCCTTCCTGCGCCGCCCGGAATCATTTCGCGGCCCCATGCTGGAAAAATAGTCGCCGTTTTTAGGTTTTTCGCCCTATTCTCCTAGGCGGCGGACTCTAATCCTAAAAGGTAGTCTAGGCTAGAAGGGGAAAACGGCCATGATCTACGTCATCACCGGCGCCAGCGGCTTCATTGGCAAGCGCCTGACCCGTCAATTGCTCTCCCGGCCCGACGCGAAGGTTTATTTCCTCATTCGCAACGCGACGCCGGAGCGTGTCGAAAAATTGCGCGCCTTCTGGAGCGCGGATGAAACCCGCGCCATCGCCCTGCCCGGCGATCTCACCCTGCCCCTGTGCGGCGTGGACCCCGCCGCGATCGAAGCGCTGCGGGGGAAGGTCGATCATGTCTTTCACCTCGGCGCGATCTACGATCTCGACGCCGACCCGAGCGAGGAAATGCGGGTCAATATCGAGGGAACGCGCCATGCCCTCGCCCTTGCCGAAGCCCTCGGCGCGCGCCGCTTCCATCACATGAGTTCGATCGCCGCCGCCGGACTCTACGAAGGGGTCTTTCGCGAAGACATGTTCGAGGAAGCCGAAAATCTCGGCCATCCCTATTTCGCGAGCAAGCATGAGGCGGAAAAGGTCGTGCGGCGGGAGGCGAAGACGCCGTTTCGCATCTATCGGCCCGGGCTCGTCGTCGGCGATTCCAGGACCGGCGAAATGGACAAGATCGACGGCCCTTATTATTTCTTCAAGCTCATCCAGAAATTGCGCCGCGCGCTGCCGCCCTGGGCGCCGATGATCGGCCTCGAAGGCGGGCGGATCAATCTGGTGCCGGTCGATTTCGTGGTCGCCGCCCTCGACCATCTCGCCCATACGGAAGGGCTCGACGGCCGCTGCTTCCATCTCGTCGATCCGCACCCGCGCCGGGTCGGCGACATTTTCGCCCTGTTCGCCGACGCCGCGCACGCCCCGCGCATCCCGGTGCGCGTCAACGCGGCTCTGTTCGGCCTGCTGCCGCGCCCGGTCCTGCAAGGCCTGAAGGCGCTGACCCCGGTGCGCCGCATCCGCAAGGCCTTCATGAAGGATCTCGGGCTGCCCGAGGGCGTCCTCGCCTTTTTCAATTATCCGACCCGCTTCGACAACCGCGAGGCGGCGGCGATCCTCGATCCGGCCGGGATCGCGGTTCCGCCGATCGAGGACTACGCTTGGCGCCTGTGGGACTATTGGGAGCGCCATCTCGATCCGGATCTGTTCATCGACCGTAGCTTGCGCGGCCGGGTCAAGGACAAGGTCGTGCTGGTCTCGGGAGGCTCGGCCGGCATCGGCAAGGCGACGGCGTTGCGCCTCGCGGAAGCCGGCGCGACCGTCCTGATCGTTGGCCGCGACCGCGAGAAACTCGACGCGGCCGTCCGCGAGGGCGCCGAACGCGGGCTGGTCCTGCTGCCCCATGCGGCGGACATCGCCGATGATTCCCAATGCCAGGCGCTGATCGCGCAGATCATCAGGGATCATGGCGGCGTCGAAATCCTGATCAACAACGCCGGGCGCTCGATGCGGCGCGGGATCGAACATTCCTACGACCGCTTCCATGATTTCGAACGCGCGATGCAGGTCAATTATTTCGGCGGCTTGCGCCTGACGCTCGGCTTCCTGCCCGGCATGGCGGAGCGCCGCAGCGGCCATGTGATCAGTATTTCCTCGATCGGCGTGCTGACCAACGCGCCGCGCTTTTCCGCCTATGTCGCCTCCAAGGCGGCGATGGAGGCCTGGACCCGCTGCGCGGCCTCGGAATTCCTCGACCGCGGCGTCCATTTCACCACCATCAACATGCCCTTGGTGCGCACGGCGATGATCGCGCCGACCAAGCTCTATGACCATGTTCCCGCGCTGACGCCCGACGAAGCGGCGGAACTTGTGGTCGAAGCCATCGTCAAGCGCGTGTCGCGCATCGCCACGCCGCTCGGCATATTCGGCCAGATCGTCAACGCGATCAGCCCGCGCTTCGCGCAGATCGTGATGAACACCGCCTTCCGCATGTTCCCCGACAGCGCGGCGGCCGTCGGCCATGCGCAGGGCGCCGAGGCGCCGACCGTCGATCAGATCGCCTTTACCCAGATCATGCGGGGGCTTTATCTTTGATCCGGCGCCTGGAGCACGGCCTCGAAGACCTCCGGCGCGCGCAGAAGCCCGAAATGACCGGGAAGGGCCAGCATGGTCTCGCGCGCGCCGTCCAGGCGCGCCGAATCGCGGGGAACGACAATTTCGTCGCGCGCGCTCCAGATGGAATGGGTCGGAACCGGCGGCGCATGGTCGTTGAGCGCGCTCAGCCAGGGCGAGCCCGGCTCCATCTCCCGGGCGTCGCGCCCGACGCCGAGGCGGGCGAGCTTCGTTCCATGGTGCGGCGTCCCGATCGTGACGAGCGCCGCGACGCGATCGGGACCCCGCCGCGCGAGACAAGCGCGGGCGGCCAGACCACCCATGCTGTGGCCGACCAGCACGACCTTGGCGGCGCCGGTCGCCGCCAGCAGCCGGTCGATCTCCTCATCGAGCCGATCCGCCAGTTCGTCGATGTCGGCGAAGGGCGGATCGAGCGTCACGGCGACCGCTCTGCGACCGGCGGCGCGCAGCCGGCGCTGGAGAGGCCGCCACATCGCCTCGTTGCAGCAATAACCAGGGATGAGCAGGATGGGCGCCGGCCCGGCCGAAGCGGGCGGAACGACCGCCTCCCGTCGCCACAGCCGCTCGAAGGGCTGGAGCACGACAAAGGTTTGCCAGAAGGCGAACAGCTCCTGAAGGAGCGCCGCGACCCGCCGGGCGGGAGTCGCGCCCGCCGCCGGGGGCGGACGGTCGCCGGCGCTCAGCACATAGGCGAGCAGCGGCGTTGCGATCTGCAAGGCGACGAGCGCGAGAATGAACACGAGAAAACCGACGCCCACGCCCCACGCCCGGGCGGCGAAGGCGCCGGTCATCGCGGCGAGCGCGGCGAGCGCGACGAACGCCAACTGAAGCAATCGCGCCATCATGGCCTGTCTCCGCCGCGCGAAACCCGCAGCCAACGATTGACTCGCATCATTGCCGATACGCCTGCGAAAGAAGAGAATTTTCGGTTGTGAAGCGCATTGACACGAATCAAGACATGGGGAGGCGCGTCATGGAGAGAATATGGCTTCCGCAATATCCGACGGGCGTAGATGCGGACGTGGACGTGCGCGCCTTTCCGTCGGTCATCCATGTTTTCGAGGACGCCGTCCGGCGTTTCCCGCGTCATACGGCCTTCATCAGCATGGGCGCGTCCCTGACCTATGCCGAGCTGGACGCACAGGCCAGAAACTTCGGCGCCTTTCTTCAGAATGTCGCGCGCCTGCCTGACGGGGCCCGCGTCGCGCTGATGATGCCGAACCTGCTGCAATATCCGGTCGCCTTGTTCGGCGCCCTGCGGGCCGGCTACGTCGTCGTCAACTGCAACCCGCTTTACACGCCGCGCGAGCTCGAGATCATCCTGAAGGACTCGGGCGCGGAAGCGATCGTGGTGCTGGAAAATTTTTGCGGCGCCCTCGCGGAGGTCATTGCGCGGACCGCCGTGCGCCAAGTCGTAGTGGCGCGGGTCGGAGACCTGCTCGGCCCCGTGCGCGGCGCCCTGGCCAATTTCGTCGTCCGCCATGTCAAAAAGCTCGCGCCGCGCTGCAACATTCCCGGCGCGGTCGGCTTCACGAAAGCGTTGCGCCTCGGCGCCCATAGCCAGTTGCGGCGGATTGAGCTCGGCCCTGACGATCTCGCCTTCCTTCAATACACCGGCGGAACCACCGGCGTGCCCAAGGGCGTCGAGCTGACCCACGGCAATATGGTCGCCAACGCCCAGCAGGGCCTTGCCTGGGTGCGCCCGTTCCTCGATGACGGAAGCGAAACCATCGTCACCGCCTTGCCGCTCTATCACATTTTCGCGCTGACGGTGAGCTGCCTGCTGTTCGTGCGGATCGGCGCGGCCAATCTCCTGATCGCCAACCCGCGCGACATTCCTAATTTCGTCAAGGCGCTGTCGAAACAAAGGTTTTCCGTGTTCATCGGCGTCAACACCCTGTTCAGCGCCCTGCTGAACAACGCTGATTTCCGGCGCCTCGATTTCAGCGGGTTGAAGGTTTGCGTCGCCGGCGGCATGGCGCTGCACAAGGCCGTCGCCGAGAAATGGCGCGAAGTCACCGGCAGAACCCTGATCGAGGGCTACGGCCTGACCGAGACGTCGCCCGCCGCGATCATCAATCCGCTCAATCTCGACGCCTATAATGGCGCCATCGGCCTGCCAATGCCGCAAACCGATATTTCGATCCGGGACGATGAGGGCGTCGAACTGCCGATCGGCGAGAGGGGTGAACTCTGCATCAAGGGCCCACAGGTGATGCGCGGCTATTGGCGGCGCCCGGACGAAACCGCGATGGTCATGTTTCCGGACGGATTCCTGCGGACGGGCGACATCGCGGTTGTCGACGAAAAGGGCTTCGTGCGAATCGTCGATCGCAAGAAGGACATGATCGTGGTGTCCGGGTTCAATGTTTATCCCAATGAGGTCGAAGACGTCGTCGCGCTGAATGTCGGCGTCCTCGAGGTCGGCGCCGTCGGCGTGCCCGACGCCAACTCGGGCGAAGCCGTGAAAATCGTGGTCGTCAGGAGGGACGAGACACTGTCGGCCGAAGACCTGATCGCCCATTGCCGCCTGTATCTCGTCGGCTACAAGATCCCCCGCTACGTCGAATTCCGCAAAGAGCTGCCGAAAACCAATGTGGGAAAGATCTTGCGGCGCGCGCTGCGGGATATCTGATCCGGCGACGTTCTTTTCGGCGGCCCGCTTACATGCGCGGTCGAGGGTGGCTGCAGATCGAACCTGGTCAGCGCCCTCGCCACAACTGTCCATCCGGCGCGGACCCGGAGGGAGCCGGCCCGATTCAGGGAGCTGTCGGCTCAGCACGTTAAAGTGGCTGCGGGGCTCGCAACCACCGACAATCAAGACTTTTGCGCCTCGTTCGTCCAATTCTGGTCCCAACCATATGAAGCCGCGCCCCGCATCCAAAACCAGTCTGGGACGCAGACTGTTCGTAGTCGCAGTCCCCGACACGGTCTAATCGGCCGACTGCTCTTCAATCCATGGCGTCCCGAAGCATAGTGCGAAGCTCGCGTCGGAAATGTCGCCCATGATGCGGTGGCCCTCGCCGTTGTCGATTTTTCGCATCAAACATCATGGCCAGTTGATACGCTTGGCGCGGCGCCGCCGCGGGAAATTGACTTGAATCAATTTCACAGGGGAAGCGACGTACGATATTCAACCCTTCGGTCCAACGATTGGCGGCGTCAGCTCACGATGTGCGATCAGCTTTCGCAAGGAAGATCCTTCGATCCAGAGCTTTGTCCTCTACTGAAGGGGCTGTCCGCCGAGGAGCGTCGCAGGCGCATGGCGGAGGATCCGGTGATTCGCCAATGCATAGGCGCGATCGAGGGCGCGCGGGCGGCGTCGCGTGAAACGGCAAAAATCACCGCCGCCTATGAACGCCAGCGCGCCAACAGTGCGATACGCGCCGGCAGCGCCCGTTTTCCGTCCGCCGGATAAAAGGCTCCTTTCGCAACCGGTTCCGGTCCACGCGCGTTCTTCGGGAAGCGCGAACCGTCGCGCGCCCCGCGCGGCCGGGTTCAGGGCGGGCGCGGGGTGATCCGGAGGAAAGCCGCCTGGAATCTTTGCCTTGATAATGGTCAAGGACACGCCCGTGCGTTCTGTCGGAGAAGTGAAAAAGCTCAAGGCAAGGCAAACCATCGCCGGACGCGCTCGGCAATAGGGTGGCCACCAGCGGTTTGGCGCGTATAGCCGGGAGCGTTGTTCAGGACGGCCGGTTACGCCATTGACGAGGTTCGAACATGCGGATGATCGCGGCCGCCTTTCTGATTTCCGCTTGTCTCGGTTCCCCGTCGGCGCTGTGCGCAGACGCATGCCAGCCGAAGCCGTCCGCGGCTTGCGCGGGAGCGGATTTGCGGGGTTTCGACGGCGTCGGGCGGGATTTTTCCGGCGCGGATTTTCACGACGCCAATCTCTCCGCCTCGGAGCTTCAGGGCGCGAAACTTTCATCCGTCAATTTCCTGCGGACCAATCTTTACGCCGCCAACCTGAAACAGGCCGATCTTTCGGGCGCGACTTTGAACGGCGCGACGCTTCGTCAGGCGCATCTGGAAGGCGCCGACCTGCGCGGCGCCGATCTGCGGGCGGCCGATTTCAGTTTCTCCGTGCTCGAAGGCGCCGACTTTTCGGGCGCCGACCTGCGCGGCGCGCGGCTCCAGATGGTCGATCTTCGCAAGGTTCGCCTCGATGGCGCCAAAATCGAGGGGGCGCTCTGGCCGACGGGCGGCGTCTGCAAGGCCGGTTCGTCCGGAAGCCATTGCATCGAGGGCGAGCCGTTCACCGACGAACCGTCCGGCCAAAAATAGGAATTCGCGAATTGCGCGCCGATGCGGCGCATCGGCAAAAAAGGAAGCTTTCGGGAGCTTCGAGGGATCGGGGCCGGGTTCGTCGCGGCGGGGCCGCGATCGCTGTTCGTTGAAGCGCCGAGGCGCTCTGATCGGGAGGGCGCCGGTTTGCCCGACGACCTATGCGACCAAAGTTTGCGCCTCCGCGAGGAAATAGCATCATGTTGATTATAAATAGCTTTTTCGACCAAGAAAAACGGCTCTAATTTGATAAAAGTCAATGAAGCGCGGCTTGAAGCCTCTATATTGCGCCTCGACAGGTCTTCGCGGGCGTTAAGCGCGCGGTGAGTGGAGTTCCGCCGGTCAAACGGGAGCTTTTGCCGAAGGAGGCGAGAATGAAATCCATGCTGATGAAAACCACGATGCTCGTGGGCGTGCTGGGAATGACCGCGGCCTTCGTCGGCTCCGCCTTCGGGGATGAATCGCTTCAGGATGTAATGAAGCGCCGCAATCTGACCGACAAGGACATGCTCGCCGCCGCCAAGACCTACACGCCGACCGGAGGGCGCGACGAATTCCTCGCCTTCTCGTCGAGCGGGCATGCCGGCGACATCATCGTCTGGGGCATCCCGTCGATGCGCATCATCAAATATATCGGCGTCTTCACGCCGGAGCCCTGGCAGGGCTACGGTTTCGACGACGAATCCAAGGCGCTGCTCGCCCCCTCGAAGACGCCCGAGGGCAAGCCGATCACCTGG
This sequence comes from uncultured Pseudomonadota bacterium, assembly GCA_963748385.1. GTDB lineage: Bacteria > Pseudomonadota > Alphaproteobacteria > Rhizobiales > Beijerinckiaceae > Rhodoblastus. Next base: position 312,449 of record CAVVIQ010000001.1, read on the forward strand.
GGCGACACCCACCATCCCGACATTTCGAAGACGGATGGCGATTTCGACGGCCAATGGCTTGCCATCAACGACAAGTCGACGCCGCGCATCGCCATCATCAGCCTCAAGGACTTCGAAACACGGCAGATCGTCATCAATCCGGTATTGACCACCGATCACGGCGGCGCCTTTTTTACCAACAATTCCGAATATATCATCGAAGCGTCGCAATATCCGGGACCCCTCAACCGCAAATATGAGCCGCTCAGCAAATTCAACGAAGCTTTCCGCGGCGGCATCACCTATTGGAAGTTCAACCATGAACAGGGACGGATCGAGCCCGAAAACTCCTTCATCGTCGAGGTTCCGCCCTACAGCCAGGATCTGACCGCGACCGGCAAGGGGCCGTCGAACGACTGGTCGTTCACCAATTCGCTGTGCACCGAGCGCTATATCGGCGGCATCGAATCCGGACGTCCGCCCTTCGAGGCGGGCTGTTCGGCCAACGACACCGACTTCATGCACATGATCAACTGGAAGAAGGCGGAAGCGGTCTTCAAGGCCGGCAAATTCGAGAAGGTCAACGGCATGGCGGTCATCCGCCTCAAGACCGCGATCGACGACGGCCTGCTCTATCTCGTGCCCGAGCCCAAGAGCCCGCATGGCGTCGACGTGACGCCGGACGGCAAATACGCCATCGTCGACGGCAAGCTCGACACCCACGGTTCGGTGTTCGACTTCGCCAAGATGAAGGCGCTGATCGACGCCAAGAAATTCGCCGGCAAGGACCCCTACGGCATCCCGATCCTCGACATGAAGGCGTCGCTGCACAACCAGGTGGCGCTCGGCCTCGGCCCGCTGCACAATCAGTTCGATAACAAGCCTTGCATCGTCTACACCTCGCTCTATGTCGACAGCCAGGTGGTGAAGTGGGATTATTGCGAAGGCAAGATCCTCGACAAGATCTCGGTCTATTACAATATCGGCCATCTGATGACGATGGAGGGCGACACCGCCCATCCCAAGGGGCATTACCTCGTCGCGCTCAACAAGCTGGCCATCGACCGCTTCAACCCGGTCGGCCCGCTGCATCCGCAAAACGAGGAGCTGATCGACATCTCGACCGACAAGATGACGCTGCTCTACGATTTGCCGCTGCCGCTCGGCGAGCCGCATTATGCGGTGGCGATCGAGGCCAGCAAGCTGAAGCCGATCATCCGTTACAAATACGGCACCAACAGCCGCACCGAGGAGGCCTCGCCTTATGCGGTGCGTCCAGGCTCCGAGCATATCGATCGTTCGCCGGGCAAGGTCGAGGTCTTCGGCACTGTCATCCGCTCGCATTACACTCCTGAAATCGTCCAGGCGCAGGAAGGCGACACGGTCACCTACCACTGGACCAATGCGGAGCGCGCGGAAGACGAGACCCATGGCTTCGCCATCGCCCAGCATGACGTCAATCTTTCGCTGGAGCCGGGCAAGACCGCTTCGGCGACGGTCAACAACGTCAAGGCCGGCGTCTATCCCTATTACTGCACCGAGTTCTGCTCGGCGCTGCATCTGGAGATGGAAGGCTATCTGATGGTCGCGCCCAAGGGTGGCGCATCGGTCCAACCCGCCACCTTCAGCACCGGCCAGACATATACCGAGGCTGATTTCAACAAGCAGTACAAGCAGGACCTCGACACCCAGGCGGTGATCGACAGCGTCGTCGCCTATATTACCTCCGTCAACTACAAAGACTTCCCGGTGGTGGTGGGGCTGGTGACGGACGCGACCGATCAGCTCAATTTCGCCAAGGACGCCCGCGCCAAGGCCGACGACTTCTCCAAGAAGAAGGACTGGCAGAACGCGATGCTTTGGGCGAACCAATGGTGGCAATATCAGGTGAAAGCGGCCGACATCGGCCTGCGCGCCAAGACCTATCTCGAACAAAACGGCGCAAAAAAGGTTCAGTAAGCCTTGCCGAAAACTCTGGGGGCGGATCTTCCGCCCCCTCTTTTTTCAGGTCAAACAACGGCGCAATCAGCCATGAATTCTCGGACAAAATCGAAGCTCGCCGCTTTCTCGCTCGCTCTCGCTCTGGCGCCGCTGAGCGCTCCCGCCCATGCGGAAGACGCGGCGGCGGGCAAGCAGCTCTTCATGACCCGCACCTGCTTCGCCTGTCACGGCAAGAACGGCTCGAAAGCCATCCTCGCCTATCCCAATCTCGCGGGGCAGAGCCAGGCCTATCTCTATGAACAGATGAAGGACATAGCGGCGGGCAAGCGCGTCTCCGGCCCCGATGCGCGCGGCTACCCGCGCACGCAGGCGATGAAGGACGTGATGAGCATCGTCAGCGACGAGGAATTGAAGACCATCTCCGCCTGGCTCTCGACCTTGCCGCCGCCGCCGGTCCAACCGGGCGACGCCGCCAACGCCGCCAAGGGCGCCGAGCTGTACGCCAGATCCGGTTGCGTCGGCTGCCATGGTCCCGAGGGAATCAAGCCCATCTCCGGCTATCCGGTGATCGGCGGACAGAAAGCCAATTATCTCGTCCTGCAGATCAAGGAAATCCGCGACGGAGTCCGCATGAACGGCCGCTCCAGGGTCATGCGGACGATGGTCGCGCATTTGAGCGACGCCGACATCGACGCGCTCGCGGACTATCTGTCGCAGGTCAATCGCGCGGCGGGAAAGTGACTCAGTTTGTGCGCGGACAAAGTCGATAGCGCGCTTCGACGTCATAAGAAATGAGCCAGCGAGACAAGCGTTGCCCCGTCAGGGCGTCGCGCGAAGGATCTGACAATTGCGCGCCGCCGTCAAAAACGGGCCGATCAGAGTTGGAGAAGGACATGAAGACGAATATCGCTATTTCATTGGTCTCGGCTCTTGTCCTGGGCGCGACGGCGGCCCACGCGGCCGACGCTGTGCAAAAGGCCAATCCCAACGCGGTCACAGTGGACGCGGAAGGCAAGAAGCATGAATGGATGGTCAAGGGCGGCGAGCGCGAGAAGGCGCTGGAATTGAAGCCGGACCTCAAGCATGGCAAGGACGTTTTCGAGGTTTGTTCCGCCTGTCACATGCCGGAGGGTTGGGGACGGGCCGACGGCACCTTCCCTGAACTTGCCGGCCAGCATCGCACCGTGCTGATCAAGCAGTTGACGGACATACGCCAAGGCAATCGCGACAATCCGACCATGTATCCTTTCGCCTTGACCTCCGAGATCGGCGGCGACCAATCGGTCGCCGATGTGACCGCCTATATCGCGAATTTGCCGATGAACCCGGATAACGGCAAGGGCCCGGCCACCGCGGACCTCGCTCATGGCGCCAAGCTCTACGCCGACAATTGCGTGCGCTGCCACGGCGACAAAGGCGAGGGCGACGAGGAGAAATATTATCCGCGCATCCAGGGCCAGCATTACGAATATCTCTTGCGCGAGTTCCAGTGGGTCCAGCAAGGCAAGCGGCGCAACGCCAATCCGGATATGATCGCGCAGATCAAGAACTTCTCCGACAAGGACATGGTGGACGTGCTGAGCTATGTCGCGCAGCTGTCGCCGCCGAAGGACAAGCTCGGCCCGCACGGCTGGAAGAACCCTGACTTCGAGTGACATCACGGGCTAAGGTCGCCGATCGCCTCTGATGATGCGAAACATCCGGCGGGTGAGGCGTTTAAGACGCAATACGCCATTGCCGAGGATTCGCCGCGCCGGAGCTTTCCATCCTGGCCAGTAAAAAAAGCGAGCCGTCGCTTTGCTATTTGCTCGATCGCATGGTCGTGGCAGGGTGATGGCGCCAGATTGGCGGCGGGCTCGAGTGCGAGGCGGGAGGTTTTCTCGCCTCACCCCCCAATTCACGCGGAGCGCTCAATGACTACCACCGGAAAACCAGGCGCGGCTCCGTTCCGCCTTTTGACCCTCGCCGCGATGGCTCTGCTCGCCGTCGCTTACTTCTCGCCGATCTGGTGGGTTTCCCTGACCGCGCCGCAGTATCCGCCGGACGCTTTTCCCGACGGCATACGCATCGAGTTCCACTTCAATGGCGTGATGAACGGCTGCCATACCCGCCCCAGGGCGGAAATCGAGACGGACGAAAACCTGGATTGCGTCCATGAAATGAACACCATCAACCATTACATCGGCATGAAGCCGATCGCCGAGGGCGCGAAATACGAAATCTTGGCTGCGCCCTATCTGTTCGTCGTCATGGGGATGCTGCTGATCGCCTTCATGTTCTACAGCGGTCCCTATTGGTGGCTGCTTGCCCTGCCGGCCATTCTCGTGCCCGTAGGCTTCGTCATCGATTATTCGGGCTGGCTCTGGTATTTCGGCCACACGCTGAACCCCTGGGGCGCGTTCACCGTCAAGCCCTTCATGCCGACAGTGTTCGGCGAAGGCCTGGTGGCGCAATTCTCCACCTATTCCTATCCGACCTATGGTTTCGGCCTGCTGGTCGTCGCCTCGTTCGCCCTTGTCCTCGCCGTTCTGCTGCGGCGCAAGCAATTGCGAGGCGGGCAGGACGGAAAATGAAACCGCTCGCTTTGGCGGTCTTCGCCTTGGTCGCCGCCGCCGGAGCGGCGCGCGGCGAACAGGCGCCGCCGCTCCAGCCGATCGTCGACGCCACGCCTTCCGGCGGCGTGCTGCGTCTGCCGCCCGGCCGGTACGCCGGGCCCGTCGTGATCACAAAACCCATGACGATCGACGGTTCAGGCTCAGTGGTGTTAACGGGCAATGACGTGGGAACCGTCCTGACGCTGAGCGGCTCGCAGATCACGATCGCCGGATTGAAGATCGAGCACAGCGGCCAGCGTCACGAGAATGGAGACGCCTGCCTGCTGCTGCAGAACGCCAGCTTCAGCGTCGTCAAGAACAACGTCCTGCAGGATTGCCTGATCGGTATGGATGTGCAGCGCTCGAACAACAATATCCTGCGCGACAACCGCATCATTGGCGGGGTAGGCGCGGAGGACTTGCGCGGCGACGGCATTCGCGTCTGGTGGTCGAACGACAACCGCATCGAAGGCAACAGGGTCATCGCCCACCGCGACGTGATCTTCGAATATTCGACCCGCAATCTCCTCAAGGGCAACAGGATCGAAGGCGGTCGCTACGGAACGCATTTCATGTATGCGAGCGGCAATGTCGCCGAGGGCAACACCTATATCGAGGACACCGTCGGCATTTTCTCCATGTTCTCCAGCGACCTGAGGCTCGTTGGCAATCGAATCCTGCGCAGCAACGGCGCCGTCGGCAAGGGAATCGGTCTCAAGGAGGCGGATAATGTGACCCTGGAGGACAATCTTGTCATCGACTGCGCCATCGGCCTGTACAATGACGATTCGCCTTCCGATCCCGACCGGCCCAATATTCTTCGCGGCAATCGTTTCGCCTTCAACGGCATCGGCGTGCAATATCATCGCGACCAGGAAAGCAACATCTACACCGGCAACAATTTCATCGGCAATTTCACCGACGTCATGGTCCAGAACGGCGGCGGCGCGACCGCGAGCCGGTGGGACGGCAATTACTGGGACGACTACCAGGGCTTCGACCGCAAGCACACCGGCGTTGGCGAGACGCCATTCGAAATCTATTCTTATGCCGACAAGCTTTGGGCGGATACGCCGATGGCCAGCTTCTACCGAGGCTCGCCGGCGCTCGAAAGCATTGACTTTCTTTCGAGGCTGGCGCCCTTCTCCAAGCCTGTTCTGGTGCTGCGCGACATGAAGCCGGCGACGCGTCCCTTCAGCGACAAGAGCGCGGCGGCGGGAGGCTGAAATGTCGTTCTTCGACCGATTGTTCGAGCGCGACGGAAAAAAGCTCAAAAGCGAGGACCGTCGCCGATTGCTGCGCTCGACCGTGGCGGCGGGCCTTTTCACCGGTCTGTCGATGCTGGGCTTCATTCCCGTCATCATGCGCTGGCGCCAACGCCTGCGGCCGCCCGGCGCGATTGTCGAACATGAATTCCTCGCCGCCTGCATCAAATGCGGGCAATGCGTCCAGGTCTGTCCGGTCAAGGCGATTCATCTCGCCGACATCGACGAGGGCTATGGAATGGGAACGCCTTTTCTCGACGCGCGCAAACAGGGCTGCGATTTCTCCTGCGACGCCGTCCAATGCGTTCTGGCCTGTCCGACCGGCGCGCTGTCGCACGAAATTTCGGCCAAGGAACAGGTGCGAATGGGCGTCGCCCGGCTTGCGGGGCCGGATCGCTGCCTGGCGCGCCAGGGCCGCGGCTTCAAGGGCGTCGCGCGCGGCGAACATTCGAACATCCTGCACCGCTACATGTCGGTCAACCGCTGGAAGCCGATCGAACTGCCCGAGCATCCTTACGATCTCGAAATCTGCGATCTTTGCGTGCGCGAATGCCCGATCAAGGGCGCGATCAGCATGGAAAGTCTGACGGGGGCGGCGGGAGACAAGCGCAAGACACCCGTCGTTCACCGCTCCTGCGTCGGCTGCGGATTCTGCGAGACGATCTGTCCGGCGGAACCTGCCGCCATCGTGGTCGACGCGCGCGCCGTTTGGCCGGCGCAACAGGGAGCATGAAATGGGCAGGCTGCTCGACGGTCTTTCGGTGATGCTCGGACGCGCGCCGCGCAAGCCCACGGCTCTGACGCCCGCGGCGCAGGCCGAATTCGCCCGGCAGAACAGCAAGGAAGGCAAAGCCGACCGCAAACGCCGCATCGCCGAGGAGCGGGAGCAGAATTATCACAGCCATTTCTGGCGCAACTGGCGCTGGATCTCGATCGTCGTCATCAATCTGCTGTTCGTGCTGTCCTATCGCGCCGACGTCCAACTCGTCGAAGGCGCCCTGACCGCCTCGCGCTTCGTCGGCTTCCACATGGCCGACGTCAATTCCGCGCTTCAGGTCATGCTGGCCTACAAACATGTCGTGATCAATCTGGTGATCGGCACATCGACCGTCGTGTTCATCTGGTGGCTGGTGGGCGGGCGGAGTTTCTGCGCGTGGGCCTGCCCCTACCACCTGCTGGCGGAATGGGCGGAAATGCTGCACCTGTGGCTCGCCGGGCGCGGGCTGGTGAAAGACCATCAGTTCCATCGCGGCGTGCGCACCGTGCTCTATGTGGTCTTCGCCGCCCTCGCCTTTGTCAGCGGCTATACGGTCTTCGAGGTGATTTCGCCGGTCGGCATCCTGTCGCGCGCCTTCACCTATGGCGCGTCGCTGGCCCTGATCTGGGTCGGCGTCCTGCTGCTGATCGAGATCGTTTATTCGCGCCGTTTCTGGTGCCGTTACATCTGTCCGATCGGCATGACCTACGGCTTCGTCGGCGCGACCGCGCCGGTAACGGTGACCTACGATCTCGCCAACTGCCTGCACGAGGGCAAATGCCGCGATGTCTGCATGGTCCCCCATGTGCTGGAAATGACCAAGATCGGCTACGCCGACGACGTCCGGATCAACATCGGCGCCGATTGCACCCGCTGCGGCATGTGCCTGGAGGTCTGTCCGACCAAGGCGCTGACCTTCGACATCAAGGGCCTGAACAAGCTTTTGTGAACGCCCGAAACGCGAATCTGTTTGCGCCAGGGCGTCGATCCAACGACAGAAATTTTCTAGCCTGTGAAAAACGATCGAGAGGGCGCGGCGTGATCGAGATCGACGGACTGTCCAAGGCCTTTCGCAAGTCCAAGGTCATCGACAAGCTTTCGCTGAAGGTCGGGGCGGGCGAGCGCGTCGCGCTCATCGGCGCCAATGGCGCGGGCAAGACCACCCTGATCCGCTGCGTGCTCGGCGAATATGTCGCCGAGGGCAAGGTTCGCGTCTTCGGGCTCGATCCGCGCGCGCGGCGCTCAGACGTTCTGCGCCGGATCGGTTTTGTGCCGCAATTGCCGCCGCCCCTGAAAATGACGGTCTCCGACCTTGTCGATTTCGCCTGCGGCGTCAGCGCGGCCGAAGCCGGGCGCGTGAGCGGGGTGGCCCGGGAACTGGGGCTCGATTTCTCCGAAATAGCGGGAAGGCCCTTCGTAAAACTGTCCGGGGGACAGAAACAGAAGCTGTTGATCGCCATCGCGCTCGGGCGGGACGCCAGCCTGCTCATCCTCGACGAGCCGGCGGCCAATCTCGATCCCGTGGCGCGCCAGAAGTTTTTCCGGCTCCTCGCCGAGCGGCGCGACGACACGATGATCATGTCGAGCCACCGAGTGGACGAAGTCGCCGCACTGGTCACGCGGGTCATCGAAATGGACCGGGGCGTGATCTCCTTCGACCAGCGCATGGCCGAGGACCGCCTGAACAGCGCAACGATGCGGGTCCGCGTGGAAATGTCGCTCGTCGAGCCCGCTTTCGCCGCGGCGCTCGCGCAATGGGGCTTTTCCGGCGACGCCGGCGGACGCGTCTGGTCTGGCGAGGTGGCGGGCCCGGACCGTCTGCGCTTTCTCTGCCTTTTGTCCCATTATTCCGGCTCGATCTTTTCCACCTCTCTGGATGAGGCCGAGTCCGTGGAGACCCCATTTGCGACAGCGTCTCTCAATGTTTAAGCGCCTCGCCCCGATCGCTTTTCTCGTGGTTGCGCTGGCGGCGTGCCAAAAGGACAAGGGGCCGGTCGAGATCATATATGGCCGGGATACGTGCGAAATGTGCGGGATGATCATCTCGGAGCCCCGCTATGCGGCGGAAGTTCGAGTCGTTTCGGACAACAAGACGCATAAGTTCGACGACGTCGGCGACGCCGTGAACTGGCTGGAGCTGCAAGGCGTGGGGCTCCTGGGCGCGAAGGAAATCTGGGTCATGGACAGCGAGGACGGCAAGACCTGGCTTGACGCCCGCCACGCCTTCTATCGACGCGGGCGGAGCCCGATGAACTATAATTTCGCGGCTGTCGCCACGCCGCGAGAGGGAGCCGTGGATTTCATGACGATGCGAAAGCAGGTATTGAAACAGCACGATTGCGGGCGAAAAGGGGGAGCGAAATGACCAATCTCCTGCTTACCGCGCGGCTTGACGTGGCCGAATCGCTTCGGGCGCGCTGGTTCCTGCTCTATACGGTCGTTTTTGGCGGGCTGGTCGCGCTGCTGATGATTTTCGGCCTCACCGAGAGCCAGGTCATGGGCTTCACCGGCCTGACGCGGCTGCTCATGACCTATATCCAGTTGAGCATGGCGATTCTGCCGATCTTCATCCTGATCTCGACCGTGCGCTCGGTCGCCAGCGACCGCGAGGCCGGCGTTTTCGAATATATGCTGTCGCTGCCGGTCTCCGTCGGCGCATGGTATTGGGGGCGCTTCGTCGGCCGTTTCGTCACCATCTTCGCGCCCGTCTTCCTCGCCATGACCGGCGCGGTGGTGTGGGGCGCGTTGAGCGGGCTTCCCATCCCCTGGAAGCATTTTTTTATCTATTCGGCGCTGCTTCTCTCGCTGTCGATCTGTTTCCTCGGGCTGGGATTCCTGATTTCGACGCTGGCGCGCTCCGCCGATATCGCGCAAAGCGCGGCGTTCATGCTCTGGCTGGTTCTCGTGCTCTTTCTCGACCTGCTTCTGCTCGGCCTCCTGCTGCAGGAGCGGATCGCGCCGGAAATCATCATCGGGATCAGCCTGATCAATCCGCTGCAGGTCTTTCGCACCGCGGCGATGGCGCTGTTCGATCCCCAACTGGTTCTGCTGGGGCCTGCCGCCTTCACCATTCTCGACCGGGTCGGCCCCGAGGCCTATCTCGCCTGGGCCTGCCTTTATCCCGCGCTGATCGGCCTGATCGCGGCAGCGATCGGATTCTGGCGGTTCAAATCAAGCGATCTCATTTGAGGCCGACGCCCGTTCGCCACAGCCGGAATCTGGGAGGGGAGACATGAAAGCGAAAGCCGGAGCCGCGACCGTCTCGCGAGGCATGACGCCCGCCTCGCGTCTTGACGCCTGGCTCTCGGCCATGCGTCCGCGCACGCTGCCGATGGCCTTGTCGCCCGTTTTCGTCGGCGCCTGTTTCGCCGAAGGATTCGCCGGCGGGATCAACGCGCCGGCCGTCGTCGTCGCGGCGCTTTCCGCCGTCTGCATTCAGATCGCGACCAATCTCTACAATGACGCGGCGGATTTCGAGCGCGGCGGCGACGGGCCGGATCGCCTGGGACCGAAGCGCGCCGCCGCCAGCGGCCTGCTCGCGCCGGATGAAATCAAACGCGCGGCTTTCGCCTTTTTCGCGCTCGCCGCTTTCGGGGGGCTCCATCTCGTCACGGTCGGCGGCTGGCCAATTCTGGCGCTTGGCGTCCTGTCGATTCTGTCCGGCTGGGCCTATGCCGGCGGACCGGCGCCGATCTCCTATTCGCCGTTCGGCGAAGTCTTCGTGGTCGCTTTTTTCGGCCTTGGCGCGGTCGGCGGAACGTTCTGGCTGTCTGCGGGCGCGCTTCAAGCGGAGCCCCTGCTGGCGGGGCTCGCGCTCGGCCTGTTCGCGGCAGGCGTCCTCATGATCAATAATTATCGCGACGCCGCCGCCGATTCCCGCGTCGGGCGGCGAACGCTGGCCATTGTCGTGGGGCCGCGCGCCGCGCGCGCGCTCTTCGCCATGATCATGGCGGCGCCCTTCGTCCTGCTGGTCCTCATGATCGCCGAGGCGCCCGGACGCGCCCTCTGGCTGGCCTTTGGCGCGGCGCCCTTCGCCTGGGCGCAGGTAAAAGCGCTCGCGACCGAGGCGCCGGGGCCCGGCCTCAACCGCGTGCTCGCGCGCACCGCCCTGACCCAGGCGCTCTATGCTTTCCTTCTGGGCGTCGGCGCCCTGACATGACGCGAGCGCTTCTCGCCGGGTTGTCAATTCTGGCGCTTGGCGCCACAGCGTGGCTTTTCATCCCGCCGGCGTCATCCGAGCAGCGCGATGCGCCGCCAAAAATCGAATTTCAGGATGCGCAAGGCCGCGCGACGACGATCGGAGCCTTCGCGGGTAAGGTCGTGCTGCTCGATTTCTGGGCGAGCTGGTGCCTGCCCTGCCAAAAGGAAATGCCCCTCTTCGACCGTTTGCAGGAAAAGCTGGAGAGTCGCGGCTTCGCGGTCGTTCCGGTGTCGATCGACGCCAGGGGGCTGGAGGCCGTCTCGGGTTTTTACGCCGACCAGAGCATCCGTCATCTCGCGAAATTTACCGACCCGTCGCGCGAGGCGGCGAAAAGGCTCGGCTTCGTGGGCATTCCGAGCGCGCTGATCCTCGATCGCCACGGCCGGATCGCGGCGCGCGTCGAAGGGCAGATCAACTGGGAGAGCGGCCGCATCACCGCCTTGTTGGACCGGCTGCTGAGCGAAAAATAGTTCAGCTTTTCGCGCCGCTGTGGATACAGGCGATTCCGAACCAGAGGTTGCGCCAGCGCACCGAGGCGAAGCCGGCGTCGACCAGGAAGTCCGCAAGTTCACGCTGATCGGGAAAGCGCCGGATCGATTCGACGAGATATTCGTAGGCTTCCGGCTGGCGCGCGATCAGAGCGCCAAGACGCGGAATGACCTGAAAGGAAAACAGGTCATAGGCGGGCGCAAGCCAGGCCTGGGGGCGCGAAAATTCAAGACACAGGAATCGGCCTCCAGGCTTGAGGACGCGATGGATTTCGCCCAGGGCGTCGCGCAGGCGGGTGACGTTGCGAATGCCGAAGGAAATGGTCAGGCAGTCGATCGTTGCGTCGGCGAAAGGCAGGGCTTCGGCCTCGCCTGCGATCCATTCGACCTCGGGCAGGCCGCGCCGCCTGCCCGTTTCCATCATTTCGGGGCTGGGGTCGCAGACGATGGCGCGTCGATCCGGACCAGCCAGTCGCGCCGCGACATCCCCGGTGCCGCCCGCGAGATCGACGAGGATTTCGCCCGGCTTCGGCGCCGTCTCGCCGATCAGCGCGCGCTTCCACAACCGATGAATTCCGAACGACATCAGGTCGTTCATCAGATCATAGCGTCCGGCCACACTGGCGAAGACGCGCCTGATGCGGGCGCGGCGCTCCTCGGACGCGACATTCTCATAGCCGAAAGTCCGGTCGGTCGAAGCCTTCACGGCTTGTCGGCTTTCAACCGCGCCCGGATCCGCTCGACCATTTCGTCGATCTTCACCCCGCTGTTGAAACGATCCAGAAACTTCCCGTCGGGGCCCATCAGGAAGATCGCGGCGGTGTGGTCGATCGAATAATCCCCGTTCTTCTCGGGATGTTTCTCGTATTTGATGTGATATTTGTTCGCCACGCTGGCGATGTAATCTTCCGGCCCGCTCAATCCGATCATGCGCGGCGAGAAGGAGGACACGTAATCGGCCATGACCTTCGGCGTGTCGCGCGCCGGGTCCAGGGTGACGAAGATCGGCGTGATCTGCTCGCCTTCGGGCCCGAGGCGGGTCAAGGCGTTGGCCATGTCCGCCAGCAGGGTCGGACAAATGTCCGGACAATGGGTGTAGCCGAAGGCGATCAGCATATATTTGCCGCGAAACTCTTCGTCGGTGACAGTGCGCCCATGCTGATCGACGAGAATGAAGGTCCCGCCATAGGAGAGTTCGGCCTCGGCCGCCGTCGCGACGGTCAGAGCCAGCGTGAAGGAGCATGCCCCCAGCAACAAGGCGCGGCGATCCATACAATCCTCCCGAAATCGATCGCTGACAGTTGTGCCGGAATGCGGCTTCCGTCTTTGACGACCATCAAATTTGCCGATAGGAATTTGAGGCAAGCTGTTTTCCGGCAAGATTTTTTTGGCGGCGGCGTCCTTTGCGGCAGATCGACACTCTTTCCCGCGCGGCGCGCACTTTCGTCAATCCGCCGTGGCGGGCCTGGACAGCAAGCGAAATCGCGCGGGCTTTGCCTGACGTGGCGCGCCTCCCGCCGGGCCGCGTCTTCAGCGTGGTCCTGCGGGTTCCCGAATTTCTTTCACCCATGCTCGATGAAGACCATGGCGACTGGATTTGGCATGGTCCCGAGAAATCCGGGCGTTTTTGCGGGCGTGGGCTGGTCGGCGACAAAATGGATGTCGCCTGTTGGCGTTCGCGGCGGCGCGAATGGGAGGTTTGGGGCGATTGCGGCCCGCCGCCAGCGGCGCGGCTGATCGCGCCGCCGTTCGGCGGCGCTGTCCAGCTCTACCTGCCGAAAGTCCTTTTGCGGTCCCAACGCGGCGAAACATGGCTTTACCTCAACGGCCGGCGGGATTCGTCGAAAGCGGAGACATTGACGGCGGAATGGATGGGCCTTCTGGAGCCTTCTCGCGCGTCCGTTTCGCCTGCGCCCAACGGGCGCCGCCACGCCCAATATCCGGAGTTCTCATCGTGGCGCGCGCGGGTCGAAAACGCCATCGAGGAAATCTCGGCCGGCCGGTTTTCCAAGGTCGTTCTGGCGCGCCAGTTGGTGGTGACGGCGCGCGCGCCTTTCGACGCGGATCGGCTGTTGCGGCGTATGACCGCAACGGCGCCCGCGGGCCGCCGGTTCAAAGATTCCCTTTGAGGATGGCGCGGTCGTCGCCCACAGTCCGGAGCTTCTGGCCGAAAAGCGCGGCGATCTGGTCGTCAGCCACGCGCTCGCCGGAACGGCGCGGCGCCCAGGCGATCCGTCCGAGGACCGGCGCGCCGCCGCGTCCATGCTCGCCT
>CAVVIQ010000002.1:0-128796 GCA_963748385.1 uncultured Pseudomonadota bacterium
TGGCCAAGGAAAAATTTTCGCGCACGAAGCCGCACTGCAACATCGGAACGATTGGTCACGTCGACCATGGCAAGACGTCGCTGACGGCGGCGATCACCAAGGTTCTGGCGGAGACGGGCGGGGCGACGTTCACCGCCTACGACCAGATCGACAAGGCTCCGGAAGAGAAGGCGCGCGGCATCACGATTTCGACGGCGCATGTCGAATATGAGACGGCGAAGCGCCATTATGCGCATGTCGACTGCCCCGGGCACGCCGACTATGTGAAGAACATGATCACCGGCGCGGCGCAGATGGACGGCGCGATCCTGGTGGTTTCGGCGGCCGACGGGCCGATGCCGCAGACCCGCGAGCACATTCTTCTGGCCCGTCAGGTCGGCGTTCCGGCTCTGGTGGTGTTCCTGAACAAGGTCGATTTGGTCGACGATCCGGAGCTTCTGGAGCTGGTCGAGCTGGAAGTGCGCGAGCTTTTGTCGAAGTACGAGTTCCCCGGCGACGACATTCCGATCACCAAGGGTTCGGCCAAGGTGGCGCTGGACAATGGCGATCCGGAGCTCGGCCGCAACGCCATCCTGGCGCTGATGAAGACGGTTGACGACTATATTCCGCAGCCGGAGCGTCCGATCGATCTGCCGTTCCTGATGCCGGTCGAGGACGTGTTCTCGATTTCGGGCCGCGGCACGGTGGTGACGGGGCGCGTCGAGCGCGGGATCGTCAAGGTTGGCGAGGAAGTCGAGGTGGTGGGCTTGCGCCCGACGATCAAGACGACGGTGACCGGCGTCGAGATGTTCCGCAAGCTGCTGGATCAGGGCCAGGCGGGCGACAACGTGGGCTGCCTGCTGCGCGGCACCAAGCGCGAGGACGTGGAGCGCGGCCAGGTTCTGTGCAAGCCCGGCTCGGTGAAGCCCCACACCAAGTTCAAGGCCGAGGCCTATATCCTGACCAAGGAAGAGGGCGGCCGCCATACGCCGTTCTTCACCAATTATCGTCCGCAGTTCTATTTCCGCACGACCGACGTGACGGGCATCTGCACCTTGCCGGAAGGCACGGAAATGGTGATGCCGGGCGACAATGTCTCGATGGACGTTGCGCTGATCGTTCCGATCGCGATGGAAGAAAAGCTGCGCTTCGCCATCCGCGAAGGCGGCCGCACCGTCGGCGCCGGCGTGGTCGCGGCGATCATCGAGTAACAGGCGGATCAAGCCGGCGTCGGTCCGCCGGCGCCGGACCCCAGGGGATTCAAGCAATGAACGGCCAGAATATCCGCATCCGCCTCAAGGCGTTCGATCACCGGATTCTCGACACCTCGACGAAGGAGATCGTCTCCACCGCCAAGCGCACGGGCGCTCAGGTGCGTGGGCCGATCCCGCTGCCGACCCGGATCGAGAAGTTCACGGTGAACCGCTCGCCCCATGTCGACAAGAAGTCGCGCGAACAGTTCGAAATCCGCACCCACAAGCGGGTTCTCGATATCGTCGATCCGACCCCGCAGACCGTCGATGCTCTGATGAAGCTCGACCTCGCCGCGGGCGTGGATGTCGAGATCAAGCTCTAAATTAGTTCTGAGACGTTTTTACAACGTCTCGCGGCGCCTCTTCGCACGACGAACGCGCCTTAAGGGAAAGAAACCATGCGCTCAGGCGTCATCGCACAGAAGGTCGGCATGACCCGCGTCTTCACCGACAGCGGGGAGCATGTTCCGGTCACGGTTCTGAAACTCGACAGCGTTCAGGTCGTCGCCCATCGCACGATGGAGAAGAACGGCTATACCGCCGTTCAGCTCGGCATCGGCCGCGCGAAGGTGAAAAACGTCTCCAAGGCCGAACGCGGCCGCTTCGCCGTCGCCAATGTCGAGCCGAAGCTGAAGCTCGCGGAATTCCGCGTCGCCGAGGACGCTCTGCTGCCGATCGGCGCCGAGATCACCGCCGACCATTTCGTCGTCGGCCAGTTCGTCGACGTCACCGGCACGACGACCGGCAAGGGCTTCGCCGGCCCGATGAAGCGCTGGAACTTCGGCGGCCTGCGCGCCAGCCACGGCGTGTCGCTCTCGCATCGTTCGCATGGTTCGACCGGCGGCCGTCAGGATCCGGGCAAGACCTTCAAGAACAAGAAGATGGCGGGCCACATGGGCGTCGACCGCGTCACCACGCAGAACCTGCGCGTGGTGCAGACCGACGTCGAGCGGGGCCTGGTCCTGGTCGAGGGTTCGGTTCCCGGCCACGCCGGCAACTGGATCTTCATCCGCGACGCCGTGAAGAAGTCCCTTCCCGCCGAAGCGCCGAAGCCCGGAAAGTTCCGCCTCGCCGAGGCGCCGGCTGAGGCGCAAGCCCCGGCTGCTGAAACCAATTCTTCGGAGGCCTGAGTCGTGAAGATCGACATCACTTCGCTCGACGGCCAGACTGCTGGCTCGATCGACCTCAACGACGACATCTTCGGTCTGGAGCCGCGCGAGGACCTGATCGCCCGCATGGTGCGCTACCAGCTCGCCAAGCGCCGCGTCGGCGCCCATGCGGTGAAAAACCGCGCCGACATCGCCCGCACCGGCAAGAAGATGTACAAGCAGAAGGGCACCGGCTCCGCCCGTCACGGCTCGGGCCGCGCGCCGCAGTTCCGTGGCGGCGGCCGCGCCTTCGGCCCGGTGGTGCGCTCCCATGCGCATGACCTGCCCAAGAAGGTTCGCGCCTTGGCGCTCAGGCATGCTCTCTCCGCCAAGATGAAGGACGGCGGCGTCATAGTGTGGGAATCGGCCGATGCGGTCGAGGCCAAGACGGCGGCGCTGAAGGCCAATTTCGCCAAGATCGGCCTCAAGAACGCGCTGATCGTGGACGGCGCCGAGGTGCAGGCCAATTTCGCCCTCGCCGCGCGCAACATTCCGCAGATCGACGTGCTGCCGGTCCAGGGCATCAACGTCTATGACATTCTCCGCCGCGAGAAGCTCGTGCTGACCAAGGCGGCCATCGATGCGCTGGAGGCGCGCTTCAAATGAGCCAAGGGACTACTGACCCGCGTCACTACGACGTGATCGTCGCCCCGGTCATCACCGAAAAGGCCACTTTCGCGTCCGAACAGAACAAGGTCGTGTTCAAGGTGCGTCCCGACGCGACCAAGGACCAGATCAAGAAAGCCGTCGAGCGCCTGTTCGACGTCAAGGTCGAGGCCGTCAACACGCTGGTCCGCAAGGGCAAGAAGAAGGTGTTCAAGGGAACGCGCGGGCAGCGTTCCGACGTCAAGAACGCGGTCGTCACTTTGGCCGAAGGCCACAAGATCGACGTGACCACCGGGCTCTGAGCTGAGGTAAGGAAACAGGCAGATGGCGCTTAAAACGTTCAAGCCGATCACGCCGAGCCTTCGCCAGCTCGTGATCGTCGATCGAGGCGAGCTCTACAAGGGCAAGCCGGTCAAGAAGCTGACCGAGGGGCAGAGCTCGTCGGGCGGCCGCAACAACAATGGCCGCATCACCGTCCGCTTCCGCGGCGGCGGCCACAAGCAGGCCTATCGCATCGTCGATTTCAAGCGGCGCAAGGAAGGCGCGGCCAAGGTCGAGCGGATCGAATATGATCCCAACCGCACCTCGTTCATCGCCCTCATCACCTATGGGGACGGCGAACAGGCCTACATCATCGCGCCACAGCGCCTTGGCCCCGGCGACACGGTGGTCTCGGGCGCACAGGTCGACGTGAAGCCCGGCAACGCCATGCCGCTTTCCGCGATTCCGGTCGGCACGATCGTGCACAATGTCGAGCTGAAGATCGGCAAGGGCGGCTCGATCGCGCGTTCCGCCGGCTCCTATGCGCAGATCGTCGGCCGCGACCAGGGCTATGTCATCCTGCGACTGAACTCGGGCGAGCAGCGCCTGGTCCATGGCCAGTGCTACGGCACCGTCGGCGCGGTGTCGAACCCCGACCACATGAATACGTCGATCGGCAAGGCCGGCCGCCAACGTTGGCTCGGCTGGCGTCCGCACAATCGCGGCGTCGTCATGAACCCGGTTGATCACCCCCACGGCGGCGGCGAAGGCCGCACCTCGGGCGGCCGTCACCCGGTCACCCCCTGGGGCAAGCCGACCAAGGGCAAGAAGACCCGGTCGAACAAGTTCACCACCAAATTCATTGTGACCTCGCGTCACAAGGCCAAGAAGAAGGGCTGAGCCACATGTCGCGCTCGATCTGGAAGGGCCCGTTCGTCGACGGCTACCTCCTCAAGAAAGCGGAGGCCGCCGCCTCCGCGAAGCGCTCCGAGGTCATCAAGACCTGGAGCCGCCGCTCCACCATTCTGCCGCAGTTCGTCGGCCTCACCTTCGGCGTCTACAACGGCCACAAGCATGTGCCGGTGCAGGTGACGGAGGACATGATCGGTCACAAGTTCGGCGAGTTCTCGCCGACCCGGACCTTCCATGGCCATGCGGCCGACAAGAAGGCGAAGAGGGGCTGAAATGTCGCAGGTAAAGAATCCCCGCGCCCTCAAGGACAATGAGGCCAAGGCGGTCTGCCGCATGATTCGCGTCAGCCCGCAGAAGCTCAACCTGGTGGCGCAACTCATTCGCGGCAAGAAGGTCGATCGCGCGCTCGCCGACCTGACCTTCTCGCAGAAGCGCATCGCCCTCGACGTCAAGAAGACGCTCGAAAGCGCGATCGCCAACGCCGAAAATAACCATGACCTGGACGTGGACGATCTCGTCGTGGCCGAAGCCTTTGTCGGCAAGGCTCTGGTGATGAAGCGCTTTCATGCCCGCGCCCGCGGTCGGGCGGGGCGGGTCGAGAAGCCTTTCTCGAACCTGACGATCGTCGTGCGCGAAGTCGAAGCGCTGGCGAATAAACCGGCTCGGGCCTGAGGAGAGAACGATGGGACAGAAAGTTAATCCGATCGGTCTTCGTCTGGGCGTGAACCGGACGTGGGACTCGCGCTGGTTCGCCAACAAGGGCGAATACGGCAAGCTGCTGCACGAGGATTTCGCCATCCGCGAAACGCTGATGAAGGCGTTGAAGCAGGCGGCGGTCTCCAAGATCGTCATCGAGCGTCCGCACAAGAAATGCCGCGTCACCGTCCACTCCGCCCGTCCGGGCGTGGTGATCGGCAAGAAGGGCGCCGACATCGACAAGATCCGCAAGTTGGTGGCGAAGCTGACCGCGAGCGAAGTCACGATCAATATCGTCGAGGTCCGCAAGCCGGAAATCGACGCGACCCTGGTCGCCGACTCGATCGCCCAGCAGCTGGAGCGCCGCGTCGCCTTCCGCCGCGCCATGAAGCGCGCCGTTCAGTCGGCGATGCGTCTCGGCGCCGAGGGCATCCGCATCAACTGTTCGGGCCGCCTCGGCGGCGCTGAAATCGCCCGGCTCGAATGGTATCGCGAAGGCCGCGTGCCGCTGCACACCCTGCGCGCCGATGTCGATTATGGCGTCGCCACCGCCCATACCGCTTATGGAACCTGCGGCATCAAGGTGTGGATCTTCAAGGGCGAGATCCTGGAGCACGATCCTATGGCTCAGGAACGCCGCGCCAACGAGATCGGCGGCGACCACCATGGCCACCATGAGCGCCGCGAACGTCGCGAGCGCCGCGAGCCGCGCGAACCGCGCGGCGCGCACTGAAATTGAGCTTGAGAGTTTGAACCATGCTGCAACCCAAGCGCACTAAATTCCGCAAGGCCTTCAAGGGCCGCATCAAGGGCGTCTCCAAGGGCGGCTTCGAACTCGCCTTCGGCCAGTTCGGCCTCAAGGCGCTCGAGCCCGAGCGCGTCACCGCCCGCCAGATCGAAGCGGCCCGCCGCGCGATGACCCGCCACATGAAGCGCGCCGGCCGCGTCTGGATCCGCGTCTTCCCTGACGTTCCGGTCTCCTCGAAGCCGACCGAAGTGCGTATGGGCAAGGGCAAGGGCTCGCCGGAATTCTGGGCGGCGCGCGTCGCCCCCGGCCGCATCATGTTCGAGATCGACGGCGTTCCGGCCCCGCTCGCCCGCGAGGCTTTCGCGCTTGCCGCGGCCAAGCTGCCGATCAAGACGCGTTTCATCGAACGCATCGCCGAGTAAGGGGGATAGGATGAAGAACGATCAGCGCCTGTCGGACCTGAAGGCCATGTCGGACGATCAATTGAACGAAGAGCTGCTGAAGCTGAAGAAGGAGCAGTTCAACCTGCGCTTCCAGAAGGCGACCGGCCAGCTCGAAAACACCTCGCGCGTGCGCGTCGTGCGCCGCGACGTCGCCCGAGTGAAGACGATCGCCGCCCACAAACGCGACGCGAAGAAATAAGGTCTCATCATGCCGAAGCGAATTCTCCAGGGCGTCGTCGTCAGCGACAAGCAGGAAAAGACCGTGGTGGTGAAGGTGGAGCGCCGCTTCACCCATCCACTGCTCAAGAAGACGGTGCGCCGCACCAAGAACTACCACGCCCATGACGAGGCGGGGACATTCAAGGTCGGCGACGTGGTCTCCATCCAGGAGACCCGCCCGATTTCGAAGCTGAAGCGCTGGACGGTCCTGACCAGCGAAAATAAGGCTTGATTTCGGCCGGGAAATAGACGAGGAAGCGCGCTCTTCCTCGAAAGAGCTTTCCGTTCGCCTGCCTCGCCAAAGGCGCAGCCGGCGGGACGGAAATTCTGTTATCGAAGGGATTTCCGCGCAAGCGGAATACGGCTTTCCCGACGGAAAGCCGATCCAGGCGTAGTCCAGGCCGGAATGAACCGGCGTGGAAACCGATCTGACATGAAAGGCTCGAAGCCATGATTCAGATGCAGACAGCCCTCGACGTGGCCGACAATTCGGGCGCGCGCCGTGTGATGTGCATCAAGGTGCTTGGCGGCTCCAAGCGCAAATATGCAGGGGTGGGCGACATCATCGTCGTCTCCGTGAAGGAAGCCATTCCACGCGGCCGCGTGAAGAAGGGCGACGTGATGAAGGCGGTCGTCGTGCGCACCGCCAAGGACATCAAGCGCGCCGACGGTTCGATGATCCGTTTCGACACCAACGCCGCCGTTCTCATCAACAATCAGAAAGAGCCCGTTGGCACCCGCATCTTCGGGCCGGTTCCGCGCGAATTGCGCGCCAAGAACCACATGAAGATCATCTCGCTCGCGCCGGAGGTGCTGTAATGGCCGCGAAGATCAAGAAGGGCGACAAGGTCGTCGTGATCGCCGGCCGCGACAAGGGCCGCACCGGCGAAGTCACTTTCGTGTTTCCCAAGGACGGCAAGGCGGTCGTCCAGGGCGTCAACATGGTGAAGCGTCACCAGAAGCAGACCCAGACCCAGGAAGGCGGCATCATCTCCAAGGAAGCGCCGATCCAGTTGTCGAACATCGCGTTCGCCGATCCCAAGGATGGCCAGCCCACCCGCGTCGGCTTCAAGATTCTCGACGACGGCCGCAAGGTCCGCGTCGCCAAGCGTTCCGGAGAAATGATCGATGGCTGAGCCGAAGAACCCGAAAAAAGGCGGCGACAAGGCCGCCAAGGGCGGCGACAAGGCCGCCAAGGGCGCTGAAAAGACCGCCAAGGCCAAGGGCGCCGAAACGGTTGCTCACGCCGGCGCGGTCGCCGGCGCGCCCGCGGGCTATGTCGCGCGCATGCGCAAGCACTATGACGAAGTGGTGCGCCCGCAGATGATCGAGCAGTTCGGCTACAAGAACCCGCTCCAAGTTCCGGCGATCGAGAAGATCGTCCTCAACATGGGCGTGGGCGAAGCGGTCAACGACACCAAGAAGGTGACGGTCGCCGCCGCCGATCTCGCCCTGATCGCCGGCCAGAAGCCGGTGATCACCAAGGCCCGGAACGCCATCTCGACGTTCAAGGTGCGCGAGAACATGCCAATCGGCGCCAAGGTCACCCTGCGCAAGACCCGCATGTATGAATTTCTGGACCGTCTCATCACCGTGGCCTTGCCGCGGGTGCAGAGATTTTCGCGGTCTGAATCCGAAGTCGTTCGACGGCCGCGGCAATTTCGCCATGGGCGTCAAGGAGCACATCGTGTTCCCGGAGATCGACTACGACAAGGTCGACACGGTTCTGGGCATGGACGTCATCGTCTGCACCACGGCCAAGACCGACGACGAGGCTCGCGCTCTGCTGCGCGCGTTCAACTTCCCGTTCCGGCAGTGAGGCAAGTTAGATAATCGCCTCAAACGCGGAAACCAGAGGTAACCCATGGCCAAGAAAAGCAAGACCGAGCATAACCAGAAGCGGGCGAAACTCGCCGCCCAGAAGGCGCCCAAGCGCGCCCGCCTGCGCGCGATCGCCAAGGACCGTGCGCTGAGCGTCGAAGAGCGCTTCGCGGCGACCCTGAAGCTTGCCGAAATGCCGCGCAACTCGTGCATCAATCGCGTGCGTAACCGCTGCGAGGTGACGGGTCGTCCGCGCGCCTATAACCGCAAGCTGAAAATGTCGCGCATCGCGCTTCGCGAACTGGGCTCCAGGGGTTTGATCCCGGGCCTGGTCAAGTCGAGCTGGTAAGGAGACCGACATGGCGATCAATGATCCTGTGGGCGATCTGCTCACCCGCATCCGCAACGCGCAGATGCGCCGCAAGTCCTCGGTCTCGACGCCGGGATCGCGGTTGCGCGCCAACGTCCTCGACGTGCTCAAGGACGAGGGCTACATCCGCGGCTATAGCGTCACGGAATTCGGCAATGGCCGCACCGATTTCGAAATCGAGCTGAAATATTTCGACGGTCAGCCGGTCATTCGCGAAATCAACCGCGTTTCCAAGCCCGGACGCCGCGTTTACGCGGCGGTGGGCGCGCTGCCGCGCGTCGCCAACGGCCTTGGCATTGCGATCATTTCGACCCCGAAGGGCGTTCTCGCGGATCATGCCGCGCGCGACGCCAATGTCGGCGGCGAAGTGCTCGCGACGGTCTTCTGATCCGAAGCGAGGAGGAGCAAACCATGTCTCGTATCGGCAAAAAGCCCGTTGTCGTCCCGGCCGGCGTCACCGCCAAGGTCGAGGGCCAGAATGTGACCGTCAAGGGCGCCAAGGGCGAACTGTCCTTCGTCGTCCATGACGATGTCTCGGTGTCGATGAACGACAACCAGATCAAGGTCGATCCGCGTTTCGAAACCAAGCGCGCCCGCGCGCTGTGGGGCACGGCGCGGGCCCAGATCAACAGTCTGGTGGTCGGCGTCACCCAGGGCTTCGAAAAGAAGCTCGAAATCACCGGCGTCGGCTACAAGGCGGCGGTGGCGGGCAAGAGCCTGCAATTGTCGCTCGGCTACAGCCACGACATCAATTATCCGATCCCGGCCGGCATCGCCATCGCGACGCCCAAGCCGACGGAAATCACCATTACCGGCATCGACAAGCGGCAGGTCGGCCAGGTGGCCGCCGAAATCCGCGACTATCGCGGGCCCGAGCCTTACAAGGGCAAGGGCGTCAAATATGCCGGCGAATTCATCTTCCGCAAGGAAGGCAAGAAGAAGTAAGGAACCCGCGTCATGGCAAAGGAACAATCCGCCGACCGCCGCAAGGCGCGCGTTCGCCGCACCCTCCGCGCCCGCGCCTATGGCAAGCCGCGTCTGTCGGTCTTCCGCTCGTCGAAACAGATCTACGCCCAGGTCATCGACGACGACAAGGGCGTCACCTTGGCTTCGGCCTCGTCGCTCGAGAAGGACAATCGCGGCGCGCTGAAGACCGGCGCCAATATCGAGGCCGCCAAGACGATCGGCAAACTGATCGCCGAACGCGCGGTCGCGGCCGGCGTCAAGGAAGTCGTGTTCGACCGCGGCGCCTATATGTACCACGGGCGCGTCAAGGCTCTGGCCGACGGCGCGCGCGAGGGCGGCCTGCAATTCTGATCGGCGGGATTTTCCGCCGGTTGAAAACCTTGGAGCCGGGCCGGAACTGAACGTTCCGCGGCCGGCTTCGATCGATCCCAGCGAGCGGGCGTTTTCAAGAGAAGCGTTCCGCGCAAGTGACGGAAAAAAAAATGGCTCGTGAAGGTGAAGGCGGTCGCGGTCGCGATCGCAAGGATGAAGAGCGCGACAGCGAATTCGTGGATCGTCTGGTCCATATCAATCGCGTCGCCAAAGTCGTGAAGGGCGGCCGCCGCTTCGGCTTCGCCGCGCTCGTCGTCGTCGGCGACCAGAAGGGTCGCGTCGGCTTCGGCCATGGCAAGGCGCGCGAAGTGCCGGAAGCCATCCGCAAGGCGACCGAATCGGCCAAGCGCGGCCTGATCCGCGTGCCGCTGCGCGAGGGCCGCACCCTGCATCATGACGTGAATGGCCGCCATGGCGCGGGCCGCGTCATTCTCCGCGCCGCCCCGGCCGGCACCGGCATCATCGCCGGCGGCCCGATGCGCGCCGTGTTCGAGACGCTCGGCGTCCATGACGTGGTCGCCAAGTCGCAGGGCTCGTCCAATCCCTACAACATGGTGCGCGCCACGTTCGACGCGCTGAAATCCGAGGATTCGCCCCGCTCGGTCGCGGCGCGCCGCGGCATGAAGGTTTCCGTGCTCCAGTCTCGCCGCCCCGGCGGCGAAGACGGAACGGCTGAAGGCTGAGGGAGCGCGCCATGACTGAAGCCAAGATGATCACGGTCGTCCAGACCAGGAGCCCGATCGGCCGTCCCGCCGAGCAGCGCCAGACGCTGGTCGGCCTTAAGCTCAACAAGATCGGCCGCAAGGCGGTGTTGAAAGACACCCCCGCCGTGCGCGGCATGATCGAAAAAGTCGCGCATCTCGTGCGCGTCGAAGCCTGAGGGGAGCGACGCACATGAAGCTCAACGGCATTTCCGACAATCCCGGCGCCTCCCAGGAGCGGATGCGCGTCGGCCGCGGCATCGGCTCGGGCAAGGGCAAGACCGCGGGACGTGGCGTCAAGGGCCAGAAGGCCCGCACCGGCGTCGCCATCAAGGGTTTCGAAGGCGGCCAGATGCCCCTGCATCGCCGTCTGCCCAAGCGCGGCTTCTGGAATCCCTTCTCGGTGGATTACAACGAGGTCAATCTCGGCCGCATCCAGCAGGCCGTCGAAGCCGGCAAGCTCGACGCCAGCGCCCCCGTGACGCTGGAGGCCCTGATCGGCGCCGGCGTGGTCTCCAAGCCGCGCGACGGCGTGAAAATTCTCGGCAACGGCGAATTGAAGACCAAGCTCTCCTTCGAAGTCGCCGCCGCGTCGAAATCGGCCGTCGCCGCGATCGAAAAGGCCGGCGGCGCGATCAAGTTGCTCGCGGCCGCCGAAGCTTGAAAAACTTTTCGCGAAATCTCGTCGGAAAGGACGTGATTTTCGCGTGACGAAAGTCTAAACGGGGCGGGCGACGACGAGTCTCCGCCCCGTTTTCGCAGGCCCGCGCCGCTTTTTTCAGGCGACCGAGGGCGACCGACATCTGGAGCGTTGCAAATGGCCTCGGCGGCTGAACAGCTTGCGGCTAACATCAATCTTGCAGCCTTCGGCAAGGCCGAGGAGCTCAAGAAGCGGATCTGGTTCACGCTCGGGGCGCTGATCGTCTATCGCCTCGGCACCTATATCCCGTTGCCGGGCATCGACCCCGCCGCCTTCGCCGCCCATTTCCAGAGCCATCAGCAGGGCGTGCTGCAGATGTTCAACATGTTCGCCGGCGGCGCCGTGCAGCGCATGGCGATCTTCGCCCTGAACATCATGCCCTACATTTCGGCCTCGATCATCGTTCAGCTGATGACCTCGGTCATTCCCACGCTCGAACAGCTCAAGAAAGAGGGCGAGCAGGGCCGCAAGGTCATGAACCAGTATACCCGCTATCTCACGGTGGCGATCGCGGCCTTTCAGGCCTATGGCATTGCGGTCGGCCTCGAGGGCCAGTCCAATGTCGTGAGCGATCCGGGCTGGTTCTTCCGCATTTCCACGGTGCTGACCCTGATGGGCGGCACCCTGTTCCTGATGTGGCTCGGCGAGCAGATCACCTCCCGCGGCGTCGGCAACGGCTCGTCGCTGATCATTTTCGCCGGCATCGTCGCCGCCTTCCCTTCCGCGATCGCCAATACGCTGGAGCTGGCGCGCCAGGGCGCGATCTCGCCCCTGGTCCTGCTCGGCCTGCTGCTCATGTCCTCGGGCGTGGTGGGCTTCATCGTGTTCATGGAGCGCGCCCAGCGCCGCCTGCTGATCACTTACCCCAAGCGCCAGCAGGGCAACCGCATCTACGAGGGCCAGACCTCGTTCCTGCCGCTGAAACTGAACACCTCCGGCGTGATCCCGCCGATCTTCGCCTCGTCGCTGCTGCTGCTGCCGACCACCATCGCCAATTTCGCCCAGAACAACGGATCGACCGGCGTGCTGGGATTCCTGGCGACCTATCTCGGCCACGGCCGCCCGGCCTACATGATCTTCTACGCGGGGCTGATCGTGTTCTTCGCCTTCTTCTATACCGCCATCGTGTTCGATCCGGTCGAGACGGCGGACAATCTGAAAAAACACGGCGGCTTCATTCCCGGCGTGCGGCCCGGCGAGCGGACGGCGCAATTCATCGATCACGTGCTGACACGCGTCACGGTGCTCGGCGCCGGTTATCTCGCCTTGATCTGCCTGCTGCCGGAAATGCTCATCTCGCAATTCGCGCTGCCGTTCTATTTCGGCGGCACGTCGTTGCTGATCGTCGTCAGCGTGACCATGGACACGGTCGCGCAAGTCCATGGCTATCTCCAGGCCCAGCAATATGAGGGGCTGGTGAAAAAGGCCAAGCTTAGGGGGAAAAAGAAATGAGACTGATTCTGCTCGGACCGCCCGGCGCCGGCAAAGGCACCCAATCGACGCGTCTGGAAAAGAAATTCGGCATTCCGCAGCTCTCCACCGGCGACATGCTGCGCGCGGCGGTCAAGGCGGGAACCCCGGTCGGCCTGAAAGCCAAGGCGGTGATGGAATCGGGCGGCCTCGTCTCCGACGAGATCGTCGTCGGCATCATCGCCGACCGCATCGGCGAGGCGGATTGCGCCAAGGGCTTCATCCTCGACGGTTTTCCGCGCACCGTGGCCCAGGCCAAGGCGCTCGACGCCATGCTGAAGCAGAAGGGCATGAAGCTCGACGCCGTGGTCGAACTCGTCGTCGACGAGAAGGCCCTGGTCGCGCGCATGGAAAACCGCGTCAAGGAGACGCTGGCCGCCGGCGGAACGGTGCGCGCAGACGACAATCCGGAGGCCTTCGCCAAGCGCCTCAGCCAGTATCGCGAGCAGACCGCGCCGGTCTCCGGCCATTACAAGTCGATCGGCGAACTGCGCACCGTCGACGGCATGGCGGCGATCGACGACGTCACCGGCCAGCTCGACAAGGTTCTGGCCAAGTAAGACGGCCGGAATTTCGCCTAAAAGCGGTTGACGGCAAGCCGTCGCCGCTGTAGGTGAACACCTTCATTCCGCGCTTCGGCTTGAAAAGGCTGGAGCGCTGTTTTTCGATTTCCCCCAGGTTCCAGTTCCCGCATGGGCCGGCCTCCACCGGACGCGGGCTTAACCCCGGGCCTTTCGGCCCCATATGGAGATAAAAATGGCTCGTATAGCCGGCGTCAACATTCCGACCAACAAGCGCGTCGTCATCGCGCTCCAGTACATTCACGGCATTGGCTCCAAAAAGGCGGAAGAGATCTGCGCGAAGGTCAACATTCCCGCCGCCCGCCGCGTCAATGAACTCACCGACGCCGAAGTGCTTCAGATTCGCGAGACCATCGACCGCGACTATATGGTGGAAGGCGACCTGCGCCGCGACGTCGCGATGAACATCAAGCGCCTGATGGACCTCGGCTGCTATCGCGGCCTGCGGCACCGCCGCCAGCTCCCGGTTCGCGGCCAGCGCACCCACACCAACGCCCGCACCCGCAAGGGCAAGGCCAAGCCGATCGCCGGCAAGAAGAAGTAAAAGTCCGGCCCAAATGGGTGGGGCCGGGCTGCAAATGGCGCTTTCCTGCGCTCCGATGCTCACGTACGGAAGTACGCTCCGCTTCGGTGCTCGGAAATCACAATTTTCGCCGCGGCCCGACCCATTTGAATCCGGATTTTGCGTTCGCGTCCCAGGGCGCGAGATGCATCGATACCAACCCGAGCGCCTGGAACTACGGGCGCGCCAGAAGGACTGAAAGAATATGGCCAAGGACAACACCCGCGTTCGCCGCAGGGAGCGCAAGAACATCGCCTCCGGCGTCGCGCATGTCTATTCCTCGTTCAACAACACGATGATCACCATCGCCGACGCCCAGGGCAACACCATTTCCTGGTCTTCCGCCGGCACGATGGGCTTCAAGGGCTCGCGCAAGTCGACTCCCTATGCGGCGCAGATGGCGGCCGAGGACGCCGCCCGCAAGGCCTCGGAACATGGCATGCGCACCGTGGAAGTCGAAGTTTCCGGTCCCGGCTCGGGCCGTGAATCGGCGCTCCGCGCGCTTCAGGCGGCGGGCTTCACCGTCACCTCGATCCGCGACGTGACCCCGATCCCGCACAACGGCTGCCGCCCGCGCAAGCGCCGCCGCGTCTGATTTTTTCCTATCCGATATTCCCGCGACGGTTCGACGGAGCCGCCGCGGGATTTTCCGTAAAACGGGCCGCCGGCCATGGTTGACGAACCGATATGCCCCGGCCCGAGGAAGAGGCGAAAATGATTCAGAAAAACTGGCAGGAACTCATCAAGCCGAACAAGCTGCATGTGACGCCCGGCGAAGACCCCAAGCGCGTGGCGACCGTGGTCGCGGAGCCGCTGGAGCGCGGCTTCGGCCTGACTCTCGGCAATGCTCTGCGCCGCATTCTGCTGTCGTCGCTGCAAGGCGCCGCCATCACCTCCGTCCATATCGACGGCGTGCTGCATGAGTTCTCCTCCATCCCCGGCGTGCGCGAGGATGTGACCGACATTGTCTTGAACATCAAGGACGTGGCCATCAAGATGCATGGCGACGGCCCCAAGCGCATGACCCTGAAAAAGGTCGGCCCGGGCGTGGTCTATGCCGGCGACATCGGCGTGACCGGCGACATCGCGGTGCTGAACCCGACGCTGGCGCTCTGCACCCTGGACGAGGGCGCGGAAATCCGCATGGAATTCACCGTCAATACCGGCAAGGGTTACGTCCCGGCGGATCGCAACCGCGCCGAGGACGCGCCGATCGGCCTGATCCCGGTCGATTCGATCTATTCGCCGGTGAAGAAGGTCTCCTACAGGATCGAGCCGACCCGCGAGGGCCAGGTGCTCGACTATGACAAGCTGACCATGGAGGTCGAGACCAACGGCTCGCTGACCCCCGAGGACGCGGTGGCCTTCGCCGCCCGCATCCTGCAGGACCAGCTCAACGTCTTCGTCAATTTCGAGGAGCCCAAGCGCGAGGAGCACGCGCCGTCGATCCCGGAACTCGCCTTCAACCCGGCGCTGCTCAAGAAGGTCGACGAACTGGAGCTTTCGGTCCGCTCGGCCAACTGCCTGAAGAACGACAACATCGTCTATATCGGCGACCTGATCCAGAAGACCGAAGCCGAAATGCTGCGCACGCCGAATTTCGGCCGCAAATCGCTCAACGAAATCAAGGAAGTGCTGGCCCAGATGGGCCTGCATCTCGGCATGGAAGTCGCCGGCTGGCCGCCGGAGAACATCGACGAACTCGCCAAGCGCTTCGAGGAGCATTATTGAGAGCCTTTCTGTCCCCTTCGGGGACGGCGGGAAGGGCCCCTCGCATAAGCTCGGCGTCGCGGTCGCTCCTAGCCAAGCCCCTTTGGGCTTGGCGTTCCCTTTCCGGCTCGCCTTCGGGCTGCCGGCTCAACGCCCCCAAGGGGCAAAGCACAGAACGGCCGTTCCTTGGCACGGCGGCCGTAAGAATGAAGGAGTAGCCGCATGTATCATGGTCGTTCCAAGCGCCGGTTCAACCGGACCGCCGAGCATCGCAAGGCGATGTTCGCCAATCTTTCGCAGGCGCTCATCCAGCATGAGCAGATCGTCACCACTTTGCCCAAGGCCAAGGACCTGCGTCCGGTGGTCGAGAAGCTGGTGACGCTCGGCAAGCGCGGCGACCTGCACGCCCGCCGTCAGGCCATCTCCCAGATCAAGGATGTCGAGCTGGTCAAGAAACTGTTCGACGTGCTCGGCCCGCGTTACAAGGACCGCAATGGCGGCTATACCCGCGTGCTCAAGGCCGGCTTCCGCTATGGCGACAACGCCGCGATGGCGGTGATCGAATTCGTCGATCGCGACGTCGACGCCAAGGGCGCCGCTCCGGTCGCCGCCGCGGAATAATACCTTTTCGCAAAAGCGCTGAAAAAACGCCGCCGGGCTCGGGTCCGGCGGTCTTTTTTTTGCGCTTCGCGAGGATCAGGCCGGCGCTGGGCGGCCGAGCCAGGCGGCGCGCCTGGCCTTCAGCCAGAGGCTGAAACGGTCGAGATAAAGATAGATGACCGGCGTCGTGAACAGGGTCAGCAACTGGCTGACGATCAGGCCGCCGATGATCGACGCGCCGAGCGGCCGGCGCATTTCGCCGCCTTCGCCGAAGGACAAGGCCAAGGGCAGGGCGCCGAACATGGCGGCGAAAGTGGTCATCAGAATCGGGCGCAGGCGCAGAAGGCAGGCTTCGTAAATCGCGTCGCGCGAACTGGCGCCGTGGTTTCTTTTCGCATTGATCGCGAAATCCACCAGCATGATGGCGTTTTTCTTGACCAGGCCGATCAGCAGGATCACGCCGATGCCGGAAATGACGTCGAGTTCGATGTCGAAAATCGCGAGGCTCAGCAAGGCGCCGACGCCCGCCGAGGGCAGGGTCGAGAGAATGGTGATCGGATGGATCAGGCTCTCATAGAGAATGCCCAGCACGATATACATCGACAGAATGGCGGCCAGCACCAGCAGCGGAAAGGCCGAAGCGGAGCCGACGAAAAGCAGAGCCGCCCCCGAGGCGGCGCCGTGGACGCTGGCCGGCATGTTGATCTGCGCCTCGGCCGCGTGAATCTCGTCGAGGCCGTCGCTGAGCGAATCCTTGGGATCGAGGTTGAAGGAGATCGTTGTCGTCACGAAAGGGCCTTCGTGATTGATCGACAGCGCGGTGTTCGCGCGGCGGTAACCGCTCACCGCCGAAAGCGGCACCATCGTCTCCTTGATCGTGCTCACCGCCGCCCCGGCGGAGGCCGAACTATTGCCCGAAGCCGCCAGCGCATTGGTCGTGGCGTTGCGGGCGGTGTCGAGGCTCGCCGAGCCCGCCGCCGCCGCGGCGGCGCTCCCGCCGGCGGGAGGAATCTGGGTCACCGACCCGCCCGGCAGGTTGGAGAGAGCGACGGCGTTGGGGGCGCCGCCGGCGGTGGAGACATAGATCTGGTCGAGCATGGAGGGGCTCTGCGTGTATTTCGGATCGATCTCCATCACGACGTGATATTGGTTGATGCTGGAAAAGATGACCGAGACCTGACGCTGGCCGAAGGCGTCATAGATGGTGTTGTCGATCATCGCCTCGGTGAGGCCGAAACGCGCCGCGGCGTCGCGGTCGATGACAAGGTCGGTCTCCAGCGCCTTGATCTTCTGGTCCGAGACGACATCCTTCAGCCGTCCGCGCTGGATCAGGGCGTCGGTCAGCTTCTGCGCCCAGACGTAAAGCTCGGCGGTGTTGTCGGAATAAAGCGTATATTGATATTGCGACGACGACTGGCGCCCGGTGAATTTATAGTCGGAAAAGGCCTGGAAATAGAGCCGTCCGCCCGGGACGTGGGAGAGCTTGCCGCGCAGGCGGGCGATCACCTGGTCCACGCTGACGTCGCGTTGCGCCAGCGGCTTCAACCCGGCGAAGACGCGCGCGGTATTGACGGCCGCGCCAGGGCCGCCGGTGGCGCCGGTGAATCCGACTACTGTCTGGACCGCCGGATCGGCCTGGACGATCGCCAGCATTTCGGTGAGCTTTTTCTTCATGCTCTGGAAGGAAATGCTCTGGTCGCCTTCCAGCGTGCCCATCATCCTGCCGGTGTCCTCCTGCGGGAACAGGCCCTTGGGAACGCCCTTGAAGATCGAGGGGAAGGCGCCGAAAAGAAGGAAAATCACCAGCAGGCTCGCCGGCAGCGTGCTGACGATCAGCAGGGAATGACGCAGCGCCCAGGTGAGGCCGCGGCCGTAGGCCGCCTGGACGCGGATGAACGTCGCCTCCAGCAGATGCTGGCGCTTCACGCCATGACTCCGGCGCATGAAGAAAGCGGAGAGCATCGGCGTCGTGGTGAGCGAAATGACCATCGAGATCAGGACCGCCACCGCCATGGTCACCGAGAATTCGCGGAAGAATCGACCAACGAGCCCGCCCATGAACAGGATCGGGGCGAAAACCGCGATCAGCGACATGGTGATGGACACGACGGTGAAGCCGACTTCCTTGGAGCCGCGCAGCGCCGCATCCACGCCGCCCATGCCCGCTTCGAGATAGCGCTCGATATTTTCGACCACGACGATGGCGTCGTCCACGACGAAGCCGGTGGAAATGGTCAGCGCCATCAGCGACAGCAAATTGAGGCTGTAGCCGAGCAGATACATCGCGCCGAAGGTTCCGACGATCGACACCACCACCGCGATGCTGGGCGCAAGCGTCGCGCGCGCGTTGCCGAGAAAGAAGAAGACGACCAGGCTCACCAGAGTGACGGCAATCATCAGGGTGATTTCGGTGTCGAACAGCGAGGCGCGGATCGAGACGGAGCGGTCGATGACGGTCTTGAGCTTGATGTCGCCTTGCAGCGCCGCCTGCAGATAGGGCAGTTCCGCATTCACCGCGTCCACGGTCTGGATGATATTGGCGCCGGGCTCGGGGAACAGGATCGCCAGCACCGCCGGGACTCCGTCGGCGAAAGCGGCGTTGCGCAGATCCTCGACCGAATCCTCGACCTGCGCGACGTCCGACAGGCGCACCGGCGCGCCGTTACGATAGGCGATCACCAGCGGCCGATAGTCCGCGGCATGGGACGCCTGGTCGTTGGTGTAGATCTGGAAATGGCGCCCGCTCTCCTCGATCGCGCCCTTGGGCGCGTTGGCGTTGGCGGAGGCGAGCGCCGCGCGCACGTCTTCGAGGCCGACGCCATAGTTGAACAAAGCCTGCGGGTTCAGCTCCACCCGCACGGCGGGCAAAGCCGCGCCGCCGATGATGACCTGGCCGATACCGGGAAGCTGGGAAATGCGCTGTTGCAGCACATTGCTGGCGGCGTCGTAAAGCTGGCCGCGGGTAAGGGTTTTCGAGGTCAGGCTGAGAATGAGGACCGGGGCCTCGGCCGGATTGACCTTGCGATAGGTCGGGTTCTGGCGCAGGGCCGTCGGCAGGTCGGCGCGGGCGGCGTTGATCGCCGCCTGGACGTCGCGCGCGGCGCCGTCGATGTCGCGGCTCAGGCCGAACTGCATGACGATCTGGGTCTGGCCGAGGCTCGACGTCGAGGTCATGTCGGTCACGTCGGCGATCTGGCCGAGATGGCGTTCGAGCGGCTGGGCGACGCTGGTCGCCACGGTTTCCGGGCTCGCGCCGGGCAGCATCGCGGTGACCGTGACGAAGGGGACCTGGACATCGGGCAACGGGGCCACGGGGAGCTGGAAAAAGGCCAGCGCGCCGGAAAGCGCGATCCCCAAGGTCAGCAGGACGGTCGCGACCGGCCGGCGGATGAACGGCGCGGAAATATTCATGCGCCTTCCCCTTCGAAAGCGCAGTCCGCTTGCGCGGATTGGAAAGCGCATTCCGCTCGCGCGGAAATCCGCCCTCCGCGAGAGGAATTTCCGCGCGATCCGTTTTCGCGGATCGCGAAGCGAACTTGCGAAAACCGCCTCATTCCGCCGGCTCCGGCTCAGGCCCCTGCAGGGGCCCGGGCTCGCCGCGCCGGCCGAGGCGATGGGCCAGACGGTCGAAATAGAGATAGATCACCGGCGTGGTGAACAGGGTCAGGACCTGGCTGACGATCAGGCCGCCGACGATGGCGTAGCCGAGCGGCTGGCGCAGTTCCGAGCCGACGCCGCGCCCGAGCATCAGCGGCAGGGCGCCGAGAATGGCGGCCATGGTGGTCATCAGGATCGGGCGGAAGCGCAGAAGGCAGGCCTGGCGGATCGCGGCGACCGGCCCGAGGCCTTCCACGCGCTCGGCTTCGAGCGCGAAGTCGATCATCATGATCGCGTTCTTCTTGACGATGCCGATCAGCAGAATCACGCCGATGATCGCGATCACGTCGAGCTGGTAGCCGAACAGCAGCAAGGTGACCAAGGCGCCGACGCTGGCCGAGGGCAGGGTCGACAGAATGGTGACAGGGTGGACGAAGCTCTCGTAGAGCACGCCCAGCACGATATACATGGTCATGACCGCCGCCGCGATCAGCAGCAGCTCATTGGTCAGGGAGGACTCGAACGCCGCCGCCGCGCCCTGGAAAGCGACGATGAAGGAATCGGGCAAGCCGATATCCGCCTTGGCGCGATCGATCGCGGCGAGGCCTTCGCCCAGCGAGACGCCCGGCGCCAGATTGAAGGAAATGGTGGTCGCCGGGAATTGGGCGAAATGGGTCACCACCAGCGGGCCGGAGCGCTTTTGCAGATGGACGATGGCCGAAAGCGGAACCTGCCCGTTGGTGGTCGAGGCGCTCGACGGCAGATAGATATTGTCCAGGCCCTTGAGCGATTGCTGCACCGCGGGCGCGCCTTCGAGGATCACCCGATATTGGTTGGACTGGGTGTAGATGGTCGAAATGATTCTCTGGCCGAACAGGTCGTAGAGCACATTGTCCACGCTCGCCATGGTGATCCCGAACCGGGCGGCGGTGGCGCGGTCCACGGTGATGTCGAGCGCCGAGCCCTGCTGCTGCAGGTCGCTCGCGACATCGCTCAGCTCCGGCGCCTGGGCGAGCCGCTGCGTGAGCTTGGGCGCCCATTCCGCGAACAGGCTGGAATTGGCGTTTTCCAGGACGAATTTATATTGCGCCCTGGTGACCGAGGCGTCGATCGTCAGATCCTGCGAGGGCTGCATATAGAGTTTTATGCCCGGAACGTTCGCGGCCTCGCGGCTCAGGCGCCGGATCACCGCGCTGACATCGTCCGTGCGCTGGCCGAGCGGCTTGAGATTGATCAGGAAGCGGCCGGAATTCAGGGTCAGGTTGGAGCCGTCGACGCCGACGAAGGAGGCGACGGAGGCGACATCCCGGTCCTTGAGCAAAACATCGGCGAGGGCGCCCTGGAGGTCGACCATCTTGTCGAAGGAGACGTCCTGCGGCCCCTCGGTCATGGCCTGGATGAAGCCGGTGTCCTGCACCGGGAAAAAGCCTTTCGGGATGACCATGTAAAGCAGCGCCGTCAGCGCCAGGGTGGCGATCGCCACGGCGAGCGTCAGCGGCTGGTGGCGCAGCACCACGTCGAGCGCTCTCGAATAGGCCGCGATGATCTGGTCGAAGACCCGTTCGGCGGCGAGGTCGAAGCGGCCGCGCTCATTGTCCGGGCGATGGCGGATCAGCCGCGCGCTCATCATCGGCACGAGGGTGAGCGAGACAAAGGCGGAAATGACGATGGTGACCGCCAGGGTCACGGCGAATTCATGGAACAGCCGCCCCACCACCTCGCCCATGAACAGCAGCGGGATCAGCACGGCGATCAGCGAGACGGTGAGCGAAATGATGGTGAAGCCGATCTCGCGCGAGCCGACAAGCGAGGCCTCCATCGGATTCATGCCGCCCTCGACATGGCGGGCGATGTTCTCGATCATCACGATCGCGTCGTCCACGACGAAGCCGGTGGCGATGGTCAGCGCCATCAGCGAGAGATTGTCGAGGCTGTAGCCCAGAAGATACATCACGCCGAAGGCGCCGACGAGCGAGA
The DNA here is from genome assembly GCA_963748385.1 of uncultured Pseudomonadota bacterium. GTDB lineage: Bacteria > Pseudomonadota > Alphaproteobacteria > Rhizobiales > Beijerinckiaceae > Rhodoblastus. The sequence continues at coordinate 21,693 of CAVVIQ010000002.1, forward strand.
GCGGCGCGGAAAGCGAAGGGATGAGCGTCGCCGGCAAGGTGCGCAGGAAGACGAAGATCACCAGGACGACCAGGACGACAGAAAGCGCCAGTGCGAACTGCACGTCGGCGACCGAGGCGCGAATGGTCACGGTGCGGTCGGACATCACATCGACATTCATCGCCGCCGGCAGGCCGGAGAGCAGGCTGGGCAGCAAGTTGCGCACCGAATCGACGGTGGCGATGACATTGGCGCCCGGCTGGCGCTGGACATTGATGATGATCGCCGGCGTCTTGCCGGCCCAGGCGGCGATCTTGCTGTTTTCCGCGCCGCTCACCACCTTGGCGACATCGGACAGCCGCACTGGCGCGCCATTGCGATAGGCGATGATCTGGTCGGCATAGCCTTGGGCGGTGGAGATCTGGTCGTTGGCGCCAATGGTCGAGGCCTGCGACGGCCCGTCGAAATTCCCTTTCGGGATATTCACATTGGCGTTGCCAAGAATGGTCCGTACGTCGTCGATGTTCAGCCCATAGGCGGCGAGCGCCGCCGGATTGACCTGGACCCGCATGGCCGGCCGCTGGCCGCCGGACACGCTGACGAGGCCGACGCCGGGCTGCTGCGCGATTTTCTGCGCCAGCCGGGTCTCGCTCAAATCCTCGAGCTGGGTCAGCGGCAGGGTTTTCGAGGTCACCGACAGGGTCAGGATCGGGGCGTCGGCGGGATTGACCTTGAAATAGACCGGCGGCGTCGGCAGGTCTGACGGCAGCAGGTTCTGCGCGGCGTTGATCGCCGCCTGGACCTCCTGTTCGGCGACATCGAGCGAGAGCGACAGGTCGAATTGCAGGGTGACGATCGAGGCGCCCGCCGAACTCGCCGAGGTCATCTCGCTCAGGCCCGGCATCTGGCCGAACTGGCGCTCCAGCGGCGCCGTCACCGAGGAGGTCATCACCTCGGGGCTGGCGCCGGGATAGAAAGTCTGGACCTGGATGGTGGGATAATCCACCGTCGGCAGGGTCGCCAAGGGCAGCAGGCGATAGCCCATCAGGCCCGACAGCAGGATGGCGACCATCAGCAGGGATGTCGCCACCGGTCGCCGGATGAAGGGCTCGGACACGTTCATTCGGGCGCGCCTTGCCGACGATGGGCGCCGCGCGCCTTATGGAGACGCCGCATGACCGCCCTTTCCGCCTTGCGATTTATCGCCCTGCGTCGACTGGCCCGGCGTCGCCTTGTCCTTCGTTGACTTGCCTTGCGCGTTTTCGGTGACGATGCGGACCTCGGCGCCGTCGTGCAGGCGATCGGCGCCGTCCACCACCACCTGATCGCCCGCCGAGAGGCCGGACAGGATCTGGACATAGGGACCGTCGGTCTTGCCGAGCTTGACCACATGCACGCTGGCTTTGCCGTCCTTGACCACATAGGCGTAATCGCCCGGCGCGCCGTGCTGAATCCCCGCGAGCGGCGCGGCGAGCGCGTTCTTGATCGTATAGGCGGTCAAGTGGATATTGACGAACTGGTTGGGGAAAAGCGCCTCGTCGGCATTGTCGAACAGCGCGCGCAATTTGATCATGCCGGTCGTCGTGTCGATCTGGCTGTCGAGCGCCGCCACCGTTCCGACAGCCAGTTGCTTGAGATTGGCGCGGTCGAAGACCGTCGCGACGAGTTTGTCGCCCGCGCGGATATTCGGCAGGATTTCGTCCAGCGAATCCTCTGGCACGGTGAAGATCACCGACATCGGCTGCATCTGGGTGATGACCGCCAGGCCGGTCGCAGACGCCGGCCTGAACGTAGTTGCCGGGATCCACCAGTCGCAGGCCGATCCGCCCGTCGAGGGGCGAGACGATATGGGCGTATGCGAGGTTGAGCGTCTGGGCGTCGATCTGGGCCTGGTCGGAGCGCATCGAGCCCTCGATATTGGGCGACGATAAATTTCTGGTTCTGCGCGGTCTGGGCGGCGATCGAATTCTGTTTCAGCAGCGTGTTGTAACGCGCATCGTCGAGCTGGGCCTGAGCGAGCAGGCCCTGGTCGTGGGCGAGCTGGCCCTCGTATTGGGCTTTCAACGCCTCATAGGGGCGCGGGTCGATCTGGGCGAGGAAATCGCCCTTCTTGACGTGCTGGCCTTCGGTGAAGGCGACCTGGGTGAGATAGCCGGAAAGCTGGCTGACCACGGTCACGGTGGTGAGCGGCGTCACCGTGCCGAGCGCCTCGATCGTCACATTGAGGTCGCGCGGGGCCACGGTCCCCACGGCGACCGGCGCCTTGCCGCCGATGTCGGAATGCCTGCCTTTTCCATCGCCTCCGCCCGACGAGGTCGTCGATTGCGACGCCGGCCCGTGATTATGGACCCAGGCCCAGCCCGCGCCGAGCGCGAGCAGGATCAGAGCGATCTGGATAAATTTCGGCCGCCGGCCGCGCGGCTGGCCAGCGCCCTTCTCCTGGGCGGGATTGGCCGTCGAGCCGGGGAGTTCGCCGGCCTCGCGCCGGGCAATGGTGATCTCGCCTTCGTTCATCGCGGTCTTCAAGCCTGAAATGGACGCCCGTTTCGCCACACCGGTCCTTCGGCGCGACGAATGGGCGCCCGCGCCCTATATGGGAGCGGAGCGGAGAAATCACAGCGGCGGGATCGGCGACGAGCGCGCGACCGCCTCAAGCAGCGGCGGAGCCTGTTCCGCCGCGAGGCTTCCGGCGTCATATCCGCCGCCGAGCGCCTCGATCAGGGTTACATTGGCGACAAACAGCGCCTGTTCGGTCGCCAGCACCGCCTCCTCGTCGGCGAGCAGGGTCGCCTCGGCCACGACGACGGTGGTGAAAGCGACGGTTCCCGCCTGATATTGGTTGAGATAGACTTTTACGGCCTCGGCCGCTTCGTCGCGAGCCTTTTCCTGAACCCGCAATTCCTTGGCGTACACGCGCAAGGCCACGAGTTCGTCCTCGACCTGCTGGAAGGCGGTCAGCACGGTCTGGCGGTAAGTGGCGACCGAATTTCGCCAGGTCGCCTTGGCGGCGTCCACCTGCGCCGACCGCAGTCCGGCGTCGAACAAAGGATCGGCGGCGGCGGCGCCGAGCGACCAGATCTGATAGGCTGCGAGGAAAGGAAAGGCGTTCGGCCCTTCGAAGCCGCCGGCGGCGGTCAGGGTGATCGACGGATAATAGGCCGCGACCGCGACCCCGATCAAAGCGTTCTGCTCCGCGACCGTGCGCTCGGCGGCGGCGATGTCGGGCCGGCGCTCCAGCAAGGTCGAAGGCAGACCGGGAGGCGTCGCCGGCGGATTGCGGGGCAAAACGCCGCGCGGAACGGAGACTTCGGCCGGCGGCCGGCCGGTCAACATGGCGATGGCGTGCTCATATTGCTGGCGCGGCGCGTCGGTGGCGATGGCCTGGGCCTGGGTGTTCAGCACCTGGGTTTCGGCGGTGATCAGATCCGCCTTGGAGACCGTGCCGCCGTTATACTGGTTTTTCGTGATCCGCTCGGTCTCCCGATAGGCCTTCACCGTGCGCAGGAGAACCGCCTTCAGCGAATCCTCATAGCGCAGGTTGAAATAAGCGGTGGCGAGCTGGGCCTGCGCCGAGAGCGTCGCATTGGCGAGCAAAGCCGAATCCGCCTGGGCCTGCGCGACATTGCTCTCGATCTGGCGGCGGATCTGGCCCCAGATGTCGAGCGTCCAGCCGATCGAGCCCTGCGGATAGAACAAGGTGCGGGCGAAACCGTGGTTGAGGTTCGTTCCGACCGTGGTGGTCCCGGAGCCGCCGCTCGACAGGACGCCGGCGCCCTCGCCGGAGCGGGTGACGGGATATTGGCCCGAAACCGTGGGGAAGAGGCTCGCCTGCGCCTCGCGGATCAAGGCCTCCGCCTGATCGTGGGTCGCCACGGCGGCGGCGACGTTCTGATTGTTGACCTGGACCAGCGGCAGCAGGCGGTTCAATTCGGCGTCGCGGTACACCGACCACCAGGCGCCCCTTTCGGCGCCGTCGCGCGGCCGGGCCGGGCGCCAATCCCTGGATTCCTTGTATTTCGCTGGAACCGGCGCGGTCGGCTTGACATAATCCGGCCCGACGCTGCATCCGGCGAGCAGCGCGGACAGGACGAAAACCGGCGGCAATTTGCGGGAAATGGAGCGGATGGAGGTATGAAACATCAACGCCGCCCTGCACGCGGCGCGCCAGCCTTCACAGGCTTTCGCTTCCCTTCGCGCCGTTTCGTGGCCGACATCTAGGCTCCTGCATCGCTGTCGCGCGGCCCCCGAGGCGCCGCGCGTCCGCCTGTCTTTTGGGAATCGGTTTATGAACCATTCATTAACGGCTTGCGCGGCCTCAGGTAAGTGCATCGCGGCCACAGCGCGGCGATATTGATCGGCTGTGACGAAATTGTCCCGCCGGGCGCGCGCCTTGACGGCGGGGCGGCGCTTGGATAGACGGCCAGCCCAAAGATCAATCCCTGAGCGGCCTTGTTCGGCCCGGGGCCGTGGCGGGCGGCGTCGCAGGGGGCGCTCCGCGAGCGCGAAGCGCGCCGCCGCATGGACGATGTGGCGAAATCGCTCAAGGGGCGGGGCCGCGTCAATCCGCTCGTGCGCGAAAAGTCCCGGCGAAGGCCGGGTTTGGCCGGCCCTGGGACGGCGAATCGTTTGGTAAGGTCAGGAAGATATGGTCGGGCCCAAGAAGCCGAATTTTCGTTATTGGGTCGAATATCTGGGCTTTCGCCTGATGGGCGCGGTCTTTTCCGCCATGCCCGTCGACACGGCGTCCAATATCGCCGGCGCGCTGATGGCCAGGGTCGGCCCGCTCTCCATGAAGCGCCAGCCCCGGCTGATGCGCAATCTGACGGCCGCCTTTCCCGAAATGACCGTAGCCCAGCGCGACAAGCTGGCGCGCGAAGTCTGGCGCAACATCGGCCGCGTCATCGGCGAATTCTTCCACATCGACGCCATCATGCGGGACCGCATCGAGGTCGCCAATCCGGAACTGCTGGTCGAGGCCGCCACAAGCGGCAAGGGCGCCGTGCTGTGCGGCGCCCATCAGGCCAACTGGGAAGCGGTGAGCGCCGTATTCAGCAATTATGGCCTGAAACCGATGGGGGTCTACCGGCCGATCAGCAATCCTTTCGTGGACGCCGAAATGATGCGCCGCCGCGGCAAATATTTCGGCAGCCTGATGGCGAAACACGATCGGGAGACTCCCGTCGCCTTGATGCGCCATGTCCGCGGCGGCGGCGCCGCAGGCCTGCTGTTCGATCAGGAGTCCCTCGTGGGGCTGTCGACGCCCTTCTTCGGCCGCCCGGCCCGGACGACGCCCTTTCCGGCGCTGATCGCGCGCCAGTGCAACGCGCCGCTGCTGCTGATCCACGGCTACCGTACGCGCGGCGCGCGCTTCAAGGTGTTCGTCACCCGGATCGAGGTTCCGCGCACCGACGACCGCAAGGCCGACATTTACGCCGCGACCGCGGCCCTGCAGGCCGAACTGGAAAAATCCATCCGCCAGCATCCCGACCAATGGATGTGGACCCACGACAGGTGGCGGTGACGCCGTCTGGCGTCGGGTGAAACACGCTCGGCGGCGGAAAGCGCGCGCCCCCAAGGAGGCTCGCCTGTCCTTCAGCAGCACGCCCGGGCCCTGAATTCGCCCTCATGCCGATGCGGGCCGTCGTGGCCGGCGTTTTCCGTGCGCCGCCCGATTTCCGTGGCGAATTCATCGAGCAGAGCGATGACCTCGGCGCTGGCGCCGCCGAGCTTGTCGATCGCCTCAAGCGCCTCGTCCAGATGGCCGGCTTCGTGAGCCTGGAGGGCCGCGACGCCGATGGCGTGCACGCGGCCGTGCGGCTCGACGAGCCGCTGGTAGGCGGCGATGTCGGAATAGGAGTTCTGGCTGTCATACCATCTGCCGAGCCGGCAATCGTGGTGATCTGGCACCTCGGTGGGTTTCCAGCTGTCGCGGCCCATGACCGTGTCGATGACGCGCTTGACGAAGAGAATGTGGTCGATCTTGGCCATCTCGCACAGGGACCGGTCGGACGTCGGGCTGAAAAGGCTCTTGGCCAGCTCGGAAAAGCGCTGGTTCGTGCTGCGCACCTTGCCGTTCATGGACGTGATGACGCCGTCGTTCTCCGCCGCCACGTCGGCGACATGGGCGATGGCGCTGGCCACTTCCGCGCTCGCCTCCTTCTGCTGCCCGAGAATGCCCGACACTTCGCCCATTTGCGTCACGACATTGGCGACCCGCTCGGCGATCGCATCCATCGCGTCGCCGGCCCGGTCGATGGCGACCCGCCCCTCTGCGACGGCGCTCGTCGAGTGCTCCATCGTCTTGAGAATGTCGGCCATCCGGTTTCGCAGCGCGCCGATGCGGCGGGAAATGTCCTCGGTCGACCTGGAAGTCTGGGTGGCGAGGGCCTTGACCTCGGTGGCCACGACGGCGAAGCCGCGGCCGGCTTCGCCCGCGCGGGCGGCTTCGATCGTCGCATTGAGGGCGAGCAGGTTGGTCTGGCGCGCGATCCCCTCGATGACGGCCAGGACATCGCCGATCTCGGCGGATGCGGCGGACAGGTCGTCGACGCTGGCGGAAGTCTGCTCGACCGCCGAAGAGATATTGGCGATGGCCGAGGACACGTCGCGCATGGCTGCTCGGCCGAAGGCGACGGCCTCGTCCGTTTGCGACGCCTCCCCGGCGGCGGCCTCCGCGTTGCGGGCGATTTCCTCGACCGATGCGACCAGTTCGGACGCCGCCGCCGAGATCGACTGACTGTTCTGGCTGACGACCGTCGTGTTGCGCGTCAGATGGGCGAGGTCGATCGCCGTCGAATTGGTGTCGGCGACCATACGCGCGGCGCTGGTCAATCCGCTCAGCTTGTTGTCCTCGACCGACGCAAACGCGCGGGCCGCGGCGACGCCGATTTCATAAGCCGAGTTCGAGAGGATCATGTCGATGAAGACGCGTTCGATCAGAACGTCGACTGCGGCCGCGAAACCATTGGGCGAGAAGCGAAGCCTCCTCGCCATGCGGGGCAGGATCTTCTTCAGCAGGAAAGCGTAGCCCGCCAGATACCAGCCGGACGACAGGCTGATCTTGACATGGGCCTGGCCGATTTTTTTCGCGCGGTCCTCGAAACCGGCGGGGAGAACAGGCTGAAAGAGAAATTTCCAATGCTCGGTTTGCGCGGCGTTCAGCCTTGCGATCTTCTCTTTCGATTCGAGCAGATGGTCGAATTCGCCCGCCGCGCGCAACGCGGCGTAAAATTCGGTCAGAACGTCGGGAATCGCGCGCTCGCATTCCTCCCAGAGGTTGACGCCGTCTCTTCTGGGAACGTCGGAGCTGGAAATGAAGGTCGCGATCGATGAGATTTCGGGCGTCATTGGAGCATTCCGCTGGGGCCGATGTCGAAACCTGCTTCTCGTTTGCGGGATAACGCCCGCCGCGCTTTCCGATATTGGCCCACTGGCGGAACTGCGCGCTTGCTGGCGTCTTTATGACGCGGCAGGCTTTCGCGAGGCTTGAGCGGCGGCTTTGGGCCCTTTGTCCGGATCAGAAGCGCGGACGCCCGGCGAAGGCGCGCCACAGCCGCACCTGGGCGCGGTAAAGGGGTCGGAGCGTTTCGCGGGCCAGCTTTTGCGACAGCGGCTTTTTCCGCGCCTGGATGGTCGAGCCGCCGATCCCGGCGGAGGCGTCGCGCACGCCGGAGGGTTTGAAGGCCAGAAGCTCGACGCCGGTGACCCACGACATTTGCAGAAAAGTGTCCACCGGCCGGTCGAAACTTTCGCTGACCTCCAGCAGGCGTCGCGCGGCCTGCGCCGAGACGAACTGGGCGATGGCCCGCAAAGGCGGATTGTCCGGGCGGAGGAGGGCGACGCCCTCGCTCTGGGCGAGAATTCCTCCGCGCACGGGGGTTTTTTCCGACGGCGCCAGGGCGTAGGCCCAGAGGGCGCGGGTCTCGCGGGCCAGCGCGAAAGTCCGGGCGAAAATCTTCGCATCGATCTCGGCGTCGTCCTCGAAGGTCAGGGCGTAATCCAGCCCTTCGGCGAGAATCTTGCGCCAGACGGCGCGATGGCTCAGGAAAACACCGATCTCGCCGCGATTGAGCGCGAAGGGATAAAAAGGCTTCCTCAGGCCGCGACGATAGACGCGGTCCACGTCGCCCTCGCTCAGGAGCGCGCCGTCGGTCGCGGCGAAAATCTCGCTGGCGCAGGGCAAGGCGGCGCGCAGGCGCTCGACCTGGGGGCGCCTCTGCGCCGAGCGTTCGAGATGGATGATGAAAGCCTTCGGGTCGGACATGGTTTTTCCTGGCCTGCGCCGGAGGCCTGGGACTTTTCTAGCCTCCCCGGCGCGGACTGTCAGCGGCTGGCTTTGACAAAACCCAGGAGAATGTTTCTTGTGGCGCCGGTTTTCGGAAGCGCAAGGTTGTCCCAAGGGTTGCCTCATGAGCGAAAAACCCCCGCGTCTCGACGCAAGGGTCGAAATTCTGGCGGCGGAGGCCCGGCGCGAAGCCGAGCGGCGGCTCGACGCAGGACGGCGGCCACGTCTTTCAAGGTTGTTCTTTTCGCCGACGCTGAAATTTCTTCGCGCCTATTTTTCCGGGCGCGGAATCCTGAACGGGACGGCCGGCTTTATCGACGCCCGCGTCGCGGCGCTCCTGTCTTTCGTGACCGAGGCCGCCCATTTCCAGATGGCCAAGGGCGCCCAAGGAGGCGCCCAGGCGCCGGCGTCGGGCGGCGAAATTCCCGCCTCTGGCGGCGCAACGCTGCCGCTGTCGGCGACGATCATCTGCAAGAACGAAGGCGGATTCATCAGGAAGTGTGTGCAAAGCCTTGAAGGGTTTGATGAAATCATTGTCGTCGATTCCGGCTCGACCGACGCGACGCTCGATATTCTGCGCGGCTTTTCCGCACGCGGCTGGCCAATCAAGCTGATCGAGCGCGGCTGGCCGGGCTACGCAAGACAGAAGCAGTTCGCCTGGGAGCAGGCGACGCGCGACTGGGTTCTGAGCATCGATTCCGACGAGTGGCTCGACGACGAGCTGCGACGCGCGCTGCCGGCGCTGCTCGCCGCGCCGGAAGACGTGGTCGCCTGGAAGCTGCGCCGGCCGCTGGCCTTCTATGGTCAGGAGCTGGTTGCGCCCAAAGGAGCGAAACCCGAGCGCATCACCCGGCTGGCGCGGCGCGAAAAGGTCCGTTTCGACGAAAGCGCTCTGGTTCACGAGGGACTGGTGGCCGATGGCCGGATTCTCGACGCGCGCCAGGGTTTTCTGCGCCACGACCGCGCCCTGCGCATCGACGCGCAGATCCCGAAGGAAGCGACCTACGCCCGCCTCAAGGCGGAACAAAGGTTTCTGCGCGGCAAAAAGCCCTCGCGGCTCAGGATCGTGGTCAATCCCTGGCTTTATTTCCTGCGCATCTTCTTTCTCAACCGCGTCTATCTCTATGGCGTCGACGGCTATATCCTCGCCCGCACCCGCGCCGCCTATTCCTTTTTCGGCGAGGCGCTGCATTGGCGGATGACGCAGGAAAATACGCGCTAATCGAGGCGGTTCATCCGCTCGCCCCTGACGAAAGCGGCGAGAACCTCGCCGAGTTGGTCGGCGAGCGTCTGCTGGGATTCGAGGCTCGCCCAGGCGACATGGGGCGTGACCAGCACGTCTGGCCGGCGCGCCAGCCGCATGATCGCGCTGTTTTCCGGCGGCGGCTCGGGGCGGGTCACGTCGAGACCCGCGCCGGAAACGTGGCCCTCGTCGAGCGCCTGCTCGAGCGCCGCCTCGTCCACCAGCCCGCCGCGCGCGGTGTTGATCAGCAAAGGCTTTTTGCGCATCAGCGCGAATTCCGGCCCCCCAATCATGTTTTCGGTCTCGGCGTTGAGCGGGCAGTGCAGGGAGAGAACGTCGGACGTCGCCAGGACCTCGGCGAAGGCAAGCGCGCCCGGCCGCGCCGGCGCGTCTTTCCGGGCGGAAAAGACCGGCTCCATGCCGAAGGCGCGCCCCAGTTCCGCGACCCTTCGGCCCAGATCGCCCGAACCGAACAGGCCGAGCCTTTTGCCGCGCAGGTCGGAAATCCTGTGGCTATGGAAGGCGAACTGCCCCGAAGCCTGCCAGGCGCCAGCGCGCACGTCGGCGACATAGGGGAGGATCTGGCGTTTCAGGCAAAGAATCAGCGCAAAAACATGTTCGGGGACCGAATCGACCGAATAGGCCCGGATATTGGTCACCGCGATTCCCGCCGCCCGCGCTGCCGCGAGATCGACATGGTCGAATCCGGTCGCGGCGATGGCGATCAGCCGCAGGTCCGGCAAAGCGGCGATGGTCGCGGCGTCGAGCCGGACCTTGTTGGTCACCACGATCTGCGCGCCTTTGCCGCGGGCGACGACTTCATCGGGCGGGGTCGAGGCGAAATTCGTCCATCGATGCGGAAAACCGGGGCTGGGCGGAACCACCGCCTCGGCAAGCGTCGCCGCGTCGAGAAAGACGATATTCTGCATGGGGGCCTCCGAGGCTCGCGCCCGCGCAGACTGGCCCGCGCGAAACGGCAATTCAAGGCTCACGATTGCCTTGACGAAAAGCTTCGTGCGAAATGCCGCGTCGAAACGAATCGGCGGGAAACGCGGCCATGAGCGGGCAAATCGTCATTGTCGGCGCCGGACAGGCCGGCTTGCAGATTGCCGAAAGCCTGCGGGCGGAAGGTTTTTCGGGCCGAGTCGTCCTGCTGGGCAAGGAGAGTCATGCGCCCTATCAGCGTCCGCCTTTGTCGAAAGCCTGGCTCGCGGGCGAAACCGCCGACGATCGCCTGACCATTCGCGGCCCCGATTTTTTCGTGGCGAAAAAGATCGACCTGCGCGTCGGCGCCGAGGTCGCGCGGGTCGATGCCGTGCGGCGCAAGGTTTTTCTGGCCGACGGCTCCGCGCTTTCATGGAGCGGCCTGGCTTTCGCGACCGGCGCGCGGGCGCGCCGGCCCGACCTGCCGGGGGCGGATCTGCCCCATGTCCGGGCGCTGCGCGATTTCGAGGACGCGAAAGAAATCTCCCGCCGGCTCGACAAGGCCGAGAATGTCGTCATTGTCGGCGGCGGCTTCATCGGTCTGGAGGTCGCGGCGGCGGCGCGCAAGCGCGGCCGCGCGACAATCGTGATCGAGGCGCTCGATCGCCTGATGGCGCGCGTGGTCACACCGCAAATCTCGGCTTTTTTCGCCGATCTGCACCGCGCTCATGGCGTGGAGCTGATCTTTGGCGAGCAGGTCGCGAAAATCACCCCTTCGGGCGTGAAAACCGCATCCGGGGCCTTTTTCCCGGCCGATCTGGTCGTGCTGGGCATTGGCGCCATCGCCAATGACGAACTCGCCGCCGCGGCCGGACTGGAAGTCGCGCGCGGGATCGTGGTGGACGATTGCGGCCGGACCTCGGAAAAAGACATCGTCGCGGCCGGCGATTGCGCCGTTCTGCGCCGGGCCGACGGCGCGCTGCGGCGCTTCGAGAGCGTGCAATATGCGGTGGAAGGCGCCAAGGCCGCCGCCGCCGCCCTGCTGGGCGAGGAAAAGCCTTTTGCCGCGGCGCCCTGGTTCTGGTCCGACCAATATGACGTGAGATTGCAGATGGCCGGATCGGGCGAGGATCATGATTCCGTCGTCGAAAGACGGTCCGGCGACAACGCCTTTTCCCTGTTCTATTACCGGCGCAACCGGCTGATCGCGGTCGATTCGGTCAACCGCCCCGGCGAGCATCTGCTGGCGCGCAAACTTCTCGACGCCGCCCTGTCGCCCGATCCGGCCCTGGTCGTCGACCCGGAAAAGGATTTGCGGGTTCTGTTGCGCTGAAGCCTTCAAATCCCCGCAATTCTGTCGCAATCGTGCAACAGCGTTGCATTATTGCCACGCCTTTCTCCATTCGATAAAACTCTCTCTCCTTTCCCGAGCGCTCCCCCTGTCGATGAAGCAGAACAACGAAAATCGGCTCGATACACGGCAGCCGCGCCGGCGCGACCGCCGACTGCCGTCACGGCTCGGCCCCTATGTCGTGGCCGTGGCGATTCTCATCGCCATCGGCAGCTTTCTCCTTTTCGCCGGCCTGACGCCGTTCACGCCGACCGAGGAAAACGTCAGATATCTGTTTTTGGTGGACGCCGCGGTTGCGGCGGTCCTTTCGGCGCTGGTCGCCTTCGAGGCGGTCCAGCTCATCCGGGCCTGGCGGGCGAAAACGGCGGCCGCGGGCCTGCATATCCGCATCGTCGCGCTGTTCGCGGTCATCGCCGCGGTGCCCGCGATCAGCATGGCGGTCGTCAGTTCGGTGACGCTCGACAAGTTGTTCAACCCGGCCTTCATGCGCGACGTGCGCGGCTTCATCGGCGGGGCGACCGAGGCCGCCAATCTGTTCCGCGAGAACCAGTGCCTTTGGCTATTGCAGGAGGCGCAGCTCACCGCGACCGACCTCGACCGCGGCAAGCCGATGTTCGATTCGGACCGCAACCTGTTCAAGGAGTTTTTCACCTCGCGCGCCCATTTCCTGGGCTTTTCCGCGGCCGCCATGATCAAGCGCGACGGCACGATCGTCGAGCAGGTCGAGACCGGCTCGATGATCCGCGATCCGGTGGTGACGCCGCAGGAACAGGATTTCGCCGATTCGCTCAAGAACGAGCCGCTTTGCCTGATCCTGAACCAGGGCCGCACCTTCGTCGCCCTGCGGCCCTTGCCCTCCTTCAAGGATATTTTCCTTTACACCAGCCGGCCGGTCGATCCTTTCACGCTGGAATTCCCCAAACAGGCGGCGGCGCTGAATCGCCTGTTCGACGCTTTCGAGGAGCAGCGGGGCGAGTTCCAGACCAAGCTGGCGATCATGTTCGGCCTGCTGGCGGCGATCATGCTGCTTTCGGCTGTCTGGATCGGCCTCGCCTTCACCAATGCTCTGGTCGCGCCGATCAGGCGGCTGATCGCGGCGACCGACCAGGTTTCGGCGGGCAATTTCTACGTCCAGGTGCCGGTACGGGCGGCGGAGGGCGACCTCGCCCATCTGGGCGAAACCTTCAACAAGATGACCTCCGAACTGCGCCAGCAGCAGAGCCGCCTGATCGCCGCCAACCACATCATGGACGAGCGCCGCATCTTCACCGAGGCCGTGCTGTTCGGGGTTCCGGCTGCGGTGATCGGCGTCGGCGCGCAAGGTGACGTGACCGTGCTGAACCCGTCGGCGCGAACGCTGGTCGGCGCCGAGGTCGAGGACAGCGAGAAGGCGATCGGCCGTCCGGTGGCGGACGTCCTGCCCGAACTCGCGACGATGATCGAGGAGGCGCGCGCCGGCTATTCGCGCATGATGCAGAGGCAGATCACTCTCAGCCGCGACGGCCGCGAGCGCACCTTCAACGTGCGCGTCACGCCCGGCCCGCTCAATCGCGGCGAGCGCACTTTCGTCGCCACGCTCGACGACATGACCGATCTCGTCGCCGCGCAGCGCACGGCGGCCTGGGCCGACGTCGCCCGGCGCATCGCCCATGAGATCAAGAACCCGCTCACCCCGATCCAGCTTTCCGCCGAGCGGCTCAAGCGGAAATACGGCCGGGTCATCACCTCCGACAAGGAGGTGTTCGACCAGTGCACGGACACGATCATCCGGCAGGTCGACGACATCAAGCGCATGGTGGACGAATTTTCCGCCTTTTCGCGCATGCCCAAGGCGCAGCCGGCCACCGACGACCTTTCCGCCTGCATCGAGCAGGTTCTGTTCCTGATGCGTCACGGCCACGGCGATGTTCCGATCGAGAGCGACTATCCGCCCGAGCCGGTCATCGCCCGTTTCGACCGGAGGCTTCTGTCGCAGGCGGTGACCAATGTGGTGAAAAACGCCACCGAGGGCATTGCCGCCGCCGACATGGGCGGGCGGGCGCCGAAGATCCATGTGCGCCTGCGCGTCGAGGAGGGCGTGGCGATCATCGACGTCGAGGACAACGGCAAGGGGTTTCCGCGTGAGAACCGCGCGCGGCTGCTGGAGCCCTATATGACGACTCGCGCGGAAGGCACCGGCCTCGGCCTGCCGATCGTGGCGAAGATTCTGGAAGACCACGGCGGCGGCGTCGAACTGCTCGACGCCGCCTCGGGGCAGGGCGCGCTGGTGCGCCTGCATTTCCCCATCGCCGCGCCACCCGGCGCGGCGCCCGACGAAAAAGCTTGAGCGAAGGCTGATCATGGCTCACGACATTCTCATCGTCGACGATGAAGCCGACATCCGCGAACTCGTCTCCGGCATTCTGGAGGACGAGGGCTATTCGGCGCGCACCGCGCGCAATTCCGACGAGGCTCTGGCCGCGATCGAGGCGCGCCGCCCGCATCTCGTCTTCCTGGATATCTGGATGCAGGGCTCGAAGCTCGACGGGCTCCAATTGCTCGAGTCGATCAAGCGCCATCATGAAACCTTGCCCGTCGTGATGATTTCCGGCCATGGCACGATCGAGACGGCGGTCGCCGCCATCCGCCAGGGCGCCTATGACTTCATCGAAAAGCCGTTCAAGGCCGACCGGCTGGTGCTGGTGGCGGAGCGGGCTCTGGAAAACTCACGCCTGCGCCGCGAGGTCTCCGAACTCAAGGCGCGCTCGGCCGGCTCCAATACGCTGGTCGGCCATTCCCCGGCCCTGCTGCAGCTCAAGCAATTGATCGAGCGGGTCGCGCCGGCCAATTCGCGCATCCTCATCACCGGCGCGCCCGGGGTCGGCAAGGAGCTGGCGGCGCGCGCCATCCATGAGGCGTCGAACCGCGCCAGCGGGCCCTTCGTGGTCATCAACGCCGCCGCGATCGCCGCGGAAACCATGGAAATGGAGCTGTTCGGCGTGGAAGCGCGCGACGGCCGCCCGCGGAAAACCGGGGCGCTCGAAGAGGCGCATGGCGGCACGCTCTATATCGACGAAGTCGCCGACATGCCGCGCGACACCCAGGCCAAGATCCTGCGGGTGCTGGTCGATCAGAATTTCACCCGCGTCGACGGCGCGACCCGGGTTCATGTCGACGTGCGGGTGATTTCCTCCTCGGCGCGCGATCTGCCGCACGCCATTTCGGAGGGGGCGTTCCGCGAGGACCTTTTCCACCGGCTTTCGGTGGTGCCGGTGCGGGTGCCGACGCTCGCGGAGCGCCGGGAGGACATTCCGGGACTGATCGATTTCTTCATGGACCAGCTCGCCGCCAATTCCGGCCTGCCGCGCCGGAAAATCGCGGACGACGCCATGGCGGTGCTGCAATCCCACGACTGGCCTGGCAATATCCGCCAGCTGCGCAACAATGTCGAACGGCTGATGATCCTCGCGGGCGGCGAACCGGAGGCGGAGATCACCGCCGAAATGCTGCCGCGCGAGATCGGCGCGCTGGTGCCCTCGACCCCGGCCGGCTCGGGCGGCGAGAAACTCCTCAGCCTGCCCCTGCGTGACGCGCGCGAATTTTTCGAGCGCGAATATCTGGTGGCCCAGATCAACCGTTTCGGCGGCAATATTTCGCGCACCGCCGAATTCATCGGCATGGAGCGCTCGGCCCTGCACCGGAAGCTGAAATCGCTGGAGATCGATTGAGGCCGGGGATCGCCGCCACGGCCCGCCATGGCGCACGCGACGATATGGACATGATGCGCCGTCCTTGCGCCGCGGCGCTAGAAGCGTCCTGACCGGAGGCTATTCCGCGGCCTTTACGACGGTGCCGAGAGCGATGGCGCAAAGGGTTTCGGCGCCTTCGTTGACCGCATAAATCTCTGATTGGCAGACTGCCTGACGCTTGCCTACGCCCTTCGCGGTCGCCCGCGCGACGAGATGGGAGCCGATCGCTGGCCGCAGGTAATTGATCTTGTACTCCGCGGTGAGCGCGTTCCCCCGCAAGGCCAGTCCGCCGGCGAACGTGATCGAGTTGTCGGCAAGGTAGCTGATGACTCCGCCATGCACGAAACCGTGTTGCTGCTTGTGCGCGTCGACGATGCGCAGGCGCAGCTCGACGCCGTTCGCGTCGACCCTGGCCAACTCGGCCCCGATATGCTGACTGAAAGGCTGCGCGGCGAAGATCTGACGCGCAATTTCGAGGATGTCCATTGTCTGCGCTCCCCTCAAGAAGTCGGTATGCCTTCTCCGTGAGCTGTAAAGGAATTTGGCCGCCGCCGTAAGTTTTGGGAAACCGCGATACAGGGGTCAGGCTAGAATGACAGGACAAGAATTCCCCAGTTCGAAGATCGCGAAGCCGCGTGACGCGCGCGATAGGCGGCGTTTTCCGACAAGAATTCGCGGTTCTGGCTTGTTCCATTGTCCACGCCCCGAGCGGCGCGGACCATTCGTCTGGTCCGTTTTGCCCTTGCCTCGTCGTTCCGACTGTGAAACGACGCCCTTCTTCTCTTTTTCAGGGCCGCCATGCATCCCTCCGCCCGGATCGCCGCCGCGATCGAAGTTCTGGACGATCTCGAAACGCGCCGCCGGCCCGCCGCCGACGCGCTGAAGGATTGGGGCCTCGCCCGTCGTTTCGCGGGGTCGAAGGACCGTTCGGCCATCGCCTCGCTGGTCTATGACGCCCTGCGCCGCCGCGCCTCGGCGCGCTGGATGATGAAGGCGGAGACGCCCCGCGCGGAAATGATCGGCGCGCTCCATCTCGCCCGGGGCCTCGACGCCGCCGGGATCGCGGCGGCTTTCTCCGGCGAGGGCCATGCGCCGCCGCCGCTGAATGAAGCCGAGCAGGCCGCGCTGGCGGCGCCCGATTTTTCCGGCGCGCCGATCTGGGTCATGGGCGATTTTCCCGAATGGCTCGCGCCCCATCTCGCTCGCGCCTTCGGCGAAAGGGCGGCGCAGGAGGGCAGGGCG
Organism: uncultured Pseudomonadota bacterium; assembly: GCA_963748385.1. Classification (GTDB taxonomy): domain Bacteria; phylum Pseudomonadota; class Alphaproteobacteria; order Rhizobiales; family Beijerinckiaceae; genus Rhodoblastus. The sequence continues at coordinate 38,444 of CAVVIQ010000002.1, forward strand.
CTCGCCGCCCGCGCGCCGCTCGACCTGCGCGTCAATGCGCTCAAGACGACGCGCGAAAAAGCGCTGGAGGAACTCGCGCATCTGGGCGCGCAGGCCTGTCGTCACGCGCCGCTTGGCCTGCGCATCCAGCAAGGGCGGGAGGGACGGGCGCCGGCCTTGTCCGGCGAGCCGGCTTTTGCGCGCGGCATGGTTGAAATTCAGGACGAGGGCTCGCAGATCGCGGCGAAAATCGCCCGCGCCCGTCCGGGCGAGCAGGTACTCGACCTTTGCGCCGGCGGCGGCGGCAAGAGCCTCGCCATGGCGGGCGACATGGACAATCGCGGCCAGATCTACGCCACCGATTCCGACGGCAGGCGCCTGACGCCGATTCTTCCCCGCCTTGAGCGCGCGGGCGCGCGCAACGTCCAGGTCCGGGCGCCGCGCGGCCCGAAAAACGATCCGGTCGGCGATCTCGCCGGCGCCTGCGATCTCGTGCTGGTGGACGCGCCCTGCACCGGAACCGGAACCTGGCGGCGCAACCCCGACGCCAAATGGCGCATCCGCCCCGGCGCGCTCGAACAAAGGATGAAGGCGCAAGACGAAGCGCTCGCCCGCGCGGAAAAATATGTGAAGCCGGGCGGCCGGCTGGTCTATGTCACCTGTTCGCTGCTAGCTGAGGAAAACGAGGATCGGATCGCCGCCTTCCTCGCCGCGCATCCCGGTTTTTCCGTCGAGCCGGCGGCGGAAAGCCTTTTTCAAGCGGGTCTTGCCGGGCTCGACGACGCCGTCTCGCCCCACGGGCCGGGCCTGCGCCTGACTCCGGCGCGCCACGACACCGACGGTTTTTACGCCGTTGTCCTGCGCCGCGCCGGCTGACGCCGGCGGGCGCCCCTGCGTTCCGACGAGTCGGAAGCAGGGGCCAAAGGTATTACGCGCTTTTGGCGAAATCGCTGGCGAGGCGGGCCGGCCGGCGCAGGTCGTCGGAAAGCCGCCAGCGTCCGTTGCGTCCGCCGCCGGCGTTGGCGGCCAGCTCCTCGGCGAATGCGGCGCGGTTCATGCTGGCGCAGAGCAGCCTTCGGGCGAGCTGCGAATTCGCCTCGAAGGCGATCAGCGCGAAATTCCAGCGTCGCAGCTGGAAGGCGAGGGCGTTCACGCCGCGCGCCAGCGCCTCCTCGTCATTGGCGAACAACCGCTCGACGATGAAAACGCGGCCAGCCGCGACCCCGATCAGGCCCGCGATCAGCCGGCCTTCGGCGTCGCGGACTTCGAGCGAGTGGGCGAAGCCGGCGTCAAACAGGTCGCCGAGCGCGACGTCGAGCGCGGGAGCGCCCCAGACGTCGCGGCCGGCTTTGGCGCTGGCGCGCAGAACTTCATCGAAAGATCGGTCGAGACCGATCTCCTCCGCCGCCGTGTCGGCGCCGGAAATCCCGCGCGGAAAATCCCAGGGGCGCAGGACGGCGCGGATCGCCGGCGACCAGAGGCTCGCAACGCCGAAGAAATTGCGCGGGCTCAGGCCGCGCGACATGGCCAGGATCAGATCGTCGGGCGCAAGCGATCCCGCCCGGCGGCAGAAGCCCAGGGGTCCTTGACCGCGCTGGGTCGTGGAGGGCGGAGCCTCGCCCGCCGCCCAATCGCGCGTCATATGGCCGAGCACCGCGACGGCGTCGGCGAAACGGCGTGGCGCGAGCCAATGGCGCAGGACGCCGAAATGGCGGCGCAGGGCGGCCGGAAGCTTCTCGCGAAGCGCCTCGCGGCGGGCCGCGCGCCGTTTCGCGCGCCCCTGCGCGGCTGGACTTTCCTCGCCGCCCTCGGCGAACAATTCCGCGATGCGGACCGCGCGCTGGTTGAGCGCCATTCGGGAAAGCTCGAAGAGGCGGGCGTTGTTCACTTTCAACTCCAGACGTAAGGCCATGAAAAGCTTTCACATCCGGATTTCGGCTGGATTTGGAAAACCATTAAAATGCGCGGCAATGGATTCGGCCGCGCGAAGGCCGCCGCTTTTCAGGCCCGGCGCTCCTTGGCCTGCGCCGCCGAATCGGCGACAGTCGCGGCGGGGCGATCTTGCCAAAGGTCTTCTTTTGCGCGCATTTCAGGTCTATCCGCCGCCAGTCGCGCCACGGCGTTTCCACCGATTGCGAAGCAATATTGCGGAAACCGTATCAATAAGGGGCCTCATGTCTCATTTCCTGAGCCTTTTCGCGAGAACCGGCGAAGGGACGGGCGGGGCCGAGCCGGGCGCCGCGCCCTTCGGCGCCTATGAGCGCATGCTGGCCTTGCGCTACATGCGCTCGCGCCGGAGCCGCTGGCTGCCGTCGGCGATCGCCGGGCTCTCCGTCACCGGCATCACGGTCGGGGTGATGGCCCTGATCGTCGTCATGTCGGTCATGAACGGCATGCGCGACGAGATGATTTCCAAGCTGATCGGCGTCAACGGCCATATTTTCATCCAGCCGATCGACACGCCCCTGACCGATTACCGCGAAGTCACGGACGATCTGAAAAAAGTTCCCGGCGTCACCTTCGCCTTTCCCATGATCGAGAACGCGGCCGGCGTTTCCTCGCAGCAGCAGCAGTCCGGCGCCCTGGTTCGCGGCGTCGCGGAGGCCGACCTCAAGCGCCTGCCCGGGGTCGAGGGCAATGTCCGGCAGGGGACGCTCGACCGTTTCGACGACGACCCCGGGCTGGCGATCGGCGAGAAGCTGGCCGAGACCCTCGGCGTGCAGGTCGGCGACAAGGTGTCGCTCCTCACCGCCAAGGGGGACCAGACGCCCTTCGGCGTCACGCCCCGCCTCAAGTCCTATCCGGTCAAGGCGATCTACGAGTCCGGCCTCTACGATTTCGACCAGCTCATCGTCTTCATGCCGCTGTCCGAGGCGCAGCTCTTTTTCAACCGCCCCGGCGAGGCCAATCTCATCGAGGGTTTCGTCCGCAATCCCGACAAGGTCGACGAGGTCCGCGCGCGGATCGTCCAGTCCATCGCGCGCCCGATCATGCTGACCGATTGGCGCCAGCGCTCCAAGACCTTCTTCGACGTGCTCAAGGTCGAGAGCGACTCGATCTTCCTGATCCTTTCGATCATCGTCGCGGTGGCCTCGCTCCTGATCGTTCAGGGCCTGATCCTGCTGGTCAAGGACAAGAGCCGCGATATCGCCATCCTGCGCACCATGGGGGCGACGCGCGGCTCCATCCTGCGGGTGTTCATCCTCACCGGCCTGTCGATCGGGGCCACGGGCGCGGTTCTCGGGACGGCGCTCGGCGTTCCGCTGGCCCTGCAGCTCGACAACATCCGGAATTTCCTCAACAGGACGTTCGACCTCAACCTGTTTCCGGCCAGCATATATCACCTCTCGCAGCTGCCATCCTCGCTTGATCCCCATGAGGTCGGCGGCATCGCCCTGCTGACCCTGTGCCTGGCTTTCCTCGCCACGCTCTATCCGGCGTGGCGCGCCGCGCGGCTCGATCCGGTGGAGGCCCTGCGCCATGAATGAGACCGCACGGCCGACGCTGAGACTGACGGGAATCGCGCGGCGCTACCGCGAGGGCGACGGCTTTCTCGAAATCCTGCGCGGGGCCGACGCCGAACTGTGGCCGCATCAGGCCGCCGCTTTGGTCGCGCCCTCGGGCGCGGGAAAATCGACCCTGCTCCACATCGCCGGACTGCTGGAGCGCCCGGACGGCGGCGAGGTCGAGATCGAGGGCGCGCCGACGTCGAGTCTTTCCGACGCGCGGCGCACCGCCTTGCGCCGGAACCGCATCGGCTTCGTCTATCAGTTTCACCATCTGCTGCCGGAATTCACCGCGGTGGAAAATGTGATGACGCCGCAGATGATCGCCGGCCTGTCCCGCCAGGAGGCGCGGCGGCGCGCGCTGGAGCTGCTCGATTACTTGGGCCTGGCGGCGCGGGCCAATCACCGGCCCTCGGAAATGTCGGGCGGCGAACAGCAAAGGGTGGCGATCGCCCGCGCCGTCGCCAACGCCCCGGCCTTGCTGCTTGCCGACGAACCGACCGGCAATCTCGACCCGGAAACCGCCGATCGCGTCTTCGCGGCGCTGATGTCGCTGGTGCGCGCCACCGGCCTGTCGGCGTTGATCGCGACCCACAATCTCGATCTGGCCGCGCGCATGGATCGTCGCCTTACCCTGCGTAATGGACGCGTGGTTGAAATGACGCGCGTCGCAACCGGAAGCGGCGCCTCGGTTCGCGCCGAATGGGCGCAAATAAATCTTGACGGTGACGAAAGGCCTGAAACGCCTTGATTTCGCCACAAGATCGAATTCCCGCTCGATGAGTTATCCACAGGATCGCCGGAAGGTTATCCACAGGGCGCCATTCGATAAGTGCTTGTATTTTTGGCGCCGAGACGTCGGCGGCGGAAATTATTTTTGCATCTGGCGACACGGAAACAAACCAGGAAGATAAAGTGAACATTGCGAGCTATCGACTTGTCCACAATCTTTTCATAATCAAGGCGGATTCCGGGCGGTATCTTTTCGTCCCGCGGCGGCATTATCGCCATGCGAGCGCGGGCGCGGGAGACGGACATTGGTCGAACGGGTGATGGAAAAGGTCGGCTTCGTCCATCTTCATGTCCATACCGCCTTTTCCCTGCGCGAAGGCGCGATCGGCGTCGGGAAACTGCTGAAGCTCGCGCTCGCCGACAGCCAGCCGGCGGTTGCGGTCACCGACGGCAACAATCTGTTCGGGGCGCTGGAAATCTCGGAAAAATTCGCCAAGGAGGGCGTCCAGCCGATTGTCGGTTGCCAGCTCACGGTCGATTTCGACGACGCGGAAAAATTCAGCGCGCGAGGAGAGTTGCTCGCCGCCGACGCGGGCCGGGGCGATATCGTGCTGCTGGCGCAAAACGAGCGGGGCTACGCCAATCTCATGCGGCTGGTCTCGCGAGCCTGGCTGGGGGTCGGGCAGGGCGATTCCCCCCATGTGGGCCTGGCGCAGCTCGCCGAGGCCGCCGAAGGGCTGATCGCCTTGAGCGGCGGGCCGACCGGACCGCTCGACCGCGCCTTTCTCGCCGACAGGCCCGAGGCCGCGCGAGACCGGCTCGCCGCCCTCGCGCCCTTTTTCCCGAATCGCTTTTACGTCGAAATCCAGCGGCACGGGCTGGAAAGCGAGCAGAAGGTCGAGCCCTCTCTGCTCGACCTCGCTTATGGCGGCGGCCTGCCCCTGGTGGCGACCAACGAGCCTTTTTTCGCAGAGGCCGCGGATTACGACGCCCATGACGCGCTGATGTGCATCGCCGACGGCGCATTTGTCAGCCAGGACGACCGGCGCAAGCTCACGCCGGAGCATCGATTCAAGACCCGCGCCGAAATGGTCGCGCTTTTCGCCGACCTGCCCGAGGCGGTCCGCAACAGCGTCGAGATCGCGCTACGCTGCTCTTACCGGCCGCGCACGCGAAAACCGATCCTGCCCAGTTTCGCGGAACGAGCCGATGAAGCGGCGGAATTGCGCGCCCAAGCCGAAAAGGGCCTCGCCGCCCGGCTCGTCGCCCATGGCCCCGCGCCCGGACACACCGAGGAGGATTACCGGAAAAGGCTCGAATTCGAACTCTCGATCATCGAGAAGATGAAATTCCCGGGCTATTTCCTGATCGTGTCCGACTTCATCAAATGGGCCAAGGGTCATGGCGTTCCGGTCGGGCCGGGGCGAGGCTCGGGCGCGGGCTCGCTGGTCGCCTACGCCTTGACCATCACCGATCTCGATCCGATCCGCTTCTCGCTGCTCTTCGAACGCTTCTTGAACCCCGAGCGCGTGTCGATGCCGGATTTCGATATCGATTTCTGCCAGACCCGCCGCGACGAGGTCATCGCCTATGTCCGCGAGCGCTACGGCGAGGATCGGGTGGCGCAGATCATCACTTTCGGCTCGTTTTTGGCGCGCGGCGTGCTGCGCAATGTCGGGCGGGTCCTGGAAATGCCGCTTGGCCTCGTCGACAAGCTCGCCAAGCTGGTGCCGCAGAACCCGGCCGCGCCGGTGTCGCTGAAACAGGCGATCGACACCGAGCCCCGCCTGCAGGAGGCCGCGCAGAACGATTTGCGGGTGCGGCGGATGCTCGAAATCGCCCAGAAACTCGAAGGGCTCTATTCCAACGCCTCGACCCACGCGGCGGGCGTGGTCATCGGCGACCGGCCGCTCGACCAACTGGTGCCGCTCTATCGCGATCCCAAATCCGACATGCCGGCGACCCAGTTCAACATGAAATGGGTCGAGCAGGCCGGTCTGGTGAAATTCGATTTCTTGGGCCTTAAAACCCTGACCACGCTTTCGACCTGCGTCGCGCTGCTGAAACAGCGCGGAATCGAGGTCGATCTCTCGACCATCCCGCTCGACGACAGGAAAACATACGACATGCTGGGACGCGGCGAGACGGTCGGGGTGTTCCAGCTGGAAAGCGCAGGGATGCGCAAGGCCCTCGCCGAAATGCGCGCCGACCGCTTCGAAGACATCATCGCGCTGGTCGCCCTCTACCGCCCCGGCCCGATGGCCAATATCCCGACCTATTGCGCGGTGAAGCACGGCGAGGAGGACGCCGACTACCTGCATCCCAAGATCGAAACCGTGCTGAAGGAGACTTTTGGGGTCATCATCTACCAGGAACAGGTGATGCAGATCGCCCAGATTCTTTCAGGCTATTCGCTAGGCGAGGCGGACATGCTGCGACGCGCGATGGGGAAAAAAATCAAGGCGGAGATGGACCACCAGCGCGCCCGATTCGTCGATGGCGCGGTGGAGCGCGGGCTGGGAAAGGCCAAGGCCGACGAAATCTTCGACCTGCTCGCCAAATTCGCCGATTACGGCTTCAACAAGAGCCATGCGGCGGCCTATGCGCTGGTCGCTTACCAGACCGCCTGGTGCAAGGCCAATTACCCGGTCGAGTTCCTCGCCGCCTCGATGACGCTGGACAAGAGCAACACCGACAAACTGGCGGAATTCCGCAACGAGGCGACGCGGCTCGGCGTCCGGGTCGAGCCGCCCTCCATCAACCGCTCGGGCGTCGATTTCGAGGTTCATCGCGAGCCCTCCGGCGAACTCGCGATCCGCTACGCGCTTTCGGCGGTGAAGGGGGTGGGCGAGGGCCAGGCCGAGGCTCTGGTGAAGGCGCGCGGCGCAAAAAGGTTCCGCGATCTGTCCGATCTCGCCGCCCGGCTCAATCCGCGCGAAGTCAACAAGAAGGTGCTGGAGGCTTTGGCGGCGGCGGGCGGCTTCGACGAACTGGAGCGCGACCGCGCCAGGGTTTTTGCCGCGGTCGAGCCGATTCTGGCGCTCGCCAACCGTGCGCAGGAGGAAAGCCAGCTCGGCCAGACCGCGCTTTTCGGCGCCGCCGAGCCCGAGGCCCTGCGCCTGACCAATTACGAGAACTGGTCGGCGGAGGAGCGGCTGCGCCGCGAATTCGAGGCGATCGGCTTCTTCATTTCCGGCCACCCGCTCGACGCATATCAGAATGTGATGAAAAGGCTGCGGGTCGAGGTCTGGGCGCGTTTCGCCAAGCAAGTGAAACAGGGCGCCTCGGCCGGCCGGCTCGCCGCCACCGTGCTCGACCGCGCCGAGCGGCGCACCAAATCGGGCAGCAAGATGGGGATCGTGACCTTGTCCGACCCGTCAGGCCAATATGAGGCGATCCTGTTCCAGGAGGGGCTGAACCAATATCGCGACCTGTTGGAAAAAGGCGCCTGCGTGCTGGTCACGCTTCAGGCCAATGTCGAGGGGGAGGACGTGCGCGCCCGGATCACGGCGGTGGAGAAGCTCGACGAGGCGGCGGCGCGCATCCAGAAAGGCCTGCGCATCGTGCTGCGCAACCCGGCGCCCTTGCCGCGCCTTTCGGAACGGCTGAAAGGCCGGCCGGAAGGCGAAGTCACCCTGGTCTTGCGGCTGGAGGCCCCCGAGCGCGAGGTCGAAATCCGGCTCCCCGGCCGCTATCCCGTCAATCCTCAGGCCTCCAGCACGTTCAAGGCGATCCCCGGCGTGGCGGAGGTGGAGCTGGTTTAGAAAAAGATAATTGCCGCGATCCGGAGAAGGCGGCGCATGCGATCCGCCTGTTCTGCTTTCGTGACATGACGGTACGCGGTGTCGACACCGGGCGCGCGTGGCGTTGCCTTTCTAAGGCCAAGTAAGATCGGTTTGGTGGACTGTCGCCGGAGCCGCATGGCTCCCGCGCCCCGGCTTGTGCGGCAAATTGTCGCCTTTTCGGCCTCGAACCCAAATTCGCCGGCCCAGATCGGCCGAGGAATTCCTCGGCGCTTCGAGACGAAAATACTTTAGCGCATATTCCGCCTGCGTTTTTGCACAGCATGCACGGCGCCGCGCCTCCATCGACCCCAGGATATTGGTAATGGACTTTACCCAGCCGCCAGCCAGAAACGCCGGGCAATCGGCTTGTAAAAGGAAAGGAATTTGTTACTTTTTTCTTTCCTTTCGGGAAGGTCGCCGTCCATCGCCGGCGCCATGATATCGCGGGCGAACGTTTTTTTATTATATTAGAGGCTCTTCCGCCATGGAAAGCACGAGCATCGGCGCCGGCGCCAATGTTGACAATGCCGACGCCGCCGAGCCGTCGGTGAGGACGGGCGACGTTCAGGCGCCCGCCGGCAGCGGCGACGAAGGCCGGAAAGCCGCCGTCGCCGAAGCCGCGCCCGGCGCCTCTGCCTCTCCCAAAATGGGCGCCGCGCCCGAGGCCCCCGCCGTCACGCCGGAAAACACCTTTCCTGCGCCGCCGCAGGTTCCCACCCAACTCGACGCCTCCGGCATCTGCTTCGATTTCAACGACGGCTGCCGCGTGCAGGCCCCCATGGGGCCGGAGGTGTGGCGCATCCGCCTGATCGACCTCGACACCGGAAACTATCCTGTTCCAGACCACGCCGGATTTTCGCGGCGGGTCGGTCTTCAGCGCCAAGAAATATTACGTCCGCTTCCGCATCGAGGCGTGGAAAGGCGAAAAACTCGTTTTCGAGCACGATTACGACGCCGCGGGCCGAAAGGTCCTGATCGCCTTTCCCGTCGGCACCCTGGGCGACACGATCGCCTGGCTCGCCTACGCGACCCGCTTCGCCGGGAAGCACGAATGCAAACTGACCATCGCCATGGCCGGGCGGCTGATCCCGCTGTTCGCCGACGCCTATCCCGACATCAGCTTCATCGACACCAAGACCGCCAAGGCCGGACGACTTATTATGCGACCTATCGCGTCGGGCTGTTTTTCGATGACGTCGAGCGCATCCACCAGCCGGTCGATTTCCGCCATGTCGGGCTGCACCGCACGGCGGCCTACATTCTCGGCCTCGACCCGGCCGAGGCGCCGCCGCGTCTGGCGGTTCCGGACAGGTGAGCGCCCGATCGCGGAGAAATATGTCGTCATCGCCACCCAGGCGACCTCGCAGTGCAAATACTGGAACAACCCCTCGGCTGGCGCGAGATCATCGCCTTCCTGAAGGCGGCGGGCTATCGCGTCGTCTGCATCGACCAGAAGCCGGTCAACGGCGACGGGCATCGTCTGGAATCACGTCCCCGCCGGCGCCGAGGACATGACCGGCGAATTGTCGCTCGAGGACTGCGTGCGCTGGATCCGCCACGCCGAATTCTTCGTAGGGCTGCAGCAGCGGCCTGTCCTGGCTGGCCTGGGCGGCGGGCGCGCCCATCGTCATGATCAGCGGCTTCACCTTGCCGAACACGGAATTCGAGACGCCCTACCGGGTCATCAACTACCACGCCTGCGTCGGCTGCTGGAACGACCCGCGCCTTGCGTTTCCAGCACCAGCGACTTTCTCTGGTGCCCCCGCCACGCGGGAACGCCGCGCCAGTTCGAATGCACGGCGCCTGATCACGGCGGAACAGGTGAAACAGACAATCCGGCGCATCCCGGGATTTTTGGGAACAGGCGCAACCGCCGGACGCAGAACAAGCACACAGACATGGCGCGCATCGACCGGCAGCCACGGAATAGAAGCGAATGACGCCATGTCTGGATTGCTTAGCGGAACTCAATATGTTGGATCCGGTGTTAACAATTCGGCAGGCGATTTCAATACGATCATTCTCCCTGGCGGCGATTCAGTACGTCGGTTATTTCTATGGGACCGGGATCAGTAACGGACACGACAATCGTTAGTGGCGGCGTTCAGTATGTCGGTGAGAATTACGGAACTGGCTATGCGACGAGCACGACGATCGTTAGCAGCGGCATACCAGTACGTTGGCGACAGTTCCGGAACAGGATACGCGACGGGCACCGAGATTAAATCTCGGCGGATACCAGTACGTTGGCGACAATTCCGGGACCGGATATGCGACGGGCACGACAATAAATTCGCGGCGGCTCACCAGTATGTCGGCGAAAGTTCCGGGACCGGCTACGCGACGAGCACGACGATCGCCGGCGGCTATCAGACGGTCGGCGATAACGGTGGGACCGGCTCTGCCACGAGCACGACGATCTACTTCGGTAGCGTCAGATCGTCGGCGACAATTCGGCGGAACCGGATATGCGACAAGCACGAAGATCGGCAGCGGCGGATTCCAAGAACTCGGCGAAAATTCCGGGACCGGTTATGCGACAGGCACGACCATCGACAGCGGCGGAATTCAATATGTCGGCGAAAATTCCGCGACCGGTTACTGCGACGAGCACGGCGATAAATCTCGCCGGATACCAAATTGTCGGCTACGACGGGACCGGATCTGCGACGAGCACGACGATCTTCGGCGGCGTGCAATATGTCGGCTACAATACCGGGACCGGCTATGCGACGAGCACGACGATCGGCAGCGGCGGCGCCCAATATCTCGGCCTGAATTCCGGGACCGGCTACGCGACAAGCACGACAATCGCCAGCGGCGGCCAGCAGTACGTGGGCTTTTACCAATATTCGGCGGGACGTCGGATATGCGACGGACACGACGATCAGCGGCGGCGGCGTGCAATATGTCGGCGGAAGTTCGGGGGCGACCGGCTATGCGATGAGCACCTCGATCGGCAGCGGCGGCGTCCAATGGGTCGGCTCGGGTTCAGGGGTGACCGGCTATGCCACGAGCACCACGATTGACAGCGGCGGCTCCCAATATGTCGGCTACAATTCCGGGACCGGATACTGCGACGAGCACGACCGATCGACGGCGGCGGTTCGCAATGGGTCGGCGACGCCTATGGAACCGGGCTACGGCGACCGAGCACGATCATCGAGAGCGGCGGCTCACCAATATGTTGGCGATCAGACGCTGGAAGCGGATACGCCACAAGCACGACGATCAGCGGCGGCGGCGCCAAATGTCGGCTATCAAGCTGGAAACGGAACCGGCGACGAGCACGACGATCGATAGCGGCGGCTCGGAATACGTTGGCTACTGGTTACGGGGCGAGCGGCTATGCGACGAGCACGACCATCGATGGCGGCGGCGTCCAATATGTCGGCGATCTAGCAGTGGAAGCACGGACACGCGCGACGAGCCACGACGATCGACAGCGGCGGCGTGCAGTACGTCGGCTATGACTGGGACGGACGCGCGGCGCGGCGACACGACACCTATGCGATCAGTGGCGGCGAACAGGTCGTCTAGTTCCGGCGGGACGGCGACAGATACAGTCGTCTACAGCGGCGGTCTGGCGGATGTCAAGCCGGCGGCGTCGCCAACGCGCCGGTGATCGACGGCGGCACGCTGAAGCTCGAACAGGGCGCCTCGGTCTCGACAGGGCCGATCGACTTTTCCGCAGACACCGAATTGGGGAACGCTCGACCTCACCGGCGAGGGCTCCGGCTTGACTCTCTCGGCCCCGATCTCCGGCTTTACCGGCGCGGGCGGCACGGCGGGAACCAGCGACGTCATCGACGTCACGGGCACGGGCAATGCCGGGGACAAACTCGTCTGGACGCAGGACACCGCGACCCAGGGAAAAGCTGAAGGTCGAGGCCGCGAGCAATAATGTCCTCGAAACCCTGACGCTGGACGGAACCTATTACCAGAACCAGTTTCATTTGAATGAAAGCGGCTCGACCGATCAGATCACCTATGCCGCCTGCTATTGCCGCGGAACCCTCATCGCGACGGCGAATGGCGAAATCGCGGTGGAGGATCTGAAGATCGGCGATTCTGTTGTGACCGCCTCGGGCGCCCTGCGTAAAATCGTCTGGATCGGAACCCGCGCCTATTCGCCCCGTTTCGCCGGCAACAATCCCGATCTTCTCCCCATCCGCTTCAGGGCGGGGTCGCTCGATTACGGCGTTCCCAGGCGCGACCTGCTGGTTTCGCCCGAACACGCGATGTTTCTGGACGGCGTGCTGATTTGGCCAAGCATCTCGTCAATGGCGCGACCATCGTCGAGGAAAAGCCTGAAAACGATATCCAATATTTCCACGTCGAACTGGCAAGCCATGACGGGCTGATCGCCGAAGGCGCCTTTTCCGAAAGTTTGTCGACGACGACAGCCGCGCCATGTTCCAGAACGCCCACGAGTTCAAAAAACTCAATCCCGAGGCGCGGCCGAAGGAGCTAGTCTATGCGCCCGCGCGTGGAAGACGGTTTTACCCTCGACCGCGTCCGCCGCCGCCTTGCGGAACGCGCCGGCCTTCCCTATCCCGCCGCAACCGATTTCGGCGCGCTCACGGGCGAGGTCGAGCATCTTGCGTCCTGAGGGCGTCTCCGGCTGGGCGCGAAACGCGGCCTTCCCTGACGCGCCGGTGTGCCTTGACGTGCTGGTCGATGGCGACTTTCGCCGGCTACGCCTATGCGGAAGGCCAAAGGCCACAGGGCGGACGCGGTTTCGCCTTCCGCTTCGCTCCGCCGCTCGATTCTTCGCGCGAGCACGAGATCGAAATGCGGCGTTCGGCTGACGGGGCGGTTTTAGCGAAAAGCTTATCCTTTCTGCGCTCGCCGCGAAAAATGCGGCGGCCAGAGCGACCGGCGAAACAGAGGATAAGGCGAATCCCGGGAAATCCCGCGAGCAATTCGCGCGGTCGGATGACGTCGAAAAGATGACGCCGCGCGCCGGCCGGTGCCCCGAAACGACAGGAACGACGCCATGAGCGGAAATCTCACCACGACCCAATATGTCGGATCGGGCCTGGGCAATTCGGGAACCGACAGCAACACCACCATCCTGGCGGGGGGCGCCCAATATCTCGGCTATTTATTCGGGACAGGGACCGCGACGAGCACGACGATCAGCAGTGGCGGCGCTCAGTTCGTCGGTGATAGCGGCGGGACCGGCTATGCGACGAGCACGACGATCTCGGGCGGCGGCAATCAGTACGTCGGCCAATGTTTTCGGGACCGGGACGACGACGAACACAACGATCTTGAGCGGCGGCGGACAGGTCGTCGGCTTTTTCGATGGGATCGGGACGGCGACGAGCACGACGATTTTGAGCGGCGGCAGCCAGTTTGTCGGCGATGCGTCCGGGACCGGGACGGCGACGAGCACGACGATCGACGCCCGGCGATCAGGTACGTCGGCGACTAGGCGCCGGGACCGGGACGGCGTCGAGCACGACGATCAGCAGCGGTGGCGTTCAATTCGTCGGCTATGACTCGAGGGACCGGGACGGCGGCGAACACGACGATAGACAGCGGCGGCGTTCAATACATCGGCTATGACTTGTGGGACCGGGACCGCGACCAGCACGACGATCAGCGGCGGCGGCCATCAATATGTCGGCGACGAGTTCAGGCGCTGCCGGGACAGCGACGAGCACGGCGATGGACAACGGCGATCAGTTCGTTGGCTACTAGCTTCGGGACCGGCTACGGCGACGAGCACGACGATCAACAACAGCGGCTTTCAGGAAAGTTGGCGACGCCTACGGGACCGGGACGACGACGGACACGACGATCTTGCAGCGGCGGCGGACAGCTCGTCGGCGTTGACTATGGGACCGGGACGGCGACGAGCACGACAATCTGACAGCGGCGGCTACCAAGTACGTCGGCTACGTCGATAGGGACCGGTTATCGACAACGAGCGCGACGATCAGCGGCGGCGGTTCGCAATACGTAGGCTATCGACTACGGGACCGGGACGGCGACGAGCGCGACGATCTTGAGCGGCGGCAATCAGGTACGTCGGCATACTCGATGGGAAGAGGGACCGCGATGAGCACGACGATCAGCGGCGGCTACCAATTCGTCGGCTTTGACGACTCGGGGACCGGGACGGCGATGAACCACGACGATCAGCGGCGGCGGCTCTCAGTAAGTCGGCGACGGTTCAGCGGCTACCGGCACAGCGACGGGCACGGAAATCAGAGCAACGGCGCTCAGATACGTTGGTTACTATTTCGGGACCGGGACGGCGACGAGCACGACGATCGTCAGCGGCGCAGCAGAACGTCGGCGACTGATTACGGGACCGGGACGGCGACGAGCACGACGATCGACAGCGGCTGCAGCAGGAAGTCGGCGTATGACTATGGGACCGGGACGGCGACGAGCACGACGATCGACAGCGGCGGCTATCAATACGTCGGCTACAGCTATGGGACCGGTTACGGCGACGAGCGCGACGATCGGCGGCGGCGGTTCTCAATACGTCGGCTATCAGATACGGGACCGGGACGGCGACGAGCACGACGATCGACAGCGGCGGCTCTCAGTACGTCGGTTAAAATGGCGGGACCGGAACGGCGACGAGCACCACGATCGACAGCGGCGGCGCTCAATACGTCGGCGAGAACGTCGGGACCGGGGACGGCAACGAGCACGACGATCGACAGCGGCGGCTACCAATATGTCGGCGTAGCGGTCCGGGACGGGCAAGGCGACGAGCACGACGATCGACAGCGGCGGCTTCAATTCGTCGGCGATGACTTTGGGACCGGCACGGCGACCAGCACGACGATCGAGAGCGGCGGCGTTCAGATACGTCGGCTATCGGCTCCGGGACCGGCGACGGCGACGAGCACGACGATCGACGGCGGCGGACAGGTCGTCAGTCTGTTGGCAATCGGCGGGACCGGGTACGCGACCAGCACGACGATCGACAGCGGCGGCGAACAGGTTGTCAGACGGCGGCGGGACGGCGACCGACACGACGATTTACGGCGGCGGCCTGAGGAGGTGCAAATGGACGGCGTCGCCAAGGCGCCCGTGATCGACGGCGGCACCTCAAGCTCGAACATGGCGCCTCGGTCGCGACCGGGCCGATCGACTTTTCCGCGGACACCGAATTGGGGAACGCTCGACCTCACCGGCGAGGGCACCGGCTATACATTGACCGGCCCCGATCTCCGGCTTTACCGGCACGGGCGGCTCGGCAGTCGACCAGCGACGTCATCGACGTCACAGGCGCTCGGGCTCGACGGCGACTATCTCAGTCTGGAGCCAGGGCACCGCGCTCGGGAACGCTGGAGGTCGATGAACGAGAGGGGAACGGTCCTCGAAAGCATGACGCTCGACGGAACCTATAACCAGAGCCAGTTCACGCTTCAACGACACCGGCGCGATCGACCAGATCACCTATACCGCCTGCTATTGCCGCGGCACGATCGATCGCCACGGCGGATGGGGACACAGCGGTGGAGGATCTGAAGATCGGCGATCCGGTTGTCACCGCCTCGGGCGCCCTGCGTAAAATCGTCTGGATCGGAACCCGCGCCTATTCGGCCCGTTTCGCCGGCAACAATCCCGATCTGCTCCCCATCCGCTTCCGGGCGGGATCGCTGGATTTCGGCGTGCCGAGCCGCGACCTGCTGGTGTCGCCCGAACACGCGATGTTTTTGGACGGCGTGCTGATCTCGGCCAAGCATCTGGTCAATGGCGCGACCATCGTCCAGGAAAAACCTGAAAACGACATCCATTATTTCCACGTCGAACTGGAAAGCCATGACGTGCTGATCGCCGAAGGCGCCTTTTCCGAAAGCTTTGTCGACGACGACAGCCGCGCCATGTTCCAGAACGCCCACGAGTTCAGAAAACTCTATCCCGAGGCGAGGCCGAAGGAGATCGTCTATTGCGCGCCGCGCGTGGAAGACGGTTTTGCCCTCGACCGCGTCCGCCGCCGCCTTGCGGAGCGCGCCGGCCTTCCTTATCCCGCCGCAACCGATTTCGGCGCGCTCTCGGGCGAGGTCGAACATTTTGGTCCTGAGGGCGTCTCCGGCTGGGCGCGAAACGCGGCTTTCCCCGACGCGCCGGTGTGCCTTGACGTGCTGGTCGACGGCGATTTCGCCGGCTACGCCTATGCGGACAGCCAAAGGCCACATGGCGGCCGTGGCTTCGCCTTCCGCTTCGCCGCGCCGCTCGATACTTCGCACGAGCACGACATCGAATTGCGGCGTTCGGCCGACGGGGCGGTTCTGATGAAATCCCTGCTCCCCGGCGACGTCAGGACCCGCGCTTCAGCGGCCTGAACGCGGAACGCCCGCAAGGACAAGTTGCGGTGACGGCGCGCCGGATTGACGCCAGGCGCGCGTAGCTTTGCCTTTCAAAGGCCAAGTGAGCTCAGTTTATTGAGCTCTCGCCGTAACTCCCGTCAGTCGTGAGGCGGACGGTGATGATGACGCGCGCGGTGACAATCGCTGCGCATGGCGCAGGAAATGTCCGGGCCGGCCGAATAGCCGATGACGCCGCCGGCGACGAGGCCGACCGGCCCCGCGACCAGCGCCCCCGCGCCGGCGCCGAGAACGCCGTCGACCACGCGGTTGTCGGCGCGGGCCGAGGTGACCATCAGCGTTAACCCGAACGCCAGAACAAACGCCAGCACGACCCTCAACATACGCAAATCCTCCATACGAAATTGAATCAAGCTCTTGGCCGAACGGCGTGTCCAAAATAAGACTCCGGCGAAACCGTCCATTTTCCGGCTTCTCCGGCGAGGCGGCGCCCATCGCGCTGTCGCGGACAGGCCCCGGCGCAGAGCGATTCGTTGCGGGGGCGCGGAGAACTGTTTATTTGAAACCGGAACATTTCCTGGAACCCGCCATGGCCGTCGTGCTCGACCTTCTCAATGACGATCCCCGCAAGGGACCTGAGTCGCGGCCGCGCCATCCGGAAAAGGCCCACCGGCCCGACCAGCCGATCGCGCGCAAGCCGGACTGGATTCGCGTCAAGGCGCCGGGTTCGGCCGGCTGGGCGGAGACCAACGCGATTATCAAGGCTAACAGGCTGGTCACGGTCTGCGCGGAAGCCGGCTGTCCCAATATGGGCGAGTGCTGGGACAAGAAGCACGCCTCTTTCATGATCATGGGCGACGTCTGCACCCGCGCCTGCGCCTTTTGCAACGTCAGGACCGGCCTGCCCGGGCCGCTCGACCCGAAGGAGCCCGCTCATATCGGCGAGGCGACGGCGCGGCTCGGCCTGAAACATGTCGTCGTCACCTCGGTCGACCGCGACGATCTCGACGACGGCGGCGCCGCGCATTTCGCCGCCGTGATCGCGGCGATCCGGCAAGCGAGCCCCGAAACGACGATCGAGATCCTGACCCCCGATTTCCTGCGCAAGCCGGGCGCGCTGGAGGTCGTGGTCGCGGCCAGGCCGGACGTGTTCAACCACAATCTCGAAACCGTGCCCTCGAATTATCTCACCGTGCGGCCCGGAGCCCGCTATTTCCACTCGCTGCGCCTGTTGCAGCGGGCGAAAGAACTGGACCCGGAGATTTTCACCAAGTCGGGAATCATGCTGGGCCTGGGCGAGACGCGCAACGAGGTCCTGCAATTGATGGACGACCTGCGCTCGGCCGAGGTCGATTTCCTGACCGTCGGGCAATATCTGCAGCCGACGAAGAAACATCATCCGGTCAGGGAATTCGTTCCGCCGGAGCAGTTCAAGGCCTATGAATCCATCGCCTACGCCAAGGGTTTTTCGCTGGTCTCCGCTTCGCCGCTGACGCGCTCCTCGCATCATGCCGGCGAGGATTTCGAACGTTTGCGCGCGCGCCGGCGCGACGGACGCGGGTGAGGGCGCCATGCCGAGTTTCCGCACCAGCCATGTCGTCAATCATACGCCGGAGCAGATGTTCGATCTGGTGGCGGATGTCGAATCCTATCCGCAATTCGTGCCGCTCTGTCAGGCCTTGCGGGTGCGCCGGCGCTTTACGGGCGCCGAGGGCGCCGAAATCGTGCTGGCCGAGATGGAGGTCGGCTACAAGGCGATTCGCGAACGCTTCAGCAGTCGGGTGACGCTCAATCGCGCGGAAAAGCGGATCGATGTCGAATATGTCGACGGGCCGTTCAGCCATCTGGAGAATATTTGGCGCTTCATTGAGGCCGGCGACGGCAGATGCCGGATCGAATTCTATATCGCCTATGAATTCCGCAGCCGCATGCTCGCGACGCTGATGGGCTCGATGTTCGACGCCGCCTTCCGCAAGTTCGCCTCGGCCTTCGAGACGCGCGCCGATCAGATTTTCCGCCCGGTCTGAACTTTTTCGTGACGGCGGGAGGGGAAAAAAAGCGTGGCCCCGCCGCTTTTCGCGCACGGGGCCTTTTTTCGCTCAATGCGAATTCTGATGATGATCAGATAGAAATGCGGAAGTTTCCGCTATGAAGCTCGTTCTGTTGCGATGATTGGCGTCTCCCGTCAAAGTGGCCAGTTCCGCGTCTCCGCCCTGCAGGTGCGTCAATGCGCCGCGCCAAGGCGAGTGTCGCCGGAAACAGCAAGATGAGGTGGAGTCATCTTTCCCCGCATTCCGATACGCATCGCGAGCATATTTTCCGCGCACGCGCCATGTGCAATGCAACAAGCGCGTCAGCTTAACAATAGTGGCTGCGAGCGGATTTCGGCTCCTCGAACAATCACGAGAGACAAAGCGCTTCACGTCTTGCCGCTTCATCGATTGTTTCGACCGGGTCATTGCCCGCCGGACAGGTTCATAGCCCTCCAGCGTTCTCCCTGATCTTGAAAGCGGCTCCGCACGTCTTTCGATCAAGGCTGCAACACAATCAAGTGTGACACTTTTTTTGCCCGCGTCAACAGAAGAGTTCACACCTGCGTCAATCGTCCACAGGGGCGCCCGGGCCTTCGGATCGAGGAGAAAGGGGTCATCGACGAAGCCGGTCGAAACGGCTTCCGGCGTCGTTCACGAATGGGGATGAATCGCCTTGGACAAAAGGCGGCGCGGGAACTGCGGTCCGCTTTCGCGCCGCAGCTTCGGAGCGCCCGGCGACACGCGTTCAGACATTATTGGCGACAAAACCGAACAGGGTGTTCAATTCCGCCGCATAATAGCTCACGCCGGTCACGATGGTCGTGATGATGACGACACCCAGCATCACATACTCCATGGCGACGGCCGCGGAGTCCGAGGCAAGGAATTTTCTGATCAAGTTCCGCACTGCTGCTTGTCCTTGCAGAGGTCGACGAGGTTTGACGTGGTTCGCAATATGGGAGCCAATACAACCACACGTCGATTAACACGCTATTGCATGTTTTGATTGCAATTGAGCGTTATTTCCGATCCTGCCGACGCCTTTCGTTCGCGTGGTCGCGCGGCTCCTCGCCGACCGCGCCGGCGAAATTCGTCTGGACATCGCCCGGGGCAAGACGCTACACGCCGTGGCGCCGCGTCGGGCGGTGGAAAACCTGGACCCTGACGTGGACGCAAGGGCCGCGGCGACCGTCCAGCCGGTCAAAAGCGACATGGCCGTGAACCGACGCGCGAGAGGCCGAAAGTTCGGGATGGATTCGCAAGTGGGCGGCGACGCCGTCAGACGCAAAACCCTTTACCATCATCTGGCGGCCTGGGGGCCCGGCCTGCTGGTCATGCTCGCCGACACCGACGCGGGAAATGTCGTCACGGCCGCCCAGGCCGGCGCGCGCTGGAATTTTCGCCTGCTGCCGCTGATTCTGGCTCTGATCCCGGCGCTCTATCTGGTTCAGGAGCTTGCCGCGCGGCTCGGTCTTTTCGCCGGCCAGGGTTTTGGGGAAATGGTCCGCGCGCGTTTCGGCAAGCGGGCGGCGCTGCTGGCGCTGGCCGGTCTCGCGCTGGCGGCTTTCGGCACTCTGGTCACCGAATTCACCGGCGTCGCGGGCGTCGGCGAGCTTTATGGCGTTTCGCGCGCCATTTCGCTTCCCGCGGCGGCCTTCGCTTTGCTGGCCGTGGCCGCGACCGGCTCCTATCGCAAGGTCGAGCGGGGCGCGCTGGCCATCGGCTTGTTCGAATGCGCCTTTCTCGTCGTCGCCTGGAAGGCGCGTCCCCATCCGCTGGCGGTGGCGCGGGATTTTTTCCGCGGCCCGATCGCCGACCATGATTTTCTGTTCCTCGCCGCGGCGATCGTCGGCGCCGTGTTCAATCCGTGGATGATCTATTACCAGCAGGCGGCGACGGCGCGGCGCGGGATCGCGCCCGATGAATTCGGCGCGGTGCGCGCGGACACCGCCGTGGGCGCGATCCTGACCCAGGCCCTGACCGGCGCGGTGCTGATCGCGGCGGCGGCGACGCTTTACGCCGGCGACCGCGCCCGCAGCCTCACCAGCATTGGCGAGGTCGGCGAGGCCCTGACTGGCGTGCTCGGGCGCGACAACGCCCTGCTGGTCTATAGTCTCGGCGTGTTGGGCGCGTCCTTCGCTGCGGCGATCGTCGCCTCGCTCGCCCTGTCCTGGGGCGTCGCCGAGGTGTTTTCGGCGCCGCGCGGGAAACGGTCCGGCGCGGAGGCCGGCCTGTTCGATTCCCGGCGCTTCATGGTCCTTTACATGGTCAGCGTCGGCGCGGCGGCGACGCTGGTCGGTCTTGCGCGCGATCTGGTCTGGATGAATATCGTGGCCCAGGTCGCCAACGCCCTGCTGTTCCCCCTCATCGTCGGCCTGCTGATCGCCTTGGCGGCCAGTGCGCTCGCGCCGCCGCTGCGGCTGCGCGGGCCGCGACTGGCGGTCATGGTCTTTCTCGCCGCGAGCGTGGCCGCGATCGGGGCGGTCGGCGCGGCGGCCGCCTTTTTCTGAATCGGCCATGCTCAAGTCAGGAAATTTCTTCCACAACCTGCCTGATGCTTCCGATGAAGAAGTCACGCAGGTTTTGTCCGCCTTTCCTGGCGCACGGGTCGAGCGGATCGTTTCGCTGGGGCAGGCGAGCCCGCCCGGCTTCTGGTGCGATCAGGCCTGGACGGAATGGGTCGTCGTGCTGGCGGGCGCGGCGAAATTGCTGTTCGAGGGCGAGGACGCGCCGCGCCTGCTGCGCCCCGGGGATTACCTCGAAATTCCCGCCCATGTGCGCCATCGCGTCGCCTGGACCGATCCGAACCGGCCGACAATCTGGCTCGCCGTGCACAGTGAATGAATCCTTGCGTTTTTTCGGTGAATCGAGACGGGATTTTTCACCCGACGTAAAACATGGAAGGAAACGGTGAGCGCGAGGCGGCATTTGATTAAAATGCTCGCTTTTCGCTTTCGCGGCCCGCAACCCGCCGCGCCGACCATCGCTCCCGACGAGGACGGATTCCCTCGATCCGTCACAACGGGACGCGGAGCGGGTCATGTCGCGGATTGCCGCCTTCTTTCTTTCGGCTGTGCTTGCCTTCGCCAGCGGCGTAGCGGAAGCCGGCGGCGCCTTGCCCACCAGCAGCTTCGCTTTGGTCGGCGGCGAAACCTCGATCCCCTACGGCTGGGTCGACTTCTGCCGACGCCGGCCGCGCGAATGTTCCCAGCCGGTCCAGCCCGCCCGCGACGTGGCGCTGAACGCCGCGAATTGGCGCACGCTCAACCGCATCAACAAAGAGGTCAATTCCGCGATCGAGCCGGTCTCCAATTACGATCACTGGGGCACGATGCTCGACCATTGGGACTACCCGACCGACGGCAAGGGCGATTGCAAGATTTACGCGCTCTACAAGCGCAAGCTGCTCATCGACCGGGGTTTTCCACGGCAGGCCTTGCTGATGACCATCGTCCGCGATCTCGAAGGCCAGGGCCATGCGATCCTCACGGTGAAGACCGATCGCGGCGATTTCATCCTCGACAACCTCACCGACAGCATCCGTCCGTGGGCGACGACCGGTTATCGCTATCTCAAGCGCCAGTCGCAGGAAGATCCCAATGTCTGGGTGTCCTATGCCGGCGCGGCGCAGGCGGTCGCGTTGCGTGGCGGCGCGGCGAGGGTGAATTGACGACGTAATCCAGCTACTGTCGCAATGAACAAGGGCCGACCACCGGCGCCGTTCGACCCCGGGGTGGGAGGTCGGTTCCAGGTCGAGAGCAGTCGATGGGTTGGATCATCCGCCCCTTCGCCGACGCCAAGGCCGCGCAAGCCAGGTTTCGCGCAATGCCGCGATGGTCATCCGCAGGCTCAAACGGTCGAGGGGCGGCGCCGCGAGACAAACCGCGCGATCAGGAAAAGCGCGATCCAGGTGACGGCGATTGACGCGAGAGCGCCGACGAGCGTCACCGGCTCGCCGCGCATGAGGCGCGCCCAGATCGGCAGCGGGCCGCGATAGGCGTCATAATTCGGCGCGATTCCAATGGCCGCGATCGCCGCGGACAACGCAATGCGCGTCCCCTCGGCGATGAGGCCGCGCGTCCAGTGCGCGAAGGCCAAGCCAAGAGCGATGAACGGAAGGCCGAACGCGACGATCACGCCCGACATGAGCAGGGTGATCACGACATAGAGAATGGCGGTCTGCATCATGATGGTCTCCCGCTAATTGGCGGCCGCTTCACCGTCGGGATAAAGGCAGATGAACGACGCTTTCCCGCCTTCGATGCCGTAGGCTGGCAGGTTGGACGAACTCGCGCAGATCCCGCCGTCCCTGGTGAAAACGAGATCGCGCAGCCATGTCACGCGGGTCGGCAGGGGATAGCTGACGAAGGTCTTCGTCGACGGAGTGAATCGGAAGATGCGGTCCGACATGTTGGAGGTGATCCACACGTCGCCTGTCTTCGGATGGACGTTCAGCGCGTAAGGCGTCTCGTACTCGTTCGGCGCCAGCAGCGGCAGCTTCCAGGTGTCGAAAGTTTCCGCACGCGTGTCGAACTTCATCAGGCCTCCGTCGTCGAAGGCGGGAATCCACAGATTTCCGGCCTTGTCGAAACGCGGCCGTCGCGGGCCCTTCATCGGCGTGTCGAATTCCCTGATGGCGAAGGTCTTGGGATCGATGCGCCCGACCTTGTTGACGTTGAGCTTGGCGTACCAGATCGAGCCGTCGATCGGGTTCACGTCGATGCCATAGGGGAGCGAGAAGGCGTCGCGGCCCTGGTCGGCCCATTTGGTGTGCGACACGGCGAGATGCATGCCCTGCTTCGGGAAGAACGAGGCGACCTTGAGGATATAGGGAAAGGCGATGTCGGTCACGCCGCGCCAGAACCCGTCATGCGGCAGCGGAATGACCGTCATATTTTCCGTCTTGGGATCGAACCGGCCGACCTCGTTGGAGGCGGCGATGGTAAACCACACGATTCCCTCGCCATCGATCCTCACCGTGTGCGGATAGAGATGAGTGCTGCCGACGTCATAGAGCTTGAAGGCCCTCGTCGCTGGATCGAACGAGGCCAGCGTCGAGGACAGCGCGTTGGTCATCCAGAACTTGCCGTCCCTGGCCTGGGCCATGCTGTGCGGCCCGTGCTTGCCCGAGAATACGCCGATCGGCAGTTGGAAGCCCGAGAACACGCCGCCTTCCGGCAGGTCGATGTCGGGCTCCCTGTTCGCCTCGATCTTGCCGGTCTTGCGGTCGAGAACCCAGACGATGTCATGACCCTCGTCGGACCCGTAGAGGCGATCGTCGGCGCCGACGTCGGTGTCGTGGACGAAGGTCATCTCGTCGCCGACGACCCATTCCTTGACCTTGGCCTTGGCGAGTTCGTCGCTCCACGGGTGCTTCTGCACCGCGGCGACCGGCTTGCCGTCGAAGCCCTTCGCCAGCGTCGCCGCGATGTCCTGAGCCTGGCGATTGGTGAGGATCGCGAGATAGCCCTCCATGCGCCGCACGGTTTCATTCCAGCCTTCGGGGCTGCGCGGGACGCGGGTGAGCTCATTGCCGACCTGATGGCAATAGTTGCACTGGCTGACGAAGGCGGCGCGGCTGTCCGGATTCGCCCAGGATAGAGCGGTCAGATGCGCCGAGGCGGTCAGGCTGTCGGAGAGGGCGGCGGGGTCGGTCTCCCGCGCCATATCGTAATCGACGACTTCCGCCCCGTTGGCCGGCGCGTCGATGTCCTTCGCCGCATCCTTGAAATAGGGCGCTCGCGCGCGAAGGCTCACCTTGCCGGAAATGTCGGTCGTGAGGCTGTAACGGCCCTGGGCGTCGGCGTAAGCCGTGTCACGGCGGGACTTCGTCCCGTCGAATATGGTGATCATCGCGCCGGGGACCGGCTTCATTCCGCTGGCGACCTGGCCGGTGATCGTTACGGCCGCGGCCCCGCTCACCTGCGCACAACCAATCAGGGCCGCCCATGCGAGCGCGGGCGGCCTCGACGACCGTTTCATTTTTCGGCACCGGCGCCAAAGAATGTTTTCGCGCAGGGCCAGATCCCGCATCGCCCGAACGACGTTCGCGCCGCCTTCGCGGGTCAACCGAAATGTTTGCGACGTTCGCCTCTCGCATGACCCACCCCATTTCAGCGAACAGGTTTTCCCGGCGTCCACGAAACCAGCAGCAGCGCATAAGGGCTCGAATATTCCACGAGCCCCGGCTGACCCACAAGGCAATCGATGGAACTCCGGCAATTTTTTTCGGTTCCCGGAAATTCGCTTTCGAGACGGCTTTTTTCAGACCTGGCCGCGCCGATGAAGTCAGGAAATCTTTTTGCCGATCCTCCCGATGCTTCGGGGGGAGAAATCACGCAAATCCTCTCCGCCTTTCCCGGCGCGCGGGTCGAGCGGATCGTCTCGCAGGGGCAGGCGAGCCCGCCCGGCTTCTGGTGCGATCGGGCCTGGACGGAATGGGTCGTCGTTCTGTCGGGCGCGGCGGAACTGCTGATCGAGGGCGAGAACGCGCCGCGCTTGCCGCGCCCCGGCGATTATGTCGAGATTCCCGCCCATGTCCGCCATCGCGTGGCCTGGACCGACCCGAATGTCTAGGTTTCCTGTGCCGCCGCCGCCGCGGCCTATGCCTCGCGCGCCGGCCCGGCGCGGGTGAACTGACGCCCCAACCCCGCCGAAACCGGGAAATCGAACGCACAAAAAAGCCCCGCCGCAACCGGCGGGGCTTCAATCCGCAACAATTTAACGCCACTCGATCCTTTTTTTGAACTCAGGCATGATGTTCAGCGAGCGCTTTCGACGCCTCGTCGTGATGTTCTTCCGCATGTCTGGCATGCGCATGTGCGAGGATCGCGTGATGCGAAGCCTTTTCGTGTTCGCCGTGTTCGTGATGCTTGGCCGCCTCGCGATGGTGTCCGGCGGCTTCTTCGCAATGTTCGGCGGCGGCGGCATGATGTTCGGCGGCTTCCTTGGCGTGCGGCATTGACGTCACTCCCAAATGGTCAGCGCGATCTCCGCGCGGCGCAAAGATGCAGCCCCGAGACGACACGGCGATGAACCATTTTTGGCGTTCCAGCAACCAAAGCAAGGCGCGGCCGTGTACGGCCATCGGTCGGCCGGATTCTGCTTTCCACCGAAGGTTCGTTGGGCGCCAATGGCGGCATTCGCCCGGTTTGTGGACATTGACCTCGTGATGGGCCTGTCGTCTGCGACGGAACACCGCGACGCTAAATGCCCCATTTGCGTACGAACCACGCCTTCACGAGATGCGTCAGGATCGCATAAGCGAGCAGGATGGCGGCGACCAGCGGCCAATAGAGCCAGGGCAGTGGAACGAAGCCGAGCGCGGCGCCGACCCAACTGCCGGGAAGCCAAATCCCCACCGTGCAGATGATGACGGTCGTGGCGAGCAAGGCCGGGCTGGCGCGGCTCTCAATGAAAGGAATTTTGCTCGTGCGAATGATGTGGATGATCAAAGTCTGCGTAAGCAAAGACTCGACGAACCAGCCGGTCTGGAACAGGGCCGGATTGGTCCAGGCGCCGAAGACAAACAGCATCACGCCGTAGGTGACATAGTCGAAGATCGAGCTGATCGGCCCTATGAAGACCATGAATTTGAAAATGTTTCCGATTTCCCAACGTCTTGGCGACGCCAGGAATTCCTCGTCGACATTGTCGGTCGGGATCGTGGTTTGGGAAAAGTCATAGAGAAGGTTGTTGGTCAGGACCTGTATCGGCGCCATCGGCAGGAAAGGGAGGAAGATACTCGCGCCGAGGACGCTGAACATATTGCCGAAATTCGAACTCGCGCCCATTTTGATGTATTTGACGATATTGGCGAAAACCTTCCGCCCTTCGACGACGCCCTTCTGCAGGACCAAAAAATTCTTTTCGAGCAGAATGATGTCTGCCGAACTCCTTGGCGATGTCGACCGCCGTATCGACGGAAATGCCGACGTCCGCGGCTTTCAGCGCCGGGCTGTCGTTGACGCCGTCCCCAAGGAAGCCGACGACGTGGTCCCTGGCGTGCAGCGCTTGGATCACCCGGTCCTTCTGCGCGGGCGTGAGCTTGACGAAAACGTTCGCACGTTCGGCCGCCTCCGCGAGTTCGCTGTCGCTCATTTGCGCTATGCGTCCGCCGGAGAGAATTTCGCCGGGGTCGAGGCCAACTTCCTGGCAGATCTTGCGCGTGATCGTTTCGTTGTCGCCAGTGAGGATTTTGACTTGCACGCCGCGGCTCGCAAGTGCGGCGATCGCCTCACGAGCC
This sequence comes from uncultured Pseudomonadota bacterium, assembly GCA_963748385.1. Taxonomy (GTDB): domain Bacteria; phylum Pseudomonadota; class Alphaproteobacteria; order Rhizobiales; family Beijerinckiaceae; genus Rhodoblastus. The sequence continues at coordinate 65,027 of CAVVIQ010000002.1, forward strand.
AATTCCTTGGGCGGGTCAAGGAAGGCGATATAACCGAGCAGCGTCAGGCCAGATTCATCTTCGGCGGCATAGGTCGTCTTCGATGGCTCCATTTCCTTATAGGCGACCGCGACGACGCGGAATCCGTCCTCGTTCAGCTCCAGCGTCTCTCGTTTGGCGGTTTCGAGATGGCTGTCATCGAGCCGGCCGGTCTCGTCGTCGAGCGCGTAGAGGCTGCACGCGGCGAAAATCTCCTCGACGGCGCCCTTGCAGATCAGAATATGCTTGCCGTCGCCCCGTTCCACGACGACCGACATGCGCCGCCGCGAAAAATCGAACGGGATTTCGTCCAGCTTCGAATAGAAGCCGTCAACGCCGAGCGCCTTGTGCAGATCGCCATGCGCCAGAACGGCGTTGTCGAGCAGGTTATGCAAACCGGACTGGAAATGGCTGTTGAGATAAGCGTATTGCAGGACCTTCTCGGATTCGTCGCCGCGAATGTCGAGATGGCGCTTCAGGATTATGCGATCCTGGGTCAGGGTGCCGGTTTTGTCCGTGCACAATGTGTCCATCGCCCCGAAATTCTGGATGGCGTGAAGTCGTTTGACGATAACCTTCTCGCGGGACATGGCGATCGCGCCCTTGGCGAGATTGACCGTCACGATCATCGGCAGCATTTCCGGCGTCAGGCCGACGGCGACGGCGACGGCGAACAGCAGCGCCTCGAGCCAGTCATGTTTGGTCAAGCCGTTGATTAGAAAGACAGCCGGGGCCATCACGGCGATGAAACGCACCATCAACCAGGTGAATTTGTTGACGCCAAGGTCGAAGGCCGTCGGGATGCGCCGCCCCGCAATCTGGTCGGCCAGCGCGCCGAAGAACGTGGCGCCGCCGGTGCGCAGCGCCACGCCTGTCCCGTAGCCGGACACGACATTGGCGCCCATGAAGCATATGTTCGGCAGGTCGAACGGATCGGCGCATTCGCCGTCTCCGTGCGCGAATTTCTCGGACGGCATGGCTTCGCCGGTCAGCGCCGCCTGGTTGATGAACAAATCCCTGGCCGACAATAGCCGTAGGTCCGCCGGGATCATGTCGCCGGCCGACAAGCGGATGATATCGCCCGGAACGATTTCCTCCACCGGGATTTCGGCGAACGAATTGTCGGGCGCCGGATTGTCCGCCGACCGACGCTTGCGCAGCACGCTGGCGGTGGTATGGACCATCGCCTTCAGCCGTGCGGCGGCTTCATTGGAGCGATGCTCCTGCACGAAAGCGGTGGCGATCGCGAGGACCACCATCGCGCCAATGACAATCGCCGCCCGGAAGTCGCCGAGAAAATAGGAGGCGAGCGCCAGCGTCGTCAGCAGCGCGTTCAGCGGATTGCGGGCGCGCAGCCATAATTCCTCAAGAATGCTCGGCCTGCGCTCGCGCGTGACCCGATTGGGGCCGAATTTGGCCAGCCTTATCGCGGCCTCATCCTGGGAAAGGCCGAGCAGCGAGGTTTCGAGGCGCGCAAAAATTGCGTCGGGGTCGAGGCTGCTGAACTCGGCGAGGGCGGCGTCCATTATTCTCGCGCGCTGGGGCGCGGGGCCACTGGATTTCTGCGCTTTCGCCAAAATATTCATCGTGGCCTCCGCATGCTTCGACATCCTTCGATCGCTTCGCGGTGATTCAGCGGCGAATTTTATGACAATCCCAAGACATGTCGTTGGGAAAATCGACTCCCGCCCGCCGGCGAACGGCGCCAGCGTCGACCATTGTCGGCGGCGGCGCGCGTCCGCGTCCGAACGCCGTCCACGCCGCGATTGGTCCTAAAGGCACTGGCGCCGGCCGAACTTTTGCCGCCAGCTCGGCAGGGCGCCGGGGAAGGGCAGGGGCTCGGCTTCGTAGACCGCGCGGGCCACGGCGCGGGCGAGGCAATCGGCGGCGACAGCGCCGATGCGCGTCAGGGCGACGGCGTCCGCTTCGCCTTTCGCCCGCGCGGTGGCGGCGGAAAAAACCGTGTCGCCGTCCATGGCGGCGTGAACCGGGCGCAGCGCCCGAGCCAGCCCGTCCTGCGCCATGATCGCCATCCGTTTGGCCTGGGCCTTGGTCAAGGCGGCGTCGGTGGCGACAATGGCGATATTGGTGTTTCTCGGCTCGGCGCCCTTCATTTTCAGGGCCAGCGCGCCCTCGGGCCAAGCGTTGGGCCAACCCAGGCCGCCGAATTCGCCGTCGCGCTCGTAAGGCGCGGCCCAGAAATGCGGGCTTTCGCCGATCGTCGCCTGACCGACGGCGTTGACCGCGACCAGCGCGCCGACGCAAAAACCGTCGTCGGTCGTGGCGCTGGCCGAGCCGAGGCCGCCCTTGAGGTCGGCAAGCGTCGCGCCGTGGCCGGCGCCGAAACTGCCGAGCCGGAAGTCAGGCGCGGCCGAATTCAAGGCTTGTCGCGCGGCTTCCTTGCCCAGCCGCCAATAGGCCGGCTCGCCCCAGAAATTCTTGTCGCCGCCATTGACGAGGTCGAACAATATGGCGCCGGGAACGATGGGAACAAGCTGGCCGGCGACCTCGAAGCCTCGACCCGCTTCGCGCAAGGCGGACTGGACGCCGCCAACGGCGTCCAGTCCGAAGGCCGAGCCGCCGGACAGAACCAGCGCGTCGATTTGCTGCACGGTCATGTCGGCTTCGAGCAGAGCCGCGTCGCGCAGGCCCGGCGCGCCGCCGGAAATGGCGAGCGAGGCGGTCGCCGGCGCGTCGAAGATCAGCGCCGTGACGCCGGAGGCGAGTTTCGGGTCATGGGCCGAGCCGACCTTGACGCCGGCGACATCGGTGATCAGGTTGCGCATCGCGCGGCCTTTCAATTCGAAACTTCCGCCAAATTCTATCGTATAAGCCTCGATGGCGGGATTCGAGGCCCGGGGGGCGGAATGGAGCAAAAATGACCAGCAATGTGACGATTTCGGCGGCCGCCGCCGCCGGGCTCCTGTCCTTCCTGAGTCCCTGCGTGCTCCCTCTGGTGCCGCCCTATCTCACCTTCATCGCCGGCACGGGGCTGGAGGAGCTGGCCGAGGGCGGCGAAAGGCGGGCGCGGCGCGACACGCTGATCGCGGCCGTTCTGTTCGTCCTCGGCTTTTCCACGGTTTTCGTCATGCTCGGCGCCACCGCCTCTTCGGTGGGCCAGACCGTACGCGCGCATCTGCCCCTGCTTTCCATGCTCGCCGGCCTCGCCATCATCGCCATGGGCCTGCACTTTCTCGGCGTTTTCCGCCTGAGCCTGCTCTATCGCGAGAAAAGAATGAGCGTGGAAAAGCCGGTCGGACTGTGGGGCGCCTATGTCATGGGACTTGCCTTCGCTTTCGGCTGGACGCCCTGTATCGGGCCGATCCTCGCCGCCATTCTCTTTGTGGCGTCCTCGGAGGAATCGGTCGGGCAGGGCGCTGTGCTGCTCGCCGCCTATTCGCTGGGTCTTGGCGTTCCATTCCTGCTCGCGGCCTTGGCGATGGAGCCCTTCATTCATTTCCTGCGCCGGTTCAAGGCCCATTTCGGCAAGGTCGAACGCGTGGTCGGCGTGCTTCTGGTGCTGACCGGCGTGCTGTTCCTGACCGGCGGCTTGCAGAACGTGAGCTTCTGGCTGCTGCAGACTTTCCCGGGGCTGGCCAGGCTAGGCTGAACAATTCCGCCTCCCGCCCGTTCATGGGGAGGGAAAATGTTTCGAGGCCGCTCCGGGGCGGGCGCGAACCCTCACTTGGGCAGATTGTGGCGTGCGCGCCTGACGTGGCGCCTTTCGCCTTGTTCGGCGCCGGCGTCCAGGGTGACCGGCGAAACCGCGCCTTTGGCGGCCATCGCGGAAGCCAGCCTCGAAAGCGCCCGGTAGGCCGTCAAGGTCGAGCGTTCGTCCGCCGCGGTCGCGCCGCCCCAGCTTCCGCTGCAGGAACCGCCGGGGGAACATGCGTCGCGAAGGTCGTAGCGGCAGCCCCCGAAGAAACAGGGATTGGTCAATACGCCGCCGACAAACTCCAGCGCATAGCCGACGCTTTGGGGCGGTGACGGATTTGGCGGCCAAAGGCCGGCGTCTTGCCCATGAGCACTCATCGGCGCGACCGCGGCGCAGATCAAAGCGTTTGCGAACACCACGGCGCATAGGCGCGACATTGAATGACTCCGGAACTCTGGCCCTTTTGGCTTATAACGCCTCGCGCCGCAAAGGTCACCCGCGCCGCGTCGAGGAAGCCGCAAAAAAGCGGCGATCGTCTCGACCGGGCGCGCGACAGGCCGGCTTCAGCGATGACCGCCATGGAAGCCGCCCCCATGGAAGCCGCCCCCATGGAAGCCGCCGCCGAAACCGCCTCGATGGTAGTAGCCGCCTCGGCCCCAGCCTCCACCGTAATAGCCGCCGCCCCATCCGGGGCCGTAATAGCCATAACCGTAGCAGCCGCCATAAATGCAGGGATCGGCCAATATGCCGCCGACGAACGCGGCGAACATCGCGGCGCCTGGATCGTAGCCGTAATGGCGGTAATAATGGCGCCGATAGCTGTGGCGATAGTGGCGATGGCGGTAATGGTGGCGATAGGCAATCTGTTCGACCGTGGTCTGGGCCGGCGCGCGCAGAGCCGAGGGGGCGACTGGCGCGGCGGCGGCGCCGGCGACATTGGCGCTGGCCAGCGAGGCGGCGAGAAGCGCGGAAAGCAAGCGAGACATCGAAAACCTCCCTCGAAAGCGGGGACATTTTTTCGACATGGTCACGCGTCGAGGGCTTCGCCAGTCGCGGCCGCGAAAAATAAAATCGCGCCGGCGGCCCGGCTCAAGCCGGGAAAATCGCGGATTCGCGGCTACGGCTTATGGCGAACTGCGGGACGATCCGCCGTTTCGCGCATGGCGGTGGCCGTAAGTCAGATAGAGCGCCATGCCGATGACCAGCCAGACCACCAGCCGCGCCCAGGTCTCCCAGGGCAGGCCGACCATGAGGCCAAGGCAGGCGAGCACGCCGACGATGGGAAGCGCCGGCGAGCCGGGGACGCGGAAGGGACGCGGCGTCTCCGGATGGCTGCGCCGCAGATAGATGATCGCCATGCAGACTAGGGCGAAGGCGGCGAGCGTGCCGATGCTGACCAGCTCGCCGAGCAGGTCGATGGGAAACAGGCCGGCGACGACCGCGACCGCCAGACCGATCAGGGCCTGACTGCCCGCCGGGGTATGGAAGCGCGGATGGATGCGCGAGAAAAAGCCGGGCAGGAAACCGTCGTTGGCCATTGCGTAAAGAATGCGGGCCTGGCCGAAAAGCAGCACCAGGATGACCGTGGTCAGGCCGGCGATAATCGCGAATTTGACGACGATGGCGAGCCACGGCAGGCCGACGACGTCGACGACGGCGGAGATCGGATCGGGACGGTTGAGCAGCTTGTAGGGAACCACGCCGGTGAGAACCGCCGCCACGGCGATATAAAGGACGGTGCAGATGGCGAGCGAGGCGATCAGGCCGATGGGCACCGTGCGCTGCGGGTTATGGGCCTCCTGCGCGGCGGTCGAGACGGCGTCGAAACCGATATAGGCGAAAAACACCACCGCCGCGCCGCGCAGCACGCCGCTGAAGCCGAAATGGCCGAATTCGCCGGAATTCGGCGGAACGAACGGCGTCCAATGGGCGGGAACGACATGGAGGCCGCCGGCGACGATGACGACGAGGACCACCGCCAGCTTGAAACCGACCATGACATTGTTGACCCGCGACGATTCCCTCGTCCCGATGATCAGCAGGCCGGTGATGAGGACGACAATGACAGCCGCCGGAACGTTGACCAGCCCGGTCACGCCGGCGACGGCGGTCGCAGCCCCGGGCGGGGCGGTGAATTGCGGCGGCAGGCGCAGGCCGAAATTCGCCAGCAGGCTGACCAGATAGCCCGACCAGCCTACCGCGACGGTGGCCGCGGCCATGGCGTATTCCAGCACCAGATCCCAGCCGATCATCCAGGCGAAAATCTCGCCCAGCGCCGCATAGACATAGGAATAGGTGCTGCCCGAAACCGGGATCAACGCCGCCAGTTCGGCATAGCACAGGGCGACGACGGCGCAGGCGAATCCGGCCAGCGCGAAGGACAGGACCACGGCGGGACCGGCGTAGCGCGCCGCCGCCGCGCCGGTGAGGACGAAAATCCCCACGCCGATGATCGCGCCGATGCCCATCGCCGTCAGCGAAACCACGCCGAGGCTGCGGGTCAGGCCGGCGCCGTGGGACGCGCCGTCGCTCCAGTCGCGCAGATCCTGGATGGTCTTGCGCGTGACAAAACTATGCGCCATTCGGTCTTTTCCGGCTGGGAAACGCTTTCGGGCCCGAATCCGCCGGGGCCGAAACGCTCGGATTCGCGTGTCCGGCCATGCTAAGCTTGGGCGGCGCCCGCGGCAAGGGCCTGAAACGGGCGTGGCGCAAGGCGCCAAGGGCCGGCGGCCGACTCGAAGGCTTCGGCGGTTAAAGGCGACATAAAAGCAGACCCCATTCGCGCGGGCGCCTCTTGCGGCGGTTGTTTCCCCGGTCGTACAAGGAATCCGACCACCTGGCCGGGGCCGGAATGAGAATGTTGGCCGGGATTTTCGGAGGCGGAGATGAAGGGCAATGGCGCAAGGGGCGAGGCGGTCGAGGGCGCGGCGGCGGCCGAGGCGGATACGATCGATCAGGTGCGCGAGCTTCTGTTCGGCGCCGACAAACGTGCGACCGACACGCGCTTCGGGCAGTTCGACGACAAGCTGGAAAAGCTGGTTGCGGATTTGCGCGCCGATCTCGCCGCCAAGTTCGCCGATCTCGAAAACCGGATCGATACGCTCGCTCGCGACGTCGAGCAAAGGCGGCTGACCTCGGTCGACGACATCGGCGCGGCCATCGCCAATCTCGGCGCGGCGGTGCGCAACATGGGCGCCTCGGGCAAGGCGCGATAAAATGCCGGCTCCGGCGCCCGAACCCGACGCGGAAATCGCGGCGCCTGGAACCGGGGCGGAGCCGGGGGAAGAACTCGGCCTGCTGAAGCGGCTGCTGTTTCGCAGCGAGCAGTCGCGGCTCGACGCGCTTCAGGCGGGCGCCGAGGCCCTGGCGGCGCGGCTCGGCGACAATGCGCGGCTGGAGGCGGCGACGGCGGAAGTCCTTGCCGGCGCCCTGCGCCGCGCCGAAATCGCAAGCCATCGCGAATTGTCGCAGGCGCTTGCGCCCCTGGTGCTTTCCGCGATCCGTTCCGAGATCGCCAATTCGCGCGACATGATGGTCGAGGCGCTTTACCCCATCACCGGTCGCCTCGTCGCCGCCGCCGTTTCCAACGCCTTCCGCGCGCTGGTGCAGGACATCAATCTTCGGCTCGACCGGCTGCTGTCCACCCGGCCGTGGCGGCTGCGGTTGCGCGCCCTGATGACCGGGCGGCCGCTCGCGGAAATCCTGCTCGAAGCCGCGCAACGCCCCCGCGTGCGCCGCATTCTGGCGCTGGAGCGCGACAGCGGCCGGCTGCTCGCCCATTGGCCCGCCGACAGCGCGCCGGATTCGCAGGACGAAATGATCGGCGGAATGCTCGCCGCGATCAGCCAGTTCGCGGCCGAGGCCTTTTCCCGGGAACACGGCGAATTGCGCACCCTCGACATGGGCGCGAGCCGCCTGCTGCTGCGCGCCTCGGCGCGGCTCATCGTGGTCGCCGAATTTCTCGGCGAGCCGCGCGCCGGCGACGACGCGCGGATGGACGCGGCGCTGCTTTCGCTGGTTTCGGCCTCGCCCGAGGGGCCGGACGCGGCGGCGCTGGCCGGAGTCGCCGCCAATTGCGCTGAAAGCTCGCCCGCGAAAGGCGCCAAGGCGGGCAAACTGGCCTTGGCCGCGCTGATTCTGCTCTTGATGGGCTGGGCGGCCTATGGGCCGGCGCGGGATTTTTTGTGGGAGCGGCGGATCGACGCCGCGTTCGCCCGCGCCGTCGCGGCGCAGCCGGGCCTCGAAGACTGGCCGCTGAAACTGACGCTGGACTTTGGCGGGCGACGCGCGGCGCTCGTCGGGCTCGCCCCGCCCGAGGCCGATCTCGAGACGCTCAAGCGCGCGATCGACGGCGCGGGAACGCCTATTCGCCTGGATATGCGCGTCGCGCGGGTCGAGACTGCGGCGAGTCCCGACGCCGTCGCGCAGCGCGAGGGCGCGAAAACCCTGTCGGGCAAGGTCGCACGGCTCGAATTGGCCGAGGCCGCGCGCCAAGCGGAAGCCGCGACGCCGGCGGCCCACCTCGCGCGCCTCGCCGCCGCGACGGCGATCTGGTTCGACGACGGCGCGAATTTCCTCGATCCGAAAGCCGCGCAGGCGCAAGTCGCGGCTCTGGCGGCGGCGTTGAAGGACAGCGGCGGCGCCCTCAGGATCGTCGGCTATACCGACAGCCGGGGGTCGCTTCAGCGCAACGCCAAACTCTCCCAGGCGCGCGCCGCCGCCGCCGCCGCGGCGCTCATCGCGCAAGGCGTGGATCCAGGCAGGCTCGTCGCCGTGGGCCGGGGCGACGAATCGCCCGTCGCCGCCGAAAGCGGGCCGGACAGCCGCCGCAACCGCCGGGTAGTCTTCGAGCCGATCCCGAAAGCGGAGCCAGGAAATTGAAATTTTCCGCGAAAGTCATGCTGATCGGCGATATCGGCGTCGGGAAGTCCTCGCTCGCCAAAAGGCTCATGTTCGGCGCATTCGACGCCGATTACAAAACCACGATCGGCGTGGACATCCTGACCCACGAGCTGACCCTGAAGACGGACGCCGGGCCGGTGACCGCGCGGCTGCTGCTGTGGGACACCGACGGCGATTTCGGCCAGCATATTTTCAAGTCGGTTTATCTTTCCGGCGCTTCGGGCGCATTGGTGGTGGCCGACGCCTCGCGCCCCTCGACCATCGAAAGAATGTTCGAACTCGCCGCCGATTTTCTGGAGCGGCGTCCTGGCCGCTCGTTGCGGGCGGTGGTCAACAAGACCGACATATCGGTTCCCGACATTACGCTGTTCAACCGGCGCGGCCTTCCCGCCGAACATGTGATGTTTTCCAGCGCCAAGACCGGCGAGGGCGTGACGGCCGCCTTCGACGCCATCGCCACGGATATTTATCGGCGGCTGTGACGATGCCTTGTCCTGTCCGGAGACGCGCCATAGGGCGTGCGAAAGGACGCCCGTCCAAAGACGGGCTATGGGGAAGAAGGGTTTTGACGCGCGCCGGCTATTTTTTCTTCGGTGGGATCAGATCGGTGATCACGCCTTCGAAAAGCTCCGCCGCCATGGCGAAGGTTTCGGACAAGGGTCGGATGGGGGTGGATGGTGAGGCCGATGTCTTCGGCGTCGGCGCCCATTTCGATGGCGAGCGCGGCTTCGGCGATCAGATCGCCGGCGTTGACGCCGACGATGCCGCAGCCGATCAGGCGCTTGCTCTCCTCATCGAACAGAACCTTGGTCGCGCCCTCGTCGCGCCCGAGCGAGAGGGCGCGCCCCGACGCCGCCCAGGGAAAAATCGCCTTGCCGAATTTCAGGCCCTTGGCTTTCGCTTCGGTTTCCGTCACCCCGACCCAGGCCACTTCGGGGTCGGTGTAGGCGACGGAGGGGATGACCTTGGCGTCGAAGGCGGATTTATGGCCGCAGGCGACTTCCGCCGCCACCTTGGCTTCGTGCGTCGCCTTGTGGGCCAGCATGGGCTGGCCGACGATGTCGCCGATGGCGAAAATATGCGGGACATTGGTCCGCATCCGCCTGTCCACACTGATGAAGCCGCGCTCGTCCGGCGCGACGCCCGCCGCTTCGGCGTCGATCAGCTTGCCGTTGGGCTTGCGGCCCACGGCGACCAGCAGCTTGTCGAAGACATCCTCGCTTTTTTGGCCGTCGGCGGCCTCGAAGGTCACGCGCAGGCCAGCGGGCTCGGCCTTGACCGCAACCACCTTGGTCTTCAGCAGGATCCTTTCGTATTTCTTGCCGATGCGCTTGGCCAGAGGCGCGACGATGTCCTTGTCGGCGCCGGGGATGATCTGGTCCATCAGCTCGACAATGGTCACATGTGACCCCAATGCGTGATAGACCGTCGCCATTTCCAAACCGATGATGCCGCCGCCCAGCACCAGCAGGCGCTTCGGCACATCGGCCAGAGCGAGGGCGCCGGTGGAGTCGATCACGCGCGGGTCGTCATGGGGGATGAAGGGCAGGGTCACCGGCTCGGAACCCGCCGCGATGATGGCCTTGTCGAAGGAAACGAGTTTTTTCGCGCCGTCCTCGGCGGTCACTTCGATGGAATTGGCCGAAGCGAATTTGCCGACGCCGGTGACGATTGTGACCTTGCGCTGTTTCGCCAACGAGCCGAGGCCCCCGGTCAGGCGCTGGACCACGCTGTCCTTCCAAGCGCGCAGCTTGTCGAGATCGACCGAAGGCGTGAGCGAAGGAAACGCCGTTCTCGCCCATGTCATGGGCTTCCTCGATCACTTTGGCGGCGTGAAGCAAAGCCTTGGAAGGGATGCAGCCGACATTGAGGCAGACGCCGCCGAGCATCGGCCAGCGTTCGACCAGCACCACTTTCGCGCCGAGATCGGCGGCGCGGAAGGCGGCGGTATAGCCGCCGGGCCCGGCGCCGAGCACCAGGACTTCGGCGTGGAGGTCGGCGGTTTGTGGAGCCGGCGCCGGCGCTTCGGCGGGCTGGGCGCTTCGGCGGCGGGCGGGGCGGCGGCCTCGGATGCGGCTTCAAGCAAAAGTATCACCGCGCCTTCGCCGATCCTTTCGCCGACTTTGACCTTCAATTCCTTGACCAGGCCGGCCGCGGGCGAGGGCACTTCCATCGTCGCCTTGTCGGATTCGAGCACGATCAGCGGGTCTTCCGGCTTGATGACATCGCCGGCTTTCACCAGGATTTCGATGATCGGCACATCCTTGAAATCGCCGATGTCGGGGACCTTGATTTCGATTGTCATGTTTGTCCCCAACTCACAACGCCAGCCGGCGGATGTCTTCGAGCACGACGCAGAGCGCGCGGGCGAAACGCGCCGCCGCCGCGCCGTCGATGACGCGATGATCGTAGGACAGCGACAAGGGCAGCATCAGGCGCGGCGACGAATTCCTTGCCGGTCCAGACCGGGGCCATTTTCGCGCGCACGACGCCGAGGATCGCCACTTCCGGCGCGTTGACGATGGGGCTGAAGCCGGTCCCGCCAATGCCGCCGAGCGAGGATATGGTGAAAGTCGCGCCCGACATTTCGGCGGGGGTCAGCTTGCCGGCGCGGGCCTTGGCGGAGAGATCGCCCAGTTCCTGCGCCAGCTCCAGCACGCCCTTCTTGTCGGCGTCGCGGATCACCGGCACGACCAGGCCTTCCGGCGTGTCGCAGGCGAAGCCGATATGCCAGTATTTCTTGTGGATCAGCGAATCCTTGGCCGGGCTGAGCGAGGAATTGAAGTCGGGATATTGCTTCAGCACCGCGACGCTGGCGCGGATCAGGAAGGGCAGCAGCGAGACGCGATAGGGCGCCGAAGCCTTCTTGCCCTCGTCATCGAGCCTTTTGCGGAAATCCTCGAGATCGGTGATGTCGGCCTCGTCATGCTGGGTGACGGCCGGGACATTGAGCCAGGAGCGATGTAGGAAGGGGCCTGACAGCTTCCTGATGCGCGACAGCGGCTTCTCCTCGACCGGGCCGAATTTTGAAAAGTCGATGGCGGGGATTTCCGGAATGCCGGCGCCGGCGAGCGCGGCGGGGGCGGCCGCGCCGCCGGTAAGATAAGCCTTCACGTCCTCCCGGGTGATGCGGCCCTTGTCGCCTGTCGCCGGCACGCGGGTCAGGTCGATGTCGAGTTCGCGGGCGAGGCGGCGCACCGTCGGCGAGGCGAAGACATCGCCGAAATCCTGCGACCGGCGCGCGCAGCCCGAGGATCGGCATGGCGCTGAAGGCTTTCCGGGCTCGGGCGTCGGCGCGGCGACGGCCTCCGGCTTGGCTTCCGGGGCCGGCGCCGGAGCGTCGACGGCGGCAGGCGCCGAAGCAGCGGCCCCTTCGGCGTCCAGAGTCAGGATCAGGCGCGAACCTTCGGAAACCTTGTCGCCGACCTTGACCAGGAGCCGCCGACACGATTCCGCCCTCGGGCGCAGGAACCTCCATCGTCGCCTTGTCGGATTCGAGCACGATCAAGCGGGTCTTCCGCCTTGATCGCATCGCCGGGCTTGACCAGGATCTCGATCACCGGAACGCCCTTGAAATCGCCGATATCCGGCACTTTCACTTCAATCTTGGACATGTCTTGGAACCTTGAACGAAAGAGTTTCAGCGCCGATTTCAGGAGCGCATCGGATCGGGTTTCTCCGGGTCGAGGCGGTAGAGGTCGATGGCGTCGGCGACCTTGCGGGTGGGGATGAGCTGCGATTCCGCCATGGCTTTCAGCGCCGCGACCGCGACATAATGGCGGTCCACTTCGAAGAAGGCGCGCAGCTTGCGGCGATAATCCGAGCGCCCGAAGCCATCCGTCCCCAGCACCTTGTAGCGGGTCGGGACATGGCCGCGGATCTGCTCGGCGAAGGCGCGGATATAGTCGGTGGTCGCCACCACCGGGCTGTCGCCGCGCTCCTGCAAAAGCTTGGTGACGTACGGAACGCGCGGCCTCCTCCATCGGATGCATCATGTTCCAGCGCTCGCAGGCGTCTGCCTCGCGCTTGAGTTCGGTGAAGCTCGTCACCGCGAAAATATCGGCGTGAATGCCGAAATCGCGCTCCAGCAGCGCCGCGCCGGCGATGGCCTCGCGCAGGATCGCGCCGGAGCCGAGCAGGGTGACTTTCTTCTCCTTCGGCGTTCCTTCCGGCGCCGCCTTGAACAGATACATGCCCTTGACGATGCCTTCCTCCGCGCCTTCCGGCATGGCGGGATGTTCGTAATTCTCGTTGAGCAGCGTCAGATAGAAATAGACGTCCTCGCCCTTGCCATACATGCGCTCCAGCCCGTGCTCGGACGATGACCGCGACTTCGTAGGAGAAGGTCGCGTCATAGGAGACGCAATTGGGGATGGTCGCCGACAGGATGTGGCTGTGGCCGTCCTCGTGCTGCAGGCCTTCGCCGTTGAGCGTGGTGCGCCCGGACGTGCCGCCGAGCAGGAAGCCCCGGGCGCGAAGATCGCCGGCGGCCCAGGCGAGGTCGTGGACGCGCTGGAACCCGAACATCGAATAATAGATGTAGAACGGGATCATCGGCGTGTTGGAATGGGAGTAGGACGTCGCCGCCGCGATCCACGAGGCCATGGCGCCGGCCTCGTTGATGCCTTCCTGCAGCATCTGGCCGGAGCGGTCCTCCTTGTAATAGGAGAGCTGGTCGGCGTCCTGCGGGCGGTAGAGCTGGCCGACCTGCGAGAAAATGCCATATTGGCGGAACATGCCCTCCATGCCGAAGGTGCGGGACTCGTCCGGCACGATCGGCACGATGCGCTTGCCGATATTCTTGTCGCGCAACAGCGTGTTCAGCACCCGCACGAAGCTCATGGTGGTGGAGATTTCGCGGCCGTCGGTCGCCTTGAGCTGCGCCTCGAAGGCCGAGAGCGGCGGAATGACCAGCGGCTCGCTCTGGCGCCGGCGCGCCGGCAGATAGCCGCCGAGCGCCTCGCGGCGCGCCCGGAGATAGTTCATCTCCTCCGACCCTTCGGGGAATTTGATGAAGGGGAAATGCTCGAGTTCGCTGTCGACGACCGGAATGTTGAAGCGGTCGCGGAATTGTGTCAGCGCAGCGAGGCTCATTTTCTTGGCCTGATGCGCCATCATCTGGGCCTCGCCCGCCGAGCCCATGCCATAGCCCTTGACGGTCTTGGCGAGGATCACCGTCGGCTGGCCCTTGTGCTCGACCGCCGCTCTATAGGCCGCGTAGATCTTCTTGGAATCGTGGCCGCCGCGCGTCAGCCGCCAGATCTTTTCGTCGGACCAGTCCCTGACCATCTCGGCGGTTTCGGGATAACGCCCAAAGAATTTCTCGCGGATATAGGCGCCGCTCTTGGACTTGAAATCCTGGTATTCGCCATCGACGCATTCTTCCATCAACTGGCGCAGGCGACCCGAATAATCCCTGGCGAGCAATTCGTCCCAGGTCGTGCCCCAGATCACCTTGATCACGTTCCAGCCGGCGCCGCGGAAATCGGCCTCCAGCTCCTGGATGATCTTGCCGTTGCCGCGCACCGGGCCGTCGAGGCGCTGGAGGTTGCAATTGATGACGAAGACGAGGTTGTCGAGCTTTTCCCGGCCGGCGAGCGAAATGGCGCCGAGCGATTCCGGCTCGTCCATCTCGCCGTCGCCCATGAAGGCCCAGACTTTTCGTTCATGGGTTTCGATCAGGCCGCGTCCTTCGAGATAGCGCAGGAAACGGGCCTGATAGATCGCCATCAGCGGCCCGAGGCCCATGGAGACGGTCGGGAACTGCCAGAAATCCGGCATCAGCCAGGGATGGGGATAAGAAGACAGGCCCTTGCCGTCCACCTCCTGGCGGAAATTGAGCATCTGCTCTTCGGAAATGCGCCCCTCGAGGAAGGCGCGGGCGTAAATGCCAGGGGAGGAATGGCCCTGGATGAAGACCAGGTCGCCGGCGTGATGGTCATGGGGCGCGCGCCAGAAATGCATGAAGCCGACGTCATAGAGCGTCGCGGCCGACTGAAAGCTGGCGATATGGCCGCCAAGCTCGGAGGAGGCCTTGTTGGCCTTGAGCACCAGCATGGCGGCGTTCCAGCGGATCGCGGCGCGGATCTTGGTTTCGACCTCGCGCACGCCGGGATGGGGCGGCTGCTGCTCCGGCGGGATGGTGTTGATATAGGCGGTGTTCCAGGCGAAGGGCAGTTTCGCGCCATTCTTGCGCGCCTCCGCCACCACGTCGCTCAACAGGCCGTCCACCCGCGCGACGCCCTCGAATTCCTGCACGGAATTCAGGGCTTCAAGCCATTCCCGCGTTTCGGCGGAGAGATCCGATTCTTCCATCCCTAGCTCCCTGGCGGCGGCAAGCGCCGCCGAATCGATATGCGCCTTTAGTCGAATATAACAATATGCAGCTTGCCGGGTCCATGCGCGCCGCGCGCCATGACGCCTTCGATGTCGGTCGTGGCGCTCGCGCCGGTGACCAGATTGACATTGCGCGGAACGCCAAGACCGCGCGCGAAAGCGGCGTAGTCCTCCAGTCGCGGCAAGAGACTTTTGGCGTCGAGCGCGACAAGATGATGAAGGGGGAGAAATTCATAGAGGGTCGGCGCTTCGGGGCTGGAATGAAAGACCAGCGAGCCGGTCTCGGCCACGCCGGCGAGCGCGATCCCGACCGCGACCGCGCTGTCCGGGCGCAAGGGCGCGGCGGGGTTCAAATCGCCCCAGGCCAGGCGTTGCAGGCGCGGATCGGGCTGGAGGGAAAAATCCGGCCCGAGGGCGTTGGCGGCGGCATAACGCGCCACGGCGGCGGGCAGATCGGCGAGGGTCGGGACGCGCTCGACAGTCGCGCCGACTTTTTCGCTGCTGGCGCGCGCCGCAAACAGGGCAGCGAGATCGTCCTGCTCCAGCGCCGGCAGGGTCCTTTTCATCGCCTCCGAACAGGCCTGAGCTTCGGCCGCGATGGCGGCCGGCGTCGCGCGATCGCGGCGCGCCTGGCGGATCGCGGCGAAAATTTTTTCGCGCGCGCTCATGACCGGCCCCGCTTCTGGATCATGGTCAAAAAACTTTGCCGGGGCGGTTTGGGAAAATCGCGCGTCGCGGTCCAGCCCGAACCGAGCGGCAGCGAGGAAATCCAGCCCTCCCTGGCGAAAAGCCGAAGGGCGGGCAGGGCGACAGCCTGCGCCATCCGGTAAAGCTTGGGGCGCGCGGCGAAAAAGGCCCAGATCTTGATCGCCAGGCTCATTGTTTTTGGCTCGTAGCCGCTGCGGAAACTGCGGGCGCGCCAATGAAGCAGCAGCCTCGGCAGGGGAATGTCCACCGGGCAGACCTGCTTGCACTGGCCGTTGAGCGTGCAGGCGGCGGGCAGGTCGCGGCTCTGCTCCAGCCCATCGAAGACCGGGGTGAGCGCCGAACCCATCGGGCCGGGATAGGCGCCGCCATAGGCGTGGCCGCCGATCGCGCGATAGACCACGCAATGGTTGAGGCAGGCGCCGCAGCGCAGGCAGCGCAGCATGTCCGGCATTTCGCGGAGCATTTGCGTGCGGCCGTGATCGACCAGCACGATATGGAATTCTTCCGGCCCGTCGCGGTCGTTCGCGCGCTTCGGGCCGCAGTGGAAAGTGGTGTATTGGGTGAGTTCCGCGCCGGTCGCCGAGCGCACCAGCAGGCGGGTCAGTTGCAGCGCATGTTCGGTGCTGGCGACGATCTTCTCGATGCCCGCGGTCACGATATGGACATGCGGCGGGGTCGTGGTCAGCTCGGCGTTGCCCTCATTGGTGATGGTGCAGATCGCGCCGGTCTCGGCGACGAGGAAATTGGCGCCCGATACGCCCACCTCGGCCGCGAAAAAATCGGCCCGCAATTGCTTGCGCGCCGAGCCGACCATGCTTTCGACGTCATGGCCCGCCGGCTTCTCGCGGTGATATTGGTCAAACAATTTGGCCACATCCTCGCGGGTGCGATGGGCGGCGGGCCAGATGATGTGGGACGGGGTTTCGCCGGCGAGCTGGATGATATGTTCGGCAAGATCGGTCTCGACCCGGCGCAGGCCGGCCTCGGCCAGAGCGTCGGGCAGGCCGATCTCCTCGCCGAGCATGCTTTTCGAGCGCGTCACCACTTTCGCGCCCGCCGCCTTGCACAGGTCGACCACGATCCGGCTGGCCTCGTCGGCGTCGCGCGCCCAATGCACCTGCGCGCCGGAAGCGCGGGCGTTGCGTTCGAACGTTTCCAGATAATAGGCCATGTGCTCGATCGCATGGTCCTTGATCGCGGCGGCGGCGGCGCGCGCCGCCTCGAACTCCGGCCATGCGGCGACGGCGGCGGCGCGTTTTCGCCGTGCGGCGCCGGTCGTGCGCTCAAGCGCCACCTTGAGTTGCGGGTCATGGAGCGCCTTTTCGACGCGAGCATGGAAATTCGGGGCCGGCGCGCTCATCACGCGTCCTCCCCGATGGCGCGGTCCGCCATGCCGGCCAGAATCTCCGCCGCGTGGAAGACTCGTGTTTTCGCGCCCCCGCGGCGCAATTTGCCGGCCATGTTGAGCAGGCAGCCGAGATCGCCGCCGAGCAGGAGGTCGGCGCCGGTCGCCTCGACATTGCGCGCCTTTTCGCCAACGATGGCGTCGGAAATATCGGAATATTTGACGCTGAAGGCTCCGCCGAAGCCGCAGCAGGTTTCGTCGCCTTCGAGCGCGCGCAATTCCAGGCCCTCGACCGCGCCGAGCAGGGCGCGCGGCTGGTTTTTGACGCCAAGCTCGCGCAGGCCGGAGCATGAATCGTGATAGGTCGCACTGGCCTTGCAGGCGACTTTTTGCGGGCGGAAGCCGCGCAGATCGACCAGGAAACTCAGCAGTTCATGGGTCTTGGCGGCGAGCTTTTCCGCTCGTTCGCGCCAGACCGGATCCCCGGCGAATAGCTCCGGATAATGCGCCTTGATCATGCCGGCGCAGGAGCCCGATGGCGCGACGAGATAATCGTATGGCTCGAAAGTCTCGATCACGGCTTTGGCCAGGGGCTTCGTCGCGTCATCGGCGCCGCTGTTATAGGCGGGCTGGCCGCAGCAGGTTTGGGCCAGAGGGATTTCGACGTCGCAGCCGGCGGCCTCCAGCAGCGCAAGCGCCGCGAAGCCTATATTGGGCCGAAGGGAATCGACGAGACAGCTGACGAAAAGCCCGACGCGCGGCTTTTCCGGGGTTTTGCCATCTTCCGGCATCCGATAGCGCCCTTTCGACCGAAACATCACGAGATTACAGCGAAGACAGCCGTATGGTCAAATCTGTTGACCATGCCTCATTCGTGGCTGCGGGCCAGCAGTTCGGAGCGCCCCATGCGGCGCAGGGCCCGCGCGACCCGCGTCTCTTCCTCGCGCATTTCCTTCAACGCTTGGGCGATGCCCTTGATATGGGCGGTCGCGGCGGCGGCGGCGGCGTCCTGATCGCGGGCGAGAATGGCCTCGGCAATGGCGAAATGCTGGTCGAGCAACAAGTCGCGCGAGCCGGATTTGGCGTAGAGTTGGCGGCGGTTATAAAAGGCGTCGCCGCGCAGCATTTCATAGAGCGCGCGCATGACGTGCAGCAGCACCAGATTATGCGCAGCCTCGTAGATCAGCATGTGCAGTTCAGCGTCGACGTCGGCCTCGGCCGCGAGATCGTCGGCGTCATGGGCCTGACGCAGCCTGACGAGGCAGCGGGAAATGGCGTCGCGCTCGACCTCGGTCGCCCGCGACGCCGCGAGGCGGGCGGCCTCGCCCTCGATCAGGCAGCGGTATTCGAGATAGTCCTCCAGCGCCTGATCGTTCGACTGGAACAGGGAGGTCAGCGGATCGGTCATCGGGGTGAGGAAGCGGCTGACGAAATTGCCCGCCTTGTTGGTCTCGATCAGTCCACGCGCCTGCAATTTGTCCAACGCCTCGCGCAGCGAGGGGCGGGACACGTCGAGCTTGGGGGCGAGTTCGCGCTCTGGGGCGAGCTTTTCACCGGGCCGCAACGCGCCTTCGAGGATGAGCTGTTCGAGGCGGTCGGCGAGCGCGTCGGCGAGTTTGGGAGTCCGCAGCGGGTCCATCGAAAATCCTGTCCGCCGGCCTTCAACCGGCCGCAAGCGATCGTCTGCTTTCGCAATGGTAAAATAATTAGACCACAAAGGCGCCTGGGCAGCCAGATGAAATTTCACTTCTTTGCGGCGATCGCCGCGCGGATGATCGCCAGGGCCTGGTCGGCCAGATCGGGCGCCGAGGAATCCAGCCTGGTCCAGTCGATCCTTCCCGCGCCGCGTTTCAGCTGGCCTTCGAGCACGTCGAGATCGGCGTCGGAGACGCCGTGGGGCCGCTCGCGCACGCGCCGGCGCAGCGCTTCGGGCGGCGCCTCGAGCCACAGGCCAACGAAGGGCGCGCCGCAATCGCGCGCCAGCTTGGCGGCGGCGGCGCGCTCCTCCTCGGTCGAATAGACGGCGTCCAGCACCACCGAATGACCCTGGGCGTAGGCGTCCATGGCGCGCGACAGCAGGCGCAGATAGACCGCGGCGGTGATGCTGAATTCATAGGCCGAGGGCGGCAGGCGGTCGGTCGGCGGGATTCTGTGCATGGCCTTGCGCGTGCGGTCGGAATTGAGCGTCCGCGCGCCTGGCGGCGCCCCGATGTCGCCGGCGATCGCCGCCGTCAGGGTCGATTTGCCGGCGCCGCTGAAGCCGCCGATGGCGACGATGGCGTTGGGGCGGCGCGCCAGCAGCTCCTCGGCCAGCGCAAAATAAGCGCGGGCCTCGCGCTCCATGGCGGCGTCGGCCTGCGCCTCGCCGGAATGGGCCTGCGAAGCGGCGATATGGGCGCGGATCGCGGCGCGCAGGGCCATGAAGAACGGCAAGGCCGAATAGCCGTCGCGGATTCTGGCCGGCATGTCCGGGACGGTGCGCGACAGGTCGCTGACATAACGGTTGAACAGCAGATTGGCGAGGTCGTGGCGCCCGACGAGCCACAGGTCCATCAGGGTGAAGGCGACGTCGTAGAGCACGTCGATCCGCGCCAGTCTGGGGTCGAATTCGATACAGTCGAACAGGGTCGGGCGCCCCTCGAACCAGCAAATATTGCGCAGGTAAAGGTCGCCGTGGCACAGCCGGACGAATCCGGCGCTGGCGCGGCCGTCGAGCAGGCCGGCCAGCTCCTTCAGTTCACGGCGAAAAGCGGCGTCGAGCCGGTCGCGCTCCTCCCCGGTGAAAACGCCGCAATGGGCGAAAGAATCCTGGTTGAGGTCGAGGAGGTGGGCGAAGGCGGCCGAACCGCCCTCGTCGTCGAAACGCTGCGCGCGGGCGTGGAAATCGGCGATTGTCGAAGCGAGCGCCTGGATATGGGAGGGGGTCAGCCGGCCCTCGCGGGCCATGACGTCGAACAGGCTCGATTCCTCGAAGCGGCGCATGACGACGATGCAATCAACCAGCGGCCCCGGCCCATCGAAGGCGAGGCCGCCCGGCTCGCGGGTGATCCGCCGCGCGCCGAGGTAAAGCGTCGGCGCTGCGCGCGAATTGAGCGCAAGCTCGGCGCGGCAGGCTTTTTCGCGCGACGCGGGCTTCGAGAAATCGAGATAGGGGAAGACGATCGCCCGCTTGAGCTTGAAGACGAGGCCGCCCGACAGGAACAGCAGCGAGACATGGGTGGATTTGGTTTCCACCGGCGCGCCGGTTTCGCGCGCCAGGGACTGGGCGACAAAAGCGGCGACGGCGGCTTGCTCCATGGCGCTGTCAGATCACGGTTTGGCCGGGCGGACGCGGCGCAGGACCATATTGGCGACCAGCGCCTGCGCGACCTGTTCCGCAAGACATTCATAACCTGCGTCGAGCGAAATGGGATTGCCGCCCTCGGCCGCGCTTTTTCGGGTTTTCGCCACGAATTGCATCGCTTCCAGGCGGCGCAGATAGAGCACGTTTTCGGACTGGGCCACCCTGCGCGTCGCCTCGCGGATGGCCTTGGCCTCGCTTTGGTCGTGCAGCCAGGGATTGGTCTCGAAACCGACCAGCAGCACGTCGATTCCATTGTCCTTGGCCCAGCGCACTCCTTCGCGCACGATCGATTTCATAGTCCTGCGGCGCGACGAACTGGAGGGCGTCGTTGGCGCCGACCTGCCAGATCAGCAGGTCGGGCCGGTCCAGCGCCACCTCGGTGCGCATCCGCTCGGCGGCGGTCGCCGCCGTCTCGCCCGAGACCGGCCTGTCCGCCACGACCACATCGACGCCGACGAGGGCGTTTTCGAGCAGGGATTCGAGCGCGGCGGGATAAGGCTTGTGCAGGCTCTGGCTCACGCCGACCGGCGAGCCGATGAGCAATATGTGGAGCTTCCTGGATTTCAGCGCCGCCACGACATGAGGCAGCGGCGCAGGCGCCGCAAGGGTCGAGGCCGGGGCGTCGCAGGCCGAGGCGGGCCGCGCCGCGCTTTGCGCCGGAGCGGGCGCCCCCGCGGCTGGCGGGTTCGACGTCGCCGCTGGCGCGCCGGGGCCTGTCGGCTTCGACGCCAACGCTGGCGCGCCGGCGTTTGTCGGGTTCGCCGCCGCCGCTGGCGCGCCGGCGCTTGGCAGCGCGACGGCCGCGGCGAGCGCGCAGCGCGCCAGTCCGCGCCGGATCAGGTCGAGGCCGCGCGTTCGGCGCGCGCCACGGCGAGTCTTTTTCGCCATTCCGACAACCATGCGACCAAGCCCATCGAAGACCAACCGAAAACTATCATGACGACGTCCATTTCGATACGCCCGCTGAAGGCATAACGGACGATCTGCCCGAAAAGGCTGAGAAGCGACCCCGCGCAAAAGACATTCAGGGAATTGCGGCCGAGCATCGCCAGATAATTCGTCAGCTGCGGCGTGAGGCGGTCGATATATTTGAACGCGCCCATGAAGAAGCAGGCCAGAGCCAGCGAATGAAGCAGGAGCGCGGGCGAAAGATAGGTCTTGTCGAAGACGAAGAACAGTTTCGGACTCGGCAGGGCGGCGGGATCGGGCGCGATTCCCGCCAGCGTCAGCCCGGCGCCCAAAAAAACCTGGACGCCGGCCAGCCAGAACAGGATTGTCTTTACCCGCGGCGACCAGCTCGACCAGCCGCGCGGCCCGCTCAGCACGAAGCCGAGGACGAAAATGAATTGCCAGGCGAAGGGGCTGAAATACCACTCGCCGTCCACGGGCCAGGTGGGCAGGTTCAGACCCGTCGCGAGTGTAGCGACATAAAGGGCGAAGGACATCGGCAGCAGCGCGCGCGGCGCGTAACGGTCGATGATGGCGATGGTGGGCCCTGTCGCCATCAGCACGACATAGAGCGGCAGGATGTCGAAAAAGCCGAGTTGATAGCGCAAAAGCGCCAGGCCGATATGGGCGTCGACCGGGTCCTCGAACACCGCGGAGGCGTTGTTCCATTCCAGGATATAGGGCTGGTCGAGCGCCTTGGCCGCGCCCGCCTGCATGGCGACGGCGATGGACGTGATGACCAGCTGCGCGAAATAGATGGTGAGCGCGCGGCCCGCCAGCCGGTAGACCGCCGCGCTCAGCGGCTCCTTCGCCAGCGAATTGCAGACATAGCGCAGGGAGACGCCGGCCAGGAACACGAATAGCTCCGCCGCGTCGGACAGGGAATAGTGGCGGAAAGTGTAGCGTTCGAGGAAAATGCCGGGGATGTGATTGATGAAGATCGTCGCCAACGCGAAGCCGCGCCAGAAATCGACCGAGTTGGGCGCCCTCATCAAGCGCGCGCTCCGCTCGCGCCGCGGCGCGGACGGGTTCTGCTAGCAATGATGGCGGCGCGAAAACTCATGACGGGCGGGGCGGGTCCAAAATCGAACTCCCGCTATAGCCGCGCCGGAAAAAATCCTCAAATCGAGAAGCTCGTTCCGCAGCCGCAGGAGGCGGTGGCGTTGGGATTGTCGATCTTGAAGGACTGGCCCATCAGATCGTCGACGAAATCGATTTTCGCGCCCTTGAGCAAATCGAGCGACACCAGATCGATCGCCAGCCGCGAGTCCGAGTCGCCGAGAATCAAATCGCTGTCCTCGGCGCCGGGAACGATGTCGAAGGCGTATTGGAAGCCGGAGCAGCCGCCGCCATTGACCGAAATGCGCAGGAATGAGCCCGGCGCCTCGCCGCGCAGCACTTCCGCGACGCGTTTGAGGGCGTTTTCGGTGGCGATGACCTGTTCCGCCGCGATCTGGTTCATTCCGTCCTCCAAAAATGGCGCGTTTTTCCAAAGATAGTCGCGAATGCCGCCTGGTCAATGCGCGTCCGCGCTTTTCGATCCCTTGCCTGTCGTGCTATCGCCCGAGGCGACGCACGCCCGCGTCGCTTTTTTCCAAAGGTCCGCCTTGTCCGCCGCGCCGGGCTCCGATTTTCTGCAAGACAAGCCTCTTGCCCCTTACGCCGCGGACTGGCGGCGCAGTCGCGGCCGGCTTTTCGCCGAGGCCGCCTCGCCAACTCGCGGCGATTTCCAGCGCGACCGCGACCGACTGATCCATTCCACCGCCTTCCGCCGCCTCGCCCACAAGACCCAGGTCTTCATCCCGTTCGAGGGCGACCATTTCCGCACTCGCCTGACCCATACGATCGAGGTCGCGCAGATTTCCCGCGCCCTCGCGCGGGGCCTGAGGCTGGACGAGGATCTGGCCGAGGCGACCGCGCTCGCCCACGATCTCGGCCACACCTGTTTCGGCCATGCCGGCGAGGACGTGCTCGACGCCTGCATGGCGCCTTACGGCGGCTTCGACCACAACGCCCACGCCCTGCGCATCGTGACCAGGCTGGAGCGGCGTTACGCTGGTTGGGACGGGCTCAATCTCTGCTACGAGACTCTAGAAGGGCTGGTGAAGCACAACGGCCCGCTGCGCGGCGCGCGTGTCCCACACGGGCACAAAAACGAAATTCCTTGGGAAATCATGGAATTCGACAGAATATTTCCCCTCGATCTGGAGCTTTTCGCCTCATCGGAAGCGCAATGCGCGGCGCTCGCCGACGACATCGCCTATAACGCCCATGACATCGACGACGGCCTGCGCGCCGGCCTGTTCAGCCTCGACGACCTGCGCCGCGTCCCCTTCCTGAAGGCGCTGCTCGACGAAATCGGCGCGCTCCATCCGGGGCTGGAGGGAATGCGGGCGATACACGAACTGGTCCGCCGGATCATCACCCGCTTCGTCGAGGACGCTTTTTCCGAGAGCGCGCGGCGGCTGCGCAAGGTTTCGCCCCAAAGCATCGACGACATCCGCCGTTGCGAATTCCCGGTCGTGGCCTTTTCCGACGCGATGGAGCGCGCGCAAAAGGAGATCAAGGAGTTTCTGTTCGCCCGGATGTACCGTCACGCCGCCGTCCTGCCGGTCTGGCGCCACGCGCAGAAGATCGTGCGCGGCCTGTTCGAGAAATTTTTCGCCGAGCCCGAATCCATGCCGGAAGAATGGGCGCAGGCCGCGCGCCCCTGCGACGATTCCGGCCGCGCGCGTGTGGTTTCCGATTACATCGCCGGCATGACCGACCGCTACGCCCTGGCGCAGGCGGAGAAATGGCTCGATGACGCCGAGAAACAGGCTGGCCGGTGAGCCGCGCCGGCAAGCCGGGTCAAGGCGTCTGGCCGCGCGAGAATTTCGAGCCGGCCGGGGCGGCGATTTCGATACGGACGCCGCCGTTTTTTTCGGCGCGCAGGGCGAAGGACGCCTCGATCAGTTCGGCCTGCTCGCGCATGCCCATCAGGCCGAAATGGCCCGTCGCGACCTCGGCGGGGTCGAAGCCCTGGCCGTCGTCGGCGATGGCGAGGGTCACGGCGCCGGACGGGTCGGCGGAAAGCCGCAGGCTCACGCTCCGCGCATTGGCGTGCAGTTCGACATTGCGCAGGGCTTCCTCGGCGATCCGGTAAAGAGTCGCCGCGGCGGCGGCGCTCGCGGGCCGCGCCTGGCCGTCGATTTCGGCGAGCGCATGGACGCCGGTGCGCCGGGCGAAACGCGCCGCCAGCGCCTCCAGGGCCGCGCCGAGGCCCTGGGCTTCAACGGTCTGCCCGCGCAGGTCGCCGAGCGCGGCGCGGGCGCGCGCCAGACCCTCGCGCACCGCCGAGTCGGCGTGCGTCAGCTCCTCGAGCAGGCGCGGCGCGGCGTCGGGGCCGGCCACCCTGCGGATCAGGCGCAACTGGGGCGCAAGCGCCACCAGCGACTGGACCAGCGTGTCGTGCAGGTCGTGGGCGATGCGCAGGCGCTCGCGCATGACGGCGGCGCGGCGGGCCTCGTCGGCGCCGCGCGCGGCCTCGGCGCGCAGGCGGCGCAGAACGGTGACGTCGCGGCCCAGGGCCTGGAATTCGCCTTGGAATTCGCCCTGGAATTCGCCGGGGCCGCTCCTGTCGCCGACCCAATGCACGCTCCACCAGATCCAGATCGGTTCCCGGCCGGCAAGCCTCAGCTCCTGTTCGAAGGAGGCGTCGCCGCGAGGCGAAAGCCAGGCGCGCCAGCTTTCCCCGCCGGCCGGACGGCCCAGCGCGTCGTCGATCGCGCGGCCGAGCAGCTGGCGCTCGTCCTCGCGCAGGACCGCGCAGGCGAAAGCATTGACGAAAGTGATGCGCAGATCGGGCGAGAGGCGGAACACGAGGTCGTTGGCGCTCTCGACGATGTCGCAATAGAGCGCCGCCTGTTCGCGGATCAGGCGCCCGGCGGCGGCGGCCTGTTCGGCGATCAGCCGCGCCTCGCGCCTTTCGCGCGCGAACTGGCGTTCGACGTCGAGCGCGCCGCGGTCCGAACTGGCGAAAACCAGAAAACGGTCCGAAGCGGCGTCGTGCAGGACTGAAACCGAAAAGGGCGCGGCGTCGCCCGGCGGTAGGCGCAGGCCAGGCAGGTCCAGCACCGCGCGGCGCCCCTGGCGCAATGCGTCGAATTCCGGCTCCATGGCGAAAAACACCGGAGACTCGCCAGCCGGCGCGCCGGGCGGGGGAACCCAATCCATCAGCGGGCCGACGCGCTCGATCACGCGCAGGGAGGCGTCGAGCCGGGCGTAGCCGAAGATGCGGCGGGACAGGGCAAGAGCCAGATCGGAATCGGACATGTGCGGAACTTAGGGACTCCGGACGCCTTTGTCCTGCATGTCGTCGCGTTCAGGGCGTGGGCTTCGCAGGCTTGGAGGAGGCGGGCGAGCCGGTCATCTCCAGCCGGTTCAGAAAATCCGTCGGGTCGGCGATATGGACGAATTCGCTCATCTTGAGCGGAGACCCCTTGGCCTTCACGCTGAGCGTCAGCGCTTTCGGATCGGCGACGAAGCGGTCCAGCTCCTTGGCGACGACGGCGATGGCCGGCGCGCCGGAAAACAGCAGCGGCGCCTGGGCGATGATCGCGCGCCAATCCGCCTTGACCGCCTCGGGCGTCTTGCCCTGGCTGAGCGAGGCGAAGGCGACCACCTTGTCGAACAGGCCGGCGTTGGCCACTTCGACCCGCGCCCAGTCGAGCGTGGCGTCGAGCATCGCCTTTTCGCGCGCCTCCCTGTCGCCGAGGAAGGCCGTCTCGCTCAAACCCGAGAACTGGGCGCTCAGCGTCACCCGGCCGATCTTCTTCAGCTCGATCGCGTCATTCTTGAGCTGATAGATTTTGGTCGCCGGATCATAGACGCCGCTGAAGGCGAAATCGGCGTCGATTTCGGGATAGCCATAGGCGTTGAGGACGGCGCCGAGACGCGATTGCGGCGGCATTTTCAGCGACAGGCCGGTCATCGAGGCGGCGGCGTCGAGCGGCGCGCCCTTGGCGTCGAAATTCTGGTCGATCCGCGCCGGGCCGAGTTGAAGCTTGATGCGATTGCCGCCGGGCGCGCCGGCGGGCGTGCCCTTGTCCACGACGGAAAGATCGCCGCCGTCCCAGGCCAGATGGGAGAAGCGGAGGGCGGCGAGAGCGGGATCGCCCGCCTGCAGCGCCGCGACGAGGTCGCTCAGGGCGACGCGATTGATCCTCAGCGCGCCGAAATGAAGATAGGAGTCCCCGGCGTCGTCGGGAATGACGCCCTCGGTCGCGGCGATGGTCAAATTCTCCGCGCCGCCCTGGGCGATCGCCTGGGCGGCGATGTCCTTGACCGTGAGATGGTCGCCCGCGCCGGTCGTCATGTCGGCCTCGGCGATGTGCGCCTCGCCGGCGGTCATCCGCGCCAGCATCGCGCCGGCGTCCTCGCGCGTCAGCCCGCCCGAGAACAGCTTGACCGCTTCGTCCTGGGTAAGGTTGCAATCCTTCAGCGTGATGGTCTTGAGCTTGATTTTTGCGCCGTCGCCCCAGTCGACCGTGGCCTCGGGTATGACGATGTCGGCGGCGGCGGCCGGGGCTGCGGCCAGACCGAAGCCCAGGCACAAGCCAAAAACGAGGAAAACGGCGCGACACGATAGCGGCATGAATGGCCTCCGGCTCGCAGTTTCGGCGGATTCGCCGAATTTGCCAAGGCCCGCGCGGGTTTGCCGCGCGCCGGCGAAGGCCGTCGGGACGCGCCCCGCGTCCGGCGGCATGTTGGAAATCGCGGCGATGATCACTATTTTAGCCGACGAATCGGGTTGCCGGGAGCGGGTCGATGGTGGATGTGCTGACGCGCGAGGAAGTGAAGGCCGGGCTGGCGGACGGCTCGATCGCGCTGGTCGACGTGCGCGAGCCTCATGAATTCGCGGCGGGGCGCATTCCTGGCTCGATGAGCCTGCCGCTGTCGCGCTTCGACCCCGCGAAACTGCCGGAGGGCAAGCGCGTCGTCTTCGTGTGCCGGTCCGGCCGGCGCACGCTTCTGGCGATCGAATTGTCGCGCCGCTTCGGCCGCGAGGACGCCTGCGCCCATTACGCCGGCTCGCTGCTGGACTGGGCCGGCGCCGGCGAGTCGCTGGAATTTTGAATCAGCCGCCGATCGCGACTTTTTCGGGGAGCGCGAGAGCCGGCGGATTCGCGGCGGCGGGCAGGGGAATCGCCGCGTCCGGGGCGCGCTCGTGTTCGAGCAGGCTCCAATGGACCAGCTCCAGCCTTCCGTCGAAATGTTCGGCGATCGCGGTGCAGGATTCGACGAAGTCGCCGGTGTTGACATAGATCACGCCATCGATGTCGCGGATCGTCGCATGGTGGATATGGCCGCAGATCACGCCGTCCACGCCGCGCTTGCGCGCCTCGGCGGCCAGGGTCCGCTCGAAGTCGCCGATGAAATTGACGGCCTTTTTCACCTTGAGCTTGGCCCATTTGGAGAAGGACCAATAGGGCATGCCGAGCTTGCGGCGGGCGCGATTGAACCAACTGTTGGTCCAGATCGCGAAATCGTAGGCCCAGTCGCCGAGATGGGCGAGCCAGCGGGCGTGACTGACGACAATGTCGTACTGGTCGCCATGGATCACCAGCAATTTTTTGCCGTCGGCGGTCTCGTGGACGACTTGGTCGATCACCTCGACGCCGCCGAATTCCAGGTCGAGGAAGTCACGGGCGAATTCGTCGTGGTTGCCGGGGACGAACACGACGCGCGCCCCTTTTCGCACCTTGCGCAGCAGTTTTTGCACCACGTCGTTGTGCGCCTGGGGCCAGTACCACGATTGCTTGAGGCGCCAGCCGTCGATGATGTCGCCGACCAGGAACAGCGACTCCGATTCGTTGTGTTTCAGAAAATCCAGCAGCAGATCGGCCTGACAGCCGCGCGTGCCGAGATGAACGTCGGAAATGAACAGCGTGCGGTATCGATGGGTCGCTTCCGGCTCCGCGTTGACCTCGATCTGGGCGTTCATGGGCGCGCCTGCTGATGCGTTCATGCCCCATGTGCTGCCATCTTATTGTTGCGGCAGGATGACAATATTGGTTTTAGTGACTCGATGACAGGGGAATTCTGCTCAAGATTCTTTCGACCCTGGCCTTTACCGCGATGGCGGTGGGCGTGCGCATGGCCGCGCCGCGCATCCCGATCGCCGGAAATCGTTTTTTTCCGCTCTGGCGTCGCGCTGATTCTGCTGTTTTTCTGGCTTTTGGCGATCGGCGGGTTTCCCGGCGCCCTGGCGACCCGCGCCCGTTCGGCCATCTGGGGCGGGGCCTGACCGGCGCGGCGGGAATGTTCGCAAATTTCGGCAGTCTCGCGCCGCTGCCGCTCGCCGACGCCACCGCCTATTTCTATGCCTCGCGGATCTTCGTAACCCTGATCGCGGCGCTGGGCTTGGGTGAAAAAGTCCATGCAAGCCGCTGGCTGGCGGTGCTGATCGGCTTTTGCGGCGTGCTCGCCATGCTCACGGAGCACGTCGGTCTCGGACATTTCGCCGAAAATCTCGGCGCCAAGGGGCTGGGCGCGGGCGTCGCTAAGCGGTAGTCCCGCGTGCGCCGCTGTCACGGGTGCGAAGGCGCGCAGATGGCGTTCACGCCATTTGGGCGTTACATTCCGTCGAAAGCCATAGGACATGCGCAAACGTACGCCCCGCGCCACTGGGCGCCCACCGCTTACCGTTCCCATAGCCGCTGTTCACGGCATGCTGTCCGGCGCACGCGAAAGCCAGACCGCCGAATGGGTTGAGAACCTGCTGGCCGAGGCCGGAATCGCAAAGGAACTGCTGGAGGAAGTCAACGCCCGCGTCGGCGGCGAACACTATGTCGCTCTGTTCCGTCTGCTGATGGACCGGCTGGACGACGAATGCATGGGGCTGATGTCGCGTCCGCTGCGCAGGGGCGGTTTCGCGCTGGTCGCCCGTTCCACGTTGGGAACCTCGACGACCGCTTCCGCCCTGCGGCGGGTCGCCGCCGGTTTCGATTTGTTGTTGGCGGATGTCAGCATGCAGGCGGTGGTGGACGACGGCCTGATGGGGATCGCCCTGTCCGCCCGGTCCGAAGTGAAAAGCCAACGTAATTTTCTGCACGAACTGCTGCTGCGCGTCTGCTGGCTTTTGTTGGCTTGGCTGAATGGCGGCAAATTGACGCCGCGCCGGTTCGACTTCTGCTTCGCCAAACCCGATTACGCGGCGGACTATGGCAGGATATTCCCCGGCCCCCTGCGCTTCGAACAGCCCCGTTCCGCCGTCTGGTTCGACATCGAGGACCTTGCCGCGCCGATGCGCCGGG
The DNA here is from genome assembly GCA_963748385.1 of uncultured Pseudomonadota bacterium. GTDB lineage: Bacteria > Pseudomonadota > Alphaproteobacteria > Rhizobiales > Beijerinckiaceae > Rhodoblastus. The sequence goes on from CAVVIQ010000002.1 coordinate 94,579, forward strand.
ATGCTCAGGCGCTACGAAAATTCCTCCAGCATTTGCCCGCCAGTATCGTCCTGCCGGGGTTGAACGAACGCGCCGTCAGCGCCCGCGTGCTCGCGCTGCTGAGGCGCACCGCCCCGGAATGGCTGGATCTGGGCGCTTCCGCCCGCCATCTGCACATGGCCGTCAGCACCCTGCAGCGCCATCTGGCTGCGGAAGGCGTTTCTTTCCAATTATCAAGGAACAACTGCGCCGCGACATGGCCATCGTCCGCCTGACCACCAGCGACGCGTCCCTGTCCGAACTCGCTGGAGAACTTGGCTTTTCCGATTCGGCCTCGTTCCAGCGCGCCTTCAAGAGATGGACGGGCAGCGCGCCGGGCGCCTTCCGCCGCCGGCGCCTGATGTCGCTTGGCGAACCGTGCAAGGCGGCTTCCGCCGAGGAATAAAGCCCCCAGTTCGCGCCGGTTGATCCGGGCGCCGAGGCCGATTGTCACGCATCTTCCTCCATGGCGTCGTTGTGCCGATGCGGAGAATCGACCCGACCCTCCAGCGGCTGGAAACGCGGCGCTACGGTCACCTTGATCGAGCCGTCGGCCTGCGGGCGGTAAACGCCGCGCGCGACATTATGCGGGTGCGCCGCCGCCTCGGACAGACCGAGCGCCGGCGCGAAACAGACGTCGGTTCCCTCTAGCCGCGCGGACCATTCGTCGCGTGTCCGGCTGCGAAACCTTTCGGCGAAACGCGCCTTCAGCTCCGGCCAGCGCGACCGGTCATATTGGGAGGCCGGGTCCACATCCTGGAGTTCGAGATGCTTCAGCAGCAGCGTGTAGAATTGCGGCTCCAGGGCGGCGATCGTGACAAAACGCCCGTCGGCGCAGGCGTAGCTGTCGTAAAAGGGAGATTCGTGGAACGGGCTCGCGGAATCGCCGGCGTCGATCTGTCCGTCTGCGCGCAAAGCCTGGACCAGCATGCCCATCATGGCGACAATGTCGACGATCGCAGCGTCGACGACGCGCCCGCCGCCGCCGTTGCGCACGTCGAGCAAGGCGCAGACGATTCCGAACGCGAGGCCGAGGGCGCCGGGCCCGTCGCCGAGCAATGCGGGGGGCGCCATCGGCGGCTCGCCGTGACGCGCTGCGAGCGAGAGCAGCCCGGTCAGCGCGACGTAATTCAGATCGTGCCCCGCCGCTGCGGCGAGCGGCCCCTGCTGGCCCCAGCCGGTCATGCGGCCATACACCAGACGCGGATTGCGGACCGCGCAATCGGCCGGCCCCAGGCCCAACCGCTCCATGACGCCGGGGCGATTTCCCTCGATCAGCGCATCGGCGGCGGCGACCAAAGTCAGCGCGTGTTCCCGCCCGTCTCGATCCTTCAGATCCACCGCCTCAATGCGCTTGCCTTCGCGCAAGGCGATTTGGCCCTTTCCGCCGAGCCGATGGCCCAGTCCAGCCGATCCGGGACGGATCAGGGCTGTGACCTCGGCGCCCAACCCCGCCAGAATGCGGCCCGCCATCGGACCCGGTCCGATCCCTTCGAATTCGACGATGCGCAGCCCGCGGAGCGGCGCCGCCAGGTTCCGGGCAGAGTTCCCGGCAGAGCTCCTGGCGGCAATCACAGCTTGCGCGCGATCAGATCTTTCATGATCTCCGTCGCGCCTCCATAAATCCGCTGAACACGAGAATCGGCAAACATGCGCGCGATCGGATATTCGCTCATGTAACCGTAGCCGCCGAACAATTGCAGGCATTCGTCGGCGACCTTGAACTGCTGTTCGGAACACCAGTATTTCGCCATGTAGGCCGCTTCGGGGTCCAGCCTGCCGTCGACAAGACGCTGGATGCAATCATTGACGAAGCTGCGTGCGACATGGGCGATGGTGGCGACCTCGGCCAGTTTGAAACGCGTGTTCTGAAAATCGAACAAGGTCTGGCCGAAGGCCTTGCGCTGCTTGGTGTACTCGACGGTGACCTCCAGCGCTCGCTCCATCATCGCGACGGCGGGAACGGCGATCAGCATGCGTTCGTATGGCAGTTGGCCCATCAGCTGATGGAAGCCGGCGCCTTCTGTCTCGCCCAGCAAATGGTCGGCCGGCGCCCGGACGCCATCGAAAAACAATTCGGCGGTGTCTGAAGCGTGGGCGCCGATTTTTTCCAGGCGGCGACCGACGCGGAAGCCGGGCAGGTTTTCCGTCTCCAGCACGAATAGCGACAGCCCGCGGCCGCCGGGCTCGCCGGTTCGGGTCACGACCACCAGCAGATTGCTGGTCTCACCGGCCGTGATGAAGGTCTTGGCGCCGTCGATCACATAATGATCCCCCTGACGCCGGGCGCGGGTGGAGATCGCCTTGAGATCGGAGCCGCAGCCCGGTTCGGTCATGGCGATGGCCGGCCAGAAATTCGCCGCTCACCAGCCCGGGCAGCCAGCGTCGCTTCTGCGCTTCCGTGCCGAAATCATGGATGTAATGCGCGGCAATGGTGTGAACGCTGGGCGTGGCCGGCATTTCGGCCCTGGCCAATTCGTCCTGGGCGACCAGCTGATAGGCAAGCGATACTCCGCCGCCGCCGAATTCCTCGCTCATTTCGGGCAGCAGGTAGCCCATCGCGCCAAAGCCGCGCCAGACCTCGCGGGGAATGAATCCCTGGCGACGCCAGCCGTCGAGATGCGGCGACATTTCGCGGGCGATATAGCGGCTGAGTTCCCGGCGGAAGGCCTCGATGGACTCGTCCATCCAGGCGTGTTGGTGGAGTTGGGGCGACATCGGATGAGTCCTTTCAGATGCCGGTGAGGCCGCCGCTGCAGAGCAGGGTCTGGCCGCTGACATAGTCGGATTCCGGGATGCAGAGCAGATAGACGGCGCCCGCGGCTTCTTCCGGCGTGCCGCCGCGTCCGAGCGGAATCGTCCGCTCCATCGTCGCCAGCAGATCGGGATTGACCCCGACCTTGATGTCGCGCCCGTCGATCTGGGTGGCGGCCTGATCCGTCGCATTGCCCGTCAGGCGGGTCTTGATCAGCCCATAGGCCACGCAATTGACCGTGACGTTGATCCGGCCCCATTCCTTGGCCAGCGTCTGGGTCAGGCCGACGATCCCGGCCTTGGCGGCGGAATAATTGGCCTGGCCGGCATTGCCGAAAAGGCCGGCGACCGAGGAAATATTGACGATTTTGCGCACCACGCGCCCGCCGGCCTCGCTCTCGGCGCGCGCCAGATTGCGAATGACCGGCTGCGCCGCGCGCAGGATGCGGAAGGGGGCGGTCAGATGGCAGTCGATCATCGCATACCATTGCTCGTCCGACATTTTCTGGATCACATTGTCCCATGTGTAGCCGGCGTTGTTGACGATGATGTCCAGCCCCTTGTATTCGGCCATCGCGGCGCCGACGAAGCGTTCGGCGAAATCGGGCGCCGTGACGCTGCCGACGCAGGCGCTCGCCACGCCGCCCGCCGCGCGGATGAGATCGAGCGTTTCCTGCGCCGGCGCCTCGTCCACGTCGTTGACGAGGACGCGCGCCCCTTCCGACGCCAGTTTCATCGCGATGGCGCGGCCGATCCCTCGCCCGGAGCCCGTGACAAGGGCCACTTTTCCATCCAGTTTCTGGCTCATGCCTGTTTCTCCCCTGTCATGTCACGAACATGCGATCAACGCCTCGCCCGCGATCTTGCTTTGCCCGTGTTGATTGGCGGCGACGAGTTCGACGCGCAGGCAACGCTCACCTTCGACTTCCAGCCTTTCGACCACCCGACCGCGACATTCCAACGCGTCGCCAAGATGTGTGACGCCCTGAAAACGGACATCGAGCCGGCGTAGCCGGGATTGCGGAACCCAGCCCGTGAGCAGGCGCCCGAGCCAGGCCATGCCCAGCATGCCATGGGCGAATACATCCGGCGCGCCCGCCCGGCGGGCGAAGTCCGTGTCGATATGGATCGGGTTGTGATCGCCCGACGCGCCGGCGAACAGGGCGAGCATGCAGCGGTCCACCGGCGGCGGGCGCAACGGCGGCAGTTCGTCGCCGGGCTGGATCAGGTCGAGATCGGGAATTGTCATGGCCATTGTTCCGTTCGGGCTTCAGTGGCGGCAGACCAACACCGAGCGCATGTCGCCGACGTGCGCGCCATGCTGGTTGGTCACGGAGGAAGTCTTGACCACGAATTCCAGCGCGCCATTCTTTTTGTCGTAAATGTCGTCGATCCGGGACCGCACGGTCACGACGTCTCCGGCGCAGACGGCAAGACGCCAGGAAAAACCCTGCTCGCCATGCAGCAGTTTTTCCAGCGGGACGCCGATCGCATCCAGCAGGCGTTCGACAACCCCGGCATCGAGTTCGGCGGCGAAGAGAAAGGTCGGCGGAGCCGGCAGATCGGGATAGCCGGCGGCTCGCGCCGCCGCCAGATCAGTATAGACGGGATCGGTCTCGCCGATCGCCTTGGCGAAAAACCGCAAGCGGGCGCGGTCGATGGCAAGTTCCGCCGGAGCAAGCTCGCGGCCAATCCAGTCGCGGTCGATCATGGCCGCCTCAAACCCGTTCGTAGAGCGTGACCACGCAGGCGCCGCCCAGACCGACATTATGTTGCAGACCCAGCCGCGCATTTTCGACCTGACGGGCGTCGGCGGCGCCGCGCAATTGCTGGACCAACTCGGCGCATTGCGCGAGGCCGGTCGCGCCGAGCGGATGGCCCTTGGACAACAATCCGCCCGAAGGATTGGTGACCACCCGCCCGCCATAGCTATTGTCGCCATCCTCGACAAACTTCTCGGCGCCGCCCTCGGGGCACAGCCCGAGCGCCTCGTAGCTGATGAGTTCGTTCTGGGCGAAGCAATCGTGCAATTCGACCACATCGACATCGTGAGGATCGACGCCCGCCGCCTCATAGACCTGGCGCGCCGCCTCCTGCGCCATGCCAAAGCCGACCAATTGGCGCATGTCGCCGGAGTCGAAACTGTCCGGACGATCGGTCGCCATGGCCTGAGCGGCGATCCGCACCTCCATCTTGAGCCCGTGGCGGCGCGCGAAATCATCCGAACACAGAATGGCGGCGGCGGCGCCGCAAGTGGGCGGGCAGGCCATCAGACGGGTCATCACGCCCGGCCAGATCACCGGCGACGCCATCACCTCTTCTTCCGTCAGGATCTTGCGGAACAAAGCCATGGGATTGGCGGCCGCGTGACGGCTGGCCTTGGCCCTTATCTTGGCGAAAGTTTCCAGCTTGGTTCCATATTGCCGCATGTGCGCCAGACCGGCGCCGCCGAAATAACGCAGCGCAAGAGGAATGTCCGCATGGCCCACCAGATTGTCGGTGACCTGATCGAAGCGGTCAAATGGCGAAGGCCTGTCGACGAAGATCGATCCAAGGGCGCCGGGATTCATATGTTCGAACCCCACGGCGAGAACGCAATCGGCTGCGCCACTGGCCACCGCCTGACGAGCCAGAAACAGCGCCGTCGATCCGGTGGAGCAATTATTGTTGACGTTGACGATGGGGATTCCGGTCATGCCGACTTCATAAAGCGCCCGCTGGCCGGCGGTGGAATCGCCGTAAACATAGCCGGCGTAGGCCTGCTGGACGGACTCATAGGCCAAGCCCGCATCCGTCAACGCGAGACGCACTGCCTTCGACGCCATTTCCGGATAGGGCGGATTGGCGCCCGGCTTGGTGAACGGGATCATGCCGACCCCAGCAACATTAACGGCCTGCGTCACATATGCCTCCTGAATATAATGGTCGGTCGCCACCGTCGGATTTCCCACGCGAATCCATTTCAGGCCTGGGCCGGGCTCGATTTCCGGACTCAGCCGCCAATTCCTGGTTCACTGTCGCGACAGAACGCCGCAGCGTTTTCCCGCCGGATCGGAAGGGTGCGCCCCACCGTTTCGGGTCGATGTCGGCTCCCCGCTCTGACCGCCCTTCAAAGGCGCATTGGCGCGATGAAACGCCAAAATCAGGATGAGGTCGATTGCAGTTCAGGTAAATCAAATTGCAAATCACCTCATTTCGGAAGTTCGCCGCATCGTGTCATGCAATTTTATGGAGGAGTGGCATGTCGCCGGTCTGAGCCAAGGTTTTTGCTGAAACCGGGCAGGCGGCGCCAACAAACGGGCGGCTCATCGCAGCGTCGCAAATGATGACGCCTGAATATGTGAGGACTATGCGATCCCTGTTGTCCCGCCATAAGACGAGAGCGGCGCAAAGGGAACAATCCGTTCGATATTTCAAACGATTTCGGATAATATGCCAAACGCGGCGGGGCGACCGGACAAGCGAAATGGGCGTCGAGGGCAGGGACAAGCAGAAGGCGCTGGAGGCGGGGGCGATCGCGCTCTCGGGGCTGTTGGGCCGGACGGTCCAGCGACTGCGCAAGGCCTATAATCTCTCGCTTTCGGAACTCTCCGAGCAATCCGGCGTCGCCAAGTCGATCATCAGCCAGATCGAGCGCAACGAGACCAATCCGACGCTCGCCACCATCTGGCGGCTCGCCCAGGCGCTCGACGTGCCGATCGAGCGCGTGTTGCAGGACCGCGACGACACAGCCTTCATCGAAAAGGTCTCACGCGGCGACACGCCGATCCTGGTGTCCGACGACGGCAAATGCAGGCTCGCAGTCACCGGCTGGATCAAGACGGTTGAATGGCTGCAATGTTACGATTTCTTCGCCGAATCCGGCGGCGCGCTGGAATCGGAGGCGCATCAGCGCGGCGCGGTGGAAAGCCTCTCGGTGATCCAGGGCGAACTGCAGGTCGAGGTCGGCGGCGAAAAGGAGATCGTGCGCGCCGGCGAAACCCTGCGCTATCGCGCCGACCGCCGCCATATTATCCGTAATCTGGGTAAAATGCCGGCGCGAGCGGAGATGATTTGCATTCTCAGGGCGGCGGCGATGGAATGAGGGCGTGGCGCCCCTCCGCAGCCTCAGAGAATGGAAACCAATTCATGCCACCGTCCGGCCAGTTCGACCGAAAGCCGCTTCACCTGCGGGAAACGACCTCCGATTTGACCAAGCCGCGTATTTTCCGGGCCTTCTGCGCTTCCGTCGCGGGCCTCGTCAGCGCCATGAAAACCGAGGCCGCCTTCCGCACGGAGGTCGCGATGCTGGCGGTCGCCATCCCCGTTTCCTTCGTTCTGACAGAGGATTTCTTCCGCCGCGGCGAACTCATCGCGTCTCTGCTGGCGGTGCTGGCGGTCGAGTTGCTCAACACCAGCGTCGAGAAATTATGCGACCACACCACGCCGCGGCTCGACCCCGCCATCAAGATCATCAAGGACCTGGGTTCGGCGGCGGTGTTCTGTGCGCTGCTGATGGCCGGCGCGGTCTGGCTCGGCGCGGCTCTGGCCCGATTCTCCTGAGCCGCAAAAGCGAAAAATGAAAGAAGTCGGCGCCGTCATCAAACAGGGCTACCGCGTCGCCTCGGGCCGGGCCTTTGAGGGCCATGACCAGCGCTTCAACGCGGACGGCGGCACGATCAGGCTTCAGATCCCGAAATTCAGGGAACTTGGCCTCGATATGGAAAGATATTTCGGCGGCAAAGTGGACGAGGCTTTTGTCGCCGGAACGCTGGGCTGCGACATCCGTCCGCGAAAAATGACCATCCTCCGGCCGGAATATCATTTCAAATCAGTGCGCTGGACGGACAAATTCGACATCGATCGACCTGGATTCGCCGAGGACTTCTATCTCAGCGAAGCGGCGATCCTGTTCAACGAAAAAAACTTCAAGGCGCTGATCTACATCCCCTCGCCGGAGACAAAACCGGCCCATTTCCACCCGCCGACCACCATCGAAGTCATCGCGCAGAAAATCGACGGCATAGGATACGGCGACCGCGTGACCCTGCTTTATGCGCCGCAAGCGATCGGGATAGAAAATCCTTAGAACAAATCGCGGCGGGCCGCTCAGCCGAACAAATGGCCGAGCCATTCGGTCATCGGATAGCCGACGCCGAATCCCAGAGCCGCGCCGGCCAGCACGTCGCTGGGGTAATGATGGGCGGTCGCCACGCGCGACCACGCCATGCCGAGGGTCATGAGGACGGCGGAAGCCGTCGCCGCCGGCCAGAGCATCACCACCGGCGTCAGCACGCCGACCATGGTCATCGTATGGCCGCTGGGGAAGGAATGCGCGTCGAGTGTGTCGAGCAGGCTCGGCAGTTCCGGCGCAGTCTGGTACGGGCGGCTCCGGCCGCACCAATCCTTGAGATAGGGATAGACGCCATGAAGCAGCATGGCGCTGAGCGCGGCCGGCGCGATGATTCGCAGGCCGGACAGCCCCCATTTCGCCAGAATGGCGGCGACGAGCAGAGGATAGATCCAGCCGTTGCCGAGCTTGGATAACGCGATCGCAAGGATTTTCAGCGGCCGCGGCCGCGCGGTGCGCGCGGCGGTGCGGACCCCGCGCATGTCCGCCGCGACGAATTTCTGGCCGATGCGGAAGACGGCTTTGGTCAGAACAACTCGCAACGAATTCGCCTTCGCCTCCGATGGGGAGCGATTGTCGGCCAGCGCCGGCCCCGGTGGGAAAATTTCCTGGGATCGCTGCTGTGAACCCGCGTGAGCTTGCATCGCCATCCAATTCGCCTTTCCGGGCAGGACCGTCGACCCCGTCTGCAGCAAGTCCGGCGATTCGACAATTCTCCGTCGAAGCCGGGAACGACCCGTTGCGCCGATCCGCACGAAACCTCGCCGGAATTTACCCCGCAACGATGGCTTTCCGACGGCCTTTTTTAGGTTAAAAATTTTACAAAATTTTGTCATGCGGGAAAATACGGGAAGAAACGGCCCGCGCGGCCGCGACGAGTGCCGCTCATCGGTTCTTTCGCCGACTGGCGAAACGATGCGACCAGATCAGGACGAAAAGGCTGGCGGCGCCGGCCAGAACCAGCACGATCAGCAGCGAAGAGCGCTCCATCCAGGCGGTCGCCGGAACGGCCGCCGCGAGGAGAATCCCGACCAGCCCGATCCTCCAGGAGCCGATCAGATTGCCCGAGGTGAAGAGGCCGAGCGCCAGAACGGTCAGCAACACCAGCGGGGCGGCGTCGGCGCCGAGCAGTTCGAAAATCTGGGGCAACATGAGGAGGCGCATGGCCGCGAAGACCGCGATCCAGTGCAGCGCGTCCTGCCGCATCGCCTTCAGCCGATCGTTCCTGTCGCGAAAAGCGCCGCGCGCGAAAAAGGTGGAGACGGCGAAAATGGGAACCACGAATTCCCAATAGGGAATGGTCAACCCCCGCGCCACGCTCGAAAGGGCGACGCCGCCCAGCGCCAGCAGCAACATCACCAGAATCGGCCAGTTCGGGGCGAAAAAACCGCTCGCCCATCCGCGCTGTACATCCGCCGGACCCGTTTGTTCGTTCTCGGTCATCGCAAGCCTCGTTGCGGTCGCGGGGACGGTCAGACTATCAGAATATCCGAGCGCCGCCCATCGGACGTCATCCCCACAGGGCGGGCTCCGGCGGAAACACCGTCGAGCCCTCGTAACGCAGGCCGTGCGGGCGGTCCCGGGCGAGAAGCAGCGGGCCGTCGAGATCGACGAAGCGGGCGCGGCCTGCGAGCAGCAGGGCCGGGGCCATGGCCAGCGACGAGGCGACCATACAGCCGACGAACAGGCCGAAGCCGAGCTTTTCGGCCTCTTCCGCCATAGCCAGGGCCTCGGTCAGGCCGCCGGTCTTGTCGAGCTTGATATTGACGAGGTCGTAGCGGCCGCGCAAAGCGGCCAGCCCCTTGCGGTCATGGACGCTTTCGTCGGCGCAGGCCGCGACCGGCCATTTTTTCTGCGCCAGCGCCGAATCGTCGCCCGCCGGCAGGGGCTGTTCGACCAAAACGACCCCGGCCGCCGCGCAGGCGAAAAAATTTTCTGCGAGATTCTCCGGCCGCCAGGCTTCGTTGGCGTCCACGATCAATTCGGAATCGGGCGCGGCGGCGCGCACGGCGGCGAGGCGTTCGGCGTCGCCCGCGCCGGCGAGCTTCACTTTCAGCACCGGGCGTCCGGCGGCGGCCTTGGCCGCCCGCGCCATCTCTTCCGGCGTCCCGACCGACAAGGTGAAGGCGGTGACGCAGGGCGCCATTCCGTCCAGGCCCGCCAGCCGGAACGCCGGGACGCCGGAAATCTTGGCCTCGAGATCCCAGAGCGCGCAATCGAGCGCATTGCGCGCGGCGCCGGCGGGAAGAAGATCCTGCAATTCGGCGCGGTCGGCGCCCCTTTCGATCGCGGCGCGGGCCGTTTGGATCGCCGAGGCCACGCTTTCGACGCTTTCGCCATAGCGCGCATAGGGCGTGCATTCGCCGCGCCCGGCCGACTGCCCTTGCGAAATGGTCGCGACGACGGTCACCGCCTCGGTCTTGGCCCCGCGCGAGATGACAAACGGATTTTTCAGCGGAAAGCGGGCGATTTCAAGAGAAAGCCGGCGAGGTTGGGTCGAGGCCATGGTGTTGCGCCAATGCAAGCTTCGGCTTGAACCAGCAAACCGTCCGCGATTCGCTTTTGCGTAAACGGCTTGCGGATTGTATTCAAGAGCTGGAGTCCCATCGATCCCCGGCTCCGGCCGTCAGACAGCGGATGCGCGCCGAATGTCGAATTCCATGCTCGCCGAGCCGGCCTTTTCGGTCGAAAGGGACGGCGAGACCCTGCGCCTCGTCCTGCGCGGGGCATGGACGATTTCGGCTTCGCGGGCGCTGGAAAGCGCGGCCGACGCGCTCGGCGCGGCGGGGCGAGGCGCGGCGCGGGTGGCGATCGACTTCGCCGGCGTCGCGCGGCTCGACACCGCCGGCGCCTGGCTGATCGACAAGGCGCGCGCGCAAATGGCGGCGGGCGGCGCGGCGACTGAATATCAGAGCCTCGATTCGGACCAGAGCCTGTTGCTGCGCGAGGCGGCCTACGCGCCGTCGGCGCCAGAGGCCAGGCGCAAGAGCAAGCCGGTCGTCGATTTTCTTGTCCGGCTCGGCAAATGGAGCGTGATGATCGCCGACAATGTGGCGGCCGGCGTGGCATTTTTCGGAGAGATTTCCGCCGCGGCCCTGCGGGTGATCTTCAATCCGGCGCTCTCGCGCCCGACGTCGATGATCTACCACATGGAAAATTTCGCCCTGCGGGCGGTGCCGATCATCGTGACCATCAATTTCCTGGTCGGCTGCATCGTCGAGCAGCAGGGGCTTTATCAACTGCGGCGCTTCGGCGCCTCGTCCTTTGCGATCGAGTTGATCGCCGTTCTGGTCCTGCGCGAACTCGGCGTGCTGCTGACCTCGATCATGGTCGCCGGCCGCTCGGGCTCCGCGATCACCGCCGAACTCGGCTCGATGAAGATGCGCGAGGAGGTTGACGCCCTGCGCGTGATGGGGATGGCGCCGGTCGAGGTGCTGGTTCTGCCGCGCATCCTGGCGCTGATCTTTTCCCTGCCTTTGCTCACCTTCATCGCCGACATGGCGGGGCTCGGCGGCGGCATGATCACCGCCTATGTGTACGAAGGCATCAGTTTCCAGTCCTTCCTGGTGCGGGCGCAGGACTATATCGGCCTCAACACTTTTCTGGTCGGCCTGATCAAGGCGCCGTTCATGGCGCTGGTCATCGGGCTGATCGCCTGCGTCGAGGGGTTCCGGGTCCAGGGCTCGGCCGAATCGCTTGGCCGTCAGGTCACGATTTCGGTGGTGAACGGCATTTTCATGGTGATTTTCGTCGATGGCCTGTTCGCGATCTTTTTCGCCGGAATCCATTATTGAGGGAACAGATGGGGCCGAGGTCGCAAGAACCGATCATCAGGGTGCGCGGGCTGAACGTCGGATTCGGGACCAAAAGGGTTCTGATGGACCTCGATCTCGACGTTCCGCCGGGTCAGGTCACCGGTTTCGTCGGCGGCTCCGGCCAGGGGAAATCCGTCCTGACCCGAGCGATCCTCGGCCTGCTCCCCAAACAATCCGGGACCATCGAAGTCTTCGGCGAGAATATCGACCGGCTGTCGCCCGCCGACCGTCGCGCCCTGGAGCGCCGCTGGGGCGTGATGTTCCAGGGCGGGGCGCTTTTTTCCGCCCTCACCGTCAAGCAGAACATCCAGGCCCCGATGCGGGAATATCTCAAGCTCAGCCAGTCGGTGATGGACGAACTGGCCATGCTGAAAGTCAAGCTGGTCGGGCTGCCGCCGGACGCAGCGGACAAAGTTCCGTCAGAGCTTTCCGGCGGCATGGTCAAGCGCGCGGCGCTCGCCCGCGCGCTGGCGCTCGATCCCGAGCTTCTGTTCCTCGACGAGCCGACCTCGGGGCTCGACCCGATCGGCGCCGCCGATTTCGACGATCTGATCGCAACCTTGCGCGCCACGCTCGATCTCAGCGTTTTCATGGTGACCCACGATCTCAACTCGCTCTATTCGATATGCGACACCATCGCTGCGCTCGCGGACGGCAAGGTGATCGCCTGCGGTTCGCTTTCGACAATGCTCGCTTCAGATCATCCTTGGCTGCGCACCTATTTCCACGGCAAGCGCGCGCGGTCGATCGTCGCGCCGGACCACGCCGCCCTGGGCGCGCAGAGCTAGGAGGAGCCGAAACATGGAGACGCGCGCCAATTATGCGCTGGTCGGCCTGTTCACCCTGGCCGTGATCTTGGGCATGTTCGGCTTCATTTACTGGTTCAAGACGTTTGGCTCCGCGACGGCCCAGAAAACCTATTTCGTTCACTTCGAGACTCCGGTCTCCGGCCTGCTGAACGGCGCGGAGGTCGAATTCAACGGGCTCAAGGTGGGCTCCGTCACCGAACTCAGCCTCAACCCGAAGGATCCCAGGCAGGTCGATGCGGAAATCTCGATCGGCGCCAATACGCCGGTCAAGACCGACACCAAGGGTTCGCTCAAGACCGGCGGGATCACCGGAGTCTCCTGGGTGGGGCTCGAAGGCGGCAGCGCGGAAGCGCCGCTTCTGCCGCCGGGCGGCGTGATCAACGCCACGGGTTCGGAGTTTCAATCCTTGATGGATACGGCGCAAAAACTCTCGGTGAAGGCCGACAAGACGTTCGACCAGCTGGATACGGCCTTGACCAGGGTGAACGCCTTGTTGAAGGACTCCGGACCGGGAATCGAGTCCTCGGTGACCAACATCCAGCAAGTGACCTCGGCTCTGGCCGACAAGAACGGCAATTTCCGGCAGGCGCTCGACAGCCTCGATCCGGAGAAGGTTCGCAACATCATGCGCAACGCCGACGAGGCGATGGCCAAGGTCAACAATCTGCTCGGCGGCGCTTCGGGGAAGGAAATGATCGCCGACATTTCCAGCGCCGCGCGATCGATCAAGAAACTGGCGGAAAGCCTGAATCGTTTCGCCGACACCGGCTTGCCGCAATATCAAGGCCTGGCGGTCGACGGCCGCAAGACGCTTCAGGACGTCGATCGCGCGGTGAAAACCATCGAGCGGGATCCGCAAAGCATCCTTTTCGGCCGCAAGCCGGCGCTGCCGGACTATAGCGGGCGTTGAGCGGAAAGCGGGCTCCGGTCAGGATTTACAGAGAAGCAGGGAACGTGGAGCAGAAGGACAGCGAAGCGGGCGCATGGCGGAGGAGGCGGAAGCCGGCCTCCCTTTCGGCGCTGGCCGCCTTGGCCGCCCTGGGCCTCGGCGGCTGCGCGAATCTCACCGCGCCCCAGCGTTACGACCTTCGCGCCGCTCCCGCCCGGGCGCGTCCCTCCAGCGCGACTTTCGCCGTCCCGACCCCGACCGCCTATGTTCCCCTGGACAGCGAACTGATCGTGGTGCGCGACGCCGATGGCTCTCTGAGCCGCGTCCCCGACGCCGAATGGGCGGACCGCCTGCCGTCCCTGCTGCAGGGACGGATCGTGCAGACTTTCGAAAACGCCGGCCTCGCCCGTCAGGTCGTGGCGGCGGACGGCGCCGCGCGTTACGCCCTGCGGGTCGAGGTGCGGCGCTTCGACATCGACGCCGCGACCCGCTTGGCGACGGCCGAAATGACCGCTCGGCTGGTCGCAGAGGACGGCGGACGACCGGTCGCCGCGAAGATCTTCTCGGCGTCCGAGCCCGTCGGCGAAATCGCCGGCGCGGCGCCGGCCATGGCGCTCGACGGCGCGTTGGCCGACGTCCTCACTCGCATGATTCCCTGGGCCGCGTCGATCGGGCGGTGAACGCCCCCCGGCGAAAATGAAAACGCCCGGATCGCTCCGGGCGTTGGCGTTTGGGAAAGTCCGGGCTGGTCTCAGCCCAGCCGGCCGGAGGCGTGGGCAAGCAGGCTGTAGACCTTGCCGGTCTCGGAGCCGAGATAGGACCGTGTCAGGACGCCGTCGCGGTCCTGCCGGCTCACGTCGCCGAGCAGGCGTTCGAATTCCTGCACATAGCGGTCGACGGTCAGTCGGAAGTCGCGGTCTTCGCTATAGCGTTGACGCACGTCCTCGAAGGTTTTCTGGCCTTGAGCCGTGTAGATGCGGCGGCTGAACGCCGACCTTTCGCCCCGGCGCAACCGGCTCCAGGCGTCGATCAGCGCGTTTTCGTCAACCGCGCGGGCGATTTCCGCCGTCAGGCTGTCGAGCGATTCGGCGGGCGCGGGCCGGCGCGGGGCCGGTTCGTCGGCGGAGGCGCGCGCCAGCAGGTCGCTCATCCAGCCGCCGCGCTCCGCCGGCGCGGCGGGGGCGGGGGCAGGGGCAGGGGCGGCGACCGGCGGTCGCGGCGGCTGCGGACGCAAGTCGAAGCGCGGCGTCTCGCGGACGAGCGTTTCGGCGGCCGGCTCCCGGCGCGGCGTCGGCGCGGGACGCGCCGGTTCGGCGGGTTCGATCACGTCATAATCCCGGCCCGAACGCGCGACCAGTTCGGTCAGCTCGTTGAGCGCCTTCATCTCGTCGGCGACGATCTTGCGCATGGCCGCGGCCTGTTCGCCGGTCTCGCGCGGGAGATCGACCATGCCGCGCTTCAGCTCCTGCCGGGTCGCCTCCAGCTCGCGCTGGATCTCGCCGGTCATGGCGCGAAGCTCCTGCGACACGCCCTTGTAACGTTCGGAGGCCTGCTGGAACAGCTGATTCATCTGCGCAAGCGTCTGTTCATGGGCGGCGGTCAGTTCGGCGGCGATCTTTTCGCGCTCGGTCGCCGCCTTGTCGCGCAATTCGTCGTGCTGTTTGGTCAGCACGCCCGCCGTGCCCGCCGCCGCGGAGGCGAGGAACGCTCCCACCTCGCGGGCGCGCGCGTCCGCCTGGGACAGCGTGCGCGCAATCATCGCCGCGAATCCGTCGAGGCGCATTTCATATTCGTTCTGCTGCTTCGCGGCCTCCTCGTGCAAAGCCTGGAGGCTGTGCATGCGCGCTTCGAGCGCCGCGTCGATCGCCTGCTGGGCGTCCGCCGCGTCGTTGAGCCGGGCCTGCAAGGCTTCGTCCACCTGGGTCTGGGCGGCGCTCAAGTCGCGCAGGCGGGCGTCGAAGGCGCGGCCGATCATGGCGTGGGCCACGTTGAGGTCGCGGAGCGCCTCCTGCAGCGTCTGCGCCTGTCCCTGCACCGCCTGGGCCGCGCCGCCTATGCCGCTCTCGACCTGGCGGGCGGTCTCGTCGAGACGATCCGCCTCGCCATGGAGACTTGAAATGGCGGCGCCGAGGGCGTCGATTCTCGGCGCCAGGGCGCCGTGGACCTGGGTCAGCCCGGTTTCGGCGCGATCGACCGTTGTCAGCAGGGCGCCGTGGGTGTCCGCCAGATTGGCGAGCAGCCCTTCCAGTCCCTGCTTCACGCGGTAGTTCGCCTCGTCGAGGGCGCCGGTCATTTCGCTCTGGCGGCGGCCAAGATGGGCGATCAACTCGTTCGAGCGCGTGGCGAGCGCGCCGACGGCGCTTTCGCTGAAGGCGACGATCTGCGAGACCACCTCGCCGCCGCGCTCGCTGAGCGTCTCGATCAGTTTCGTCCCTTGCGTGTCGTACCAGTCGCGCAATTCGGCGGCGCGGGCGCCGAGTTCGTCGGTCAGCGCGCGGCCACGGCCGTCGACGGTTTCCTCGATATGGGCGATGCGGCGGTCCATCTCCTCGCCGGTCGTGGCGAGGCGGGCGACGACCTTGTTTTCGAACAGGTCGATGTGGTCGTCCAGATGGGCGGCGATCTCACGGGCGCGCCCGCCGAGGGCGGCGTCGATTTCGCGGCCCTTGACTTCAAGTCTTTCGCCAGTTTCCGCGAGGCGGGCGACGACCTTGTTTTCGAACAGGTCGATGTGGTCGTCCAGGTGGGCGGCGATCTCGTGGGCGCGTCCGCCGAGGGTCGCGTCGATTTCCGTCGCCTTGGCCGACAGCTCTTCGGTAAGGGCGGTCGAACGGGCGAGAATGATCGCGTCCAGCTCGCGCGCCTTGGAGTCGAGCGCCCGGCCGACTTCGCGGCCGCCCTCGCCGAGGACCTTGGCGATGTCGATGGCGCGCCCCGCCAGCGCGTCGTTGAGCTGGTTCGCGCCGGTCGAGAGCCCGACTTCCGCCCTGGCGATCAGGTCGCCTATGATGCTGGCCACGTCGTGGGTCTTGCCGGCCGCCCTCTCCTCGAAGCGTTCGATCTGCTGCTCCATCAGGCTCGCCGTCTCCTCGGCGCGGCGGCCGAGGCGCGTTTCGAGCTGCGCGCCGTGGATATTGATCGCCATTTCGATCGCCGCGAGGCGCGACGAGATCGAGGCGGCGAGGGCCTCGGATTGCGCGCCGATCCGCTCGGCGGCGGCGCCGCCAAGGTCGTTGATGGTCTTGTCGAAGCCCGCCAGCGTGTCGGCCAGCATGACGCCCAAAGCCTCGGTCTCCGTGCGGATGTGGTCGGCCGAGCCTTCGCCGCCCGAGCGCAGCAGCTGGTCGAGCGCCGCGAACTGGCCGATGAAATCCGCCTTGAGCCGCTCGGCGTGGTCGCTGAGGCGCGCCTGGGTCTCTTCGACGCCGGTCGCCATGCGGCTCTCGAAAGCGTCGAGCTGCGACGCGATCTCCTGCGCCAGATAAGCCGCGTGCTGCCCGAGGCTGCCCGAGGCCTCCTCGCCGCCGCGCAACATCGTCGCCTCGAAGGCGTCGAGACGCTCCGACAGGGTTTCGGTGACGCGGTCGCCATGCACGCCGATCGCCGCGACGGCTTCCGACGCCACCTGAGCGAAGCGCCTCTGGGTTTCGGCGATGCGCGCGGCGAGGGTTTCGGCGGTCTTGCCTGCGGTCTCGGCGAAATTGTGATCGAGACTCGCGGTCTGCGCGAGCAGGGCGGCCACAGCGGCGTCGGCGGCGTCCTGGAAATGGCCCTGGGTCGTGGCGACATGCGCGCCGAGAGCTTCGGCGACCGACTGGCCGATTTCGGCAAGCGACTGGCGCAGAAGCTCGGTCTGTTCGGCGCTTTGCGCGTTGAACTGGCCGAACCGCTCCTGGAAGGATTCGGCGTGCTGCGCCAGAGCCGCGATCTGGCTCCCGGAAGCTTCGTTGAGGCTCTTTTCGAGGCGGCCGCCCTGCGTCGTGACGGCGTCGATCGCCGCCTGCGCGCTCTGGCCGACGCGCTGCTCGAAGGCTTCGACCTGCGCGGAAAGCACGGCGATGGGCGCCTCGGTCGCGGCGGCCACGCTCTGTTCGAGCCGTTCGGTATGGGCGGCGAGGGATTCGATGGTGTGTTGCGCCGCCTCGCCGAACCTCTGCTCGAAGGCTTCCGTGTGGCCGACGAGGGCGGCCAGCGGGGCGTCGGAGATCGCGGCGACGCTTTGGTCGAGCCGTTCGACATGCGCGCCGATGGCGTCGAGCGCCGTCTGGGTCGCTTCGCCGAGGCGCTGCTCGACCGCGTCGGCATGGCTGGCGAGGGCGGCGATATGCGCCTCCGTCGCCGCGACCACGCCGCGCTCAAGCCGCTCGCCGTGCGCGACGATGGCGTCGGCCGCCTGCTGCGCGGTTTCGCCGAAACGTTGCTCGAAATTGTCGGTATGGCTGACGAGCGCCGCAAGCTTGGAGTCGGTCGCCGCCGCGACGTCGCGCTCCAGCCGGTCGGCCTGGGCGACGATGGACTCCACCGTCCGCTGCGCCGTTTCGCCGAACAGTTGTTGGAAGGAGTCGGTATGGCCGACCAGCGAGGCGAGCTGGTCCTGGGTGGCGGCCGCGACCAGATGTTCGAGCCGCTCGCCTTGCGCGACGACGGTCTCGATGGCGTTTTGCGCGGTCTGGGCGAACTGCTCCTGGAAAGCCTCGTTATGGCCGGTCAGCGCGGCCAGCGTCTCCCGCATGGCGCCGCCGACATTGCTTTCGAGATTTTGGACGTTCCGGGTGAGCGCGTCTTCGATCCGGCCGGCTTCGGTTTCGAACCGCTCCAGCGTCGTTCCGGTCACGTCGTCCAGGCGCTGCTTGATGCTTTCGGCCCTTTCGTCGACCGCGGCGAGAGTGGAATGCGCGGCCTGGTCCACGACGTCGCGAAGATGCAGAGTATGGTGCGAGATCGAACTCGACGGCTTCGCCGGCGACCTGCGCGAACTGGGCGTTGAACGCCTCGGCGTGGCCGGCGAAGGCGGTCAGCGTCTCGTTCGCCGCCTGGCCGAAGTTTTCGCGCAGGACGGTCGCATGATTGGCGACTTCCTCAGCGGTCCTGGCGCTGACCGTTGCGTAGGCCTCCCCGATCGCTTCGACATTGGCGCCGAAATCCTCGACCGTTCGTTGCGTCGTTTCGCCGATATGGCGCTGGAAGGTCTCGGCCTTGGCGGTCATCTGCTCGATCGCGGCGGCGCTGGCGGCGGAAAACTCCGCCGTGCGGGCGTCGAGCGCTTCATTGAGCCGCGCGCCCGCCCGGTCGAGGTCGCGCGTCAGGCTCTCCGTGCGGGTCTGGGCCTGTTCGAGGAACGAGGCGGCGAAACCGCGCAGGTCGCCTTCGATCTTTGCCGAGCGCTCATCGAGCAGTTGCGCGGTCTGCGCGCTCGAACTCGTTGAATCGTTCGAGCAGGCCCCGGCTTCGGTCCTCGACCTGGCGCAGCAAGGTTTCGCCCGATTGCGAAAAGGCCGCCTCGATGGCGCCGCCCTTGTCCTCCAGCGCGGCGGCGATGCGGTCGCCGGTCTGCTCCAGCGTTTCGGTCAGGGTCCGGGTCGCCGATTCGAGCTCGCCGGCGACGGCGGAATGAGCGTTGGAGAGCGCCTCGGAAATCTGGTCGGCGTTGGCGGCGATGGATTCGCGTTCGCTCGACAGTTCGTTGAGCAGAACGCGGATGCGGCGCTCGTTCTCGCCATAGGTCCGCTCGAGATGGGCGACTTCGGCCCGAACCATGGTTTCCAGCTCGCCCGCGCGGGACAGCGCCCGCTCGATGCCGTCGCCCATCGAAGCGACTTCGCGGCGGATCGCCTGGCTCAGCGTCACCACCTGCTCGGTCGCGAGCGTCTCGGGCTCGGCGAGGCGGATCGCCACCTGGGCCATGGAGCGTGCGGCGTGACGCATTTCCTGGGAGCGGCGCATGATGGCGCCCATGGCGAGGAAGAAGATGACCGGCCCGATCAGGGCGAAGGCCGAGAGCGCCGCGGGCGGGCCGAACAACGGGCCGGAAAAGGCCGCGCCATGGGTAAAGATGAAATGGCCGATCCACAGGCCGGTCCATGCGGCCGAGGCGATGATCGCCACCGTCATCGCGCCGGAGCTGGGCCGGCTTTGCAGGGCTTGCAGGATCTGGCCGACCGAAGGCCGGTCATCGTTGGCCGGGCGGGGGCTCGCCGCCGAATGCTGCGGCTCGTGCTGTCTGTCGGCCTGCCGGGTAACCGTCGCCAGTTCGTTCGGGGAGACTTCGGGCATGCGCGGCGCGGGCTCCAGGTCTTCCGAACGCGATTCGGAGCGCGGGGTCGGGAGATGGAAGTCCAGCTTCGTGGCCTGTTCGGGCGATTCCGGTTCGGGCGCCGGCGACGTCGGGGCCTCGGGTTCGAGACTGAGCCGGAGCGCGTCCTCGATGGCCGACAAAGCGGCGGCCGCGGGATCCTGAGCCTTGCTCGGTGTGGACATATCGAAATCGCCTTTACAACTGACACGACGGCGCGCGGGGCGAAAGCCCACGACCGGTAAACGGCCGAAATTCCGGCAGTTAACCAAGTCTCACTTTACGCCCGCGCCGAAGCGAAGAAAACGGGCGCGCCGCGGCCTTTTGCGAACGTCGTTAACGGACGATTAGGCATATTTGCCAAAAAACCCAAAAAAGCCCGGAAAATAAGGGTTAGATGAAAAGGCGCGCCTTAGGCTGCGCGAAACAGAAAGTTGTGAATTCGCAGTCGCCGCAGCCTTGCGTTGCGGTTTGGCGTGGCCGGAAAGGCGTCCGCTCGCGCCGCGGCCATCAAAAATGGGGTCAGAATGAATTTCGCCGCGCGTCGCCCGATCGACGGCTCCACCCCTTCCGGCGCCCTGCCGCGCGCCGACACGCCGATCGATCTCGTCCATCTCGCGCGCCAGACCATGGGCGACGTCGAACTGGAAAACGAGCTGCTCGCCTTGTTCGACCGGCAGGCGGCGCAGATCGCCGCCAAGCTGCGCGTCGCGGTCCCCGGCGCGGCCTCGGCCAATCTCGCCCACAAGCTCAAGGGCTCGGCCCGCGCCGTGGGCGCGAACGCCGTCGCGAACGCCGCGGACCATTACGAACATGCGGCCCGGGCCGGCGCAGTGAGCCAGGCCGACGCCGACCGTCTCGTCGCCGCGACGGCGGCGGCCCGCGCTTTTCTGCGCGAGCTGAAGGCCTAATCCAGAAATCTCTCGACTTCCGCCAAAAAGCCCTGGGTCGCCTCGACACAGGAGAGATGCGCGGCGGGCAGACGCGCGAGCCGCGATTCGGGCAGGGTTTGGGGCAGGGCGCGAGCCAGGGCCTCGCCGAGCGCGGGCGGCGTCGAGGCGTCCAATTCGCCGACGATCACCAGGGCCGGACGGGGCGGCGCCGCGCGGATCGCGTCGCGCAGATCGGCGTCGCGCAACGCCGAGCAGCAGGCCGCGTAACCGGGCGGCGGCGACGCGCGCACCACGCCTTCCACCTGCGCGTATCTTTCCGGATGGCCGGCGCGAAAAGCCGGGGTCAGCCAGCGCTGGACCACCATCGCCGCGAGATCGGCCATTTTGCCCTCGCGCGTGGCGCGGATGCGGGCGTTCCAGCCTTCCGGGCCGGGAAAATGGGCGGCGGTGTTGGCGAGAACGATTCGATCGAGCCGTGCGGGCGCATGGATCATCAGCCATTGCCCGATCGCGCCGCTCATCGACAGGCCGATGAAATGGGCCCGGGCGAGCCCGAGGGCGTCCATCAGGGCGGCGACGTCGCCGCCAAGGTCGCCGAGCGCATAGGGGCCGGGCGGGACGTCCGAGCCGCCGTGGCCGCGCGCGTCGAAACGCACGACGAAGAATTTCTGCGCCAGCGCGGGCGCGACCTCGTCAAAGACGGAGAGATCCGCGCCCAGCGGATGGCCGAGGATCACCGCGGGGGCTTCGCGCCGGCCTTCGGTTACGACATTGAGCGACAGGGCGCCGACGTTCACTTTGCTCATGGCGGGAATCCTCAAATCAATTTCATCGCGCGCATCGAGGAATGGCCGTTGCGCCCGACGATCAGATGGTCGTGCAGCTTGACTCCCAGCGGCGTGGCGAGGACGGCGATGTTTTCGGTCATGGCCACGTCGGCCGCGGAGGGCGTCGGATCGCCGGAAGGGTGATTGTGGACGAGAATCATCGCGCTGGCGTTCAGCTCCAGCGCGCGACGGATCACTTCGCGCGGATAGACCGGCGTGTGGTCCACGGTGCCCTGGCCCATCACCTCGTCGGCGATCAGGCCGTTCTTCTTGTCGAGGAACAGCACCCGGAATTCTTCGGTTTCCCGGAAAGCCATGGCGCCCCGGCAATAATCCAGCACCTGGGCGAAGGAGCCAAGCTCCAGACGCTTCTTCATCGACTGTCTCGCCAGCAGCACGGCGGCCGCCTCGACGATTTTCAGCTCTGCCACCACCGCGTCGCCGACATAATCCACCTCCTTCAGCCGCGCCGGCGGGGCGGAGATCACTTCGGCGAAGGAGCCGAAGCGCTGGATCAGCGCCTTGGCGATCGGCTTGACGTCGCGGCGCGGGATGGCGCGGAACAGCAGGAGCTCCAGCAGTTCGTAATCGTGCATCCCTTCGACGCCGCCTTTGAGAAAGCGCTCGCGCAGCCGCTCGCGATGGCCGGCGTTGAGCGAGTCCCTTGTCGGCGGCTGGTCCACGGCGGCGCCGGATCAGGCCGCGGTGGAATAGGGCGGGCAGTGCAGGCCGCGCGGCGAAAGCGTGAAGATTTCGCAGCCGTCCTTGGTCACGCCGATCGAATGTTCGAACTGGGCGGAGAGCGAACGGTCGCGGGTCACGGCGGTCCAGCCATCGGACAGGATTTTCACCTGCGGCTTGCCGAGATTGATCATCGGCTCGATGGTGAAGAACATGCCCTCGCGAAGCGTCACGCCATGGCCCGTCTGCCCGTAATGCAGGATATTGGGCTCGTCATGGAACAGCCGGCCGAGTCCGTGGCCGCAGAATTCACGCACCACCGAGCAGCGCTCCGATTCGGCGTAACTCTGGATGGCGTAGCCGATGTCGCCGGTGGTGGCGCCCGGCCTGACCGCGGAGACGCCGCGCATCAGGGCTTCATAGGTCACCTCGCACAGGCGCTGCGCCCGGCGCGGAACCTCGCCGATATAATACATGCGGCTCGAATCGCCGTGCCAGCCGTCGACAATGTAGGTGACGTCGATATTGACGATGTCGCCCTCGCGCAGGGGCTTGGAATCCGGGATGCCGTGGCAGACGACATGGTTGATCGAGGTGCAGATCGACTTGCGATAGCCGCGGTAATCGAGCGGCGCCGGAAAGGCGCCGTGATCCATGCCGAATTCATAGGCCAGCTTGTCGAGCGCGTCGGTGACGACGCCGGGCCTAGCGGCCTCGACCATGAGATCGAGCGCTTCGGCCGCGATCCGGCCCGCCTTGCGCATGCCTTCGAAGCCCTCGGGGCCGTGGATGCGGATATGGCCGGTCTTGCGGCTCGGCAGCGCGTCGGCTTCGATGAAAGTCATTGAGCGATGATGTCCTTGTGAGCCGGGAGTCCTATGCCTTGCCCGCCCTGCATTTCCAGATTTAGCCCAAACCCGTCGCGGCGCAAGCGCGAGCTTGGCGATATGAGAGCCTCAAAAGCCAAAGCACGGCCCGCTCATGGATGGAGCCGGATTTCGCGTCGCTCGAATTCACATGAGACGGTCAGGAGGAATGTCCGCCGCGGCCGGCGCGGGCGCCTCGTCTTACTCGCCGGAAACCGGAAAGGCGCGAACGGTCATCGCCGCGTTGACGACGCCCGCGACGAGCAGCGCCGCCGCCAGAAAATGCAGTCCGAGGTTGCCCAACTGGTTGGCGATGGCGAAGGCGAGGCCGGTGAGGAGAAGGCGAAGCAAAGCCTGCGGGCGCCGGTCGGTCAGAAAGACATAGGCCGCGATGACGCAGAAAAACAACGCAACGGTTGCAATGTCGTAGAGCGTGCTCATCGGTTCGACCCGAGCGTCCAAATTCTTGTCGGTCACCGATATTAGTGATCAGCGACCCCTAGAACGCCGAACATAGCCTGATTTCCAAATTGCACAATCCTGGTCGGTAGCTTACCTTGGGCCGCCATCAATTGATCGCGGACGAGGGGCGACCGGGAACCTTCTGGAAAGTGGGGCGGTTCGGGTCGATTCGGCGACGCAGGCCGTGATTCGGGGTCCGACATGCCATCCAACCCTCGGGCGCAAGCCCCGGAGGTCAATTTGAACCCGCGAGGCGCTTCGGGAATTGCGCCGGGCTATTTTCACCTGCCCGTCACCTACCGCGGCCTTCCCTATTTTGTGGCGTTGAGCGACATCGTGCTCATCGTTTCGTCGTCGATCCTCGCCGGCTCGCTTTATCATTTCACCAGCAGCGCGATGGAGGGCGAGTCTCAACGCACGATGGCGGCCGCGACATTCGTCGCCGTGCTGTTCGTCGCCGCGATGTGGATGCACAAGCTCTACGAACCGCCGCGCCTCGGCGATTTCGGCGAGCAGTTCCGCGGTCTCGCGGGCGCCTGGATCGGCGCCTTTCTGCTGCTCGCCAGCGGCGTTTTCTCATGGGGCGTGAGCAAGGACCTTTCGCGCGGCGCGATCCTGCTGTTCTGGGCCATGGGCGGCGTCCTTCTGCTCGCGCACCGCCAGTTCTGGCGGCTTTATCTGCGTCACGCCCTGGCGAGCGGCGCGCTCAAGGGGCGCGACGTCGTGCTTGTTCTCTGGGATGACGAGGCCGCCGCCGACCATGCGGATCTGCTGGTTCGCCACGGCTATCGCGTCGCCAAGACCTTCTGCCTGGAGTTCGCCGCCGGCGCTGACGACGATGGCGTGGAGCAAATCGTTGAATATGTTCGCGGAGCTCCGATCGACGATATTTTCCTCGCCCCGCCCGTCGGCCGTTTGCGGAGCGCGCTCGCGGCGGCGAAAGGCTTGCGCGCCCTGCCGATTCCGGTCGCCGATGATTCCCGATCCGGCGCTTGCCGAACTGGTCGCCAGTCCGCGCTATGAACTCGGCCGCGCTTTGGCGGTCGAAATCCAGCGCGAGCCGCTGACGCTCGGCGAAAGGGCGGTGAAACGCGTTTTCGACCTGATCGTGGCGACGCTGGCGCTGATCGTGTTCATGCCGCTGTTCGTTTGCGTCGCGGTGGCCATCGCGATCAACTCGCCGGGGCCGGTGGTGTTTCGCCAGACCCGCAGCGGCTTCAACGGGCGGCCGTTCAAGATTTTCAAGTTCCGCACCATGACGGTGGCCGAGGACGGCGCCAGGGTCGCTCAGGCGAAAAAGGGCGACGCGCGGGTCACCCGCGTCGGCGCCTGGCTGCGCCGGGCCAGCATCGACGAGCTGCCGCAATTGCTGAACGTGCTGCACGGCGAAATGTCGATCGTCGGCCCCCGCCCGCACGCCATGGCCCATGACAAGGCCTTTGCCGAAATCGCCGAAAAATACGCCTTCCGCCATCACGTGAAGGCGGGCATGACCGGCTGGGCCCAGGTCAACGGCGCCAGAGGCCTCACCGACACCCCCGAAAAAATCCAGCGCCGCGTCGCCTTCGACCTGTGGTACATCAGACACTGGAGCCTGATGCTGGACATCTCGATCCTGATCCGCACGTTGGCGGTGGTGTTGCAGGGGAAGAATGCGTATTGATTCGTCGATTGTTGATCGTTAGGCGTGCACGACATTGTCCCGAACCGCTTCGACAAGGACATTTATTAGCCGATGAGCGTCCGTCACAGGCATTTGCCTGAATTGCAATCCCTGCGCGGCCTTGCCGCGACGATTGTTTTGCTGCACCATGGCGCTTTTCTTTTCGCAACTTCATGGTCGTTTCGGTACGCAACGGAAGCTATTTTCAATGCCCACGCTGCGGTCATGTTATTCTTCGTCCTAAGTGGGTATGTATTGGGTCTATCGTTGATCGGGACGCATTTCACCGCGAGATGGATCTCTAGGTTTTACCTCCGTAGGGCTTTTCGCATCTATCCAGCAATCATCGTTATAAGTTTATTTTCTGGATTATACCTAATATACGTTCATCGGTCATGGTCAACATTCGACGCGTCGGCATGGTATCACAAATCATATCGGTCGGGATTTCCCGGCGTGGAGGGGTTCGCACTTTCGCTTCTCGCGTGGCGTAACGAGCTAATACCCCCGCTTTGGACGGTCCGGATAGAAATACTTGGGTCGCTCGCGATGCCCTTGCTCGCATATTTAATCCGGTGTGGTCTTGGCGTCGCGTTAATCGGAGCAACAGCGCTTCTGATGTTTGCAGCGCCAACTTCGGTTTGGATCTATCTGGTCAGTTTTGCCTTGGGCGGTTACGCAGCTTATCTAAGTCCTTGGCTCAAACCTCATGGGAGCGTGCTCGCCCTCATTGCGGCGGCGCT
Source organism: uncultured Pseudomonadota bacterium (assembly GCA_963748385.1). Taxonomy (GTDB): domain Bacteria; phylum Pseudomonadota; class Alphaproteobacteria; order Rhizobiales; family Beijerinckiaceae; genus Rhodoblastus. The sequence goes on from CAVVIQ010000002.1 coordinate 120,401, forward strand.
GTTCATGTACTTCATGCGTCTCATCAACCCGGCATGGCGTTTTGAGGTCAACGACGCGGCACTTCTGCCAACCCTTCTCGAAAGCGTCGGCGCAGCGCTGGTGGTCACAAATGTCGCCCCGCGCTGGACATTGCCTTGCTCCGTTCGAAGCCTCTGGTATGGCTGGGAGACATTTCGTACAGCATCTATCTCGTTCATTTCGTCATCCTCTCGCTCTGGGCCAAATGGATCGGCTCTTTCGCGCTTGGTGCCGACACGAAGGCTTTATTGCTGATGGCCGCAACCCTGTTCTCCACTCTGCCCGTCGCCCATTATCTCTATCGTTTCGTCGAACTTCCGGGAATTACGTTTGGTAAGGATATCCTAAGATATGTCGCAGTGCCGAGCGGACCGAAATCAGCGTTCGAGAGGGCGGATCCTTGACGGCCCCAAAGCGGGAAATGAAGGCGCATCCGGGTTGCCGAGCGTAGTTGGTCCGCGACTGGCAACTGAAAGTCATACGAAGGTTCGGCTGCCGATGTGGAAACGTGACAAAAAAGGAGTCTTCGCACGATGTCGAATTGTGATGTCATTTTGGCAGTTCGCAACGGCGAAAATTTTCTCGTTCCGATGCTTGATTCATTGCTCGGACAGACCACCAGCGACTTCAATGTGATCGCCCGTGATAACGCATCGACCGACAGAACACTTGAAATCCTCGAAAATTATAAAGCTAAGTTTCACGGCCGCCTGCGGGTTATTGCGGGCCAATCGACAGGATCGTCACTCAGTAACTTCAAGATGCTACTAGAAGAGACTAGAGCAGATTATGTGCTTTGCGCCGATCATGACGATATCTGGCTCCCTAATAAAGTGGCAAAAACCGTAAAGGCTCTGGTGGACACAGAAAACAAATTAGGTAAATCAACGCCGATTTATTTTTTTACTGACGTTATCGTCGTCAACAGGGATCTTCAAGAGATTCAAAGAGTTTTTGGGGTTTCAAACACATTGACCCTAGCATTTCGTCCCGATTCAGCCAGTGCCTTGTATGCGCGCCGATGCTGGGTATGGCTTCGGGAATGAACCGTGCGCTTGTTGATTTGTCCAATCCGGTCCCTGATAAGGTCACTGGGCATGATTGGTGGGCTACTCTCGTCGCGTTGATTTTCGGTGTCGTTGTTTTTACAACTGAAAACAACGGCGCTCTATCGCATTAGATGGTGGTAATAATTCGTCTCAAAAGCGGGTTGGAGTTATTCCATATTTGAAAGCGAAATTGGGCGCGAGTTTCGTGCGCCACGGACTTGTGCGGAGGATAGATCAAGCTGACGCTCTGATTCGAGATTTACGGCTCCCTTATTCCACCAGATAAAATGAAAATATTAAGGAAATTTTCAACATTCGCTAGAAGGGTTTTTGAAGCGAACATAACAATATTCTCCGGGAATTACGCTTACTCTGACTGGGTACGAAACAGCGCTACACTTGCGTTAATGTAACCAACGTGGCTCAGCGGCAACCAAAAAATTGTCCACCATGTAGATCCGTGCACAGTGCTCGGCTTCCACCAGATTAGGACTACCTAGGAACGCGAACACAAGCAATTTGGCCAATTGCTTCCGGAAGCCCAGACCATTCCTCCGTCCGGCTTTTCTACTTTTGCCGCAAACACGCCTTGTAAAGCGCCAATGACTGAAGTACCTACCGCGAGGGATAAACTACAACTCGAGCTTGAGCCTCCAGCCAATCTTTCCAGTCCACCTATGTTAGGCGTAACCAGCCAGGGAGTGTAGATTGACGATCGTGACGTCGCCCGAGGCCCTAAAATATAAAGAAACATTATAAAAATACAGCTGGTTCCGAACCCAAGGGACCTAGCAGACGGGATACCTAGCCTCCGGGATTTGAACCTTTGGTTGGAGAACCGTCTCGAATTGTTCAAGGCTTATTGCTTACCATCTATTATCGCTCGTCATGCCAAACTCGACTGGCTCATCTATTTCGACGCGGAGACGCCTAAGAACTCATCGAAAAGATAGAACGCATCGTATCAATAAGAAATAACATTGATATTCGTACTGTAAAAACATGGGGTGTGCCTACGTACGTTGTCAGCAACCAAGCTAGAAGACATCGGAAAAGACGGAAGTATTGTCTGATATTATCGAACGTATCCAGGCTGAAGTGAAATGGGTTCTCACAACGAGATTCAATTCGGGTGGCGCGCTACAAGTAAGGATTAGGGGAAAAATTACATGGATCTATAGTAGCGCCAACGGAAGAAGTTGGATTTGCCGAACGGGATTATTTTAGGTGATGATCAGACATATCCTTATAATCACACAAGCAATGAATTGGTGCTTCTTGGCTGCAACCGGGCACATTAATAGCGACAGTATCTTGTGCCCCGCACCTGTACTTGAACAGGGTGACTCCCATCCAGCAGCTTTCTATTTCCTCTAGGCCACTTTCTTAAATTATTAATGGCGCCAACAATTCAAATAAAGTGCATAGGTCTTCACATACCTAAAATGCTGGCATTGCAAAAACAAAGCCATGGGCAATTTCAATAAAACAATAATGAAGAGACTCGCTATTGCGCTGCTGCTAAAACAACATCATCTTGAAACTTATTACTTCAACATATATAATGAGTATTTGCATTCCGAAGCAATACTGGAGGCTTCAGACAATGAGAGCAAAGGCACAGCACATATTGGGAAAAAGTTAATTGAGAGTGGGGATGTGGATTGTTTGTTCCATTTATCACTAATAATTCATATCGAGCCATTTTGCCTCAAGACAAAAACACCATCAGCTTGCCATAGCAAAAATCGATCCGAAGTGTGCGGATTTTTGTAGAAACGACGCTCACCGTGCTCATCACAAAATTCATATACCAAAATTTCTCCCGAAGCTGGCGCATTTGGTGACTTTCACGGAGGTGTAACAATTCAACTTTTAGCTTGTGGCGCGTCGCAAACTCTTTCAGCGCGGGGTAGGCGAGGGAGAACCGGAAAGGTGCGGGGAAGGGGGCGGCTCGTTTCTTGCCCGCATCCTTTTTTCCCAACAAAATGCGATAAAACCAAATATGCAGAAAGTGCGGTGTAAACTTTGTGGCGAGGCCCTTGAAGGACAATATATTCGGGAAGCCCAAGTATAATAAGCCGGTGCAACAGGCAGGAGTTGACCATGTACAAATGGCGTCAGACGGTCGATCCAAATGCTCAAGCACGTTCCAGCATATGATGATATCATAGCTGGCGCGCTGAAGTGGGAAGGTACAGATATCACCACGTATTTTTTCGTGAGCTCGAGAATGCGTCATCCAGACTGTTTCTCAGAGATATCAATTCCCGTGACATGGGCGTCGTTACCAAACATAAAATGCGACATGGAGCCGCACCCGGCCTCAAGCAAGCGGATGTGGGGCCGAATGTGTAAATAATTATCAATAAGTGACTGTACAAGGGCGTAGGGTGTAAAAGATCTGCTTTCCGCATTAATACAGGCGGTGTATCTCGGCGCAGAAGATCGGAATCGAGTAAAAATTGTCTTGCGGGCAGATCATCTTTCTGTTGCTGCCGCAATAAATGCGACGTTGGGTGGCGTTGGCCGATAGAACGCATCTGGGTTTTGCCGCAGTCGTTTGGTCAGAGTTTCTTTGTCCATTTTCCACCATTTCGTTTTTTTGATCGCGGCAACTCTGGCCATCGTCGAAACGCATTCGCAACAGCCGCGCCGGCGCGCCGACTGCGACCAATATCGGGGAACGTCCTTGGTGACCACGGCTCCGGCGCCGATGATAGCTCCGCGCCCAACCAATCTGCACCCGGGCGTAATCGTCACGTTGTGACTGATCCAGACGTCGTCTTCAATGACGCAGGAATTAAATATCAGACTGGGGACACAGTAGCGCCAAGCGCGGGATCGTCGGAATAGGGATGCGTGGAAAGGGATTCAAATCGGGTGATTGGCGGTTAGGACGCGCGCTGTCTTTGCGAAGGAGCTGCTGGTCCGACGCGGGTGTGGGCGGAAATGCGCCAAAGGATTTAAACAACCGTCAGGAAAAAAGACCGACATCAATATCGTATTTTTTTCGAAAGAAATTACGCAGAGCCAAGCTCTCCATCTCATCGCGGCGGAGAAGACGGATACGGAGCTTATCCATAGCACAGTCAGCAGGCTTGGCATTGGATTACCTGGAGAGCACCGACGAATGAACACGCAGTTCACTTGAGCGACGCGTCGTCCCTCATAATATCGTCCCTTGCGCGGCCGCGGCATCCTGTAGCCCGCGCGCGTGAACGGGCAACCCCCTGGATGAAACGAAAGTCGCGGCGGCGGTTTCCCTGATTTGTGAAAACTTTCGACGCGGCGCGGTCGGCAGCGATTTTGCCGACGACGCAACAAGGAGGCCCATGAATACAAAAAACAGCGTCTGATTTTCGCCTTGTGACAAAACGAGCCGATAAACGCCGTAAGCAGCCACGCTTGAAGCCAGCGCCGAGGCCACGGACAAGTCGCGATCGGTGTTGCGGACATAGAGCCGCGCCATTGCCACAAGAGGCGAAGGCGATGGCGCTGAAATAGAAAGAGATCCGGGACAGCCGTCTGGACGATCGTGCGCAGAACCCATGTATCCAGCGAAACCGGCGCGCCGGCGCGGGCGTATAGCCGATGACCTGCACAGCCGGTACCAACCCATGGCCAGTGACGGGATCGGCGACGGGATGCCGGCCAAGCCATATTCGCTTCATCCCAGCGCGCGAAGTCACTGGACACTTAACCCGCCGCCGAAAACCATAATGTGAAATTTTCTAACCGCCAGAACGAGGCCGAGCAAGGCCGTCGTCCCCATGAAAGCCAATGTGCCGAGCAGTGCTCCGACCATGCTTCGTGGCCGGAGGCGCACGGTACGCATCACCCACACAAGACGAAAAAACTTGAGATTGAAACGACAAAGGCGACACGGCCGCCCCGCGACCCGCTACAACAAAAAGGCTGATAGCCATGGCGATAACGACAACAGCCCCGATCGGACAAACCGGTGATTTTCGCCTTCGAAAATGAAATACAGGCCAATCGGCAAGGCCGTCGCGGCGAATTCGCCGTAGGACAGTGGAACATTGAAGATCGATCGAGCAAATAAGCCGTTCCGTATCTGCGCCGTGACCACGACATCAGAAAAATCTGGGATTTTTTTCCGTCGTTGTAAAACAATAAAATTCGGTAAGACTTCAACAGCGTAATTTGCTTTGCCAAAAAAGTCTATAACTCCCAGCGCCGTAACAAGTAACGAGATAATCGAAATAAACATAAACAATTGCCTCACATCATCTGTTTGTCGAATTACTATAATACAAGCAATAGCTGGGATATCACAGGCAATAGCTATTTCTGTAAGATGGGATATTGATTCAAATGGGCTTGCTGACGAAAAATAAAACAAAACACACATAGCGAAATAGGCACTTAACAACCCAAAAATGCTTCTGTTTACGAGTAAGACGCTACCAATTCTGTGTCTTACATCTCTCGATCCAGAAATTGAGATAGCAATAAAAAGAACCAGAGCAAACACGAAGAGGCGACGGACTGTAATCCATGGCAAACCGGGTATTATTATTGTATAATAAATCGGTATCGCCATCTGAGCGAACATGACAGAATACGAATGCCTTGCGTAATGAATTGGTCGGCACGCGACGAAATTCAGGCGCTGCCCACATAATAAACGGAAGAGGCAAGACCACGGTGCTGACGGCAAACATTGGCGGCAAAAGAACCGCCAGTGACTCCGATGACTATCCCTGCCAAGCCGATGAGCAGCGCAACCGCTTAGTTAACTGCCTTCGCAGCTTTATTCGGTTATATGCCCGCGGCCCAATTCTCGACCATGCCGCGAAACGGTTCTTGGTTTCCGCCAGCGCGAGAATCATTCGTAAGTCGTGTGCCCACTGCATGCGAATTATAAGAACTTGAGGTGACAGAGAGGGCAATCAAATGTTTTTGAAATGCGTCCATCGAGGATTGGAGATTTCCGCGCCTGAAAGCGCAACATTGCGATGAGCGTGATCGCGGGAGCTAACTGCATCATTTAAACTCCGTCAGCCTTGGCAAAATGGCCTCGAAAAAACGGACCGAGATTCAGTCCTGCCCAGAGCAGGATCACGGAAGCGAAAATCGGCAGGGCGGCAAGGCCGCCTCCGGCATCCATGCATCACCGGCCGGAAAAAACCAGCAGGGCCGATGCGGAAGACAAGGCGAAACCGATCGCGTATGCGGCCAGGAGAGGCTTGACGACACCTTTAAGGAGATTTCTCGTCAAAAATAGGGTCGCGGCGAAGCCGAAGGCTTCACCAAGGAGCCTGCCACCGAAGGCGGATTCCGTCGAGTGGAAATAGGATATCATCGCGAAGGAGCAGACCAGCCCCATGGCCACGGCGATATTAACCAGCGCCAAACGCTTGGTGCGGCCTTGAACAACAGCATAGACGTAAAGGGCTCTCCACGCGCGATGCGCACATAGGCGAAAAATGCCAGAAAATCGCCGACGCGTCCGAGACATCGAACAAGTCCCGAACACGATGGCCACGGCGCAATCGAGCAGCAGGCTCACGCAAACGGCGGCAGCGGCGGCAATCGATGACGGGTTCCGGACAAGGCAATCGGACGCGCCTTGGCGCGTCCGGATTCATCGCTTTATACAAGAGCGAAGTGTTGATGCCCCCCAGAATTCGCGAGACCATGTTGGCCGGGACGATGACCGCGGTCGAGATGACCGAATATACCCCCAAGGTTGGAAGACCGAGCATGGACCCGGCAAAAAAACTACCACACTTACAATTCGACAGAGCCACGCTGACGCCGTTCACCGCCAATGGAACGCCAAATTTCAAGGCTTTGCACGCCAACTCCGATCGAATGCGGACCCGATACGGCGTAGCGGCAAAGTAGTGGCTCGCTGCCGCATGGCTTGCCGTTAGGACGAAAGAGGCGGGAGAGAACACCATCGGGAACCATGACACCATGGCGGCCAAGCAAAAGGAAACTCAAGGCATTGGCTAGGAAGACGACTTTCAATTGCGAGGAAAAGTGAAAATCGCATTCCACAATCACGCCACCCCGGCAGTCTCTCGAACGATCGAGCGAGCGAAACGAGGCCAAGCAACATGAAGGCGCCCCGATCCCCGCCTAGGTCGAAAAGTCCCGCAATACAGTCGGTGCAAGAAAGCGATCGCCAAGACACCTATTATACATCCGCGAAGTATTGAAAGCGCGTGAACGCACGCCGAAAACCTCCTCATAATCCTTGCTCGGCCTGGAAATAAGAAGCGAAACAGCGCCAAATCCGTAAATTGTTCAAAAATGCCGTTGGTAGCCAGGAGAGCAGGAGCAAAAGCCGAGTTCTCGCAAATCCAGGAAATGGCTTAACAAGAGGATGCGAAGCAACGGTGTCAAATATTCCAGCGCGCTGATCGCCAACAGCGCCTGGCCACGATGAATAATTCCTTTGCCGAGCATCAGTCACTCTGAATGTTGAGGTTCAGCGGGCATAGGCGCCGATGTCGATCGGCACTTGCGCGACCTGCCCTCGATATCCGGTCGCCGGCGCGCCGTGGGAGGATCCGGAATTCGGCGCGAACTTTTGATGCGAGACGAAGGTCCAAAGCGCCGCGTGGGATATCGAAATTCCTGAATATCTGGTCCTCCGGCGGGACATTTTCGAGATTTGAGGAAAATGTCGCTCCCGTCATGGCCGGATCGCTATTGCGGGTATACAATCCGTGGATCGTTCCAATGGCGATGTTGTGATCGGCTTCGACATCAAGGCCGCCGACAATGATCTGCCCGGCGATGTTGTTCCGCACCACGACACGCGACGATGGCCGGCCGTCCTTCGCAGGATGGACCGTGATCCAGGTCATTCGATCGGAACGCGCCGGCAGCACCGTATTATTGATCACCTTCGCGTCGTCCACGCCATAAAGCGCGACGCCGTGCCAATGGTTTGTGACAACAACGTCTCGCTGACCTCGACGCCGTCCCACTTGCCGTCGAAAATCGAAATTCCCTGCATGTAATTATTGTTCGACTGATTGAGGTCCGTAACGAAATTGCCCTCGATCCGCACATTGCGGTTGGTCGCGCCCTTGAGCGTCCAGCCCTGGATACCGTCGGCGTGAAGTCCCTCTGCGGGAGAGTGATGCCCGGACCGGATGATGTTGTGGCTGATCGTGAGGTTGCTTGCCATGATATTCAAACCGTCATTGCCCATGGCTTCGGCAGGTTGTCTGCGACAGAGACCGAAATCGCCTGCGATGACCGCTGCGTTTCGAACATTGTAAAAGTGATTTGACGACAAGGTCGTACAGGGCGCGAAGTTCTGGGAGAAGCGGAATTATAAGGCT
>CAVVIQ010000003.1:0-37239 GCA_963748385.1 uncultured Pseudomonadota bacterium
AGGCTCAGTGGTGTTAACGGGCAATGACGTGGGAACCGTCCTGACGCTGAGCGGCTCGCAGATCACGATCGCCGGATTGAAGATCGAGCACAGCGGCCAGCGTCACGAGAATGGAGACGCCTGCCTGCTGCTGCAGAACGCCAGCTTCAGCGTCGTCAAGAACAACGTCCTGCAGGATTGCCTGATCGGTATGGATGTGCAGCGCTCGAACAACAATCTCGTGCGGCGGCAACCGCATCATCGGCAATCGGATCCGATGTTCGACCTGCGCGGCGACGGCATGCGCGTCTGGTATTCCAACGACAACACGCTCGAAGGCAATGTGGTGACCGACCACCGCGACGTCCTGGTCGAATATTGAAGCGCAATGTTCTGCTGCGGCAACCAGGATGCCGAGCGCGGCCGCTATGGCACGCATTTCATGTACGCCAGCGGAAACACGGCGGAGGGGAACGAATATTCCTATAACACCGTTGGCCTGTTCTCCATGTATTCCAACCAGCTGAAGCTGATCGGCAACCGCATCGAACGCAGCAATGGCGCCGCCGGCATGGGCGTCGGGCTGAAAGAGGCGAGCAGCGTCACGCTGGAAAACAATTTGTCATCGTCAGCAACGCCATCGGCCTTTACAACGACGATTCGCCTTCCGATCCCGACCGGCCCAATATTCTTCGCGGCAATCGTTTCGCCTTCAACGGCATCGGCGTGCAATATCATCGCGACCAGGAAAGCAACATCTACACCGGCAACGATTTCATCGGCGATTTCACCGACGTCATGGTCCAGAACGGCGGCGGCGCGACCGCGAGCCGGTGGGACGGCAATTACTGGGACGACTACCAGGGCTTCGACCGCAAGCACACCGGCGTTGGCGAGACGCCTTTCGAAATCTATTCTTATGCCGACAAGCTTTCGGCGGATACGCCGATGGCCAGCTTCTACCGAGGCTCGCCGGCGCTCGAAAGCATTGACTTTCTTTCGAGGCTGGCGCCCTTCTCCAAGCCTGTTCTGGTGCTGCGCGACATGAAGCCGGCGACGCGTCCCTTCAGCGACAAGAGCGCGGCGGCGGGAGGCTGAAATGTCGTTCTTCGACCGATTGTTCGAGCGCGACGGAAAAAAGCTCAAAAGCGAGGACCGTCGCCGATTGCTGCGCTCGACCGTCGCGGCGGGCCTTTTCACCGGTCTGTCGATGCTGGGCTTCATTCCCGTCATCATGCGCTGGCGCCAACGCCTGCGGCCGCCCGGCGCGATTGTCGAACATGAATTCCTCGCCGCCTGCATCAAATGCGGGCAATGCGTCCAGGTCTGTCCGGTCAAGGCGATTCATCTCGCCGACATCGACGAGGGCTATGGAATGGGAACGCCTTTTCTCGACGCGCGCAAACAGGGCTGCGATTTCTCCTGCGACGCCGTCCAATGCGTTCTGGCCTGTCCGACCGGCGCGCTGTCGCACGAAATTTCGGCCAAGGAACAGGTGCGGATGGGCGTCGCCCGGCTTGCGGGGCCGGATCGCTGCCTGGCGCGCCAGGGCCGCGGCTTCAAGGGCGTCGCGCGCGGCGAACATTCGAACATCCTGCACCGCTACATGTCGGTCAACCGCTGGAAGCCGATCGAACTGCCCGAGCATCCTTACGATCTCGAAATCTGCGATCTTTGCGTGCGCGAATGCCCGATCAAGGGCGCGATCAGCATGGAAAGTCTGACGGGGGCGGCGGGAGACAAGCGCAAGACACCCGTCGTTCACCGCTCCTGCGTCGGCTGCGGATTCTGCGAGACGATCTGTCCGGCGGAACCTGCCGCCATCGTGGTCGACGCGCGCGCCGTTTGGCCGGCGCAACAGGGAGCATGAAATGGGCAGGCTGCTCGACGGTCTTTCGGTGATGATCGGACGCGCGCCGCGCAAGCCCACGGCTCTGACGCCCGCGGCGCAGGCCGAATTCGCCCGGCAGAACAGCAAGGAAGGCAAAGCCGACCGCAAACGCCGCATCGCCGAGGAGCGGGAGCAGAATTATCACAGCCATTTCTGGCGCAACTGGCGCTGGATCTCGATCGTCGTCATCAATCTGCTGTTCGTGCTGTCCTATCGCGCCGACGTCCAACTCGTCGAAGGCGCCCTGACCGCCTCGCGCTTCGTCGGCTTCCACATGGCCGACGTCAATTCCGCGCTTCAGGTCATGCTGGCCTACAAACATGTCGTGATCAATCTGGTGATCGGCACATCGACCGTCGTGTTCATCTGGTGGCTGGTGGGCGGGCGGAGTTTCTGCGCGTGGGCCTGCCCCTACCACCTGCTGGCGGAATGGGCGGAAATGCTGCACCTGTGGCTCGCCGGGCGCGGGCTGGTGAAAGACCATCAGTTCCATCGCGGCGTGCGCACCGTGCTCTATGTGGTCTTCGCCGCCCTCGCCTTTGTCAGCGGCTATACGGTCTTCGAGGTGATTTCGCCGGTCGGCATCCTGTCGCGCGCCTTCACCTATGGCGCGTCGCTGGCCCTGATCTGGGTCGGCGTCCTGCTGCTGATCGAGATCGTTTATTCGCGCCGTTTCTGGTGCCGTTACATCTGTCCGATCGGCATGACCTACGGCTTCGTCGGCGCGACCGCGCCGGTAACGGTGACCTACGATCTCGCCAACTGCCTGCACGAGGGCAAATGCCGCGATGTCTGCATGGTCCCCCATGTGCTGGAAATGACCAAGATCGGCTACGCCGACGACGTCCGGATCAACATCGGCGCCGATTGCACCCGCTGCGGCATGTGCCTGGAGGTCTGTCCGACCAAGGCGCTGACCTTCGACATCAAGGGCCTGAACAAGCTTTTGTGAACGCCCGAAACGCAAATCTGTTTGCGCCAGGGCGTCGATCCAACGACAGAAATTTTCTAGCCTGTGAAAAACGATCGAGAGGGCGCGGCGTGATCGAGATCGACGGACTGTCCAAGGCCTTTCGCAAGTCCAAGGTCATCGACAAGCTTTCGCTGAAGGTCGGGGCGGGCGAGCGCGTCGCGCTCATCGGCGCCAATGGCGCGGGCAAGACCACCCTGATCCGCTGCGTGCTCGGCGAATATGTCGCCGAGGGCAAGGTTCGCGTCTTCGGGCTCGATCCGCGCGCGCGGCGCTCAGACGTTCTGCGCCGGATCGGTTTCGTGCCGCAATTGCCGCCGCCCCTGAAAATGACGGTCTCCGACCTTGTCGATTTCGCCTGCGGCGTCAGCGCGGCCGAAGCCGGGCGCGTGAGCGGGGTGGCCCGGGAACTGGGGCTCGATTTCTCCGAAATAGCGGGAAGGCCCTTCGTAAAACTGTCCGGGGGACAGAAACAGAAGCTGTTGATCGCCATCGCGCTCGGGCGGGACGCCAGCCTGCTCATCCTCGACGAGCCGGCGGCCAATCTCGATCCCGTGGCGCGCCAGAAGTTTTTCCGGCTCCTCGCCGAGCGGCGCGACGACACGATGATCATGTCGAGCCACCGAGTGGACGAAGTCGCCGCACTGGTCACGCGGGTCATCGAAATGGACCGGGGCGTGATCTCCTTCGACCAGCGCATGGCCGAGGACCGCCTGAACAGCGCAACGATGCGGGTCCGCGTGGAAATGTCGCTCGTCGAGCCCGCTTTCGCCGCGGCGCTCGCGCAATGGGGCTTTTCCGGCGACGCCGGCGGACGCGTCTGGTCTGGCGAGGTGGCGGGCCCGGACCGTCTGCGCTTTCTCTGCCTTTTGTCCCATTATTCCGGCTCGATCTTTTCCACCTCTCTGGATGAGGCCGAGTCCGTGGAGACCCCATTTGCGACAGCGTCTCTCAATGTTTAAGCGCCTCGCCCCGATCGCTTTTCTCGTGGTTGCGCTGGCGGCGTGCCAAAAGGACAAGGGGCCGGTCGAGATCATATATGGCCGGGATACGTGCGAAATGTGCGGGATGATCATCTCGGAGCCCCGCTATGCGGCGGAAGTTCGAGTCGTTTCGGACAACAAGACGCATAAGTTCGACGACGTCGGCGACGCCGTGAACTGGCTGGAGCTGCAAGGCGTGGGGCTCCTGGGCGCGAAGGAAATCTGGGTCATGGACAGCGAGGACGGCAAGACCTGGCTTGACGCCCGCCACGCCTTCTATCGACGCGGGCGGAGCCCGATGAACTATAATTTCGCGGCTGTCGCCACGCCGCGAGAGGGAGCCGTGGATTTCATGACGATGCGAAAGCAGGTATTGAAACAGCACGATTGCGGGCGAAAAGGGGGAGCGAAATGACCAATCTCCTGCTTACCGCGCGGCTTGACGTGGCCGAATCGCTTCGGGCGCGCTGGTTCCTGCTCTATACGGTCGTTTTTGGCGGGCTGGTCGCGCTGCTGATGATTTTCGGCCTCACCGAGAGCCAGGTCATGGGCTTCACCGGCCTGACGCGGCTGCTCATGACCTATATCCAGTTGAGCATGGCGATTCTGCCGATCTTCATCCTGATCTCGACCGTGCGCTCGGTCGCCAGCGACCGCGAGGCCGGCGTTTTCGAATATATGCTGTCGCTGCCGGTCTCCGTCGGCGCATGGTATTGGGGGCGCTTCGTCGGCCGTTTCGTCACCATTTTCGCGCCGGTCTTCCTCGCCATGACCGGCGCGGTGGTGTGGGGCGCGTTGAGCGGGCTTCCCATCCCCTGGAAGCATTTTTTTATCTATTCGGCGCTGCTTCTCTCGCTGTCGATCTGTTTCCTCGGGCTGGGATTCCTGATTTCGACGCTGGCGCGCTCCGCCGATATCGCGCAAAGCGCGGCGTTCATGCTCTGGCTGGTTCTCGTGCTCTTTCTCGACCTGCTTCTGCTCGGCCTCCTGCTGCAGGAGCGGATCGCGCCGGAAATCATCATCGGGATCAGCCTGATCAATCCGCTGCAGGTCTTTCGCACCGCGGCGATGGCGCTGTTCGATCCCCAACTGGTTCTGCTGGGGCCTGCCGCCTTCACCATTCTCGACCGGGTCGGCCCCGAGGCCTATCTCGCCTGGGCCTGCCTTTATCCCGCGCTGATCGGCCTGATCGCCGCAGCGATCGGATTCTGGCGGTTCAAATCAAGCGATCTCATTTGAGGCCGACGCCCGTTCGCCACAGCCGGAATCTGGGAGGGGAGACATGAAAGCGAAAGCCGGAGCCGCGACCGTCTCGCGAGGCATGACGCCCGCCTCGCGTCTTGACGCCTGGCTCTCGGCCATGCGTCCGCGCACGCTGCCGATGGCCTTGTCGCCCGTTTTCGTCGGCGCCTGTTTCGCCGAAGGATTCGCCGGCGGGATCAACGCGCCGGCCGTCGTCGTCGCGGCGCTTTCCGCCGTCTGCATTCAGATCGCGACCAATCTCTACAATGACGCGGCGGATTTCGAGCGCGGCGGCGACGGGCCGGATCGCCTGGGACCGAAGCGCGCCGCCGCCAGCGGCCTGCTCGCGCCGGATGAAATCAAACGCGCGGCTTTCGCCTTTTTCGCGCTCGCCGCTTTCGGGGGGCTCCATCTCGTCACGGTCGGCGGCTGGCCGATTCTGGCGCTTGGCGTCCTGTCGATTCTGTCCGGCTGGGCCTATGCCGGCGGACCGGCACCGATCTCCTATTCGCCGTTCGGCGAAGTCTTCGTGGTCGCTTTTTTCGGCCTTGGCGCGGTCGGCGGAACGTTCTGGCTGTCTGCGGGCGCGCTTCAAGCGGAGCCCCTGCTGGCGGGGCTCGCGCTCGGCCTGTTCGCGGCAGGCGTCCTCATGATCAATAATTATCGCGACGCCGCCGCCAATTCCCGCGTCGGGCGGCGAACGCTCGCCATTGTCGTGGGGCCGCGCGCCGCGCGCGCGCTCTTCGCCATGATCATAGCGGCGCCCTTCGTCCTGCTGGTCCTCATGATCGCCGAGGCGCCCGGACGCGCCCTCTGGCTGGCCTTTGGCGCGGCGCCCTTCGCCTGGGCGCAGGTAAAAGCGCTCGCGACCGAGGCGCCGGGGCCCGGCCTCAACCGCGTGCTCGCGCGCACCGCCCTGACCCAGGCGCTCTATGCTTTCCTTCTGGGCGTCGGCGCCCTGACATGACGCGAGCGCTTCTCGCCGGGTTGTCGATTCTGGCGCTTGGCGCCGCAGCGTGGCTTTTCATCCCGCCGGCGTCATCCCAGCAGCGCGATGCGCCGCCAAAAATCGAATTTCAGGATGCGCAAGGCCGCGCGACGACGATCGGAGCCTTCGCGGGTAAGGTCGTGCTGCTCGATTTCTGGGCGAGCTGGTGCCTGCCCTGCCAAAAGGAAATGCCCCTCTTCGACCGTTTGCAGGAAAAGCTGGAGAGTCGCGGCTTCGCGGTCGTTCCGGTGTCGATCGACGCCAGGGGGCTGGAGGCCGTCTCGGGTTTTTACGCCGACCAGAGCATCCGTCATCTCGCGAAATTTACCGACCCGTCGCGCGAGGCGGCGAAAAGGCTCGGCTTCGTGGGCATTCCGAGCGCGCTGATCCTCGATCGCCACGGCCGGATCGCGGCGCGCGTCGAAGGGCAGATCAACTGGGAGAGCGGCCGCATCACCGCCTTGTTGGACCGGCTGCTGAGCGAAAAATAGTTCAGCTTTTCGCGCCGCTGTGGATACAGGCGATTCCGAACCAGAGGTTGCGCCAGCGCACCGAGGCGAAGCCGGCGTCGACCAGGAAGTCCGCAAGTTCACGCTGATCGGGAAAGCGCCGGATCAATTCGACGAGATATTCGTAGGCTTCCGGCTGGCGCGCGATCAGAGCGCCAAGACGCGGAATGACCTGAAAGGAAAACAGGTCATAGGCGGGCGCAAGCCAGGCCTGGGGGCGCGAAAATTCAAGACACAGGAATCGGCCTCCAGGCTTGAGGACGCGATGGATTTCGCCCAGGGCGTCGCGCAGGCGGGTGACGTTGCGAATGCCGAAGGAAATGGTCAGGCAGTCGATCGTTGCGTCGGCGAAAGGCAGGGCTTCGGCCTCGCCTGCGATCCATTCGACCTCGGGCAGGCCGCGCCGCCTGCCCGTTTCCATCATTTCGGGGCTGGGGTCGCAGACGATGGCGCGTCGATCCGGACCAGCCAGTCGCGCCGCGACATCCCCGGTGCCGCCCGCGAGATCGACGAGGATTTCGCCCGGCTTCGGCGCCGTCTCGCCGATCAGCGCGCGCTTCCACAACCGATGAATTCCGAACGACATCAGGTCGTTCATCAGATCATAGCGTCCGGCCACACTGGCGAAGACGCGCCTGATGCGGGCGCGGCGCTCCTCGGACGCGACATTCTCATAGCCGAAAGTCCGGTCGGTCGAAGTCTTCACGGCTTGTCGGCTTTCAACCGCGCCCGGATCCGCTCGACCATTTCGTCGATCTTCACCCCGCTGTTGAAACGATCCAGAAACTTCCCGTCGGGGCCCATCAGGAAGATCGCGGCGGTGTGGTCGATCGAATAATCCCCGTTTTTCTCGGGATGTTTCTCGTATTTGATGTGATATTTGTTCGCCACGCTGGCGATGTAATCTTCCGGCCCGCTCAATCCGATCATGCGCGGCGAGAAGGAGGACACGTAATCGGCCATGACCTTCGGCGTGTCGCGCGCCGGGTCCAGGGTGACGAAGATCGGCGTGATCTGCTCGCCTTCGGGCCCGAGGCGGGTCAAGGCGTTGGCCATGTCCGCCAGCAGGGTCGGACAAATGTCCGGACAATGGGTGTAGCCGAAGGCGATCAGCATATATTTGCCGCGAAACTCTTCGTCGGTGACAGTGCGCCCATGCTGATCGACGAGAATGAAGGTCCCGCCATAGGAGAGTTCGGCCTTGGCCGCCGTCGCGACGGTCAGGGCCAGCGTGAAGGAGCATGCCCCCAGCAACAAGGCGCGGCGATCCATACAATCCTCCCGAAATCGATCGCTGACAGTTGTGCCGGAATGCGGCTTCCGTCTTTGACGACCATCAAATTTGCCGATAGGAATTTGAGGCAAGCTGTTTTCCGGCAAGATTTTTTTGGCGGCGGCGTCCTTTGCGGCAGATCGACACTCTTTCCCGCGCGGCGCGCACTTTCGTCAATCCGCCGTGGCGGGCCTGGACAGCAAGCGAAATCGCGCGGGCTTTGCCTGACGTGGCGCGCCTCCCGCCGGGCCGCGTCTTCAGCGTGGTCCTGCGGGTTCCCGAATTTCTTTCGCCCATGCTCGATGAAGACCATGGCGACTGGATCTGGCATGGTCCCGAGAAATCCGGGCGTTTTTGCGGGCGTGGGCTGGTCGGCGACAAAATGGATGTCGCCTGTTGGCGTTCGCGGCGGCGCGAATGGGAGGTTTGGGGCGATTGCGGCCCGCCGCCAGCGGCGCGGCTGATCGCGCCGCCGTTCGGCGGCGCTGTCCAGCTCTACCTGCCGAAAGTCCTTTTGCGGTCCCAACGCGGCGAAACATGGCTTTACCTCAACGGCCGGCGGGATTCGTCGAAAGCGGAGACATTGACGGCGGAATGGATGGGCCTTCTGGAGCCTTCTCGCGCGTCCGTTTCGCCTGCGCCCGGCGGGCGCCGCCACGCCCAATATCCGGAGTTCTCATCGTGGCGCGCGCGGGTCGAAAACGCCATCGAGGAAATCTCGGCCGGCCGGTTTTCCAAGGTCGTTCTGGCGCGCCAGTTGGTGGTGACGGCGCGCGCGCCTTTCGACGCGGATCGGCTGTTGCGGCGGATGACCGCAACGGCGCCCACGGGCCGCCGGTTCAAGATTCCCTTTGAGGATGGCGCGGTCGTCGCCGACAGTCCGGAGCTTCTGGCCGAAAAGCGCGGCGATCTGGTCGTCAGCCACGCGCTCGCCGGAACGGCGCGGCGCCCTGACGATCCG
The DNA here is from genome assembly GCA_963748385.1 of uncultured Pseudomonadota bacterium. Lineage (GTDB taxonomy): Bacteria > Pseudomonadota > Alphaproteobacteria > Rhizobiales > Beijerinckiaceae > Rhodoblastus. Next base: position 8,797 of record CAVVIQ010000003.1, read on the forward strand.
TCCGAGGACCGGCGCGCCGCCGCGTCCATGCTCGCCTCGCCGAAGGAGCGGCGCGAGCACGAAATCGTCGCCCGTTTCATCGCCGGTCGTCTGGGCGAAATATGCCATGAGGTGAACCGCGCGGCGGCGCCGACGATCATGCGCCTGCGCGGCCTGCAGCATTTGTGGACGCCGGTGCTGGGCCGCCTGCGGCCCGGCTTCGATCTCTTCGACATGATCGAGCGGCTCCATCCGACGCCGGCGGTGCTCGGCTTTCCGCGCGAAGCGGCGCGCGCCTGGCTGGAGCGGGTCGAACAGCCGCGCGACGGCCTCTACACCGGCCTCGCCGGCTGGGCCGATCTCGACGGCGACGGCGAGGCTGCGGTGGTGCTGCGCTCGGCTTTCCTGCGCGGGCGCGAGGCGCGGCTGTGGGCGGGCGCCGGAATCATGGCGGAATCGCGTGCTGACGACGAATGGCGCGAAACCCGGCTCAAGATGGAGACCCAGCTGCGCCTGATCGAGGAAAGCGCATGACGGCGGGCGACGGCGAACGCAGCTTTCGCTGGGCTGGCGCGCTGCTCGACGGTCTGGCGCGATCCGGCGTGCGAAGAATCGTCGCTTCGCCTGGCTCCCGCTCCACGCCCCTGACCCTGGCCGCCCTGCGGCATCCCGGTCTCCAGACCCATGTCGTCCTCGATGAGCGTTCGGCCGGTTTTTTCGGCCTTGGTCTCGCCAAGGCGGAAAAGCGGCCCGTCGTGCTGATCGCGACCTCCGGCTCGGCGATCGCCAATTGGGCGCCCGCCGTGGTCGAGGCGGATATGGCGAAGATTCCTCTCATCCTGCTGTCGGCGGACCGGCCGCCCGAATTGCAGGATTGCGGCGCCAACCAGACCATGGACCAGATCGGCCTGTTCGGCCGCCATGTCCGAGCCTTTCATGCCCTGCCGCCGCCCGAGGAAGACGCCTCCTGGCTTGAAAATTTCGCCGCCCGCATCGTCGCCGAAAGTCTTTTCCCCGTCTCGGGTCCGGTCCATGTCAACACGCCGTTGCGGGAGCCGCTGACGCCGCGCGAGCCGGCGCCGCCCGCCGGCGCCGGCGGGCCGGAAATTCTGCGCGGCCGCGCCGGGCTCGACGCGCATCAAATCCAGCATGTCGCGTCCTTGCTGCGGGGGCGCGGAATCATCTTTTGCGGCCCCGAAGACCTAGGCGAGGAATTTCGCGCCGAAGTTGTCCGTGCTCGCGCGGCGCCTGAAAATTCCGATCGTCGCGGACATTCTTTCGGGCCTTCGTTTCGACGGGCGCGACGACCCGCCTATTCTCGGTTTTCCCGACTGGATCGCGCGCGCGGCGCCGCGCTTCGACTGGGCGCTGCGTTTCGGCCCCGCGCCGGTCGGCAAGGCGGTCAATGCCTGGCTGCGCGCCCATTCCGGGGCGGTTCAGATCGTCGTTGCGGCGGACGGGCGCTTTGGCGACCCCGACCGGGTCGCCACGCATTTGCTCGCCGCCGACCCCGCCAGCCTGTGCCGCGGCCTCGCGGCCGCTCCCGCCCCGGACGATTGGCTCGACGGCCTGCTGGCGCGCGACCGCGCCGCCCGGCGAAATGCTGAAACGATCTGCGCCGCCGGTCCGCTGTTCGAGGGCGCGCTGCTGCGCGCCCTGTTCGGCTCGCTTCCCGACGGCGCCACGCTTTTCCTCGCCAATTCGCTGGTCATCCGCTCGGCGGAATGGTTTTGCGGCGCCGGCGCCCAAAAACGCGTCTGTTTCGGCAATCGCGGCCTGAGCGGCATCGACGGCAATCTCTCCACCGCCTGCGGCCTCGCCGCCGCGCGCGGGCGGGTCGTCGCCGTGCTGGGCGATCTCGCCTTGCTGCACGATGTCAACGCGCTGCTGCTCGCCCGCGAGTTTGCCGCTGACGATTCTCGTCATGGACAATGGCGGCGGCGGCGTCTTCGATCATCTTCCGCAGAGCGCGCTGCCTGAATTCGAGCGTGGCTGGCGAACGCCGCAAAATTTCGACGGCGGCGCTTTGGCGCGCGCCTTCGGATTGGACTATCGGCGCATCGAGAATGTCGCCGAAGGCGTCGCCGCCGTCGCCGAAAGTCTGAACGCGCCGGGCGCGACGCTGGTCCACGCCATGATCGACCCGCGCCTCAGCCTTTCGCTTTGCCGCGCTTTTTTCGCGACCAGCCAGGAGAACGCATAGGTGACTTCAAACGCACTCGACTGGCGCCCGGCCTCGGCCGCGGACTTTCGCGACATTTTGTTCGAGAAGGCGGAGGGCGTCGGCAAGATCACCATCAACCGTCCGCATCGCCGCAACGCCTTCCGCCCGGAAACGGTCGAGGAAATGATGACGGCCCTTCATGCCGCGCGCCTCGACCCGGAGATCGGCGTCGTCATCCTCACCGGCGCCGGAACCGAGGCGTTCTGCTCCGGCGGCGACCAGAAAATACGCGGCGACCACGGCGGCTATCGCGACGAAAGCGGCGTCAACCACCTCAATGCGCTCGATCTGCAACGGATGATCCGGACGCTGCCGAAGCCGGTCGTCGCCATGGTCGCGGGCTACGCCATTGGCGGCGGCCATGTGCTCCATCTGGTCTGCGATCTGACCATCGCCGCGGAAAACGCGCGTTTCGGTCAGACCGGGCCGAAGGTCGGCAGTTTCGACGCGGGCTACGGCGCCGGGCTGATGGCGCGCGCGGTGGGCACGAAAAAGGCCAAGGAGATCTGGTTCCTGTGCCGGCAATATGACGCCGCCCAGGCTTTGGAGATGGGTCTTGTGAACGCCGTCGTTCCGCTCGAGCGGCTGGAGGCGGAGACCATGTCCTGGTGCCGGGAGATGCTGCGCCATTCGCCGACCGCGCTGCGCGTCCTGAAAGCGGGCTTCAACGCCGATACCGATGGACTCGCCGGCGTTCAGGAACTGGCGGGCAACGCGACGGCGCTGTTTTACATGACCGAGGAAGGCCAGGAAGGGCGCAACGCCTTTGTCGAGAAGCGCGCGCCGGATTTCCGGCGGTTCAAGAGACGTCCCTGATTGCGCGTCGAATCCCTCCATCTGCGGCCCTATCGCCTGCCGCTGAAGCGAATGTGGCGCGCGGCTTCCACGACGCTTGAGATGCGGCTGGGAATGCTGGTCGCTGTTGGCTGCGAGGGCGTCACCGGCTGGGGGGATTGCGCCCCGTTGCCCAGCTCCGGCGAAAAGGGACACGCGCGCGCCTTCACGGCGCTGCGCCGCGCCGCAGCGCGATTGGGGGGTCTGAGCGCGGAGGACGCCTTCGCCGCTTCTGCCGGAAGTCGCCAGCTCGGAGGCCCGCTGGGCGCTGGAAACGGCGTTGCTCGACCTTGCCACTGCGTCTGCGCGGACTGCCGCTGCGCCGGGCCTTGCGCGACGGCGCGCCAGAGGCGGTGAAGGTCAATGCGGCGCTCGGCCCGCTCGACGCTTCCTGCGCGGATCGCGCCGCGGAGGCGCAGGCCCAGGGGTTCGCGGTCGCGAAGATCAAGGTCGGCCTCGAGGGCGTGGAAGCGGAGGCGGAACGCCTCGCGGAACTCTCAGCGCGGGTCGATGGCCGTTTGCGGTTGCGTCTCGACGCCAATCGCGCCTGGCGCGACGACGAGGCTCACCGCTTTTTCGACGCCATCGCGAAGCTTCCGATCGACGGCGTCGAGGAGCCGCTGGCCGAGCCGTCGCTCGAAAGGCTGGCGGCGCTGCAAAAACAGGCGCCCTTCGCCCTGGCGATCGACGAATCCCTGTTCGACCTCCGACCGGACCGGATCTTCGAGACGCGAGCGGTGCGCCGGCTGGTGATGAAGCCCGCGCGGATCGGCGGTTTCAGCGCGGTCTTGCGACTGGCGGAGCGCGCCGCGAGAGCCGGCATGGAGGCGGTTATGACCTCGGTCGTCGAATCCGCGATCGGCGTCGCCGCCACGGCGCAACTCGCCGCGGCGCTCGGCGGCGATTCCGTCCATGGGCTCGCCACCGGGTCCTGGCTTCGCGAGGATGTCGCGAAGCCTTTAGAGATCGTCGGCGGCGAAATCCTGCTTCCCGCCGGCCCCGGTCTGGGTCTCGTCCCCGAACGCCCGTTTGCGTAAGGCGAGACGGTTGATCTTGCCATTGGCGAGCAGAGGAAAAGGGTCGATCCGATGGGCGGCGCGCGGGCGCCAGGCGCCCGCGACCTCGCCCTGGGGCCAGGAGAGCAACTCATCCGGCTTTATCGGGCCATCATAAAGGACGGCGACGATTTCGCCCCACAATGGATCGGGCTGGCCGACGACGGCATAGCGGCCAATGCCGGGGCAATCGGCCAGCAGATCCTCGACGACCGAGGGCAGAACCTTTTTCCCGCCGGTCACGATGACGTCGTCGGCGCGGCCCAGGATGGTCAATTCCCCGACGGCCGAAATGTCCGCGAGATCGTTGGCGATGAACCATCCGTCATGCAGGCCGTCGCCGGGCGCCAGTGTCGGATTGGCGTAGCCATGCATGATCACCGGGCCGCGCGCTTTCAGGCGGCCGTCCGGCGCCAGCGCGATCTCGACGCAAGGAAGCGGCCGACCCATTCGCCCGCTGCGCCAGCCCTGCGGCAGACGGGAGAGGGTCGCGAGCTGCGAACAGGTTTCGGTCATCCCGTAAGTCGGCTGAACCGGCCAGCCGAGTTCGGCGGCTTCCCGCGCCAGTCGCGGCGAAAGGGAAGCGCCGCCGACCAGGGCGTGGCGAAGGTTCGGCGGGGCCGAACCGAGCGCCGCCAGTTGCGCGAGCATGGTCGGCGTAAGCGAGACATGGGTGATGCGCTCGGCGGCGAGATGCGAAAGGATGTGTTCGGCGTCGAAGCTTTCGCCGAGGACGAGATCGGCGCCGGCGAAGGCGCAGCGGGCGAGAATCGGAGAATCCGCCGATGTGAAAGAGCGGGAGGCTCGCCAGCCAGCGGTCGCCCGGTCCAAGCGGCGTGACCGTGGCCGAGGCGGCGGCGGAAGCGCGGAGATTGTCGCCGGTCACAACGGCGGCTTTCGGCGCCCCCGACGAGCCGCTGGTCGCTATCAGCAGGGCCGGCCCGGCGGGCGGCGTGTAGGCCAGCGGCCCGCCCGGATCGCCGGATAGAATGTCTTCGAACGCGGCGCCGCGTTTGTCGCCCAGAACCAGTGCGTCACCCGCCTGCTCAAGCAGACGGCGCCGGATCGCATCGGGCAGGGAGGGATCGATCGGAAAGAACGGCGCGGGAAGCGCGGCGGCGGCAAAAGCGAGGACCGCCAGAACTTCGGAAGATCGCGTCAGCGCCACGACTGGGCGTTCGGGCCCTGCGCCATGAACGCGAAGCGCGCGCGCCGCCGCGGACGCGCGTCCGGAACGCTCCAGGCCTTGCGCGAATATCGTCATTCGGGCCTCCGCCGCCTTGGTTACGCCGAAAGACATTGGCGCAATTTGCCCATCCGCAAGGATTAGCGCCGCGAATTGCGGAAAAATGGCGGCTCTTGCTCTTCCTTCGCGCGAGACGCCGATGACACATCCCGACCAGCCTGCCTTGCCCCTGGCCGAAACGCCGGTCGGCGAGATCGCCGCCCGCCTGCCCGGCTCGACGGCGGTGTTCCGCTCGTTCAAGCTCGATTATTGTTGTGGCGGCCGGCAGACCTTGGCGAGCGCGGTTGCAAAGCGGGGATTAAGTCTCGCCGAAATCGAACGCAGCCTCGTCGCCCTTGATCAGCCGCCGGTGACGGCCCCGGACGAACCGGAAGAAATCATCGAATTCATCTGTATCGCGCTTCCACGAGACGCACCGCCGCGAATTGCCCGAACTCATACGGCTGGCGCGGCGCGTGGAGCAGGTTCATGCGGACCATCCCGATGTTCCGCTGGGCCTGACAGAGGTCCTGAACGCGACGGCGGCGGAGCTCGAGTCGCACATGCGGAAGGAGGAGGCCATGCTTTTCCCGATGATCCGCGCCGCCCATCCAATGGTTTCGGCCCCCGTCGCGGTGATGGCGGCGGAGCATGAAGATCATTTCGCCGCGCTGAAGCAACTGGAAGGCGATGACAGGAAATATGGAGCCGCCGGCCGACGCCTGCGCATCGTGGCGCGCGCTTTACGCCGGGCTGCGGAAGTTTTCGGACGACCTCAAGGAACATATTCACACCGAGAACAACATCCTGTTCCCGCAATTCAGCCATCGGTAAGGGACGCGCGGTCCCCCGGCTAACTGAAATCAATGCTTTTTCCCAGTTTTCCCGGATGATTGGTCCGGTCCCGGTCGAGGCTTGCCAACAGGCGTTGCGCCCGATCCGGAGCCAATGAGCGAGAACGAACAGAATGAGCATGCGTGGCGAAGAACATCATGTGGCGCCCGGAGCCGTTCCGGATGATTTGCGGCGCCATCCGCTCTGGGCGGCATGCCGGAGCGAAAACCATCGATTTCATCGTCCAGAACAGTATCCGGCGGAGGTTTGCGTCGCGCGAGATCGTCGTCGAGGAGGGAACGACCGCACAATGCCTGCATATCGTCCTGTCGGGCTCGGTCGAATTGTTTTCACGCTACCGGCGCCAGGAAACGGAATTCGCGGTGATCGAACCGCCGCATTCCTTCGTGATCGCCGCCGTCCTCACCAATTCCTCGCTGCTGACTTCGGCGCGGGTGTTCGAACCCTCCGAAATCCTGATGATTCCCGCAATGGCGGTGCGAAAGGCTTTTGATTTTGACGAGGTTTTCGCGCGGAACGCCGCAATCGAACTGGCTCACAGCTATCGCGCGATCACGCGCGAACTGAAATGTCAGACGCTGCTGACGAGCGTCGAGCGGATCGCCAAATGGCTGATCGAACGCGACGCCGCGACGGGCGGACGACGCGTCGTCCATGTGCCGATTCGAAAAGCGCGACCTGGCGGCGAGGCTGGGCATGGCGCCGGAGGTTTTTTCGCGCGGCCTCGCGCTTCTGGCGAGGAACGAAATCCGGGTTCGCGGCCCCGATATTGAAATCCGCGATCTGGACTCGCTTCGGAGCCTCGCGGCGCCGGAACCGTCGCCGGGCGCTCCGGACGAAGCGCTGAACGTTTCAAGTTTTTCCGGGTTGTCCGCCGTTTTGACGACGCCGGTTCTTGGGATTTGACGACTTGTCGCAAGGTGGGAGATTCTGGAATGACGACGCGAGCTTTCCCTATGCGCCGACGCGATCTCGCCGGCGCCGCGATTTCCGGCTTTGTTCTCATCTTAACCGGGACCTCACGCGCGGAAGAAGGACGCCTGTTTCATGGCTCGGGCCTCGTCACGGGCGTTGACGCTGCGGCGGGTTCGATCACCATCCGCCACAAGCCAATCGCAGGGCTGATGCCGGCGATGGAAATGTCGTTCGCCGTTGATCCGCCGTCGCTGATCGGCAAGGCGCAAAAAGGGGACGCGGTCGAATTCGACGTGACTGGCGGAACCTATACGATCAAACGCCTCAAAATCCTCGAACCCACGAAAAATTAAGTCCGCGGCGCTGCTAACCTCCCCCCGCCGCGATGGCGGCCAGGCCCTGCGCGTCGCGCACGACCACGCGCTGGCGGCCGCAATCGACGAGGCCTTTCGCCTGCCATGCGCTCAGGGTCCGGCTGACGGTGTGCAGCGTCGCGCCGGTCATTTCGGCGAGGTCCTGCCGCGACAGCGGGAAGTCGATCAACATGCCGCCGTCGGCCTTGCGGCCAGCCTCGCGCGCGAGTTTCAGCACCGCTCTGGCGATGCGCTGCTCGACATGCTGCGTGGAGAGGTCGAGCACGCGATCCTGCGTGTCCTGCAGCCGTTCTCCCAAGGATTGCATGGCCTTGACCGCCAGGCTGGGATAGGCGGCGATCAGCTCCGCCCAGGCGGCGTTGGGCCAGGACAAGGCCAGCGATTCCACAGCGGCGACCGCCGTGCCGGGATAGGCCGAAGCGCCGATCGCCATGGCGACGCCGAACATGTCATTTGGCGCGATGAAGCGGACCAGGATCTGCGCGCCTTCGGCATTGATTCGGGTCACCCGCAGCCGGCCGTGCAGCAACAGGAAGAAACGCTCGGCCGGCTCGCCCTGGCGAAAGACCGCCTCGCCCTTGAGCAGGCGCAGGATTTGCGCGCGCGACAGAATGGCGTCCAAGGCCTCGGCGCCCAGATTCGCGAAAGCCGGCGCGCCGGCGATGAGAGAGCGGTCGAGCCGCGTCATGCAATGTCCTTCGTTTGAAGCCGCCTGGCTCCCGCCGCAAACTCGCGGCGGCGGGCCTGATTTAGCAGAGGAGGCGAAGGCGACCAGGGGAGCATCATGTCCGACCTCCGAATCCCGCGCAAGGACCACGGGCCGGCGACATGGAGCGGTCAAACGCGTTTCGGCAAGCGGCGCGGGCGAAACCCCTGTCTCCATGGAAAGGCCGACGTCCAGGACCGGTTCGTATCCGAAAACCTTGCCCTCTCACGGTGGCCTCGAACCGCCGAGCGCGTGCGGCGGTCAGAAATAGAATCCGTGGGCGCCCGCGACAGCGCCGGCGATCGTCACCGCAGCCAGCGCCAGCAGGATGGAATGCATGCGCTCCAGCCTCGCGAGGACGAGTTGGGGATTGGCGCGGGCAAGGCCCGCCATTCGCGCGTGAAAAAGGGGTTCGACGACGAAGACGACAAACGTGAACAGGACCCACAGGCCGAGCATCGCCGCCATCCACCAGAAGTGCGGATCGAGGAAACGCGACCAGATATCCATGCGGTAGGTCATCCAGAAGCCAGCGGCGCCGGCGACGGGAATCGAGACCCGGACCTGCGCGGCGAAACGGCGTTCTGCGGCGGCGAACAAGGCCGCCCCCTGCTGCGCCGGCAGGTTCCGCGCGAGCGGCAAGATGACCAAGGTCACGAAGGCCACGCCGCCAATCCAGTGCGCGACCGCAAGCACATGGATCGCGCGCGCCCATATCAGATCGTCGAAGCCGCTGATCACGCCATCAAACTCCCGACATCGGTTTCAGGCTGCATCGATCCCGTGGTCTGCGCCCGTCGGCGCGGGCCTCCGCGCAGGCCCGTCGCTAAGCCGATATAAGCGCCCCCGCCGATATTCCGTCCTTGCGCGGCGTCAACCGAAGCGATCGAAAGGCCGGATCAACAGCGGCTTCAGCCTACGGATTTCTTCACGGTGGATCGTCGATAATTTCAGCAGCAACTCCTCGGCGCGGGCTGCAACCGCCAGTTCGAGCCCTTCCCCCGTGGCGATCCCGGCCCGGCCTGCAGAATCGCCGCCATGAATCGCCCTCACATCTGGAGCGCCGGCTGAGCCCGGGCTTTCACCTTGGGCCGCAAAAAGCTGAAGACCCGCGTCGTCTTTGCGGCGCGACAATGTCCTTCGCGCCGCGCCGCCGCATGAGAGGCGCCGGAGAGAAAGACCATGACGCCAGCCCCAACCGGCGCGGATTCGAAAGACGATTGGGGACCGCTCTCGGTTTTGCCGGGAAATCCCTTGATGTGGGTGCTGATCGGCTCCGAGCTTGCGGTGTTCGGCGCGGCGCTGATCGGCTACGCCGGCGCCCGCGCCCGCAACCCGGCCGGCTTCGCCGCCGACCAGGACCAGTTGAACCGCCTCGCCGGCCTGATCAACACCGCCGTATTGCTGACCAGCGGCCTGTTCGCGGCGCTGGCCAATGTCGCAACGCATGCCGGCCGGCGCGCGGCGGCGCGCGCCTGGCTTGGCCTCGCCGGGGCTCTCGGCGTGGTTTTTCTCGCGGTCAAGGCGCGCGAATATGGCGTCGAACTCGCCGCCGGACACGATCTCGATTCGAGCCCGTTCTTCACCCTTTATTTCCTCGTCACCGGCTTCCACGCCCTTCATGTCGTGCTGGGCCTCGTGATCCTCACGATCGTGGCCCGGTTCAATTCGCCCGACAATATCGAGACCGGAACCGCCTTCTGGCACATGGTCGATCTGGTCTGGATCCTGATCTTTCCCAGCTTCTATCTTCTCAGGTGAGCGATGCCGAAGCCGCGTGAAATCGTGAACGTCTGGGCTTTGCTGATGGCGCTTTCGTTGACTCTGTTCTTTGCCGCCGATGTCGCCCACGCCTCAAGGCTCGGCGCGGCGATGATCGGCGTCGTCGCGGTTGCGGCGGCGCTGAAGGCGCATCTGGTTCTGCGGACCTATCTCGGGCTTCGCGTGGCGCCGGGCGCCCTGTTCGGCTTCACGACCGCCGCGGCCGTCACGCTCCTGCTGGTCTCGGCGTCCTTCCTGATCTTTGCGACGCCGCAATAACAACAATGTTCGAATTCTGCGGTTTGACTTTTGTTAAGGAGGCGGACCTCGCCTCATTCTAGCCTCGGCCCGTCCATCTCGCGGGGAGCGACGGAATGAGCGAAGTTCTCACCAAATCCACGGCCCGAAACATTTTTTACGGCGGATCGCTGTTCTTCTTCATCATCTTCATCGGGCTGACGGCGCACAGCCGTCACTACATCCTGACCAAGGGGACCGATCAGGCGCATCTCACCGATTCCGTCGTGCGCGGCAAAAGGATCTGGGAAAGCCACGCCTGTTTCGACTGCCACACCATCTATGGCGAAGGCGCCCGCTTCGCCCCCGAGCTTGGCGACGTTTTCAAGCGCTGGGGCGGCGACAAGGACCCGGCGGGCGCGCGTGAAACCATCAAGAACTGGATGAAGGCGCAACCGACCGGCATAGCGGGCCGCCGCCAGATGCCGCAGTTCAATCTGACCGACGCGCAACTCGACGATCTCGTCGATTTCCTCGCCTGGGCCAGCCGGACCAACACGCAAGGGTGGCCGCCACGGCCTTCAAAACAAGACCAACTGATCCAGTGATGCGGAGGATTTAATGCAATATCATAGCCAAAGCATCGCCAAGACCTATTGGCTTGGCGCCCTGCTCATCTTCGCCGTCCAGATGATCTTCGGGCTCATCGGCGGCCTCATCTATGTCGCGCCGAATCTCATTCCGGTCGACATCATGCCCTTCAACGAAGTCCGCATGATCCACACCAACGCCTTGGTGGTCTGGCTGCTGCTCGGATTTTTCGGTTGCCGCCTATTACCTCATTCCCGAGGAGGCGGAGCGCGAGATCTATTCGCCGACCCTCGCCTATGTCCAGTTCGCCATCTTCTTCCTCGGCGCGCTGGCGGCGGTGGCCGGCTATCTCTTCCACCACTATGCGGCGGAAGCGCGCTCCTATCTCGAACAGCCTCTGTGGGTGAAGCTCGGCATTGTCGTCGCCGCCCTGATCTTCCTGTTCAACATCAGCATGACCGTGTTGCAGGGGCGAAAGACAGCGATCACCAATGTGCTGTTGTTCGGGCTGTGGGGCATCGCCATCTTCTTCCTGTTCTCGCTCTACAACCCGGGCAATCTGTCGGAAGACAAGATGTTCTGGTGGTATGTCGTTCATCTCTGGGTGGAGGCGGTGTGGGAGCTGGTGATGGCCTCAGTTCTGGCCTTCCTGATGCTCAAGCTCACCGGCGTCGATCGCGAAGTGATCGAGAAATGGCTCTATGTCATCGTCGCGACCTCCTTGTTCACCGGCATTCTCGGCACCGGCCACCATTATTACTGGATCGGCACGCCGGGTTATTGGCAGTGGATCGGGTCGATCTTCTCGTCGCTCGAGGTCATTCCCTTCTTCGGCATGCTGCTGTTCACCTTCAGCATGGTGTGGAAGGGCCGGCGCGACCATCCCAACAAGGCGGCGATGCTGTGGTCGCTCGGCTGCTCGGTGCTGGCCTTTTTCGGCGCCGGCGTGTGGGGCTTCCTGCACACCCTGCATGGCGTGAATTTCTATACCCACGGCACGCAGGTGACGGCGGCCCACGGCCATCTGGCCTTCTATGGCGCCTATGTCTGCATCAATCTGGCGATGATGACCTACGCCTTCCCGCAATTGCTCAATCGCGCCCCCTATAACCAGGTGCTGAACATGCTCAGCTTCTGGATCCTGTCGGCGGGCGTGGTGTTCATGGCGGTGGTGCTCACCTTCGCCGGCGTGCTGCAAACCCACCTGACGCAAGGTCATGGGGATGAGCTTCATGGACGCCGCCGACCAGCTCGGCCTGTTCTTCGACCTGCGCCTCGGCGCGGGGGTGGTGACGGTCATCGGCGCCTTCCTGTTCATCTTCTCGATCCTCGTTCCGCTCAAGCACGAGGCGATCGAACCGGGTCACGCGGTCGGCGCTCCGGCGGAGTGATGAGGCTTTCACGCCGACGACGCCCGACAAGAAAGGAAAAGCCATGAGCCTTGCGGCCATCGCTTCCGGGGAGGAGGCGGAGCATATCCCCTTCTACCAGCCGCAGGGCAATGAATGCGCGATCTTCGAGGCGGCGTTCCGGCGCCGCCTCCCCGTCCTGCTGAAAGGACCGACCGGCTGCGGCAAGACGCGCTTCGTCGCCCATATGGCGGCGCGGCTCGGTCTGCCGCTGGACACGATCGCCTGTCACGACGATCTCACCGCCGCCGATCTCACCGGCCGCTTTCTCATCAAGAACAACGAGACGGTCTGGACCGACGGCCCGCTGACCCGCGCGGTGCGGCGCGGCGGACTCTGCTATCTCGACGAAGTGGTGGAGGCGCGCAAGGACGTGACCGTGGTGCTGCATCCGCTCACCGACGACCGCCGCATCCTGCCGCTCGACCGCACCGGCGAGACGCTGCACGCGCCCGACGATTTCATGCTGGTGATCTCCTACAACCCCGGCTACCAGTCGGTGCTGAAAACGTTGAAGCCCTCGACCCGCCAGCGTTTCGTCGCTCTGTCCTTCGACTATCCGAGGCCCGAGGCGGAAGCGGCCATCGTCGCGCGCGAAAGCGGGCTCGACGCCGAGACCTGCAAGACCCTGGTCCGTCTCGCCGGCCGCTTGCGCGCCCTGAAAGGCCAGGACCTCGAAGAAGGCGCCTCGACCCGGCTGCTGGTCGCCTGCGCCAATCTCATCGCCGATGGCATGAAGCGCAACGAGGCGATTGAAGCCGCCTTGATCGAGCCCGCTCACCGACGATCTCGACGTGGAAAAGGGCCTGCTCGATCTCGTCCAAGTGACGCTCGGCTAAAAATGTCGCTCTGGCGCACGCTCATCGCCACCAAATTCTGGGAGCCGGAAGAGGCGGTCGGCGGGTTGTGGAACCGTCTCGTCGAAAAGCTCGACGCCGAGCCGGCCTTTCCCGAAGCGGCGGTCGAACTGGCGGCGGTCAAGGGCTCTCTGGGCGTCCTGTTCCGAGGCCTCGGCGGCGAACCGGGCGTGGGGATCAAGGCGGCGGGCGAGGAGATGTCCACGCACCGGCGCTCATGGCGCCGCCGCCTCGCCCGTGACGCCGAACGGGTGAAAGCGGCGCGCTTCGACGGCTCGACCTTGTTCCTGCCGCAAAAAATCGAACATTTCCCCGACGCCGATCTCAACCGCAAATATTTCCTCTGGCTCGCGGCTTTGGCGGCCGCGGCGGAGCCGGCGGAAGAAGCGTCCGGCGATCCTTTGCGCCGCGATGTGATCCGCCTGCGCCGCGCCCATGCCGACAGCGAGCGCGCCATCGTGCTTTTCCCTGGCCTCGCGCCGATCCGCGACGCGCTTTATGCGGCGACGCTGGCGTCGCGGCCAGCCTTCGAAGGACCGCCGCTCGAAAAGGAAATCGAGGAGTGGATTCGGGCCCGCCTCGCCCAGGAGCCCTTGCGCGTCGACACGCCCTTGCGCATCGACACGCCCTTGCAGCGCGCCCTCGCCGGAGAAACCGAATCGCTCACCCTGCTCACGGCGCCTGCCGGCTACAAGGCCTTTCGCCCCGTCCTGCTTTGGGGCGAGCGGATTCCGTCGCAAAGCGGCGACCGGCGGCGCGGCGATGAAGCGCCGGAGCCAGGCGAAGGCGCGAGCGATGGGGCGGAACAGACGATGAAGGCCCGCCGCCAGAAAAGCGACCAGGCCGAACGCAAGGATTCGCTTATTCTCCATCGTTTCGAGGCGATCCTGTCCTTCGGCGATTTCCTCAACATCAATCGCGATGTCGATGACGACGACGAGGAAAACGCCCGCAAGGCCGCCGCCGACGCGGACCGGATCGACCTCGCGCAGCATCACAAAAAGCCGAAGACCCGCCTGAAATTCGACCTCGACCTCGCGCCGGAAGACGGCGACCGCGAAAGGCTCGCCGGAAAATTCGTCTATCCCGAATGGGACTGGAAGCGGGCGGCGCTTATGCCCGATCAGGCGCGGGTGCTGGAAAATATCGCCCCCGAGTCGCCGGACGGCCTGAAGCTTGACGCGGCGGCGCGTCGGCGCATCGAGACCGTGCGCCGGCGATTCGAGGCTTTGCGGCCGCGCCGCAAATGGCTGTCGCGGCAGATGGAAGGCGCCGAAATCGATCTCGACGCCTGCGTGCGCGCCGCCTCCGATCGCCGCGCCGGCGGCGAGGCGAGCGAGCGGCTTTATCGCGACGCGCGCAACGAGGAGCGCGACCTCGCCGTTGCGGTTCTGTTCGATTGTTCGCGCTCGACCGAAAGCGCTGTCGAAGGCCGTCCGGTCATCGCCGTGGCGCGGGAGGCGCTGATCGCCCTGGCGCATGGATTGCAGGCGTGCGGCGACGACGTTGGCCTTTACGCATTCTCGTCGTTACGAAAGGAGCGCGTCTTCGTCGATGTGTGCAAAAGTTTTGAAGAGCCGTTCGGCAAGAAAGTGGATTCGCGCGTCGCGGCGTTGAAGCCGGGATTTTACACCCGACTTGGAGCGGCGATCCGCCATGTTTCGTTCCGGCTCGGCCAGCGGCCGAACGCGCGAAAACTCCTGCTGGTCATCACCGACGGCAAGCCCAACGATCTCGATCATTACGAAGGCCGTTTCGGGATCGAGGACACCCGCCGCGCAGCGATGGAGGCGCGCCGGCGCGGGCAGGCGGTGTTTTGCGTCGCGATCGACGCGCAGGCGCGATTCTACCTGCCGCATCTGTTCGGTCCGGCCGGCTTCGCCATCGTGTCCAGGCCGGAAAAGCTCGCCTCCGCTCTGCCGGCCATCTATCGGAATATCGTCGGATAGGTCCCATCCATCGAAAAAACGCGCGGAACCGTGCGGTCGGACAAGGATTTGAGCGCGGCTCCGCGCCATTTTCGTCAAAGATTGGCGTCTTCCGGCGCCGCGCCGAAGACGAAGCGTGATGATGACGACCGAAGATTGGACCATCCTGAGCCGCGCGCCTTTGTTCCGGGCGATGGGGCCTGTTATTCTTCGTTCTCTGATCGGGGGCCGCGCCGCCCGCCGATACGAACGCGGCGAGCGCATCTTTCAGCAGGGCGATCCGGCGGACGCCTTCTTTTTCATCTGCGAAGGCTGGGTGAAGCTGTTTCGGGAGCGCGAAGACGGCGGCGAAATTGTCGTCGCGATCTTTACCGCTGGCCAGACCTTCGCCGAAGCCGTCATGTTTCTCGGCGGGCGTTATCCGGCCTCGGCCGAGACCATCTCGCCGGCGCGCATTCTGCGCGTCGAAGGGGCCATTTTGCGCCAGGCCGTACTCAAGCAGCCCCAGCTTGCCTTCGACATGCTGGCCGCCGCCTCTATCCATCTGAAACAGCTTGTCGAGCAGATCGAGCAGCTCAAGGCCCAATCCGCGCCGCAACGCATCGCCGATTTTCTGCTGGATCAGGTCTCTGTTCCCGCCGGCCCGGCCGAAGTCGCGCTGCCTTATGAAAAAGCGCTGATCGCCAATCGCCTTGGCATGCAGCCGGAAAGCTTTTCGCGCGCCCTCGCGCGTCTGCGCGAGGTCGGCGTCACCGTCGCGCGCGACAATGTCCGTATCAGGGATATCGAGAAACTGGCGCAGTTCGCCGCCCGCGCAGGAGGCGACGATTGAGCGGCTGGTTCAGTGGCTCGTGCCCTCGGAAAACGTAATCTTGTTGAAGACGTTATATTTGCCGACGGGCTTCGACATCGGCAGGCGCTTGAGCTCCTGGAAGGTCGCGGCGTCATAGACGATCACCGCGCCATCCTTCTCCATCACGCTGACGAGCGCATGTTTGCCGGACCGGTCGAATTCGACATGGGCCGTCATTTTTCCGGGCGCGGGTTTGAGCGTCTGAACGACTTTGAGCAGCTGCTTGTCGATGATCGAAATCTCGTCCTTGTGTTGCGGCGAGAGCGAGGAATCGGCCCAGGCGTATGGCGTGTTATCGTGGCTGCGCAGGAAATAGCCCGGCCCCGGCGTGGGAATTTCGGCGATGACCTTCCAATCCGTGGTGTCGATGACGCTGATCCTGCCGTCCTTCAGATGCGGCGTCGCCATCATCACACGGCCGTCGCGCATCCAGGAAATGCCGGAGCCCAGATGCGGCATGCCCGGCAGCGGCAAGGTCGCGACTTCCTTCCCCGAATCGAGATCGACGACAATCGCCTTGTCGCCGGCCTGATGCGCGCCTAGCACATGGCGATAGGGGGGGTCGAAGAAGAAATCGTCGAGCGGCGTCGTCAGCGCGATGCGCCGCAGAGGAAACGGATCGGCTCGCGCCGCGGTCGAAATCTCCCAGATTTCCGGCGCGTCCTTCAGTGCGACCAGGAAAGAATTGCGCGGCGGCGCCTGATAGACCGCCGACACTCGCGAGGCCTTGCCGTTGCGGTCGGCGACATCGAAGATTTTTTCGACGCTCAAATCGGCCGCGGACAGGATCACCAGCGTATCGGGCAGGTAATTGGCGACCGCGACATGGCGTCCGTCTTTGGAGAGCGCGATATTGCGGCTGTTGAGCCCCGCGCGGATCTCCGCCGTGACTTTCAGCGTCCAGAGGTCGAATTTCGTCACCCAGCCGTCGCGCGATGAAAAGAAGACATAGCGGCCGTCGGGCGTGAATTTCGGTCCGCCGTGCAAGGCGAAACGGCTGGCGAAACGATCGATCGGCGTAAAACTGTCGCCATCGACGATGGAGACATGATGGTCGCCGCCCTCGACCACGACGAAGAGATTGAGCGGATCGGCGGAAAAAACTGGTCTGGCGACGGCAAGATCGGGCGTCAGCACGCGCGAAGCCTCGATTTGCGCCCTGCCCCACAAAGGCGCCTTCGCCGGAGGCGCATAGACATAAGCCGCCAGCGCCTTGATCGATGGATCGTCGAGATCGGCCTTGAAGCCAGGCATTTTCGTGCCGGCGCGGCCGTCGCGGATCGCCGCCTCCGCGCCCGCTCTGCCGAGCCGGCCAAGATTGTCGGGCAAAAGCGCTGGGCCGATGGCGCCGAAACGGTCGCTTCCATGGCAGGAGGCGCAATGGGCCTGGTAGAGCGCCGCGGCGTCGGGCGCGGCCTGGGCGGCGGCGATCCCCGCCATCAGCGCGAGGCTAGCGGCGCAAAGCTTCATGTTTCATTCCCCGGAACGGCCGCAAGACGAGGCGCTCGGCCTCGGGCGCGCCGATTTCGGCGTCGGTGAGATAGCAGGCCGGGTCTTCGGCGAACGCGTCGCCGCTCAACTTCAACGCCCGCACGCGCGTATTGCCGCCGCAAATATCGAAAAAGGCGCAAGCGCCGCAGCGCCCGGAAATTTCGCGCGGGCGGCGCTTCAGCCCGGCCATGATCGGGTCGGAGACATCGGTCCAGATTTGCGAGAACGGCCGGGCGCGGACATTGCCGAGCGGAGTGATCCCGCCACATCGTGTCGGGGTGGACGTCGCCGAGATTGTCGATATTGGCGACATTGACGCCGGAGGAATTGCCGCCCCATTGCGCCAGTTTCGCGCGCATGTGTTCGGCTTGTTCGGGGAAATGGCGCAAGGTCCAGAAATAGAGCCAGACCCCGTCGGCGTCGTTGTTGCCGGTGACGAAATCGAGCTCCTCGTCCTTTTCGAGCGCCGCCCAGGCGGCGTCGATCAAGAAATCCATCATGTCGCGGGTGACCCGCCAATTGGCGTCGTCGCCGCGATTCTTGTTGCCGCGCCCGGCATAGACCAGATGCGAGAGATAGAATTTCCTCACGCCCTCCGCTTTCTGCGAGATCGATCAGGCGCGGCAGTTCGCGCCAATTGTCGAGGGTCATGGTGAAGCGCAGGCCGACCTTGACGCCGCGCGCGACGCAGGCGCGCACGCCTGAAAGGGCCGCGTCATAGGCGCCGGCGAGGCCGCGAAAGCGGTCGTTGGTCGCGCCGATTCCGTCGAGGCTGATCCCGACATAATCATAGCCGATTTCGGCGATGCGGTCGGCCTTGTCCTCGTCGATCAAGGCGCCGTTGCTGGACAGCGCGGTGTAAAATCCCATCGCCTTGGCGCGGCGGGAAATGTCGAAAATATCGGGCCGCAACAAGGGCTCGCCGCCCGAGAGAATCAGCGCTGGCACGCGAAAAGCCTTGAGGTCGTCCATGACCGCGAAGACTTCCGGCGTGGCCAGTTCGCCGGGAAAATCGACGTCGGCCGAGACCGAATAGCAATGCTTGCATTTGAGATTGCAGCGGCGGATCAGGTTCCAGATCACCACCGGGCCGGGCGGGTCGCGGCGCGGCCGAACCGGCGTCGGCGTCTTCAATTCGCGCAGCATCTGGGTAAGGCGAAACATGGTTCACTCCGCGAGACGCAAGCCGGTCTTCTTGAGGATGCGGGTCGAAAACAGAATGTCCGAGCCGCGGCAGGCCGGACCGAGCAGATCGGCGATGCGCCGGGCCTTTTCCTGCACTTCCTCGCGCGTCGCGCCATGGGCCATGGCGAAAAGATTGTATGGCCAGTCGGGCGGAGCGCGCGGGCGCAGATAGCAATGGCTGACGAAATCGAGCGCGCCGATCCAGGCGCCGAGCCGTTCCGCTTCTTCGTCGGCGACATCCCAGACCGTCATGCCGTTGGCGTTGAAGCCGAGACGGAAATGATTGGGCACGACGCCGACGCGGCGGACGATTCCCTTGTCCATCATGCGCGAAAAACGTTCGATCACGTCGTCTTCGCTCAAGCCGACGGCTTCGCCGACGCGCGCATAGGGTTGCGGATCGAATGGCAATCCGGCCTGCGTCGCGCGGATCAGGGCGCGGTCGATGTCGTCGATCGGCTTCATGCGGTCACCCGGAAATCGACAAAAAATTCGCGCAGCTTCGGGAAGACGAAAACGCCCAGGCCGGTCGCCTGTTCGATCTCCGCGCAGACTTCCGCGATGGCGTCGGGCCGTTCGGTCGCCAGCACGAACCACATGTTGAGGCGATGGTCGCGCTGATAATTATGCGCCACTTCAACCCGCGCATTGACCGCCGCGACGGTCGCCTCCCAAATTTCCGCCGGCACGGCCATGGCGCAAAGGCAGAAGGCGCCGCCAAGCGCATCGGCGTTGAAAAGCGGACCAAAGCGCGTCAGCATTCCCTCGTCGCGCAAGCGGCGAATACGCTCGATCGCTTCGTCCTCGGAAATTTCGGCGTCGATGGCGACGGCGGCGAAAGGCCGAGCGACCAGGGGAAAGCCGCCCTGCCATCGATTGATGATCTTTCGGTCGATATCGTCGATCATGCGGCGCCTCAGGCTGCGGAAAGCTTGGCCCCCCGCTGGCGGAAGCAGCGGCGCGAGAAAAGGATTTCATGGCCGCGACTGGCGCCGCCGACTTTTTCGGCAAGCGCGGCGATATCGGCGCAAACCTGGCCGCGGTCGCGGCCATGGACCATGGAATAGAGATTGTAGCGCCAGACCGGAAGCCGCCGCGGCCGCTCATAGCAAAGCGTCACGCCGGGCGCCTCCGCGAGACGGGCGCCGATTTCCGACACGACGCCTTCGTCGATGTCCCAGACCACCATGGCGTTGGCGCGATAGCCCAGGACCTGATGCCGCACCACCAGACCGAAGCGCGCGATGGCGCCCCCGTCGATCAGGCGCCGCAGGCGGGCGATGACGTCCCGCTCATCCCAGCCCAACCGGGCCGCGACACACCGATACGGGCGCCGGCATAAAGGCAACCCATCTTCGATTGCTGTCAGCAGTCGCAGATCGTCAGCCTCGGGCTGCGGCGGGCTGGCGCTTCGCGAGACTTTTTTCTCGCCCTCGACGCTGGCGAAGATCGGAAATCCGAGATCGATATGAAACGAGCGCAGCAACGGCAAATCGAGCACGTCGAGCCCGACCCGGCTTTGGATTCGCGCGAGGCTGGCCGCGATCGCGGCGCGATTGGCTCCGGTGACGACGAACCAGAGATTGACCGCATGTTCACGCTCGTAATTGTGATTGACGCCCGGCTCGGCGTTGACGATTTCGGCGATCGCCTCCAGCTTGTGGGCGGGCGCCGCCATGGCCGCAAGCGTCGAGGCGCCGGCGCAGTTCGGGCGCAGCACCGCGCCAAGGCGAGAAATGACGCCGGTTTCGCCCAAGCGGATCAGACTCGCCAGCACGTCGGATTCGTCGAGGCCAAGGCGTTCGGCGATGGCGCGGAACGGTTCGGGCTCCAGCGGAAAATCGCGCTGGAATTCGTCGATCAGTCGGCAGTCTCCCTCGTTCAGCACGTCAGCCTCCCAGCCGGTGCGCGCGCGACGCGAAGAGAATGCCGGACGGCTTTTGCGCCGGAATTTCCACGATCTTTTCCCGCCGCCGCACGTCCATCACCACGACGCGGTCGGCGTCGCGCGCCGAGATCCAGACCTCATCGCCGCGCGGCGTGAATTCGAGGTGCATCACGCCGGGACCAGGCGCGAAGGAATGGACGACGTCCAGCGTGGGAACGTCGATGATCTGCACCGTGTCGTTGAGCGGATGGGCGAAATTGACCCATACTTCGCGCCCATCCGGCCGCGCGACGCAGAAGACCGGCTGGCCATGGGTGGGGATGCGCTTTTTCAAACCCATGGTCTGGAGATCGATCGCCAGAACCTCGTGGGCGCCGCAGGCCGGCAGCAGCAAATCGACGGCCGATTGGCCCCAGCCTTCGAGATGCGGCATTTTGAAGACCGGCAGCTTCTGCTGGCCGCCGAAATAGCTTTGCGCCACGCGCTCGCATTTGAGTTCCCTCGCCCACAGATCGATATGGGCGAAGCCGTCTTCGCCGAACAGGCCGGCGAGATAATGTCGCGCGTCGGACGTCACATTGCCATCATAAGGCAGGCGGCCGACATTGGTGAATTTGGTTAGTTTGGGCGTGGCGCTGTCGCCAAAATCGGCGATCCAGATCTCTCCTGCGTCATAGAGCGAGAAAATGAAGCGTCGGCCCGGGAGCGAGACGACGCCGACGGTTTTCGACAATTTGCCGTCGGCGCCGAGCGCCGGAATCGAGGCGACGTCCGCCAAAGTCCCGGCGTCGAAAATTTTCACGCCGCCCGGCGTGTAATTGGCGACTGCGATCAACTGGCCGTCATCGGATATGGCGCCGCCGATGGAATTGCCCGACTGCATGACGCGCTTGTCGATGCGGGTTTCGAGCAAGTCGAGCTTGGTCAGGCCCCCGTCCCGCCCGAAGACAAAAGAATAGCGTTCGCAGCGCGAAAACACCGCGGTCGCGTGCGAGAGGTCGCCGAGGCCTTCGATGCGGCCGAGCACGGCGCGCCGGACATTGTCGATGAGAACGACCGAGCCCGCGGCGCGCTCGACGATCAGGCCAAGACATCCGGTCGCGCGCGGCGCCGACGTTTCCGCGCGCCCGTTCGCGTTCGACGCGAACAGTGCGCCGGCCGCCAGACCCGAACCCAGAAAGGCCCTGCGTCTCATTGGGGAAACCCCTCCTTGAGTTTTTGTGCGATCCAGCGCGCGTCCCGGGGGCTCAATTCGCCGCGCCACGGCGGCATGGGCGTGCCGGGGACGCCATCGAGGATGATCGACGCCAGCGCCTCGGCGCTCTTGCCGGCGAGATCTGGCGGCAGGAGGGCGGGCCCGAGTCCGCCCTTTAGCGTCAATCCATGACACGAGCCGCAATCCTGCCGCACCAGCGCGACCAGTTTTCCGCGGGGCGTCTGCGCCTGCGCGAAAGGCGAAAAGAAACACAGCAGCGCCACGGCGGCGAAACCGGATCGGATCATCAATCCCCTTTCGGCGACGGGGGCGGCGGCCGAAGCCGCCGCCCCTTTGGTCAGTATATGTCACGCTGGGTGTTGTTCACATTGAATTTCCCGGTCGGCGTGATCACCTTGGGATCATTGATGACCGCCTTGACCTTCCGCGTCTTGTCGTCGACGACGACGATCGCCGACGGCTTGTTCTTGCGGTTCCAGACCGAGAACCAGACCTCCGTGCCGTCCTTGTTGTACTCCGGCTGGACCACGCGCGCCGCGTCTTCCTTGTCGAGCCCCGCCATCGCGGCGATGTCGATCTTTTCGAACGGCTTGTCGAGATGTTTGATGTCGAACACCGCGACCGAATGATGGATCGCGTTGTCCGGATTCAGCGCGGCGTCGACCCAGAGGTTTTGCGAATGCGGATTGGTCTTGATGAACAGGGCGCCGCCACCGAGACCGGTCAGCGTGCGCACGACCTTCCAGGCGTTTTTCGGATGATGGACCGGATCGGTCCCGATCAGCCAGATCTTTTCGTCGCCTAGATCGCTGGTCGCCCAGACCGGGCCGTATTGCGGATCGACGAAATTGGCGCCGCGGCCGGGATGGGGCTTGACCCCGACCTCGACGATCTTCACCAGCTTGTCGTCCTTGGTGTCGATCACAGCGACCTTGTTCGAGGCGTTGGCGGCGACCAGGAAATAGCGGCCGGTGGCGTCGAAGCCGCCGTCATGCAGGAAGCGCGCGGCGTCGATGGTTGTGGTCTTGAGATTGTCGAGATCGGAATAATTGACCAGGACGATCTTGCCCGTCTCTTTCACATTGACCACGAATTCCGGGTGGTAATGCGAGGCGACGATCGAGGCGACGCGCGCCTCGCGCAGAAAGTCCTGCGTGTCCACCGTCATGCCGCCCGTCGCGACGATCTTGAGCGGCTTGAGCGTGGCGCCGTCCATGATGGTGTAGGCCGGCGGCCAATAGGTTCCGCCGATGGCGAGTTTGTCCTCCCAGCCCTTGAATTTCGAGCTTTCGACCGAACGCGCCTCCATGCCGATCTTGACCTCGGCCACCTTGTCGGGAACCTTCATCCACAGGTCGATCAGATCGATCTTGGCGTCGCGCCCGACCACATAGAGATAGCGGCCCGATTCGGACATGCGCGAGATATGGACGGCGTGGCCGGTGGAGATGATCGTGACGATTTTCTTGGAATTGCCGTCGATCAGAGCGACCTCGCCGGCGTCGCGCAAGGTGACGGAGAACAGATTGGCGATGTCGAGATCGTTCTCCTTCTTCTTGGGACGCTGATCGACCGGGACGAGCACCTTCCAGGTCTTCATCATGTCCGAAAGGCCGAATTCCGGCGGCTGCGGCACGTCCTGCAGGACATAGCGCGCCATCAGATCGACCTGTTGCTCAGTCAACTCGCCCGACGTGCCCCAGTTCGGCATGCCGGCGGGCGATCCGTTGGTGATGAAATATTTCACGGCGTCAAAGCCGAGGTCCCGCGTGACCTTGGGCGTGATGTTCGGCCCGGTCGCGCCGGTGCGCAGCACGCCGTGGCAGCCGGCGCATTTGTCGAAAAAAATGCCCTTGGCCTGGTTGAATTCCTCCGGCGTCATGGTCGGCAGGCCGGACGGCGCGCCGGTCTCCTCGACCTTGACATTTTTCATGTCGTTCATTTCGGGCGTATATTGCTGGCCCTTGCCGTGGTCCATGGGCGGGGCGTCCTTCGCCCAGGCCGGCGCGGCGAGCGAGGCGCCGACGATCAGGGCGGCGACCGACAAGGCGCCTGCGAAAGACTTCAATTTCATAGGCATCTGAGCTTTCTCCCTCTCCGCTTGCGCTGGTTCGGCTCGCCGAGGAAAGTAGAAGGAGTCCGAAACGAGAACCTTGATTTTTGTCAACCGTCCGATTAGCGGCCCGGAAGAACGATCCTAGCGCCGATCGCGACTATAGATAGTACCCTTGAATATGTCTTCTCGCCACTCGTCGAAACCGCGCAGCGGGGGATGAAGGAAGGCCCGGCAGCGAGCAAAGGCGGAGCTTTTCGATAGCTGCATGCGCAACTCACAAAGGCGGAACGCCCGTGGTGAAGTCGCAGTTCAAACCCTTATTCACATGCGCCTTTCAATTGCTTCGCCCCTTTTGGCGAAGGCTCCGTGTCGCTGCTCTCCATCATCGATCGTGAGCTGAGGAGCGGGACGCCTGTTTCGCTCAGCACGCTCGGCGCCTTCGTGGGATTCTTCATCGTGATGCTCGCGAGCGAAATTGCCTCGGGAGCAGAGATGGGGCGTGTCGGGCAGCAGATCGACGCCGGGCTGCGCAAGGACATGACGAGGAAGATTCTCATGGCCCCGATCCCGGAAATCGAGCGGTTCCAGAGCCCCCGCATTCTCTCCGCGCTACAGCAGGACGTCGAAAATCTGGGCGGCTTCTCCCGCAGCTGCGCCAGGGTGTGGCTCAGGGCCGGTGGCGTGAGATTGAGCGCGCGGGCTTCGCGCGTGACGTCGCCCTCGCTGCAAATGGCGTCGAAGACTTGAAACAGATTCAGGTCGAGGCGCGCCACATGAGAATGATTCATGTTGCTTAAGCAAATTTCTTCATTTGCTTCGTTCTGCGCCTTCCGCCAATCTTGCTTCAAGCGAGGGAGTGGAAGATGGATTTCGCGCACAGCGCCAGGGCGCTGGATTACATCGAGCGGCTCAAAGCCTTCATGGCCGAGGAAGTGATCCCGGGCGAGCGCGAATATTATCGCGCGTTGCAGCGCGGCGCGCGGCCCTGGAGCGTCCCGCCCATCATGGCCGAGCTGAAGGCGCACGCCAAGGCGGCGGGCCTGTGGAACCTGTTCCTGCCCGGCGAACATGGCCCCGGGCTCAGCAATCTCGACTATGCGCCGCTGGCCGAGATCATGGGGCATTCCTTCATCGCGCCGGAGGTTTTCAACTGCAACGCCCCCGATACCGGCAACATGGAAGTGCTGGAGAAATATGGTTCGCCGGCGCAACAAGAGGCCTGGCTGAAGCCGCTTCTGGCCGGCGAGATCCGCTCGGCCTTCTGCATGACCGAGCCCGATGTCGCCTCCTCGGACGCCACCAACATGCGCGCCACCGCGGAAATCCGGGGAGACGAAGTCGTGCTCAACGGCCGCAAATGGTGGTCGACCGGCATCGGCCATCCCGACTGCCGCTTTGTCATTTTCATGGGCGTCACCGACACGGCCGCGCCCAAACATGCGCAGCATTCGATGGTTCTGGCGCCGATCGACGCGGCCGGCCTGAAGATCGAGCGCATGCTCAGCGTGTTTAACGATCTCGACGAGCCCTACGGCCATGGCGAGGTCAGCTTCACCAATGTCCGGCTGCCGCTCGACGCGATCATCGCCGGGCCGGGCCGCGGTTTCGAAATCGCCCAGGGACGGCTTGGGCCGGGGCGCATCCACCATTGCATGCGCGCCATCGGCGCCGCCGAACGCGCCATGAAACTGATGTGCGAGCGAGCAAGCTCGCGCGTCGCCTTCGGCAAGCCGCTCGCCGAACTGGGCGGCAATCTCGACGTCATCGCCGAGTGCCGGATCGCCATCGAACAGGCGCGGCTGCTGACGCTGAAAGCCGCCTGGATGATGGACGCCTTCGGCGTCAAGGCGGCGATGAGCGAGATTTCGCAGATCAAGGTGGTCGCCCCCTCCATGGCGCAAAAGGTGATCGACAGCGCCATCCAGATGTTCGGCGGCGCCGGCGTTGACGACGCCCAGCCGCTGCCCGCGCTTTTCGCCTACGCCCGCGTGCTGCGCATCGCCGACGGGCCGGACGAAGTGCATCGCGCCCTGATCGGCAAGCTGGAGCTGAAGCCATTTCGCGCGACGCTCCACAAAGGGGGCGCGCATGCCGGCTGAAACGATCGAAGGCGCCGCGCCGCCGCGCGCCGGCGAGGAGCTGGACGGCGCCGCCCTGGGCGATTTCCTGCGCCGCGTCGATCCGAGCCTTCGGGGCGCGCCGGAAATCCTGCAATTTTCCGGCGGCGCCTCCAACCTGACCTATCTGCTGCGCTTCCCGGGCCGCGATCTGGTGCTGCGGCGGCCGCCGAGAGGCGCCATCGCCAAGAGCGCGCATGACATGCTGCGCGAGGCGCGGATCATGCGCGCGATCAGGCCCTTCTATCCTTACGCGCCGCAAGTCGTCGCCATGGCGGAAGCCGGCGAAGTGATGGAAACGCCGTTTTTCGTCATGGAGCGCATCGCCGGCGTCATTCCGCGCCGCGATCTGCCGCCCGGGCTCGCCCTGAGCGCCGAAGACGCCCGCCGCCTGTGCTTTTCGCTGATCGACCGCCTGATCGAATTGCATCGCATCGACGTCCAGGCCGCCGGCCTGGGGTGGATCGGCAAGGGCGAAGGCTATGTCGGCCGCCAGATTTCCGGCTGGAGCGAGCGCTACCGCAAGGCGGCCACGCCCGATGTCGGGGATTGCGAAGCGATTATGGCCTGGCTCGCCGCCAAGGCCCCGCCCGGCGAGACGGCGATCTGCATCATTCATAACGACTTCAAATTCGACAATGTCGTGCTCGACCCCGCCGACCCGTTCAAGGTCATCGGCGTGCTCGACTGGGAAATGGCGACGCTCGGCGATCCATTGATGGAGCTGGGCTCGTCGCTGGCCTATTGGATCGAGGCCAACGACCCGCCGGCGCTGCAGGCTTTGCGCCGGCAGCCCACCCACCTGCCGGGAATGCTGACGCGACAGGAGGTCGTCGCGTATTACGGCGCCCGAACCGGCCTGGGCGTCGCGAATTTCGACTTTTACCGCATTTACGGCCTGTTCCGCCTCGCGGTGATCGCCCAGCAGATCTATTTCCGTTTCTTCCACGGCCAGACGCGCAATCCGCAATTCGCCGGTTTCGGCCAACTGGTCAAGATACTGGAAGCCCATTGCCGCGATCTGATCGCCAAATCGCCCCTGTGAGGATGCAATGACAACCAAGAATCCGTTTGATCTCAGCGGCAAGATCGCCGCGGTCACCGGCGCGAGCCGCGGCATTGGCGAGGCCATAGCCAGGAAGCTGGCCGCCCATGGCGCCCATGTCGTCATTTCCAGCCGCAAGGTCGAAGCCTGCGAAAAGGTCGTCGCCGCCATCCGCGCCGATGGCGGATCGGCGGAAAGCCTCGCCTGCCATATCGGCGACATGGGCGAGATCGCCGCCTTTTTTCAGGCGCTGGATCAGAAATTCGGCGGACTGGACATTCTCGTCAACAATGCCGCCGCCAATCCTTATTTCGGTCCGGTTTACGAAACCGATCCCGGCGCCTTCCAGAAAACCGTGGACGTCAATATCCGCGGCTATTTCTTCATGTCGGTCGAAGGGGTCAAGCTGATGCGCAAGAAGGGCGGCGGCGCGATCCTGAACGTCGCCTCGGTCAATGGCGTCATTCCCGGCGATCTCCAGGGAATCTATTCGATCACCAAGGCCGCCGTCCTGTCGATGACGCAGACTTTCGCCAAGGAATGCGCGCCGCTGAACATTCGCGTCAACGCGCTGCTGCCCGGATTCACCGACACCAAATTCGCCGCCGCTTTGGTGCAAAATCCGCAGATCCTGAAAATGGCGCTGCAGCATATCCCGCAACGCCGGATCGCCGAGCCGGAAGAAATGGCCGGCGCCGCGCTTTATCTGGTCTCGGACGCCGCGACTTACACCACCGGCGCCTGCCTGCCGGTCGATGGCGGCTATCTGCTGGCCTGAACGCGCTGTTGGGAGGAACCAATGCAGACATTCGCCGGAAAAGTCGCCGCCATCACGGGCGCCGCCGAAGGCATCGGCCGCGCCATCGCGGCCAGAGCGGCGGCGGAGGGCATGGTCCTGGCCCTGTCCGACATCAATGCCGGATCCCTGGAGAAGACGGCGGCGTACTTCCGTGAACAAGGGGCTGTCGTGCTCGCCTGTCCGACCGACGTCTCGAAGCCCGATCAGGTCGAAGCCTTCGCCGCGGCGACGCTCGAAAAATTCGGCAAGGTTCATCTCCTGGTCAACAACGCCGGCGTGTCGCTTGCAAAAACGGTTTGGGAGACCACGCCGCGCGACTGGGACTGGGTGATGGGCGTCAATTTCCACGGCGTGACCAACGGCCTGCGCGCCTTCCTCCCGCGCATGATGGCGCAGGGCGACGAAGGCCATGTCGTCAATGTCGCCTCGCTCGCCGGTCTGGTTTCGCTGCCTGGCCTTGCCGCCTATAACGCCAGCAAATTCGCGGTGGTCACCGTCTCCGAGGGGCTTTTTCACGATCTCGCCCTGCGCGGCGCGAAGATCGGCGTGACGGTCCTCTGCCCCGGCTGGGTGCGCACCGGCATCGCCAGCTCAGAGCGCAATCGCGGCGACGGCGGGCAGGCTGAACCGGCCCGAGCGGATCCGACGGCGATGAAAATCGGCGCGGCGATCCGTCAGGCAGTGGACAAGGGAATGGCGCCCGAGCATGTGGCGGAGAAGCTTTTCGCCGCCATTCGCGCCGGCGCCTTCTATTGCTTGCCCCATGAGGGGACAGAAGCCATGGCCGTGCAGCGCGCGCGCGACATCGCCGAGGGGCGAAAGCCCACATTATTCACGCCATAG
>CAVVIQ010000004.1:0-20130 GCA_963748385.1 uncultured Pseudomonadota bacterium
CAACCAGACCGTTATGAGCGGCCGGCTTGAACCATTGAAGCGACCGGCCCCACCTGGCCCGCAACGGCGTAGGGCTGTTTAGACCGATTTCCTCGCCACTGGCAATGGCGCCCGTCGCCGGCGTGACTTGTTGCGACGCAAAAACGCTCTATTTATAGCCTGTCCGTCGGGAGGCCCCCATGACTTCGAAGGTTTTCAAGGTCACGCGAAGCGACGAGGAAAGGCCGGCGCGCGCTGCTCACGCCCGAGCAATATGACGTGCTGCGCGGCCACGGACGGAGCCGTCCGGGCTCCTGCGCGCTCAACGACGAAAAGCGTCCCGGCGTATTCCGCTGCGCCGGCTGCGGGCAGGAGCTGTTCCGGCAAAAGAAATTCGAGAGCGGCAACGGCTGGCCGAGCTTTTTCGATCCGCTGCCCGGCGCGACCGAAACCAGCCGCGACCTCAGCCATTTCATGGTCCGCACCGAGGTCCATTGCAGCCAGTGCGGCGGCCATCTCGGTCATGTCTTCGAGGACGGGCCGCCGCCCACCTATCTACGTTATTGCATCAATGGGGCGGCGCTGGATTTTCAGCCCGATTGAACGCCCGACGAAGGGCGTGCTGGCGATTCCGCGCGAAAACGTATAAGAGCGCGGCAAGGTTGAGGCTCCATCAGCTTCAGGGACGGTCAATGCGAAAGGTCGCTCTGCGCCAAATTGGCACGGATCCACGTGACGGACGCCAATATCGACTATCACGGCTCGATCACGCTCGATCCCGACCATTGCGAGGAAGCGGGGATCCTGCCGCTCGAATTCGTCGAGATCTGGAACAAGAATTCCGGGGCGCGCATCTCGACTTACGTCATTCTCGGCGAGCGCGGCTCGCGCTGCTGCATCCTCAACGGCGCGGCGGCGCGCACCTGCCAGCCGGGCGACCAGATCATCATTTGCAGCTCGATCTATATCGACGCCGACGAAATCCCCTCGTTGCGGCCGAAAGTGCTCGCCTTCGACCGCGACAACCGCGTCATCGACCGCCTGTCCTATCAGGTCGACGTCGATGAAACCGGACGCTATCGCTTCTCCATCCTCGACGAGAACGGCGCCGCGCAACCGATTCCGCTGAAGGCCAAAACGTTCTAGGTCAAGACGTTCTGACCTTTCGCGCGGCCGGCCCCAGGAGCCAATGATGACCGCAAAATTGTCCCTGCCCAAAGACAAAATCAAGATTTTGTTGTTGGAGGGCATTCATCAGACCGCCGTCGAGCTTTTCCGCGCGGCCGGCTACGAGAACGTCACCCGTCTGACCAAGGCGCTGGACGGAGCGGAGCTGCGCGAGGCTCTGCACGGCGTGCACATGGTCGGCATCCGCTCGCGCACCAAGCTCAGGGAAGAAGTGTTCGAGGCCGCCGACCGGCTGATCGCGGTCGGCTGCTTCTGCATCGGCACCAACCAGGTCTCGCTGCCCGCCGCGCGCATCCGCGGCATCCCGGTCTTCAATGCGCCGTTCTCCAACACCCGCTCGGTGGCGGAGCTGACGATCGGCGAAATCGTCATGCTGATGCGCCGCATTTTCCCGCGCTCGGTCGACGCCCATCAGGGCGGCTGGGACAAAAGCGCCGCCGACAGCATGGAAGTGCGCGGCAAGACGCTCGGGATCGTCGGCTACGGCAATATCGGCGCCCAATTGTCCACGCTCGCCGAAGCCATGGGCATGCGGGTGATCTATTTCGACGTGGTCGACAAGCTGCGCCACGGCAACGCCGAGCCATGCAAGACGCTCGACGAGCTTCTGGCCCAGTCGGACGTGGTCAGCCTCCATGTGCCGGAAACGCCCCAGACCAGGAACATGATGGGCGAGGCGCAGTTCCGCGCCATGAAGCAAGGCGCCTATTTCATCAACAACGCCCGCGGCACCACGGTGGACGTGGAAGCGCTGGCGCGCGCGCTCAAGGACAAGCATCTGCGCGGCGCGGCGGTGGACACTTTCCCCAAGGAGCCGGCGGGCAATGCGGAAAAATTCGTCTCCGCGCTCCAGGGCATGGACAATGTCATCATCTCCCCCCATATCGGCGGCTCGACCGAGGAGGCGCAGGAGCGCATCGGCGCGGAAGTCGCGCGCAAGCTGATCGATTATTCCGACATCGGCTCGACGCTCGGCGCCGTGAATTTCCCGGAAGTCCAGCTGCCGCCGCGTCTCCAGGGCACACGCTACATGCACGTTCACCGCAACGTGCCGGGCATGATGGGCAGGCTGAACGAGATTTTCTCCAAACGCGGCATGAACATCGCCTCGGAATTTCTGCAAACCGACGGCGATGTCGGCTATGTGGTGATCGAGGCCGACGGCTCGCACGAAAATTGCGAACAGGCTCTCGAGGAAATCCGCGCGCTGGACGGCACGATCCGCGCCCGCATCATCTACGAGCGCTGATCTGCTTGAAAGAACGGTTCGGGGGCGCCGTCGCGCGACGGCGCCCTTGTTTTTGAGGAATTTCTGGCCTGGAACGCCTTGCCAGCGGCGGGCAAAACTGCTAGCCGACAACCTTCGCGGAATTTTACGCGAAAACCCCGCTCCCAACCGCCGGCCCGCGCCGGACACTTTCGAGTGAGGCGCATCGAAGCAAGATGCGCGCCGGCGGACAAGGAGCCAACGCAACGCTAACCCAACCGGCGCCGCCCGACCGGGCGTTTCAGGAGAAAATATGTCCTCTGCCAACAACGCGGGTATGAACCCATCGCGTGACGATTTTGCCGCTCTGCTCGCCGAATCCTATGGCGAAAACGAAGCTTTCGAGGGCTCCGTGGTCAAGGGCCGCGTCGTCGCCATCGAAAAGGATGTCGCGGTCATCGACATCGGCCTCAAGACCGAAGGCCGGGTCGCGCTCAAGGAATTCACCGGCCACGGCCGCGACGGCGCCCCGGGCGTCGGCGACGAGGTCGAAGTCTATCTCGAACGTGTCGAGAACGCGCTCGGCGAAGCCGTGATCTCGCGCGACAAGGCCCGCCGCGAAGAGAGCTGGGTCAAGCTCGAAAAGGCCTTCGAGGCCGGCGAGAAGGTCGAAGGCGTCATCTTCAACCAGGTCAAGGGCGGCTTCACCGTCGATCTCGACGGCGCCGTGGCGTTCCTGCCGCGCTCGCAGGTCGATATCCGTCCGATCCGCGACGTGACGCCGCTGCTTGGCGTGCCCCAGCCCTTCCAGATCCTGAAAATGGACCGCCGCCGCGGCAATATCGTCGTCTCGCGCCGCACCGTGCTCGAAGAGAGCCGCGCCGAACAGCGCCACGAGATCGTCGCCAACCTCGAAGAGGGCGCGGTGATCGAGGGCGTGGTGAAGAACATCACCGATTACGGCGCCTTCGTCGACCTCGGCGGCATCGACGGCCTGCTGCATGTCACCGACATCGCCTGGCGGCGCGTCAACCATCCGAGCGAAGTGCTCAACATCGGCCAGACGGTGAAGGTGAAGATCATCAAGATCAATCACGAAACCCACCGCATTTCGCTGGGCATGAAGCAGCTGCTCGACGATCCGTGGCAGGGCATCGAGGCCAAATATCCGATCAACGCCCGCTTCCACGGCCGCGTGACCAACATCACCGACTACGGCGCCTTCGTCGAACTGGAGCCGGGCATCGAAGGCCTGATCCACGTCTCGGAAATGTCCTGGACCAAGAAGAACGTCCATCCCGGCAAGATCGTCTCGACCAGTCAGGAAGTGGACGTGCAGGTGCTGGAGGTCGATTCCGCCAAGCGCCGCATTTCGCTGGGCCTCAAACAGACCCTGCAGAATCCCTGGGACGCCTTCGCCGAGAAACATCCCGTCGGCTCCGACGTCGAGGGCGAGGTCAAGAACAAGACCGAATTCGGCTTGTTCATCGGCCTCGACGGCGATGTGGACGGCATGGTCCATCTCTCCGATCTCGACTGGAACCGCCCCGGCGAACAGGCGATCGAGGATTACAAGAAGGGCGACATGGTGCGCGCCCGCGTCCTCGACGTCGATGTCGAAAAGGAGCGCATCTCGCTCGGCGTCAAGCAGCTTGGCGGCGACCCCTTCGTTACCGCTTCGGCGGGCGAGGACGGCGAGCTGAAGAAGGGCGCGGTCGTCACCTGCGAAGTGCTCGAAGTCAAGGACGGCGGCGTCGAGGTGAAGATCGTCGGCACCGACCTTCAGGCCTTCATCAAGCGCAGCGAACTCGCCCGCGACCGCGCCGACCAGCGGCCCGACCGTTTCGCCGTCGGCGAGAAGGTCGACGCCCGCGTCACCCTGTTCGACCGCAAGGCGCGCAAGGTGGCGGTCTCGATCAAGGCGCTCGAAGTGGCCGAGGAGAAGGAAGCCATCGCCCAGTACGGCTCGGCCGACTTGGGCGCCTCGCTCGGCGACATTCTCGGCGCCGCGCTCAAGGCCCGCGAGACCAAGTAAGCCTCTCGCGGCATCACATTGGCCCCGCGCGAAATTTTTCCGCGCGGGGCTTTTCTTTGCGCCGCGATAGACATTGTGCTTTCGAAGGCGTCGGCCTAAACAGGAGCGACCGGAGCGCCCCGCATGACGCAGATCACGCCTGTTGAAACCATTCTCGATCGGCGGCAATTGCGCCGCAAACTCACCTACTGGCGTCTTTTCGCCCTGGCGGCGACCGTCGTCGCGATCGTCGTCGCGGCGGGCCGCCTTGGCGGCGCCGAGACCCATCTCACGCCCCATATCGCGCGGATCGAGATCAAGGGCCTGATCACCGGCGACAGCGAAACGCTCAAGCTGATCAAGGATGTCGGCGAATCCCGCGCCAGCGCCGTGATCGTCGATATCACCAGCCCGGGCGGCACCGTGACCGGATCGGAACAGATTTACGACGCTTTGCGCCGCGTCGCGAAAAAGAAGCCGGTCGTCGCGGTGGTGGACAGTATGGCGGCTTCGGGCGGCTATATCGTCGCGCTCGGCGCCGACCGTATTTTCGCCGATGACAACGCTCTGGTCGGGTCGATCGGCGTCCTGGTGCAAATCCCCAATTTTTCCAAACTGCTGGACACTGTCGGGGTGAAGGTCGAATTGATCAAATCCTCGCCGCTGAAGGATGCCCCGAATTTCTTCGAACCGACCAGCGACGCCGCCCGGGCGGCGATGAATTCCATCATTCTCGACTCCTACGACTGGTTCAAAAGGAAGGTGAAGGAACGCCGCAACATGACCGACGCGGAGCTGGCGGCGGTCTCCGACGGCCGCGTTTTCACCGGCCATCAGGGCATGCCCTTGAAATTGATCGACGCCTATGGCGGAGAGCGCGAGGCGACAGCCTGGCTGGAAAAGGAAAAAGGCGTCGCCAAGGACCTGCCTGTTCGGGATTGGAAGAAGCCCGGCGCCGCAAGCCGGTTCGGCTTGTTCAGCATGGCGGCCGGCGCCCTTGCGGCAATGGGCTATCCGCAGGCGGAGGAGCTGGCGCGTAAAGCGGACGACGCTCAAGCCGCCTCGGCGCTTGACGGCCTTCTGGCGATTTGGCAGGCTGACCCGCAAAATTAACAGGCAAATCGAAAGCGCGTTTTCGCGTGGAACCGGGACGACTTCAGTGATCAAATCAGAACTCGTTCAGCGCATCGCCGACCGCAATCCGCACCTCTATCTTCGCGATGTCGAGAATATCGTGAACGCCATTCTCGACGAGGTGACCGAGGCCTTGTCGCGCGGCGATCGGGTGGAGCTGCGCGGTTTCGGCGCCTTTTCGGTCAAGAAGCGCGATTCGCGCGTCGGGCGCAATCCGCGCACCGGCGCCCAGGTCGATGTCGGCGAGAAATTCGTGCCCTTCTTCAAGACAGGCAAGGAATTGCGCGAGCGTCTCAACGAGCAGGAAAAGTTCTGAAAGAACGCCGGTCGGCGGCTGGCGGACAATGGGGCGGAACATGCGCAGCTTCCTGAAACTTCTCGTTCTCGCCCCCCTGGCCCTGATTCTGGTGGCGTTTTCCATGGCCAACCGCCAGATCGTCGTTCTCCATTTCGATCCGGTCACCGGCGGCGATCTGCCGTCGCCGCAGTTCCCCGCGCCCTTGTTCATGGTGGTGATCGCGGCGGTCATGCTCGGCGTCATTTTCGGCGGCGCCTCGACCTGGCTCGGACAGGGCCGGCATCGCAAGGCCCTGCGCGCGTCCAAGGCCCAGATCGAAAGCCTGCGTCACGAGAACCAGACCCTGCGCGCGCAGAACACGGAACTGCGTCTTTCCCCGAGCGCGTCCACCGCCGTCGTCCCGACGCACGCCGCCTGACGCGAATGTCCCTCATCGTCAAGATTTGCGGCCTGAACCACCCGGAGCCGCTTGAAGCCGCTTTGTCCGGCGGCGCGGACATGGTCGGCTTCGTCCTTTTCGAGAAGAGCCCGCGCCATATCGACCTCGACCGGGCGCGCCGCCTGTCGGAACAGGTCCGCGGCCGGGCGGAAAAAGTCGCTTTGGTGGTGGACGCCGACGATGCGCGGATCGCAGGAATCGTCGAGGCCTTGGCGCCGGACTGGCTGCAGCTTCATGGCGCGGAATCGCCCGAGCGGGTCGCCTCGTTGCGCAAGATCTTCGGGCTGCCGATCCTCAAGGCGCTCGGCATCGCGGAACAGGCTGATTTTGCCCGCGTCGCGGCTTACGAGGCGGTCGCCGACCGCCTGCTGTTCGACGCCAGGCCGCCAAAGGGCGCCGTGCTTCCCGGCGGCAATGGCCTGAGCTTCGACTGGACCCTGCTTCAGGAGGGCGCCCGGAGCCTCACAAAGAAGGATTGGATGCTCTCGGGCGGGCTCGATCCGCAAAATGTCGCCGCGGCGATCCGCCTGACCGGAGCCCCCGGCGTGGACGTGTCCTCCGGCGTCGAGGCGGCGCCGGGCGTAAAGAGCGTCGAGAAAATCCGCGCCTTCATCGCGGCGGCGCGCGCCGCCGTCTGATTCGTTCTATTTCGCCGCGGCCTTGCCCTTCGAGAAGAAACGGATCATCATCGAGCGATTCTTCCGCGCAAAGGTTCGCGCTTGAGCGAAACTCCGTCCGAAGCCAACCTCCATCCCTTTCGTCCGCCGCCCGCCGGCAGGCTTACCGACGAGGTCGTCGGCTTCGACCGCGGCGAGTTGCAGGCGGTCTTCGATATTTACGGGCGGATGGTCGCCCGAGGGATCTGGCGGGATTATGCGCTCGATTTCTCGGCTCAGCGCGCGATCTTCTCGATCTTCCGGCGCAGCGGCGAGGCCGCCTTTTACCGGATCGTCAAGGAGCCCAAATCGGCGCGCAGACAAGGCGCCTATTTGGTGATCGCCCAGACCGGGCTGATCCTCAAACGCGGTTCCGACTTGCGGCGTGTGCTCGACGTTCTGGAGAAAAAGACATTATTTCAGACGGTTGGATAGGGTTATAATTTGCGCAGCGCGACCGCTTCGATGCGGTGGCTGGCGTCCTTGGTCAGGATCAGGCTGGCGCGAACGCGCGTCGGCAGAATGTTTTCATGCAGGTTGCGCAGGTTGATGCGCTTCCAGATGCTGCGCGCGGTCGCCTCCGCCTCCTCGTCTGAGAGATCGGCATATTTCCTGAAATAGGACCGGGGGTCGCGGAAAGCGGTCGAACGCAGCCGCATGAAACGGGAAACATACCACGTTTCCAGCAGGTCTTCGTCGGCGTCGAGATAGACCGAAAAATCGAAGAAATCCGAGACAAAAGGCGTTTCCTTGCCGTCGCGCGGCAGACGGCTGGGGAGGAGCACGTTCACCCCTTCCACGATCAATATGTCCGGCCGATCGACGCCGGCTTTCTGATCCGGCACCACGTCATAGGTCAGGTGCGAATAAACCGGCGCTTCGACATGGCTCCGGCCGGCTTTGACATCCGACAGGAAGCGCAGAAGCTTGTTGGTGTCGTAGCTTTCGGGAAAGCCCTTGCGGTCCATCAGGTCCAGGCGCTCCAATTGCTCATTGGGCAGGAGAAAGCCGTCGGTCGTGATAAGATTGACCTTCGGCGTGTTCTGCCAGCGCGACAGCAGGGCCTGGAGGACGCGGGCCGTGGTTGACTTGCCCACGGCGACGGAGCCCGCGACGCCGATAATATAGGGCACCTTGCCGTCATCCGCCCCGAGAAAACGCTGGGTCGCCTTGAACAGGCCTTGTGTCGCGGCGACATAGAGAGCCAGCAAACGGGACAAGGGCAAGT
Source organism: uncultured Pseudomonadota bacterium (assembly GCA_963748385.1). GTDB lineage: Bacteria > Pseudomonadota > Alphaproteobacteria > Rhizobiales > Beijerinckiaceae > Rhodoblastus. The sequence goes on from CAVVIQ010000004.1 coordinate 8,144, forward strand.
AGATGGCGATGACTTCTTCAAGGGATATGGGATCGTTGAGCGACTGCAATCGCTTCAGATCCTCGATGGTCAGCGTCAAAGGCGTGTCGGCGCGCAGCTTGGCCCATTCGTCCCGCGAGAAATGACGATAAGGCGAAAAATTCGGGCCGGCGGGTTCGCTGGAAAACGGATCATCGCCGCTCCGGGCAACGCTTTCACTCAAAGGCCGCCTCCAGGATGCGCCGGGTCCCTAGCTCTGTCGGGACGCTTTCTCCTGATGCCCCGACTGGCGAGTGCGCCGAGCCAGTTCATCGATCACATCCTGCAACGAAACGCCGCCGTCTTGAAGCAAGACCAATAGGTGATAGAGAACGTCGGCGGCTTCCAGCGTCAAGGCGTTCCGATCCTTTTCGACGGCCGCTATGACGGCCTCGACGGCCTCTTCGCCGAATTTTTTCGCGATCCTGCCGGTCCCCGAAACCAGAAGGCTCTTGGTATAGGATTCGTCAGCCGTCGAACGCGCGCGCTGGTCGATCAGCGCCGCGAGATCGTGAAGGGTGAAGGTTTCTGTCATTGCTTGGCCGCGCCCTGAACGTCCGGCGGATCGAGCCGCATCGGCAAGCCGGCTTTCGCCATATAGGCCTTGGCCTCGCCGATCGAATATTCGCCGAAATGGAAGATCGAGGCCGCCAGAACGGCGCTGGCGCCGCCGTCGCGCACGCCCTCGACCAGATGTTCGAGCGTTCCGACCCCGCCCGAAGCAATGACCGGCACCGAAACGGCGTCGGAGACCGTCCGCGTCAATTCGATGTCGAATCCCGATTTCGCGCCGTCGCGATCCATCGAGGTCAGGAGAATTTCGCCCGCGCCCAAAGCGACGACTTCCTTCGCATATTCGACCGCGTCAATGCCGGTCGGCCGGCGCCCGCCATGGGTGAAGACCTCCCAGCGACCGGCTGAGACGGTCTTGGCGTCGATGGCGACGACAATGCACTGGCTGCCGAATTTCTCCGCCCCGCGCCGTACGAAATCGCGGTCGTGGACGGCGGCGGTCATGATCGAGGCCTTGTCGGCCCCGGCGAGCAGCAGGTTGCGGATGTCGTCGAGCGTGCGCACGCCGCCGCCGACGGTCAGCGGCATGAAACAGGCTTCCGCCGTTCTCCGCACCACGTCGAGCAGGAGATTGCGCTCCTCGTGACTGGCGGTGATGTCGAGAAAGCACAATTCGTCGGCGCCGGCGGCGTCATAGGCTATGGCGCACTGCACCGGATCGCCGGCGTCGCGCAGATTGACGAAATTGACGCCCTTGACCACCCGGCCGTCCTTCACGTCGAGGCAGGGAATGACGCGAAGTCTTGAGCACGAAAACCCTCCCTCAGGCGGCGCGTTTCGACTTGATGAGTTTCAGGGCCTGCTCAGGATCGAGCCGGCCGTCATAAAGCGCGCGGCCGGTGATGGCGCCGGCGAGACGCGCGCAGTCGGGCTCCAGCAGCCGCTCGATGTCGGCGATCGAGGCCAGCCCCCCGGACGCGATCACCGGAATGGACAAACTGTTCGCGAGAGCGAGCGTCGCCTCGATGTTCAGCCCTTTGAGAACGCCGTCGCGCGCGATGTCGGTATAAATGATGGCGGCGACGCCGGCGTCCTCGAATCTCCTGCCCAGTTCGACCGCGGTCAGCTGGGACGATTTGGCCCAGCCCTCGACGGCGACGAGGCCGTCGCGCGCGTCGACGCCGATGGCGATCTTGCCCGGATGGCGACGCGCGGCCTCCCGCACCAGGCCGGGGTCGCGAACGGCGGCCGTGCCGATGATGACACGCGCAACGCCCTTTCCCAGCCAGCCGTCGATCGTGCGCATGTCGCGGATGCCGCCGCCGAGCTGGACCGGCACCCGCGACAGGGCCGCCAGAACCTTTTCGACGGCTTGCGCGTTCATCGGCTTGCCGGCGAAGGCCCCGTCGAGATCGACGACATGCAGATATTCAAAGCCCTGACGTTCGAAAGTCAGGGCCTGCGCGGTCGGATCGTCGTTGAAAACGGTGGCGAGCGCCATGTCGCCATGGACCAGCCGGACGCATTGCCCGCCCTTGAGATCGATTGCCGGAAAAAGGATCACGGACGCCACCTCAGGAAATTGGAAATCAGCCGCAGGCCGAAATTCTGGCTCTTCTCGGGATGAAATTGCACGCCGACGATGGTGTCGCGCCCCACCGCCGCCGTCAGAGCCCCGCCGTAATCGGTCACAGCGATCACGTCCCGCTCATTGGAAGCGACGAAATGGAAGGAATGGACGAAATAGGCGTTCTGGCCGTTCTCTCCCGTCGCGACGCCGTCGAACACCGGATGGGCGCGGCGAAGCGCGAGATTGTTCCAGCCCATATGGGGAATTTTCAGCTTGGGATCGTTCGGCGCAATGGCCGCGACCGTCCCACCGATCCAGCCGAGGCCGGGCGTTTCGCGATGCTCCAGCCCGCATTCGGCCAGCAATTGCATGCCGACGCAAATGCCGAGGAAAGGCTTTCCTTTTCCGCGCACGCCCTCATCAAGCGCCTCGGCCATGCCGTCGATGGCGAGCAGGCCGGCCCGGCAATCGGGAAAGGCGCCGACGCCGGGAAGCACGATGCGATCCGCGCGCGAGACGGCTTGCGGGTCGGAGGTGACCTCGATCGAGGCCGGAAGGCCGCCGTCTCGGGCGGCGCGCTCGAAAGCCTTGGCCGCTGAATGCAGGTTGCCGGAGCCGTAATCGATGATCGCGACGTTCAATTCTTCAAATCCCCGGATGAAAAAGGCCCAGAAGGTCGATCGCCCCGGCCTGCGACGCCGGCGCCGGCGCCGGCTCTTCGCCGGAATCGGGCGGCGGCGGAGGGAGATCCTTGGCGGGGCCAGCGAAAAAGATTTCTTCCGCCTCCCCTCGGCAGGCGCCGAGGGCGAGGGAATGCAGGGCGAAGCCGGATCGCATGAGACGGCCTTGCTCCAGCCGGTCGCCTTCCAGCCCGAAGCCGAAGGCGCCGATCAGGTAAATCAGGGCGACGACCGCGCCATCGAGCCGGAAAGCCACGGCGAGCGCCGCAACAAAGCCGACCCAGACCAGCCAGAATCCGAACGCGCCCCACAATTTTTTCCGCGCCGCCCAGAACGGCGTCAGCCAGAAGGCCTCGCGCGAAAAACCCTGCCTGACGAAGGCCGCACGCTCCAGGGCTTCGCCGGAGCCGCCGTCGGCGGGGAGAAAAACCGCGTAAAGGTTCATGGTCGCTCCTCGCGGCGTCACAACATTCCCTTGGTGGAGGGAATGCGCTCCTTCTGCCGCGGGTCGATCGCCAGCGCCGCGCCCAGCGCCCGCGCCACGCCCTTGAAGCAGGCCTCGACGATATGATGGCTGTTGGCGCCGTAAAGCGTCTCGATATGCAGCGTGATCGCGGCGTGCTGGGCGAAGGCCTGAAAGAACTCGCGCACCAGCTCGGTGTCGAATTCGCCGATTTTCGCCCGCGGGATTTCGGTGCGAAACACCAGGAACGGCCGGCCGGAAACGTCGATCGCGACCCGGGTCAGGGTTTCGTCCATCGGCAAATGGACGTCGGCATAGCGCACGACGCCGCGAAAATCGCCCGCCGCCTGTTTCAAGGCCTGGCCCAGGGCGATGCCGACATCCTCCACCGTGTGATGCTGATCGATATGCAGGTCGCCCTTGGCGACGATTTCGATATCCATCAGCGAGTGACGCGCCAACTGGTCGAGCATGTGGTCGAAAAAGCCGATTCCGGTCGAGATCCTGCTCGCGCCGCCGCCGTCGATCGTCAGCTTGACCGCAATATCCGTTTCCTTGGTCGTGCGTTTGATCTCCGCGTGTCGCGTCATCTGCTGTCCCGTGCTGGCATGGGCGGCTCGGCGCCGAAAAACTTTCAGAGCTCGGCCTGTCGAGCGGCCGAACGTTACGGCTCATAGCAAATGACGGCCCTGACCGCAAAAGGCTTGTCATCGCCACGGGCAGGCCATAGATGCGGTCTGGCCGTCGTCGGGACGGATTTTTCGGATTTCAGTCATGACGGACCAATCGGGCGCGCCCTCCATGCACGCCACCACGATCGTGCTGGTGCGAAAAGCCGGCAAGACGGTGATCGCCGGGGACGGACAGGTCAGCCTCGGTCAGACCATCATCAAGGGCAACGCCCGCAAAGTGCGCCGTCTCGGCAAGGACCAGGTGATCATCGGCTTCGCCGGGGCGACCGCCGACGCCTTCACCCTGTCCGAAAGGCTTGAGGCCAAGCTGGAGCAATATTCGGGGCAGCTGCTTCGCGCCTGCGTCGAACTCGCCAAGGACTGGCGCACCGACCGCTATCTGCGCCGGCTGGAGGCGATGATGCTGGTGGCCGACAGAAACACGGCTCTGGTTCTGACCGGTACGGGCGACGTCCTCGAGCCCGAGCCTTCCGCTCAAGGCGTCGTCATGGGCATAGGCTCGGGCGGCAATTACGCGCTGGCCGCCGCGCGCGCCCTGATCGACACCGATCTCGACGCGGAAACCATCGCCCGGCGGGCGCTCCAGATCGCAGCGGACATCTGCGTCTACACCAACGCCAATATCGTCGTCGAAACCATCAACTCGCTGTGACCAAAGCGACATTTCAGGCCCCGCGCAATGACAGACCTCTCTCCGCGTGAAATCGTTTCCGAACTCGACCGCTATATCATCGGCCAGAAGGACGCCAAAAGGGCGGTGGCGATCGCCCTGCGCAACCGCTGGCGACGGCTGCGCCTCGAAGGCGTGATGCGGGAAGAAGTCTTGCCCAAGAACATTCTGATGATCGGGCCGACCGGCTGCGGCAAGACCGAAATCGCTCGCCGTCTCGCACGCCTCGCCAATGCGCCCTTCCTCAAGGTCGAGGCGACGAAATTCACCGAAGTCGGCTATGTCGGCCGGGACGTCGAGCAGATCGTGCGCGATCTCGTCGAGATCGGCATGGCCCTGGTCAAGGAGACCAAGCGCAAGGACGTTTCCGCGCGCGCCCAACTGTCGGCGGAGGAGCGGATTGTCACGGCTCTGGTCGGCGCCAACGCCAGCGCCGCGACACGCGACGCCTTCCGGCGCAAATTGCGGGCCGGCGAAATGGAAGACAAGGAAATCGAGGTGGAGATCGCCTCGCCCTCCGCCTCGTCCATGCCGATGTTCGAGCTGCCCAATCTGCCGGGCGCCTCGATCGGCGCGATTTCGCTGGGCGATATTTTCGGCAAGGCCAGTCGCGCCAAGAGCCAGAAACTGCTGGTCCGGGACGCCCGCGAGCCTCTGGAGGCGGAAGAAAGCGAAAAGCTGCTCGACCAGGACGAGATCGTGCGCCTGGCCATCCGCGAAGTCGAAAACAACGGCATCGTCTTCCTCGACGAGATCGACAAGATCTGCGCGCGGGACGGCCGCGCCGGCGACGTTTCGCGCGAGGGCGTGCAGCGCGACCTGCTGCCCCTGATCGAGGGCACGACGGTGGCGACCAAGCATGGCGCGGTGAAGACGGACCATATCCTCTTCATCGCCTCGGGCGCCTTCCACGTCGCCAAGCCGTCCGACCTCCTGCCCGAATTGCAGGGTCGCCTGCCGATCCGCGTCGAACTGTCCTCACTCGACGAGGAGGATTTCAAGCGCATCCTGACCCAGCCCGAGGCCAGCCTGACCAAACAATATTGCGCGCTGCTGGCCACCGAGGGCGTCACGCTGGATTTCACGCCGGACGCCATCGAAACCCTGGCGCGCGTCGCCGTTCAGGTCAATTCGAGCGTCGAGAATATCGGCGCGAGGCGCTTGCAGACGGTGATGGAGCGGGTGCTGGACGAGGTCAGTTTTTCGGCGGCCGATCATTCCGGCCAGGTCGTGAGGGTGGATGGCCCCTATGTCGAGGCGCGCGTCGGGGAATTGTCGCGCAATGTCGATCTGAGCCGCTTCATCCTGTGATGTTGGCAGGCGATTGATGATTTTTCACGCGCCCTTGCCAGGAATTTCGCGCGCGGCCATAAGACGGTCAAACTTTCACCCCCTGGCGGATCGCGATGACCTCCTTCCCCGAACGCGTCTTTTCCGGCATCCAGCCGACCGGAAATCTTCATCTCGGCAATTATCTCGGCGCCATCGTCAAATTCGTCGCGCTGCAAAAGACCCACGAGTGCCTGTTCTGCGTGGTCGATCTGCACGCCATCACCGTGCCGCAAGACCCGAAAGAACTGCGCCAGGCGATCCGCCGGATCGCCGCCGCCTATATCGCCTCCGGCGTCGATCCGGCGAAAAACATCATCTTCAATCAGAGCCAGATCCCCGAACATGCGGAGCTCGCCTGGATTTTCAACTGCGTCGCGCGCATCGGCTGGCTCAACCGCATGACCCAGTTTAAGGAAAAGGCGGGCAAGGATCGCGAGAACGCCTCGATCGGCCTCTTCGCCTATCCGGCTTTGATGGCGGCGGACATCCTTCTTTACAAGGCGACCCATGTGCCGGTCGGCGAGGATCAGAAGCAGCATATCGAACTCGCGCGCGACATCGCGCAGAAATTCAACAATGATTTCGCCGAATCCATCGCCGCCAACGGCCACGAGGGCGACTTTTTCCCCCTGCCGGCGCCGCTGATCCAGGGCCCGGCGGCGCGGGTGATGAGCCTGCGCGACGGGACGAAGAAAATGTCCAAATCCGACATGTCCGAATTTTCGCGCATCAACCTGTCGGACGACGCGGACGCGATCGCGCAGAAAGTGCGCAAGGCCAAGACCGATCCCGAGCCTCTGCCGGCGGACAAGGACGGTCTGAGCGGGCGTCCCGAGGCTGAAAATCTGGTCGGCATTTTCGCGGCCCTGAGCGATTCGACGCCCGATGCCGTCCTTCGGCAATTCGGCGGCGCGCAATTCTCGGCCTTCAAACAGGCCCTGATCGACCTCGCGGTGACGCGACTGGGTCCGATCGGCGCGGAAATGCGCCGGCTCGAGGCCGACCCGGCCTTTATCGATTCCGTCCTGCGCGAAGGGGCGAGGCGCGCGCGCGCCATCGCCGAGCCGAACATGGCCCAGGTCAAGGACATTGTCGGCTTCATCCGCTGAGCGGGGTGCGGAAAGGTCCGGCCTTTCACTCTTTTGGCGAAAGGCTTATCTAACCAGAGGAACCATCTCCGGCCTTGAACCGGAAGATCCTGGAGGCTTGAATGTTCATTCAGACTGAAGCGACGCCCAATCCCGCGACGTTGAAATTCATTCCCGGCGTCACCGTCGTCGACGGCGCCCCCGTCGACATGCCGAGCGCGCAAGCCGCCGAGGCCTCGCCACTGGCGAGCGCCATTTTCGGCATCGGCGAGATCAGCGGGGTGTTTTTCGGACCCGATTTCATTTCGGTGACGAAATCGTCGGGCGACTGGCAATATCTCAAGCCGGCCATTCTCGGCGTGATCATGGAGCATTTCACCTCCGGGGCGCCGATCCTTTCGCACGGCGCCGGCGGCGAGCCTGCGCAGGACGAATATTTCGCGCCCGAAGACGCGGAAATCGTGGCCAAGGTCAAGGAGCTGCTCGAAACCCGCGTCCGTCCTGCCGTGGCGGGGGACGGCGGCGACATCGTCTTCCGCGGCTTCAAGGACGGCGTGGTCTTCCTCAAGATGAAAGGCGCCTGTTCCGGCTGCCCGTCCTCGACCGCCACCCTCAAGCGCGGCGTCCAGAACCTGATCTGCCATTTCGTGCCGGAAGTCACCTCGGTCGAGCAGATCTGAGCGCTTGGATGGGCCTTGCACGCGAGAGGAAACGGCGGGCGTGACGCGTATACTTGCGATAGACGCCGCGCTGCCGGCCGTTTCCGTCTGCGTTCTCGACGAGGGAGCCGGCGCGCCGGTCGCGAGCGAATTGATAGCCATGGAGAAGGGCCACGCGGAAGCGCTTCTGCCGATGGTCGAAAGGATCATGGCGAAGGTTGACGGCGGGTTCGCTTCACTCGATCGCGTCGCCGTGACCGTCGGGCCGGGCTCATTCACCGGCATCCGGATCGGCCTCGCCGCCGCGCGTGGCATTGCGCTTGCCCGGGGCCTCGACGTGGTCGGCGTGTCGACACTGGCGGCTTTCGCCGCTCCGCTTCTGGCGCGGGACGCGGACGGCATCGTCGCGGCGGCGATCGACGCGCGGCATGGCCATATCTATTTCTCCGCCTACGGCCCGGGAGGCCGCATCCTCACTTCGCCGCGAATCATGGCGGTGAAGGACGCCTGCCGTCTTCTTGGCGGCGGTCGGGTGCGCGCAGCCGGCTCGGGCGCCGTCCTGCTGCGCGAGGAAGCGGCCCTGGGGGGCGTGGACATTGTGGTGGCGAACGATTCTCCGTCGCCCGACATCCTTTCCGTCGCCGGCCTCGGGCTCGCGGCTTCCCCCGAAAATGCGCCGGCGCGGCCGATTTACCTCAAGCCCCCCGACGCCCGGCCCGCCGGGCGGCGCGCCGCGACGATCGCAAGCCCATGAAGCCGCCGTTCCTCTTCGGCTGGCGCGACGCGGCCGGCGTGTCGCGCCGGCTTCGCGTCGCCGACGCCGCCTCCTGCGCCCGCCTGCACCGGACGAGCTTCGCCCATCCCTGGTCGGTCGCGGAATTCGAGGCCCTGCTGAACGACCCGGCCTGCGTGGGAGAAGGAATCGACGTCAAAACCAGCCTCGTCGGCTTCATTCTGTCGCGCCGTGCGGCGGACGAAGCCGAAATCCTGACCATCGTCGTCGCGCCCGGCTCACGGCGTCATGGTCATGGCCAGAAACTCCTGGCCGCTCATCTGGCGCGGCTGGCGGCGCTGCGCGTCAAGAACCTCTTTCTCGAGGTCGATGAGGCCAATGCGGCGGCGCTCGCGCTTTATCGCCGTTTTGGCTTTTCCGTCGAAGGCCGGCGCAAGAGCTATTATGCGAAAGCCGAGGGGAAAGCCGGCGACGCCCTGATCATGCGCCGCGCCCTGGTTTGAAGCTGGGCCGAGCAAGTCGTCATAAATATGTCATGACATGGACCTAACCGGCGCGAATGCCTTATTTCCGAACGTTTTTCCTGATCCTCGCCCTGCTGGGCTTTTATGCCTTCGGCGTCCCGATCCAGGCCTTGGCGCGGCGCCGTGGCTGGGCCTTGTCGCGGAATATTTCGGTATTTTTTTCGCGGACGATTTGCGCCCTGCTCGGGCTGCGGGTCCATTTCGAAGGCGACGCGCTTCTGGGGCCGAAACCCCGGATGATCGTCGCCAATCATGTGTCGTGGAGCGACATTCTCGCTTTGGCGAGCCGGGAGACGCCCTGTTTCGTCGCCAAGAGCGAGGTCGCGGGCTGGCCGCTCCTGGGCGCCTTCGCCAGGGTTCAGGACACGATTTTCGTGCGTCGGGACAGCCGCGCCGACGTGCCCCGCGTCAACGCGCTGATGGCGCGGAAGATGATCGCCGGCGAGGACGTTCTGCTGTTTGGCGAAGGCACCTCCACCGACGGCGCGGGGGTTCTGAGCTTCAAGCCGTCGCATTTCGCGGCGGCGCGCGAAGCCTTGCGCCTCTTTCCCGATGTCGCCGAGGTGACGATCCAGCCGGCGGCGATCGTTTACACCCATTCCAGGGGCGCGCCGCTCGACGAGGAGAGCCGCCGCGCCCTGGCCTGGTTCGGCGACGCCGATCTCGCGCCCCATATCTGGCTGTTGCTGAAAAGCGCGCCGGTCGATTGTCTGGTGCGTTTCGGCGCGCCGCTTGCTTTCCGGGCCGACAGCGACCGCAAGGCCATCGCGCTCGAAACCGAAAACAGGGTGCGCGCGCTGGCCGAGGCTCGGATCGCGCCATTGGGCTTGGAGAATAAAAATTCGGGAAATTCACGGCGGAAAGGCGTAGGATCGGCGCTCGAAAAGCTCGATTCCGATGTCGCGGAGGAAATTTGAAGTCCGATCTCGAAGGCGCCGCGGTGCAGACCGACTGGACGCCCGCCCTGTCTGACCGAGGCGAAAAGGCGGCCAGGAAACTTCTCGTCAAATCCTTTGGCTGTCAGATGAATGTCTATGACGCCGCGCGCATGGCGGATGTCCTGGCGCCCGAAGGCTTTTCGGAGACGAGCGCGCTCGAAGACGCCGATCTGGTCATTCTGAACACCTGCCACATTCGCGAGAAAGCCTCCGAAAAGGTCTTTTCCGAGCTGGGGCGGTTGCGTCGGCTGAAAGAGGAGCGCCGCGCCGAGGGCAGGAATTTGCGCATTGCGGTGGCCGGCTGCGTCGCCCAGGCCGAAGGCGGGGAAATCCTGCGCAAGCAGCGCGCGGTGGATATTGTCGTCGGGCCGCAGAGCTATCATCGCCTGCCGGAGCTGGTGCGGCTCGCCGCGGACGGGCCGGTGATCGACACCGATTTTCCGGTCGACGACAAATTCGACCATCTGACGCCGCCCTCCGACGAAAAAATCAGGACGCGCGGCGTCAGCGCCTTCCTCACGGTCCAGGAGGGCTGCGACAAATTCTGCTCCTTCTGCGTCGTGCCCTATACGCGCGGCGCCGAAGCCTCACGCAACGTGGAGAAGATCGTCGCCGAAGCCGAAGCTTTGACTCGCGCCGGGGTGCGCGAAATCACTCTGCTCGGGCAGAACGTCAATGCCTTTCACGGGGCGGGCGAAGGCGAAAAAATATGGTCGTTGGCCCGGCTGATCGGGCGCCTGTCCGCGGTCGAGGGGCTGGAGCGCCTGCGCTACACCACCAGCCATCCCAACGACATGACGGATGACCTGATCCGCGCCCATGGCGAATCCGCAAAACTGATGCCTTTCCTGCATCTTCCGGTGCAATCGGGCTCGGATCGCATTCTCGCCGCCATGAACCGCAAGCACCGGGCCGAGGATTATCTGCGGCTGGTCGAAAAGATTCGCGCGGCGCGCCCCGATATCGCCTTGTCGTCGGATTTCATCGTCGGCTTTCCCGGTGAGACGGATGAGGATTTCGAGGCTACGCTCGCCTTGATCCGCGCCGTCGATTTCGCATCGACGTTCTATTTCAAATATTCGCCGCGCCCCGGGACGCCGGGCGCCGAGCGTGAGGATCAGGTCGCGGAAGAGGTCAAGGCCGAGCGCCTCGCCCGTCTCGGCGAACTGGTCGAGGCGCAACGGCAGGCGTTCAATCGGGCTCTGGTCGGCCGGACCGTCGATGTCCTGTTCGAGAAGCCGGGCCGCCGGCCGGGGCAGGTCGCGGGAAAAAGCCCGTATCTCCAGCCGGTCCAGGCCGACGGGCCGGACAGGTTGATCAGCGAGGTCGCGGCGGTCGAAATCGTCGAATGCGGCTCGAATTCGCTGTTCGGGCGTCTGGCGGACGGCGCGGAAGAGGCGGGGCGCCCATGACCTCATTCGAGGACGCGCTGGAAAAGGCCGAGGACGGCGCGGCGACGGAATTGGGGCTGACCCTCGAGGACAACCGCACCGCTTCGCTGGTCTTCGGCCAATATGACCAGAATCTCGCGCGCATCGAACGGCGCCTGAATGTTGCGCTCAACACCAATGGCAATCATGTCGTGATCAAGGGCGATCCCGAGGCGGTGGGCCACGCCCGGCGGGTTCTGCAAATTCTCTGGACACGGGCGCGTTCGGGCCATCCGGCGACCATGGGCGACGTCGATGGCGCGATCCAGGAATGCGCCTTGCAGGGCAATCTCTTTCCCAGCGAAAGTCCCGGCCCACGCTCGACCTTCGAGCAGATCGCGACGCGCAAGAAAGGGCCGGTGCGCGCCCGAACGGCGGCCCAGGACCTTTACATCCGCGACCTGAAGCGCTTCGAGCTGGTTTTCGCCGCGGGCCCGGCCGGCACGGGAAAAACCTGGCTCGCCGTCGGCCATGCCGTGTCCCTGCTGGAGCAGGGCGTGGTCGAGCGCCTGATATTGTCGCGCCCCGCCGTCGAGGCCGGCGAGCGGCTGGGTTTTCTGCCCGGCGACATGCGCGAGAAAGTCGATCCTTATCTGCGCCCGATCTATGACGCGCTGCAGGATTTCATGGACCCGCGCACGGTCGAAAGGGGCATGCAGACCGGCATGATCGAAGTC
>CAVVIQ010000005.1:0-17261 GCA_963748385.1 uncultured Pseudomonadota bacterium
ACGAAACGGCTCATCTGCCAGTGAAGGTCATCGAGCGCCCTGGCGCGGTCGCCGACCCGCAGAACGTGCGGCCCTGGCAAGTCCGCCGGATCGAGCGGCTCCATCGGCGTTTGGAGCAGGATTTCATGGCCCCCCGCGCGCGCGCGCGCCGCCTGGCGCCCTACATCGGCCCCGTAGGGGGCGAAAGCCAACTCACCTCGGGCGGCAGGCTCTGGATCGCCTCGTCGGTCGCCGCGCCGTCCAGTCCCATTCCGGCGACGAGAATCGCGACGCGCGGCGTTCCCGGTTTGAATGCGGGCACAAGCGCCGGCGGCCGGGCATAGACCCGCGCAGGCGTCGCGCCGTCCCGGGCGCGACGGGGCAAGGGGCCGAACCGTGCTTTTTCGACCAGACGATCGTCGGGCGCCGGCGTCAGCGCCGTCGAGTCGCCGGCGTCGGGAACATGGATGATGACGCCTTGTTCGGCGCCAGCGCCGCCGCGCACCACCCTGACCCCATGCTCGATCTCGACCTGCGAGGCCGTGAGGCGGCGGCGCCGGCGGCCGGAGGCGCGGGCGGAGGCGGCGGCGCGGGCGGAGGGGCCGGCTGGATGACGGCGACCGCCTCGGGTTCGCCGCCGGACCTGTCGTTCCCGGCGGAGAAAAGATAAATCCCGCCGACGACCGCCCCGACGAGCCCGAGCGCGAGCGCCCAAAGCCGCCAGCCATCCTGCCCCGATGAGGGCGGCGGCTTGCGGTCCTGGCCCAGCGGGCGGTCGAAATCGTCGAGCATGGCCGTGTCGCAAAAGGGGCCGAATCAGACGGGCCCAGCCCGCTCAGGTTAGTGAAGCAGGCTGGGCCCGTCGAGGCGGCCGGTCATTGAAAGCGGATCATTTCGATTTGTCGTCGGGTCCCGGCTTGAGAACCGGATCGCCGTGCGGGCCAGCCGGAGGCGCGGGAGCGACGACCGGGGCTTGCCCTTGGGCGCGGTCGCGTCGCTCTTGCCGCCAGGCGCGGCCTCGGCCTTGGCCTCGGTCTTGTCGGCGTCCTTCTTCGCGGCTTCGGCGGTCTTTTCCGCGGATTTTTCCGCAGCCTCGGCGGCCGCGGCCTCCTGCTTGAGCATGGCCAGCGTCTTGGTTCCGCGCAGCAGGTCATAGGCGGCGTGAAGAGTCCTGTCCTTGGCCTCGTCCGCCGGCACATAAGCCTGCGAGCCGTGCTCCTCGTCGGGGCCGTTCTTCAGGTGACCCTGAAGCGAGGCCTCGCCCTTGGTGTCGTCCTTGCCTTTCAGGTCGGCCGGCGTGTCCTCGAGAATGGTGACGTCGGGCTCGATGCCCTTGGCCTGGATCGAACGGCCCGAGGGCGTGTAATAGCGCGCCGTCGTCAGCCGCAAGGCGCCGTTGTCCTGGCCGAGCGGAATGATGGTCTGAACCGAGCCCTTGCCGAAGGAGCGCGAGCCGAGCAGGATCCGCGCGCTTGTGATCCTGCAAGGCGCCGGAGACGATTTCCGAGGCCGAGGCCGAGCCGCCGTTGATCAGCACCACCAGCGGCTTGCCGTGCGAGAGATCCATGTTGGGACGCGCATTGTAGCGCTGGGTTTCGTCGGCGTTGCGGCCGCGGGTCGAGACGATCTCGCCATGATCGACGAAGGCGTTGACCACCGCCACCGACTGGTCGAGCAGGCCGCCGGGATTGTTGCGCAGGTCGAGCACATAGCCCTTGAACTTGTCGGCGGGAATTTCCTGCTGGAGCTTCTCCATCGCCTCCTTGAGGCCTTCATAGGTCTGTTCGGTGAACTGGGTGACGCGGATATAGCCGATGTCGGGCTTGTCGACATGCCAGCGGACCGACTTGATATGGATGACGGCGCGGGTCAGGTTGACGTCGAGTTTCTGCTTCTTGGGACCGCGCTCGATGGTCAGCTTGACATTGGTGTTGACCTCGCCGCGCATCTTGTCCACCGCCTGGTTCAGGGTCATGCCCTGAACGCTCTCGCCGTCGATGGCGGTGATGAGGTCGCCCGAAAGAATGCCGGCGTGCGCCGCCGGCGTGTCGTCGATCGGCGCCACCACCTTGACCAGGCCGTTCTCCTCCATGACCTCGATGCCGAGGCCGCCGAAGGCGCCGCGCGTCTGGACCTGCATGTCCTGGAAGCTCTTGGGGTCCATATAACTCGAATGGGGATCGAGCGAGGTCAGCATGCCGGAAATGGCGGACTCGACCATTTTCTTGTCGTCGGGCTTCTCGACATAATCCTCGCGGATCTTGTCGAAAACGTCGCCGAACAGATTGAGGCTGCGGTACACCTCCGCCGATTCGGCCACGGCCGGACCGCCAAGCGAAACCCTCGTTTGCGAGCCGACGACAACAGCCGAGGCGCCGATGGCGACGCCCAGCAGAACCAGCGATGTCTTGCGCATTATCCGCGAACCCTTTGCATTTCCGACTTCGACCACCATGGACCGGGATCGACCGCCGCTCCATCCTTGCGAAACTCGACATAAAGAACCGGCTGCGTCGCCCCGATCGCAATAGCGGCGGCCGTTTTCGCCGTTCCGTCGCCCATGTTTCCGACGGGTTCGCCGGCAAGGACGAATTGTCCCACGGCCACGTCGACTCGCGCCAATCCCGCCAGCACGACATAATAGCCGCCGCCGGCGTTGATGATCAAGAGCTGCCCGAAACTGCGCCAGGGGCCGCTGAAGGCGATATAGCCATCGCTTGGCGCCGAAACAATGGCGTTGGGGCGCGTGGCGAGCGAAAGTCCCTTCTCGACGCCGCCGAAATCGCTCGGCGCTCCAAAGAATTTGATGATCGCTCCCTGGGCCGGCAGCGACAGCATGCCCTTGGCGTCGGCGAAGGCGATCGCCGGGGCGAGCCGGGCCGGATCGCGCTGGGGCGCCTCGGCGAAACGCTTTTTCGCTTCCTCGATCTGCTCCTGGGTGAGCCTGGCGCGCGCCTCGTCAGCCTTGCGCGCCTCTTCCGCCGCCTTGCGCGCGGAGTCGAGTTCGGTCTCCATCCGCGCGATCAGGTCCTTGAGATCGGCGGCCTGGCCGGCGAACGCCTTCTCCTTCGCCTGTTCGGCGGCGAGCGCCTCGCCCGCCGCGCCGATCGACTTCTGACGCGCCGCTATCAAGGCTTTCAGACGCCCCCGCTCGTCGCGCCGCGCCTGCAATCCCCCGGCGAGATCGGCCTTTTCCCGCGCGATCGACTCGCGCAGCGAAACCAGGTCCTGGAGATCGCCGGCGAGCGCCTCGGTCTCCGAGCGCAGCTCGGGCAGGACCGCGCCAAGCAGCATCGAGGCGCGAATCGCCCGCAACACGTCCTCCGGCTCGGCGAGCAGGGCCGGAGGCGGCTTGCGGCCCATGCGCTGCAAGGCGGCGAGCACCTCGGTCAGAACGCCACGGCGGCTTTCGAGCGAGCGCCGGATCGCCGTCTCGCTGCCGGTAAGCGTGTCGAGCCGGCTTTGCGCTTCCGCGACCTTCGCCTCGGCGTCGTCGATCTTGTTCTTGGCGTCGATCAGCGCGGAGATGAGCTTGGCGCGATCGTTGCGGTAGGAGGCGATTTCCTCCTCGATCTTCTTCTCCCGCGCCTCGGACTGGGCGAGACTTTCCTGCACGCCTTCAAAGTCGTGACGCTTCGCTTCGAGATCCGCGGCCTTGCGGTCCGGCGGCGCCGGCGCGGGCTGCCGCGCGGGCGCCTGCGCCCGCGAAGGCGCCGCAAGGCAGAGGAAGGCGAGCGCAAGCGCGGGGCGGCGAACCCGCCGTCCGCGCTTGCGCGCATTTTCGCCCCTGCCCGCCATCGCCGCCCGTTTCGCCGAATCGCTGGAAGTCAGCTTAAAGAAGCGGTGCGGCGATGGGGAAAAAATCTCATCCCATCACCACTTCGGCCACCGGCGCCGAGAGGCGGTAGCGCAGGCCGTCCGGCGTGAAGTCGAGCCGGCTTTCGCCCTGGATGGCGAGCGGAGCCATGCGGGTGAGCACCGCGCCGCCGAAGCCCGAACGCTCCGGCGCCATCACCGCCGGGCCGCCGCTTTCCCGCCAGGTCAGGGTGTAGAACTTGCCGTCGCGGTCGAGCTGGAAGGAAAGGTCGACCTTGCCGTCGGGCGCCGACAGAGCGCCATGCCGCACCGCATTGGTCGAAAGCTCGTGCAGCGCCAGGCCGTATGATTCCGCCGCGCGCGGATTGATCTCCAGAAGATCGCCGGAAAGCTCGATCCGCTCGCGGGCGTCGCCTTCCAGCTGGCTGAACTGGTTTCTGGCGAGATCGGCGATCCGGACGCCGCGCCAGTCGCGCGAGACCAGGAGATCGTGGCTGCAGCCGATCGCCGACAGCCGCGCCATGAAACGATCGATGAAGGTTTCAGGCGAAGACGAAAGACGCGCCGTCTGCCGCGCGATGGCGTTGACAACGGCGAGCAGGTTCTTCGAGCGGTGATTGACCTCGCGCAGCAGGAATTCGATATGCTCGGCGGCGCGGGTGAGCGGCGCGAGATCGCGATAGATCATCGAGATCGCCGCGACTTCGCCGGCGCCGTCACGGATGGGCGCGGCCGAGATGGAAAAGTCGAGCAAGGTTCCGTCCTTGCGCCGCCGCCGCACGATCTGCCCCTTGTCGGACCCGAAGGCGGCGCTGGCCAGCTTGCTTTCGTATTCGGCGCGGGATTCCTCGGGCGCGATCAGATCGCCGAGATCGGCCCCGGCGATTTCCGCGGGCTCGTATTGGAAAATCTCGCTGAAGGCGCGATTGGCGTTCAACACCCTCCCCTGCGGATCGACGCTGACGATGGCGTCGGACGAGCTGGAGACGATGGCGGCCAATTGCTCCGCCGCCCTCTTGCCGCGTTCGAGTTCGGCCTCGTGCAAGGCGCGGCTTTCGCCGCGCGTCGCGGCGAGATGAATCGCGGCCGGCGCGCCCAATTCGTCGCGTCGCAGCGCAAAATTGACATAGGCCGGGAATACCGCGCCCGCCTCGCCGCGCAAGAGAACGAAAACCTCGTCGAGCTCCGGCGCGCGCGCCAGCACCGCCGAAAGTTCAGCGAAAAGAAAAGCGCCGTCGCCTTCGACCAGATCGGCGAAACGCAGGTTTGTGTTCAGATCCGGCTCGGAAAGGCCGGTCCAGCGGCGAAAGGCGCGGTTGACCTTAAGGAAGGCGCCGTCAGGCGCAAGGACAGCCAGCCCGCAAGGGGCCAGTTCGAAACTTTCATCGGCGATCATGCGTTGCGCGTGCTCCGGGACCGGTTCTTGTTGCGTCCCCAAAAGGACCGACGCGTCTTGTCAGGCCTTTGGCGTGAGCCGTTCGAACGGCTTCTTGCGCCATCGACCCTGGAACAGGCCGATGGCGTCCGCGCCGACCGGCGCGGCGCCGGCTGACGCCGGCGGGCGCCCCTGCTTCCGGCGAGCCGGAAGCAGGGACTGCCACAGTCAAGCGCGATGATAGGGATGGCCGGCGAGGATGGTCAATGCGCGAAAGAGCTGTTCGGCCGCCAATGCACGCACAATTTGGTGAGGCCAAGTCATAGCCCCGAACGCCAAAGTCAGATCGGCCTGGTCCCGGAAGGCGGGATCGAGCCCGTCGGGCCCGCCGATCGCCAAAGCGCAGGCGGGCGACCCGGAGTCACGCCATTCGCCCAGTTTCCGCGCGAAATCCTCGCTGTTCAGGTTGCGCCCGCGCTCGTCGAGGCAGATTTTCCGCGCCCCCGGCGGAATCAGCGCAGCGAGCGCCGCCGCCTCCTCGGTCTTGCGGTCTTCCGGCCGGCGGGCGCGCGATTCGTCGATCTCGCGCAGATCGAAGCCCGAAAAACCGATTTTCCGGCCGCCCGCGACGCAGCGCGCGGCATAGCGCGCGACCAGTTCGCGTTCCGGGCCGCTTTTCAGCCGTCCGACGCTGGCGAGCAGCAGTTTCATGGCGGAGAAACGCTCAAGCCTCGGCCCGCTTCTCGGCCGGGCGGTCCACGCCCCACATCTTTTCGAGGTTGTAGAAAGCGCGCACATCGGGGCGGAACAGATGGATGATGAGGTCGCCCGCGTCGATCAGCACCCAGTCGCAGGCGGGCAGGCCCTCGATCGAGGGCGTCGCCGCCCCGCTCTCTTTCAGCGCCTTGACCACCTTGTCGGCGAGCGCCCCGACCTGGGTGGTCGAACGCCCGGTGGCGACGACCATCCAGTCGGCGATCGAGGTTTTTCCCGCGAGGTCGATCACGGCGACCTCCTCGGCCTTGAGATCGTCGAGAGCCGTGAGAACGGCCGGCATATGGGGGTTGGCGCGCGCCGGGTCGATCCCCTGCGCCGGCGCCGGCTCCGCGCCTGTCTTCGTTTTGCGGGTCAGTTGACGATCCTCGTTTTTCGCGCGGGAAAAAAGCGCGAGCATTTGACGCCGCCTAAAATGGCGGGGCGCGGGCGAAGAATCAACCGCCGGCTCCAAGCCAATGCGCATGATGACCGCGGGCATCGTCGCTCCGCTTCGGCCAGCCCCCGCCCCGGAAGGCCCCCCTGCGTCGCCGCCCGGGTTTGGCGCCATGGCGCGGGCGCCGACCTCGAAGTCCCGGATTCGGCTGGCCCCACGGCCGCTTGACGAAGAGATAAAGCCATTTGCCGAAGGACATCGGCTGGCGAACCAGAAGTTTGACCCAGCGTTACCTTGAGTGGTATAGCTACCGGCCAAAGATCATGCGGCCGGCGGTTTTTTTGCCGCCAAAGTCGGATTTGGGGTGACGACATGAAAAAGATCTTGATGGCCGGTCTGGCCGCTGTCGCGATTTCCGGCTTCTCTGGCCCCGCGTCCGCTGAAGTTGCGCCGATTACAGCAGGCTTGTCGGGCACGGTCACCGCCGACAACGCATTCGAACTATTCGTCAGCACGGACCCGAACAGCCTTGGGACGCTGGTCGCCTCCGGTTCGGACTGGCAGTCGGCAATTACGTTCTCGATCCGCGCTCGACGGCGCATATACATATTACATCAATATCATCGCCGACAATCATGGGGGGCCAGGCTACGCCGGCGGCAACCCCGACGCCCTGCTGGGGCAATTGTCGGTCACGGGCAACTATCAATTCGCTGGCGGCAGCCAGACGCTGGTGACCGGAGCGTCCGGGTGGACCGCCTCCGCCAACGACAGCGGCGAACAGCTTTACGCTGCGCCCGACTATGGCAGTCTCGTTGCAGGCTTCCCGCTTCCGCCTTCGTCGCTTTCCTGGACCGCCCCCACGGGAACGCCGGTGGTGTTAGGCGTGAACGGCGGGAGCAATATCTGGGACAGTGTTAACGGCGGGCCGGTTGGCGGCATTTCGACCAACGCCTACTGGATCTGGTCCCCGACTGATCCGAGCGGCGAGGCCTTTTTCCAGACTAGCGTCACCATGAGCGCCATTCCCGAACTCTCGACCTGGGCGATGATGCTCGCCGGCTTTGCGGGTCTCGGTTTCGCGGGCTATCGCCGGTCGCGCCGGAACGCCCTTCCTGCCGCGTGAAGGAATGCGGCGGTCTGCAAGGCCGCGGCGCCTGACAATTTCCGGTTCAAAAAAGGCCTTTCAGGCTTCCCTCCTCTGCTTCGCCGGCCCGCGCGCGAACTTCCGCGCCCGAGAGTCTGGCCGTTGCAGGCGGGCAGGCCTTGCGCCAAAGCGCCGATCTTGTGAATCGAGGCGATGATGTCGCCGAGCCTGATGGCGGGCCGACATCGCGAAGGCGCGGAGCCGCGCGCGACGCGGTTCGCGGCGGTTTCCGAAAATCCCGTTTCGGTCTATTTTCGCGCCCGCCGCCAAATCCCTCGGAAGGCTTCCGCGTGGCCCAATTTCATTTCGTCGAAGATTACGAGCTTCTGGTCGCAAAGCTGATCGAAACCCACCCGATCGACGAGGCGATGAGCATCGCGGTCGGAGGCCATTATGTGCCGATGGGCGAAATCGAAGCCGACGTCATGCAATGGGCGGGGCTGAAGGAAAGCATGGCCGTTTTCGATCTCGGATGCGGCAGCGGCCGCCTGGCCCACGCGCTGGCCAAAAGATTCGCCAGGCTCGACTATCTTGGCGCCGACATCGTCCTGTCCCTGCTCGAATATGCCGCGACCAAGACCCCCGCGAGCTATAAATTCGTTCTCAACCGTGCGCTTGCCATCCCTCTCGCCGATTCCTCGGTCGATTTTTGCGCCTCGTTCAGCGTTTTCACCCATCTCCTGCATTCGGAAACCTTCCTCTATCTCGAGGAAATGTTCCGCGTGCTCAAACCGGGCGGACGCGTCGTGATGTCATTCCTGGAATTCGTCAATCCGGGCCATTGGAAAGCCTTCGCCGACGAGTGCGACGCCCGAAAGGCGCAGGCCGCCTTCACCCATCTCAACAGCCATATCGAGCGGCCGGTGATCGATCTCTGGGCGACCAGGATCGGGTTCGAAAAGGCGGTCTTTGTGAGCGGCGACGCCGCGCCATGGGAGACGCAAGCCCTGGGGCAGTCGCTCGCTGTTTTGCGAAAGCGCCGCTGAAGGTTTCAGTCTTCGCCCGAATCCGCGACCCGCGCGCGAAAATCCGCGCGCAACTCGTCGATGCTGATCTCGGCGCCGTCGCGATTCGTGCGCCAAAAGGTCCAGCCGTTGCAGGCGGGCAGGCCTTGCGCCAAGGCGCCGATCTTGTGGATCGAGCCGACGATGTCGCCGAGCGCGATGGCGCCGTCGGCGCGGACGGTGGCGCGCCAGCGGCGCTTTTCGTCGAACAGTTCGGAGCCAGGCGCGATCATTCCCGCCTCGATCAGGCTGGCGAAGGCGATGCGCTTTTCCTGCCGTTTGGCCAGCGGGTTCGCAAAGGCGCTTTCGGGCGCAGGCTCGACGGCGGCGATGCGCGCCGTCGCCGCGGCGATATAATCCGGGTCGCGCTCGCAACCGATGAACCGACGGCCAAGCTTTTTCGCCACCGCGCCGGTGGTGCCGGAGCCGAAGAAGGGATCGAGCAGGACGTCGCCGGGTTTCGACGCCGCCATGACGATGCGGGCGAGCAAAGCTTCCGGCTTCTGGGTGGGATGGGCCTTCCGGCCCGCCCCGTCCTTCAGCCGCTCCGCCCCGGTGCAGATCGGAAAAAACCAGTCCGAGCGCATCTGGCGGTCCTCGTTGCCGGCCTTCAGCGCCTCGTAATTGAAGGTATAGCTTTTCGCTCCCGCGCTTTTCGACGCCCAGATCATGGTCTCATGGGCGTTGGTGAAGCGGCGGCCGCGGAAATTCGGCATCGGATTGGCCTTGCGCCAGACGATGTCGTTGAGGATCCAGAAGCCGAGATCCTGCATGATCGCGCCGACGCGGAAAATATTATGGTACGAGCCGATCACGAAAATCGTGGCGTTGTCTTTCATCGCCCGACGCGCGGCGGCGAGCCAACGCTGAGTGAAGCGGTCGTAGTCGGCGAAGGAGGCGAATTTGTCCCAGTCGTCGTCCACCGCGTCGACTTCGCTCTGGTCCGGGCGGGTCAGGCCGCCTTCGAGCTGAAGATTATAGGGCGGGTCGGCGAAGATCAGATCGACGCTTCGCTCCGGCAGGCCGAGCATGGCCTCGACGCAATCGCCGTCGATGATCCGGTCGAGCGGCGGTTCGGGCGCTTCCGGCGTGGGGACCGCGACGGGGCGTCGAACCGGCCTGAGTCCAGTACGCGAAACAAGGTTCTGGACTTTCTGGCCGGCCGCCCCGGCGCGATGGATACGCATGAACTCGAAACCGCAACGCAACTGACTGACCAGCTGAAATTACGCGCGGCGCGGTAAAGACCGGGTTTAGGAAGCCGGGAACAGGGTGTCCCTTTTCCGAACGGAAAACTTAAAATTGTCTTGAACTCGACAGTTCGGGCGGCGCGCCTGCCGGAATGACCTAAAATGACGTAAAGAAAGAGCGGACATTTTGCCGCGGCGCCGGAGCAACCGATCAGCGGGACGCGCCGCCTTGGGGGCGCCAACCCGTCAGCGCCAGCACGGCGCCGTTCCGCCCGTCCTGTTCCTGGCTGGCGACAAGGAGCCGATCATCGCGAATGACGGCGGCGCGGGGGTGGAATTCTCCGCTCGTCAGGTCGATGACGCGCTGAAGGTCGAGCCCGTCCGCCGCGAAGACCCAGATCCTTCCCTTTTCGCCGACGGCGACGACGCTCCTGTCGTCGGCGGCGACGGCCGCGACGCGCTGATCCACGTCCTGAACCCGCCGGACTTCCGCTGCGGCCGGATCGATCTGGACGACCAGTCCGCGGGCGTTGTCCCCGCCGTGGCGCCCTCCGGCGAAAACACGCCCGTTCGCCGCGGCGATCGCCCATAGCGAGGCGCCCGGGATGTCGAGGGTCCGCGCCGCCAGCGTTTTTGCGTCCACGATGGAGAGCGCCGGAGCCCCGCCGTGCGCGATCCAGACGGAACCGCCCGCGACCACAAGGGCCTGCGCCGTTTCGGAGAGGATCGGCGACAGGGCGCGCTGGTTGCGGGCCTGCTCGATGCGGATGAGTTGGCTGCTCAGCGACGAACAATTTGGTTCGGTCAGCACCCAGAGATTTGACGCGCCGCTCGCAATGCCGTTGGGGCAGCCGACCAGCCCCGTCAGCGCCTTGCCTTTCCCGCTTTCCAAGGGCTGCAGCCAGACCAGCTTGTCGGTCTGGACGAGCGCCGCCACATCGCCATTCGGCGCGAGAACCATGCCGACCGGCAGGCGCCCGACCTTGACGCGGCGCCGCGCCGCGCCGGTATCGGGGTCCAGCTCGACGATGGCGCGCTGCCCGCTTTCTGCAACCCAGATCGCCTTGGACGTTGCGACCAAGCCTTCCGCCCAGCGTCCGACCGGCATGATCTGCGGTCTCAAAAGGGACGCCTCGGCGGCGGCGGCCGCCACGGGCGCCACGCAAAGCGCGAACAACGCAAACAGGCTGGTTGAACGCCGGGTGAAACCTTTTTCCATCCTTGCCTCCCGTCCCGACTCCGACCGCCGCGGGCGATCGCCCCCTGAATTCGCCGCGGTCGCCCACGAGGCAAGCGTAGCACAGGCTTGCGAAAGGCCCGCCACGACGCCGAGCCATACGATGGAAGCACGGGAGCCGACCACGCCACGGCGCGGCGGTTTCATTTCCGCTCGTGTTCGCGCACCGGGGCGTAGGAGCGGCGATGTTCGGGGCACGGTCCAAGCGATTGGAGCGCCGCGCGATGGGCCGCCGTCGGATAGCCGGCGTGGACGGCGAAGCCATAGCCGGGATGAAGGGCGTCGAGCCGGGCCATCAGCCGGTCGCGCGTCACCTTGGCGACGATGGACGCCGCGGCGATCGAGAGGCTCGTCGCATCGCCCGCGATCACGGCGCGGCCCGCGCAGGGCAAGGCCGGCAGGTCACGCCCGTCGACGAGGGCGAAGCGGGGCGAAAGGCTCAGGCCCCGCGCCGCGCGGCTCATGCAGGCGAGCGTCGCGCCCCTGATGTTGAGCGCATCGATTTCCCCCGCCGGGGCCAGCGCCGCCGAAACCGCCACGGCGCGCGCGCAAATCTCCTCGAACAAAACCTCGCGCCGGCGCGCCGATAGTTTTTTCGAATCGTCGAGGCCGTCGGGAAGGTCGGCGGGATCGAGAATGACCGCCGCGACGCAAACCGGCCCCGCGAGCGGCCCGCGTCCGACCTCGTCGATCCCCGCGACCGGCCCCATGCCTTGCGCGATCAGTTCGGCCTCGAGCGCGAAATGCGGGGCCATCACGAAAGCCGGGCCAGGTCGGGCCCATATTTCAAGTCGAGCGCATGTTTCAGGGTGCGCAGATCGCGCCAGGCCTGGGCTTTTTTGAGCGGCGCGCGCAGCAGATAGGCGGGATGGAGCATGGGCAGGGCGCGGATGGTCCTGTCGCCGCAGCGATAATCGCGCCAATGGCCGCGCAGCCGCGTGATTCCCTCCTTGTCGTTGAGCAGGGTCTGCGCCGCCGCGGCGCCGAGCAGGACCAGGAAATCCGGCGAGACCAGCTCGATCTGGCGGCGCACGAAGGGAAGGCAAAGCGCCAGCTCCTGCGGCGTCGGCGTGCGGTTGCCGGGCGGGCGCCAGGGCACGACATTGGCGATATAGACCCTGGAGCGGTCGAGACCGATCGCCGCCAGCATCTTGTCGAGCAATTGCCCGGCGCGGCCGACGAAGGGCCTGCCGATCCGGTCTTCTTCGGCGCCCGGCCCCTCGCCGACGATCATGATTTTGGCGTCGGGCGCGCCGTCGGCGAAAACCAGCTGGGTGGCGGAGTTTTTCAGGGCGCAGCCGTCGAAAGCCGCGAGGCTGTCGCGCAATTCGTCGAGGTTTTTCGCGCTCGCCGCCCGGTCGCGGGCGCCGGCCGCCGCCGCGTCGTGCGACATTGCGGCGGCTGGCGTCGGCGCGCGCGGCGATTGCGCCGGCGGCTGGTTTTGGACTTTCCTGGGCGCCGGCGGGTCGACCGGCGCGAAATCCTGACCGGCCGGCGCAGCCTTTTGCGCGGATTGGGCGAAGCGGTCGACCGGCTCCTGCGAAATCGCGCAATCCACGCCCGTGGCGGCGTACCAGCGCAAGAGCGCGGCCAAAGCTTCGCGATCCATGGCGCCGGCGTCGATCATGGGGATTTGTAACCTCGTCCGCTTGCCGCGGCAATAGTTTATATGTAA
The DNA here is from genome assembly GCA_963748385.1 of uncultured Pseudomonadota bacterium. Lineage (GTDB taxonomy): Bacteria > Pseudomonadota > Alphaproteobacteria > Rhizobiales > Beijerinckiaceae > Rhodoblastus. The sequence continues at coordinate 12,574 of CAVVIQ010000005.1, forward strand.
ACTATCTCATTGGCCCTTCGCCTCGGTGGACAGCGCCGTTTCGCGCGCTATGAAGGGGTTAAAGATTTTGCCGGTCCGCACAGGTCCGGCCCCGATTCGGGAGACGCAGATGAGCGAAGTCGAACTGGAGCCGCGCGAGGCGATGGATTACGACGTTGTGGTCGTCGGCGGAGGGCCGTCGGGACTCGCAGCGGCGATCCGGCTCAAGCAGATCGATCCCGGGCTGTCCGTCGTCCTCGTCGAAAAGGGGTCCGAAATCGGCGCCCATATCCTGTCCGGAGCGGTGATCGATCCGGTCGGCCTCGACAAGCTCCTGCCCGGCTGGCGCGAGGACCCGGCCTGCCCGCTGAAAGTGCAGGTCACGGACGACCATTTCTATCTTCTCGGCCCATCGGGCGGCCTCCGCCTGCCCAATTTCTTGATGCCCCCGCTGTTGAACAATCACGGCAATTTCGTCGGCTCGCTCGGCAATGTCTGCCGCTTCCTCGCGACCAAGGCGGAAGAACTCGGCGTCGAAATCTATCCCGGCTTCGCGGCGACCGAGGTGATCTACGGCGACAAGGGCGAAGTCCGCGGCGTCGCCACCGGCGACATGGGCGTGGGGCGCGACGGCAAGCCGAAGGATTCCTTCACCCGCGGCATGGAGCTGCGCGGCAAATACACCCTGTTCGCGGAAGGCGCGCGCGGTTCGTTGACCAAGACGCTGCTCGCCAGCTTCGGCCTCGACAAGGGCCGCGAGCCGCAAAAGTTCGGGCTCGGGATCAAGGAGATCTGGCAGGTCGATCCGGCGAAGCACCGACCGGGCGTGGTGCACCATTCCTTTGGCTGGCCGCTGTCTTCGAGCACCGGCGGCGGCTCCTTCCTCTATCATATCGAGGACAATCAGGTCGTCGTCGGCTTCGTCGTCCATCTCAATTATTCGAATCCGACTCTTTCGCCCTTCGACGAGTTCCAGCGTTTCAAGACCCATCCGATGGTGCGCGAGACCTTCATCGGGGGCAAGCGCCTCGCCTATGGCGCCCGCGCGCTGACCGAAGGCGGCTGGCAATCCGTGCCGAAGCTGGTGTTCCCCGGCGGCGCGCTCGTCGGCTGCGCCGCCGGCTTCATGAATGTCCCGCGCATCAAAGGCTCGCATAACGCCGTGCTGTCGGGAATCGAGGCGGCGGAAGCGGCCGCGTCGGCGCTCGCCGCGGGCCGCGCCCATGACGAACTCGCCGATTACGAGAACGGCTGGCGCGCCGGACCGATCGGCGAAGACCTGAAAAAGGTGCGCAACGTCAAGCCCCTGTGGTCGAAGCTCGGCACCTGGCTCGGGGTTCCGCTCGGCGGGCTGGACATGTGGCTCAACACGTTGTTCGGCGTCAGCTTGTTCGGCACGCTGAAACACGGCAAGCCGGATTACGCGACCCTGCTGCCGCTCGGCTCGGTCAAGCCGATCGTCTATCCCAAGCCCGACGGCGTGATCTCCTTCGACAGATTGTCTTCCGTCTTCCTTTCCAACACCAATCACGAGGAAGACCAGCCCTGCCATCTGAAACTGGCGGACCCGTCGATCCCGATCGCCAGGAACCTGCCCGCCTATGGCGAACCGGCGCGGCTCTATTGCCCGGCCGGCGTCTACGAAGTGGTTCATGACGACGAGGCGGCGAAGACGGAGCCGCGCTTCGTCATCAACGCGCAGAATTGCGTCCACTGCAAGACCTGCGACATCAAGGACCCGGCGCAGAACATCACCTGGGTCCCGCCTGAAGGCGGCGGCGGGCCGAATTATCCGAATATGTGACAATAGGCCTTAATCGTTTGGATTTATGTTGCTTTTTATGTCATGCCGGGTGCGCCGGATCGCCCTCATCATGACCGGCGGCCGCGGCCTCGCATTGCGCCAGCGCCTCGCGCATGGGGGAATGAACCGGGCGAGATGAAAATTGTTCATGGCCTGACGACAGGACTTCTCGGCCTATTTCAACAGTTCGCGATGTTCCGGTGATCGTTCGGTTTGCGTGCTCACCTTGCGCACGGCGAACAGGATCAGGCACATGCCTGGCGCCCCACAGCGACGACCGCGTTCGGCTCGAAGCGGTCCTTGCCCGCGTTGTCAGCGGTCGCCTCATGTCGACCCTTTTTCAGACCCGCGGTAGGGTGCGATCAATGTCGGAAATTGGCATTAGACCAGACTTTTTCAGCGTCCAGCGCCTGGGCGATGCGCGAGCCGCTGGCGCGGCCGGCGCTTGATCAACCGGCGCTGAATTTCCTCCGCTTCATGCTGGACGCGGCGGGATTCAACAGCGAAGACCCGCTCGGCAGGCGCCGCGGATCGCCGCGCCTGCCAAAACATCGTCAGACGGCGGATGTCCGCACATAGGAGCCGGGGGCGTCCTCGATGACCTTGAGCTTGCCGTCCCCCGGCTGGCGCGCCGGCGCGCGTCCGCCGTCGAATTTCGTCACCCATTGGTCCCAGTAGGGCCACCACGAGCCTTCATGCGCCGTGGCGCCGGAAAACCATTCGTCGGGTGTCGCCGGCAGGTTGTCGTTGGTCCAATGGCCGTATTTGCTGCCCGGCGCGCTGATCACGCCGGCCAGATGGCCCGAAGCCGCCAGCACGAACGTCACCGGCCCTGAGTAGAGTTGCGTCGCCGCATAGGTCGATTTCCATGGCGCGAGATGGTCTTCGCGCGTCGACAGCAGGAAGATCGGCGTCCTGATCTTCCTCAGATCGATCGGCGTGCCCGCGAGCGTAATTCCGCCTGGATCTTTCAGCAGGTTCTTTTGATACATGTTGCGCAGGTAGAACGAATGCATCGCCGCCGGCATGCGGGTCGCGTCGGCGTTCCAATAGAGAACGTCGAAGGGCGCCGGATCCTTGCCGAGCAGGTAATTGTTGACGACGAAGGACCAGATGAGGTCGTTGGCGCGCAGCATGTTGAAGGACAAGGCCATGTCCTGCGCTTCGAGATAGCCCTGCTCCTGCATGCGCTTCTCGATCGAGGAAATCTGTTCCTCGTCGATGAACACCTCCATGTCGCCGACGTCGGTGAAATCGACCAGGGTTACGAAAAAGGTGGCGCTGGCGACGCGGTCGTCGCCATGGGCGGCCAGATAGGCGAGCGTCGTCGCCAGCAGCGTGCCGCCGAGGCAATAGCCAATGGCGTTGACGCTTTTCTCGCCCGTCGCCGCCTCGACGGCGTCGAGCGCAGCGAGCACGCCGCGGATCATATAATCTTCGAAGGTCACCTGCGCGAGTTTTTCGTCCGGATTGACCCAGGAGGTGACGAAAACGGTATGCCCCTGATCGACCGCCCATTTGATGAAGGAATTTTTCGGCCGAAGATCGAGCACATAGAATTTGTTGATCCAGGGCATCAAAATCAGCAGCGGGCGCTTCCGCGCCCCGGCTGTCGTCGGAGAATACTGGATGAGTTGCAGCAATTCGTTCTGGAAGACGACCTTGCCGGGAGTCGCGGCGATGTTCTCGCCGAGCCGGAACGCCTTCATGTCGGCCATTTCGATCGTCAGCCGGCCATCGCCATGTTCGAGATCGGCAAGCAGATGTTCGAACCCGCGAAGCAGGTTCTGGCCGCCGGTCTTCAAAGTCGCGTTGAGCACTTCCGGATTGGTGGCGATGAAATTCGACGGCGACATCGCATCGACGAACTGGCGCGTATAAAAATCCAACTTCCGCGCGGTATGGGGGTCGAGGCCCTTGACGTCGCGGACCGTGGAGAGCAGCGCCTTCGAGGCGACCAGATAGCTCTCCTTGACGAAGTTGAAGACCAGATTCTCGGTCCAGTCGGGATGCGCGAACCGCTTGTCCTTGGGCTGGTCGGCGTCGTCGCTTTCGATCTGCAGCACGCGTTCGGCGGCATGGCGCCAGACGTTGAGGCTTTCGTTGAACAGGTCGATCTGCGCCGTCGCGACGGCCGCCGGATCATTCATCATCCTGGTCATCAGTTCGAGAAAGGCGCCGCCGAGCGACGAGGGGTCGTTCATGCCGACCTGGGCGCCATCGGGCCGGCGGGTCAGGAAGCCGAGCATCAGATTTCGGCAATGCTCGGCAATGGACTGGAACTGAGCGGCGAGCGCAATGGGATCGTGAACGGGCGCTGTGTCTTCTGACTTCATTCCTTCCTCCCCTGCTTGGTGCATTTGGGCGTCCATTCTTGCCGGATCGCCCCTTCCCGGCTTTCTCATATCCGGGTCTTGTCGCCGACAGGCTATCGCGTCGCCCCGCGGGCGGCTACAGAACTCCGATGGCGATCTAATAGAATTCTTCGGCGCAAGGACGCCCACGCCGACCTTGGCCACACCAGACTGCACGGCCCTTCCGAAAGGTCACCGAGCCACATCAATTCGGATCCGGCGAATGCGGAGCCCCAGCGCGCGAGGGCCGCACTTTTCCTGCGCCGTTAGCTCCGATCCTACGCCGTTAGCTCCGGCTCATATTGAAGTGAATGCATCTCAGCGCTTGACGAAAACATGCCAAAAGGCCTCGTCCCCTGTCCTGCCTACTCTTGCCATTTAGCGTTTGCCCGCTGGACGCCCAACTTCTCCCTTGCCAGCCACATCGGCCGTTGTCCGCTGCCCGCCGATTGCCGCTGCTTGGGACGATGACGACGGCTTCCGGCTCGAAGCGGAAGTAGCCACGGTCGTCGGCGAAGGTCTCAAATTGACCCAAGGCGGACATTGCGGCG
>CAVVIQ010000006.1:0-14244 GCA_963748385.1 uncultured Pseudomonadota bacterium
GTCGGCGCGGGCGTTCACGTCACCGCGGTCGGCTATGCCGGCGGCTTAACCCAGAATCCGACTTATGAGGAGGTCTGTTCCGGCATGACCGGCCATACGGAAGTGGTCCAGGTGGTCTACGATCCCCAAAAAATCGAATTGGCGCGGCTGCTCGCCCTGTTCTGGGAATCGCACGACCCCACCCAGGGCATGCGGCAAGGCGCCGACACCGGCACGCAATATCGTTCCGCGATCTATACGACGAGCGACGCCCAGCAGAAGGCGGCGGAAAGCTCGAAAGAACTTTATCAGCAGGCGCTCTCCGCCCATGGCCTCGGCGCGATCACCACGGAGATTGGTCCGGCGGGCGCATTTTATTTTGCTGAAGGCTATCATCAGCAATATCTTGCCAGGAATCCGGGAGGCTATTGCGGCCTGGGCGGAAGCGGCGTCGCCTGCCCTGTCGGCGTCCTCTGACCGAGAAGGACGGGGCGGGAGAAGCGGGGCATGAGGCTGAGACAAAGAATTGAACTCCTGATCCAGCGCGTGCTGTTCGCCAGCCGATGGCTGCTGGCGCCCTTTTATGTCGCCCTGGCTTTCTGCGTGTTCATCCTCATGCTCAAGGCCGGGCAACATGTCCTCCATCTCGTCCGTGACGCCGTTTCGTCCAGCGAATCCTCGGTGGTGCTCGACACGCTTGGTCTGATCGACCTGACGTTGACCTCGTCGCTGGTGGTGCTGGTGATCTTTTCCGGCTTCGAGAATTTCGTGTCCCAGGTCGCCGACGACGGCGACCCCAGCCGGCCAGCCTGGCTGACCAAGATCGACTTCGGCGGGCTGAAGCTCAAACTCATGTCCTCGATCGTCGCCATTTCGGCGATCCAGACCCTGCGCGTCTTCATGGACCTCGCCAACCAGAGCGAGCGCAATGTCGCCTGGACCGTCGGCATCCATCTGGCCTTCGTTCTGTCGGCCGTCATGCTGGCGCTGACCGACCGCATTTCCGGCCGTGCGAGCGCCAAAACGGAAGATGGCGGGCATTGAGACTTGCGTGTAAGGAAGGCGCTGGAGCCTCCCCTACTCAAGGAACAAACATGACCGACGTGAAACGACTGAAGCCCGGCAAGCGCATGAGCCAGGGCGTGATCCGCGGCGATCTGGTCTATCTCGCCGGCCAGGTGGCGGAAAAGGCGGCCGGCCGCTCGGTGCGCGAACAGACAACGGAAGTGCTGGCTCAGATCGACGCCCTGCTCGCCGAGGCCGGCACGGACAAGACCAGGATCATGATGGCGACCATCTATCTCGCCGATATCGCCACCTTCTCCGAGATGAACTCGGTCTGGGACGGCTGGGTGATCGAAGGCGCGACCCCCGCTCGCGCGACGGTTCAAGCCAAGCTCGTGGCCCCTGAATTCAAGGTCGAGATCGCGGTGGTCGCGGCGATTTAATTTTTCCCCGCGACCGTGTCGCGGCCGTTGAGCGGATTGTCCTCGTCCCAACCGTAAGAGATGGTCTCGAAGCGCATGTTCATCAGGTCGAACAAAGCCAGCCGTCCCACCATCGACGGGCCGAAACCGACGATCTCGCGAATGACTTCGAGCGCCATCAGCGCGCCGACCATGCCGGTCAAAGCCCCGAGCACTCCGGTTTCGGCGCAGGTCGGCGCGCCGCCCGGCGGCGGCTTTTGCGGGAACAGGCAGCGATAGGTCGGATTGGGCAGGCCGTCCGGCCCGGTCTCATAAGGTTTCAGCGTGGTCAGCGAGCCGTCGAAGGGGCCGACCGCCGCCGTCACCAGCGGTTTTTGCGCATAAAAACAGGCGTCGGAGACGATATAGCGGGTGTCGAAATTGTCCGAGCCGTCGGCGACGACGTCGCAGCCGTCGATCAACGCGCGCGCATTGTCGGCGTCGAGGCGCGTTTTATGGCCGATGACGCACACATGCGGGTTGAGCTGGCGCAAAACCTCGGCCGCCGCCTCGACCTTGGGCCGGCCGATGTCTTTTTCGCCGAACAGAACCTGGCGCTGGAGATTGGAGGCCGACACCGCGTCGTCGTCGACGACATGGGTTTCGCCGACGCCCGCCGCCGCCAGATAGAGCAGCAGCGGCGCGCCGAGCCCGCCGGCGCCGACGACGCAAACCCTGGCCGCCTTGAGCTTGCGCTGGCCGGCGCCGCCGATGTCGCGCAGCACGATATGGCGGGCGTAGCGCTCGATTTCTTGCCTCGTCAATTCCGGCAGGAGGCCCATGTTCAACCTTTTCCGCCCGCCCAGTCGAGCGCCTGTTCGAATCGGTCGTCGCCCCAGAACAATTCCCCGTCCGCCGTCACAAAGGCCGGCGCGCCGAAAACGCCGGCCGCCTGCGCGGCCTGCGTCTCTGCGCGAAGCCTCGCCTTGATCTCGTCCGATTTCGCCCGCGCCAAAAGGTCTTCGGCGGGCAGGCCCAGTTCCGAAAGCAGCCCGGCCAAGACCCGCGCGTCGGAAAGTTCATGGCCATCCGCGAATTCGGCGAGAAAGGCGCGCCGGCTGAAAGCGGCGCGCTTTTCGTCCGGGACCGCGAGCGCGAGCCGCGCGGCCAGCAATGTGTTCTGCGGGAACGGATCGGGCCGCCGGAAGGCGAGACCGCGCGCCGCGCAGATCCGTTCCATGTCCCGCCACATATAGCGGCCCTTGGCGGGATAAATATTGAACGGCGAGTTGTTCCAGCCCTGCGCCGCGAAAATCGGGCCGAGCAGCAAGGGGCGCCAGCGCAGGCGCACGCCGGCGGAAAGCGCCATGGGTTCGGCGCGCATCGCGGCCAGATAGGAATAGGTGCTGGCGAATTCGTACCAGAAATCCATTTCCGGCATGTCCGTCCCTTTCCTTCGGCCCGCTTGAGGCCTGGCGCGTATTTCGTCTAAAGCAGGAATGTTCGCCAGCCGCAAGGACCGCCGTGTCGCGCCCTTTCCTGATCTTTCTTTTCGTCGGCGTGATTTTCTCCTTCGCGCTGTTCGCGCTATGGCCGCAGCTCGATCTCGACGCCGCGGCGCTTTTCTATCGCGCAGGCCATTTCATCGGCCGCACGCCGGCGGGCGATGGTTTCCGGCGTTTTTTCTATGACGCGCCGTATGTGCTGCTCGCCGCCTTTCTGGTCGCAGCGCTCGCCAGGCGGCTGGGATGGATCACGCGCGGCCCCGATGGGCGCGCCGTGGTTTTTCTGGTCGCGACGCTTGCACTCGGCCCCGGCTTGCTGGTCAATGGCGTGCTCAAGGAAATTTCGCACCGGCCGCGCCCCGAGCAGACTCTCGCCTTCGGCGGCCGCTGGGCCTTCCAGCCCTATGACAGCTTTTCCGGCCAATGCGGGCATAATTGCTCTTTCGTCTCGGGCGAGGCCGCGACCGCCGCCTGGACCCTCGCCCCCGCCTTGCTGACGCCGCCGCCGGCGCGCGCGGCCGCGGTGGCCGCCGCCGTGCTCTTCACCCTCGCCACGGGCCTGCTGCGCATGGCCTTCGGCGGCCATTACCTATCCGATGTCCTGTTCGGGGCGCTCTCCAGCTTCGTCATCGTCCTCGGATTTTACCAGTGGTATCGTCGCAGGGAACAAGCAGGGGATTGAGGCGCCATGGATTTCTTCGCCGTCGCCAAGGATGACGCGACTTTGCTGATGCGCTGGACCCATGTGGTCGCCGCCATTCTCTGGGTCGGCTCCGCCTTCACTTTGCTGAAGCTCGACCTGGCGCTGAAACCACGGGCCAAGGACCCGACCCCGCAGACCCTGTTCCTGCACGCCGGGCTCGGCTATCGCCTGACGCGCGCGACGGACGCCGACGAGAGCGAGAAGGCGCTCCATTTCAAATGGGAGACCTATGCGACCTGGGCGAGCGGCTTCGCGCTGTTGTGCATGGTCTTCTGCGCCGCGCCCAAGCTCTATCTGATCGACCCGGCCTTATGGGACGCGGCGCCTTGGGCGGCCGTCGCCGCCGCGATTCTTCCTCTCGCCCTGAGCTGGCTCGCCTATGACCTGCTTTGCAGGAAAAGCGGCCTTTGCGGCGACGCGCTGCTGTGGGGCCTGTTCATCTTCTGCGGCTTCCTCGCCCTGATCCTGACCCATGTTTTCGCCGGGCGCGCCGCCTATCCGCTGATCGGCGCCCATCTCGCCACGATCATGACGGCCAATATCGCCCATATCATCGTCCCGGCGCAAAAACGGCGGCTGAAAGCCTTGCGCGCCGGCCTGCCCGGCGACGAGGCCGACGCCCGAAATGCAGGGACCCGCGCCCTCCATAATCAATATCTCGCTCTGCCGACGATTTTCTTCATGATGTCCGGCCATGCGCCGCTGCTGTTCGCCGGGCCCAATAAAGGCGGCGCGGCGATCCTGCTGATCGCCGGCCTTTTCCTGATTCGCCGGGTCTGGCTGAAAAATCTGCGCGGGCTTGGCATGGACTGGAAATTGAGCGCGGCGGCGGTCGCCTGTCTCGCGCTCGCCTTCGCCCTCGCCTGGCCCGTCGCGCCGTCCGCCGAGCGACAGGCGAGCGACGCTTCCGAAGCGATCGCGCTGGCGATGCGGCCAAGCGAAGCTCAGGCGCAAGCCGTGATCGACGTCAGCTGCGTCCCCTGCCACGCGGCGCATCCGCAGATCGATGGCCTCGCCCATGCGGCGGGCGGGCTGGATTTCTCGCGATCCGGCAATGTGGAAAAGCATCGCGCGGAAATCCTGCGCGCGGCGGTTTTTTCCCGCGCCATGCCGCCGCCGGGCGCAGCGCCCGCGCTCGACGCGGCGGACAAGAACCTGCTGATCCGCTGGGCCGCGGTCCCGGATTAAAACTCCACGTCGAGTTCTTCCAACTCGTCGGGCTCGGCCTTGGCGGCTTCGGACCATTCGACCATCGGCTCCCAGTTCAGGATGTGGTCGCGGAAGGCGGCGCATTCGGAATCGAGCGCCACGTCATAGGTCGCAAAACGCGAGCAGACCGGAGCATACATGGCGTCGGCGAGGCTCGGTCGCTTGCCGAACAGGAACGGCCCGCCATAGCGGCTGAGGCAGTCGCGCCAGATCGCGCAGACCCGGTCAATGTCCGGCTTGGCGCCCGACCAGACCCGAAAATTGGGGAAACGCGCCTTGATGTTCATCGGCAGGGCGGAGCGCAGATTGCTGAAGCCCGAGTGCATTTCGCCGGAAACCGACCGGTTGTGCGTCCGCGCGGCGATATGCTTCGGCAGGATCAGCGCCTTGGGAAAGGTCTCGGCGAGATATTCCGCAATGGCGAGAGTGTCCCAGACGTGCTGGCCATTATGCTCCAGCGCCGGGGTCAGGAACGAGGGCGAAAGCAGCAGCAATTCGGCGCGGGTGTCCGGATCGTCGATCGGCAGGCGCCTTTCCTCGAAATCGAGTCCCGCCATTTTGCACAACAGCCAACCGCGCAACGACCAGGAGGAGTAATTCTTGCTGCTTATGGTCAGCGCCGCCTTGGCCATCTTGTTCGCTCCCGATCCGATCTAAGTTAACTCATGTGAAGGTCTGACCGCAACGCGCAATTTTTGGCCCTGGCGCCGTGCTTTTGGGCACAAGCCGCCGAAACAGAACGATTTTTTGGCAATATCACTTTTGAAAGATTTGCGCTTAGACGTTCAGCAAATTCTATGCGAGCATGGTTGCGTCGTAGCTTTTTCAGATTGACGTTTGGCGCGATGGCGATGGCGGCCAAACCGGGATCGGTGCGTGGGGAATGCTTTATCAAGCCTATCAAGCCCATTCGGATCTGTTGGCGACCGTCAAGGCCTTCGCAAGCCTCGCCTTGGAGGCTCTCGAGGGCCCTTTTCCCGCCTTCAACGAAAATATCCTCATCCGCAACCTTTCGGCCGCCTATGAGATGGTCAACCGCGCGGGCTTGACCCATGCCCGCCCGCCCTACGGAATCGAGGCGGTTCCCGTCGGCGACGAAATTGTCGCGGTCACTGAGGAGGAGGCAGCCTCCACACCCTTCGCCGTTTTGCTCCACTTCAAGAAGGATATTTCGGTCCAGCAGCCGCGCGTCCTGGTGATCGCGCCGCTGTCGGGCCATTTCGCCACCCTGCTGCGCTCCACCGTGCAGACCTTGCTGCGCGATCATGACGTCTATATCACCGACTGGCGCAACGCCCGCGACGTCAGCCTCGCCGACGGAGGTTTCGGCTTCGACGATTATGTCTCCCATGTCATCCAGTTTCTGGAACATCTCGGGCCCGGCGCGCATGTGGTCGCCGTGTGCCAGCCCTGCGTCCAGACGCTGGCGGCGGCCGCGATCATGGGCGAGGACGACAATCCGGCCGCCCCCGCCTCGATGACCCTGATGGCGGGGCCGATCGACACCAGGATCAGCCCGACCAAGGTCAACGATCTCGCCAAGGAAAAGCCGATCTCCTGGTTCGAGCGCAATCTGATCGCCCGCGTGCCTTCGTGCTTCAACGGCGCGCGGCGGCGCGTCTATCCTGGCTTCGTCCAGCTCTCCGCCTTCATGGCGATGAACATGGACCGCCACATCAGGGCGCATATCGAGATGTTCCACAATCTGGCCGGCGGCGACCGGGAAAAGGCCAGCCAGGCCAAGGCTTTTTATGACGAATATTTCGCGGTTCTCGACCTGCCGGCGGAATTCTATCTCGAAACCGTCCAATGGGTGTTCCAGGAACACCATTTGCCGCTTGGCCAGATGAAGTTCCGCGGACGCAAGGTCGATCCGAAAGCGATCCGCCGCACCGCGCTGCTCACTGTGGAAGGCGAACGCGACGACATCTGTTCGGTCGGCCAGACCATGACGGCGCATGACCTCACGCCGAGTCTAAAGCCCTTTCGCAAGCGTCATCACCTTCAGCCCGGCGTCGGCCATTATGGCGTGTTCAGCGGCAAGAAATGGGAAGGCCAAGTCTATCCCATCCTGCGCAACATGATTGTGCAGAACGATTGACCTTCGCTCGCAAATCATCCGACCCGCCGCTGGCTTTTTTGCATCGGGGCCATTACCTCCTTGCGGATCCTTGCGAAGCGGGAGCGGCGGAATGGGACAGATCGTCAGCGTCGATGTGAAGCACAGCCTGGGTGCCGAGGAAGCCAAAAGGCGGGTTCAGGCCGGCATCGAGGAGATGAAGGCGAAATATGGCGAGCAGCTTTCCTTCGCTCAGGTCGAATGGAACGACATGCACGCCGATCTCGTCATCAGCGCCATGGGCCATGGGCTCAAGGGCGCCTTCGATTTCCTGCCCGATTGCGTGCGCGTCTCCCTCGAACTGCCCTGGATTCTCGCGATCGTCGCGGAAAAGGCCAAAAGCCTGATCGCGCACAAGACCGAGGACATGCTTTTGCTGCCGCCGCCCAACGGGTGACAGGCGCGATGGAGCGTTCCGATGTCATGCGCGCCGTCAAGGGACGCGACACCACGCCCGAGCGCGTCGTGCGGAAAATCTTGCGCGGCGTCGCGCCCGGTTACCGCCTTCACCGCCGCGACCTCCCCGGGGCGCCCGACATCGCTTTTCCGGGCCGGAAAAAGGTCATTTTCGTCCATGGCTGTTTCTGGCACGGCCATGACTGCAAGCGCGGCGCGCGCCTGCCCAAGACGAACGCCGATTATTGGCGCGCAAAAATAGCCCGCAACCGCGCGCGCGACGAAACGCATCGCGCGGCCTATGCCCAAATGGGTTTCGACATGCTGACGATCTGGGAATGCGAAACCCGCGACGAGGCGGCGCTGGCGGAGAGGCTGCGCGCCTTCATCGGGGCGGCGCACGGCCTCCTCAGCAGGGAGCGCACCAGCAGCGCCACCGACCGCAGACACGGCGATGGAAAGGCCCGCACCACCGTCCCCAGCGCGGCCCGCAAGCCGCCTTCTGGACCGGCGTGAAATTCTGCGTCCCAACGCCGATATCGGCCGCCGCCCGCGTGCTTTGGGCGTTTGCGCCCAGGCCCATCGGCGCGACGATCATCATTGCCGCAACGGCCATGGCAAGATTGCGTCTTTTCATCAGGCCCCTCCCGAATATGCAGAAACGCGACGCGTCGATCCACGCTCCGGGCAAACGCCCGTGACTGGAAAGAGTTCCCGGGCGACAGGCCCGCTTGTCCGAATGGCCCGCTTGGAATGGCCGACGCGAAAGACTAAGAGCGTTCAGACTCCAGACCCACGGAATCGCCGCCATGATCTCCGCCTATTCTCCGCTCTTCCCCCTCGGAAAAGACGAAACGCCCTACCGGAAAATTTCCGACCAGGGCGTGCGAGTGGCGAAATTCGAGGGCGAGGACATTCTGGTCGTCGAGCCCGAGGCTTTGCGCCTGCTCGCCGAAGCCGCGATGATCGACATCAATCATCTGCTGCGCCCCGGCCATCTCGCGCAGTTGCGCAAGATCCTCGACGATCCGGAAGCAACCTCCAACGACCGATTCGTCGCCTTCGACCTGTTGAAAAACGCCAATATCGCCGCCGGCGGCGTGCTGCCCATGTGCCAGGACACCGGCACCGCGATCATCATGGGAAAAAAAGGCCGCCGAGTCTTCACCAGCGGCGCGGACGAGGCCGCGCTCGCACAGGGCGTCAAGGACGCCTATGAGAAGAAAAACCTGCGCTATTCGCAGCTGGCGGCGCTCTCCATGTTCGAGGAGAGGAACACCCGAACCAACCTCCCCGCCCAGATCGACATCTTCGAGGAGGGCGAGGATTCGTACAAATTCCTGTTCATGGCCAAGGGCGGCGGCTCGGCCAACAAGACCTACCTCGTCCAGGGAACGCCCTCCATGCTGAGCCACGACCGGCTGCTGGAGGTGCTGAAAAAGCAGATTCTGGGGCTCGGCACCGCCGCGTGCCCGCCCTATCACCTCGCCATCGTCATCGGCGGCCTCTCCGCCGAGCTGAACCTGAAGACGGTCAAACTCGCCTCGGCCCGTTTCCTGGACAGCCTGCCGACCGAGGGCGGCGAGGACGGCCACGCCTTCCGTGACCTCAATTTGGAGGCCGAAGTTCACAAGCTCACGCAGGACCTCGGCGTCGGCGCGCAATTCGGCGGCAAATATTTCTGCCATGACGTACGCGTGATCCGCCTGCCCCGTCATGGCGCGTCGCTGCCGATCGGCATTGGCGTGTCCTGCTCGGCCGACCGCCAGGCGCTTGGAAAAATCACCAAAGACGGGGTGTTCATCGAGGAGCTTGAGCGCGATCCGGTCAGATATCTGCCCCATGTCGACGAGGCGGCTCTGGGCGGGCCCGTGGTCAAGATCGACCTCGACCGGCCGATGAAGGACATTCTGGCGATCTTGACCCGATATCCGGTCAAGACCCGCTTGTCGCTCACCGGGACGATCGTCGTCGCCCGCGACCTCGCCCACGCCAAGATCCGCGAGCGGCTGGAGGCGGGCGAGCCGATGCCGGATTATTTCAGGAACCATCCCGTCTATTACGCCGGCCCGGCCAAGACGCCGGCGGGACACGCCTCCGGCTCGTTCGGCCCGACCACGGCAGGGCGCATGGACTCCTTTGTCGATTTGTTCCAGTCACACGGCGGCTCACTGGTCATGCTCGCCAAGGGCAATCGCTCAGGAAGCGTCACCGAGGCCTGCAAGAAGCACGGCGGCTTCTATCTCGGCTCTATCGGCGGGCCGGCCGCGCGCCTCGCCCAGGATTGCATCAGACGAGTTCGAACTGCTGGAATATCCCGAGCTCGGCATGGAGGCGATCTGGAAGATCGAAGTCGAGAACTTCCCGGCCTTTATCGTCGTCGATGACAAGGGCAATGACTTTTTCAGGGAACTTCATCTGTCCTGAGATCGGAGACAAGGGTGCAAAGCGAGGAAACCCTGCACAAACTCGGCGTTCTGGACCGGGAACTGATCGAACATCGCATCCGCACGATCTTCGAGCGGCGCGCGAAGGGCGACGCGTCCGGGATCATCGAATATGCCGCGGAGGACATCCACTACAATGTCCGCGGCGGCTGGACGCTTTATCCCTTTTCGCGTCCCGCGCGCGGCAAGGCGCTCGTCGCTCATATGCTGGCGACCATCGAGACGATGTACGACAATCTCGATTCGATCATCCACGAACTGGTGATCGACGGCGACCGAGCCGCGGTTCATCGCACCGCGACACTGCGCAATCGCGGAACCGGCGAGGTCATTTCCATCGACGTCTGCGATTTTGTTCGCTTCCGCGACGGTCTGGTGGTCGAATTTTCCGAATATCCGGATTCCGCCGCGCTGGCGAAGCTCGACCGGTCCGGGGCGGAATAAACGGCGCTTACTCGCCCGGATAGATCTTTATGCGCACCCGGCCGTGGGAATGGCGTCCGCCGCCCTTTCTGGACCTGGCCTTGCGATGCGTCCTCCCATGCCGGGCTTTTTCGGGCGCGTCGCCGGCGCGCGGCCCCTGCTTGAACCGCCCCTCATGGAACACGGGCCCCGAACTCGCGAGGCAGGAATTATAGGCGTCGGCGTCCTTGAATCTGGCGCAAGGATCGCCGGCCGCCATGACGGAAAGCGGCGCGGCGGCGAGCAGCAGGAGGGCGAGGGCGAGACGAGCCATCAGCGCTTGGCCGCAACCAGAGAGAAAAACGCGCCCTGGGGGTCGAAACATTGCGCGATCCAGGCGCCGCCGGGAACCTCGACCGGCCCGTGGGCGATCTTTCCGCCGGCCCTGGCGACCCTTTCCAGCGTGGCGTCGAGCCCGGCGACGGTGAAATAATGGTTCCAGAACGGATGCGGAATGGCCGGCTGGCGCTTCACCATGCCGCCGATCGGCGCCCCGCCCGTCGCGAAAAGCTGATAGACGCCCATCGGCCCCATGTCGTGCGCCTCGCCCCTGGTCCAGCCGAAACGCGCGGAATAGAAGGCGAAGGCCTGTTCGACATCGTCGCAGAAAAGCTCGTGCCAGCCGGCGTGGCCGACCGTCATCGGGGCGCGGTCGGGCAGGTTCGCGTCCCTCAGGTCGGTCCAGAGCGCGAACGGCGCGCCTTGCGGATCGCCCACCACTGCGAAACGGCCGATCCTGTCCAATGTCTCCGGCGCGCGGAACAGCCGGCCGCCGGCCGCGACGATTCCCGCGGCGTCGGCGTCCACGTCGGGCGAGGCGATATAGCCGAACCAGGAGGGACGCGCGCCCTGCGCCTTGGCTTCTTCGGGAAGCAGCATCAGACCGGCCGCCGCATCGCCCTCGTGAAAGAAAATGCGGTAGTCGCGCTGGGCATGGCCCGGCGCCGCGCAGGTCCAGCCGAAAACGGCCTCGTAGAAAACCTCCGCCGCGTCGATATCGCTCGTCAGCAGCTCGACCCAGCAGAATCCTTGCGCCATGCTCCCCTCCCCCGAATGCCGTGCAAAAGTCAGCCGCGCAGGACCGCGCCGGTCTTCTTGCCCGCCTCCGCGACGACCTTCGCCGCGACGGCCTCGATCTCGGCGTCGGTCAGCGTTTTTTCGCGCGGCTGGAGAATGACGTTCAGGGCCATGGATTTCTTGCCATCGGGAACGCCCGGCCCCTCGTAGAGATCGAACACCCCGACCTGGACGATGAGCGTCCGGTCCGCGCCCTGAGCCGCCTTGATCAGATCGGCCGCCTTGACATTCTTGTCGACGATGAAGGCGAAATCGCGCTCGACCGGCTGGAAATCCGACAGTTCGAGTTTTGGACGCGCCTTGGTCGGTTTGGGCTTCGGCGGCGGCAGGACGTCGAGCAGCAGTTCGAAGGCGACGATCGGACCCGTCGCGTCGAAAACCTCCAGAGCCCCGGGATGCAGCTCGCCGAACCAGCCGACGATATGGCGCGGGCCGAACTGCAGGCTCGCGGAGCGGCCGGGATGCAGAAAATCCGGACCGCCGGGGACGACCTGCACGGCGCCCGCCGCGACGCCCAGCGTCGACAGCAGCGCCATAACGTCGGCCTTGGCGTCGAACACGTCAACCGGCGCCGCCTTGTCGCTCCAATGGCGCCCCGCGCCCGAAGCTTTCGCCGTCCCCCGGCGCAGGCCGGCGGCGGCGGCATATTGCCTGTCTTCTTCGTCCGACTGGAAAATCTGGCCGACCTCGAACAGGGCGACATCGCCGAAGCCGCGCGCGGCGTTGGCCTTGGCGCCCCTGATGAGGCCGGGCAGCAGGCTCGGCCGCATGTCGGAAAGATCGGCGGCGATCGGATTGGCCAACGCGAGCTCCGGCCTGCCGCCGCCGAAAATCTCGGCCTCCTCCTTGCCGACGAAGGACCAGGTCACCGCCTCGACCATGCCGCGCGCGGCGAGCGCCCGGCGCGAAGCGCGCACCCGGCGCTGCAACACGGTCAGCACCGGCCCGGCGACCGCAGCGTCGCGGGGAAACGGAACCGAGTCGATGCGGTCGAGCCCGGCGATGCGGACGATTTCCTCGACCAGGTCGGCCTTGCCCTCGATGTCGGGGCGCCAGCTCGGCGCGCGGACATGGACATGGCCAAAATTGGAGCTCTGCCCGGCGACCGAAAAGCCGAGCTTTTCCAGCGCCCCGACCATTTCGCTGGCGTCGAGCTTCAGGCCGGTCATACGCTCGACCTCGCTCAGGGGGAAGGAAATGCCGGCGGGCGGCGCCGGGACGCGACCGGCGACGACGGCTTCCGAAGGCTCGCCGCCGCAGAGCTTCAGGACGAACTCCGTCGCCAGTTCGAGGCCGGGCAGAACGAAGGCGGGATCGACGCCGCGCTCGAAACGATAGCGCGCGTCCGAGACGACGCCGAGCTTCCTGCCGGTCTGGGCGATGTTGTTGGGATCCCACAAAGCCGATTCGATCAGCACGTCGGTCGTGCCGTCGTCGCAGCCCGAGGCTTCGCCACCGATGACGCCGGCGAGCGATTCGACGCCGTGGTGGTCACATATGACTACCATGTTCTCGTCGAGCGCATAGGTCCGCCCGTCGAGCGCCAACAGGCTTTCACCGGACTTGGCGCGGCGCACGACGAGATCGCCGGCGACCTTGTTGGCGTCGAAGACGTGCAAAGGCCGCCCGCGATCGAAGGTGAGGAAATTGGTGATGTCCACCAGGGCGTTGATCGGGCGCAGGCCGATGCTTTTCAGCCTTTTCTGCAGCCATTCCGGGCTCGGGCCGTTTTTCACGCCACGCACCAGCCGCAGGGCGAAGATCGGCGCCAGCCGCGCGTCAGCCGGCGCGAAATCGAGGTTCACCTTGACCGGACAGGGGAATTTGCCCTGAACCGGCGCCCCGGTCGCTCCCTTCAGTCGGCCGAGGCCGGCGGCGGCGAGGTCGCGGGCGACGCCATAGACGCTCGCGGCGTCCGAGCGGTTGGGGGTGAGGTTGATCTCGATTACAGGATCGTCGAGCCCCGCGAAGGCGGCATAGGCCGCGCCGACCGGAGCTTCCGCCGCAAGCTCGAAAATGCCGGAAAAATCCCCTTCAAGCCCCAGTTCTTCCGGCGAGCACATCATGCCGGCCGATTCGACGCCGCGGATGACTCCCTTGGAGAGCGTGAAATCCTTGGCCGGGATATAGGCGCCCGGCGGCGCGAAAACCGTTTTTAGCCCGGCGCGCGCGTTGGGCGCGCCGCAGACCACCTGAAGGGGCGCTCCCTCCCCCGTGCTGACCTGACAGACCCGCAGACGGTCGGCGTTGGGATGGGGCGCGGCGGAAAGAATTTCGGCGATTTTGAACACGCCAAGCGTCTCGGCCGGATTTTCCACGGCTTCGACCTCGAGCCCGATCCTCGTCAGGGTTTCAACGATTGTTGCGAGCGAGGCCTCGGTGTCCAGATGCTCTTTCAGCCAGGAGAGGGGGAATTTCATTTTTCTTTCCTTGGTCAGAGACCGAAGACAGAGCCCAGAACGAGCGTGAAGATTGTTGCGACAGTGACGACGACCGTCACGTTCGACGTCCAGTTATAGGTCGCGCGGCGTTTGTAGAGTTCGATCGCCAGCGCGTCGTTCTCCGAGGCTGCGCTGCCGCTTGACAGCCTGATCGTCATCCGGATGCATCTCAGGCAGAACACCGTCAGGATCAGATAGGCGACGATCTCGACCATGATCATGTTCTTGAACATTCCGGAGACGCCGGCCTTGGACGAATAGATGAAGACCAGCGCCGCAATGATCAGGGAAATATGGGTCAGGAGCGCGGAAACCTTGGTGTCCACCGTGCCCATCATGAGATAGATGAAATCGCGGTAGCGGCTTTGCTCATCATTGCGCGCGTCGCGGGCGGCGAGATTGATGGAATCGATGTCGGACGGTCCCGGCGCCGGCAGAACGGAACCGAAGACCAGCCGATCGAAAAGCGCGAAGGCCGCGTCCCTCATCGAACATCGCCT
>CAVVIQ010000007.1:0-108951 GCA_963748385.1 uncultured Pseudomonadota bacterium
ACACGAGACGGTTTTTTTGAGGTCGGTCGCGAAATCAAATATTTACGCGCGCACAGGGCGTGAGGAAGCATTGCGCCTCGCCCCATTTGAGCCATTTTTCCACAGTCTATCTCAAAACGCTTTTCGGACCGACGGTTTGGAGAGATAGAACGAAGTTCAGGTTCATCCTCATACCTGCTTCCCTGGAGTCCGGTCCGACCTTGCGATCCGTTGCCTTAGGCGCCATCCGATCCTATCGACCCAGCAGGCGCAGTTTGCTCCTCGCTCCGATCGGCCTCGAACCACCGATCGCGGCGGAAGCCGACCGTCTTGGCATGGGCAGCCAGCGCCGGGTTTCCCCGCGTTGGCTCGCGGGTACGGCCCTGACCGGCCTGATGGGCGCCAGCTTGCTTGGCGGCGCCATTTATGCGGCTTTTGACCGTCAGGCCTATTTCGCCGAGGCGCCGACCCGCTCGCTTCAGGCGCGGCGCGAACAGCCGGAAGACACCGGCGTCAACCCGACCAAGGGCGATCGCTTGCTCAAGGCGGTCGACATTGTCGCCGCCAAACAGACCTTCAAGGCGCCGATCGCCATCGAAGCCGGCGACAAGGAAGTGATGAAGACCCATGTCTTCACGCGGGTTTCCACGACGCTGACCCAGGCTGAAGCCGGCTTGGCCAGCGACGTGCCGGACTTCAACCCGCTCCAATTGCTGGCCGATTCCCGCAACCCCCCGCCGGACGCCGCCGAGCCGCCGCCCGCCGAGCAGGACGCCGACGTCAGCTTCTCGTCGAGCGACCTTTATGCGGTTACGCTTGCCGGGCAGAGCGCGACGCTTTCGGTCGACGAGGTCCGCGACCAGATTGCCGAGACGGTGAAGAACGCACAGAACGCGGGAGCCACGCCGCCATTGCCCCTGCCGCCGCAACTGATGCTGATGCGCACGAGCCGCGCCGCCCTTGAAGCGGGCGGCGCCAATCTCGCCCTGGGCCCCGCCAATTCGACCGTCAATTCGCCATTTTCAGCCATCGAAGTGCGCATGGTGCCGGAAAATGTCACCGTTGCGCCGCGCGCGACCGACCCCGCGTCCGCGGGAGGGCTGCCGGACCTCGGCAACGACCGCCTGATCGCGATCGCCCACGGCGACAACGTCGACGACGTTCTCGCTGGCGCGGGCCTGGACAAGGACGTCGTCGCCAGAGTGAAGGCCGCCTTCGCCGGCGCCAACCTCGCGACGCTCTTCGCCGAGGGACGGCGGATCAAATTGTCCTTCGCCGACGCCGAACAGGGCGACGGGCGGATTCTCGCGCGGCTGAGCATCTATGACGCCGACAATCTCAAAGCCTCGATCGCGCTGGCCGACGACGGTCATTATCAATTGTTCGCCAAGGCGCCGGCCGAAGCGAAGACGCAGCGGCCGGCGGCCGGCGACGATTCCGACGAGAGCGACGACGACGCCAGCGCCATGCGCTTGTACGGTTCATTTTACGAAACCGCCCTCAAACAGGACATCCCGCGCCCGATCATCGACCAGATGGTGCGGATCTTCGCCAATGACGTCGATTTCCAACGCGCCGTCTCGGCAGGCGATTCGGTCGAGGCTTTTTACGACGACGGCGACGCGGCCGACGCCAGCCACGCCGAATTACTCTATGCCTCGATCACGGCGCGCGGCGAGACCTATCGCTATTACCGCTTCGAATCTCCTGACGACAAAAGCGTCGATTTCTTCGACGCCGACGGCCATTCGACGCGCAAGTTCCTTCTGCGCAAGCCAATGGCGACCGGCGAGTTCCGTTCGGGTTTCGGCATGCGCTACCATCCGATCCTGCATTACACGCGGCCGCATAACGGCGTGGATTGGGCGGCGCCGATCGGCACGCCGATTTTCGCCGCCGGCAACGGAACCATCCAGAAGGCGGGTTGGGACGCAGGCTACGGGCGCCGCGTCGAAATCGAGCATAGCAACGGCTATGTGACGACTTACAATCACATGTCGCGCTTCGGCCGCGGCATTGCCGAGGGCGCCCATGTCCGGCAGGGGCAGATCGTCGGCTATCTCGGCGCGAGCGGCCTCGCGACCGGTCCGCACCTTCATTACGAGGTGATCGTCAACGGGCATTACGTTGATCCGATGAGGGTGAAACTTGCCCGCACCCGGGAGATCGACAGTCGGGATCTCGACCTGTTCAAACGCCAGCGCGACCAGATCGACGGCTTGATGGCGAAGGCGCCGACCGCGACGCGCGTCGCCGGGCAATAGATTTGCGGCGGTCAGCGGCCCATGCGGACGTCGTCCCGCGCGGCGCCGCGCGGCGGACCGATCCCGAGCGGGCCCGGCGTAAGGGCGGGCGTGAGCGTCGGCGCGAGTTCCGCCAGGGCGCGCCGCGAACGCCTCGCGCCGACCAGGCGATAAAGCTGCTTGGTCGCCTCGACCACGATGACGCCGGCGCCCGGAAGCGACAATCTTCCGCTGACCCGTTCGATCGCCGGCGCGAATCGCAGCCACCTCGCGCGATGAAGCGGCGGCGTATAGAGCGCTTCGCTCCAATAGATCGGCGAAAACAGGGTTTCGCGCATCAGGTCCAGCAACTGGCCGCGCGAATAGGGCCGGCCGTGTCCGAAAGGCGTGGTGTCGAGCCGCGCCCAAAGGCCGGAGCGGTTGGGCGCGACGACGACCAGCCGGCCGCCCGGCGTCAGCACCCGCCAGACCTCGGAGAGCAGTTCGCGCGGATGTTCGGCGTTCTCCAGGGCGTGCGCCAGCAACATGCGGTCGACGCATGAATCGGGCAACGGCAGCATCGAATCGTCGATGAGCGTCGAGGACGACGGCCCCGAGGCGGGCCAGTTCACGACGCCCTGCTCCGCCGGCATCATCGCGAACAGACGCAAGGGATGGTCGCGAAACATTTCGAGATAGGGGGTCGCGTAGCCGAGGCCCGCGATGGCGAGGCCGGCGACCGAATCCCAGCGGCGGACCAGGATCGCGCCGACGAAACGGCGCGCCGTCTCGCCGAGCGGCGAGGCGTAGAAGCTGCGCAGATCGGTGACATCGAGCGCCATGCCCCAAGATCGGCGAAATTCGCCTTGCAAGCAAGCGGTCGCCGGCCAAATTTAGCGCCTTGGCCCCGCCTTCTGGCGCGGGCGCGAATCGAAGCGAAACGGGAGTGCGCCATGGCGGTCGAATTTCATCAATTTCTGTGCCTGACGGACAATTTCGGTCTCCTGGCCCATGATCAAGCCTCGGGCGCGACCGCGGCGCTCGACGCGCCGGAGGCCGAGCCCATTTTCGCGGCGCTCGCCGAAAAGGGCTGGACCCTGACTGACATCTGGCTCACCCACCATCATCACGACCACACCGGCGACGTGGGCGAATTGAAAGCCCGTTTCCCCCGGGCGCGCGTCGTCGGGGCGCGCAAGGACGCGCATCGCCTGCCGCCGCTCGACCTCGCGGTTGCCGAGGGGGACATCGTCAGGCTCGGCGAAAGCGGCGCGCTGGTTTGGGAAACGCCCGGTCACACGCTCGGCCATCTCGCCTATTATTTCGAGGACGACGACGTGGCGGTCGTCGGCGACACCCTTTTTTCGCTGGGCTGCGGCCGGGTGATGGAGGGAACCATGCCGATGATGCACGGGACCGTGATGCGGCTCGCCAACCTGCCCGGCGAGACCCTGGTCTATTGCGGCCACGAATATACCGAGGCCAATGCGAAATTCGCCCTCACCGTCGATCCGGAAAACGCCCTGCTCGGCGAGCGAATCCGGGAGGTCGCCGCCTTGCGCGCGCGCGGCGCCTTCACGCTGCCGACGACCATCGCGCGGGAATGCGCGGCCAACCCCTTTCTGCGCGCCGCCGATCCGCAATTGCAGAAGGCGCTGGGCCTGGAGGACGCGGATCCGGTCGAGGTCTTCACGATCCTGCGCGAGCGCAAGAACCGTTTCCACGGGCTAGGTTAAACCCGGAATTAACGCTTCGGTCGCAAATCTCGCTCGGTTGAGCCTCCGGTCTTTCGGGAAACGCGCCTGTGCAACTCCGCTATTTTGCCGTTCCCCCGCGAAAAGCCGCCGTAAAAGGCGAAGCCGGCCCGGACCCGGCGACCGAACGCCGCCAAGAAACCGCGAGCGAGCCCGCCAGCCTGCCAGCCATCCAGCCGCCGGTCCATCCCACGGCGCCCGCCGATGCGGCGCGCGAGCGCAAGTCGCCGCCCGCCGATCCGGCGGCGTCTGCGGCGCCCGCGCGCGGCGCGCCCGATCCGCGCGCCATTCTCGATTCGATCGGACAGACGGTCTATGACTGGAACTTGGAATCCGACCAGATCGTGTGGGGGCCGAACGCCGATTTGGTGTTCGGCTTCCGCAATATCAGCGCGTTCGCGACCGGGCGCGGCTATGCCGAATGCCTGTCGCACGAGAGCGAAAGTTCGCCTTACGAGGCGATCGCGCGTTCGACCGCCGCGGACGATGGCATGGGCGTGCCCTTCCAGATCTGCTATGGGATCATTGCTCCCGACAGTCCCCGCGACGCGACCATATGGGTCGAGGACACCGGACGCTGGTTCGCCGGGCCGAACGGCCGCCCGGCGCACGCCCACGGTCTGATCCGCGTCATCACCGACCGCTACCAACGGGACCGGCGCCTCGCCCTCACGTCGCGGTTCGACACGCTGACCGGCGTGTCGAACCGCGCGAGCCTGCTGGAGCAGACGGCCCATTTCTTCGCCGCCGCCGCCAAGCGCAAGCAATCCTTCGGCGCCCTGCTGATCGGCCTCGACAATCTGTTCACGCTCAACCGCACCTATGGCTACGACGTCGCCGATCAGGTGATCGCCGGTCTCGCCAAACGGCTGCGAAACCATTGCCGCGAGCGCGATCTCCTCGCCCGCTACGCCGGCAACAAGTTCACCGTCGTTCTGCAAAATTGCGACGGCGCCGAATTGAACGCGGCGGCCGACCGGCTCATTGAAGTCGTCGCCGCGACGCCCTTCGAAACCAGCACGGGACCCGTGCCGGTGTCGCTGCGTATCGGCGGCGCGGTCGCGCCGCGCAACGGCCGCTCGGCCCATGCGTTGTTCCAGCACGCCGAGGAGGCGCTGGATCTCGCCCGTCAGCCCGGCGCGGCGCGTTTCGTCCTCTATGAACCGTCGCTGGCGCGCGAGGATTCGCGCATGCGGGCGCTGAAGATCTCCGACGAAATCGTCTCCGCGCTGAACGAAGGCCGAATCCTCATCGCGCTTCAGCCCCTGGTCCGCGCCGCGACCGGAGAAACGGAACTTCACGAGGCCTTGATGCGCCTTCGTCGTCCGGACGGCTCCCTCGTCGCCCCCGCCACCCTCCTGCCGACCGCAGAGAAATCGGGGCTGATCCAGATGATCGACCAGCGCGTGCTGGAACTCGCCCTGAAAAGGCTCGCGGAACAACCCGAGATGCGGCTCGCCGTGAATGTTTCGGGCCAGACCCTGCATGAGCCGGATTTCTTCTCGCGCCTGCGCGTCCTGCTCGAACCCGATCCCGAACTCGCCCGCCGCCTGACCGTCGAACTCACCGAAACCTGCGCCATCGAAGACGTCGAGGCGACCGTCAAGGCGGTGTCGTCTCTCAAGCAACTCGGCGTCAAGGTCGCCATGGACGATTTCGGCTCCGGCCACACTTCATTCAAGAACCTGCGGCGCTTCAACTTCGACATGGTGAAGATCGACGGCGCCTTCGTCCAGAACATGTCGCGGTCCGACGACGACCGCTTTTTCGTGCGCACCCTGATCGACCTCGCCCGCCATGTCGGCATCCCCGTGGTGGCGGAATGGGTGGAGGACCAGGACGCCGCCGACATACTGCGCGACTGGGGCGTCGATTATCTCCAGGGGGACTTTTTCGCCGCGGCCGCGGTGCCGGCGAGCCGTCCGCCCGCCGACTGACCGTCACCCGCGCCGCAGGCCTTCGACCGCCCTGGCGACGAAAGCGAGCGCTTCGGACGCCGAAGGAAAACTCGATTCCTCGACGCCGCTCGGTTCGTAGGTCGCCAGAATGGCGTAAGCGCGGCAGCCGCCGTCGGCCGCCTCCTCGCGAACGACAAAGCTCGGGCCGCCGCCGCAGCCGCGCGAAAAAGCGACATAGCGGGTTTCGGCGCCCGAAGGCGCGCCACGCGATAGCCTGTCCTGAGCCATGTCGCGCAAGGCTTTGTAGAGCCGGATCGGCTCGGATTCCTGTTCACGCCAGAACAATGCGGCCGCCTCCTCTCAAACGCCATACGAATTCCGCATGCGGGATTTGTATCATTCCTTCTTGACCAACCCGTCGATGCGCTTCTGCATCTCGGCAAGCTGCGCCCGCATTTCCTCCAGTTCGCTCGGCGGCTTGTCAGGCGCGCGCGACGCCTTGGCGCCTTCCGCGATCGCGGCGCCGAAAGGCGAAAACATGTCGAGCGCCTCGCGAAACATCGCCATGTTCTTGCGCGCCTGCTCCTCCATCGACTGGAACATCTGGCGCGATGGGCCGGCGAGCGGATTGGCGCTCATCGCCGCCTCGAACTGATCGCGGAACTTCTGGCTGTCCTTGGTCAGCCTTTCGATCGAAAATTCCAGATAGCTCGGCACGAACATCTGCATGCTGTCGCCGTAAAAGCGGATCAGCTGGCGCAGGAAGCGGATCGGCAGCAGGTTCTGCCCGGTCTTGCCTTCCTGCTCGAAAATGATCTGAGCCAGGACGGAGCGGGTGATGTCATCGCCGCTCTTGGCGTCGAAGACGACGAAATCCTCGCCGCCTTTCACCATCTCGGCCAGGTCCTCAAGCGTCACATAGGCGCTGGCGCCCGTATTGTAGAGGCGGCGGTTCGCATATTTCTTGATGGTGACGGGTTTCTTTTCGTTCGTCATTTTCGTTCCCATGCCCGGCGGCGGCTGCGCCGCCGTTCCGCTCCCCCGAGGCGCCGGCTCCGCGCCCTCGCCCCCTGGCGTCAAAACGATAGCCCCGGCGACCCCAAAAGACAAAGCGACTTCTTCATCAAGGCAACATTCGCAACGATCTACAACCAAAAGACCATTATTCTCCGCGCATGACGCCTTGACCGGGCCGGCGTCGAAATGGTCAAACTAACGCCTGCTAGCCTTTCAGCCCGCGCGAAGGCCGCCGGGACAAGTTTCGGAGAATTTTCCATGTCAACCGATGTCGTGATCGTTTCCGCCGCGCGCACCGCCGTGGGCTCCTTCAACGGGTCGTTCGCCAACACCCCGGCTCATGAACTCGGCGCCGCCGCCATCAAGGCCGCGCTGGAGCGCGCCTCCGTCGCGGCCGCCGATGTCGACGAGGTCATCCTCGGCCAGATCCTCGCCGCTGGCGAAGGCCAGAACCCCGCCCGCCAGGCGGCCCGCGCCGCAGGAATCCCCGACGAAAAGACCGCTTTCGGCATCAACCAGCTCTGCGGCTCGGGCCTGCGTACGGTCGCGCTCGGCCTCCAGCAGATCGTCAACGGCGACGCCAATGTCATCGTGGCGGGCGGCATGGAAAGCATGTCGCAGGCCCAGCACGCGGCCTATCTGCGCTCCGGCGTCAAAATGGGCGAACTGAAGCTGGTCGACACCATGCTCAGGGACGGCCTGCACGACGCCTTCCAAGGCTACCACATGGGCGTGACGGCGGAGAATGTCGCCACCAAGTACCAGATCACCCGCGAGGAGCAGGATCATTTCGCCGTCGGCTCGCAGAACAAGGCGGAAGCCGCGAAAAAATCCGGCCGCTTCAAGGACGAGATCGTTCCGTTCACGGTCAAGACCAGGAAGGGCGACATTGTCGTCGACACCGACGAATTCATCCGCGATGGCGTGACCTATGACGCGCTCGCCAAGTTGCGCCCGGCCTTCAACAAGGAAGGCACGGTGACCGCCGGCAACGCCTCGGGCATCAACGACGGCGCCGCCGCCGTGGTCCTGATGACCGCCGCGGAAGCCGCCAAACGCGGCCTCACACCGCTCGCCCGCATCGCTTCCTGGGCGACCGCCGGCGTCGATCCGGCGATCATGGGCACCGGCCCGATTCCCTCCTCGCGCAAGGCGCTCGCCAAGGCCGGCTGGAACGTCCAGGACCTCGACCTGATCGAAGCCAACGAGGCCTTCGCCGCCCAGGCGATCTCGGTCAACAAGGAACTCGGCTGGGATGTCGCCAAGGTGAACGTCAACGGCGGCGCCATCGCGATCGGCCACCCGATCGGCGCCTCGGGCGCGCGCGTGCTCGTCAGCCTGCTGCATGAAATGCTCAAGCGCGACGCGAAGAAGGGCCTCGCGACCTTGTGCATCGGCGGCGGCATGGGCATCGCCCTCGCCGTCGAACGCTGAGCCTTTTTCACAGATGAGCGCCGGCCGCCGAACGGCCGGCGCTTTTTCTTCTCACCAAAAAGAATCCAAAGGGGAAAAACATGTCTCGAGTTCGCACTCGTCACCGGCGGCACGCGCGGCATCGGCGCGGCCATTTCCAAGGCCCTGAAGGCGGCGGGCTACAAGGTCGCTGCGATCTATGCCGGCAATGACGAAGCCGCCAAGGCTTTCCACGCCGAGACCGGCATCCATGTCTATAAATGGGACGTGTCCAGCTATGACGCCTGCGTGGCGGGAATCGCCAGGGTCGCGGCCGATCTGGGCCCGGTCGAAATCCTGGTCAACAACGCCGGCATCACCCGGGACGCCATGTTCCACAAGATGACCAACGAACAATGGCGCGCGGTCATCGACACCAATCTGAACTCGCTGTTCAATATGACCAGGCCCGTGTGGGAGGGCATGCGTGAGCGCAAGTTCGGTCGCGTGGTCTGCATTTCCTCGGTCAACGGCCAGAAGGGCCAGATGGGCCAGTCCAATTATTCCGCCGCCAAGGCCGGCGACATCGGCTTCGTCAAGGCTCTCGCCCAGGAAGGCGCCCGCGTCGGCGTCACGGTCAACGCCGTCTGCCCGGGCTATATCGCCACCGAAATGGTCAAGGCGATCGACCCGGCGGTCGTCGAAAAGGCGATCCTGCCGCATATCCCGATCGGTCGGCTCGGCGAACCCGAGGAAATAGCCCGCGCGGTCCTGTTCCTGGTTTCCGACGACGCCGGCTTCGTCACCGGTTCGACGATCAGCGCCAACGGCGGGCAATATATGGTTTGACCCCAAACGGCGCGAGCGCAACCGGTCGGTTGATTCCGCCGCGCGTTCGATTGAGCTAAAGTGATTCGACGGCCGGAGCCGATCCGGCCGTTTTTTTGTGGATCTCCAGGGATGAGCTATCGGGTCTGGGCGGTTCGCGCCGGCGGCGACAGCGAGGCCGACCCCTTGTTCATCGAAAACGGGCAGATCGCGGTCAGCTTCCGCGACGCCAACGAGGATTTGAGCGCGCTGCCCGCCCAGCGCGCCGCCTTCAAGGACGTTCTGGCGCGAGCCGACGGCGAAACCAAGCCGGGCGCGGTCCCGATCCAGGCCGGCCAATTGTTCCGCTTCGTCCACGAAATGAAGATCGGCGACCGCGTGATCTATCCGCGCAAGATCGACCGCACCTTGATGTGGGGCGAAATCTCGACGCCCTATTTCTACGACCGCTCGGGCAATCCCGATTTTCCCCACCGGCGCGGCGTGCGCTGGCGCGCCTCGCTCAGTCGCGACCTCTTTTCCCAAGGCGCGCTTTACGAACTCGGTTCGGTGCTGACCCTGTTCGAGGTGCGCAATTTCGCGAGCGAATTCATCCGCCGCTTCGAGCCGCCTTCCGACGCCGGCCCCGCCGGTTCCGACAGCCTCGCCGAGGACGAAACGCAGATCAAGGTGGCGCGCGACATCGCCGAAACCACCAGGGATTTCATCTCCAAGAAGATCAAGACCGACCTGAAAGGTTTTGCGCTCGAACCTTTCGTCGCCGATCTGTTCCGGGCGATGGGCTATAACGCCCACGCCACCCGCGCCGTGCGCGACGAGGGGATCGACGTGATCGCCCATCGCGACGAATTGGGGATCGAGCCGCCGATCCTGAAAATCCAGGTCAAGGCGCATGAAGGCAAGATCGGGCCGGATCTGGTGAAAGCCTTTTACGCCATGGTCCACGACCGCGACGTCGGCATTTTCATCACCACCGGCGGCTATACCGCCGCTGCGTTGGATTTCGCCCGCACCAAGGGCAATCTGAAACTGGTCGACGGGGTGGAGTTCGTGAGCCTGATCGAGAAATATTACGACGGGCTCGACCTCAAATTCCGCAAGCAGATCCCGCTGCGCCGGATGCTGGCGCCGGACGTCCTTCCCGACGAATAACCCTGCCGCGTCAGCGGTTGGCGTCGAACCGACCCAAACAAAAAGGCCGGCGCGAGGCCGGCCTTGAACAGCGGAAACACGGGAGACTCAGTCTTCCTGAGACTTGACCTTGAGAACCTGACGGCCCCTGTACATGCCGGTCTTGAGATCGATGTGGTGGGGGCGGCGCAGTTCGCCCGAGTCCTTGTCCTCGACATAGGTCGGGGCGGCGAGGGCGTCGGCCGAGCGGCGGAAGCCGCGCTTCATCGGCGAGGTTTTTCTCTTCGGAACAGCCATTTCACAACTCCAATCCGGCCGCTGCGCCGGCCGCTGACGGCGTCAAAAGCGTGCGGGGAAATTCAAGAGCGGGTCTCTTACAGGCAAAAAGCCGAAAAGGCTAGAGCCGCGCGAAAAAAAGCCGGAAAGCCCGCGTCAGACGAACAGATCGAGGTCGAAGACGCCCGGCGCATGGCGGGGCAGGCGTCCCGGCGCGACCAGAACCGCGTCGCCGCGCAAAGCGCAGTCCGCCACGAAAGGATGGGCCGCGATCCAGACTCTTGCGGCGCGGGAAATCCGCGCGGCCTTGCGCGCGTCGATCGCGGCCTGCGCCGCCTCGAAAGACGGCCGCGCCTTGACCTCGACGAAGACCACCAGCCCGCCGCGCCGGGCGATGATGTCGATCTCGCCGCCGGCGGCGGAAAAATTGCGCTCCAGCACGCGAAAGAATTTCAGCCGCAGCCAGAAGGCGGCGAACGCCTCGGCGCGCAGGCCGAAGGCGCGCGCCGCGACGCGCCGGCTCATGCGCCCTTCGCCCCGCCGGACAATTCCAGCGCCCTCGCATAGACCTTGCGGCGCGGCTGGCCGGTTGCGGCGGCGACAACGCTCGCCGCGTCCTTGAGCGAGAATTTTTCCAGAGCGGCGCGGATTTTTTCGTCCAGCGCCGCGCCGTCGAGCGCCGGAGCGTCTTCGCCGGGCGGCGCCACCAGCAGGACGATCTCGCCCTTGGGCGGCCCCTCGCGCTCGTAATCGGCCGCCAGCGTGTCGAGACCGCCGCGCCGCACCGATTCGAAATGCTTGGTCAATTCGCGCGCCACCGCCGCCTCGCGCGGCCCCAGCACGGCGGCAAGATCGCCAAGAGTCTCGGCCAGTCGGCGCGGCGATTCGAAAAAGACCAAAGTGCCTGGAATGGCGGCCAGCTCCGCGATCCGTGCGCGGCGGGCGCCGCTTTTGGCCGGCAAAAAGCCCTCGAAAAAGAAACGGTCGGTCGGCAGGCCGGCGACGACCAGGCCTGCGAGCACCGCCGAAGGCCCGGGCGCCGAGGTCACCGGGACGCCGGCGGCCAGCGCCTCGCCGACCAGCTTGAAGCCGGGATCGGACACCAGGGGCGTTCCGGCGTCGGAGATCAGCGCCAGCCTTTCGCCCTTTTTCAGCCGCGCCAGCAGGACCGGGCGCATGGCTTCGGCATTATGCTCGTGATAGGCGACCAGCGGCGTCGCGATGCCGTAATGGGCAAGCAGCGCGCGGCTGACGCGGGTGTCCTCGGCGATCACCGCGTCGGCGGCGGCCAGCGTCCCCAGCGCGCGCAAGGTGATGTCGCGCAGGTTTCCGATCGGCGTCGCCACGACATGGAGCCCCGGCGCGATCGGCTCCGCCTCGGCGCGCAGGCCGAAGGCGACGAAAGAGGCGGGGGAATTCGGGGCAGAAGGCGCCACATGCGCCATTGGCGCGCCTTTCGTTCGATAAAACTTACGTTTGTTCTGTTTATAGAACGATTTATAGCGAAACAGGCGTCCGATCGCAAGTCCAGGATGGGCGCTCCGCACCGGTTCGCGGCGCGGACGATGTTGCCAGAGCTGCGGCATTTGCCTTAAGACAGAACCGCGGCTGCGCTGGCCGGAACGTTTCGCGGCGCGCTCCGGCCGCCGGCGGTGGGGCGAGAGAACGAATTGCGCATGCCAAGGACTCATTTCGCCATCGGCCGGCGTTCATTCCTGCGCGCGGCTTTGCTTGGCGGCGCTGCGACCCTTTCCGCCTGCTCGGTCAGCGGGCTCAATCCCGACCAGGCCGGCGCGCCTTCTCCCCCCGCTCCTTCCCCTTCGCCCGACGCGGCGACTTTCGGCGCCGGCCCGGTCAAGGTCGCGCTGATCCTGCCGCTCACCCAGGGCGCGGGCCAGAGCGCCGTCGGCGTTTCGATGCGCAACGCCGCCGATCTGGCGATCCAGGATTCGGGAGCGAACGACATCACCCTCATCGTCAAGGACGACCGCTCGACGCCGGAAGGCGCGCGCGACGCGGTCCAGGCCGCGATCGCCGAAGGAGCGGTTCTGATCCTCGGCCCCCTGTTCGCCGCCGACGTTCGCGCCGCAGCCGCGGTCGCCCGGCCTGCCGGCAAGCCGATCATCGCCTTTTCGACCGACCTCTCGATCGCCTCGCGCGGCGTCTATCTCCTGTCCTTCCTGGTCGAAGGCTATGTCGACCGGATCGTTGATTACGCGGCGAGCCAGGGCAAGAGATCGGTCGCCGTGCTCGCGCCCGAGAACGATTACGCCAATGTCGCCACCGCCGCCCTGCAGCAGGCGGCGGCGCGGCGCGGCATGCGCGTCGCCCTCATCGAGCGCTACAAGCCCGGCGCCGTCAAAACATCCGCCGCCAATGTCGCGGCGCTCGGTCCCCAGATCGACACCCTGTTCATTCCCGAACAGGCGGCGGCCATGCCGGACGTGGCGCGAGCGCTGACCGCCAATGGGATCGATTCCCGCAAGCTTCAGATCCTCGGCACCGGCCTGTGGAACGACGCCCGCGTGCTCAGCCTGCCGGCCGTGCAGGGCGCCTGGTTCGCCACCCCGGACAACGCCGGCTTCATCGCTTTCGCCCAGCGCTATCGCGCAAAATTCGCCTCCGATCCGACCCGGGTGGCGACGCTGGCCTATGATTCGGTCTCGCTCGCCGCCGCGCTCGCCCGCACCCAGGGCGCGCGCGGCTTCAGCGACGAAGTTCTGACCAATTCCACCGGCTTCAACGGCGCCGACGGCGTGTTCCGTTTCAGGGCGGACGGCGGCAATGAGCGCGGCCTCGCCGTGGTTCAGATCGGCAATGGCGCGACCGTCGTCATCAGCCCGGCGCCACGCGCGCTTTAGAGCCTTTTCCCGCTGTTTCTCCACATTTTTCCGCTATGATGACGCGCGCGCGAATCATTTCCGCGCGCCATGATCGATCGAGGGACCAACGCTTTGACTGTCGCCAAGGACACCGCGCCGGAGCCGGACAACGAGGAATATGGCGCCGGATCGATCAAGGTTTTGCGCGGCCTGGACGCGGTGCGCAAACGTCCCGGCATGTATATCGGCGACACCGACGACGGCTCAGGCCTCCATCACATGGTCTATGAAGTGGTGGACAACGCCATCGACGAGGCGCTCGCCGGCCACGCCACCCTCGTCACCGTGACGCTCAACGCCGACGGCTCCTGCACCGTCACCGACAACGGGCGCGGCGTCCCGACCGGCCTGCACCCGGAGGAAGGCGTCTCGGCGGCCGAAGTGATCATGACCCAGCTGCACGCCGGCGGGAAATTCGACCAGAATTCCTACAAGGTTTCCGGCGGCCTGCACGGCGTCGGCGTCTCGGTCGTCAACGCCCTGTCCTCGGCGCTCGACCTGCGCGTCTGGCGCGACGGGCTGGAGCACGAGATCCATTTCGCTCATGGCGAGGCGGTCGCGCCGCTGAAAGTGGTCGGCAAGGCGCCGATGGTGGACGGCAAGCCCAAGCGCGGCACGTCGGTGACTTTCCTGCCGAGCACCGAGACCTTTTCCCACACCGAATTCGATTATGCGACCATCGAACATCGACTGCGCGAACTCGCCTTCCTCAATTCCGGCGTCCATATCGTCCTCACCGACGCCCGCCACGCCGAAATCAGGACGGAGGACCTGTTCTACGAGGGCGGGCTCGAAGCCTTCGTGCGCTATCTCGACCGCGCCAAGAGCCCGCTGATCGGCAAGCCGGTGCTGATACGCGGCGAGCGCGACGGCGTCACCGTCGAAGTCGCCTTGTGGTGGAACGATTCCTACCACGAGAACGTGCTGGTCTTCACCAACAACATCCCGCAGCGCGACGGCGGCACGCATCTCGCCGGCTTCCGCGCCGGGCTCACCCGCCAGATCACGGGTTACGCCGAACGCTCGGGCCTGAGCAAAAAGGAAAAGGTGGAGCTTGCCGGCGACGATTGCCGCGAAGGCCTGACCTGCGTCGTTTCGGTAAAAGTGCCGGACCCCAAATTCTCGTCGCAGACCAAGGACAAGCTGGTTTCGTCCGAAGTGCGTCCGGTGGTCGAAGGCGTCGTCAACGAATTTTTGGGCCAATGGCTGGAAGAAAATCCCGGCGAGGCCAGGATCGTGGTGGGCAAGGTGGTCGAGGCGGCCTCGGCGCGCGAGGCGGCGCGAAAGGCCCGCGAACTGACCCGCCGCAAGGGCGCGCTCGATATCGCCAACCTTCCCGGCAAGCTCGCCGACTGTCAGGAGCGCGACCCGGCCAAGGCCGAACTGTTCATCGTCGAGGGCGACTCGGCGGGCGGCTCCGCCAAACAGGGCCGCGCCCGCGAATATCAGGCGGTCCTGCCCTTGCGCGGCAAGATTCTCAATGTCGAGCGGGCGCGTTTCGACAAGATGCTGTCGAGCGAGCAGATCGGCACGCTGATCACCGCGCTCGGCGCCGGCATCGGCCATGACGAGTTCAATCTCGAAAAGCTGCGCTATCACAAGATCATCGTGATGACCGACGCGGACGTGGACGGCTCCCATATCCGCACCCTGCTGCTCACTTTCTTCTATCGCCAGATGCGGCCGCTGATCGACAGCGGCTATCTCTATATCGCCCAGCCGCCGCTGTTTAAGGTCAAGCGCGGGTCCTCCGAGCAATATCTCAAGGACGAAAAGGCGATGGACGATTATCTGATCGAAAATGGCGTCGACGGCGCGTTGCTGAGGCTTGTGAGCGGCGAAGAGCGCGCCGGCGCCGATCTGCGCGCCCTGGTCGAGGAAGCGCGGCTGGTGCGCAACGTCCTCGCCCAGTTGCACAGCCGCTACAATCGCTGCGTGGTCGAACAGGCGGCCATCGTCGGCGCCCTGAAACCGGTTTCGGCGCTCGGCGACGACGAGGCGGCGGCGCGCGCCCAGGAAATCGCGGCGCGGCTCGACGGGCTCGCCGACGAGATCGAGCGCGGCTGGGAAGGGCGGGTCGAAAACGGCGGCTTCGTCCTGACCCGCACCCTGCGCGGGGTGAAACAGGCGGTGACGCTCGACGCCGGCCTGCTCGCCTCGGCGGAAGCGCGCCGGCTCGACGAGCGCGGCGCCAATCTGCGTCAGGTCTATCGCGCGCCCGCCCTGCTGCTGCGCAAGAGCGAGGAAAGCCGGATCATCGGGCCGACCTCCCTGCTCGACGCCATCCTCGCCGCCGGCGGCAAGGGCGTCACCCAGCAGCGCTACAAAGGCCTGGGCGAGATGAACCCGGAACAGCTCTGGGAAACCACGCTCGACCGCAACGCCCGCTCGCTGCTGCAGGTCAGGATCAAGGAAGGCGACGAGGCCGAGGATCTTTTTGTGAAACTGATGGGCGACGTGGTCGAGCCGCGCCGCGAATTCATCCAGGACAATGCGCTGAACGTGGCCAATCTGGACGTGTGAGGGGGGGCTTTCAGCATAGATTGAATACTTGACCCGGCCGCCGCCGAACAAAGAGAGAAAATAACGGTGGCGGCGACTTCCGCTTAAGATTGATCGTCGCCGAGCAGAGCGAGCTTCAACCCGAGTTCATTCATGCCGGGCGATGGCGGCGTAGGAATCAAACCTGTCGACACACCAAAGGTCGCCACAACTTTTTTGGCTTCTTCGGCATTGAGATGAGAGGCTGCGAAGGCAGCGATGGCTATATCGCCTTCCAACGGCCCATTGATTGCTCGAAGGAAAGCCATGGTCGAGGATGCGATTTCCAAGGTAAGCGGGCTCATTTGTGAGCCACTCGCCTGAAGGCTCTCCGCGATTCTGGAAAAAACCTCTGAAACTGTTGGCATCGGCGGCTCCAAAATCTGGCGTCATGTTATTCGATATCGTCGCTGGAGTGCGCGTTCGTTGATCGCGTACCGCCCTGCCAAGTCATGACGTGTTCCGTTCGAGCGCGCAGGCGGACCTGGCATTATAAAAACCAGAGCTAAACGACGGTCGCATATCTACGCTGTCGGTCCATGTCCCCAACGAAAATCGAAAAATTCGGCGCCCCTGCATGGCCGAAATCTGCCCTCGACGCCTATTTTCGAAAGAGTCAGACTTCTCTGTCACGAATTTCCAAAGAGTCAGACTTTTCGGGTAGAGTGAGTCAAACTTGGTTGGCATTTTGACGGGAAAATGGGACGAAGTGAGTCAGACTTGTCGTTGTCCAGACAGGCTGCGTCACCGCTCCGTCGCCGGTTTTGCGATCCATCCGTCATAGGTCAGTTTGAGGCCGGCGAGCGGGACAAGGACGAAAGCCAGCCGCACCCATCGCAGCGCGCCTTCGCCGGTCGGCATCGCATGCTGATAGAATTGCGGTGCGACCATCAAAACAAGGCCGCGCAGCGCAAGAATCCAGCCGAAGAGCGAGATCAGGATCGCCGAGGCGCCGCGCCAGACCTGGTGGTTGGCGATGATGAAGACACCGCCGAAGAACATCAAAGCCGCAGTGATCCAGACCAGGGCCGGATTGGCGAAAAAGGGTTTTACCAGCGCGACCGCGTCGGGAAATTTTATGACGATGAGGCTCGGGACGATGGCGAGAAACGGGCCGAGGACGCGGGCGAACGCCCTGGTCCTGGCTTGGGATTCCGGCGAGGCGGTCATGGCGGCGCTCCCCTGTCCCCTGGATCTTATCCCCGATCGCCAACAAAAAAACCCCGCTCGCGCGGGGTTTTTCGTGGAGCGAATGCGCTCAGTCGTTGCGCTGACCGGTCAACTGCAGCAGCGACATGAAGATGTTGATGAAGTCGAGATAGAGCATGAGCGCGCCATTGACCGACTTCTTGGTGGCGATCTCGTAACCGTCCGAATCCAGGTACATCGACTTGATCGCCTGGGTGTCATAGGCGGTCAGGCCCGAGAAGATCAGAACGGTCAGGATCGACAGGGCCATCTGGAACGGCCCGCTGTGCATGAACAAATTCACCACGCTGGCGATGATCAGGCCGAACAGGCCCATCATCAGAAACGAGCCCATCGCCGACAGGCTGCGCTTTGTGGTGTAGCCATAAAGGCTCAACGCGCCGAAGGTCGCCGCCGTGATGAAAAAGGCCCGCGCCACGGACGCGCCGGTATAGATCAGCAGGATCGACGAGATCGACACGCCCATCACCGCCGCATAGACGTAGAACAGATTGCGCGCCGAGGAGGCCGCCATGCTGTTGATCTTGAAGGAGAAAAACAGGACGAAGGCGAGCGGCGCGAACATCACCACCCAGCGCAGGGGGCTCATGTAGAGCGCGGCGCCGAAATCGGTCAAATAGATATGGCCGATCTGATATTGCGTCGGCGCGCCGGAAACCGCGAGCATGTTGACGGCGAGGGCGAACAGGCCGGTCAGCGCCAGGCCGATCGACATGTGGTTGTAGACGCCGAGCATGAAAGCCCGCAGACCTTGATCTACATCGGCGCCCGTCCGGGAATAGCCCCGGCTCCAGGGAGCGGCGTTGCGGTCAAAGTTGGACATGGGTTCCTCATGACTGCCGCAGGGAAACGTCGCCCCGGACAATCCATGGGCGGCGCGGCGATCTGAATATGAAGGCGAAGGGCCGAAAAGACAAGGCGGGCGGCTTACGCGGGGCTAAGCGCCACATTACAAATTGGTCATTCTTCGCGATGGGGCCGCTTCGCGATGGAAGATTGACATTTGCCCGTCTTATGGCGGGATCGGGCCTGAAGATTCTTTCACGAGGGCCGCGATGACGACCGCCTCTTTCGCTCCGGCAGGCCTGGCCGGTTTCGCCCTCAATGCGCGCCGCCTCCCTATTCGCCGATTTTTTTTCGCCGCGCTGGCGCTGATCTGCGCGCTCGGCGGATCGGCGCGCGCGCGGCCGCTGCGTATTGTCGCTCTCGGCGACAGCCTGACCGCCGGCTACGGCCTTCCCGCCGACGCGGCCTTTCCGCTCCGGCTCCAGGCGGCGCTGAAAGCCAGGGATTTCGATGTCGAAATCGTGAACGCCGGCGTCTCGGGCGATGTTTCGGCGGGCCTGCTGGCGCGGCTCGACGGGACGCTCGGCGACGGCGCCGACGCGGCGATCGTCGAAATCGGCGCCAATGACATGCTGCGCGGCCTCGACCCGGAACAGACGGAGAAGAACATCGACGCCATATTGGCGCGGCTGCAGCGGCGCAGGATTCCCTTCCTGATCGCGGGCGTGCGCGCCGCGCCCGATTTCGACGGGCCATACGCCGCCCGGTTCGAATCCTTCTTCAAGGCGCTGTCGCGGAAATACAGAGCGCCGCTCTATCCCTTCTTTCTCGAAGGCGTCGCCGGCCATCCCGACCTGCAATTGCCCGACCGCCTGCATCCCAATAAAAAAGGCGTGGACGCGATCGTCGCCGGGATCCTACCCGTGGTCGTCGCCTGGCTCGACGAGCTGAAAAGAAACTGATCGGACCGCCCGTGCCCAGATTGTTCTCCGCTGTCGAAATCCCGCCGGACATCGCGGCCCAGCTCGCCTTTTTCCGCGGCGGCCTGCAAGGCGCGCGCTGGATCGAGCCGACGGATTATCACGCCACCCTGCGCTTTTTCGGCGATGTCGACGCGCGCGTCGCGCAAGCCCTCGCCGCCGATCTCGCCGAGACCGAATCCTTCTCGGGCGGCGCGCCGCTGCGACTGGCGCTTGACGAAATCGGCGCCTTCGGCGGCCGCTCGCCCCGCGCGCTTTATGCGCGGGTGAAATCGGAGCCGCTGCTCGTCCGGCTCCAGGGCGCCCACGAAACCATCGCCCGGCGCAACGGCCTCGCGCCCGAGACCCGCAAATTCGCGCCCCATGTCACCCTGGCGCGGCTTCGCGGCGTCTCTGCGAGCGCCGTCGGCGCTTGGCTGGCGCAACGCGCTTTTCCGCTCGCGCTGGCCTTCGAGGCGAAGCGCTTCGTGCTTTATTCGTCGCGCGCTTCGGTCGGCGGCGGGCCTTATCGGGTCGAAGCCGTCTATCCGTTTTGCGGCGACGGCGGGGATTGATGTTTTTCTCGCGGCGACGAGAGCGTTTCGAAATTCAAGGAATCCGATGTCGGCGACCGGATCGTTTCGCACCAGAATCCCTTTCCCCTGCTTCGCTGGCGACAGACCAGCCGCGCCGTCTGGTTCTGGTGACGCGTCAATCGCCCGATTGGGCCGCGCTTGCCGCCGACTATCGCGCGGGACGCGAGATCGACCGCGCGCGTTTCCGCCCGGACCCTGGCGTTCCGGGATTTCCCGAAGATCTCTTCGCGCTGATCGATCTGTGGAACGAGAGATTCGCGGTCGATTTCTTCACCTGTCGCGCCCGGCTCAAGCAGATCGCCGACACGATGCTGGCGCGCATCCCCCTTGCCCGTCGCATCGATTTCGAGGCCTTTCGCGACCGCGGCCCGGGCGAAGGCGACGCCCTTGTCTTTTTTCATGACGACGACGACTGGTTTTCTCCCGCGCTCTCGGCGCTGGCGCAAAAGCTTCCGCTCGACCGAATGGATGTCGTGGTTTTTCCGCTGGTGCGGCTTTGGGTCGAGACGGTGACCTTCGTTCATCCGGGATTTCCGATCGGAAATGTCGTCGGCCGGCCCGCCCGTTTCGCCTTCCGCTATCATACGAATAATTATGGCGTGAACGCCCGCGCCTGCCGTGGCGACGCCATCGACGGAATGAGGGAGCACATCGCCGCTTCATCCTTTGCCGAAACCCGGGATCTTCACGATCTTTACGTCAACGCGCCTTTGGGCTGCACGATCAAGACGCCCTGTTCAGCCAGCATGATCGCGGAACTGAAAACGCCGGGCAACGAGGGTCGCCAACTCGTCGTCCGCTTCATCGCCGCGATGGAGGCTCTGAAAATCCCGCCGGAAGCCGAGTGGATCCGCGACGGGCTCGATCTGGCTCTCGATCTGTTCCGGGATGCGGCGGGACATGGCGAACCCGTCGGCTGACGACGTTCAGGAATTCTCGATCACGCCGACAAAGGGCAATTGCCGGTAAAAACCGGCGTGGTCCATGCCATAGCCGACGACGAAACGGTCCGGGCAGGAAAAGCCGACGAAATCGGCGTGAACCTCGATTTCTCGTCTGTGCGGTTTTTCCAGCAGCGCCGCGATCATGACCCGCCGCGCGCCGCGCTCGACCAGCAGTTTTTGGGCGACGGCGAGGGTTCGGCCCGATTCCAGAATATCGTCGATCAGCAGCGCGTCGCGCCCCGCGACCCGTGCGCCGAGGCTGCGCGTCATCTCGACCCGGCCCGAGGATTTCTTTCCCGCGCCATAGCTCGCAAGCTGCAGAAAATCGACTTCCGGCGCGAGGCCGGCGCGATGCAGGGCGCGCAGCAGATCGGCGGCGAAGACGAAGGCGCCGGTCATGATCGGGATCGCGATCAGGTCGCGCGGGTCCGCCGCCGCGATTTCGCGCGCCATGGCTTCGACGCGGGCTGCAAGCGACGCTTCGTCGAACAGAACGCTCGCCGGCTCGACGCTCACCAGGAGGCGGCCGGGAACTCCGGCCCTCCGGCGAGGCGCACCCGCACCTGCTGGCCTTCTTTCGGCGGCGCGGCGAGCCGGGCGCGGAACTCGGCGGCTTCGCCCGCCGCCAGGCGCGACTTGGGCGGCGCGGCGATCCAGTGGTAGATTTCCCGGCCTCCCGCGTCAAGCACCGAGAGCCTCATGCGCGGCGCGGCGCGCGACGAAGAGGCGCGATTGCGAATCTCGCCCTCGACGATGAGAACCTGGCGGCCGTCTTCATAGTCGAGCCGCGAGGCCACGTGGTCCAGGCCCATGCGGTTCCGGTTCACGTCGAGGCCAAGCGCGGCATAGAGCGGCGCCGTCGGGGGCGCGACACGAACGATCTGCGCGCGGGCGCCGATGAACAGCGCCCAGGCGCCGAAGCCGGCGAGGAAAAAGGCCAAAAGCCGCGGCGCGCGCTTTTGCCGCGATCCGGCGGCGGGCCCCGGCGGCGTGAAGGCGAAAGCGCGATCTTCTGTTGACGAAAAGGAGCTGGCGGAAGGCGTGGAGGCGGAAGGCATGGAGACGCCTGGGCTGGGGACGGAGATGCGCGGCTTGTCGCAATTCAAAATCGTGCCGTTATGGTTAAAGCTGGGTTAAAAGAAAGCGATTCGCGCAACCCGGCCCGCCAGCCGCGCTTGACCCGAGGCGGAGCCAGAGAGGGAGCGTCTTTTGGTCCGGTTCGAAAATGTCGGCCTGCGATATGGCATGGGCGCCGAAATTCTGCGCGACATCAGTTTCGACATCCAGCCGCGCTCCTTCCAGTTCCTCACCGGCCCCTCGGGCGCCGGCAAGACAACCTTGCTGCGTCTGATCCTGCTCGCCATGCCGCCGACGCGCGGCCTCATCACTTTGTTCGGCAAGGATTCGCAAGCGCTCGACAAGGCGGAAATCACCGCCCTGCGCCGCAATGTCGGGGTGGTTTTCCAGGATTTCCGGCTGCTCGACCACCTGACCACCTACCAGAACGTCGCGCTTCCCTTGCGCGTGCAGGAGCGCGAGGAGGCGAGCTATCGCGCCGAAGTCATGGAGCTGCTGAGCTGGGTCGGCCTCGGCGACCGGATGCATGTCTTTCCGCCGGTGCTTTCCGGCGGCGAAAAGCAGCGCGCGGCGATCGCCCGCGCCCTGATCATGCGGCCGCGACTGCTGTTGGCCGACGAGCCGACCGGCAATGTCGACCCATCGCTGGCGCGCCGTCTGATGCGGCTCTTTCTGGAGCTGCACAAATCGGGCACGTCGGTGGTCATCGCCACCCACGACCTCGCGCTCATGGACCAGTTCGACGGCGCGCGGCGGCTGGTGCTCGGCGACGGCCGTCTGCATATCTACGAATGAGGGCCGGATGACATTCGCCGCCGAATCAGGCCAGACGCGCCCGCCGATCGAAACGCTCGATCTCAGCCACGCCTGGAGCCAGACCCCTCTCGTGCCCGCCGAAACGGTGGCGGGAAAAGCGCTGGCGATCGTCATCGCCATCATGACATTCCTCGCCGCCCTGACCGCCGGTTTCGCCATCGTGCTCGCCGGCGCCTCGCACGAATGGCGCGGCGAAGTCGGGCTGGAAATGACGATCCAGATCCTGCCG
Organism: uncultured Pseudomonadota bacterium; assembly: GCA_963748385.1. GTDB lineage: Bacteria > Pseudomonadota > Alphaproteobacteria > Rhizobiales > Beijerinckiaceae > Rhodoblastus. The sequence goes on from CAVVIQ010000007.1 coordinate 22,537, forward strand.
CGCGCCAGCCGCGACATCGAAGCCGACGTCGCCAAGGCGGCGCAGATCGCCGCCGCCTTCCCCGGCGTCGCCGAGGCGCGCGCCTTCACCAGAAAAGAATCGGAAGATCTGCTGGCGCCCTGGCTCGGCGCCGGGCTCGATCTCGGCCAGTTGCCGGTCCCGCGCCTGATCGTGGTGCGGCGCGACCCGAAAAAGCCGCTCGACGCCGCCGGATTGCGCGCCGCGCTCGACGCGGCCCTGCCCGATGCGGTTCTCGACGATCACGGCGCCTGGATGCAGCGGCTCGGGACGATGGCGCAGGTCGTGGTCGGCGCGGCCGCCGCGATTTTCCTGCTGGTGTTCGTCGCCATGGCGCTCGCCGTCGGCTTCGCCACCCGCGGGGCGATGGCGGGCAATCGCGAGATCATCGAGGCCCTGCATTTCGTCGGCGCCGCCGATGGCTTCATCGCCCGACAGTTCCAGTTCCATTTCCTGCGGCTCGGACTGCGCGGCGGGGCGGCCGGCGGCGGGGCGGCGGTCGCGCTTTTCCTGCTGCTCGGTTTGCTGTCGCGCCAGTGGACGGCGAGCGCCGGCGGCGAACAGGCGGAAGCCTTGTTCGGCTCCTTCTCTCTGGGTTGGACGGGCCTTGCCGCCATCGTGGCGATCTCGCTGGCGGCGGCGCTGATCGCCGGCTTGATGTCGCGCGCCATCGTTTTTCGCGCCTTGCGCGGTTTCTTCCTGGTTTCTAACTGAGGAAGCGCGGGAGGGCTTTTCTTTTTCCTGCGCCTCTGGCACAGGGGCGCGATGATTTTTTTGCGCTCCCTGCTGTTCAACATCGCCTTCTATCTTTGCACGGCGGTTTTCGCGATCGGCGGCCTGCCGACCATGATCTTCGGCCGCAAGGCGATTCTGGAGCTGGCGCGCGCCTGGGCCCGCGCCAGCCTGCGGCTGCTCGACGCGATCTGCGGCGTGAAGGTTGAATTTCGCGGCGTCGAAAATATCGAGCGGCAAGGTTGCATCATCGCCTCCAAGCACCAGTCGGCGCTGGAGACGCTCGCGCTCGTCACCCAGGTCAAGGATTTCACCTATATCCTCAAGCACGAGCTGATCTTTATCCCGCTGTTCGGGCAATATCTCCTGCGCAGCGACCAGATCGCCATCAACCGCGCCAACCGTTCGGCCGCGATGAGCCGTCTCATCACGCTCGCGGGCAAGGCGATCGCCGAGGGACGCGCGATTTTCATCTTTCCCGAAGGCACGCGCCGCCCGGCGGGCGCGACGCCGCGCTACAAGAGCGGCGTCAACCATCTTTACGCCGCCGCCCATGCGCCCTGCGTTCCGGTGGCGCTCAACTCCGGCCTGTTCTGGCCGCGCCGCTCGCTGCGGCGCCATCCCGGAACCGCGGTGATCGAGTTCCTGCCCGCGATCCCGGCGGACCTGCCGATGGCGGAATTCGCGGAAATCCTTCAGGAGCGTGTGGAGACCGCCTCGAATCGCCTGATCGAAGAAGCCCTGGCCGCCGATCCGGGCGTTGCGGCCAATCTCGCCAAAAACGAACAGGCCGCGCCGGCGACACCTTGACATTGAGCCCGTTTTGTTCTTACTTTGTTTACATGATGTTTCGCCATTGAGGTCAAATCATGGGCCGCTTTTCCTTGCCGCTCGTCGCCGATACGCCACGATAACCGCCCCTTGGCCAGCCTGTCGCGCACCGGACTGGAAAAATTGTTCCGTAGCTGGCTCGGCGCCTCGGGGCGACGCTATATCTGCTCGGTCTATCCCATCGGCGCTCCGCCGGTTTTCGACAGGAGCCGCGCCGTGGTCGCCGCCGTGCGGCGCGACGCCGCTCGAAGCCAGATCGCCTTTGTCTTCGCGCCGAACCCGGACGATGACGATTTCACCTTCTGGACGGCGCGGGCGCGCGCCAGGGGCGCCTGCGAATGGCATGTCCATCTGCTTGCCGAGACGCCGGAAGGCCGCGCCGCCGTGTTACGCGATCTCGAGCCCGCGCCGTGGCTCGCCTCGTGACTTTTTTCGTGCGTCGTCTCGTCTAGCGTCACTTTTGCTTTAGGATGTCGGCCGATTCGCCGGCCTTCTGACGGCGTGAAGTCGGGAACATCCGCATGGCCCTCACGCGCCGCACCATCGTCATCGCTGCGATCGTCCTGCTTTTCCTGGGCGTCGGCGAGTTCTGGTTCTACGCCGCCAACCGGCTCGGCTTTTACGTGAACCAACCTCTGCTGGGCGGGAAGCCGCTCGCCGATCTCTGCGAAAGCAGCGACACCACCGGCTTCCCTTTCCGCCTCAAGCTGGGTTGCGGCAATCTGACCGCGCCCCTGCGCATCGGCGATGGCCTGTTTTACGCGGGCGTCGAGCAGGCGCAGGGCGTCGCCAGCCTGTTTTCGCCCAACCACGTCGTCCTGACCCTTTCGAGCCCGATCGTCATCAGGAAGGCGGACGGGACCCCCTTCGCCAAGATCCGGCACGACGGCATGACTCTCGACGCCGTGTGGGGCCTTTCCGGCCTGCAGGAAATCCGCCTCGACGCGGCCGCCTTCGATTGGCGTCCCGAATCGCCCGAAGCAGGCGTCGCGGTGAACATTCAGAAGCTGACGGCTTCCGCCGGCCCCCAGGGCGACCCGAACGCCCCATCGTCCCTGCATTATGAGCTGTCCGGCGACGGGATCTCCGCCCCGGCCCTGCAAGCCCTGCTGAAAACCACGGGGGCAGCCCGTTTCGCCGTTTCCGGAGCCATCGCGCCGGCGCCGCGCCTCGGCGAGGATTGGCGCGCCGCATTGGAGAACTGGCGCCAAAAGCCCGGCGCCATCGCGATTCGACAGATGGAATTGCAGGCCGGCGACCTGTCATTGCGTCTCGACGGCGTGCTGACGATCGACGACGGCCATCGTCTTTCGGGGCGCCTGAATCTCGCCGCGCAAGGCGCCGGCGCGCTTCTGGCTCGCGTCGGCGTCCCGGACTCCGACGCCCGGACGCAAAATGTCCTCGGCGCCCTGCTTGGTCAGGGCCCGGGCGCCAAGGGCGGGGCGAATGCGCTTCATCTGCCCCTGACGCTCGCCAATGGCCAGGTTTTCGTCGGCCCCTTCCGCCTGCCGCAAAAGCTTCAGCCGCTTTACTGAGCCTTTTCAGCCCAGAGAAAAACGTTCGGCATGGCTGCCGAGCCAGGCCACACGATCGGGCCTGTGCGCGAAGGCCGCGGCAAACCGCGCCTCGTCCCAGTCTCCCGGCGCCGAGGCCACCAGCGAAACGCCTCCCGCCGCCGCGTCGCGCCCCAGACATTCGCAGCCCAAGGCCTTGAAACCCGCGTCGTCCGGCCCTTCGCCGGCCCATTGCGCGGAAAACAGCGCGACATCGCGCGCCGCCGCCTCGGCCAAAGGATTGGAGATGATGAAGACCGGAATTCCGGCGGGGTGGTCGGGACGCTCGACGAAAGGCAGGCGGGCGATGATCTTTGGCGCGCCCTCGCCGGCAAGGCCTTCCCACCATCGCGCCTCGCCCCGGCGCCAACTGGCGCGCAACATGCCGAGATCGCCGCCGCTGTCCGGCCGCCCGGAGGCCGCGACCGCCGCGACGGTCTCCCGGGGGCCGTCATGGCCGACGAGCGGCACGGTGAAACCGAAATGGAACCGCGCCGAATCGCGCATCGCCGCGTCGCCGCCCGACATGTCGGCGTGAACGGCATAAGGCGACTGGACAAAAGTGAAGGTCGAAATGATCACCCGCCAGATGCTTTCGACCGTGTCGAGCGGCAGCCGGCCACGGTGGCGCGCGGCGATCACCCGCATCATGTCCGCCTCGCGGCCCGGTCGGAACGCCGAGCCGCCGCCCTGGCGCGCCTTGACCGCGATCAGCCGGTCGATGATCCCGCCGCGCTCGATCAGAAGTTCATGCATCTCGCCGTCGATGCGATCGATTTCCGCGCGCAGTTCGGCCAGGGATTCCAGAGCGGAAGGTTCGGTCATGGGCTCGATCGTCGTCTCGAAGGCAATGCGGCCGGCTCGGGCCGGCCTCTTCTATAAACGCGGCGCGGGCGCAAGCAAACGCCGCGGTTCCTTTCCTTGACTTGCCGCCAAAGCGGCTTCTATATAAAAAACGATCCGTTCGGAAAATCGAACAGCCGCGCCTTGAACGACACGTCGCCCGAACCCCACCCCAGCCTGGCCGAAGCCGCGCAGCCGCACAGCCAGATCGCCGTGTTCGACGGAGCGCAGGCGCTCGCCATGAGTTCCGGCGCGTCGCTTAAGCCCTTCGCCATCGCCTACCAGACCTATGGCGAGCTGAACGCCGACAAGTCCAACGCGATCCTGCTCTGCCATGCGCTGACCGGCGACCAGCATGTCGCCAACGTTCATCCGCTGACCGGCAAGCCCGGCTGGTGGTCGGCGCTGGTCGGCCCGGGAAAACCCTTCGACACCGACAAATATTTCATCATCTGCTCGAATGTGCTCGGCGGCTGCATGGGCACCACCGGACCGGCCTCGCTCAACCCGGCGACCGGCCGCGCCTATGGCCTCGATCTCCCCGTGGTCACCATCGCCGACATGGTCCGCGCCCAGGCCATGCTGATCGACCGTCTGGGCATCGACACGCTTTTCTGCGTGGCAGGCGGCTCGATGGGCGGCATGCAGGTGCTGCAATGGGCCGCCGTTTATCCCGAGCGGGTGTTCTCGGCCATGCCGATCGCCACCGCCGCGCGCCATTCCTCGCAGAATATCGCCTTCCACGAGGTCGGGCGCCAGGCGATCATGGCCGATCCGGACTGGCGCGGCGGGCGTTACCTCGAAGTAGGCGTGCGCCCGGTCAAGGGCCTCGGCGTCGCGCGCATGGCCGCCCATATCACCTATCTGTCGGAGGAGGCGCTGCAGCGCAAATTCGGCCGCAAATTGCAGGACCGCGCCGAGCCCACCTTTTCCTTCGACGCCGATTTCCAGGTCGAGAATTATCTGCGCCATCAGGGCTCGACCTTCGTCGACCGGTTCGACGCCAATTCCTATCTCTATGTCACCCGCGCCTGCGATTATTTCGATCTGGCGCAGGATTACGGCGGCTCGCTCGCCCGCGCCTTCCGAGGCTCGCGGACCCGCTTCTGCGTGGTTTCCTTCACCTCGGACTGGCTTTACACCACCGCCGAATCGCGGGCCATCGTCCATGCGCTCAACGCCGGCGGCGCCCCGGTCTCCTTCGTCGAGATCGAGACCGACAAGGGCCATGACGCCTTCCTGCTGGAGGAGCCCGATTTCCTCGCCACCACCCGCGGCTTCCTGCGGCGGCGCGCGCGAAGGCCCGCGGCCTTGCCGAAACGGGAGGCGGAAACCCGTGACCCGGACCGAGACGACCCGCATCGATCTTGTGCTGGTGGCCGGCATGGTCGAAACCGGCGCCCGCGTGCTCGATGTCGGCTGCGGCGACGGCGAATTGCTGCGGTTGCTGGCCGAAACCAGGGATGTGGACGCGCGCGGGGTCGAGATTTCGCAAAAGGGCGTGAACGATTGCGTCGCCAAAGGCCTGTCCGTCGTCCAGGGCGACGCCGACATCGATCTTGCCGATTATCCCGACGACGGCTTCGATTACGTCATCCTGTCCCAGACGCTCCAGGCCACCCGCAACCCGCGCAAGGTGCTGGAGCAGATGATGCGCATCGGCAAGCGCGCGATCGTCTCCTTCCCCAACTTCGGCCATTGGCGGGTCCGCTGGCAGCTCGGCCTGCGGGGACGCATGCCGATCACCGAGAACCTGTCCTATGCCTGGTACGAAACGCCCAATATCCACCTTTGCACCATCCGCGATTTCGTCCAGCTGGTCGAACTGGTCGAGGCCCGCATTGTCAAGGCGGTGGCGATGAACAGCAGCGGCGCGCAGATCCGGGTGAATGCGCCCTGGTGGGCGTGGAATCTCTTCGGCGAGCAGGCGGTCTTCCTGCTCGAGCGCAAGGGCGCACGCCGGATTTAGGCGGCTGTGTGTGAAATTCGCGCGCCGATTGGCGCCAGTTCAAGCAGGAAGACTTTCCACTCCTATTGGGCGGGCTTTCGCGAAACGAGCTTGAAACAAGTGCTTTCGCCGTCGGCCTGCTGCTTGACGGCATAGTCTTCCAGATAGCAGGCGTTCCCATTCGGGTCGGTGGCATATTGCTGATATCTCGTGAGCTTCATGTTCGGCTCGCCTTGCGGGTTCGGCGAGTAGAATTCGGTCGCGCTTGCGCAGGCGCCGCCAGACTCGTGCAGAATGATCTGCTTCCTGGTGATATTGATCTCGCTGAAATCGTCCAGTTGGCCCAGCGGTTTTCCAAAACTCTTGTCGCCGTTGAGTTTGTCATAGGGCAATTGCATGATGGCGTAGGCGTCCACGAAGCGTTGGGCTTGTCCAGCCTGCCGGAACACGAACGCCTTCGTCCCGCTGAAATCAACGTCCTGGATATCGACGGCCGCCGACCCAAGCTTCAGGCACTTTTCCTGTCGTGACCCGGGTTGTTCCGAACGCCACCCGTTCGAATCGCAGTCCACGACCTTGGCCCTGGTCTCGGACGACAAGGGAATCTCGACGACGCCCCCCGCTCGCACCTTGTCGACGAGCGTTGCGACATCCGAACCATTCGGATCCGGAATCCCGTGGCTCTTCCAGTAATCCTCGGGCAGCAGCGCCACCCCGTTGACGGCCGCGCTGAATGTTTCGCCGGTTTCGGTGTTCGAAAACACGAAAATCGCCGCGCCGCTCAATATTCCGCCCGGCCTCATCTGGTCGGGGAGCCACAGGCCGGAAACCCTCAGCTTCTCGATGAGGTCGGGCGATTCGAACGGGATGGCGCGCGACGAGGCGCCTTGAGACGGCCTGGCTTGCTCCGCAAGCGCATTTGCCGGCAGCGCGGCGACAGCGGTCGCCGCCGCGGCCGCCAGGAAACAGATTGCTCGCCCGGGAAAAATCGTCATGGCGTGACCTCAATGGATCGGCGTCTGAAATTCGACGCGCGCCTTGATCATATCTTGCCTGTCGCTTTCAGCGAGTCCGTCAGCCGCTCGTCTTTGGCCGTCCAGGTTGTTCCTCGTCGTTCAGGGGGTGAAGGTCGCGCACCATCGCCTTCAGCCGTTCGTCCAGCACATGGGTGTAGATTTGCGTCGTCGCGATATCGGCGTGGCCGAGCAATTCCTGCACGACGCGCAGATCGGCGCCATTTTGCAGCAGGTGGCTGGCGAAGGCGTGGCGCAGCACATGCGGGCTGACTTTTTGCGGCGAAATTCCGGCGGCGGCGGCCAGGAATTTCAACTCCCGCGCGAACACCTGGCGGGTCAGATGGCCGCTCTCGCCGATCGAGGGGAACAGCCATTTCTGCTTGGCCGCCTCCGGATGAAGCTCCAGCAACTGGCGGCGAAAAGCGCCGATCGCCTCGCGGGCGGGGCCGGTCAAGGGCGCCAGTCGCTCGCGCCCGCCCTTGCCCCGGATCGTCAGAAAGCCGCCGCCCTGCCCCGGCGTTTTCTCGGCCTGTTTCGCGGCGGCCAAAGGCAACGCCACCAGCTCCGAGACGCGCAGGCCCGAGGCATAGAGCACTTCGACCAGACAGGCGGCGCGGCGCGCTCTGAGCCTGTCCTCGGCCGGCCGCGCCGGGTCGTCGAGACCCTCGCGGCAGACCCGCAGAATTGCGTCGACTTCCGCGATCGAGAGGATCTTGGGCAGGCGCCTTCCCTGGCGGGGACCTTCGAGCAGAACGGCGGGATCGTCCGCCCGGCGCTCCTCCGTGGACAGGAAACGATGAAACTGCCGGATCGCGGAAAGTTTTCGCGCCGAGGAAGTCGGCTTGAGCCCGGCCTGGGCGAGGTCGGCGAGATGTTCGCGTATGTCCTGGGTCGTGGCGCTGAACGGATCGCGTTGGCGGCGCGCGAGGCCGAGAAGGTAATCGCCGAGGTCGCGGGCGTAGGCGTCGAGCGTGTTCTTCGCGGCGCCGCGCTCGGCGGCGAGCATGGCCAGAAAATCCTTCACCGCCGCGCGCGAGGCCCAGCCGGCGGAGCCCGTCATTTGTTGAGAACGTCCGCCGGCAGGGGCTGGCTCATTTCGCGGGGCTGCGGCTCGACGAAGGCGACCAGCGCCGCCATGCCGACGAAAGCCGCGCCGGCCAGCAGGCCGATGAAAAAGAGAAAGCGCAACAGGCTGGGCATGATTCTCTCCGCGCCGCGGGACTAAGGCCTTTGCGCGCGCGCCGAACAGGCAAGCCGAAAGCCAGATACAATTTGCGCGCGCGACGTGATAGTACATGCCGATCATGTGGGATCAAGCCATCGTTCATCAGGCGGAGGACGCGCCCGCGCCGCGCGACCGGCGCGCCCAGGCGATTGTCGGTCGGCTGGCGGGCCGCCCCCTGGTCCTCGTCGGCATGATGGGCTCGGGCAAGACCGCCATCGGCAAGAGGCTGGCGCAAAGGCTCGGCCTGCCCTTCGTCGATTCGGATCACGAAATCGAGGCCGCCCATCGCCTGACCGTCACGGAAATCTTCGCTCATCATGGCGAAGCCTATTTTCGCGACGGCGAACGCCGGGTGCTCGCCCGGCTGATCGGCGAGGGCGAGCGGGTCATCGCCACCGGCGGCGGATCCTTCATCCAGCCCAAGACGCGCGCGCTGATCCACGACCGCGCCGTCTCGATCTGGCTGAAAGCCGATTTCGACGTCCTGATGCGCCGTGTGCGCAAGAGGCCGACCCGACCGCTGCTTCATGGCCCGGACCCGGAAGGCGTGATGCGGCGGCTGATCGAGGCGCGCCATCCCATCTACGCCGAGGCCGATCTCGTCATCACGTCGCGCGATGCGCCGCACGAGGTCATCATCGAGGAAATCCTCGCCGCGCTCGAAGCTTTTCTGGCCAAACAAGGGGAATTTTCGCCCGAAATGACCGCTCCCATCCTGCCTCCCGCCTCCACCGGCGTCCATGTCGCCCTGGGCGCCCGCTCCTATGACATTCTGATCGGCCCCGCGCTGATCGCCCATGCCGGCGAGCGGATCGCCCGGCTCGCGCCTGGCGCCGGCGTCTTCATCGTCACGGATTCCAATGTCGCGCCTTTGTGGCTCAGCCCCCTTCTGGCCAGTCTCGACGCGGCGAACGTCCGGCACGGCCAGATCGTGTTGCCGGCTGGCGAAACCACCAAGGATTACGCTCATTACGAGCAGCTCTGCGAGGCGGCGCTGGCGGCGAAGATGGAGCGCGGCGATTTCCTGATCGCGCTGGGGGGCGGCGTCATCGGCGACCTCACCGGCTTCGCCGCCGCGAGCCTGCGCCGCGGCATGGGCTTCGTCCAGATTCCAACCACCCTGCTGTCGCAGGTCGATTCGAGCGTCGGCGGCAAGACCGGCATCAATTCCCGTCAGGGCAAGAATTTGATCGGCGCCTTCCATCAGCCGGCCCTGGTGCTGGCCGACACCGACAGCCTCGGCACATTGCCGCCGCGCGAGTTCGCCGCCGGCTATGCGGAAGTCGTCAAATATGGCCTGATCGACCGGCCGGATTTCTTCGCCTGGCTGGAAAAGCACTGGCAGGCGGTGTTCGCACGCGGCCCCGAATTGAGCCACGCGATCGCGGTGAGCTGCGAATCCAAGGCCGCCGTGGTCGCGCGCGACGAGACCGAACAGGGCGACCGCGCCCTGCTCAATCTCGGCCACACCTTCGGCCACGCCCTGGAAAAGCTCGTCGCCTATGACAGCAAGCGCCTCGTCCACGGCGAGGGCGTCGCCATCGGCATGGCCTGCGCCTTCCGCTATTCGGCCCGCGCCGGCCTCTGCCCGGCCTCGGCCGCCGAGCGCGTCGAAGCGCATCTGCGCGCCGTCGGCCTGCCGAGCCGCATCCGCGACATCGCCGGCTGGAGCGCTTCCGCCGAGGACATCGTCGAAGCGATGAGCCAGGACAAGAAGGTGAAGCGCGGCGCCCTGACCTTCATCCTCGCCCGCGACATCGGCGCGAGTTTCATCGCCAGGAATGTCGAGCCCGAGGCGGTGCGCGCCTTCCTCGACGACGAGCTGCGCGCCGGAGCGTGAAGGCCATGCACGGCGAGGGCGGGGCTTTGTTTATCAACCTCTGGGCCGCCGGCGCGCTGCTGGTGGTCTTCATTCTGCTTTCGGCTTTGTTTTCCGGCTCCGAAACCGCGATGACCGCCGCCTCGCGCGCGCGCATGCACGCGCTGGAGCGACAGGGCGATCCGCGTGCGGCGATCGTCAATCGGCTACTCGCCGGGCGCGACCGGCTGATCGGCGCCATGCTGCTCGGCAACACCCTGTTCAACATCGGCGCCTCGGCCTTGCTCACCGCCGTCCTGGTGGCGATGGTCGGCGAAAAAGGCGCGATCTACGCTACCGCCTTCATGACCGTCGTGCTGCTGATCTTCGCGGAAGTCCTGCCCAAGACGGTGGCGATCACCTATCCCGACCGGATGTCGCTGATCGTGTCGCGCGTCGTCGCCTTTTTCGTCGTGATTTTCGGCCCCGTGCTGTTCGCGGTCGAGCATCTGGTGCGCGGCGTGCTTTTCCTGTTCGGCCTCCGGCTCGATCAGAAACATCCCCTGCTGTCGCCCGAAGAAGAGCTGAAAAGCGCGGTCGATCTGATGCACAGGGAAGGCGGCGTCGCCCGCTCCGACCGCGACATGTTCGGCGGTCTGCTCGACCTCAAGGAGCTGACCGTCTCCGACGTCATGGTCCATCGCACCAAGATGACCGCGCTCGACGCCGACGCGCCGGTCGCCGACATCGTGCGCGAAGTGGTCGCTCTGCCTTTCACCCGCGTGCCGCTGTGGCGCGAGTCCCCCGACAATATCGTCGGCGTGCTGCACGCCAAGGATCTGCTGCGCGCCTTGAGCGACGCCAATGGCGACACGTCGAAAATCCAGCTTCCGCCGATCCTGCACGAGCCATGGTTCGTGCCCGAAACCACCACGCTCGAAGCCCAGCTTCAGGCCTTTCGCAAGCGCAAGACCCATTCCGCTCTGGTCGTCGACGAATATGGCGACGTCCAGGGCATGGTGACGCTCGAAGATATTCTCGAGGAGATCGTCGGCGACATTCGCGACGAGCACGATGTCGCCTTCCTCGGCGTGCGCCGGCAGTCCGATGGCTCGGTGATCGTCGAGGGCTCGGCGCCGATCCGCGACCTCAACCGGGTCATGGCCTGGGACCTACCGGACGAGGAAGCCACAACAATAGCCGGCCTCGTCATCCACGAAGCCCGCGCCATTCCCGAACAGGGCCAGAAATTCACCTTCCATGGCTTCCGTTTCGAGGTTTTACGCAAGCAGCGCAACCGGATCACGCTTTTGCGCCTGACCCCGGAGCCGAAAGCGGAGGGCTGAAACGGCTCACGCCTCCGCTTTGTTTTCCCCCGCCATGAACTGGGCGCGGGCCAGAGCGGCGAATTGGCCGTTCTGCGCCACCAGTTCATCGAAAGACCCCTGTTCGACGATTCTGCCCTGATCGAAGACGAAAATCCGGTCGGCGCCGCGAATGGTGGCGAGCCGATGGGCGATGACGAAAGTGGTGCGGCCCCTGGTCGCGGCGTTCAGCGCCGCCTGCAACTGCTTTTCCGTCGCCGCGTCGAGCGCCGCCGTCGCCTCGTCGAAAATCATGATCGGCGGGTCTTTCAGCAGCGCCCGCGCGATCGAGAGGCGCTGGCGTTCGCCGCCCGAAAGCGTGCGCCCGCGCTCGCCGACCATGGTCCTGACGCCATCGCTCTGGCGCGACACGAATTCTTGCGCCTGCGCGCGCTCCAAGGCGAGATCGATTTCGGCCCTGCTGGCGCCGACCTTGCCGACGCGCAGATTTTCCTCGATCGATCGCGCGAACAGCATCGGCTCCTGGAAGACGACCCCGATATTGCGCCTCAGCGCGGAAAGCTGAATGTCGCGGATGTCGATCCCGTCGATGCGGATCGCGCCGCCCTGCGGATCGAAGGCGCGATGCAGCAGGTTGAGCGTGGTCGATTTGCCCGAGCCGGTCGCGCCGACCAAAGCGACGGTTTCGCCGGGCTTGACCGAAAAGCTCACGTCGTCCACCGCCTTGCGCCGCTCGTCATAGGCGAAAGCCACATGGTCGAAGACGACTTCGCCGGTCAGGCGGCCAGGATCGATCGCGCCCGGCCGGTCAGCGACATCCGGCGCCGTGTCCATGACCTCGAAGAAATTTTCGATTCTAGGCCCCTGCATCAGCAGGTAGTTGGAGAAATTGACCACCTGCTCCAGCCGCGCCACCAGGATGGTGGCGAAATTCATGAAAGTGACGATCACGCCAATGGTCACCAGATGATGGATATGCAGCCAGACGCCGATGACGAAAATGGCGAGCAGGCTCAAGGTCGCCGAGGCGCGGGTCGCCACCGCGGCCAGCGCCCACCATGACAGAACCGGAAGCTGCGCCGCGAGAACCCGGTCGATGATCCGGCGCACGCTGCGCGATTCGCGCTCGATCCGGGTGAAGGACTGGATGACCGGCACATTGCCCAAGGCGTCGGAGGCCCTTTCGGCCAGTTCGGCGTTGAACACCTCGACCCGCGCCTGAAGCCCCTGGGTGCGGCGCATGACGGCAAGGGTCAGAATTCCGAAAAAGGCGACCAGAACCACCAGCACCAGGCCCAGACGCCAGTTCACCAGCAGGGTCGCCGGCAAAAGCACGAAAAGCGTGGCGATCGAGGCGCAATTCTCGCGAAAGAAGGACAGCCAGACGCCGGCCATGCCGCTGGCGCCGTCGAGCATGATTTTCAGCAGCCGCCCCGAATGGGTCCCGCTGTGGAAACTCAGCGGCAATTGCAGCAGATGGTCGAAAAAGCCGGCCATGACTGCAAGGCGGCGGCGGTGCGACAGCCGGTCGGCGTGCAGGGCGACAGCGACGGCGGCGGCGATGGAAAACAGGCCGAAGCCGACCCAGGCGCCCATCAAGGGCGTAAGCTCGGTCCAGGTCAGCTGGCGCGCATGGGCCTGAGCCTGGGTCATGCGGTCGATGATGCGGCCGAACAGCACCGGCTCGACGAACTGGGCGCCGGCGAGCGCCAGATTGGCGAAAACCAGCAAAATGGTGAGGCGGCGCTCCGGCGCGAGCAAGGCGAGGACGCGTCCATAGACCTTGAACACGCTCATGAGCCGCCTCCGCCCGATCAGATCGTCTGATTATAGGCGCCGACTTCGGGATTTTCGCGAAGAATCGCGTCCACCGCCTCGAACATGGCGTGGAGATTTTCTTTCGAGGCCGGGCTTTCGACCACCACCACCAGTTCCGGCTTGTTGGACGAGGCGCGCACCAGCCCCCAGGTGCCGTCCTCCACCGTCACCCGCACGCCATTGACGGTGACGAGGCTGCAGATATGCTGGCCGATGATCTTTTCGCCCCGCTCCTGCATCGCCTCGAAACGCGCGACGACCTTTTCGACCACGCGATATTTCACCTCGTCGGCGCAATGCGGGGACATGGTCGGCGAGCCCCAGGTTTTCGGCAGGTCGGCGTAAAGCTCGGCCATCGACCTGGCCGGATTGCGGTCGAGCATTTCCAGCACATGGACCGCCGTCAGCAGGCCGTCGTCATAGCCGCGCCCGACCGGCGCGTTGAAGAAGAAATGGCCCGATTTCTCGAAGCCCGCCAGCGCGTTCAGATCGGCGACTCGGCGCTTGATATAGGAATGGCCGGTCTTCCAGTAATCGGCCTTGACGCCTTGATCCCTGAGCACCGGATCGCTGGCGAAAAGCCCGGTCGATTTGACGTCGACCACGAAGGTCGCGCCCGGATGGAGTTTCGAAAGGTCGCGGGCGAGCATGACCCCGATCTTGTCGGCGAAAATTTCCTCGCCGTGATTGTCGACCACCCCGCAACGGTCGCCGTCGCCGTCAAACCCCAGGCCCACATCGGCGCCGGTCTCGCGCACCTTGTCGGCCATGGCGTGCAGCATTTCGAGATCTTCGGGATTGGGATTGTAGCGCGGGAAATTATAGTCCGGCGTCACGTCGAGCGGGATCACCTCGCAGCCCAGCCGCTCCAGCAGCGCCGGCGCGAAGGCCCCCGCCGTGCCGTTGCCGCAGGCCGCGACGACTTTCATCTTGCGCGTCAGTTGGGTGTGGCTGGCGAGATCGTCGAGATAGGTTCTTCCGAAATCTTCGACATATTCATAAGCGCCGCCGGAACGGGGCTTGAAACGGCCTTCGAGCACGAGGTCGCGCAATTGCGCCATTTCCTCCGGGCCGAACGTCACCGGGCGCTGGGCGCCCATTTTCACCCCGGTCCAGCCATTGTCGTTATGCGAGGCGGTGACCATGGCGACCGCCGGGCAGTCCAGGGCGAACTGGGCGAAATAGGCCATGGGCGAAAGCGCGAGGCCGATGTCCACCACCTCGACGCCGCCCGCCATCAGGCCGCAGATCAGAGCCTGTTTGATCGAGGTGGAATAGGAGCGGTAGTCGTGGCCGGCGGCGAGGCGCGGCCTGACGCCCATCTCGTGGATCAGGGTCGCTAGCCCAAGGCCCAGAGCCTGCACGCCCATCAGATTGAGCTCCGAGCCGAACAGCCAGCGCGCGTCATATTCGCGAAAGCCGGTGGGCTTCACCAGCGGCAGGCGCTCATACTCGAATGTGTTGGGCGTGAGGGAGGCGACGGGTCTCGGAAACATGGTTCTGCTCGCGGCGGGCCGCCCTCACGAAACGAAAGCGGCGGAAAGACTGAAAAATTCAGGAGCGGTGATAGACGTCCTCGAGCCGGACGATATCGTCCTCGCCGAGATAGGAGCCGGTCTGGACTTCGATCAGTTCGAGATCGATCTTGCCTGGGTTGACGAGGCGATGGACCGCGCCGATCGGCAGATAGATCGACTCGTTTTCGTGGATCATCTTGACTTCATTGTCGCGGGTGACTTCCGCCGAGCCGCGCACCACGATCCAATGTTCGGCGCGGTGATAATGTTTCTGCAACGACAATTTATGGCCAGGCTTGACGACGATCCTCTTGACCTGATGGCGCTCGCCGTCGTCGATCGACTGGTAATAGCCCCAGGGACGATAGACGCGACGATGCTCCTGGGCCTCCTTGAGCTTGCGGCGTTTCAACTCATCGACCAGTTGCTTGACCTTGTCGCCGTATTGCGCGCCCAGCACCAGGACGGCGTCATCGGTCGTGACCACGATCACGTCATCGACGCCGAGCACTGCCGTCAGGCCGTGATCGGACCGGATATGGACATTTTTCGCGTCCATCGCCACGCCCCGGCCGTGCACCGAATTGCCGTGTTCGTCGCGTTCGGAGAGCTCCCACACCGCCTGCCAGTTGCCCACGTCGGACCAGCCGATGTCGGCGGGAATGACGGCGGCGTGCTTTGTTCGCTCCATCACCGCATAATCGATCGAGGTTTTCGGCGCACGCCCGAAAGCCTCCTTGTCCAAAGCGAGGAAACCGAGATCGCGTTGAGCCTTGGCGAAGGCTTCCTCGGCGGCCGCCGCGATTTCCGGCTGGAAGGCCTGCAATTCGCCGCGCATCACGTCGGCGCGGAAGAAGAAATTGCCGGAGTTCCAAAGATAGCCCTCGGCGATGTAACGTTCGGCGGTCTTGGCGTCGGGCTTTTCGACAAAGGCCTCGACCCTGGCCACGCCGGATTCGGGGACGACCAGCGCGCCGGGACGAATATAGCCATAGCCGGTCGCCGGATGGGTGGGCTTGATCCCGAGCGTGACGATGAAACCCCTCGCCGCCGCCTCGCCCGCCTCGCGGCACAACGCCCGGAACGCCTCGACATTGCGCACGGCGTGATCGGCGGCGAAGACCGCGACGACGGCGTCGGGAGATCGCCGGCTCGCCAGTTCGCAGGCGACCGCCACGGCGGCGGCGGAATCGCGGCGCTCCGGCTCCAGCACGATCTCGCCGGAAACCCCGATCTCCTTCATCTGCTCCTGGACGAGGAAGCGGTAATCGTGATTGGTGACGATCGTCGGCTCGGCGAAAATCTCCGGATCGAGTCGGAGCAGGGTCTCCTGAAAGGTCGAGGATTTCCCGAGCAGGGGGATGAATTGCTTCGGCATTTTCTCGCGCGAGGCCGGCCAGACCCGCGTGCCGGCGCCCCCGCACATGATCACCGGAATAATCCTGCTCATCCGTCCCTCGACACCTGACGCGGCGCTCAATAACGACGGCCCGCGCCACCAGACCCATCATCCGACCATAAAGGCCTGAAAAAACGATTTCATTCTACTTTTCCTAGCGAACGGCCACCAGCAGCGCGCCCGAAGCGATCAGGGCGACGCCGAGCCAGTTCACGCCCGACAGCCTTTCGCCGAGGAAAGTCGCGCCGAACAAGGCGACCAGGACGACGCTGAGCTTGTCGATTGGCGCGACCTGGCTCGCCTCGCCAAGCTTCAGGGCGCGGAAATAGCACAGCCAGGACGCCCCCGTCGCCAGGCCGGAAAGAACGAGGAAGGTCCATGTCCTCGGCGGCAGCGCCGTGAGATGGAGGCGTCCGGTCGTGGCGAGCAGGAGGGCCAGCGCCACAAGCACGACCAGAGTGCGCGCCAGAGTGGCGAGATCGGAATCGACGCCCTCGACGCCGACCTTGGCGAAGATCGCGGTCAAGGCGGCGAAAGCCGCCGAAAGCAGGGCCCAGACCGCCCACGGCCCCGGAAACCAGGCCAAAAAAACGCCCTTGTCGCCGCTCATGCCTCCCCCTCCTCGCTTTCCGCCAGCAGCCTGGCCTGATGATCGGCGATCAGCGGATCGAGAATCTCGTCCACCGCCTCGCCTTCCATCACCTTGTCGATCTTGTAGAGGGTCAGGTTGATCCGGTGGTCGGTGACCCTCCCCTGCGGGAAATTATAGGTGCGGATGCGCTCCGAGCGGTCGCCCGAGCCGACTTGGGCTTTGCGGTCCGCCGCCCGGGCGTCGGCCAGTTTCCGCCGCTCCATGTCGAACAGCCGCGACCGCAGCACGTCCATGGCCTTGGCCTTGTTGCGGTGCTGCGAGCGCTCGTCCTGCATCATCACCACGATCCCTGAGGGAATATGGGTGATGCGGATGGCCGATTCGGTCTTGTTGACATGCTGGCCGCCGGCGCCGCCGGCGCGCATCGTGTCGATGCGCAGATCAGCCTCGTTGATGGCGAGATCGACTTCCTCGGCCTCGGGCAGCACCGCCACCGTCGCCGCCGAAGTATGGATGCGGCCTTGCGTCTCGGTGGCCGGCACGCGCTGAACGCGATGGGTTCCGCTCTCGAATTTCAGCCGCGCGAACACGCCCTTGCCGCGCAAATGGGCGATGATTTCCTTGAAACCGCCCGCCGTCCCCTCGCTCGCCGAAATCAGCTCCATGGTCCAGCCGCGCCGCTCGGCGTAACGCTGATACATGCGAAACAGATCGCCGGCGAACAAGGCTGCCTCGTCGCCGCCGGTCCCGGCGCGAATTTCCAGGATCGCGCCTTTTTCATCCGCCGCGTCGCGCGGCAACAGTGCGAGGCGCAAATCGTGTTCGGCCTGCGCCCGGCGCTCTTTCAGGCCGGGCAGCTCTTCCTCGGCGAGAGCCCGCATTTCGGCGTCGGTCCGCGGATCGGCCGCCATTTTCTCGAGATCGGCGATTTCCGCCTCCAGCGCGCGAAAGGCGCGAATGGCCCGCGCGACCGGTTCGAGTTCGGCCAGTTCGCGGGACAACGCGGAAAACGCCGAGGATTCCACCCCCTCGGCCAGACGGTGGCCGATTTCCTCGTGGCGGCGCAGGATGAGGTCGAGTTTTTCGACGGGAAACATGGCGATGAACCGGCAAGGAGTGGAAGGCGCGTCTCGCGGCGGCGGAAGACGAGGGGCGAAGCCGATCTAGAGCGGAACGCCGTTTTTCTCCGCGAAGGCCTGAAGCTCCTGCCGGATCGGGCGGCAATCGTCGGGCCGGTCGATCATCGGCATGAGGAAGTCGCGCGCCGCGCCGAGATCGACCGCCAGCATGGCGGCGCGCACCGGTCCGATCGCCGAGGGGGCCATCGAAAGGCTGCGGTAGCCGATGGTCGCCAGGGCGAGCGCCTCCAGCGGCCTGCCGCCCATTTCCCCGCACAGGCTGACCGGCTTGCCGTTGCGTTCGCCCGCGTCGACGATCGCCTTCAACGCCCTCAGATTGGCCGGCGACAAGGTGTCGTAGCGCGCCGCAACGCGCTTGTTGTCGCGGTCCGCGGCGAAAAGATATTGGGTGAGGTCGTTCGAGCCGACCGACAGAAAATCCGCCGCCGCGCCAATTTCGTCAAGCTGCCAGAGCAGCGACGGAACCTCCACCATCGCGCCCAGTCGCAGCGCGGCCGGCAATTCATAGCCGTGGCGGCGCAGGAATTCGAGCTCGCGCGCGGCGACCGCCTTGGCCTGGGTGAATTCGCAGGTGCTCGCGATCATCGGGAACATGATTCGCATTTCCCGTCCGGCGCCGGCGCGCAGCATGGCGCGCAGCTGCATTCTCAGCAGTCCGGGGCGGTCGAGCCCGATCCTGATCGCGCGCCAGCCGAGCGCCGGATTCTCTTCCTCGACCTTGGCCATATAAGGCAGGACCTTGTCCGAGCCGATGTCAAGCGTGCGGAAAGTCACGGCCCGCCCGCCGGCGGCCTCCATGACCTTTCGATAAAGATTAAATTGCTCGGACATGCGCGGGAAGCTCGGAGCCACCATGAACTGCAGTTCGGTGCGGAACAGGCCGATCGACTTGGCGCCGACCTCCTCGGCGTGTTCGCAATCGATCAGCAGGCCGGCGTTCATGTGCAGGGCGATCTCCACCCCGTCGCGAGTCACCGTCGGCGTGTCGCGCAGTCGGTGGTACTGCTCCTGCCGGCGCGCCCGCAGCCGCGCCTTTTCGCCATAGGCCGCCTCGACATCGGGCGGCGGGCGCAATTGCACCTCGCCCGAGCCGCCGTCGACGATGATCGAATCGCCGGTCTCCGCCAGGTCGGTGATGTTCGGGACTTCGCCGATCGCCGGCAGGCCGAGCGCGCGGGCGATGATCGCGACATGGCTGGTCGGACTGCCGTCTTCGAGCACGAGGCCGCGCAGATTGGCGCGGTCATATTCGAGCAGGGCGGCCGGCCCCATGTTGCGCGCCACCAGGATCGAATTGGCCGGCAGCGCGCCGCCATGGGCCGGTCCCTGGCCCGTCAGCTGACGGAGCAGGCGATTGGCGATGTCGTCCAGGTCGTGCAGGCGCTCGCGCAAATAGGGGTCGGTCTGGCGCTGCAATTTGGCGCGCGCGTCATTCTGGACCCGCTCGACCGCCGCTTCGGCGGTCAGGCCCGATTCCAGCGCCTCGCGCAGCCGGCGCATCCAGCCGCGATCGTTGGCGAACATGCGCACGGTTTCCAGAACGTCGCGATGCTCGCCGACGCCATAGCGGTCGCCGCGCGCGATCAGCACGTCGATCTGTTCGCGCATCTCCTGGATCGCCTGTTCCAGGCGGCGCATTTCCGCCTGGGGATCCTCGGCGATCAGCTGTTTGACGACGACGCGCGGCTCGTGCAGCACCACATGGCCGAGGCCGACGCCGTCGCACAGCGGGACGCCCGCGAGCGCCATCGGCTTCTGCAGCGTGAAACTCTGGCCGGGCTGGGCGAGCGACTGCAATTCGCCCGAAGCGATCATCTCGGCCAGCAGCATGGCCGTGGTCTGGAGCGCCTCGACCTCTTCCTCGGAATAGGTGCGCCGCGCCCGGTTCTGCACGACCAGGACGCCGAGCGTGTTGCCGCCGCGCAGGATCGGCACGCCGAGGAAGGATTGATATATTTCCTCGCCGGTTTCCGGCCGGTAGGAGAAGGCGGGATGGGCCTGGGCGTCGGCGAGCGCCAAAGGCTCGGCCTTGTCCGCGATCAGGCCGACGAGGCCCTCTCCGGTGGTCATGGTGGTGAGATGGACCGCCTCGCGGTTGAGGCCCTCGGTCGCGTAAAGCTCGAGCTTGCCGTCGGCGCGCGCCACATAGACCGAACAGACTTCGGCGACCATGTTCGCGGCGATATGGATGACGATCCGGTCGAGACGCGCCTGCGCGCTCACCGGCTCCGCCATGACCTCGCGAAGCCGGCGAAGAAGCAGACGGGGTCCGCCCAAAGCGCCGCGCATGACTTTTCCCTGACCCGGACGGCGCGCCCTGCGCCCGCCCCTGCTGAATTAACGAGCCGCCCGCCGTCCCGTCAGCTGCATCCCATGGCGCGATGCAAGGGACGGACCGCGAGCAGGATTGATTCGAGCCGCGGACCCACTTTAGCCGCTAAATTTCCCGCTGACGACGAGTTCCCGTCAGACGCCACGGATCGTCCCCGTTTCAGGCCTTGTCCAGCCCATAAAGCGAATGGAGCGTGCGCACCGCAAGCTCGGTATAGGCTGCGTCGATCAGCACCGAGAACTTGATCTCGGAGGTGGTGATCGCGCGAATGTTGATCCCCTTCTGGGCCAAAGCGCGGAAAGCGTCGGCGGCGACGCCGGTATGGCTGCGCATGCCCACGCCAATCGCTGAAATTTTCACCACATCGGTCGAAGCCTGGAGCGTCGAGAAGCCGATCTCGTCCTTGACCTTTTCGAGAATCGCGCGGGCGCGCTCGAATTCGGCGGTCGGGACGGTGAAGGTGAGGTCCGTGGTCCCCTCTTCCGATGCCACCTGGATGATCATGTCGACATTGATGTTGGCCTGGGCGAGGGGCTGGAAGATCGCCGCCGCGACGCCCGGCTTGTCCGCCACCTTGTGCAAGGTGATCTGCGCCTCGTCCTTGGAAAAGGCGATTCCGGTCACGACCTGCTCTTCCACTATATCCTCCTCGTTGCAAATCAGCGTGCCGGGCCGGGGGTTGGCCGGATCGTCGAAGGACGACCGCACGAAGGTCTTGACCCCGTGGACCATCGCCATTTCGACGGAGCGCACCTGAAGCACCTTGGCCCCGAGCGAGGCCATTTCCAGCATTTCCTCGAAGGCGATCTTGTCAAGCCGCCGGGCCTTGGGAACGATGCGAGGGTCGGTGGTGTAGACCCCGTCGACATCGGTATAGATGTCGCAGCGGTCCGCATGGATCGCCGCCGCGACCGCCACCGCGCTGGTGTCCGAACCGCCGCGCCCGAGCGTGGACACCCGGCCGGTCGCCGGATCGACGCCCTGGAAGCCGGCGATCACCGCGACTTGCCGTCGCCCGAAGCCCTCGATCAATCCGGCGCCGTCGATGCGGGCGATGCGCGCCGAGCCATGGGCGTCATTGGTTTCGATGGGAATCTGCCAGCCCTGCCAGGAGCGGGCGGGCATGCCCATTTCCTGAAGGACGATGGCGAGCAGGCCGGAGGTGACCTGTTCGCCGGAGGCGACCACCGCGTCATATTCGCGCGGGTCATATCGCCTGTTAGCCTCGTTGACCCAGCCGACCAGTTCGTTGGTCTTGCCGGACATGGCCGAGACGACGACCGCGACCTCGTGGCCTTCGTCGACCTCGCGCTTCACGTGGCGCGCCACATTGCGGATTCGTTCGATATTGGCGACCGAAGTGCCGCCGAATTTCATCACCAGACGCGCCATATCAACCTGAAACCGCTCTCTCGATCATCTTTGAGACCGCGCGCCGCGCGACCCGGAGACGCCGCCTCGGCCTTCGAGCCTTTCCCTCGCTCTATCGCGTGAAAAGGACGGAAAACTCGCGCCTTCGGCGCGGGGCGGCTATACATGACGGGGCGCATGGTTTGTGTCAACGTGGGAAGGAAAAGTTTGGAGCGCGGCATGACGGAATTTCATGGCGGGACGGCCGGCAGCGTCGACCGCGACGAACTGGCGCGGTTCGCCAGGCTGGGCGACGACTGGTGGGATCCGAACGGGCCACAACGCGCGCTCCACAAGCTCAATCCCACCCGCGTGCATTACCTGCGCAACCTTTTCTGCGCCCATTTTCCCGACGGGACGAACCCGCGCGACCGCAAGGCCGAAAAGCCGCTCAAGGAATTGCGCGTCGCGGACCTCGGCTGCGGCGGCGGCCTGCTGTCCGAATCGCTCGCCGCTTTGGGCGCGCGGGTGACTGGCGCTGATCCCGCGGAAGAGAATATCGCCGCCGCCCGCCGCCACGCCGCGGCCGGGGGCCTCGACATCGACTATCGCCCCGTGACGGTCGAGGCCCTCGCCGCGTCCGGCGAAAATTTCGACGCCGTGCTCGCCATGGAGGTCCTCGAACATGTCGCCGACGTACAAGGCTTTCTCGCCGCCGCCGCCGCGCTGGTGCGGCCGGGGGGGCTATTTGTCGGCGCGACGCTCAACCGCACCCTGAAGAGCTACGCCCTCGCCATCGTCGGCGCGGAATATGTCCTGCGCTGGGTCGAGCCCGGCACGCATGATTGGCGCAAGTTTCTGCGGCCATATGAAATGTTGAAGCCTCTGGAAAAATCCGGGCTGAGGGAAATCGACCGCGCCGGAATCGTCTATCACCCCATCGCCGACGAATGGCGGCTCTCGGGCGACACCGACGTGAATTACATGATCGCGCTGGAGCGTCCGACGGGGTAGGCGCTCGAAACAAGGGGCGGGCGCCGGAATGAAAAAACGCTTCCTGGCGTCGCTCCTCGCGATCGGCGCGACCTTGAGCGGTTGCAACTGCATCCCGCCGCAACCCGCCTCCGGCGCATTCTGGTTGCCCGAAGACGCGAGGAGGCCGGAGCGGTCCCTGCGCATGGCCCTGTATGATTGCGCCCCCTACGATCCGTTCCGCGACGCCTATCTGGACAGGATCGCGGCGACGCCGGAAAGCGACCTTTATCGCTACGCGCGGGGAGGAGCCCCGGCGCACGCCGCCTGCATGCGGGCGCTCGGCTGGGAAACCGCGCCCGGTCGCCTTTTCGGCTGGTGAAAAACGAAAGAGGTGGAGACCGGTGAAACAAAAAGGCGCCCGTCGTCGCACTGGCGCCTCGTGAAACCTGCGGGCCGAGCCTTACGTCCCGAGGACGGACTTCAGCTCCCTGAGCTGATCGAGCTTCCCGGCCGCGGTCTTCAATTCCTCGTCCGTCTTGGCGTCGGCGAGATCATCCTCGGCGTCCCTGATGTCCTGCGCGAGCTGCGTCGTGTCGAAACGCTCCAGCGGCGTCGCCTGGTCGGCCAGAATGGTCAGGCCGCTTGCGGCGACATCGGCGAAACCGCCGCCCACGACGAGCTTCTCGGGCGCCCTGTTCGTGGTTTCGTAGATTTCGACGATCCCCGCCTTGAGGATCGACATGACCGGCGCATGATCCTTCAGGACCGTGAATTGGCCGTCGACGCCCGGCACGACCACGGACTCGACTTCGCCCGAAAACAGCAGCTTTTCTGGCGAGACCAGCTCGAAGTGAAAAGTCGTCATCACTCTCTCCAACCCGGGCCTGCGCCCAAACCGACCGTTTGGCGGAACGTTCGAGGTCCGTTATCAGGCCGCCTGAGCCGCGAGCTTCTGCGCCTTTTCTACGGCTTCCTCGATCGCGCCGACCATGTAGAAGGCCGCTTCCGGCAGATGGTCGTACTCACCTTCGACCAGGCCCTTGAAGCCCTTGATCGTGTCGGCGAGCGAGACCAGCTTGCCCGGCGAGCCGGTGAAGACTTCCGCGACATGGAAGGGCTGCGACAGGAAACGCTCGATCTTGCGCGCGCGAGCGACCACCAGTTTGTCCTCTTCCGACAATTCGTCCATGCCCAGGATCGCGATGATGTCCTGCAGCGACTTGTAGCGCTGGAGGGTCGACTGCACCTTGCGGGCGACGTCGTAATGCTCTTCGCCGACGACCAGCGGGGAAAGCATGCGCGAGGTCGAGTCGAGCGGGTCGACCGCCGGATAAATGCCCTTTTCCGCGATCGAGCGCGACAGAACGGTGGTGGCGTCGAGATGGGCGAAGGAGGTGGCCGGGGCCGGATCGGTCAAGTCGTCGGCCGGGACGTAAATCGCCTGCACCGAGGTGATCGAACCCTTGTTCGTGGTGGTGATGCGCTCCTGCAGCATGCCCATGTCGGTGGCCAGCGTCGGCTGATAGCCCACCGCCGAGGGAATGCGGCCGAGCAGAGCCGACACTTCCGAACCGGCCTGGGTGAAGCGGAAGATGTTGTCCACGAAGAACAGCACGTCCTGGCCCTGGTCGCGGAAATGTTCGGCGACGGTGAGGCCGGTGAGCGCGACGCGGGCGCGGGCGCCCGGAGGCTCGTTCATCTGGCCGTAAACCAGGGCGCATTTGGAGCCGGCGGTCGAACCGTTGTTTTCCTTCGGGTCCTTGTTGACGCCGCCCTCGATCATTTCATGATAGAGGTCGTTGCCTTCGCGGGTGCGCTCGCCGACGCCGGCGAACACCGAATAGCCGCCGTGGGCCTTGGCGATATTGTTGATCAGCTCCATGATCAGCACGGTCTTGCCGACGCCGGCGCCGCCGAACAGCCCGATCTTGCCGCCCTTGGCGTAAGGCGCCAGCAGGTCGACGACCTTGATCCCGGTTTCGAGAATCTGGGCTTCGGTCGCCTGCTCGGCATAGGACGGGGCCGGCTGGTGGATGGCGCGCAGGCCTTCGTTCGGCACCGGGCCGGCTTCGTCGACCGGTTCGCCGATCACGTTGATGATGCGGCCAAGGGTGCCGGCGCCGACGGGAACGGCGATCGGGGCGCCGGTGTCGCGCACCGGCTGGCCGCGCACCAGACCGTCTGAAACGTCCATGGCGATGCAGCGCACCGAATTCTCGCCGAGATGCTGGGCGACTTCGAGAACGAGGCGCTGGCCGTGATTGGTGGTTTCCAGCGCGTTCAGAATTTCCGGCAGGTGGCCTTCGAACTTGACGTCGACGACGGCGCCGATGACCTGGGTGACATGGCCTGTGGTGCGGGCTTCAGCCATTTTTCGTCCTCACATTCTGTAAACGGTCAGAGCGCTTCGGCGCCCGAGATGATTTCGATCAGTTCCTTGGTGATCATCGCCTGACGCGTCCGGTTATAGATCGTCGTCTGCTTCCTGATCATGTCGCCCGCGTTGCGCGTGGCGTTGTCCATGGCGCTCATGCGGGCGCCCTGTTCCGAAGCGGCGTTTTCCAGCAGAGCGCGGAAAATCTGCACGGAAATGTTGCGCGGCAGCAGGGCCGTGAGAATATCGTCCTGGTCGGGCTCGAATTCGTAGCACACGGCGGCGGCGCCGGCGGAAATTTCCGCCGGGACCAGCCGCTGCGCCGTCGGAATCTGCTGAATGACCGAGCGGAATTTGGAATAGAACAGGGTGGCGACGTCGAATTCGCCCTGATCGAACATCTTGATGATTTTCTTGCCGATCGGATCGGCGTTTTCGAAGCCGATCTGGCGCAGCGCGCGCAGGTCGATGAGATCGACGATCTGCTTTTCGAACTGCCGGCGAAGCTGGTCATGGCCCTTCTTGCCGATGCACAGAATCTTGACGATCTTGCCTTCGGCCTGCAACGCCAGCGCCTGTTCGCGCGCCAAGCGGACGATGGAGGTGTTGAAGCCGCCGCAAAGGCCGCGCTCGGCGGTGGCGACGACGAGAAGATGGGTCTCGCTCTTGCCGTTTCCGGCGAGAAGAGCAGGACCGGCGCCGGGCTCGAAGCCCGAGGCGAGATTGGCCAGCACCGTCTCCATGCGCTCGGCATAGGGACGCGCCGCCTCGACCGACGTCTGGGCGCGGCGCAGTTTCGCGGCGGCGACCATCTGCATCGCCTTGGTGATCTTTTGCGTCGCCTTGACCGAGGCGATGCGAGTGCGAAGGTCCTTCAACGAGGCCATTTTTCGTCCGCGCGACTGCCGCTCTTGCCGTCATCTCCGACGCCGCGAGCGTTCCAGGAGGCGGGCCCGCCGCGCCATGACGGAGGGCCCGGTTGATATCAGGCGAAGGACTTGGTGTAGCCTTCGACGACCGCCTTCAGCTTGCCGGCGGTCTCGTCCGAGAGATCCTTGGAGGAGCGGATCGCTTCGAGAATGTCGCCATGGCTGGTGCGCAGCAGCGCGAGGAGCCCGTCCTCGTACGCCTTGATCCGGTTGACGGGCAAGGCGTCGAGATAGCCGTTGACGCCGGAATAGATCACGCAGACCTGCTCTTCCATTTTCAGCGGCGAGAACTGGGCCTGCTTGAGGAGTTCGGTCAGGCGCGCGCCGCGGTTCAGCAGGCGCTGGGTGGTGGCGTCGAGGTCCGAGCCGAATTGGGCGAAGGCGGCCATTTCGCGATATTGGGCGAGCTCGCCCTTGATCTTGCCCGCGACCTTCTTCATCGCCTTGGTCTGGGCCGAGGAGCCGACGCGCGACACCGAGAGGCCGACGTTCACCGCCGGGCGGACGCCCTGATAGAACAGGTCGGTTTCGAGGAAGATCTGGCCGTCGGTGATCGAGATCACGTTGGTCGGGATATAGGCCGACACGTCGTTGGCCTGGGTCTCGATCACCGGCAAGGCGGTCATCGAACCGGCGCCGTTGTCCTCGTTGAGCTTGGCGGCGCGCTCCAAAAGGCGGGAATGGAGATAGAACACGTCGCCGGGATAGGCTTCGCGGCCCGGCGGACGGCGCAGCAGCAGCGACATCTGGCGATAGGCGACCGCCTGCTTGGTCAGATCGTCATAGACGATCAGGGCGTGCATGCCGTTGTCGCGGAAATATTCGCCCATGGTGGCGCCGGCGAAGGGCGCGAGGAACTGCATCGGAGCCGGATCCGAGGCGGTGGCGGCGACAATGATCGAATATTCAAGCGCGCCCTGCTCTTCGAGCACCTTCACGAACTGCGCGACGGTCGAGCGCTTCTGGCCGACCGCGACATAGACGCAGTAGAGCTTCTGGCTCTCCGGCGCGCCCTCGGCGTTGAGCGGTTTCTGGTTGAGAATGGCGTCGAGCGCGACCGCGGTCTTGCCGGTCTGGCGGTCGCCGATGATCAGTTCGCGCTGGCCGCGGCCGATCGGGATCAATGCGTCGATGGCCTTGAGGCCGGTCGCCATCGGCTCATGGACCGACTTGCGCGGAATGATGCCAGGCGCCTTCACGTCCACGCGCGAGCGCTTGGCGGCGGCGATCGGGCCCTTGCCGTCGATCGGATTGCCGAGGGCGTCGACGACGCGGCCGAGCATTTCCTTGCCGACCGGCACGTCCACGATGGCGCCGGTGCGCTTGACCGTCTGGCCTTCGCCGATTTCACGGTCGGAGCCGAAAATCACGACGCCGACATTGTCGGCTTCGAGATTCAGCGCCATGCCGCGAATGCCGTTTGCGAACTCGACCATTTCGCCGGCCTGGACGCTGTCGAGGCCATAGACGCGAGCGATGCCGTCGCCGACGGACAGAACCTGGCCGACTTCGGTGATCTGGGCTTCATTGCCGAAATTCGCGATCTCGTTCTTCAGGATCGCGGAAATTTCTGCGGCGCGGATATCCATCAGCCGACCTCTTTCATACGTGTGCGGAGCAGATTGAGTTTGGTTTTCAGCGAGGCGTCGACCATCCGCGAACCGAGCTGGACGACGATGCCGCCAATGATCGAGGGATCGACATTGACATTGATTTTTATGGTCTTGCCGCCTGAAACCTCGCGCAGCGCCTCTTCGAGCGCCGCGTTATGATGGGCCGACAGGGGCACTGCGACGGTGACGTCGGCGCGGGTCACGCCTTTGGCCTTGTCGTTCAGCGCCAGGAAGGCGCGGATCATGTCGGGAAGGACGAACAGCCGGCGCTTCGAGGCGACCAGCTTGATGAAATTGGCGGTGATTCCGCCGAATCCATATTTGTCGAGAAGAGCGGAAACGGCCTTGAGCTGGTCCTCGGCGGAAAAGACCGGACTGAGGACGAGGCGCTGGAGGTCGGCGCTTTGCTCGATCATCTCCGCGAAATTGCTCAGGGCGTCGGCGACGGCGTCCGTGACGTTCTGTTCCTGGGCAAGGGAAAAAAGGGCCTGGGCGTAGCGTTCCGCGACGCCGGATGTCGGATTGGACGCCGAATTCTTGGAGTCGTCGACTTCAGCCACGCGGAAAAACCCTTTCGAGATTGATCGACCATCCCCCTCGAACGGTCCGGCGGCAGTCGCCACATCTTGTCGAAGGGCTGAATTTTATGGAAACGGGAAGCGGCCAGAGCCAGGCTCCCCGAAAGGCGCGGGTTCCGTAACATAGGGCGCCAGCCGGCGCAACCCTGACGAACCCGGCAAGGCATGGACGAAAGTATGGGCTTGCGACGAATTGTCAGCGAAAGGCGAAGGAATCTTGCCGGCCTTGCGTCAAAAGACGAAGGGCTGAAAATTTTCCACCGTCTTTTCAAAGGAAATTCTGCGGGTCGATGTCCACCGCGACCCGCAGGCCGCCCTTCGGTCTGGACACGCGCGCCAGAATGTCGCGCAGGAATGCTTGCAGATCGGCGGCGCGCGGCGCCTTGACCAGCAGGCGGAAGCGGCTCCTGCCGCGCAGCACGGCGATCGGGGCCTCGGCGGGACCGAGGACGACGATCTGCGCAGCCGGCCCCTCGGCGTCGGCCTGGGCCCGGCGCGCGACGCGCGCCACCTCCCGCGCGTAAAGCTCGGCGGCTCCGCGATCGGAAGCTGAGACCACCAGCGCGGCGAGCCGGCCGAAGGGCGGCAGGCCGCCCTGACGGCGAACCTCGGTCTCCTCGCGGTAGAAGCGCTCGAAATCGCCGGACAGCAGCGCCTGCAGGACCGGATGATCCGGTTGAAAGGTCTGCAGGAAAGCCCGCCCTGGCCTTTCGCCGCGCCCGGCGCGGCCCGCCACCTGATTCAGGAGCTGGAACGTCCGTTCGGCGGCGCGCGGATCGCCATTGGCGAGCCCGATGTCGGCGTCCACCACGCCGACCAAAGTCAGATGCGGGAAATGATGGCCCTTGGCGACAAGCTGGGTGCCGATGACGAGATCGAATTCGTGATTCTCCACCGCCTGCAATTCCGCGCGCATCCTTTGCGTTCCGCCCGGCATGTCCGACGAAAGCACGAGAAGCCGGGCGTCCGGGAAAAGCTCGGCGGCCTCTTCCGCGAGCCGTTCGACGCCCGGCCCGCAGGCGACCAGCGAATCCGCGGTTCCGCAGGCCGGGCACTGGTCCGGCCGGCGCTCGACATGGCCGCAATGGTGGCAGACCAGCGCCCGGCGCGCGCGATGCTCGACCAGCCAGGCCGAACAGTTCGGGCACTGGAATCTATGGCCGCAGGCGCGGCACAGGGTGAGCGGCGCATAGCCGCGCCGGTTGAGAAAAAGCAGCGCCTGTTCGCCGGCTGCGAAAATTTGTCGCAGCGCCTCAACGAGGCGCGGCGCAATCCATCTGCCGCGTGAAAAACCTTCGCGCCGCAGGTCGATCGTCTCGATTTTGGGCAGGGCGCGGCCGGCGAAGCGGCTTTCGAGCCTCAGCCAGCCATAGCGCCCCTGCCGGGCGTTTTCGCGCGTCTCGATCGAGGGGGTCGCGGAAGCGAGCGCAATGGCGCAGGATTCGCGCTTGGCGCGCGCCACCGCCATGTCGCGCGCGTGATAGATGACGCCATCTTCCTGCTTGTAGGCCGCCTCGTGCTCCTCATCGACCACGATCAGCCGCAAGTCCTTGAAGGGCAGGAACAAAGCCGAACGGGCGCCGGCGACCGCCCTGACCTCGCCTTCGGCGGCGCCGCGCCAGATGCGCGCCCGGCGGCGCTCCGACAGGCCGGAATGCCATTCCGCCGGCGGTTGGCCGAATCTTCTGGCGAAACGTTCGAGAAACTGCGCCGTGAGGGCGATTTCCGGCATCAGGATCAGGGCCTGGCCGCCGTCCTTCAAAGCCTGGGCCACCGCCTCGAAATAGACTTCCGTCTTGCCTGAGCCGGTGACGCCCTCCAGCAGGACCGGCTTGAACGCCCGCGACGCCACCGCTTCGCGCAAGTCCCGAGCGGCTTTTTCCTGCGCCGGCGACAGAAGCGGCGCGCAAAAATCAGGATCGGGACTTCCGCCGGGCGTTTCCGGCGGCAGGGCGATCGCCTCCAGCGCGCCGTCGTCGATGAGCGCGTCCACCACCCCGGTCGAGACCCCGGCGAGGCGGGCGAGTTCGCTTTTCGAAGCCGAAAGCTCGCCGGGGAGCGCCGCCAGCACCCGCGCGCGGGCGGGCGTTGGTCGTTTCGGCGACGCGCCGGTGGCGCGGACCGCGATGCGCAGAGGTTGGTCTTCCGCGCCCTCCGCTGGCCGCGTCGCCATGCGCAGGACCATGCCGCGCGGGGCCATGGTCCAGGCGGCGATCCAGTCGAGCAGGGCGCGGAATTTCGCCGCAAGCGGCGGCAGGTCCAGCCGCTCGATGACGGGCTTGAGCTTGTCCGATGGACCGCGTCGCAGAGCCCAGACCACGCCGATCCGGGCGCGCGAGCCGAGCGAGACTTTGACGAAATCGCCCTCCGCGACTTCATTCCGTCCGGAACGCGATAGGAATAGGGCTGGTCCACCGCGACCGGGACCAGCACGTCGGCGAGTTGGGCGCAATTTTCCGCGTGACGCTCGCTCATCCTGTCGCTCCCGGCGTCGGGCGAGGCGTTTGAGTCCCTTGTTTCCGCCGCGTTTTTGCGAACCGAAGGTCCGCGCAAGCGAATAACCGGCATCCACTTTTTCGCATGCGGGGCCAGAGCGGCCTCAGGCCAGGGCGCCGTGGCAGTGCTTGTATTTCTTGCCCGAGCCGCAGGGACAGGGCTCGTTGCGGCCGACCCGGCCCCAGCTCGCCGGATCGTTGGGGTCGCGCGCCGGCGCGGGCTCGGGGACGCCAAGGGCGCGCGGCGAAAACTCGCCGGCGTCGATCCTGGCGTTGATCTGGGCGAACGCCAGTTCATCCTCGCCGGTGGTGGGGTCGAGATGCATGGCCTGCATCGGCGGCAGCTGCGGCTCGGCGGGGCGTTCGGGAACGACTTCGATGCGCATCAGCTGGCTGGTGACCGCCTCGCGCAACTGGGTGATCAAAGCGTTGAAAAGCTCGAAGGCCTCGGACTGATATTCGTTGAGCGGATCGCGCTGGGCCAGGCCGCGCCAGCCGATGACCTGGCGCAGATGATCGAGCACGACCAGATGCTCCCGCCACAGGTGGTCGAGCGTCTGGAGCAGCACCTGCTTTTCGATATAGCGGGTGAGATCCGGCGAATTCATTTTTTCACGCGCCGCATAGGCTTCATCCGAAGCCGCGATCAGCTTTTCGCGCAGCTCCTCGTCGCCGATGCCTTCCTCCTTGGCCCAGTCGGCGAGCGGCGGCGTTATATTGAGCTGGTTCTGGACCTCCTCGCCCAGGCGGGCGATGTCCCAGGCCTCGGGATAGGCGTCGTGCGGCACATGGCGCCCGACGAGATCGTCCACCACGCCATGGCGCATTTCCGTGATGATCTCTTCGAGCGACTCCTGCGCCATCATCTCGCGGCGCTGCTCGAACACCACCTTGCGCTGGTCGTTCATGACATTGTCGAATTTCAACACGTTCTTGCGCATGTCGAAATTGCGCGCCTCGACCTTTTGCTGGGCCTTTTCCAACGCCTTGTTGATCCAGGGATGGATGATCGCCTCGCCCTCTTTCAGCCCGAGCTTGGTGAGCATGGCGTCCATGCGGTCGGAGCCGAAAATGCGCATCAGGTCGTCCTGAAGCGACAGGAAGAATTTCGACTGGCCGGGATCGCCCTGGCGTCCCGAACGGCCGCGCAGCTGGTTGTCGATGCGCCGGCTTTCATGGCGCTCGGTGCCGATGATGTAGAGCCCGCCGGCGTCCAGCGCCTTTTGCTTGAATTCCGCGACTTCCTCGCGGATCGCCTTTTCGCGGGCCTCGCGGGCTTCGCCCTCCAACCCGGCGCATTCCTGCTTGAGGCGCATGTCGACATTGCCGCCGAGCTGAATGTCGGTGCCGCGGCCGGCCATATTGGTGGCGATGGTGATGGCGCCCGGCACGCCGGCCTCGGCGACGATATAGGCTTCCTGCTCGTGGAAGCGGGCGTTGAGCACGGCGAAATTCTTCGACGGCTTGCCGGAGCGGGCGGAGGCGTACAGCTTGTCCAGCGCGCCGGGCGCGCCGAAGTCGATCGTCTTGTAGCCCTTGGCCTTGAGGTAATCGGCCAGCTGCTCGGATTTCTCGATCGAGGTCGTGCCGACCAGCATGGGCTGGGCCTTGGCGTTGGCGCTTTCGATTTCCGTGACGATGGCCGAGAGCTTTTCCGCCGAGCTGCGATAGACCTCGTCGTCGCCGTCGAGGCGCATCACCGGCAGATTGGTCGGAATCTCGACCACGTCGAGCTTGTAGATTTCGGCGAATTCGTTGGCCTCGGTCGCCGCCGTTCCGGTCATGCCGGCGAGTTTCTTGTAGAGCCGGAAATAATTCTGGAAGGTGATCGAGGCGAGCGTCACGTTTTCCGGCTGGACCGTTACGCCTTCCTTGGCTTCCAGCGCCTGATGCTGGCCCTCCGAATAGCGTCGGCCCGGCATCATGCGGCCGGTGAATTCGTCGATGATCACCACTTCGTCGTTGCGTACGATGTAATCCTTGTCGCGATGGAACAATTTATGGGCGCGCAGGGCCTGGTTGACGTGGTGGACCAGAGTCACATTGGCGGATTCATAGAGCGAGCCCTCGGTCAGCAGGCCGGCGTCGCGCAGCCATTGCTCGACCATCTCGTTACCGTCCTCGGTGAGATTGACGCTGCGCTGCTTCTCGTCGAGCTCGAAATCTTCCGGACCGAGGCCGGGGATCAGCTTGTCGATGGCGTTGTATAGCTCCGACTTGTCGTCCGAGGGGCCGGAAATGATCAGCGGCGTGCGCGCCTCGTCGATCAGGATCGAATTGACCTCGTCCACGATGGCGTAGAAATGGCCGCGCTGAACCATCTGGTTCAGCTCATATTTCATATTGTCGCGGAGATAATCGAAGCCGAATTCGTTGTTGGTGCCATAGGTGATGTCGGCGGCATAGGCCTGGGCGCGCTCGGAATCCTCGATGCCGTGGACGATGACGCCGACGCTCATGCCGAGGAAGTTATAGATGCGGCCCATATTCTCGGAGTTGCGGCGGGCGAGATAGTCGTTGACGGTCACGACATGGACGCCCTTGCCGGCGAGCGCATTGAGATAGCAGGCGAGCGTGGCGACCAAGGTCTTGCCCTCGCCGGTCTTCATCTCGGCGATCGAGCCTTCGTGCAGGACCATGCCGCCAATGAGCTGGACATCGAAATGCCGCTGGCCATAGGCGCGCTTGGCGGCCTCCCGCACCGTGGCGAATGCCGGAACCAGCAGGTCGTCGAGACTCTTGCCGGCGGCGACTTCGGCGCGGAACTCGTCGGTTCGGGCGCGCAAAGCCTCGTCGGACAGTGCCGCCAGTTCCGGCTCCAGCGCGTTGATGGCGTCGACCCGGGGCCGATAGGTCTTCAACCTGCGATCGTTGGCGGAGCCAAAAATCTTCTTCGCAAGGTTCCCCAGCATCGAAATCGACCTTTCAGCGCGGCGGCCCTGCCCCGCGATCCCTGGACGCCGGCGCGTCGTAGTCCTGGCCGGCGAAACGCGCCGCCCCATTTGGGGAGCCATGGCGCGAGAAACAAGACGCCGCGCCTTGTTCTCGACGACCGCGACAATTTTTTGACGGAAGCCGCGCAAAGGCGCAAAAAGCCGGCAATCCGGCCGCGCGAGAGATAGAAGCGCCGCGCCGGCTTGTCAACGCGGCCGCTCTGTCGAGGAAAGATCCGCGTCAGCGCGCCCGCCTCCAGGTTTCGCCGCCGCAAAGCCCGCCGCCTGGCAGGCAGCCCTGGACCCGCAGATGATCGGCGTCCGCGCCCTGCGAGATTTCGCCGTCGTAGATCTTGCCGTTGTCGAGATTGAAGATCCGGCCCTTCCAGACATTGCCGGAGCGCCGGAGATTCAACAGGATTTTCCGCCCGACCGCCGATTTCTCGCCCGGGGCGGGCTTGGGCGCGGCGGCGACAAAACCGCAGACGCCGCCTCCGCACGGGACGATGCGAATGAGCGCCGTGCCGTCGGCGACCCGCCACAGGCCGAACGGGAAATGCGCGGCAATGGCGGCGGGCGATCCGAAAGCCGCGACAAGAAGTAATAAGGAGGAAAGGACGAGGGCTTTTTTCATGCGTGGTCAATCTCCCCGGCGCGGCCCGGCCGGGCCGAGCAAATGAAATAACGCCTCTTCATCCGGCTGAGAAGCGGTGATGATTTTCGCCGACGGCGCCGAAAGCCTGCAAATGTCCGCCACGTCCGGCGAAAGGCAGAAATGCAGCAGCGAAGCAGCGCGCTCTCCGAGCAGGGCGACCGCCGCGCCGGCGCTGCGGGGAGAATAATGCAGCACGGCGTCGATCCGCCCGCCGCGCAAAGCCGCGACGACGGCCTCCGGCCAGAAGGCGACGGGCCGGGCGTCATAGGTTTCCACCACTTCAAGCCGCCATCCCGCCCCGCCTAGGCGGTCCTCGAGCACGGGCTTGCGCTCGCGGCCCGCCAGATAGAGCGCGGCGCCGGGTTTTGTTCGGGCGATGAGCGTTTCGGCCAAGACCTCGGCGCGCGGCGCGACCCATTTGACCTGAAAGCCCGCATCGCGCGCCGCCTGTGCGGTCTTTTCACCGACGCAGGCGGTCGCGACGCCCTCAAGGGTTTGCGCCGCCGTCCATCCGGCAAAAGCCTGGGCGCTGGTGGCGAGGATCAGATCGAAAGGCCCGTCCGGAACCGCCGCCCCGGTCGGAAAAATCTCCAGCGCCGGCGCGATCACGGCTTCATGGCCCAATGCGGCGAGCTTTTGCGCGCTGCGCGCCGCCTGGTCCGAGGGCCGGGTGACCAGCACGCGCATCGCGGTCAGAAATGCAGCAGGTCGGCGGGCGCGGCCGCGAGGATTTTTCGCGCGGCGCTTTCGCCCAGAGCAGCGGCGTCACTGGCCGGTCCTTCGGCGCGGGCGTCAAAGGCCTCGGAGCCGTCCTTGCGCAGGACGATTCCGTAAAAGCTCACCCTCTCGCCCGCGACCGTGGCGTGGCCGGCGATCGGCGTGCGGCAGGAGCCGTCGAGGATTTTCAGGAAAGACCGCTCGGCGGCCAAGGCGAAACCGGTTTCGTCGTCGCAGATCGGGGCGAGATCGGCGAGAAGGCGGTCGTCGTCCGTCCGCGCGGTGAGCGCGATGGCGCCCTGGCCGCAGGCCGGCGGGAACAGGTCGAGCGGCAGGATCGAGGTCGCCCGGTCGGCGAGGCCAAGCCGCTTCAGGCCCGCCAGCGCCAGCAACGTGGCGGCGAATTCGCCGCTTTCCACCTTGCGCAGCCGGGTCTGGACATTGCCGCGCAGCAATTCGACTTCGAGATCGGGGCGCAGCCGGCGAATCATCGCCTGCCGGCGCAGCGACGCCGAGCCGACCCGGGCGCCTTGCGGCAAATCCATCAAGGTCTTGGCCTCGCGGCCGATGAAAGCGTCGCGCACGTCCTCGCGCGGCAGATAGCCCGCGACGACCAGGCCCTCCGGCAACAGGGTGGGCAGATCCTTGGCCGAATGGACGGCGATGTCGATCGCGCCGTCGAGCTGCGCCTGGTCCAGTTCGCGGGTGAACAGCCCCTTGCCGCCGGCCTCGCTCAGGGGCCGGTCGAGAATCATGTCGCCGCTGGTTTTGATGACCACGATTTCGAAATGTTCTTCCGGCGCGCCATGGACCAGGGAGAGGCGGCGGCGGGTTTCATGGGCCTGAGCCAAAGCCAGGGGACTGCCGCGTGTGCCGATTTTCATCCAGGGCGCCAAATTTTCGCTCCGTGTCGTTTTCAAAGTCGTTTCCAAACCTTACGCGCGCGGACTATAGGAAAAAGCGCGCCGCGAAGAAAGCGGCGCGAGGAGCGACCGGATGTGGGCCAGCCTGCGCGTTCTGGGCATTGAGAGCACCTGCGACGAAACCGCGGCGGCCGTGGTCGAGGCCGATTCGCGCGGGCGTGGAAAAATTCTCTCCAATTGCGTGCTGAGCCAGATCGCCGAACACGCCGCTTTCGGCGGGGTCGTGCCGGAAATCGCGGCGCGCGCCCATGTCGAAGCCCTCGATCCCCTGATTCGCCGCGCTCTGGCCGACGCCGACTGCCGTATCGAAGACCTCGACGCCATCGCCGCCGCCGCCGGGCCCGGCCTGATCGGGGGGGTGATGGTCGGGCTGACCACCGGCAAGGCGATCGCGCTGGCCGCCAATAAGCCTTTTGTCGCCGTCAACCATCTCGAAGCCCATGCGCTGACGCCGCGCCTGACCGAGAATATCGAATTTCCCTATCTGCTCCTGCTGGTCTCGGGCGGACACAGCCAACTGGTCGCGGTCCATGGCGTCGGCGATTATCAGAGGCTCGGCGCGACGGTGGACGACGCCGTCGGCGAGGCTTTCGACAAGGCGGCCAAACTGCTCGGCCTGCCCTATCCGGGCGGCCCGCGCGTCGAACAGACGGCCTTGGGCGGCGACCCGGCGCGTTTCGACTTCCCCCGGCCGATGGCGGGACGGCGCAATCCCGACTTTTCCTTCTCCGGCCTCAAGACGGCGGTGCGGCAGGAGGCCGAGCGCATCGCCCCGCTGACCAGGACCGATGTGGCGGATTTGTGCGCCTCCTTCCAGGCGGCGGCGGTGGACGTGATCGTCGACCGCTGCCGCGCCGCCCTGCGCCTGCTCGCCGATTCGCCCACTCCGCCGACGGCTCTGGTGGCGGCGGGCGGGGTGGCCGCCAATGGCGCGATCCGCCGCGCGCTCGGCCGGCTCTGCGCGGAAGCCGGGTTGCGGTTGGCCCTGCCGCCGCCGAATTTGTGCTCCGACAATGGCGCGATGATCGCCTGGGCGGGGCTCGAGCGATTCCGCCTCGGCCTGACCGACGGCATGGATTTCGCCGCGCGGCCGCGCTGGCCGCTCGACGACCGGAAAAATCCCCGCTGGCACGGCAAGGCGTGAGGTTTTCGTGCGCGCGCTCAAATATTTTGTTCTGGCGGGCGCCCTGGTCCTCGCCATCGAAGCGCCAAAGCCGTTCCTCCAGCAGGAGTCGCCGATTTCGGCGCCTTTGCGCGTCGCCTATGGGCCCGAGCCGGGATTCGCGGCGCTCGACCCCGATCTGATCGCTCGCGCGCGGCGGACGATCGACATGACCGCCTATGTGCTGAGCGACGAGCGGGTGATCGAGGCCCTGTCGGCGGCGGCGAGCCGCGACGTCAAGATCCGGCTCTATTTCGACCCGGAACAGTTCCGGCGCGTCGGCGCCATGAACGAAAATGTGATCGCGCTGGTGAACCAGCCGAATGTCCAGGCGCGGATCAAGGCCGAACAGAACGACCTGATGCATATGAAGGCCTATACGATCGATGGGCGCTGGCTGCGCACGGGATCGGCCAATTTCTCCTGGTCCGGCGAAACGCGCCAGGACAATGACATCGTCATCATCGACAGCCCGCAGGCGGCGCGGGCCTTCACGCGGCGATTCGAAATCCTGTGGGCGCGGCGCGACAATACGGACCCGACGCAATGACCAGAATTGCAAACCTCGCCGTGCTTGGCGCCGGAGCCTGGGGCACGGCCTTGGCCAATATGGCGGCGGGCGGCCACGCCAAGGTCTGGCTCTGGGCGCATGATCCCGCCCATGTCGAGGCGATGCGCCAAAGCCGGAGCAACGACAAGCGCCTTCCCGGCGTCGCCCTCGCTTCGCAAGTCGAGCCCGTCGCCGACATCGCCTGCGTGAGGGAGGCGGACCATGTGCTCGCCGTCGTCCCGGCGCAGAATTTCCGCGCCACAGCCGAAATTTTGCGCGGCCACTTGCGTCCCGAATTCGGCGGTGGTGAATTGCGCCAAGGGCATCGAGCGCGAGACCGGCCTTTACATGCATCAGGTGCTGGACGACGTGCTGCCCGGCCAGACCGCGGCCGCTTTGTCCGGCCCGAGCTTCGCCCTCGACCTCGCGCGCGGCCTGCCGACCGCCGTGACGCTCGCCGCCGCGCGCGTCGACCTTGCGGAAAAGCTTTGCGCGCGTCTCGCCGCCCGCCATTTCCGGCTTTACCGCTCCAGCGACCTGATCGGCGTCGAGATCGGCGGCGCCGCGAAAAATGTGCTGGCGATCGCCTGTGGCGTGGTCATGGGCAAAAAGCTCGGCGCCAGCGCCCATGCGGCCTTGCTCGCGCGCGGCTTTGCCGAACTGATGCGCTTCGCGACGGCGCAGGGGGCGCGGCCCGAGACGATCATGGGCCTTTCGGGTCTCGGCGACCTCGCCTTGACCTGCTCCTCGCCGCAATCGCGCAATTATGCGCTCGGCTTCGCCCTGGGCGAGGGCGAGGCGCCGCAGACGGCGAGCCACGGCAAATTGAGCGAGGGCGCCCTCACCGCGCGAATCCTGGTCGAGAAAGCGCGCGAGCTGGGCGTGGAAATGCCGATCGCCGAAGCGGTGACGGCGATCCTGGAGAAAAAAATCGACGTCGGCGCGGCGATCGACGCCCTGATGAGCCGGCCGTTCAAGGCCGAAAGCTGACGCCCGCCCAGGGGCGGGCTGTTGGCCGAAAGCTGACGCCGGCCCAAGGGCCGGCTGTTGGCCGAAAGCTGACTCCGCACCGGCGTCTCGTCATTTTCTCAGAAGGTCGGCCGGGACCTTGCCGCCGTTGGCGGCGACCAGAGCGATGACTTTTTCGTGCAGCCAGACGTTCATCCTGGCGGTGTCATGAGTGTCGCCGGCGTATTTCAGCTCGGCGGCGAGCTGCTTGCGGGCGGCGAGGCTCGAATCGAGGCCGAGGACTTTCATCAGATCGACGATGGAGACCCGCCAGTCGAGCTCTTCGGGGTTCTTCTCGTTCATCGCGTCGAGCACGGCGGCGATATCGACCTTGCTGGCGACGTCCGGCGGGACGCTCGCCGGGGCGGCCGGAGCCGCCGCGGCGCCTGGCGCGGAGGCGGCGGGCGCCGCGGCGGGAGCGGCCTCGGCCGGGGTCGCGCCGAAAATCTTGCCAAGAATAGAGCCGAAAATGCTCATGAGACTCTCCCGGGAATGTTTCTTGCGGGTCTCCTGGTCCAGATGGAGCCGGAAACGGGCGCAAGGCTAGAGCCAAGTCGCGACAGTTACAATAAGCGCCCGCGCGGGAAGCATGCCCATCGCGGTTGAATTCGCCATGTCTCTCGTGCAACCATTTGGCGCGAAAATCCCTTCGCCGCGAAAAAAATTCCGGATGGAGTCATGCATTTCGTCGCCCTCTGCCTCGACAAGCCGGATTCCCTTGCGACCAGGCTCGAAAACCGCCCCGCTCACCTCGCCTTCCTGGGGGAAAAGCCCGAAGTGGTGAAGCTCGCCGGGCCCTTTCTCGATTCGGTCGGCCAGCCCTGCGGCTCGCTGCTGGTTCTCGATTGTCCCGACGAAGCTTTCGCACGGGCGTTTCTAGCCGCCGACCCTTACGCCAAGGCGGGTCTGTTCGCCTCGGTCGAATTGCGCCCCTTCAAACCGGCGCTGGGGACCTATCTGGCATGAGCGACAAGAAATCCTATTGGCTGGTCAAGAGCGAACCCGATTCCTGGTCCTGGGATCAGATGGTCGCCTGCGGCGCCGAAGGCGCGGGATGGACCGGCGTCCGCAATCATCTCGCCAAACAGCAGATGATGGCGATGAAGCTGGGCGATCTCGCCTTTTTCTATCATTCCAACGTCGGCAAGGAGATCGTCGGCATTGTCGAGGTGATCAAGACCTTCCATCCCGATCCAACCGACGCCAGCGGCAAATTCGGCATGGTGGACGTTCGCGCGGTCGAGCCGCTGAAGCGGCCGGTGAGTTTGAGTGAAATCAAGGCCGACCCGCGCTTTGCCGACATGGCGCTGCTCAGGATGAGCCGGCTGTCGGTCCAGCCGGTCTCCCCCGAACATTGGCGGGCGATCCGCAAGCTCGGCGGCCTATAGGTCGTCGGCGTCGAGCGCCGCCCCGGGCAGGGGCAGCCCTGCGGCGACGGCCGCCAGCCAGCGCCGCAAAGCCTTTTCCCGTTTCGGGCGAAGCCCCTCGACCAGCCGGGCGCCGGCGGCTTCCGTCCTTTCCCGGCCCACGCGCAGGATTTTCTCGCCTTCCGGCGTGAGGGCGAGCGGCCGCGCCCGCGACGCCGCGCCCGCCGCGCTTTCCTCTTCCCGGACGAGGCCGGAGCGCCGCAGGTTGGCGACAACGAGCGAAACCGTCTGCGGCGTCAGCCTGGCCTTGCGAGCAAGATCGGCGGCGAGCAGGCCGGGACGGGCGCCGATCAGGGTCAGGGCCGCCAGTTGCGGCGGCGTCACGCCGAGATCGGCGAGCAGCCGCTCCTCGGCGAGCCTTTGGGCGCCGGCCGCCTGGCGCAGCAAGGCCGAAATGTCCCCCTGCTCGCCCGGAAGATCGAGCGGCCTGGGGCGGCGTTTGGGCGCTTCGTTCTGTGCCGGCTCTTCGGGCGCGCGCGTTTTCGCCATGACGTTCCCTCTATTTTTCGATGCTTCTGTTAACAGCCCCCTGATCGTAGGCTGATCGGCAGCCGGTCTCAAGCCTCGCGCGAAAAATTGAGCGAAAGGATAGCTTGTCAGGCGCGGCGACGCGCCCTTACCTCCGGAGGCAATCCGGAACAGGCAATGGACCCTTCGCGCCGCTCGATCATCGACGAATACGACCATCTTGTCGCGCAAGGACGGATCGAGCGCGACGGCGCTCAGATGGCGGTGATCCGGAAACTCGACGCCTTGAGCCTTTCGCTGAACCAGCGACAGCTGGCCAAGAAATCCAGCGCTCTCACTTGGCTTTTCGGCGCTCGCCCTGCGAACGAGCTCACCGAGCGCGGGCTCTATATCTGGGGGCCGGTCGGGCGCGGCAAGACCATGCTGATGGACCTGTTCTTCGATTCCGTCGAGATCGAGCAGAAGCACCGGATCCATTTCCATGCGTTCATGGCCGAGGTTCACCGGCGCATTTTCGTCTGGCGGCAGAAGAGGAAGGCCGGCAAGGTCAAGGGAGAAGATCCGATCGCCCCGGTGGCGGAGCAATTCTGCCGCGAAATGAGACTGTTGTGCTTCGACGAATTCGCCGTCACCGACATAGCCGACGCGATGATCCTCGGGCGGCTGTTCCAGGCTTTGTGGGCCTGCGGCCTGACCGTCGTCGCAACCTCGAATGTCGCGCCGGGCGGGCTCTACAAGGACGGTCTCAACCGCGCATTGTTCCTGCCCTTCATCAACATGATCGAAGACCATATGGAAGAGGTCCGGCTCGATGCGCGGACCGATTTCCGACTCGAAAAACTGAGCGCCGCCCCCGTCTACCTGACCCCCGCCGACGCGGCCGCGCGCGCTGCTCTGGACAAGGCCTTCGTGGCGCTGTCCGGCGTGGTGAAAGGCGAGCCGATTCATCTTTCGGTCCTCGGTCACTACGTGGAGGCTCCGCAGGCGGCGGGCCATGTCGCGCGTTTCGACTACGAAGATCTGTGCGGGAAGCCGCTGGGCGCCGCCGATTTCGTCGCCATTGCCGAATATTTCCAGGTTCTGGTGATCGACAATATTCGGGCGATCCACCCGGATGCGCGCAACGAGGCGAAAAGATTTATCAATCTCATCGACGCCCTTTACGATCAGCGCGTCAAACTGATCGCCTCGGCCGAAGTCGAACCCGAGAGGATTTATCGGGCCGAACGGGGCTATGAAGCTTTCGAATTCGCGCGCACAATCTCGCGCCTGAGGGAAATGGGCTCCCTGGAGTATCTGGCCTTGCCGCATGGCCGCGGTGATCAGGTCAGCGGCGAGATCACCGGCATTGTCGAGACATGATTGTTCGCAAGGACGCAACCGAACCGACCGCCGACCAGAAGATTCTGGAGCTTGCCTGCGCCCATCTGCGCGCCTTCGGGCCGAGGCGCGCGACAATCGTCGGCATAGCCGAGGCGGCCGGCATGTCCCACGCCAATGTCTATCGCTATTTTCCCTCCAAGGAGGCCTTGTTCGAAACGGTCACCCTGCTGTGGCTCAAGCCGCTTGAGCAGCAGCTCCACGTCATCGTCCAGGGACCCGACCCGGCCTATGACAAGCTGGAGCGCGCGCTGACCGCCCTGCAACGCGCCTACCGGGTGAAGCGCGACGAAGACCCCGTGCTGTACCGGCTGCTTTGCGAGGCTTTCGAGAACAACGACGGCGTCGCCCGGCGCCATCGCAACAGGGTGCAGAGCGAAATTCAGGCCATTGTCGAGGAAGGAATCGGATCGGGCGTCTTCCGCATTCAGGACCGGCGCCGCGCCATGGCGCTGGTTTTCGACCTCGCGCACCGTTTCACCCACCCGGTCTCGATCGCGCTCGACAAGGATTTTTCCTGCGCCGACATGGATTTACGCGGCAGCCGGACGATTGCCGTCATCCAGCGCGCCCTGGCCTATGGCGAACCTGATTTCGACATGTGACATTTTTTGTTATTTGTCACTATCAGCAAAATTTGCCGGCTCAGATGCGGCGCGCGAGGCGGCGATAAAATAACCAACTGATATTTAAGTGATATTTTCGAGACTCCCCGCCGCCGATTTTTTCCCGCGTTCACAATTACGTCAGACACTTAGCCTTTCTCACGACTTGAAAGGCCTGGGCGATCGGGGCACAAGGCAATCGCAACTCCGGGCTGCCGGAAACCCCGCCGCCGCGCCAGAAGGCGTGACGGCCCGGGGTTTTGGTCGAGATGAGGACGACAACCCATGGCGCGTAACAAGATTGCTCTGATCGGAGCCGGACAGATCGGCGGGACGCTGGCTCTTTTGGCCGGGCTCAAGGAACTCGGCGACATCGTTCTCTTCGACATCGCCGAAGGCACGCCTCAGGGCAAGGGCCTTGACATCGTTCAATCCTCGCCGGTTGAGGGCTTCGACGCGAAAATCGCGGGCGCCAACGATTATTCGGCCATCGCCGGCGCCGACGTCGTCATCGTCACCGCCGGCGTGCCGCGCAAGCCGGGCATGAGCCGCGACGACCTGCTCGGCATCAATCTCAAGGTCATGGAATCGGTCGGCAAAGGCATCAAGGACAACGCTCCGGACGCCTTCGTCGTCTGCATCACCAATCCGCTCGACGCCATGGTCTGGGCGCTGCAGAAGTCGTCCGGCCTGCCCGCCCATATGGTCGTCGGCATGGCGGGGGTGCTCGATTCCGCCCGCTTCCGCTATTTCCTCTCCGAAGCCACCGGCGTCTCGGTCCAGGACATTCACGCCATGACGCTCGGCGGCCATGGCGACGACATGGTCCCGCTGGTGCGCTACGCCACGGTCGGCGGCATGCCGCTGCCCGAACTGGTGAAGTCCGGCTGGCTGACCCAGG
Organism: uncultured Pseudomonadota bacterium; assembly: GCA_963748385.1. Lineage (GTDB taxonomy): Bacteria > Pseudomonadota > Alphaproteobacteria > Rhizobiales > Beijerinckiaceae > Rhodoblastus. Next base: position 65,666 of record CAVVIQ010000007.1, read on the forward strand.
AAAAGCTCGACGCTCTGGTGGAGCGCACCCGCAAGGGCGGGGGCGAGATCGTCGGCCTCCTCAAGACCGGCTCGGCCTTCTACGCCCCGGCGGCTTCCGGCATCGCCATGGCGGAGGCTTTTCTCAAGGACCAGAAGCGCGTCATGCCGATCGCCGCCTATCTGAACGGCCCCTATGGCGTGAAGGACACCTATGTCGGCGTGCCGGCGCTGATCGGCGCCCATGGCGTCGAGAAGATCATCGAGGTCGATTTCGACGCCCACGAGCGGGCGATGTTCGACAAATCCGTGGTCTCGGTCCAAAATCTGATCGAGGCCTGCAAGAAGATCAATCCGGCGCTCGCCTGACCGGGACCTGCCGCCAAGGGTCCGCGCGCCCCCGCCCGAAGCGCGGGAGCGCGCGGAAATTGCTTTCTCACGAGGATTGCCGATGAATATTCACGAGTATCAGGCCAAAGCCGTTCTCAAGGAATTTGGTGTCCCTGTCTCGCGGGGCGTGGCCGTGTTCAAGGCCGACGAGGCCGAGGCGGCCGCGAAACAGCTTGGCGGCCCGCTTTGGGTGGTCAAGTCCCAGATTCACGCCGGCGGCCGCGGCAAGGGGAAGTTCAAGGAAGCCGCGGCGGGCGACAAGGGCGGCGTGCGCCTCGCCAAATCCATCGATGAGGTCAAGCTCGACGCCAAACAGATGCTGGGCCATACGCTGGTGACCTTGCAGACCGGCCCTGCCGGCAAGCAGGTCAATCGCCTCTATGTCGAGGACGGCTCGGACATAGCGGCGGAGTTCTATCTCTCGGCCCTGGTCGATCGCGTGACCTCGCGCGTCGCCTTCGTCGTCTCCACCGAAGGCGGCATGAACATCGAGGACGTCGCCCACACGACGCCGGAAAAGATCAAGACCTTTTCCATCGACCCCGCGACCGGGATCATGCCGCACCACGGCCGGACCGTCGCCAAGGCGCTCGGGCTTTCCGGCGACCTCGCCAAACAGGCGGCCAGACTGATCGAACAGCTTTACGCCGCCTTCGTCGCCAAGGACATGGCGATGCTGGAGATCAACCCGCTGATCGTCACCCGGCAGGGCGAGCTGAAGTGCCTCGACGCCAAAGTGTCCTTCAATTCCAACGCGCTCTTCCGCCATCCCGACATCGCGGCCTTGCGCGACGAGACCGAGGAGGACGCCAAGGAGATCGAGGCGTCGAAACATGACCTGTCCTATATCACGCTCGATGGCGCGATCGGCTGCATGGTCAACGGCGCCGGCCTCGCCATGGCGACCATGGACATCATCAAGCTCTATGGCATGGAGCCCGCCAATTTCCTCGATGTCGGCGGCGGCGCCAGCAGGGAGAAGGTCACGGCGGCCTTCAAGATCATTACCGCCGACCCCAATGTCAAAGGCATTCTGGTCAATATCTTCGGCGGCATCATGCGCTGCGACGTGATCGCGGAGGGCGTGATCGCGGCGGTGAGGGAAGTCGGCCTCCAGGTTCCGCTGGTCGTCCGTCTGGAAGGCACCAATGTCGATCTCGGCAAGAAAATCATCGGCGAATCGGGTCTCAACGTCATTCCGGCGGATGACCTCGACGACGCCGCCCAGAAAATCGTCAAGGCCGTGAAGGAGTCCGCGTAATGTCCATCCTGATCGGCAACAACACCAAAATCATCGTTCAGGGCTTCACCGGCAAGAATGGCACCTTCCATTCCGAACAGGCCCTGGCCTATTGCAGCACCAAGGTGGTCGGCGGCGTTTCTCCGGGCAAGGGCGGTTCGGTCCATCTCGGCCTCCCCGTTTTCGACACCGTCGCCGACGCCAGGGAGTCCACCGGCGCCGAAGCCTCGGTGATCTATGTGCCGCCGGCGGGCGCGGCGGACGCGATCTGCGAGGCGATTGCGGCGGAAGTCCCGCTGATCGTCTGCATCACCGAAGGCATTCCGGTCCAGGACATGATCAAGGTGAAGCGCTCGCTCTGCGGCTCGAAATCGCGCCTGATCGGGCCGAACTGCCCCGGCGTCATGACCGCCGGCGAGTGCAAGATCGGCATCATGCCAGGCAATATCTTCAAGCCTGGCAACGTCGGAATCGTGTCGCGCTCGGGAACCCTGACCTATGAGGCCGTGTTTCAGACCACGCGGGTCGGCCTCGGCCAGACCACGGCGGTCGGCATCGGCGGCGACCCGGTCAAGGGAACGGAATTCATCGACATGCTGGAATTGTTCCTGGCCGACGACAAGACCGAATCGATCATCATGATCGGCGAGATCGGCGGCTCGGCGGAAGAGGACGCCGCCCAGTTCATCGCCGACGAGGCCAAACGCGGCCGCCGGAAGCCGACGGTCGGCTTCATCGCCGGGCGCACCGCGCCGCCCGGGCGCCGCATGGGCCACGCCGGCGCCATCATTTCCGGTGGCAAGGGCGGGGCCGAAGACAAGATCGCGGCGATGGAGGCGGCGGGCGTTCGCGTTTCGCCTTCGCCGGCGCGGCTCGGCTCGACCCTGGTCGAGCTGCTGAAAGGCCATTGATCGACCGGGCGCGGGCGCCTCATTGGCGTCACGATCGGGCGGGAAACCATCTGATCCGCAAGCGCCCGGCGGTCGGGCCTCGCGGAGAGAAAGGACATCGAAATGGCGCGTCGGGACGGCAATGGAGGCAGCGGCGGCGGAGCGGGAAACCCGCCGCGGGGCGCCGCTTTCGCGGATTCGTCTTTCCTGTTCGGCGGCAACGCCGCTTATATCGAGCAGTTATACGCGGCCTATAAAACGAACCCGGCCGCGGTCGATCCCGAATGGCGGGAGTTCTTCGGCGGATTGAACGACGACGACAAGTCGGTCGCCGCCAACGCCAGGGGCGCGTCGTGGAAGAAGCCCAATTGGCCGAAGCCCCCCGAAGGCGATCTGGTCGCCGCCCTCGACGGCCAATGGCCCGTCGACGACAAGGCGATCGCCGACAAGATCAAGAACAGGGCCGCGCGCGAGGGAAAGGGCGAAATTTCCCCGGCCGACGTCCGCCGCGCTACCCATGATTCCGTGCGCGCGATCATGATGATCCGCGCCTATCGCATCCGCGGCCATCTCCACGCCAATCTCGACCCCCTCGGTCTCGATCCCCAGAAGGATCACGAGGAGCTGCATCCGGCGAGCTATGGCTTCACCGAGGCCGACTACGACCGCAAGATCTTCATCGACGGCGTCCTCGGCCTCGAATACGCCACCATCCGCGAGATGCTGGCGATCCTGCGCCGCACCTATTGCTCGACCATCGGCTGGGAGTTCATGCATATTTCCGATCCGGCGGAGAAAGCCTGGATCCAGGAGCGCATCGAAGGACCGCTGAAAGAGGTTTCCTTCACCCCGGAAGGCAAGCGCGCCATTCTGCAGAAGCTGGTCGAGGCCGAGGGCTTCGAGAAATTCCTCGACGTCCGCTACACCGGCACCAAGCGTTTCGGCCTGGATGGCGGCGAATCGATGATTCCGGCCCTGGAGCAGATCATCAAGCGCGGCGGCGCGCTCGGCGCCAAGGAAATCGTGTTCGGCATGGCCCATCGCGGCCGCCTGAACGTCCTGTGCCAGGTGATGGGCAAGCCGCATCGCGCCTTGTTCAACGAATTCAAGGGCGGCTCCTTCCTGCCCGAGGAGGTCGAAGGCTCCGGCGACGTGAAATACCACCTCGGCGCCTCGTCGGACCGCGAATTCGACAATAACAATGTCCACCTGTCGCTGACCGCCAATCCCTCGCATCTCGAGATCGTCGATCCCGTCGTGCTGGGGAAAGTGCGCGCCAAACTCGATCAGCACCTCGACCGCGCCCCCGAGGACCGCCGCCCGGTCATGCCGCTCCTGATCCACGGCGACGCGGCTTTCGCCGGCCAGGGCGTGGTGGCGGAATGTTTCGGCCTGTCCGGCCTCAAGGGCCACAAGACGGGGGGCTCGATCCATTTCATCATCAACAACCAGATCGGCTTCACCACCTATCCGCGCTATTCGCGCTCTTCGCCCTATCCGTCCGACGTGGCGAAATTTGTCGGGGCGCCGATTCTGCACTGCAATGGCGACGACCCGGAAGCGGTGACCTTCTGCGCCAAGGTGGCGACGGAATTCCGCCAGAAATTCCAGAAGCCCGTCGTCATCGACATGTGGTGCTACCGGCGGTTCGGCCATAACGAGGGCGACGAGCCGTCCTTCACCCAGCCGCTGATGTACAAGAAAATCCGGGCGCACAGGACGACGCTCGAGCTTTACACGGAAAAGCTGATCGCCGAGGGGCTGGTGACCCAGGGCGAAGTCGAGAAGATGAAGGCCGACTGGCGCACCCGCCTCGACGCCGAACATGAGGCTGGCCAGGCCTTCAAGCCGAACAAGGCCGACTGGCTCGACGGCCGCTGGGCCGGCCTGAAATCCGTCCCATCGGCGGAACAGGACAGCCCACGGCGCGGCAAGACAGCCGTCGAGGCCAGGAAACTCCGGGACTATGGCGAGAAACTGTGCAAGGTCCCGGACAACTTCCATCTCCACAAGACGATCCAGCGCTTCCTCGACAACCGCCGCAAGGCGATCGAAACCGGCGAAGGGATCGATTGGGCGACCGCCGAGGCCTTGGCCTTCGCGTCGCTGGTCGATGAAGGCTACCGCGTCCGCCTCTCGGGCCAGGATTGCGAGCGCGGCACCTTCTCCCAGCGCCATTCGGTGCTGATCGACCAGGAGAACGAGGCGCGCTACATCCCGCTGAACCACATTTCCGAGGGCCAGGGTCATTACGAGGTCATCAATTCGATGCTCTCGGAGGAAGCGGTGCTCGGCTTCGAATATGGCTATTCGCTGGCCGAGCCGGACGCTCTGGTGCTGTGGGAGGCGCAGTTCGGCGATTTCGCCAATGGCGCGCAGGTGCTGTTCGATCAGTTCATCTCCTCGGGCGAGCGCAAATGGCTGCGCATGTCAGGCCTCGTCTGCCTCCTGCCGCATGGCTATGAGGGCCAGGGCCCGGAACATTCCTCGGCGCGCCTGGAGCGCTATCTGCAGCTCTGCGCCGAAGACAATATGCAGGTCGCGAACTGCACCAGCCCGTCGAATTATTTCCACATCCTGCGCCGCCAGCTGAAGCGCGACATCCGCAAGCCCCTGGTGTTGATGACTCCGAAATCGCTGCTGCGCCACAAGCGCACGGTGTCCAGGCTCGACGAATTTTACGGCGACGGCCATTTCCGCCGTCTACTCTCGGACAATGCGGAGACGGAGCCCAACGAGCCGATCAAGCTCGTCAAGGACGAGAAGATCCGCCGCGTCGTCCTATGCACCGGCAAGGTCTACTACGACCTTTACGAGGAGCGCGAGAAGCGCGGCATAGACGATGTCTATCTGTTGCGCGTCGAACAGCTCTATCCCATGCCGCTGAAGGCTTTGGTCGCCCGCTTCCAGCGCTGGAAGAACGCCGATGTCGTGTGGTGTCAGGAAGAGCCGAAGAACATGGGGGCCTGGTTCTTCGTCGAGCCTTATCTGGAATGGGTGCTCAACCAGGCCGGCTGCAAGAACAAGCGGGCGCGCTATGTCGGCCGGCCCGCCTCGGCGGCGACCGCCGCCGGCACCATGGCGCGGCACCTCGCCCAGCTCAAGGCTTTCCTCGACGACGCCTTCGCGAGCTGAAAGTCTCTCCGCCACGGGCTTCGGCGGCGCCTGCCGGAGCCCTTCCTTCCCCTCGATGAGCCGCGCAGGCGGCGGATGTGATCCCGATGTCCACAGAAATCCGCGTTCCCACCCTCGGCGAATCCGTCACTGAAGCCACCATCGGCCGCTGGTTCAAGAAGCCCGGCGACGCCGTGAAGGCCGACGAGCCCTTGCTGGAGCTGGAAACCGACAAGGTGACGCTGGAAGTCAACGCGCCCGCCACCGGGGCGTTGGCCGAAATCGTCGCCAAGGACGGCGAGACCGTCGCGCCCGGCGCGCTGCTCGGCCATATCGCCGAAGGCGCCGTGACCGCAGCGGCCGTCCCTGCTCCCGCCGAGGCCGCCCCCAAGGCTGCGGCGCCCGCCGCGCCGCCCCCCTCGCCGGCCGCCGCCAAGAACGCCGCCGATCGCGGCGTCGACGTCCGTGAAGTGCCGGGCTCGGGCAAGCGCGGCCAGGTGTTGAAAGGCGACGTGCTCGCCTTCGCCGGCGCTTCCCAAATCTTGCCGCCCGCCGCCGCGCCCGTTGTTCCGGCCGCCGCCCGCGCGCCTTCGCCCGCCGAGGACGCGGCGCGCGAGGAGCGGGTGAAAATGACCAAGCTGCGCCAGACCATCGCCCGCCGGCTGAAGGAAGCGCAGAACGCCGCCGCCATGCTGACCACGTTCAACGAGGTGGACATGCAGGCGCTGATGAGCCTGCGCGCCCAATACAAGGACCTGTTCGAGAAGAAACACGGCGTGAAGCTCGGCTTCATGGGCTTTTTCGTGAAAGCCTGCACCCATGCGCTCAAGGAAATCCCGGCGGTCAACGCCGAGATCGACGGGACCGACATCGTCTACAAGAATTTCTGCCATGTCGGCGTGGCGGTCGGCACCGAAAAGGGCCTGGTGGTTCCGGTGGTGCGCGACGCCGACAAGCTTTCGATCGCCGGCGTCGAAAGGACGATCGCCGATTTCGGCAAGCGCGCCCGCGACGGCCAGCTCAAGATCGAGGAGATGCAGGGCGGCACCTTCACCATTTCCAACGGCGGCGTCTATGGCTCGCTGATGTCCACGCCGATCCTCAACGCCCCGCAATCCGGCATTCTCGGCATGCACAAGATCCAGGAGCGCCCGGTCGTCGTCGCCGGCAAGATCGAGATCCGCCCGATGATGTATCTCGCGCTCTCGTACGATCACCGCATTGTCGACGGCAAGGACGCGGTGACATTTTTGGTGCGCGTCAAGGAGGCGCTGGAAGACCCGGCGCGTCTCGTTCTCGATCTTGATGATGCCCGAGCGGACGAGAAGCTTTGCTGCGAAGTAGAGACAGTTGGCGAAGAGTTTCCTGAGGGCTCTCATGCTATTGGAATGAGAGCAGCTAGCGCATCACATGAACGTGGCGATGAACTGGCTAGAGCGAGTTGCGAGCGTCACTCGACATGCAAGGACGACCGCGGGGCCGCTGGCATTGCCGATGCATGGAGGTCAAGCAGGTCAATAAGCGAGCAGGCCCTTCAGGTCAAGCGACTACACTAGATGGTATGCTTGCATCTGGATCATTTACCTATGAGCGATATAGCATGCGGAAAATAGGTCTGGATTAGCGTCGTACTATAACACATCAGTCCTTGGGAACGGGTCGAAGAAAACGGTTTCGAAAGGAATAATCTGGATTTGGTTCGCAGAACAATCAATCGAGTTGACGATTGGACCCTTCATTCGCTTCCATCCTTCGGATCCATCCATGTCCTACGATCTCATCGTCATCGGCTCCGGCCCCGGCGGCTATGTCTGCGCCATCCGCGCCGCCCAGCTCGGCCTCAAGACCGCGATTGTCGAAAAGCGCAAGACCCATGGCGGGACGTGCCTCAATATCGGCTGCATTCCCTCCAAGGCCCTGCTCCATGCTTCCGAAATGTTCGAGGAAGCCGCCCATGGCTTGGCGGCGCTCGGCGTCAATGTCGGCAAGCCCAAGCTCGACCTTGGCGCGATGATGAAGCACAAGGACGAGACGGTCGGCGCCAATGTCAACGGCGTCGCCTTCCTGCTCAAGAAGAACAAGATCGACGCCTTTCAGGGGACGGGTTCGATTCCAGCCGCCGGCAAGGTCGAGGTGACCGCCGGGGACGGCTCGAAACAGCTGCTTGAGACGAAGAACATCGTCATCGCCACCGGCTCCGATGTCGCCCAGCTTCCCGGCGTGACCATCGACGAAAAGATCGTGGTGTCCTCGACCGGCGCGCTGGAGCTTGCAAAGGTTCCGGGAAAGATGGTCGTGGTCGGCGCAGGCGTGATCGGCCTCGAACTCGGCTCGGTCTGGCGGCGCCTCGGCGCCGAGGTGACGGTGGTCGAATATCTGGATCGCATCCTGCCGGGCATGGACCTCGAAACCGCAAGACAATTCCAGCGCATCCTGGAAAAGCAGGGCGTGAAATGTCTGCTCAGCTCCAAGGTCGCCAAGGTCGAAGCCGCCAGAAACGCGGCCAGGGTCACGGTCGAGCCCGCCGCCGGCGGCGAGGCGCAGATTTTCGACGCCGACATCGTTCTGGTCGCGATCGGCCGGCGTCCCTATACGGAAGGCCTCGGCCTCGAGGCGCTCGGCGTGGCGATGGAGCGAGGCCAGGTGGTCATCGACAGGAATTTCGCCACCAATGTCCCTGGCGTTTACGCCATCGGCGACGCGGCGCCGGCCCGATGCTGGCCCACAAGGCCGAGGACGAGGGCGTCGCCGTCGCCGAAATCCTCGCCGGACAGCATGGCCATGTGAATTACAAAGTGATTCCCGGCGTGGTCTACACTTCGCCGGAGATCGCCAGCGTCGGCGCGACAGAGGAAGAACTCAAGGCCAGGGGCGTCGCCTATAAAACCGGCAAATTCCTTTTCTCCGCCAATGGCCGCGCCCGCGCCATGCGCCAGACCGACGGTTTCGTGAAAGTCCTCGCCGACGCGGCGACCGACCGGGTTCTCGGCGTCCATATTCTCGGGCATGGCGCCGGCGAAATGATCCACGAGGCCGCCGTCCTGATGGAGTTCGGTGGCTCCTCGGAAGACCTCGCTCGCACCTGCCACGCCCATCCGACCATGTCGGAGGCGGTCAAGGAAGCGGCGCTCGCCGTCGAAAAGCGCGCGATCCACAGCTGATCGCCAGCGCGACCAAGAGATTCTACTGCACGGCCCCGACCCCGGGGCCTTTGCTTTTTTGCGTCCCTCTGCAGAGTCTGGGCCATACGTCACAGCCTGGCTTCGCGACCGCGAGCCATGATCCGGAAATGGCGATGTCGTCGGAAGCGGAATCCTTCAGAAAAAGACGTTTCGGCATGAGCAGGATCATGACGCGCCTGCGCGCCTTGCTGCGCTCGCATGAACTGGCGCTCGTTCTCCCTTCCGCCCTGATCGGCGTCGCCGCCTCCGTTGCCGTCACCGTGATGACCAAGGCGGCGATGTTCATGCACGTCCTGATTTTCCATCTGCCCTTCGACATGCGCCTCAGCGCCGCCGACCGCGTCGCGCCCCTGGCGGCTTTTTCCTCCTTGATGGTGGGCGGACTGATCCTCGGCCTGATGGAAGCCTATCGGTTGCGCAAGGGCGTCCGCAGCCCGGTCGACCCCATCGAGGCCAACGCCCTGCGCGGCGGCCGGATGTCCTTGCGCGAAAGCGCCATGGTCAGTCTTCAGACGGTGATCTCCAATTCCAGCGGCGCCTCCGTGGGGCTGGAGGCGGGCTACGCCCAGATCGGATCGGGTCTCGGATCGTTCCTCGGCAAGATGTTGCGACTGCGGCGCGGCGATCTGCGCCTTCTGGTCGGGGCCGGGGCGGCCGCCGGCATCGGCAGCGCCTTCGGCGCGCCGCTCGCCGGCGCCTTTTATGCTTTCGAGCTTGTCCTCGGCAATTATTCCATCGCCTCCGCCGGTCCGGTGTTTGTCGGCTCGCTCGTCGGCGTGTTCGTCACCCGCATCCTGTCCGGCGCGCCCTATCAGATCGACACGCCTCCCGTCGCCGCGCTGACGCTGGCGAATTACCCGGTTCTGATGGGAGTCGCGGTCTTTTCCGTCCTGATCGGCGTGGCCGCGATGCGGCTTTCCGGCCTGTCCGAACGCTTGGTCCAGACCTCGCCGGTTCCGGTCTGGGCGCGGCCGGTCCTCGGCGGCGTCGCCGTCGCGGCCCTCGCCGTGGTCACACCCCAGATTCTCGGCGCCGGCCACGGCGCGCTTGGCTTGAACGTCTCCGGAAATTTTCCCCTGGCGGTTCTCGCGTCGATCCTCGTCCTGAAACTGGCCGCCGCGCTGATCTCTCTCGCGTCCGGCTTTCGCGGCGGGCTTTTCTTCGCCTCCCTGTTCATGGGCGCGCTCATCGGCAAGATCTACGGCGCTGCGATCGCCGCCTGGCTTCCCTCCATCGCCCCCGACGCAACCGTCTGCGCGCTGGCCGGAATGGCGACGCTCGGGGTCGCCATCGTCGGCGGTCCCCTCACCATGTCCTTCATCGTTCTCGAAAACACCTCCGATTATTCGGTCACCGCCGGGGTCGTGGCGGCCTCCGTCGCCGCCAGCCTGCTGGTCCGCGCGACCTTCGGCTATTCCTTCTCGACTTGGCGCCTGCATCTGCGCGGCGAAAACATCCGCAGCGCCAACGACATCGGCTGGATCCACGACCTCAAGGTCGGCAAGCTCATGCGTCCCAGCCCGCCGACCGTCTCCGAATCGCTCGGCGTCGAGGACTTCTGCGCCGGCCATCCTTTGGGTTCGGCCCATTTCGTCGTCCTGCTCGACCAGGCCGGGCGCTACGCCGGCCTGGTCAATCTCGCCGAAGCCCATGCGCAGGCGCGCCGCGGCATGGGACGGATCGCCGACCTGGCGCTGCAAAAGAATGTCTGGCTGGTTCCGCTCATGGACGCCAAATCGGCGATGGCCCTGTTCGACCGGACCGAAACCGACCAGCTCGCCGTGATCGACCCGGAAACCAAAGTCCCTCTCGGGGTGCTCGACGAGGCCTATCTCGCCCGGCGTTACGCGGAACAGGCCGCGGCGGCCTTCCACAGCGCCTTCGGGGATTGAACCACGGCCCTAGCCGGCGCGCGGATGGGCGGCGCGATAGGCTTCGAACAGCCGCGCCTTGTCCACGGCGGTGTAGATCTGGGTCGTCGACAGGCTGGCGTGGCCCAATAATTCCTGGATCGAGCGGAGATCGCCGCCGCGGCTGAGCAGGTGGGTGGCGAAAGAGTGCCGCAGCGCATGAGGCGTCGCCGAATCGGACAGGCCGAGCGCCCCGCGCAGGCGCTCGGCCGTCAACTGAACGATGCGCGGCGAAAGCGGGCCGCCGCGCGCGCCGACGAACAAAGGACCATCCTTGGCGAGGCGATGCGGGCAAAGCTCCAGATAGGCCTCGACCGCCTTTCGCGCCGGCAGGATCACCGGAACCGCGCGCGCCTTGCCGCCCTTGCCGACGACTGTCAGGCTTTCGACCGCGCCGATCGGCGCGTCGCCGCGCCGGATCGAAAGCGCCTCGGAGATGCGCAGGCCCGCGCCGTAAAGCAAAGCGAGAACGGCGGCGTCGCGCGCCAGAATCCAGGGCGCGCGATGAGAGTCGTCGCTCTCGCCCCGCGCCATTTCGCGCGCCGCCTCGGCGGGCACCGCCTTGGGCAGGACGCGGGCTGCCTTGGGGGAACGAATCTTGTCGAGCGCATCGACGCGGGCCAGATTCTCCCGCGCCAGATGATGGGCGAAGGAGCGCAGCGCGGCCAATTGCCGCAGCAGGGAACGGGAGGCGACGCCCTCCGCGCGCCGGCTGGCCAGAAAGGCGCGAATATCGGCGGGCTTCAACGCGGTGAGGGCGTCGAGATCGGGCTCCGCCTCGCGCTCGTCGCGGAGAAAGGCGAGAAATTGTTTGAGGTCGCGCGCGTAAGCCTCGATCGTGAGGGGCGACGCGCGCCGCACGCCGGCGAGACGGCGCAGCCAAAGCCGGGCCTCCGCCGCGAGCCGGGCTGCGACGCCGGGAAAGACAAATTGATCGGGTCCGGACGCGCCCCGCGCCGCATTTTCCGCCATGGCGAAAGACTAGCCGAAATTCGTCAAGAATTTTTTGCCCGCGCCGGCAAAGCCGACATCAGCTTTTGACCGCCTTTTCCGCGGCGGCGCGGAATTCCTCGAAATGGCGCGCGATCTGATGCTCCGACTGGGCGACGCCCGCCGCAGCCAGATCCTTGTGAATCCGGCCGAGCACGCCGGTCCTGACGTGCGCCGCGAGATCCTGCATGATCAGCGCCTTGGCGTAAGCCTCGGCTTCCGCCCCAGTCTTTCCGAGCTTCTCGGCGGCCCACAGCCCCAGCATCATGTGAGCTCGGGCGAGGGCCTTGAAGTGAAGCTCCTCGTCATGGGCGAATTTCTTTTCGAAGGATTCTTCACGCTTGTCGAACTCGGACATGTTAAACCCCTTGGCGGATCGAAGCCTGACGTGGCGTTTATATATAGATTCGGATTGTGCGCGCCTAGCCTTCGCGCTGCGATTCGAGAGCGCCGCGACTGCCGATTGTGACAGGAATTTGCCGCCCCGCCTGGGCCGGCCGGTCGAAACAGGTTGTATAAAGACTCGGAACGGGCTAGGAACCTGGACAAACATGGCCCAAGGCGTCAAAGCCGCGCGCCAGACTCGCTGGAGGCCCGGAAGGAGACCAGGCGTCCGTGGATCATCTCAAAATTCGGTTGTTTCCCATGAATCGGCGTCGCCGCATTTACGAAGGCAAGGCCAAGGTGCTCTATGAGGGCCCGGAGCCTGGAACCTTGGTCCAGCATTTCAAGGACGACGCGACCGCCTTCAACGCCAAGAAGCACGAGGTGATCGACGGCAAGGGCGTCCTGAACAACCGGATTTCGGAATATATCTTCCAGAATCTGAACGACATCGGCGTTCCGACCCATTTCATCCGCCGGCTCAACATGCGCGAGCAGCTGATCCGCGAAGTCGAGATCATTCCGCTCGAAGTCGTCGTGCGCAACGTCGCGGCCGGATCGCTGTCCCAGCGGCTCGGCATCGAGGAAGGCTCGCAGCTGCCGCGCTCGATCATCGAATTCTACTACAAGAACGACGCGCTCAACGATCCGATGGTCTCGGAAGAGCACATCACCGCCTTTGGCTGGGCGACGCCGCAGGAAATCGACGACATCATGGCGCTGGCGATTCGGGTCAACGATTTCCTGACCGGCCTGTTCCTCGGCGTCGGAATCCGCCTCGTCGATTTCAAGATGGAATGCGGAAGGCTGTGGGAAGGCGACATGATGCGCATCGTCGTCGCCGACGAAATTTCCCCGGATTCGTGCCGGTTGTGGGACATCAAATCCAACGACAAGCTCGACAAGGACCGTTTCCGCCGCGATCTCGGCGGCCTGGTCGAAGCCTATTCCGAAGTCGCGCGCCGGCTCGGCATCATGCAGGAAGGCGAGAAGCCGATTTCCGGCGGCCCCAAGCTCGTCCAGTGATCCCTCCGCCCGAGGCGTTTGCGCAGAAGGAAAGTCCCGCCATGAAGGCGCGAGTCACCGTCACTCTGAAAAACGGCGTTCTGGACCCTCAGGGCAAGGCGATCGAGGGCGCCCTGCATTCGCTGGGCGTCGAGGGAATCGCCTCGGTACGCCAGGGCAAGATTTTCGAGATCGATGTCGAAGGGGCGGACGCGGAAGCCGCCAGGGCGGCGCTCGTCGCGGCCAGCGAAAAGCTGCTGGCCAATACGGTCGTCGAGAATTACCGCGTCGAACTGCTCTGAAGTGATGGGCTGAACGGTATCGGGAGAGCGCGATGAAGGCGGCCGTGGTGCTGTTCCCTGGATCGAATCGCGAGGGCGACGCGGCGCGCGCCCTGCGTCAGGCCGGCGCGCAAACGTCCATCGTCTGGCACGCGGATTACGATCTGCCGGCTGCAACCGATCTCGTGGTCCTGCCCGGCGGCTTCAGCTATGGCGATTATCTGCGCTGCGGCGCCATCGCCGGCCGCGCCCATATCATGGACGCGGTGCGCCGCCACGCCGCGCGCGGCGGGCTGGTGCTCGGCATCTGCAACGGCTTCCAGATTCTTTGCGAAAGCGGCCTGCTGCCCGGCGTGCTGATGCGCAACCGCGACCTGCGCTTCGTCTGCAAGCGCCAGCACTTGCGGGTCGAACGCAACGACACCGCCTTCACCCGCGCCTATGAGCTGCATCAGGCGATCGACGTCGCCATCGCCCATGGCGAGGGCAATTACGAGGCCGAGGCGGAAACGATCGAGCGGCTGGAAGGCGAACGGCGCGTGGCCTTCCGCTATTGCGACGCCAGCGGCAAGGTCGGCGGCGACGCCAATCCCAATGGCTCGACCAACGACATCGCCGGAATCTATTCCGAAAGATTCAATGTTTTGGGCATGATGCCGCATCCGGAAAACCTGATCGATCCGCTGGTCGGCGGCGTCGACGGGCGCGGCCTGTTCGAAAGCCTGACGCGCGCGGCCTGAACGGATTCAGGCGACCACAAAAACATCAATGGCCGGCGCCGCATAAGCGCCAGCCATGATGGTTGGTCAACACGCCGCAAATCAATAGAGGCAAACGCCCTGCCACCCCGATGCGGCGTGAGGAATAACGAAGCCGCCGAGAATCGCCGCGCCCTTGCGCTCGGCGCAAGTGGCGCTCATGGCGCCGACCTCGCTCGACGCGTGCCGAAAGCCGTAAATTCTCCCAGAATCACCTGCCATGGCGCTATCGTTGGCAAAACCTTGCGCAGAAGCGGGAAAGGAAATGCCCGACGTCATTCCGGCTGAAACAGCGATGATCAGCCCAAGTTTCTTGGCATATAACTTGATGGTGTTTGTGTGAGCGGTCATTTTACGATCTCCTTGTTCAAGTGACAGCGCGCCTTGCCATGCGACACTGTTCAAGGAGTTCTACGTAGGGCCCGTCAAAAAGGTTCAATTTTTTTCAACCGCCCGCTGGGCCCGATACCGCGGGTTGCGCGATTTCGCGCCAATGGCCAAAAGACCGAAGCTCACGCAAAAAGCCCGGCCTCATGGCCGGGCTTTTGCAACAGGCGACGATGAGCGCATCAGCCTTCTCGGGCCGATGGCGTCCTCGGATCAATATTTGGCGACGACTGGCGCGCCCAGGCCCGGATCGGCGAGGCCGAAGCGATAGCCGACGGCCAGACGGACCAGCCACGGATTGACGTTGATGTGCGCGGCGTTCTGCACGCCGAGAACACTGGCGTCCGTTTCCATCGGCAGATATTTGGCGTCGGCGTTGATGACCCAATGCTGGGTCAGGTAATAGTCGAAGCCCACGTCGAGCGCGATGCTCGCGGTTCCATGGACGTTGACGCCATCGCCAACCGGGAAGCCGCCATAGAGAGTCGACAGCAAATTATTGGTCATCCAGGACTTGGTCCAGAAGAACCAGGTATAGTTCGTGCCGACGCCGACATAGGGGTCGAATTGGCCCATGGCGAAGTCATATTGCAGCGTGATGGTCGGCGGGAAGACCATCGTATTGGCGATGTTGAGCTTTGGGTGAAGGGCGCGCCGCCCTCTGTCGGCGCGGCTTCCAGCGTGGAGTGCGCGAAGCAGCAGATCGCCTCGAGCGCCCAGTGCTCGGTGATGAAATAGGTCAGGTCGAGTTCGGGAACCACATTGTTCGTCAGCGACGAGCCGTAAAGGCCGACCCCCGCGAGGCCCGGCGTCCAGGCCCCGGCGAGGCCGCGCACCGTGGCGCCCGAGCCATCCGGGAAGGCGCCGACGCGGACCAGGAACGGCATGAAATCATCGGTCGGCGCAACCGCCTCGTCCTTGGTCGAGGGGAGATCGGCGGCGAAAGCCGGGAGGGCGACGGCGCTCAGCAGAGCGGCCGCCGAAAACAGTGCGAAATTTGTTCTGCATCGGAGGCATTTCAGTTTTGAAAGCTATGGCCTCACGGCGGCCTCCGAGGCGTTCCCGGGCGCCCCGAACTTGAGATGATCGCGGCGAATCCGCCTTGGTCTCGATCAAGATATTCAACCCTGATGATATGTATTCGAAGGCCGGTTGCAAAAATGGCGCGAGCCTGCGCGCCCCCTCCTCTCCTTGCCAAGTCCGACGCGAGGATTTATCGAACGCCATGCGCCGTTTCGCGGCTTTGGCGCGATCTGCCGCATGTCTCCATCGGGGCCGGATTCCTTGACCGTTCAGACCCAATCCCAAGAGAAGGCGATCGAGCCGGCGATCACGCCGGAACTCGTCGCCCAGCATGGCCTCAAGCCGGACGAATATCAGCGCATTCTCCAACTGATCGGCCGCGCGCCGACCTTTACCGAGCTCGGCGTTTTCTCGGCGATGTGGAACGAGCATTGTTCCTACAAGTCGTCGCGGCTGCACCTGAAGAAATTGCCGACCAAGGCGCCCTGGGTCATTCAGGGACCGGGCGAGAACGCCGGCGTGATCGACATCGGCGACGGGCAGGCCTGCATCTTCAAGATGGAGAGCCACAACCACCCTTCCTATATCGAGCCCTATCAGGGCGCGGCGACCGGCGTCGGCGGAATCCTGCGCGACGTGTTCACCATGGGCGCGCGGCCGATCGCCTGCCTCAACCTGCTGCGATTCGGCTCGATCGACCATCCCAAGACCCGCCATCTGGCAGCCGGCGTCGTCGCCGGCATCGGCGGCTATGGCAATAGTTTCGGCGTCCCGACCGTCGGCGGCTCGACCGCCTTTCACGCCAGCTATGACGGCAATATCCTGGTCAACGCGATGGCGGTCGGCCTGGCGCGCGCAAACGAGATTTTCTACGCCGCGGCGACGGGCGTTGGTCGCCCCATCGTCTATCTCGGTTCCAAGACCGGGCGCGACGGCATCCATGGCGCGACCATGGCCTCGGCCGAATTCGACGAGAATTCGGAAGAAAAACGCCCCACGGTCCAGGTTGGCGATCCTTTTTCGGAAAAGCTTCTGCTCGAAGCCTGCCTCGAGATCATGGCCAAGGGTTGCGTCGTCGCCATTCAGGACATGGGCGCGGCGGGCCTGACCTCCTCTGCGGTCGAAATGGGCGCCAAGGGCAATCTCGGCGTCGAACTGGACCTCGACCTCGTGCCCTGCCGTGAAACGGGTATGACAGCCTATGAAATGATGCTCTCGGAGAGCCAGGAGCGCATGCTGATGGTGCTTCATCCCGAGAAGGAGGAGGAAGCCGAGGCGATCTTCCGCAAATGGGGGCTCGATTTCGCCGTCATCGGCAAGACCACCGACACGCTTCGCTTCGTCATCAAGCATCGGGGCGAGGTCAAGGCCGATCTGCCGATCAAGGAGCTGGGCGACGAAGCCCCGCTTTACGACCGGCCCCATGTCGCGCCGGTCAAGCCGCAACAACTCGATTCGGCGAGCCTGCCAGCGCCGCTGGCGATCGACGCTGCGCTCAAGAAAATGGTCGCCTGTCCCGATCTCGCCTCCAAACGCTGGATCTGGGAGCAATACGACCATCTGATCCTCGGCAATTCCATCCAGCCCCCGGGTGGCGACGCCGCCGTGGTGCGGATCGGGGACGGGCCGAAGGGACTGGCTCTGACCACCGACGTCACGCCCCGCTATTGCTTCGCCGATCCCTTCGAGGGCGGCAAGCAGGCGGTCGCGGAAGCCTGGCGCAACATTACCGCGGTCGGCGGCAAGCCTCTGGCGCTGACCGACAATCTCAATTTCGGCAATCCGGAAAAGCCGGAAATCATGGGCCAGTTCGTCGCCTGTCTCGACGGCGTCGGCGAAGCCTGCCGGGCGCTCGACTTCCCGATCGTCTCCGGTAATGTCTCCCTTTATAACGAGACGCAGGGCAAGGGCATTCTGCCGACCCCGGCGATCGGCGGCGTCGGCCTCGTGGCTGACGTGAACAAGAGCGTCGGCCTCGCCTTCCGCGCAGGCGGCGAAAAGATCCTGCTGGTCGGCGAGGGCGAAGGCTGGCTCGGCCAATCCATTTATTTGCGGGAAATCCTCGGCCGCGAGGACGGCGCGCCGCCTCCGGTCGATCTGGCGAAGGAAAAGGCCCATGGCGATTTCGTCCGCGCGCTGATCGACGACCGGATGGTGAGCGCCGTCCACGATCTGTCCGACGGCGGGCTCGCCATCGCCTTGGCGGAAATGGCGATGGCCGGCGGCGTTGGCGCCACGGTTTCGGCGCCCGGCGGCGACAATGCGGCGGCCTGGTTCGGAGAGGACCAGGGGCGCTATCTGCTCGCCGCGCCGAAGGACAAGGCCGAGGAAATCCTGCGCCGGGCCGCGCAGACCGGCCTGCCGGTCGCGGTTATCGGCGAGACGGGCGGCGATTCGCTCGCGCTCGGCGGCGCGGGGCCGGTTCCGGTGCGGGATTTGTTGGAAGCCCATGAAGGCTGGATGCCAGCCTATATGGCTGGCGGAGGCAAGGGCGCGTAACTATTTATGCGGATGGATCTCTCGAGCCCCTCAAGGAACCGCACATGCCCATGGAAGCCTCTGAAATCGAGCGCATGATCAAGACGGCCCTGCCTGACGCCGAAATCGTCATCACCGACCTTGCCGGCGACGGCGATCATTACAGCGCTCGGGTGGTCTCCGAGGCTTTCCGCGGATTGAGCCGGGTGCGCCAGCATCAGCTGGTCTACGCGGCGCTGGGCGGACAGGTGGGCGGCGCGCTGCACGCCCTGGCGCTCGAAACCGCGACGCCTTGAACGGCGACGAGACCCGGCTTAATTATGGTCCATCGCGGAGCCTTGACCTCCGTATGAAAGGAAAAACCCATGTCGGACGCCATGCACTCCAACGCCGTCGAACGCATCAAGCGGGACGTGACGGAAAACGATGTCGTGCTCTTCATGAAGGGCACGCCGAATTTCCCGCAATGCGGATTCTCCGGCCAGGTCGCGAAAATCCTGAGCTTCCTGGAAGTGCCCTACAAGGGCGTGAATGTGCTCGAAGACCCCGACATCCGCGAGGGTGTGAAGCAATACGCCAATTGGCCGACCATTCCGCAGCTTTACATCAAGGGAGAATTCGTCGGCGGCGCGGACATCGTGCGCGAACTGTTCCAGTCCGGCGAACTGATGGACCACTTCAAGGCCGCCGGCGTTCCCGTCAAGGACCCGCGCCAGCCGCAGTGACGCCAGGTCTTGATGTTTGCGACCCGTCGCGATCATCAAGGTCCCTGGCGTCAGCCAAAGCCCGTCAAAAGACGGGCGTCTTGCGACGCCCTACGGTCGCATTCGATCCTGACGGGCTCTCATCAATGAGAACCCGTAAAAGTCATTTCTGCGCCGCCGCCCGGACCAAGGCCTGGGCGTCGGCGCTGTCCCATTTGGCGGGCCCGGCCATGGCGCCGATCTCGCAGCCATCCGGCCCGATCAGCAAAGTCGTCGGCAGGCCGACCAGTTTGCCGGCTTGTTGCAGGGTCTGTATGACCTTTCCCTGCGGGTCGGCGTAGAAACCGAGATTTTTCACCCCTATTTGCCGCAAAAACGTCTTGGGCCGGTCGAGCCGCGCGGTGTCCATATTGACCGTGACCACGCTGAAGGACTGATTGCCGGCAATGCCCTGAAGACGGTCGAGGCTGGGCATTTCCTCGCGGCAGGGCCCACACCAGGTGGCCCAGAAATTCAGGAGAATCGTCCGGCCCTTGAAGGCGGCGACGTCGGTCGGAGCGCCGTCATGCTCGAAAACGAGGTTCTCCATCGGCCTGGGTTGGGCGCGGATGGCGAGAGCCGCCAGATCGCCCTTGGCGAGCGGCGCGAGTTTCCCGGCCAGCGCCGTCGAGGCTTGGCATTGCGCCGGTTCGACGGCGGCTTCCTTGCTCCCGGGCCCTTTCATCACGTATAGGACGAACCACAGGCTCGCGGCGACCAAAGCCGCGACGAGAAAGACATGCGGTAAGATCAGCCGGCGGGCGATGGCGCGCATCTGCGCGGGAGTCGCCTGAACCGGCGGGTCGTGCTCGTCATTCATCCTTGGGCCTCCAACCTTTGACGTCGTCTTGGAGCGGTCATGAGCAATCAGATGTGGGGCGGCCGTTTCACCAGCGGCCCCGACGCGATCATGGAGGAGATCAACGCCTCCATCGGTTTCGATTATCGCCTCGCCCGACAGGATATCGCCGGCTCCAAGGCGCATGTGGCCATGCTCGCCGCAACGGGTATCGTGTCCCGGTCGGACGCCGACGCCATCGCCAAGGGTTTAGACGAGGTCGGCGCCGAAATCGAGGCCGGAGACGCTCAACTTTTCCCGGGCGCTGGAAGACATTCACATGAATGTCGAATCGCGGCTCGCCGAAAAGATCGGCCCGGCGGCGGGACGGCTGCACACCGCGCGCTCGCGCAACGATCAGGTCGCGCTCGATTTCAAGCTCTGGGTCCGCGACACGATCGACGAACTGGACGGCCAGTTGCGCGACCTTCAGAGCGCGCTCGTCGAAAAGGCCGAAAAATACGCCGACGCGGTGATGCCGGGCTTCACCCATCTGCAATCGGCCCAGCCGGTGACCTTCGGCCATCATCTTCTCGCTTATGTCGAGATGATCTCGCGCGACCGCGGCCGTTTCCGCGACGCCCGCGCCCGCCTCAACGAATGCCCGCTCGGCGCCGCCGCGCTCGCCGGCACGTCCTTCCCCATCGACCGCGCGATGACGGCGCGCGCGCTCGGCTTCGACCGTCCGACCGCCAATTCGCTCGACAGCGTCTCGGATCGCGATTTCGTGCTCGAAACGCTTGCGGCGGCGGCGATCGCGGCGACCCACCTGTCGCGATTCGCCGAGGAAATCGTGCTGTGGACGACGCCGCAATTCGGCTTCGTCAGCCTGTCGGACAAATTCACCACCGGCTCCTCGATCATGCCGCAGAAGCGCAATCCGGACGCCGCCGAACTGGTGCGCGGCAAGTCCGGGCGGATCATCGGCGATCTCGCCGGGCTCCTGATCGTCATGAAGGGTCTGCCGCTCGCCTATTCGAAGGACATGCAGGAAGACAAGGAAGGCTGTTTCGATTCGCTGCAGTCGCTGTCGCTGTGCATCGCCGCCATGGCCGGCATGGTCCGCGACATGACGCCGCGCCTCGACCGGATGAAGGCGGCGGCGGGGTCGGGCTTTTCCACCGCCACCGATCTCGCCGACTGGCTGGTGCGTAGCCTCGGCATGCCCTTCCGCCAGGCCCATCATGTCACCGGGCGCATTGTCGCGCTGGCCGCCGAAAAAGGCCGTCGAGTTGGAACAACTCACGCTCGAACAGATGCAGGCGGTCGAGCCGGCGATCACGGAAGCCGTTTTCGAGGTTCTGGGCGTCGAGAACTCGGTGCGCAGCCGTCTGAGCTATGGCGGCACGGCGCCGGACAATGTCCGCGCCCAGGCCCGTGCGTGGCGCGAACGCCTGAACGGCGGGAAAACGGCTTGATAAGATGGAATTCCGACCGAACCCTCGGCTATAGTCCGCGCCGATCGCGCATATTTCGGGAGCCGCGTCCTTGAACTTTCACAGCCTCATCAAGACGGCGCTGCTCGCGGCGGCCCTCTCTGGCGCGCTGCTGCTCGATGGATGCGGCAGGCGCGGCCCGCCGGTTCCGATCAATTCCGTCGCCGCGCAAAAGCCCGGCGACAAGAACAATCCGAACGCGCCGCCGGCGAAGAACCTGCCGACCGGCCTCGACAGCAAATCCCTGAAGGCCGGCGCGCCCAAGACGACGACGCCCTTCGACTTCCTTCTCTAGGCTCCGCGATGCATTTCTTCGAATATCGCGACGGCGTGCTGCATGCCGAGGGCGTCGCCGTGCCGGACCTGGCGCGGGCCGTCGAAACGCCCTTCTACTGCTACAGCGCGGCGACGATCCGCCGGCATTTCGAGGTGTTCTCGCAGGCGATCGGCGATTTCGACGCTCTGGTCTGCTACGCGATGAAGGCCAATTCCAACCAGGCGGTGCTGACGCTGCTTGCCGGCTTGGGCGCGGGAATGGATGTCGTGTCCGAGGGCGAATTGCGCCGGGCGCAAGCCGCGAAGGTTCGGGGCGAACGCGTCACCTTTTCCGGCGTCGCCAAGACCGACCGGGAGATCGCCCTTGCGCTCGACTACGGAATCCTCTGTTTCAACGTCGAATCCGAACCGGAGCTGGAGCGCATCTCCCGGATCGCGTCCTCGCGCGGCCAGACCGCCCGCATCGCAATTCGCGTCAATCCGGACGTCGACGCCAGAACCCACGCCAAGATCTCGACCGGAAAATCGGAAAACAAGTTCGGCGTTCCGATTTCCATCGCCCGCGACGTTTACGCACGCGCCAAAAAGCTTCCCGGCGTCGAGATCGCCGGCGTGGACATGCATATCGGCTCGCAGATCACCGATCTCGCGCCTTTCGACAACGCCTTCGCGCTGCTGGCCGATTTCGTGCGGCGATTGCGCGCCGACGGCCACGCCATTCATCACGTCGATCTCGGCGGAGGCCTGGGGATTCCCTATTCGGAGCGCGACGATCCGGCGAGCTATCATCCCCAGCTCTATGCCGAAATCGTCCGCCGCCACATCAAGCCGCTGGCGACGAAGCTGATCTTCGAGCCGGGCCGGCTCATCGTCGGCAACGCCGGAATCCTCGTGACCCGCGTCATCTATGTGAAACATGGCGCGGCGAAGAATTTCATCATCGTGGACGCGGCGATGAACGATCTCGTCCGGCCGACGCTTTATGAAGCGCACCACGACATTTTCCCGGTCGTCGCGGCCGGCGACGGCGCCGCGCGAATCAAGGCCGATCTTGTCGGCCCGGTTTGCGAGACCGGGGATTTCCTCGCCCGCGACCGCGATCTGCCCGAACCGAGGCCCGGCGACCTGCTGGCGGTCATGTCGGCCGGCGCCTATGGCGCGGTCCAGGCGGGCACCTACAATTCGCGCCTGCTGATTCCGGAAGTTCTGGTCGATGGCGAAAGGCGCGCACTGATCCGGCCGCGCGGCGACTACGAGAGTTTGATCGGCCTCGACAAAGTTCCGCCCTGGTTGACATGAAGCCTCGCATCGGCGCGAAATCCATTTGCATCAATCGAGGCGCCGGCGCGTGAAGGACTTTTTTCTGGCTTGGCGGGAAGTTTTCCGCGCCGAGAGCGCGGCTTGGCGGGACGTTTTCCGCGCCGGGGGCGCGGCTGGCGCCAGGCGCGGCCGCGCCGGCTCGAGATTTTCGCCCGGGGCGCGCTCGCCATCGAGCGCCTTGCGCGCGCTCGTTCTCCCCGCCGCGATCGTCATCGCCTTTTTCGTCGCGCTGAGCTGGACCGGGATCTGGCTGGGCGCCACGTCGGTTCTCCGCATCACCGGCGTTTCGGCGTTGCTGATCGCGCTCGCCGCCGCGCTTTATCGCTTGCGCGGCTTTTCCTGGCCGCGCGCCGGCGAAGCGCGCGACGCGCTGGACGCTGGCGATCCGGCGGCGCCCGCCGCCGCTCTGGCCGACCGTCTGGCCAATGACGGAGACCTGCGGACGCAGGGCCTGTGGCGAATCCATCAGCGCCGCGCCGCGGGGCGCGCCGCCCGGCTGCGGCCGGTCGCGCCCGCGCCCCGGCTCTGGCGTGAGGACCCCTACGCCATAGGCGCTCTGGCCGTCCTTTTCCTGTTCGTGACGGGACTTGTCGCGGGGCCGGAAAAATATGCGCGGGTCGCCGCCGCCTTCGACTGGCGTTTTCACGCGGCGGAAAACGGCCCCTCGCGCATCGACGCCTGGATCGATCCGCCGCCCTATACCGGACGCCCGCCCATCGTCCTGCCGCTGCAAGACGGCGCAAGGCAGAGCGAAACAATCTCTGCGCCGGTCGGCTCCACCATCATCGTGCGCGCCGTCAACGCCGCAAACCTGCGCGTCGCCGTCCATGGCCGCATCGCCCCCGCGAAACCGACGGCGAATCACGACGAAACCTCAAGGGAAAAACGTTTCCAACTGCTCGGCGACGGGCGCTTGCGGCTCGCCCTGGGCGAGGAGGAGATCGCCAGCGTCGCCCTGAAGGCGATTCCCGATCTGCCTCCGACGATCACCCCGACCGCCGCGCCAAAGGCCAATCTTCGCGGCTCCTTCGCGCTGCGCTACCGGATCGAGGACGATTACGGCGCCCATGACGCCGAAGCCTTCGCCAGGCTCGAACCGGGAGATGCGTCGACGCCCGCCCATCCGATCGCGCAGCCGCCGCGCGGATCGCTCGAACTGCCGGCGGGCCCCGGCGGATTGGGCGAAGGCGCGACCGTCCTCGACTGGAGCGACAGCCCCTATGCCGGCGTCCCGGTCGATCTGACCCTGGTTGTTCACGACGACGCGGGCAATGAGGGCCGCGCGGTCATCAGCCATTTCGTCCTGCCAGGCAAGGTTTTCACCAATCCTCTCGCGCTGGCGCTCGTCGAGCAACGGCGAATTCTCTCCCTCGACGCCTGGCGGAAAGACAAGGTGCTCGCCGCCATCGACGCCCTGATGCTGTCGCCTGAAGTTTTCACGCCCGGTTCCGGCGTCTATCTCGGGCTTCGCGTCGTCCATGACTCGCTTCGCCACGCCCGCGACGACGCCGATCTGGCGGCGGTCGCCGACCTGCTTTGGGAAATGGCCCTGCACATCGAGGAAGGCGGCGTTCCACAAGCCGAACGTGACCTCAAGGCGGCGGAGCAGGCCCTGCGGGACGCGCTCAGGAACGGCGCCTCGAGCGAGGAAATCGCGCGGCTGACCGAGCGTTTGCAAAAGGCGCTCGATCGCTACGTCGCCGCAATGCGGGAAAGGGCGGCAAAACAGGATCAGGCGCGCGAAAGCGCGCCCGGCGACGGCCGTCTGGTGACGCCGGAGGATTTCAAGGCGATGCTTGACCGTATGGCGGAAGACGCCCGGGAGGGCGACAGGGACGCCGCCATGCGCATGCTCGACCGGGTCCAGGACATCCTCGAAAATCTCGGCAATGGGCGCCCTTCGCAGGCCGCGGGCGCCCGCCGGACGATGCGCGACATCGACAATATGATGCGCGAACAGCAAAAGCTGCGCGACGACACTTTTGCGCGCGACCGCGCGAGTCGCGCCGTGTCCGGGGCGCAGGAGTTCGGCCCGCAGCCTACCAGCCCGGAACAGCCGGGCGAGGCGGCTCCAGGCCAGAATGGTCAAGGCCAGGAGACGCAGGCGCTTCAAGGCGAACTGGCCCGGCGTCAGACGCAATTGCGTCAAAAGCTCGATTCCCTCAAGGCGCAGGCCCAGGGCGGCGCGGGCGAGAAATCCGAGGGCCTGGCGGAGGCGGCGGAAGCCATGAAACAGGCGGAAAGCGCGCTGCGCGACGGCGACAATCCCTCCGCTTTGAGCGCGCAGGGCCGCGCCCTGGAGGGATTGCGAAAAGGAGCCGCCGAAGCCGCGGCGCAGGCCGAACGGAACGGCCCAAGCGGCGAGGGGGATGAGACGGGCCGGCGGAATGGACAGGGCTACGAGGGGAGGAACGGCGAAGGCGATTTCGGCGACACGAACCGGCAGCGCAAGATCGACCCGACGGCGACGCAAAGAGCGCGAAAAGTGCTTGAAGAGCTTCGCCGCCGCCTCGCCGACCCCAATCGCGCCCGCGAGGAGCTCGATTATCTCGAACGCCTGATCCGCCCCGATTGACCGGAACCGCGCGGGATTGCGAAGAAACGACGAATGTCTCAATTTGCCTGCCGGCGCGGCTCCGCCTGCTGTCGCCGCGGCGCCCGAGAAAAGAAGCGCATCCATGGTCAAACTGAACAAGATCTACACGAAAACCGGCGACGACGGCTCGACCGGCCTCGCCAATGGCGAAAGACGCGCCAAATGTGACGCCCGCGTCGACGCCTATGGCGATGTGGACGAAGCCAATTCCGCCATAGGTCTGGCGCGTTTGTCCACGACGGGCCTGCCGGAACTCGACGCGATGCTCGAGCGCGTCCAGAATGATCTGTTCGACCTCGGCGCCGATCTGGCGACGCCGCCGTCCGAAAAGAAGCAGGACCATGAGCCTTTGCGGATCGCGCCCGCGCAGGTCGCCCGGCTGGAGCGTGAGATCGACGCCCTGAACGCGCGTTTGCGCCCTCTTCGTTCTTTCGTTCTGCCCGGCGGCTCGCCCGCGGCGGCCGCGCTGCATCTTGCCCGCGCTGTTTGCCGCCGCGCCGAAAGGCGAATGGTCGCGCTGGCCGCCTCGGGCGAAGCGGTCGGCGCGCCCGCCCTGCAATTCGTCAATCGTCTTTCGGACTTCCTTTTCGTCGCCGCGCAAGTCGCCAACAAGGACGGCGCCAGCGACGTCCTCTGGAAGCCGGGACAGAACCGCTAGCGTCCGTCGTCTTGGTCGGAGTCATTACGGCGACGCCGTTGACTTGCTGCAATGCGGCGACTACCAGATTGTTCAATTGTCACCTGCGCCTGGAGCCGGCCGGCGTCCCAACGCCTCGCTCCTTTTCAGGCGAGAGCATAAGCCTGTTTCCGGCGAGGCCGGCGGCGGGCTGCTGGAGGCCGAAGCCGATGAAAATCCTCGTGCCCGTGAAGCGGGTTGTCGATTACAATGTGAAGATCAGGGTGAAGGCGGACGGGACGGGCGTCGAGCTCGCCAACGTCAAAATGTCGATGAACCCTTTCGACGAAATCGCCGTCGAGGAAGCGCTCAGGCTGAAAGAAGCCGGCAAGGCGAGCGAGATCGTCGTCGTTTCGATCGGCCCGCAGCAGGCGACCGAAACCCTGCGCACCGGCCTCGCCATGGGCGCCGACCGCGGCGTCCTGGTCAAGACGGATGAGGCCGTCGAGCCGTTGGCGGTCGCCAAGATCCTCAAGGCGGTCGCGCTTGAAGAGCAGCCTGGGCTGATCATCCTGGGCAAACAGGCGATCGACGACGATTCCAACCAGACCGGCCAGATGCTCGCCGCCCTTCTCGGCTGGGGCCAGGGCGCGTTCGCCTCCAAGGTTGAAATCGCCGATGGCTCCGTGGACGTGACGCGCGAGGTCGACGGCGGCCTGCAGACCGTGACGCTCAAACTGCCGGCGGTGGTGACCACCGACCTGCGCCTCAACGAGCCGCGCTACGCCTCGCTGCCCAATATCATGAAGGCCAAGAAGAAGCCGATCGCCGAAAAGACCCCGGCGGATTACGGAGTGGACGCCACGCCGCGTCTGAAAGTGCTCAAGACCGCCGAGCCGCCGACCCGCAAGGCCGGCGTCAAAGTGGGCTCGGTCTCCGAGTTGGTGGCGAAACTGAAAGATGCGGGGGCGCTGTGATGACGACTCTTCTCCTCGCCGAAGTGCATGGCGGCCATCTCAACGACGCCACCGCCAAGGCCTTGACCGCGGCTTCCGCGCTCGGCGGCCCGGTTCATGTTCTGGTCGCCGGCGCGGGTGATGAAGCGGCGCAAGCCGCGTCGAAGCTCGCGGGCGTCGAAAAGGTGCTGACCGTTTCCGGCGACGCCTTTTCCCATGGCATGGCCGAGCCTCTCGCCGATCTGATCGTCGCGCTCGCCCCCCATTATGACGCGATCGTCGCGCCCGCGACCTCGACCGGCAAGAATGTGCTGCCGCGCGTCGCGGCTTTGCTCGACGTGGCGCAGGTGTCGGAGATCACCCGGGTGATTGCGCCGGACACATTCGAGCGTCCGATCTATGCCGGCAACGCCGTCCAGACGGTTCAGGCGAGCGACGCCAAGAAAGTCATCACGGTGCGGACATCGACCTTCGCCCCGGCCGGAGAAGGCGGTTCGGCCCCGATCGAGACGGTCGCGCCCCCCGCCGACGCCGGTCTGTCGGCGTTCAAGAGCGAGGCTCTGGCGGTTTCCGACCGGCCGGAGCTGACCTCGGCGAAAATCATCATCTCCGGCGGACGCGCAATGCAGAACGCCGAGAATTTCAAGACTTTCATCGAGCCGATCGCCGACAAGCTCGGCGCGGCCATGGGCGCCTCGCGCGCCGCCGTCGACGCGGGCTATGCGCCGAACGACTGGCAGGTCGGGCAGACCGGCAAGGTCGTGGCGCCCGAGCTTTACATCGCGGTCGGCATTTCGGGCGCGATCCAGCATCTCGCCGGCATGAAGGATTCCAAGGTCATCGTCGCCATCAACAAGGACGAAGAGGCCCCGATCTTCCAGGTCGCCGATTACGGACTCGTCGCCGATCTATACGCCGCGCTGCCGGAACTGAAAGAAGAGCTCACAAAAATCGGCAAATAGAATCAATGCGCCGGCGGCGATTGTCGCTTATGATTGCTGCTGGTCGCTCGCGCCGCTCGGGAAAAGGTCATGACTTTCGAAATTCGTAAAATCGGCGTCGTCGGGGCGGGCCAGATGGGCGCCGGCATCGCGCAGGTCGGCGCGTCGGCCGGGTTCGATATCCTGCTGAACGACATTTCCGAAGACCGGATTCAGGCGACGATCGCCCGAATCGACGAGAGACTGAGTCGTCTGGTCGAGCGCGAGACCATGACGGCGGAGGAAAAGTCCGCGGCGCTCGCCCGGATCAGACCGGCTGGAAGTTTCGGCGATCTGGCGTCATGCGACCTCGTGATCGAAGCGGCGACCGAGGATGAAGAGGTCAAACGCAAAATCCTTTCCGATGTCTGCCTGCCGCTGAAGGAAGGCGCGATCATCGCGACCAATACCTCGTCGATCTCGATCACCCGCCTCGCCGCGACGACCAACCGGCCCAACCGCTTCATCGGCATTCATTTCATGAATCCGGTGCCGAAGATGCAGCTCGTAGAGCTGATTCGCGGCATTGCGACGGACGACGAAACCTTCGCCGCGGCGCGGGTGTTCATCCAGGCGCTGCACAAGACCGTCACGGTCTCGGAGGATTTCCCCGCCTTCATCGTCAACCGCATCCTGTTGCCGATGATCAACGAGGCCATTTACACGCTCTACGAGGGCGTCGGAACGGTCGACGCCATCGACACCGCGATGCGCCTGGGCGCCAATCATCCCATGGGGCCCTTGCAGCTCGCCGATTTCATCGGCCTCGACACCTGTCTTTCGATCATGCAGGTCCTGCACGAAGGTCTCGCCGATTCGAAATACCGGCCCTGTCCCCTGCTGGTGAAATATGTCGAAGCGGGCTGGCTCGGC
Organism: uncultured Pseudomonadota bacterium; assembly: GCA_963748385.1. Classification (GTDB taxonomy): domain Bacteria; phylum Pseudomonadota; class Alphaproteobacteria; order Rhizobiales; family Beijerinckiaceae; genus Rhodoblastus. The sequence goes on from CAVVIQ010000007.1 coordinate 94,310, forward strand.
AAAAAAACCCAGCGCGGCTTCTATGATTATCGCAGCGGGACGCCGGTTCCGACTCGATAAGGCGCGGCTGTTGTGAAAAATACCGAAGGCGCCTTCACAAGGTCGTCATCCGGCATATAGATTATCGGCGCTTGAAATCGACTCGCTCGTTGAGTCGTTTCCTGGGGGTGGCCAATGACGGGGCAAGCTCGGCCGGAAATTACGCAGCGGCGTCCGCCCGGGGCCGTTTTTCCGGCGCTGGATTTGACCCCTCCGCTCGCACCGCGCGGGAAAGGAAGGGCGGCGTGACCGCCGCGTTTCTGCATAGGCGTCTCGAGGCGTCCGATGCGGAAACAGGGGCCTCCGGCGCCGCGCCCCGACAAGCCGTTTCTCTTTCAGGACTGTTCCCGAATCGCCGCACGCCGCGCGCGTCCGGCGCGATGCGATCCGCGCCGATTCCGTGGGGGCGCGCATGAACGCCGCCATCGCCAATCTGCGCACTCTGGTCCTCAATGCGGACATGCAGCCCGTGAGCTGGGCGCCTCTGTCGATCTGGAGCTGGCAGGACGCCTTGGTCGCGCTGCTCAAGGGCCGCGTCAACCCGATCGCGAACTATGAAGACGTCGTGGTGCGCTCCGCCAATCGGTCCTTCGAAGTCCCCTCCGTCGTCGCCCTCAAGACATACCACCGGCGCAAGACCATCGCCTTCACCCGCTATCATGTCTTTCTGCGCGACGAATTCACCTGCCAATATTGCGGCGGGAAAGGCCAGGCCAGGGATCTGACCTTCGACCACGTCCTTCCCCGCTCCCGGGGCGGATCGACGACCTGGGCCAATATCGTGACCTGCTGCCAGCGCGACAATCTGATCAAGGCCGACATGACCGCGAAACAGGCTGGCCTGAAACTGAAACGCACGCCCTTCGAGCCCACGCCCTATCAGCTGGACATGATCGCGCGGCGGCTGCCGCAGGCCAACAGCGAACTGCACAAGACCTGGAACGATTTTCTGTATTGGGATTCCGAACTGGAGCGCTGAGCCCGGCGCGTCCCTCCTCGCCGAAGCCCGAGCCGGCGAATGGCGTTTTCCCTGTCGAAACGGATTGACAGCGCCACGCCGCGCGAATAACCCGACCGTCCGAAGGTTCTCGTCCGCACAGCCCGCTGGCGGATAAAGCAAGAGGATTCCAAACGTGGCGAAACCGGAACTCGGCAGCAAACGGCAGTGTCAGAATTGCGGCGCGAAATTCTTCGATCTCAACCGCGATCCCATCCTCTGCCCGAAATGCGGCGCGACTTTCCAGCCGCCGGCGTTCGCCCGAGCGGCGGCCCGCCCCCCGGCGGCTGACGAAGAGGATTCCGATCTGCCCCAGGCTGGGCCGGAAATGGTCTCGCTTGAAGACGCCGAGGCCGGCGAAGACAAGGCCGCCGCCACGGTCGAAGACGATGTCGATCTCGGCGACGACGCCGCGGACGACACCTTCCTTGAGGAAGAAGAGGAAGACAACGACGACGTGGCCGACCTGATCGACGGCGACCTCGAGACCGACGAAGAGGGCTGATCCGGAACGCTGCTTCCGGAATTCGCGGAGCGATCTTGCGGAAGCAGCGTCAATTGGCGAAGCGGAAATGAAGCACGTCGCCGTCCGCGACGGTGTAATCCTTGCCCTCAAGCCGGAATTTCCCGGCCTCGCGCGCGCCGGCCTCGCCGTTGCAGGCGACATAATCGTCATAGCCGATGGTTTCGGCGCGAATGAAACCCTTTTCGAAATCGCTGTGGATCACGCCCGCCGCCGCAGGGGCCCTGGTCCCCTTTTCGATGGTCCAGGCGCGCGCTTCCTTGGGGCCGACGGTGAAATAGGTGATCAGATGCAGCAGGCCATAGCCCGCGCGGATCACGCGATTGAGGCCAGGCTCCTGAAGCCCCACGGCCTCGAGAAAATCCTTCTGGTCCTCGGCCGCCATCACCGCGATCTCGCTTTCGATCTTGGCCGAGACCACCGTCGCCACCGCGCCTTCCTCTGCCGCCCGGCCAAAGACTTTCCTGGAAAAATCATTGCCCTGGTCGGCTGACGGCTCCTCGACATTGCAGACGTAAAGCACGGGCTTGGACGACAGCAGGCCGAGCTGGGCGAAGGTGCGGCGCTCATCGGCCGAAATATCCGCCACGCGGGCCGGCTTGCCCTCGCGCAACAGGACGAGGCAGCGATTGACGAGGTCGAGCAGCTCCTTCGAATTCCTTGTCGCCGCCGCGCGCCTTCTTTTCCAGATTGACCACGCGCTTTTCCAGCAATTCGAGATCGGCGAGCATCAGTTCGGTCTCGATGGTCTCGATGTCGCGGATCGGGTCGATCCCGCCTTCGACATGGGTGACGTCGCTGTCCTCGAAACAGCGCACGACATGGGCGATGGCGTCGCATTCGCGGATATTGGCGAGAAACTGGTTGCCAAGGCCTTCGCCCCTGGAGGCGCCGCGCACCAGTCCGGCGATATCGACGAAGGTCAGCCGGGTCGGGATGATCTCCCTGGAGCCGGCGATTTTCGCCAGCGCGTCGAGGCGCTGGTCCGGCACCGCGACATCTCCGACATTGGGCTCGATGGTGCAGAAGGGGTAATTGGCCGCCTGGGCCGCGGCGGTCTGCGTCAGAGCGTTGAACAAGGTCGATTTGCCGACATTGGGCAGACCGACGATGCCGCATTTGAAACCCATCGGAGAAGCTTTCTTTCGGTGAGGCGGGAATTGACGCGCCCTATGCGGCCCGCGCAGCGAAAAGGCAAGAGCGGGCGGCGCGAATCGACGGACGGCGCGGCCACATTTCGGTCACGTCGAATTGCGACAAGTCGTCGTTTAATCGGTTTCGGATCGCATGAGACAAGCTTTTCATCCTTCCTCGGCGCATCGCCGCCGTCTTTTGGCCCTGGCGTCAGCCGCGGGTCTGGTCTTCGCTCTCGCGGCCCCCGCCGCCGCGACGCAATGCCCGCGCGGCCAGTTCCTGTGGAAGTCGAAAGGCAAATGCATCGACAAGGCGGAAGCCGCCAAACTCGGCATCTATCACGGCCCGATCCCCAAACAGGACCAGCCGAAGGCCGCGCCGGGCGACGCGGCCAAGGACAAGGCCACGCCCGAGCAGCCAGCCGCCCAGACGCCTCCGCCAACGGCGCCTGAATCCCAGCCGGCGTTCACGGCTCCCGCCGCCGCGCCCGAGCAATCCGCCGCGCCCGAAACGCCCGCCATGCCGCCGATCGCTGCGCCCGCTCAGCCTGTCCCCGCGCCCGCGCCGTCGCCCTATGGCGCCTTGCCGGCCGACGGCTTCGCCGGGACGAAATGACCGTTCTTCCTCGCGCCGCGATTGCATGACGCGCGAAATCGTCTAAAAGCCGCGTCATGACCGAGGAAATCTGCCCCTGCCGCGCCGGTGCGCAAGACAAGCTCGCTTTTTCCGCCTGCTGCGGCCCCTATCTCGCGCACGAGAAGGATCCGCCGACGGCCGAAGCCCTGATGCGTTCGCGCTACAGCGCCTTCGCGACCGCCGACGTCGATTATCTTTATGAGACCCTCGCCGAGGACCAGCGCCACGATTTCGACCGCGCCGCGACCGGCGACTGGGCGAAGAAATCGGAATGGCTCGGCCTCGACATCCTCGCCGCCGAAGGCGGCGGCGAAAAGGACTCGACCGGCACGGTGACCTTCACCGCCCATTTCAACCGCGACGGCAAGAAACTCGCGCATCGCGAGCGCTCGCTGTTCCAGCGCGACGGCGAGGGCCGCTGGCGCTTCGCCAAGGAATTGCCGATCAAGGGCGAGACCATCGTGCGCGGGCCGCAACCCGGCCGCAACGACCCCTGCCCCTGCGGGTCGGGCAAGAAATACAAGAAGTGCTGCGGAGCAGCCGCCTGATTTCACCCGGAATTCGGGTCACAACGCGTGCCGGCGGCGGAATTCGTCGGCGGCCTCGCGCGCCAGCGCCGCCTGGACCGACAGCGAGAGATAATCGCCGAACAATTCGAAAAGCGCGCGTTCGTCGATCGTCATCGACCGCGCCGCGCGGTCATGGGCCAGCAAAACGCCCCACAACTCGCCTTCGACCCGTATCGGCAGCGACAGCAGCGCGGAAAAACCCGCCGCGTGGCCGCGCGAAATCTCGTCCGGGTCGGCGGCGCGCAGATGGGCCCCGCCGAGATCCGGCCTTGTTTCTCCCGCAAGACCCACCGGCGCGGCGGCGACGTCGGCGACGAATCGCAGCCGCGCCGCGCTCAGGGCGGCGCGCGCCGCTTCGGGGAAATCGGCGCCGAGAACGGCGCTTGCCTCGGCGTCGGGCCAGTCCAGCCGCTTCTGCTGGACCAGGACGCGGGCGCCGTCGGATTCGAGGCGCAGGATCGTGACGCAATCCCATTGCAGCATGGCCTGGACGAGCCGCGCCGCCATCGGCGTCAGTCGGTTCAGGGCGCGCGCCGGCGCCATTCGGTCGATCAGGGCGCGAAGGCGGTCGAGCGCGAAAGGATCGGCTTCGCCCGCGGCCTCGATTTCGATGATCGTCCGATCCCGTGAAGGATGGACCGCGAAATCGTAAAGGCCGGCAAGGCCCGTGACGGGCTGGCGCGGCAACAGAGCCGGACGCGGCGCCTCTCCCGCGCGAGCCAGACCGTTGCGCAAGGCGTGGGCGGTCGCCGAACCGAGCAGATCGCGCAGGGCGAGGCCGATAAAGCCCTCGGCGCGCGCCGGGAACAGCCGGGCAAGATTGGCCGAATGGTCGAGGACGCGCGCCGCCGGTTCGTCGCAGACCAGGACCCAGCCCCGCGGCTGAATCGCCGGACTTGTGCTTCTCGTTGTTTCGACAGGGTTTTCCTTGGTCATACGCCAGCTCCGGCCGCTGCCGATTCGCGCCGCCGCGAGCATAATGGTTAAAAAATAGTTGCAAATAGGCCACGCCAAAATTTTTTTTGAAACTTTTTTGCGCGGCCAGCGTTATACCCTCGAATTGTGGCCATCAGGGAGGGTCTGGCCATGCAGGGTCTGGAACGGCAGATGCTTCGCCTTGGCTTCGTCATCGCCTTGGGTTCGGGTCTGGCTTTCGCCGCCGCTCATGCGGCGGGAACGAAAACAGCCGCCCGTCAAAATCCGGCGCCGATCGTCCTCGCCATGGCTTTGGAGAGCGACTCCCTGCCGGCGCGCAGCTTCGCGCCCGACGAACAATCGGCGCAGGAAGAGGCGCGCGTGGACCAATGCGCGTTCAATCCGCATGATATTGCCGACAACCACCTGATCGGCGACAAATCCGCGCATCGCGGCAAGAAGAGCAGGATCGCCGTCTGCGGCTGATCCAAGTCCCGAGATGGAAGCGGAAAGAACCCGCCCGGCGCGGGTTTTTTCATGGGGCCTCTTCGATCGGGCGGTAGGGCGCGGGCATTTTTCCGGCGCGGCGCAATTTTTTGAAAACATTCAGGCCGAAGGGCTCGTTGCCATTGGGATGGACCAGCAGGATCGCGCCCTGAGGCGCGACGGGGGTCAAGGCGAGCCAGGATTGCGCGCCCAGAGGGATCAGGAAGGCGTCCCGCACGGCGTCCATCGCAGCGCGGTCGGAAATCAGGCCGGGAAAACGGAAAAAGACGCTGGGGACCTCGCCGTTGGCGATCAGCAGCCGCTCGACTCCCAGAATTTCCTCCTTCATGTCGACGCCGGGCGTCAGCAGATAATTTTGGGCGTCGGCCAGACCCGGACGATAGGGATGATGGTAGGAATGGTTGACGAAGGCGATGGCGAGCCTTCCTTGCGCCTTCTCGCGCCGCAGCCAGAGAAAGTCTTCCCTGTGCTGCCTGATCCACAGCCCGCTGATCGACAGCGCGACCGGAGTCGCGGCGCCGTCGACTTCCAGCGATTCCAGAAAGGCGCGGTCGAGCGGGCGATGCGACGGACAGAGATCGCCGGTCAGGAAAGCCCCGTCGCCGTCGCGTCCGTGGGTCAGGCCGGCGTTGTCGAGCCAGGTCGCGTCCGCCGGACAGTTTTCTGCCCGTCGCCTTTGAAAAATCCTCGACCGCGCGCATCAAGCGAGTCTGCGCCTGAGCCTCGGGCGTGGTCGGGACGCAGGTCCAGCACGCGGCGCGCTCGAGCCGCGTGGTCAGCTTTTCCGGGTCCACCGCCAGAAAAAGATTCTCGCCGTCGACGCTCAACGTCCGGGTCGCCAGAACGTCTTGAACCTCTTGGCCGCCCGCGTAGCGGCAGCTTTGCAGCGCGATGCGCAAATCTTTCACCCGGCGTCGCGAGCTGCAAGGGACCGTCGAGCGGCGCCGCGACGGAGAAAGGCGCAGCGCAATCCGGCGCGGCGCTTGCGCTCCATGGCGCCAGCAGCGACACTGACAAGGCAAGAGCGAGAATTTTCCTCATTCCAGGATCAATGACCCAGTTCGCGCCGCAACCCAATGTTTTTCGCATCAGCCGCGAGGCCGGGCCGGACGCCGGCCTCGAGACCGCCGCGCGTCTGGCCGGGGAGGTCGCGGCCGAATTCGGCCCGCGCGGCGAAAGCCCCTTCGCCCTCGCCGCGCATGACGCTTCGGGCGGCTGGATCGGCGGGATCAAGGGCGTGATCCATTGGCGCTGGCTCTATGTCGCGCAATTCTTCGTCGTTCCCGACTGGCGCGGCAAAGGCGTCGGCTGCGCCTTGCTGACGGAAGCCGAGGTTTTCGCGCGCGCGCAAAATTGCGTGGGGCTCTATCTCGATACATTTTCCCCGGCGGCGGTAAGTTTCTATCTCGCCCGAGGTTTCGTCGTCGCCGGACGGATCGAGAATTTCCCGCCCGGCGCGGCGCGGATTTTCCTGTCCAAATCGCTTTAATGCGCCTCGTCCCAGTTGGCCGCGGCGCGCGCATCGACCACCAGAGGAACCGCAAGCCGCACGGCGGGCAAGGCCGCCTGCTCCATCACCTCGCGCACGACTTCGATCGTCGCCTCGACCTCGGTGTCCGGCGCTTCGAACACCAGTTCGTCATGGACCTGCAACAGCATTTGCGCGCCGAGCTTCGCCCGCTCCAGCGCCGCGTCCATCCGGATCATGGCGCGGCGGATGATGTCGGCGGCGGTTCCCTGCAATGGGGCGTTGATCGCGGCGCGCTCGTTGAAGGCGCGTTCCGAGGCGTTGCTCGAAGCGATTCGCGGATAATGGCATTTGCGGCCGAACAATGTGGTCACAAAGCCCTGGTCGCGGCAGAGTTTCTTGGTCGCGTCCATATAGGCGCGAATGCCAGGAAAACGCTCGAAATAGAGCTTGATGAAGGCGCCCGCCTCCTCGCGCGAAATGCCGAGCTGATTGGCGAGGCCGAAGGCCGAAATGCCATAGACGATGCCGAAATTGATCGCCTTGGCGCGGCGGCGGATTTCCGCCGGCATGCCCTCGACCGGCACGCCGAAAATCTCCGACGCGGTCAGCGCGTGGATGTCCTTGCCCTCGGCGAAAGCCTGTTTCAGTTGCGGAATGTCCGCGACATGGGCGAGCAGCCGCAGTTCGATCTGGGAATAATCCGCCGAGATCAGTTTCTTGCCGGGGCCGGCGATGAAGGCGCGGCGGATCTTGCGCCCGGCCTCGTTGCGCGCCGGAATATTCTGCAGATTGGGCTCGGACGACGACAGCCGCCCGGTCGAGGTCGCCGCCAAAGCATAGGAGGTGTGGACCCGCCCGGTGCGCGGATTGACGAAGCGCGGCAGGGCTTCGGCATAGGTCGAACGCAATTTCTGCACCTGACGCCAGTCCAGCACCCGCGCGGCGAGCTCATTGCCCTGTTCGGCGAGTTCGTCCAGCACGCTCGCCGAAGTGGACCATGCCCCGGTCGCGGTTTTCTTGCCGCCCGGCAGGCCGAATTTGCCAAAAAGGATGTCGCCCAGTTGCTTGGGCGAACCGGGATTGAAACTCTCGCCCGCAAGTTCCTGAATCTCCGCTTCCAGCCGCGCCATGTCCTGGGCGAATTCGCCGGAAAGCCGCGACAGGATGGCGCGATCGACGCAGATTCCGCGTTGCTCCATGCGCGCCAGCGCCAGCGGCATCGGCCGTTCCAGGGTCTCGTAAACCGTGGTCATGCCTTCGGCGACAAGGCGCGGCCGCAGCACGTCCCACAGGCGCAGGGTCACGTCGGCGTCCTCCGCCGAATATTCGGTCGCCTTGTCGAGCGCAACGCGGGCGAATCCGATAAAACTCTTGCCCTGGCCGGCGACCTCGGCGAAGGCGATCGGCGTGTGGCCGAGATTCTTTTCCGACAATTCGTCCATGCCATGGCCATTGAGCCCGGCGTCGAGCGCATAGGAGGCCAGCATCGTGTCCTCGACCGGCGCGACCTCGACGCCATGCTGGGCGAGCACCAGCCAGTCAAATTTGACGTTCTGCGCGATCTTCACCACCGAAGGCGCGGTCAGGAGCGGGCGCAGCAGATCGAGCGTTGCGCGCAAAGGAAGCTGGCCCGGCGCCGGATCGCCGCCGCCGAACAAGTCTCCCGCCCCAGGCGTTCGGTGGCCGAGCGGGATATAACAGGCGCGGTTGGGCGCGAGCGCCAGCGAAACGCCGACCAGATTGGCCTGCATCGGATCGAGCGAATCGGTCTCGGTGTCGAAACAGACGAAGCCTGCGTCGAAAGCCTCGGCGACCCAGCGCTTCAGCTCCTCGAGCGAGGAGACGCAGGCATATCTTTCGCGCTCCACAGGGGTCGCCCTGGCGTTTGCGGCGCGGGCGTTGGCCAAGGCGGCAGGAGAGAGCGCCGCCGCCTCCCCGCGCGGCGCGGGCGCCTTTTCCGCCGCCCCGGCCTCGGGCGGCGCGACTTCGCCGTCGCGGCCGCGCCAGCCGTTGGCGCCTGCGAAAGCGGGGTCGGGTTCGACGGCCGAGACGTCGACATCGAAGATTTCGCCGACACGCCGGGTGATGGTGGTGAACTCCATCGCCTTGAGGAAGGCGACCAGCGCCTTGCCGTCGGGCTGCTGGAGGCGCAGGTCGTCCAGCGGCGTCTTGACCTTCACGTCGTCCACAAGCCGCACCAGCTTTTTGGAAAGGCGCACCTTCTCGATCACCTCCGGATCGGTCAGGGTTTCGCGGCGCTTGTTCTGCTTGATCTCGCCGGCGCGGGCGATCAAGGCGTCGAGATCGCCATATTCATTGATGAGCTGGGCGGCGGTCTTGACGCCGATTCCCGGGGCGCCGGGCACATTGTCGGTCGAATCGCCGGCCAAAGCCTGAATGTCCACCACCTTTTCCGGCGGCGCGCCGAAATAGGCGATGACTTCCTCGCGCCCGATCTTGCGTTCCTCGCGCTCGCCCGACGCCGGGTCATACATGGAGACGCCGGGACGCACGAGCTGCATCAGATCCTTGTCGGCGGAAATGATGGTCACATCGGCGCCGGCCCCGACCGCCTGTCTGGCGTATGTCGCGATCAGGTCGTCGGCCTCGTAAACGTCCTGCTCCACCGGCTGCAGGCCAAAGGCGCGCACCGCCGCGCGGAACAGAGGAAATTGCGGAACAAGGTCTTCCGGCGGCTCGGCGCGATTGGCCTTGTAGGCGGGATAGATTTCCTTGCGGAAGGAATTTTCGCTCTTGTCGAAAATGATGACGAGATGGGTCGGATGGACGCCCGCCGCGCCGTCGCGGACGAATTGCAGCAGTTTGGCGCAGAACAGGCGGACGGCGCCGGTGGGGAGCCGGTCAGCCCGATAGTTATATTTCTGGTCCTGCCGGATCGACTGGAAAAAAGCGCGAAAGATGAAGTTCGAGCCGTCGACGAGAAAGACGTGATCGCCGGAGGCGAGGGAAGGGGAAGCGTCGGTCATGCGCATCGATTCGAAAGGGCCGCATCGCGCGACGGACGCCATTTATAAGCCAAGCCCCGCGTCGCCCCAAGGGGGCGTTTGGAGGGGGCGTTCGGCGGCGCAAAATTGCTTTGCCGAAGCGCAGGCCATCGGCTAAACAGGTCGCCAGGCACCCGTAGCTCAGCTGGATAGAGCGCTGCCCTCCGAAGGCAGGGGTAAGTCAAGTCTGCTGGGTGATGAGTTTGAAAAACGAAGCAAAATCAATAACTTGATTGCGCTTCAAAATGAGAATTTCTCTGGTCCGTGGCTGCGGAAGCACTGCGGAAGCAAACTGAAAGGAGGTTGTAGAGAGCGGTCGGCGGCAAAAAGGTAGGGTGAAAGCCGGATGCCTTGTGCCGGTCGAATCGACGTTGAGAGTTTCGTGTTTGAGGTTGACCCCGTTCAGGCTCAGGCACTATCGAGTTCCAAGATGCACCCGTAGCTCAGCTGGATAGAGCGCCACCCTCCGAAGGTGGAGGCCACACGTTCGAATCGTGTCGGGTGCGCCAACCTCTTAGAGGTTGGCGTGTGAACGCAGTTCACTCCCATTCCATAGCCCGAAAACGGAGCTCGAACCACGGTACCCGGACCCGTGTGACGAATTTCGCTGCAATGGTCGTATAGTGTCGCTTGACGCTATTCGCAGCCCTGGCTAGCTTCAGCCATGCAGATCAGAAACGTAGTCCATAACGGGCTGCGCAAGTTCATCTCCGACGATGATGCAGCCGGTCTCGCCCCCGCCGTCGCAACGAGAGTGCGTCGGATCGTGTCCTTTCTTCAGGACATGGACGGTGGAGATGAGGTCCGGACGGTTCCAGGTTGGAGCACGCTCTCGCTGGCAGAGGGCGCCTTGGAGAGGCTAAGCGTTCCGGTAGCGGAGGGCTGTCGTCTCATATTTCGGGTCGATAAAGGGCAAGCCGAGATCCTCGATCTCGATTGGTTAGACGGCCGGTAGGAGGCGGCGACGATGGCGATGGGCGGCATAAGGCTTAGAAACCCCGCGCATCCAGGCGGTTTCGTGAAGAGCGAAGTCATCGAGCCGTTGGGGCTTTCCGTCACCAACGCGGCCCAGGCGCTGGGGGTTACGCGGGCGGCGCTTTCAGCGGTTCTCAATGAGCGAGCGCATCTGTCACCGGAAATGGCGCTACGTCTGGAAAAGGCATTCGGCGTGTCGATGGATACCCTGATGCGTATGCAGAATAGTTACGACATCGCTCGGACGCGTGAGCGGGGAGCGGAAATTAAGGTCGCTCCCTTTCAGGGCGCAGCGCCCGACGCGTGTCAGACCGCCGGACTGACAGAATAAAGCACAATACATTGGGCGCGCGGGCGGCGCGGAAGGGGTTTTGATGAAGATTTCGACGGCACTGGAGAAAATCGACGAGCACCAATTGTTTGTCCCAGCCTTTCAGCGTGAGTACGTCTGGAAGCGGGATGACGCGAAGCAGCTGGTCGACTTCCTCATCAAGCAATACCCCACCGGCACGATGCTGACCTGGGAGACGGCGAACCCGCCGGAACTCAAGGGCCCGCATAAATACAATGAAAAGCAGGGAGCCGTGCGCATCCTGCTGGATGGCCAGCAGCGCATCACGACGCTCTACATGCTCGTTCGCGGCGAGATCCCGCCCTACTACACCGCCTCCGAAATCCTGAATGATACACGCGGCCTGTATGTGAACGTGGAGACCCTGGAACTCGCCTATTATACGAAAACAAGATGGAAAATGACGCGCGATGGCAAAACATCACGGACATTTTCCAGCGGAAAATTCGCGCCAAAGACATTGTGCGCGAACTGGAAAAGAAAGGTGAGACGGTCAGTCGCGAGCGCGACGATGTAATGGATGACAACACGCGGGCGATCGAGAACATCCTCGACCGGGAGTTCCCGGAACAAACCATTCCTGTTCGGGCCAGCGTGCGTGAAGCCATCGAATTTTTTATAAGGTGAACGCCAGCGGCGTGTCGCTCACCGACGCCGAACTCGCGCTTGCTCAGATTTCGGGGTACTGGCCGGAAGCTCGTGACACCTTCAAGAAAAAGCTGAGCGAGCTGTCTGAGAAGGGCTTTGTCTTCAAGCTAGACTTCATCGTTTACGTTTTGCTGGGCTGCCTCTACCACCTCGGCTCGGAGATGAAAAAACTCCACGACGCCGACAACGACGAAAAGCTGCGCGCAGCGTGGAAGCTGCTGGACGGTCAGGTCCTAGATTACGTCGCAAGCCTGATGCGGTCGCATGCCTTCGTCGACCACACGGATGAGATCAACTCCGTTTACGCGCTGATCCCGATCACCGTCTATTGCTTCGAAAAGGGCGGCGCCCACCTGAATGATGCCGAAATCCGCAAGCTGGTGAAGTGGTTCTACTACTCCCAGATCAGGACGCGATACGTCAGCCAGCTTCCTCAAAAGTTGGACCGTGACCTGCGCACGATCAAGGAATCGAAAAACCCATTCGATGAGCTGTTGGCGGTAATTGAGGAGGAGCGGCGCCTGGAGATCACACCCGACGAATTCGTCGGCCGGTCGATTTCTCACCCGCTCTTTGGCCTCCTGCGCTGGTATTTGAAAAGCCGTAACGCCGTCTGCTTCACGACCGGCGTCGCACTGCGCCAGGCGATGGGCAAAAAGTATGCGCTCGAGAACGACCACATCTTCCCTTATTCGAAGCTGAAGGCGCAGGGATATCGGCCAGGAAAATCGCCTGAAATATTCCCTCGCGCAGGAGCTGACCAACCGCGCAATTCTGACCCAGATTGCCAACCGCACCAAAAGCGCAACGGACGCCAAGGCGTATTTGGCCGACGTGAAGGACCGATTTCCCAATAGCCTCGCGCTGCAATGCGTTCCTGAAGACCCAACGCTTTGGGAAATCGAGAACTACGAAGCCTTTCTCAAACCCGGCGCACCACTTTGGCATCGCACCTCAACGCGTTCCTGAATGGCATCACTGACACAAAGCCGCCGGAAGCCGCCATCACGCTGGAAGAGCTGATCGCCGAGGGTGAGGACGACGAACTGGAGTTCAAATCGTCCCTGCGCTGGGACTTCAAGGAATTGGCGACCAACAAGAAACTGGAGGAGGTGGTCGTCAAGACGGTCGCGGCCTTCGCCAACAGCCAGGGCGGAACGCTGCTCATCGGCGTCAGTGACAGTGGCGAAATCCTTGGTCTCGAAGGGGACTACCTGTCGCTCGGCGGCGCCAACCGGGACAAATTCGAGTTGCACCTGCGCAACCTACTGAACAGCGCGTTCGGGGCTGCCTTTGTCAGTAGCAAGCTCAAGGTTCTGTTCCCGGCCATCGGCGAGGTCGAGATTTGCCAGGTCGATGTTCAGCCGTCAGCGAAACCCCTCGTACTCACCGTGAAGGACAAGAACGGCGTCGGCCAAGAAAAATTCTATGTCCGCAGCGGCAACTCCTCGCAGGAGCTATCTCTCGCCGAAATGCCGCCCTACCTCGCCGAGAGGTTCCAGAAATGATGATCGGCAATCTGGGCGTACTGACCGATATGCGTAAGCGCGCGTGCCAGGGGCTATGGGCATGAATGCGGTCGAAATCGAAGAGGCCATTTCGGCGTTGGCGGAACGGCCTTTCGACGCTGACGAGTTCCCCTACGCGTTCCTTGAAGCCTTCGGGAACAAGGACACGACGCTCAAGCGACTGCGAAGGGCAGTTCAACAAGTCTGATCTCGGCGGCGTGCTTCAGACGAACAACATCCACATCGCCATTTGCAAAGCCCGGCGAAGTTACACGGGACGCTCGCGGCGTTGAAGGCCAGCCCCGCGACGGCGCGGGCAAGGCGCGGTTCGTGCTCGCCACGGATGGCGACGTTTTCGAAGCTGAAGACCTCACGACCGACGACGCGCCGGTCTCCTGCACCTATGCCGATTTCCCGAACCACTTCGGCTTCTTCCTGCCGCTCGGCCGGCATCACCACGGTCAAGCAGGTCCGCGAAAGCTCGTTCGACATCCGCGCGACGAGCCGCTTGAACCGGCTCTATGTCGAGCTGCTGAAGGACAACCCCGAATGGGGCACCGCGCAGCGCCGGCACGACATGAACCATTTCATGGCGCGGCTGATCTTCTGCTTCTTTGCCGAGGATACCGAGATTTTCAACGGCAGCGGCGCGTTCACCTCCACCATCGAGCAGATGAGCGCGAAGGATTCGTCCAACACCCATGAGGTGATCGGCGAACTGTTCCGCGCCATGAACACCAAGACGCGGAACGGGCCAACTGCCAGGCTCCGCGATGGGCGGATGGCTTTCCCTATGTGAACGGCGGGCTGTTTCCGGCAGCACGGATGTGCCGCGGTTCAGCCGGATCGCCCGGTCCTACCTGCTCCACATCGGCAACCTCGACTGAAGAAGATCAACCCTGACATTTTCGGGTCGATGATCCAAGCGGTAGCGGACGATGACGAGCGCGGCGCACTCGGCATGCACTACACCAGTGTGCCGAACATCCTGAAGGTGCTCAACCCGCTCTTCTCGACGACCTGCGGCAGAAGCTGGAGGAGGCCGACGACAATGCGCGCATGCTGCTCAACCTCCGCAAGCGCATGGCAAAAATCCGGGTGTTCGATCCGGCCTGCGGCTCGGCAATTTCCTCGTCATCGCCTATAAGGAGATGCGAGCGATCGAGGCCGAGATCAATAGGCGCCGCGATGAGGCGGATCGTCGCACGGAAATTCCGCTGACGAATTTCCGCGGCATCGAACTACGCGACTTTCCGGCCGAGATCGCGCGGCTAGCGTTGATCATCGCCGAATATCAGTGCGACGTGACCTATCGCGGCCAAAAGGAAGCGTTACGCGATTTTCTACCGCTCGACGCGCAGAA
>CAVVIQ010000008.1:0-203746 GCA_963748385.1 uncultured Pseudomonadota bacterium
CGACCCCGGCAGGATTCGAACCTGCGACCTACTGCTTAGAAGGCAGTTGCTCTATCCGGCTGAGCTACGGGGTCGGGAGGCGCCCGGACCGGCGGTCAATGGGTCCACGGGCGTCGCGCGATTGGCGCGGAAATTGTCGGAATAGGAGACGGTGCGGCGCGCGACTTCCTTGGGCTCCTCGACGCGATAGGGAATGCCGTTGCGTTCGCATAAGCGACCGCTTCCTCGCGGGTTTCGAAATTCAGCTTGATCTGGCTGTTCATGTCGCTGGAAGAGGTCCAGCCCATCAGCGGCTCGATGCTGCGCGCGCTTTCCGGCATGAATTCAAGCCGCCACAGCTTTGTTTTGCCCATGCCGGACTGGGTGGCGTTTTTCGCGGGACGATAAATGCGCGCGGTCATGACCGTTCCATCTCTCTTGCTTCCGGCGCCCGCTTCCGATCAGCCGAAAACGGGAGCCGCCCCAGGGCGGGCCTATGGTCGGGGCAGCAGGATTCGAACCTGCGACCTGAAGTACCCAAAACTTCCGCGCTACCAGGCTGCGCTATACCCCGAAGGAGCCCGGTCGTGGCTAGCACGGGCGACGTGCGGCGACAAGCGTTCGCCTCATTTGCCGAACATCGGATGGCGCACCAGATCGCCCTCCTTCAGCCCGATCTTTTTGGCGTAGCCGGCATTGACCTCGAGCACCCCGAGCGCCGGCCCGTCCGATGAAATGATGGCTTCCGACAGGGGCTCGGCGTTTTCATGGATGTGGGTGACCGCCCCCTCGGGCGAGATGAAGATCATGTCGAGCGGAATATAGGTGTTCTTCATCCACATCAGGACGTTCTGCTCGCGGTCGAACTGAAACAGCATGCCGCGATCGGGCGGCAGATATTGCCGATCCATCAGCCCATGCTCGCGATCGGCGTCGTTGCGCATGACCTCGACCGAGAGCCGATGTTCTTGACCGGATGGGCGCCCTTGGGATCGGTGACGATCGTGAGGGGCTCGAGCGTGGCCAAAGCCTCCTGCGCCAAAGCCTCCTGCGCCAAGGCCTCCTGCGCAGCTGAAGAACGTCCTCGGCGCGGGGGCGAGGACCGGCGCGGCCAAAGCCAGGGCGCCGGCAAGGGAAATAAAGCGGGCGGCGGACCCGAACAAACGCGCCATGACCGAACCTCACGAATTCCCGACGCCGCGCGCGGCGTTCAATGGGCGCTGGGCAGATTTGTCTCCAGCGCGCGGACCTCGGCCGCCAGCAGGCCCTTCGGCCCTTGGCCGAACCGCGCCAGCAGCGAATCGCCGGGCTTGAGATCGGCGACGCCGTAGCGGCGCAAGGTTTCCATATGGATGAAAATATCCTCGGTGCCCTCGCCGCGGGTGAGGAAGCCGAAGCCCTTGATGCGGTTGAACCATTTGACGACGACGATCTCGAAGCCGCCGACCGATTCCGCGATGCAATGGGTGCGCGCCATCGGCAGTTGCGCCGGATGCACCGCCGTCGATTCGTCCATGGAGAGGACGCGGAACACCTGCAGGCCGCGGGAGCGGTTCTGCGCCTGGCAGACCACCTCCGCGCCCTCGGGCGCCGTCTGGAACCCGTCGCGCCGCAGCACCGTGACGTGAAGCAGCACGTCGGCGAGCCCATTGTCCGGCACGACGAATCCGAAGCCCTTGGCCATGTCGAACCATTTGATCCGGCCCCGGATCTCGATGATCTCCGGCGCAATCTCGCCCGACATCGCGGCTTCGGAACCTTGCGAAATTCCCGGCTGTTCCCTCGCGCCCAATGAAGCGGCTCCCCGACTGAAACGCTGTCCCGCGAGAGCCGGGCGAATGTCCCCGGCCCATCTCACGTCGAAGCTTGGAATCGACGCTTCCAAGGATAACATCGGCTTTCGGCCTTCCTAGTCATTTTTTGCGGCTGCGGGAGTCCCATACACATTTTTTTCGCGGCGCGCGGACTTATGGCGCGGCCGGAGCGCCATGGACGAGCTTGCCGGCCTGTTCGCGCCAGTTTTCCCGTCCGGCCCGCCCGGGTTCGGCGAGATAGAACTCGACCCAGCGCGTCTGATCCGCCGTCCAGGCCGCGATCTGGGCGAAAGTCCAGATCCCGAGGCCGTGAAGACGGCGTTCGGCCGCGGCGTCGATCCCGGCGATCCGGGTCAGGTCGTCGGCGCCGCTTTCCGGCGCGACCGCGACGCCGGGCGGCCTTTGGCCGGGATAGAACGAGTTCGATGGCCCGTCCCGCCGAAGACCGCGGCAAATCGTCGCCGCCAGCCGGCGTCGGGACGGAGGCGGCGCGGGTCTCGGCTTCCGCGCCGCCGGGCGGGGACGCGACGCCATGCGCATAGAGCCGCGCCTGGGCCGACCAGAAATCGATCGCGGCCTCGTCGAGGCCAAGCCGGAGGGCGGCGGCCTTGCGGCCCTCGGCGGTGAGATCGGCCAGCGCCCCGAGATCGCTCACGCCCTGGGCGCGCAGCTCCCGCGCCAATTCGTCGTCCAGGCCCACGATCGCCGCCAGGGCGTTCGGCGTCTCCGGCGCCGCGAACGTCGGCCGCCGGAGGCGGCTCGGGCGAGGGAGGCGCGGCCATGGCCAAAACGGTTTCGGGGGCCGGCGCCGAGTCGCGCCGCCGCCGCCTCATTGGCGGCGAGCGCCCCTTCGTTGGCGGCGAGCGCCCCTTGCGCGGCGGCGACGAAAGCCTCGGCCTGGGCCAGCGTCTCGCGCGCCGCGCCGATCCAGTCCGGCGTTTTTTCCCGCACGCGAGACGCCAGAAAGAGCGCGAACGCCCGCGCTGTTCCATGCCCCAAGGCGTAACCGCCGAAAATGGTCAGGCCGGCCTCGAGCCAAAGGCCATAACGGCCGGGCGCGAGACCGAGCGCGTCGGCCAGCAGGCCCAATCCCAGAACGAACGCGAGAACGAGAAACAGCGCGCGTTCGGAGCCGCGCGTCCGGCGCGATCCGCGTTCCGCAAGCAGGCCGAAGACGAAGCCGAGCGCGCCAGCCGCGAGCGCCCATGGCATGAAATTTTGCAGGACAAAAATCATCGCCGGCGCCTCATTTGACCTGGATGGCGACGCCGCCGGCAGGTTGCTTCCCGCCTTGGCCGTCGATGTCGAGATGGTTCGGCGCCACTCCTTCGGCGAGGAGAAAGGCCGCCACGGCTTCCGCCCGTCGCCAGGAAAGGTCCGGCGCGCCGCCCGATCCGGCGACCTCCAGCGCGGCGCCGGGACAGGCCCGCGCCGCCGCCGCCAACGCCTTCAGCGGCGCCTCCAACTCAGGCGTCAACCCGACGGCGCCTTCGAACCCAATCGCCGCCGCGCGGGCGGTCCGCGCCAGCGCGGTCCTGCAATCCTCGACGGGCTTTGGCGCGGGTTTCGGCGGCGGGTTTGGCGCCGGTTTGGACACGGCTTGTCGCGGCGGGGCCGGGCTCCGGGCGCTCGTTGCAGGGCTGGCGGCGGCGCGCTGGTCCGGCTTGTCCGGCGGTTTGACGTCGAGCGTCGCGACCTGATCGCTCAGCCGCGCCACGCCGCCGCGCGACTGGACCAAAGCCCGCAGGAGATTCGCGGCGCGCTCCGAAAAACCCGGCGGCGCGCCTGAGGCGTAGTTCATGTGGTCGACGATTCGCGCGCCGGGCGCGGCCTTGCGGGCCGCCGCATTCAGCGCCTCGCGCGCGGCGGGCGAAGACGCCGCCCCCGAAAGTTCGAGCGTCGCGCCGTCCCAGGCCGCGCGCCAGGCAAAAGGCGAAGCCGGCGGCGGCGGCGCGAGATCGTCGGCGACGTTTTTCACCCCCGGCAGCGCGCGAAGGGCGGCGAGCGTTTCCGCGCGTGGCGATCCGTCGAAAACCAGTCCCTCGATACGCAGATCGCGACCGCGTGCGAAAACTTTCGCCGTCGACCCCAGCTTTTCGCGCACGATGGTTTCTGCGCGGGCGGAAAGGCCCTTTTCGATCCCGGGCGTCTCGACCTGAATCAGCGCCAGCCATAAACCGGCCGCCGCCGCCAGACCCAACCAACCCATGCCGGGCCGACGCATCGACTCCCCCGCTTTCGTCTTCGGTGGATTCTATTTAGCGCAAATTCCCGAAAAAGCTGCGCCGTTTTGCAAAAAGGAGAGGCCGCGCCGGGCGCGCGCGCCTTTCTCCTTGCCGTCGCCTTTTGCGGCTTGCCATTTTTTCGGCGGTCGGGCATATCTCCCAGCCACGCGCTGACGCGGCTCGAAAGGGCCGAGGATCGGCGGCGCGGCGGCGGGAGATGTGGCCGAGAGGCTGAAGGCGGCGGTTTGCTAAACCGTTATAGGGTTGTAAAGCCCTATCGAGGGTTCGAAATCCCTCCGTCTCCGCCACCAACCAGCCGCAAAGAAGGGCGTTTGGCTGCGGATCCTTCGGCCCAAGTCATGCACTATCGCTCACGCCGTCGCCAGCCTTCCCGATGTTCGTCCTCCAGATGTTCACGAGATTCCGCCGCACCGCCGCGCGAAGGCGCACGGTCAAGGCGCCCGCCTTTCTGCTTGCTGGCATGATCCTTTGCGCGGATGCGGCTTGGGTTGACATGGCCCGCGCCGCCCTGCCCTTGCCGCCGCGACGCCCGCCTGAATTCACGCCGCCCGCGGCGCCGGCGCCCGAAGCGCCGCCCTCTTCCGCGTCGCCCGGGCAGCGCGCGCCCGTCGACGTCCCGACCGAAGACTTGAAGCCCTATAACCTCCCGCCGGCGTCGCGCCAACGCATGCGCCTATGCGGCGAACGTTGGCGCGATCTCAAAATGACCGGTGAAAGCAGAGGCCTGACCTGGCGTTCCTTTGCCGAGAAATGCCTTCCCGGCAAAGATTGACGCGGCTCAGGACTGGCCTTCGCCGGATCCGGTCGGCTGGCCCGCGGGCTTTTCGGCCGGCGCGGCCTTGGCCTTGCGCGGAGCCGCGCGCTTAGCCTTGGGCTTTTCGGCCGCCGGCGCGCTTTCGGCTGCGACTTTCTTGGTCACGCGGCGGGAGGCCGCCGCGCTGCGGGCAGCCGGTTTGGCCGCCGGCTTGGCTGCGGATTTCGCCGAAGCCTTCTTGGTCGCGGCGGGCTTCGCCGCGGCGGGCTTGCGCGGCTTTTTGGCCGCTGCTTTCTTGGCGCCAGCCTTGGACCGCGCATTCTCGGTCGCAGCGGATTTGGCGGCGGCCTTCTTCGCGCCCGCGGCCTTGGCTGCCGGCTTGGCGGAGGAGGATTTCGCCGTCTTTTTCGCGGCGGCCGTTTTCGCGCCGGAAGCTTTTTTCTCGGAGGTCTTCTTGGCTGCGGCCTTGGTCGCGCCCTTCTTCTCCGCGGCCTTGGCGGCGGGCTTCGCTGCCGCCTTCTTGGCGGGCGCCTTGGTCACGCTCTTGGCGGATTTCTTGGCCTCGGATTTCTTGGCGTCGGATTTCTTGGCGTCGGCCTTCTTGGCGTCGGCCTTCTTCGCTTCGGCCTTCTTGGCGGCGCTCTTTCCAGCCGCGGCCTTGGCCTTCGTCGCGCCCGACTTTTTCTCCGCCGCCGCATCGCTTTCCGCGGCCGCCGCAGATTTTTTCGCAGCTGAACTCTTCTTTGGTGATTGCGCCATCATATCCCCCTTTCGCGCCGCCGGCGCACGGTTCGCCCGTTCCAGCGCAATCAGCCTAAACCTGTTCAAAACTCTTGCAAGAGAGCGCGATCGCCTTGACCGCGCCGCGCAACGCATTTTTCGCCGCATCGGCGGCGCGCGCGGCGAAAAATTCTATTCCACAAGCGTCGTTTCAATAGCGCGACAAGGCGTTTCGCATCATGCGTCAAACCCTGTTTCCTGTGCCGCGCGACGGCGCGCGTCGAGCGCCGCGCGACGCATTTGGCAAAAAACGTGAATACGAAACAACGCAATGAATTCACATAAATGTCATATATAACAATATGTTATTTTGACACTCCGGCGTCGCGTCTTGATCTTCTCGTGTCGGCGCGCCCGCGTCGTCCGCGCTCATCGCTCGACGCGCGCGCATTCGTCTCTCGCGACGAAGGTCGCGCATTTCGACAGGACGCGCGTCAGACAAAATGCGTCGCCAACAAAATTGCGCGAGCAGAAAAAAATTTTTGTTGAAAGGGAAAACGCGCCGCAAAAAATGCGGCGCGCCAGCGAAATTGACGTTTCGAAACGCGAAAAAACGCGCGAACTCAGATTCCGAGTTTCGCTTTCAGAATCTCGTTCACCGCCTGCGGATTGGCCTTGCCGCCGGTCGCTTTCATCACCTGCCCGACGAACCAGCCGAGCATGGTCGGCTTGGCTTTCGCCTGTTCGACCTTGTCGGGATTCTTCGCGATGATCTCGTCCACCGCCTTCTCGATCGCGCCGGTGTCGGTGACCTGTTTCATGCCGCGCGCTTCGACGATTTTTTCCGGGTCGCCGCCCTCGGTCCAGACGATTTCGAACAGGTCCTTGGCGAGCTTGCCAGAGATCACATTGGAGGAAATCAGATCGACAATGGCGCCGATCTGCGCCGCCGAAACCGGCGAGTCTTCGATCGATTTTCCTTCCTTGTTGAGGCGGCCGAACAGTTCGTTGATCACCCAGTTGGCGACGAGCTTCGCGTCGCGGCCGCGGGCCGCCTCCTCGAAATAATCGGCGGAAGCGCGCTCCAGAACCAGCACGCCGGCGTCATAGGGCGAGAGCCCGTATTGCGCGATGAAGCGCGCCTTCTTCTCGTCCGGCAGTTCGGGGAGATTCTTGGCCAGCGCATCGACCGTGGCCTGGTCGAATTCCAGCGGCAGAAGGTCGGGATCGGGGAAATAGCGGTAGTCGTGCGCTTCCTCCTTGGAGCGCATCGAGCGCGTCTCGCCCTTGTTGGGATCGTAGAGCCGCGTCTCCTGATCGATGGTTCCGCCATCTTCCAGAACGCCGATCTGGCGGCGCGCCTCGACGTCGATCGCCTGACCGATAAAGCGGATCGAATTGACGTTCTTGATCTCGCAGCGCGTGCCGAAAGGCGCGCCCGGTTTGCGCACGGAAACATTCACATCCGCGCGCAGGGAACCCTGCTCCATGTTGCCGTCGCAACTGCCGATATAACGCAGGATGGTGCGCAGCTTGGTGACATAGGCCTTGGCCTCGTCGGCCGAGCGCATGTCGGGCTTCGACACGATTTCCATCAGCGCCACGCCGGAGCGGTTGAGATCGACGTGCGAGTCGTTGGCGCCGAGATCGTGCAGGGATTTGCCGGCGTCCTGTTCGAGATGCAGGCGCTCGATGCCGACCTTGATCTGCTCGGTCGGCGAGAGGTCGACCAGCACCTCGCCCTCGCCGACGATCGGGTTCTTGTACTGGCTGATCTGATAGCCCTGCGGCAGGTCGGGATAGAAGTAATTCTTGCGGTCGAACACCGAGCGGTGATTGATCTTCGCCTTCAGCCCGAGGCCGGTGCGGATCGCCTGTTTGACGCATTCCTCGTTGATCACCGGAAGCATCCCCGGCATGGCGGCGTCCACCAGCGAGACATGGCTGTTGGGCGCGCCGCCGAATTCGGTCGAGGCGCCGGAAAAGAGTTTCGACTTGCTCGTCACCTGGGCGTGGATTTCGAGGCCGATGACGACTTCCCAATCGCCGGTCGCGCCCGGAATCAATTTCGACGAATGGCTCAGCGTGTTCATGCGGGGTCCACTTTCCCGTCCGACTTTTCCTTCATCAGACGCTCTTCATAAAAGATCGACCATTCGATGAGCGCGGTCCACAGCGACTGCGCGAGGTCGGTGTCGAGTTTTTTTTCTTTCGCGCGCGCGGCGACGCGGACCAGAACCTCATCGACGCGCGGCGGGATTCGCGCGGGCCAGCCGATGCGGCTCTTGATCTCGGCCGCCGTCTCGATGCAGCGCTGACGTTCGGCAAGCGCGTCGACGAGCGCGGCGTCGATCGAGTCGATCTTCGAGCGCAATGCGGCCATTTCTGCATTGGTCGCCGCAGCTTTCCCGTCCGCGCCGCTCATCGCCTCATCCCCACCACGGCTCGGGCAGGGCAATCTGCGGCGCGGCCTGCTCGATGGCCTCGCCCAGCGCGAAAAGACTCTCTTCCTCGAAGGGACGTCCGATCAATTGCAGGCCGAGCGGCAGGCCGTCCGAGGACAGGCCGGCGGGGACGACGAGGCCCGGCAGGCCGGCCATGTTCACCGTGACCGTGAACACGTCGTTGAGATACATTTCCACCGGATCGGCGGAGCCCTTTTCGCCCAGCGCGAAAGCGGGCGAAGGCGTCGCCGGGGTGAGGATCGCGTCGACGCCGGACGCATAGGCGAGGTCGAAGTCGCGCTTGATCAGGGTGCGGATTTTCTGGGCGCGCAGGTAATAGGCGTCGTAATAGCCCGCCGACAGCACATAGGTGCCGATCATGATGCGGCGGCGCACTTCCTTGCCGAAGCCGGCGGCGCGGGTCAGTTCATAAAGATCGACAATGTCCTTGCCGGTCTTGCGCAGGCCGTAGCGCACGCCGTCGTAACGCGCGAGATTGGACGACGCCTCCGCCGGCGCGACGATATAATAGGCCGGCAGCGCATGCCGCGTATGAGGCAATGAAATCTCGCGGATTTCGGCGCCCGCCGCGCGCAGCCATTCGACGCCGCGATCCCATAAGGCGGCGATCTCGGCCGACATGCCGTCGAGGCGATATTCCCTGGGGATTCCGATCACCTTGCCTTTTACGGAAGCGCCAACAGCTTTCTCATAATCCGGGACCGGCGCGTCCACGCTGGTGGTGTCCTTGGGATCGTGGCCGGCCATCGAGCGCAGCAGGATCGCCGTGTCGCGCACGTTCCGTGCGATCGGGCCTGCCTGATCGAGCGAGGAGGCGAAAGCGACAATGCCCCAACGCGAACAGCGGCCATAGGTCGGCTTGATCCCGACGGTGCCGGTGAAGGCCGCGGGCTGGCGGATCGAGCCGCCGGTGTCGGTTGCGGTGGCGCCCAGGCACAGCCGCGCCGCGACCGCCGCCGCCGAGCCGCCCGACGAGCCGCCGGGGACGATTTTCGCGTCGGAATCCTTTCGCCGCCAGGGCGAGATCACCGGGCCGAAATAAGACGTCTCGTTCGACGAGCCCATGGCGAATTCGTCGAGATTGAGTTTTCCCAGCATGGTCGCGCCATCGCGCCACAGATTGGCGCTGACGGTCGATTCATAGCGTGGGACGAAACCCTCGAGAATATGGCTGGCGGCGGTGGTCTGCACGCCTTCGGTCGCATAGAGATCCTTGATCCCGAGCGGGATTCCTTCGAGCGGCCGCGCCTCGCCTCTGGCGATTCTCTCGTCGCTCGCCTTGGCCTGCGCAAGCGCCTTTTCCGGCGTTTCGACAATGTAAGCGTTGAGATTCTTCGCCCGCGTCATCGCGTCGAGAAAAGCCTGGTTCAGCTCGACCGCCGAAAATCTTCTTGATGCGAGGCCCTCGCGCGCTTCAGCGAGCGTCAGGCGGGTCAGATCGGACATTTCAATCTCTCTCGGCGAAGCTTATTCGATCACTTTCGGCACGACGAAAAAACCGTCCTCGCGGGCGGGCGCGTTGGCCAGGACTTTTTCGACGATCCCGCCGTCGGTGACCACGTCGGCGCGCTTCTTCATCGTCATCGGCAGGACGGAGGTCATCGGCTCGACGCCCTCGACATCGACCGCGTTCAATTCCTCGACGAAATTCAGGATGGAATTGATCTCGTTCTGCAGAAAAGGCGCTTCCCCTTCGCTCACGCGAATGCGCGCGAGATGGGCGATGCGCCGCACCGTCGCCAGATCGACCGACATCAAGGACTCCGTGGTGAATGGGCCGGTTTAGACCGCCGCTTGTAAGCGTTTAGCCTATATAGAAGCCGCCGCCCCGGCGCAACGATGACGCGGCCCCCGACAGATCAGAACTGGATGCTCTCGCCGATCTGCGGAACGTGGACTCTTGCGCGAGAGCCCTGCATCGCGGCGACGAAGGCGTCGGGCGTTTGGTCGATGATCGGGAAGGTCCCGTAATGCATCGGGATGACGTGGCGGAAATCAAAAAAGCGCTTCGCCGCCAGAGCCGCCGTCTTGCCGTCCATGGTGAAGCGGTCGCCGACCGGGATGAGGCCGATTTCCGGCCGGTACAGTTCGCGGATCAGGTCCATGTCGGCAAAGATCGCGGTGTCGCCTGCGTGATAGACCCGCAGGCCGAACTCGGGCAGCAGGACCACGCCGTTGGGATTGCCGAGATAGACCGGCTGGCCGTCGATCATCGTGCTCGCCGAATGCAGCGCCGGAGTGAGGGCGACGGAAAACTCGCCGCAGGGGATCACGCCGCCGGTATTGCCGGGATTGATGTTTTCCGCGCCCTTGCCGTGGAGATACATGCAGACTTCGAAATTGGCGACGATCTGCGCGCCGGTTTTCCGGGCGATTTCCGACGCATCGCCGATATGGTCGTCATGACCGTGGGTAATGACGATATGGGTGACGCCCGCCGCCGCCTCGTCCAGCCCCCCAGTGAATTTCGGATTGCCGGTGAGGAAAGGGTCGATGAGGATGTGGGAATCGCGCAGATCGACGCGGAAGGCCGAGTGGCCGAGCCAGGTGATTTTCATGGGCTTCGTCTCCGAACATGATTTCGCGCGAGTTTATCCGCGCGCGGCCGGCAAGCAAGCCACGCTCTCGACGCCCTGATCCGCCTCCGCCCGCGCGTATCGAGCTAAGACACACGACATACAACGACCCGCAGCCATTTTTCCGTTGGCGGAAATGCGCCACGTCTGGAGATCGCCGAGCAGGGTGACGATCTTCCGCATTCGGCGGGAAGTGGAAGAACGCCGAAGTCGCCGGCAAAGGCGAGAATGGGCGGCGAGCGGCATTTCGCGCAAGGACTGCTGTCGGCAACGAAGCAGTCCCCCGGCGACGCGGGGCTGGCGTTCTGTGCGCCGAGGGTGACGCCATAGAAGGAGCGCAGGGCGCAAACAACTGAAAGGGGGCATGCAACACGCAATCCTCCGGGACAGGAGACCGATCGCAAAATCACGCCGCGCCCGTCTCGATTGCGACTTGGCACAATCCTCCAAATGAGGTCACCTCCGCAAGGGACGGTATAAACCCTGTTTTCAGATTCAGCGCGTTCATCGACGTATCGTGCTATAAATACAGGGGATTTTTCCCAGGGCTTTCCCCATGGTTTCGACCGCTCCGACCGTTTCCGTGTCCACTTTGCCCTCAAGTGCAGCCCGCGCCGACGGTGTCCGCCGCGACGCGCTTTTCAGGCTGTTTCGTTTGGCTTTCATCGTCGTCTGCGCCGCGCTGGTCGCCGCCATCGGCTATAAGAAGCCCACGCATGACTGGGACATGATCGCCTATGTCGCCAGCGCGCTGCACGACGAGGGCATGCGCGGCCAAGCCTGGCTTGACGAAGTCTACAGCCAAGTCCGCGCCGAAACGAACGACGATGAATATGCGCAGCTCGTCGGCAAGGATTCCACCGCCACCAACGAGCAGATCGCTGCTTACCGCGCTGGCGTGGCGCGCGATTGGCGCGCGCTCGAACAGCAATTGCCCTTCTATCGCGTCAAATTCGTCTATATGGCGCTGGTGAAGGGCGTCCATCGCCTCGGCCTGCCTTACGCCAAGGCCACTTATGCGGTCAGCGCCGTCTCCGCCGGGGCGATGACCCTGCTTTTCGGCCTGCTGCTGATGCGTTTGCGGCTGCCCTTGCTCCTGCTGCCGGTCGGGATCGCCGCAGCCAATATTTGCGCCTTCCACAATACGGTCTTCCAGTCGCTGGCCTCGCTCCCCTCGCCCGACGGTTTCGCCTGCCTTTGCGCGCTTCTCTGCCTGTGGCTTGCCGCGAGCAATGACGAGGCGGGCTTTGTCGCCGCCGCGCTCGCGCCGCTGGCGCGCCCCGATTTTGTCATCCTTTCGGCGACGCTGGTCGGCGCCATCCTGGTTAGCCGCCTGAGTGAAAATTCACCGCCACGCCTCGCGCGCCTGCGCCGGCCGCTCATGCTCGGCGTCCTCAGCCTCGCCTGCGCTGGGGCGATTTATGTCGCGCAAAACCATTTTCTCGGCTCCTATTCGTTCGCCACCTTGTTCAATTTCACCTTCATGGGCTTTGCGCCCTATCCCGAAAGCATGGCCATTTCCCACAATCCGCGCGATTACCTGCTGGCTTACACGCACATTGGGAAACTTTTCGAAAGCCGTCATATCGTCATCTATGGATTGGTTTTCGTCGCGCTCGCCAACACCGACCTGCGCGCTCTGACGCGCGATCGGTTCACCCTGGTCTTCGTTTTTGCGGCGCTGGCCTATGTGGCGATTCATCTTGCGGTTTTCCCCTCATATTCCGACCGCTTCTTCGCTTTCGCCGTCGTCGGGCTGTTCCTGTGGCTCGCGCGGCTGCTGACACATATCGGCGGGCGCGAGCTGACGCCCGTCCTCCGGGACGCGGCCGGCATGGCGTAGAATCGGCGGTCGTTTCGCATGACCGGCCGCGTTATCGGAAAATCGGGCCATAGCGCCCCATCGTTCGTTTCAACCGCCAGGTCCGACCCGAGCGCGACGTCAAACCAGCCTGTGACTATCTGAAAAACATAGTTTAATTGCGCGTGACGCAAGGCGCGCCGAACGTCGTCGCGGAACGTCATCCAAACATTGAACTGCGGTCATTCGCGCTCGAGCTCCTGGTGTCTGCAACAGGTCGTGATGCGGCGCCATACACCGGTCACATCTATCTCTAGCGACTGTCTGCCTTAACCGGATAGGCGCGCCTCCACCCAGGAAAATTCCGGCAGTTGCGTCCGCGCGAAAGTGAACTGGCGCTTGGAATATTGGCGGCTGTCGCGCTTGGCTTTCTCCACCGCCTCCCCGAGCGACATTTCGCCGCGCAGAAAGGCGCTCAAGCCGGGAACGCCGACAGCGCGCAGCGCCGGCAGCGCCGGATCGAGCCCGCGCGCCGCGAGGCGCCGGACTTCCTCCAGGGCTCCCTGTTCCATCATCCGGTCGAAACGCGTGTCGATGCGGACGTAGAGTTTTTCGCGCTCCGGCGCCAGGAAAAGACATTCGCATTGCGCCGCGTCGAGAAGGGCGCCCTCGCGCGCGCCGTGAAAACTTGCAAGCGGCGCCCCCGTGGCCTCGAAAATTTCCAGCGCGCGCAGGATGCGCTGCGGGTCGCTGGGGCGCAGCCTCGCGGCCGTTTCGGGATCGCGCGCGCGCAGTCTCTCGTGAAGTTCTTCCGGCGCGACGCCTTGGGCTTGCGCCCGCACCCGCGCGCGCACCTCCGGCGGCGCGGCGGGAATATTCGACAGCCCGTGCAGAAGGGCCTTGAAATACATGCCGGTGCCGCCGACGAAGATCGGCAGCTTTTTCAGGCGTTCGGCCCCGCGCAGAGCAGCTTTGGCGTCGGCGAGCCACAGGCCGACCGAATAATTGCGCTCGGCGCCGACGTGGCCGAAAAGCAGGTGCGGAATATCGCCCATTTCGTCAGGCGTCGGGCGCGCCGAAAGGATCGCCAGATCGCGATAGACCGCCATCGCGTCGGCGTTGATCACGACGCCGTCGCGCTCCCGCGCGAGTTCAATGGCGCGCGCGGACTTGCCGCTGGCCGTCGGTCCTGCCAAAAGGATGGCTTGAGCTTCTCTACGATTCGACAGGTTGCGAGCGTTCAAATCCTTATGACCCATGTCGCCACCCTGGTCGGCGCGCCCGGCGCGCAAGCCCTGACGCCCGATGTCATCGCCGCCGCCGCGAAGCGCCTGCCCGGCGCGGCAGCGCCCGTCATTCTCGCGCCCGGCGAAGCCGCTGACATTCCTTTCGCACCCGGCGCCGCGCATGGCAATCGCGACGACGGCGCTTTCGCCGACGCGGCCTATTGCCGCGCCGCCGCCTCGGTGCTGCGGCTTGGCCTCGGCGCCGCGCCGGTCGATGTTTTCGTCCAGCCGGCGGAGGATCGGCGCAAGAAGCTGCTGCTCGCCGACATGGATTCG
This sequence comes from uncultured Pseudomonadota bacterium, assembly GCA_963748385.1. Classification (GTDB taxonomy): domain Bacteria; phylum Pseudomonadota; class Alphaproteobacteria; order Rhizobiales; family Beijerinckiaceae; genus Rhodoblastus. The sequence goes on from CAVVIQ010000008.1 coordinate 13,918, forward strand.
ACCATGATCGGCCAGGAGTGCGTCGACGAACTGGCCGATTTCATCGGATTGAAGGAAAAGGTGGCGGCGATCACCGAACGCGCCATGCGCGGCGAAATCGCCTTCGAGCCGGCCTTGCGCGAGCGCGTCGCCTTGCTCGCCGGCCTGGACGCCGGCGTGGTGGACAAGGCGATTCAAGAGCGCATCACCTTGACCCCCGGCGGAAGGGTCCTGGTGCAAACCATGCGGGAACATGGCGCTTACACCGCATTGGTTTCCGGCGGCTTCACCCTCTTCACCGCGCGCATCGGCGAGGCCATCGGCTTTCAGGAAAACCACGCCAACATTTTGCTGATCGAGAACGGCAAGATTCTCCGGCCGCGTCGCCGAGCCGATCCTCGGCAAGGCGGCCAAGCTCGCGATGCTGAAGCAGCTGACCGCCGCCCGCGGCCTCGCGCCACATGAAACCATGGCCGTCGGCGACGGCGCCAACGATCTCGCCATGCTGGAGGAAGCGGGCCTCGGCGTCGCTTATCGCGCCAAGCCGGCGGTGGCCGCCGCCGCCCAGGCGCGGGTGGACCATGGCGACCTCACGGCCCTGCTTTATGCGCAAGGCTATCGCAAGCAGGATTTTGTCGCCTGACGCAAGCCGCCGCCGTCAGGCGCGGCTTTTGAGAAAAGCAAGCATGGTCTCGGCGCTGGAGACCTGCACGGCGCCGCCGGACGGGTTGTCGCGCCGGTCCGGCTCGGCGAGGATTTTGACGATGCGGCCGTCGTCCACCAACATGGAATAGCGCCAGCTTCGATAGCCCATGCCCTGCCCCCTGCGATCGACCAGCATGCCCATCAGGCGGGTGAAATCGCCATTGCCGTCGGGCAGCATGAACACTTTTTCGATTTTTTGCGCCCTGGCCCATTGGAACATCACGAAGGCGTCGTTCACCGCAAGGCAAATGACCTGATCGACGCCCAGCGACCTGAATTCGTCGTGAAGCCGCTCGTAGCCGGGAAGATGACTTTCGGAACAGGCCGGAGTGAAGGCGCCGGGCAGCGCGAAAAGCACGATGCGCCTGCCCCGGAAAATCTCGTCGCTCGCAACCGCCTTCCACTCGAACGGATTGGGTCCGCCCAAGGCGTCGTTGCGCATGCGGAGTTGGAATGTGACGTCGGGAACCGTTTCAGGCGTCATGTCGTCTGCTCGGCCTGGGGCTTTTGCGCTTTCCGCTCACCCCATAACCGCGGCCGAACGAAATGGTTTCAAACCCGGCTGCGCCTGAAGCTCAGTCCCGACGGGGCCGGACGAAGACGAAGCGCCGGTCGGGCTCCCAATAGCGGTCGGAAGGCCCGCAATCGCCGCGCAGCCATAATCCGCCGCCGCCGCTGACCTCCATGACGAACAGGTCGAGATCGGCGCCCGATTCCGTCGAGGGCTTGGTGGCGATGATCAGCCGCTCGCCGCGCGGCTGATCCTCATAGGCGAGCCGCAAAGCCGGCCCTGTTTCCGCCGGGCACAATTCCAGCCCGTGGGCCAGAGCCCTTTCGACGACCTGGCTGTAGAGCGCGCCTTGCACGAAGCCGAGTTCGCCGACCGAAACGACCGTCAGATCCACATCGGTTTCCTGCTTGGCGCATTGGAACGCCGGCTGGCCAAGGTAGTTGATCACCCAGTCGACGCTGCGGTTCCGGCCGGCGTCGAGCGCCTTGCTGTAATCGGCGGCGGTCTTGTGGGCGCCGAGCCTTACGGTCTTCCAAAGCGGAAAATCGCGCGGCTGCGCTTCGACGAGCGTCAGTTCGCCGCGCAGGAAGCGCTGCAGCCCTTTTTCGCCGCCCAGCCGCTTCATGAGCGCTTTCATTTCGTCGGCGCTGATTTTTGTCGATTCGACGTCCATCGGTCCTCTCCCTGGGCTGTTGCGCAACCTCTTGTCCGAGGCGGAAGCTGATTGCATCTGGCCCCGCCCCTGCGGAGCCGGTAAATCCATTGGACTTGCGCTCCCATCAAGGGGAGCCTGAACGTGGCGGGCATTCTCGCGCGCCTGTCGCCGATGTCAATAAGGCATAAGCGCGCGACCCAACAAACGCCTTGACGCCATCGCCCGAAAACTTCATGGTGCGGCGCATGACGCATTCGAACATTCTTTGCGGAATTTCGATTATCGGCTAGCCGCGAAGCTGGCTGGCGCCGTCATGTCTCCCTCACCTTTTACGCGAGATCGACGCCCCGGCCAGAGCCAGGGGGAATCATGTCCGTCTCGACGCCCTTGAAACTATACAATACCCTGACTCGTGAGCGGGAAATCTTTGCGCCGCTCGACGCCAGCAATGTGCGGCTTTATGTCTGCGGGCCGACGGTCTATGATTTCGCCCATATCGGCAACGCCCGGCCGCTGATCGTCTTCGACGCGCTTTATCGCCTTTTGCGCGAGAAATATGGCGCGGATCACGTCACCTATGTGCGCAACATCACCGACGTCGACGACAAGATCAACGCCCGCGCCGCCGAGCGCGGGATCACCATCCGCGAACTGACGGAAGAGACCAATCGCGTCTTCCAGGAGGATGTCGCGGCGCTGAACTGCCTGGCGCCCAATGTCCAGCCGCGCGCGACCGAGCATATCGCCGAAATGATCGCGATCATCGAGCGGCTGATCGCGAGGGGCCACGCCTACGCCACGGATGGCCATGTGCTGTTCGACGTGCCTTCCATGCCGGATTACGGCGCGCTCTCGCGCCGTCCGCTGGACGACATGATCGCCGGCGCCCGCGTCGAGGTCGCGCCCTACAAGAAGGGCGAGATGGATTTCGTGCTGTGGAAGCCTTCGAAGGACGGCGAGCCGGGATGGGACAGCCCCTGGGGCTTCGGGCGCCCCGGTTGGCATATCGAATGCTCCGCCATGTCGCACAAGCATCTCGGCGAAGTCTTCGACATCCACGGCGGCGGCGTCGATCTCGTCTTCCCCCACCACGAGAACGAGATCGCCCAGACCCGCTGCGCCTTCGGCCACAACGTCATGGCCAAGGTCTGGATGCACAACGGCTTCCTGCAGGTGGAAGGCGAGAAAATGTCGAAGAGCCTCGGCAATTTCATCACCATCCACGAACTGCTGCATTCGGAAAAATTCGGCGGCAAGCCATGGCGCGGCGAGGTCCTGCGCCTCGCCATGCTGCGCACCCACTATCGTCAGCCGATCGACTGGACGGTCAAGGCGCTCGAAGAAGCCGAAAAGACGCTTTCGCGCTGGTATGGCGTCTTGCGCGCCCATGGCGTCACGGCGGACAGCGCGCGCGAGGCGCCCCTGCGAGAGGCTTTTGTCGAGGCGCTTTGCGACGATCTCAACATCCCGCGCGCCATGGCCGAGTTGCACGCCATGGCGGGAAAAGCCGAGCCGCGCGGCGAGGACAGCCAGACCGCGAAAGCCGAAGCAGAAAAGCTCGCCCGCGCCGCCGTTCTGCTCGGCCTGCTCGAGGGCGACCCCGCCGCCTGGGCGCACGGAGCGCCCGAACTGAATGTGGACGCGGCCGAAGTGGAAAAACTGGTGGCCGAACGCCTCGCCGCCAGAAAGGCGAAGAATTTCGCCGAATCCGATCGCCTGCGCGACCTGCTCGCAGGGCTCGGCGTCAAGCTGAAGGACGGCAAGGACAAGGCGACCGGCGAACCGACCACGGAATGGGAGGTGGCGGGATGACGGAACCCTCTGACGACCAGGAAAAGGACTGGCGCGCCTCGCTGCCTTTCCCGCACCACTGGCTCTATTACATCGCCGCCAAGATATTGGTCCTGACGCTGGTCGCCGGTTTCGCGCTCCACTGGTACGGGTTGCTGTAATGGCGGAAAAGATCGTCCTGCGCCCCGCCCTGCCCGCCGACGCGCCGAAACTCGCCGCGCTGTTTCGCGCCAGCGTCGAGGAACTGGCGCGCGAGGACTATGGCGAGGCGCAGGTCGCGGCCTGGGCGGCGCTGGCCGACGACGAGGCGGCTTTCGCGCAAAAGCTCGCAAGCGAACTGACCGTTGTCGCGCTCGTCGAGGGCGAGATCGCCGGCTTCGCCAGCCTCAAGGGCGCCGACCGGCTCGACATGCTCTATGTCCACCCGGCCTTCGCCCGGCGCGGCGTCGGGACCGGCCTGTGCGACGCGATGGAAAAGCTCGCCGGCGCGCGCAAGGCGACGACGCTCACCGCCGAGGCCTCCGATTGCGCGCAAGCCTTCTTCGCCGCGCGGAATTATGCGGCGCAGAAACGCAACATGGTTTTCCTGGGCGACGAGGTTCTGGGCAACACCACCATGACCAAGAAACTGAACCCCGCCAACGAGACAAAACAATGAGCCGCGAACGCGTCACGCTTTTCGACACCACGCTGCGCGACGGCGCCCAGACCACCGGCGTCGATTTCTCGCTCGACGACAAGAAACAGATCGCAGGCCTGCTCGACGCGCTCGGCGTCGATTACATCGAGGGCGGCTATCCGGGGGCCAATCCGCTCGACACCAGGTTCTTCTCCAAGAAACGCACGAACAAGGCGCGTTTCGCCGCTTTCGGCATGACCCGGCGCGCCGGTCGATCCGCCGCCAACGATCCGGGCGTGGCGGCTCTGCTCGACAGCGCCGCCGATGCGATCGTCTTCGTCGCCAAGAGCTGGGACTTTCAGGTGCGCGTGGCGCTCGGCTGCACCTTGGAGGAAAATCTCGAAGGCGTGACCGACAGCGTCAAGGTCGCGGTCGCGGCGGGCCGGGAGGTCATCCTCGATTGCGAGCATTTCTTCGACGGCTACAAGGACAATCCCGATTACGCCCTCGCCAGCGCGCGCGCCGGCTATGAGGCAGGGGCGCGCTGGATCGCGCTCTGCGACACCAACGGCGGGACGCAGCCCCACGAGGTCGAGAGAATCGTGCGCGCGGTCTCGGTCCATGTTCCCGGCGATCATCTCGCCATCCACGCCCATAACGACACCGAACAGGCGGTGGCCAATTCGCTGGCCGCCGTGCGCGCCGGGGCGCGGCAGGTTCACGGCACGCTCAACGGGCTCGGCGAGCGCTGCGGCAACGCCAATCTGTGCTCGATCATCCCGACGCTGATGCTGAAACCCGAGTTCGCCGACCGGTTCGAGCTCGGCGTGAGCGTGGAAAGCCTGCGCAGCCTGACCAAGATCAGCCACGCGCTGGATGAGATCCTCAACCGCGCGCCCAACCGGCACGCGCCCTATGTCGGCGCCTCGGCCTTCGCCACCAAGGCGGGAATTCACGCCTCCGCCGTGCTGAAGGACCCCCGCACCTATGAGCACGTGCCGCCGGAGAGCGTCGGCAATGTCCGCCGGGTTCTGGTGTCCGACCAGGCCGGCAAGTCGAACATCCTGGCCGAACTGGAGCGGCTGGGCGTGCCGGTCGCCAGGGACGACGTGCGCGTCGCCCGGCTGCTGAATGCTGTGAAGGACAAGGAGGCGCAGGGCTATGCCTACGAGGGGGCCGACGCCAGTTTCGAACTGCTGGCGCGGCGCGCGCTCGGCCGTGTGCCCGACTTTTTCGATGTCGATCGGTTCCGTGTCGACGTCGAGCGCCGGCACAACGCCCAAGGCGAGCTGGAAACTTTCTCGGAAGCGACCGTGCGGGTGACGATCGACGGCCAGACCCTGATCTCCGCCGCCGAGGGCAACGGCCCGGTCCATGCGCTTTACGGGGCCTTGTGCAAGGACCTCGGCAAATATCAGAAGATCATCGACGAGATCGAGCTGCTCGACTTCAAGGTCCGCGTCTTCCAGGGCGGCGCCGACGCCGTGACCCGGGTGCTGATCGAATTCGGCGACAGGGCCAGGGGCGACGGCGGAGAAACGTGGACGACCGTCGGCGTCTCGCCTAACCTGATCGACGCTTCCTTCCAGGCCCTGCTCGATGCGATTCAATATAAACTGCTCAAGGCGGGGGCCTGATTCCTCCTCCGATCCAGCCGGCGCATTGCGCCGGATCATGGCGCGCCGGGAAATATTGCACTAGCGTGACGACATTTCCGGCGCGCTTCGGCGCGGAGGGTTGGTCTTTGCGTCCCAGGGAGGACACGCCATTGTCTCAAATGGTCGAACCAGCCAAAAAGAACGGCAATTCCCAGGATAATAATCCCCCGTCGCCCGGCGAACCGCACAAGCGCCAAAGCGGCGCGTCAAAGCCGGCGGCCAAGTCCAAGGACGCTGGCGGCTGAAGGCGGCGGAGACGGACGATTCCGCCCAGCATCTGCTCGCCCAGATGCGGCACGATCCCGCCGCAATCCGGCGCGTGTTCGAGACCGGCGAATATCCTTACGCCGCGCGCATGCGCACCGGGCCTTATGAAGAGCACATGCTGAAATTGCAGCAGGAATTGCTCAAGGCGCAGCGCTGGGTCGAGCAGAGCGGCGAAAGGATCGTGATGCTGTTCGAGGGCCGCGACGCCGCCGGCAAGGGCGGCACGATCAAGCGTTACATGGAGCACATGAACCCGCGCACCGCCCGCGTGGTGGCGCTACAGAAGCCGACCGAGCGCGAGCGCACCCAATGGTTCTTCCAGCGCTATATTTCGCAACTGCCTTCGGCCGGCGAAATCTGCCTGTTCGACCGCTCCTGGTACAACCGCGCCGGCGTCGAGCGGGTGATGGGGTTCTGCACGCCCAATGAATATCTCGAATTCATGCGCCAGTGCCCGGAAGTCGAACGCATGCTGTCGCGCGCCGGCATCCGCATGTTCAAATATTGGTTTTCGGTGTCGCGCGAGGAGCAGCGCCGACGCTTCGAGTCGCGCAAGATCGATCCGCTGAAACAATGGAAACTGTCGCCGATCGACATGGCCTCGCTCGACAAATGGGACGACTATACCGAGGCCAAGGAGGCGATGTTCTTCTATACGGACACCGCCGACGCGCCCTGGATCATCATCAAGTCCGACGACAAGAAGCGCGCGCGCCTCAATTGCATGTCCCACTTCCTGTGGTCCCTGCCCTATCCCAACAAGGATCACTCCATCGTCAGGCCGCCGGACCCGCTGATCGTCGGCTCGACCGAACATGTCATCGGCCACGACATGAACATCATCGAGAAGACGGTCCATCCCGAATTGAAGCGGGGTTAATCCTTCCTGATTCCGGCGAGGATCGGGTCGATGACCGGCGCGAAAACGGTTTTGACGGTAAAGATCGAGCCGTCGAAACTATAATGGCCGTAATCGAAACTGATCATGTCCTCCGGCAACCGGCCGCCGACGAGGCGGCGGCATGCGCCGTCGCGGCACAGCCGGGCGGCCTGCGACACATAGGTCGCGCCCGGACCCCAATCCAGTTCTTGCAACTGCGCGTCGGCGGCTAAGGATTCCGGGCGCAGGCCGACGCGCGAAAATTCCGGCGGCGTCTTGCCGTCCTCGACATCGAGCCCGACGAGGATGGGCAGGAAGGGCGACCATGTCGGGATCTGCCCGGCGATGACGATGTTTTTCACCCCGTCCTTGTGGAGGCGATGCACATTGGCGAGGAAATCGTTGAAATAATTCGGATAAAGCCAGCCGTGATCCGAGGCGTAAGAGGCGAAATAGGCTCCCACGACCAGAATGTCCGGCTTGATCGCGCGAATCTGCTCGAAGACATATTGGTTGATCGCCCGGCAGCGCGGCGTGCCGCCGGCGCCCTGATCCATCGGCGTGTTCTCGATCAAGGGCATGCAATAGGTCGCGGTCATCGCGATGATATTGGCGCGCGCGCCAAATTCGCGCTCGAGCCCCACGAAGAGCACCGAGGCGTGGGAATCGCCGACGATCATGATGGTCGGCTTGTGCGGGTCGGCGACCACGCCGCAATGCCTCGATTCGAAGAAGAACGCGGCGCGCCGCTTTTCTTCCTCGATCGGAAAGCGCCTTTCGTCGCGCTGGTAGAAACAGGCCCGCAGTCGCGGCAGGTCGGCGCCAGTCTTCTGGTAATCGAAGATGCGCACGACCTTCGGGCGAGAATCGGTTGGGATAACCATTCGCTTTGCGGGTCGCGCTGCCGATAACGCCGCTTGCCGCCAGCAGCCCGACCAGAACCAGCGCGACGACGGCGGGCCGGCGGCGAAAAACATGGCCGACCGGACGTTCGACCAGGCGCCAGGTCAGATAGGCCAGCGCGACGGCGAGCGCCGCCAGTCCGGCCTTGGTCAGGCCGTCCGGCGTCACGCCCGGCCGGATGCGGGCGAAGGCGAACAGGGGCCAGTGCCAGAGATAAAGCGGATAGGAAATGAGGCCGAAAAACTGCGCGATCCGATTGCCCAGCACATAAGCCCCGATCCGCGAGCCGGGAAAGGCGATCACCAGCGCGCCGCCCACCGCCGGGCCCAGCGCCCGCCAGCCGGGAAAGGCCTGCGTCTCGTCCAGCAGGAGATAGGACGCGCAGATCAGGGCGACGCCGAGCCCGGCGCCGACATCGGCCCACGGCGGAGCGGGATGCGGCGCGCGATGCAGGATGAAAACCTCGCGCCAGGCCAGAGCCGCGCCGAGCGCCAGCTCCCACGCCCGGCTCCACAGCAGGTAGAAGGCGGCGGAAGGATCGCGCGCCGTCTCATAGAGGCCGAAGGCGAGCGAAAGCGCGAGGATCAGCGCAACGCCGGGGCCGATGAACCGCCGGCCGGCGGCAAACAGCAGAAGAATCGTCGCCGGCCAGAACAGGTAGAACTGCTCCTCGATGCTCAGCGACCACAGATGCAAAAGCGGCTTGGAATTGGAGTCGATGTCGAAATAGCCGCCGATCCCCGCCGTCTGGCGCAACAGCCAGAGATTGACCGTGAAATAGGAGCTGCCCTCGAGATGGCCGCCGATTTCGCGGAACTGCCTCGGATCGGCCCACAGCCAGCCGGCGGCCCAGACGAAGGCGGTCACCAGCAGCAGCGCCGGCAGGATGCGCTTGGCGCGCTTGGCGTAAAAGAGCAGCAGTGAAAACTTTTTGGCCTCGCGCTCGCTCAGAATGATGCGCGTGATCAGAAAGCCGGAAATGACGAAAAACACATCGACGCCGGAAAAGCCGCCGGGCAGCAGGCCGTGATTGGCGTGAAAGGCCACGACGCCCAGGACGGCAAAAGCGCGCAGGCCGTTGATGTCGGGACGGAAGTCGTGATGCGCCAGCGGCTTGGGCGCACGGGCGGCGGTCGGCCGGGAAACGATATTGTCCAATCATGCCCCCCGCGACTGGCAGGAATGGGCCGCGGCGCCGGCGTTGGGGTCGTCGGCCGCGGAGAGAAGTGAAGCAAGGGCGCTCATGGCTTGCGCGCCTTTTCGAGAATGGCGTCCAGCGTCGGCGCAAAAATGTTTTTCACCGCGAAGATCGAGCCATTGTAGGTGTAATGCCCATAATCGAACGAAATCATGCCCTCCGGCAAATTCGTCCCGACCAGCCGGCGGCACGCGCCGTCGCGGCATAGCTGCGCGGCCTGAGACACATAGGTCGCGCCCGGACCCCAGTCCATCGCCTTGAGCCGCGCGTCGACGGCGGCGGAATCCGGCTGCAGGCCGACCGAGGAAAATTCCGGCGGCTTCTTTCCGTTGTAGACCTCCAGCCCGACCAGGATCGGCACGGAAGGGCGACCATGTCGGGATCTGCCCGGCGATGACGATGTTTTTCACCCCGTCCTTGTGGAGGCGATGCACATTGGCGAGGAAATCGTTGAAATAATTCGGATAGTACCATCCGCGATCGAAGACGTAGGAGGAGAAATAGGAACCGACGAACAATATGTCCGGCTTGATCTCGCGAATCTTCCGGAAAACATATTCGTTGACCGCGCGGCACCACGGCGTGCCGCCCTCGCCCCGATCCATTGGCGTGTTCTCGATCAAGGGCATGCAGAAGACGGCGGTCATCGCGATCACATTGGCGCGCCCACCATATTCGCGCTCGAGCCCGACAAAGAAATGCGCGGCGTGGGAATCGCCGACGATCATGATGGTCGGCTTTTTCGGATCGGCGATCTCGGCGCAATGACGAGACTTCGAACATGGCGCCCACGATCCGCCGCTCCTCGTCGAGCGGACTCCGCCCCCTGTCCGGCACAAGGAAACAGGGGGCCAGCCGCGGCGAGGACACGCCATTCGCATTATAATCGAAGATGCGCACGACTTCAGGCGAGAATCGGTTGGGATAACCATTCGCTTTGCGGGTCGCGCTGCCGATAACGCCGCTTGCCGCCAGCAGCCCGACCAGAACCAGCGCGACGACGGCGGGCCGGCGGCGAAAAACATGGCCGACCGGACGTTCGACCAGGCGCCAGGTCAGATAGGCCAGCGCGACGGCGAGCGCCGCCAGTCCGGTCTTGGTCAGGCCGTCCGGCGTCACGCCCGGCCGGATGCGGGCGAAGGCGAACAGGGGCCAGTGCCAGAGATAAAGCGGATAGGAAATGAGGCCGAAAAACTGCGCGATCCGATTGCCCAGCACATAAGCCCCGATCCGCGAGCCGGGAAAGGCGATCACCAGCGCGCCGCCCACCGCCGGGCCCAGCGCCCGCCAGCCGGGAAAGGCCTGCGTCTCGTCCAGCAGGAGATAGGACGCGCAGATCAGGGCGACGCCGAGCCCGGCGCCGAAATCGGCCCACGGCGGAGCGGGATGCGGCGCGCGATGCAGGATGAAAACCTCGCGCCAGGCCAGAGCCGCGCCGAGCGCCAGCTCCCACGCCCGGCTCCACAGCAGGTAGAAGGCGGCGGAAGGATCGCGCGCCGTCTCATAGAGGCCGAAGGCGAGCGAAAGCGCGAGGATCAGCGCAACGCCGGGGCCGATGAACCGCCGGCCGGCGGCAAACAGCAGAAGAATCGTCGCCGGCCAGAACAGGTAGAACTGCTCCTCGATGCTCAGCGACCACAGATGCAAAAGCGGCTTGGAATTGGAGTCGATGTCGAAATAGCCGCCGATCCCCGCCGTCTGGCGCAACAGCCAGAGATTGACCGTGAAATAGGAGCTGCCCTCGAGATGGCCGCCGATTTCGCGGAACTGCCTCGGATCGGCCCACAGCCAGCCGGCGGCCCAGACGAAGGCGGTCACCAGCAGCAGCGCCGGCAGGATGCGCTTGGCGCGCTTGGCGTAAAAGAGCAGCAGTGAAAACTTTTTGGCCTCGCGCTCGCTCAGAATGATGCGCGTGATCAGAAAGCCGGAAATGACGAAAAACACATCGACGCCGGAAAAGCCGCCGGGCAGCAGGCCGTGATTGGCGTGAAAGGCCACGACGCCCAGGACGGCAAAAGCGCGCAGGCCGTTGATGTCGGGACGGAAGTCGTGATGCGCCAGCGGCTTGGGCGCGGCCAATCCGGCGCTTTTGGCGATCTGATCCATTCACATGCTCTGCGGCGCCCGCGCGGGACGCAAACGGGCGTCAGTTAAACCCGAACCGGCGTCAGCGCAACCGAGCCGCGTCCAGCACGGGGTCCAGGGTGGGAGCGAGAATGTTTTTTATGGCGTAGGTCGAGCCTGAAGCGCTGTAATGGCCGTAATCGGTCGAGATCATGTCTTCGGGAACACGCGGTCCGACCAGCCGCCGGCAGCCGCGTGTCGCCGCACAGTTTCTGGACCTGCGAAAGATAGAAAACATTGTCGCCCCAACTGGCGCCCGCGAAACCGCGCGTCGGTTTCGAGGCTTCCCGGGTTGAGTTTTTGACGGGAAAATTCGCTGACGCCTTGGCCGGCAAGCAATTCCCGGCCGACGAGAATAGGCACCCAAAGCGTCCAGGTCGGAACCTGTCCCATGACAATGATCGACCCGTGAAATCCGGCGCGGCGCAGAGCCGCGACATTCGCGTCGAAATCCTTGAGAAAGCCGGGATAATAGCGCTTGTCGGTGTCGTAGAACTCCTCGAAATAGGTCCCCACGACAACGGCCGCGGGTTGCAGCGCGACAATGTTGCGGACGATCTCCTCGTTGATGGCGCGGCATCGAGGCGAGCCGACAAGGCCCCTGCTCCATTCCGTTTCAGCGATCAGCGGCGCGCACCAGATCGCGGAAAACATGAGAATATTGGCGCGTTCGCCGTAGACGTGTTTGAGCCCCGTCAGCAGGTGCAAGGCGTGCGAATCGCCGACGACGACGATGGTCGGCTTGTCGGGATGCGCGACCTTGGCGCATTGCCGTTGCGCGAAAAAGGCGCGCGCCGCGCGCCGCGCTTGGTCGAGGCCGGCATGATTCTCCCAGTTGACTTCGAAACATCCGTTTTGCAGCCCCGAAGCGCCGCCGGCGCTGTAATTCAACGTCGCCGCGACATTGGCGGGAAAACGCCCCGGAAATCCGTCCGCCCTCCGGGTCGCGGCGCCGACCAGGCCCGCAAGCGCCAGACCGCCAAGCAGAACCACGGCGGTCGCCAAGGGCCGCCGCTGGTAAATTGAGGCGGCGGGACGCTCCAGCAGGCGCCAGGTCAAAAAAGCCGTCAGAGTCGCCCCTGCCATCAGGCCCGCCGTCAGCCAGGGCGAAAGGGCGTCACCCTGGAGCACATGGGCGTAAGACAGAAACGGCCAGTGCCAGAGATAGAGCGGATAGGAGATTTTTCCGAAGAACTGCGCCACGCGGTTGCCGAGCAGAATCCGGCTGATCGGCGCGCCGGGCGCGGCGATGACCAGAGCGCAGCCCAGCGTGGGCGCCAGCGCCAGATAGCCCGGCCAGGGCTCCGTCTCGTTCACAAGCCAGACGACGCTGAACAGCATCAGAAACAGCCCTGAGGCCGCGAGCAGGTTGGCGACGCCGGGCCGGGGCGGCGCCGGATCGAAAAAGACCTCGCGTTGCGCCAGCAAGGCGCCGAGCGCCAATTCCCAGGCGCGCGTGCTGAGGAAATAGAACGCCGCCGTGGAATCGACCTTCGTGAGAACGATACAGAACGTGAGCGAGGCGACAAAGATAAGCGCGATCGCCGGCGCGATCAGGCGCTTCGCCCGGAACAGACAGGATCAGCATCAGCGCCGGCCAGATGAGATAGAACTGTTCTTCGATCGCCAGCGACCAGAGATGAAGAAAGGGAAAATACCGGGCGTGGTTCTGAAAATAGGCGGCCGGTCCGCCCGATGTCCGATACAACCAGAGATTGGCGGAGAAGTAGGAACTCGCCTCCATATGGCCGCCGGCCCGGCGGAATTCGACCGGATCGAGCCAGGCCCACCCCGCGGCCCAGATCACGAAAACCACCGGCACAAGGGCGGGAAGAATGCGCTTGACGCGCTTGCCGTAAAAGCCGGCAAGCGAAAACTGCCCCACGGCGCGCTCGCTCAGGATGATCCGCGTGATCAGGAAGCCGGAAATGACGAAGAAGATATCGACTCCGGCGAAGCCTCCCGGCAGCCAGGAGAGGCCGCTGTGGAAGCCAAGCACCGACAGAACGGCCAGCGCGCGCAGGCCGTTGATGTCGGGACGGAAGTCGTGATGCGCGAGCGGCCTCGACTCGGCGCCGGACCGCTCCCGGGAAACGCGCTTGTCCAATTACATGCCCTGCGGTCCGCGGGTGATCGCGGCGACGCCGGTGCGCGCGACTTCGACCAGGCCGATCGGGCGCATCAGCTCGATGAAATCGTCGATCTTTTTCGGCGCGCCGGTCAGCTCGAAGATGAAGCTTTCGGTGGTCGCGTCGATGACGCGGGCGCGAAAGGCTTCGCCGAGACGGAGAGCCTCGGTGCGGGCCTCGCCCTTGCCGCGCACCTTGATCATCGCCAGTTCGCGCTGGACGAAACCGTCGACCAGCGACAGGTCGGTGACCTTGTGGATCGGCACGATGCGCTCGAGCTGGTGCGAAATCTGCTCGATCGTCTCCGGCGCGCCGGTGGTGACGATGGTGATGCGCGACAGGGCCTGGGCGTGGGCGACCTCGGCCACCGTCAGGCTTTCGATGTTGTAGCCGCGCCCGGAGAACAGGCCGACGACGCGGGCGAGAACGCCCGGCTCGTTGTCGACCAGGACGGAAAGCGTATGGGTCTCGATGCTCGAGGCCTTTCCGGCGGAGGAGGAATAGGGCGAAAGCGCTGCGGGGGTCTGGGCGTTCATGAGCTGGGTCCGGCGTCTTTGAAAAAGGGGAGCCGGGAACCGGCCTGGATTGTTAGCGTCCCCTCGCCCCCATTTCGGCAGGGAGAGGGAGTTGGAATCACACCAGCATCTTGCCTTTGTCGTCGATGACATTGCCGATGTCTTCATCCGTGTCGGGCAGGATCATTTCGTTATGCGCCTTGCCCGACGGGATCATCGGCAGGCAGTTTTCCGCCTTGTCGACGACGCAGTCGAACACCACGCCCTCGGGGCTGTCGATCATCTCCTGGATCGCGGCGTCGAGATCGGCCGGGTTGGAGCAGCGCATGCCTTTCAGTCCATAGGCTTCCGCGAGCTTGACGAAATCGGGCAGAGCCTCGGAATAGGACGACGAATAGCGCCCGCCATGCAGCAGTTCCTGCCATTGGCGCACCATGCCCATATATTCGTTGTTCAGGATGAAGACCTTCACCGGGCAGCGATATTGCTTGGCGGTGGAAAGCTCCTGAATGTTCATCAGGATCGAAGCTTCGCCGGCGATATCGACCACCAGAGCTTCGCGGTTGGCCAGCTGGGCGCCGATCGCCGCCGGCAGGCCGTAGCCCATGGTGCCGAGGCCGCCCGAGGTCATCAGCCGGTTGGGCTCCTCGAAGCGATAATGTTGCGCCGCCCACATCTGATGCTGGCCGACTTCGGTGGTGATCAAGGTCTTGCGGCCCTTGGTCAGCTCGTAGAGCCGCTCGATGGCGTATTGCGGCTTGATCGTCGTGTCGGATTTCCGGTAGCCGAAGCTCTTGCGGGCGCGCCAGCCGTCGATCTGGCTCCACCAGTCGGCGAGCGCCTTCTTGTCGGCCGACATCGCTTCCGACCGCCACAGCCGCGCCATGTCTTCGAGCACATGGGCGCAATCGCCGACGATGGCGAGATCGACCGCCACATTCTTGTTGATCGAGGACGGGTCGATGTCGATGTGAATTTTCTTGGAATGAGGCGCGAAGGCGTCGAGCCGGCCGGTGATGCGGTCGTCGAAACGCGCGCCGACCGCGATCATCAGGTCGCAATCGTGCATGGCGTTGTTCGCCTCGTAGGAGCCGTGCATGCCGAGCATTCCCAGCCAGTTCTTCCCCGACCCCGGATAGGCGCCAAGGCCCATCAGGGTCGAGGTGATCGGGAAGCCGGTCTGCGCCACCATTTCGCGCAGCAGGGTCGAGGCCTCCGGCCCGGCGTTGATGACGCCGCCGCCGGTATAGAAAATCGGCTTCCTGGCCTTGGCCATCATCGCCAGAGCCTGCTTGATCTTGCCGAGATCGCCCTTGATCTGCGGATGGTAGGTCTTGTGCTGGATGTTCTTCGGCGGTTGATAGACGCCTGAGGCGAATTGCACGTCCTTTGGAATGTCGATCACCACCGGGCCGGGACGGCCCGAGCGCGCGATGTAAAAGGCCTCGTGCAGGATGCGCGGCAGGTCCTCGATCTTGCGGACAAGATAATTGTGCTTGGTGCAATGCCGGGTGACGCCGACCGTGTCGCATTCCTGGAAAGCGTCGGAGCCGATGAGATGGGTCGGCACCTGGCCGGTGATGCAGACCACCGGGATCGAATCCATCAGCGCGTCGGTGAGGCCGGTGACGGCGTTGGTGGCGCCGGGGCCCGAGGTCACCAGCAGGCAGCCGACCTTGCCGGACGAGCGGGCGTAGCCCTCCGCCGCATGGGCCGCGCCCTGCTCGTGGCGCACCAGAACATGCTGGATTTTCGTCTGGTGGAAGAGCGCGTCATAGATCGGAAGAACCGCGCCGCCCGGATATCCGAACAAATGCGTCACGCCCTGGTCCTGCAGGGCCTGCACCACCATTTCGGCGCCGGTCATCGTCTTCGACATCTTGAGCTCCAGATCTTGTGCTCGGGTTTCGGGGTCTCGCGCGGAAAATAAAAAAGGTCCCTTTCGGGACCCGGATATGCGCCATCGGCAGGTGAACCGGGTCAGTCCCGGCCCGCTCGCGGCGCTCGCATGACTACAAGTCTGTTCCGCATGAGGATGTCCCCAATTCGATCTTCTCTCATAGGGCAGGCGATTTGGCCGGTCAAGCCGGTCCATTGGCCGCAGGGCGCAAAAAAACCAACTCCGTCTCGCCGTAATCGCGACGCTCAAGCAGGTCGAAACCCGGCGCCGGCTCGAACAGCGCCGCCGTCGCTTCCTCGACGATCACCAGGGCTTCCGGCGCCAGCCAGCCGCCGCGCAGCAGCGAAGTCAGCGCCGGTTCGGCGAGGCCGCGATTATAGGGCGGGTCCAGGAAGGCCAACGTGTAAGGGGCGCCGGGCGGTTTTTCGCCCAGTTTTCGCGCGTCGCGCCGGAAAATGCGGGTGACCCCGCCAAGCCCCAGGGCCTCGACATTTTCGCGGATCAAGGCCCGCGCTTGCGCGCCGTCGTCCACGAACAGGCAGAATTCGCCGCCGCGCGACAGCGCCTCCAGCCCGAAGGCGCCGGTTCCGGCAAACAGGTCGATCACCCGGGCGCCCGAGACGGGATCGCCGTGGGAATGGGCGAGAATGTTGAACAACGTCTCGCGCAGCCGGTCCGAGGTGGGGCGTAGGCCTTGGCCCCCTTGGCCCTTCGGGCCTTGCAGCGTCCGCCCCTTCAGCCGCCCGCCGACAATGCGCATGGCTTATTTTCCGCGCGGCTTGCGTGGCGGCGGCTTGCGTGGCGGCGGCTTGCCCGACTTGGAGGCGCCGCCGGACTTGGAGGCGCCGCCCGGCTCGCGGCGGAAGAATTTGGCGGCGCCGGTGTCGCCGGAGAATTTGTCCTTGGCTCCGCCGCCCTTGCGCGGCCGGCCCGGCTGGTCGAAACGACCCTCGCTCATCTCACGCTCCGCCCTGAAACGCCGGGCGTTGCGGCTGTGGTTACGGCTCTCTTGGGCTTCCGCGCCACGCTCCGGGCCTTTGGCGGCGACGCTGACGCGCTCCACCAAAACCTTGCGGCCCCTGCGGTCCTCGGTGGCGGCGCTTTCGATGCGGCGGCGCGGGCCCTTTTCCGCCTTGGCGCGGTCGTCCCGCAAGGCCGACACATGCTTGCGGGCGTGAGGCTTTTCAGTCCCGGCGCGTGGCTTTTCAGTGGGCGCCCGTGGCCTGAGCTCGTCGCGTTCGGCCGGCGGGCGCTTGGGGCGCGGTCCGCCTCTTTCCCGCATCGGGCGCGGCTCCGGCTCCGGCGTCCGGTCGACGATCGGCCCGTCGAAATCGACGCCGGCCTGTTCGGCGAGGTTTTCTCCAAGCTGGTCGGCGAGCACCCGCGTGCGCACTTCCTCCACCACGCCCTCGGGCGTTTCGCCAAGCTGGAACGGCCCATAGGAGAGCCGGATCAGGCGGTTGGTGACAAGGCCCAAAAATTCGAGCAGCCGCTTGACCTCGCGGTTCTTGCCTTCGCGCAAGCCCAAAGTGATCCAGACATTGGCGCCCTGCACCCGGTCGAGCCGCGCCTCGACCCCGGCGTAATCCACGCCGTCGATGGTCACGCCTTTCGCCAGAGTGTCGAGCTTCGCCTGATCGGTGACGCCATTGGCCCGCGCGCGATAGCGGCGTAGCCAGCCGGTCGAGGGCAGCTCCAGCACGCGGGCGAGGCCGCCGTCATTGGTCAGCAGCAACAGGCCCTCGGTGTTGATGTCGAGCCGTCCGACCGACATCAGGCGCGGCAGATGGGGATTTTTTTCCGCGATATAGTCGAAGACCGTGGCGCGGCCCTCCGGGTCGCGGTCGGTCGTCACCAGCCCGCGCGGCTTGTGGAACAGGAACAGGCGCGTGCGCTCGCGGGTGGACAGCGGCTTGCCGTCCACCGTCACCTTGTCCTTGTCGGTGACGTTTCGCGCCGCGCTGGTCAGGACCTGGCCGTTGACCGCCACCCTTCCCTGCGCGATCCAGCTTTCGGCGTCGCGCCGCGAACAAAGCCCCGCGCGCGCCATGACCTTGGCGATGCGCTCGCCCTCATGGGCCTTGGCTTCCGGCTTTTTCGCCGGCGCCCGTTTCGCGGGGGGCTTGCGGGCGGGCTTTTTGTCTCTGTCGTTTTTCATGGCCGTCTGATAGCAGAGGCGCAAAACTTTGCGAAATGATTTGCGCCATGCCCGCGACGCCAGCAGCCGAGAGACCGAACCCTTGGGAGCGCGCCTTCGCCGAAGCGCGGGCGGCGGCCGCGCGGGGCGAGGCGCCGATCGGCGCCTGTGTGGTCAAGGATGGCGAAATCCTCGCCTCCGCCGGCAATCGCACCATCGCCGACCACGATCCGACCGCCCATGCGGAAATGCTGGCGATCCGCCAGGCCGCGCGGAAAATTGGCGACGAGCGCCTGACCGGCTGCGATCTTTATGTGACCCTGGAGCCCTGCGCCATGTGCGCCGGGGCGATTTCCTTCGCCCGGATCCGCAGGCTTTATTTCGCGGCCGAGGACGAAAAGGGCGGCGCGGTGGAGAACGGCCCGCGCTTCTTTTCGCAGAAAACCTGCCATCACCGGCCGGAGGTCTATGGCGGCGTCCGCGCCAATGAGGCCGCCGAGCTGTTGCGCGATTTCTTCAAGGCGCGACGTTAGAGCGCTTTCCCCGCGTAGCCCGTCGAAAGACGGGCGTCCTGTCGGACGCCCTATGCTGGCGAGAGGACGCGAAACCTTCATGGCGCCGTCACGCGAATCCGTGCGATATAACCGGCGTCGCAGGTGCTTGAGCTTTGGGGGAGGAATGACGGACTTGAGCCTGGGCGCTTCGGCTTTCGAACAACATCCGTTTCGCGCGCAAATCCTCGGCGAATTGCATGCGCGGCCGACCCGCCCGCTGGAGACGCCCGCGCGCATCCTGCATTTCGCCTTTCCGACCAATTCCGCCCACGCCGAGGCCGACCGGCTCGCCGTGACAAAATTGTGCGTCGAGCGTGGCCTGCCCGGCCCCGACGCGCAAACCCGCCAGTTCCGCGTCGAATTGCAGGGCGCGGCCTTGATCTGGGAGCGGCATGGCGAATTCGTCACCCATAGCTGGGAATTCGCGAGCCTCGGCGCGCAAGAGCCTTTCTCGCCCTCGCCGGACGCGCTGATGCGGACAATCCGCATGCTGCCGCAGCCAGGCCCCCTGCTGGTCGCTGTCGATCTGCACATGGTTTCCGGCGACCGCGAGCCGGCGCCGCTCGCCGCCTTGTTCGGCCCCCTGCCTATGGCGGTCAGCGAGGCCAATTCCGGCCGCGCTCTGATCGCCAGCGATTTCGCTCCCGACACTTTCGGCTTCGTGCGCATTTTCATCGCAAACCGCTCCATGCCGCCGATGTCGGCCGGACGGCTGGCGCAAAGACTGCTGGAAATCGAGACCTACCGCACCCTCGCTCTGATGGGCTTGCCCGAGGCGCAAAGTCTCGCGCCCTCCATCCGCCGCATCGAACACGAATTGCCGCGCCTGCTTGACTCCATGACCCAATCGAAAGGCGTCGAGCAGAACCGCGCCCTGCTCGACGCGCTCACCGGCCTGGCGTCGGAGCTTGAGGTCGGCGCGGCCGCGAGCCTCTACCGCTTCGGCGCCACCCGGGCTTACAACGATCTGGCGCGCGCGCGGCTCGAAGCGATCGGCGAGACCCGTCTGCCCGATTATCCAAGCTGGTCCGGTTTCCTCGCCCACCGCCTCGAGCCGGCCATGCGCACCTGCCGCAACACCGAGGAGCGCCAGGCCGATCTGTCGCGCAAGCTGGCGCGCGCCGCCCAACTCTTGCGCACGCGCGTGGACACGGAGGTGGAGGCGCAGAACAGCGACCTCCTGCGCCAGATGGGCGAGCGCGTGCAATTGCAATTGCGCTTGCAGCAGACGGTGGAAGGCCTCTCGGTCGCGGCGATCACTTATTACATTTCAAGCGTCTTCCGCCATCTGTTCGAAGGCGCGCAGGACGCGGGATTGCATATCAACCCGACCATCGCCACTGCCGTGCTGATCCCGTTCGTCGCCGGCCTCGTGTGGTGGACGGTTCGGCGCATTCGCAAGAAGCACAACGATCATTGAACCTTCACGCCAACAGGACGCGCGCGGCGAAATAAATCCAGGCCAATGCAAGAATGGTCACGCCCGCCGCGAAAAGCTTGAAGCGGCGGGGGACGTAATTGCTGGTCGTGTGGATATAGGCGTGGCCGAGGCGGGTGGCGACAAAGGCCCAGGCGGCGGCGGCCAGAAGCGCGTCCGCCTTGCCGGTTGCGAGCGCCAGCGCGACCAAAGCGTAAAACAGCGTCGGCAGTTCAAGCTGATTCTCATAACAGGCGGCGAGTTGCCGGGCGCGGTCGGGCCAGGGACCGGAGGGCAGCGCCACATCCTTCATCCTGACCGCGCCGCTCTTGACGGCGGCGACGCGCTCCCGCGCCACCATCAGAACCAGCGACAGGGTCAGCAGGACCTGAATGAAAACCGGAATCAGCAGGACTTTGGTCACCAGGCGCCTCCCGCGCTTGCATGAGCGCGGCGGAATGTCGCACGGACCGGAGCGAAGGCCAAGCTTCGCCCGCCGGCGCCGGATTCACTCCCTGCGCCAGACGAACAGCGAACTGAGCGCGTAGTTCCACACCGAGCCCATGAGCACGCCGGCCAGGGCCGAGAGCGAAACCTGGGGATAGAGGCGATAGAGCCAGGCGGCGACGCCGACATTGGCGACCGCGCCAATACTGCAGACGGCGTAGAAATAGAACAGGCCGCGCGCGACGGGCCAAAAACCCTTCAGCTTGGCGTCGCGATAGGTGATCGTGTTGTTGATGAAGAAATTGCTGGTCATCGCCACGACGACCGCGATGCTCTGGGCGACGGTGAAGGCGACGGGCAGCAGGGCCAGCGCCAGATAGACCGTGGCCAGATGGACGACGACGCCGCTCAGGCCCACCAGGGCGAAAAAAATGAAGCGCACCGGGATGCGCCCGCCGCTGGCCTTGTTCAGCATCAGCCCGAGAAAGTCGAGGCCGACCTTGACATCGAATTTGGACTCGCCCGCCAGCCGCTCGCGGAACGTATAGCCGACCTCCTCGATCTTCAGGTCCTGTTGGGCCGAGGCCACGATATCCGCGAGGATCTTGAAGCCGGTGGGCGCGAGATCGGACGCGCAGTCCTCGACGATCTGGCGCCTGAGCATGAAGAAGCCGCTCATGAGGTCGGAAAAGTCGGCGCGCAAGGCGTCCTTGGCGATACGGATCGCCAGCCGGCTGATGGCGGCGCGGCGCGGCGAAAAGCCGGCCTCGGCGGAGCCGCCCGCCACATGGCGGCTGCCGACGACGAGATCGGCCCCATCGCGCATCTTTTGCAGCATCGTCGGAAGGATGAGCTCGTCGTGCTGCAGATCGGCGTCCATCACCGCGACCACCGGCGCGCTGGAGGCGAGCATGCCCTCGATGCAGGCGCCCGCGAGGCCGCGCCGGTTGACGCGGCGCAGACAGCGCATGCGCGGATCCTCGCGCGCGATTTCCTTCGCGAGCGCCGCTGTGCCGTCGGGGCTATCGTCGTCGACGACGATCATTTCCCAATCCACGCCCGCGAGCGCGGCGTCCACGCGCCGGAAGAGCTCGCGCAGATTGCCGCTTTCGTTGAAGGTGGGGATGACGAGGGTGAGTTCGACGGCCAAGGACGGAAATTTCCTTTCGTGCGGCAAATCTGTTAGCTGCAAAGCCTCGCCAAGTACAGCCAGGCTTTTCGCCAGCGCGAACAAGGTCTCATCATCTGGAGCGGGCGCCCGCCCGCTCGCGTCGAAATTTCAGGAAACGGGCGCCCGATGGACCGCACCCCGGCGGAACGAAATCAAGCCGCGCGCTGGAGCGCCGAACGCCGAACCGTCGTGCTGATTCTTGCGGTTCTGGCGCTGCGGCTGATTTTCGCCGCGGCGACCGGGCTGGGGATCGACGAATCCTATACGGTCGCGACCAGCCGCGTGCTGACGCTCAGCACATTCGACCACCCGCCGCTCGCCTGGTGGATCGTTCATTTCGCCGCGAAGCTTTTTGGCGAAAGCGCGCTCGCCCTGCGCGCGCCCTTCGTGCTGCTGTCGGGCGTCACCAGCTGGCTGATGTTCGCTCTGACGCGCCGGCTTTTTTCGGCGAGGGCCGGCTTTTACGCGGTCCTCGCTCTGGCGCTCTCGCCCGCGCTCGGCGTCGCCGACGCGGTGTGGATTTTGCCCGACGCGCCTTTGCTGCCGGCCATGCTCGCCTGCGCGATTATCCTGTCGCGGGTCTTTTTCGACGAGAATCTCGTTCACGCTGGCCGCAATTGGCTGCTGGCCGGGTTCTTCGCCGGCCTCGCCATGCTGTCCAAATATCACGGCGTGCTGCTGTTCGCCGGCGCCGGGCTTTTCGTCCTGCTCAGCCCTCGCCAAAGGTTCTGGCTGGCGACGCCCTGGCCTTATCTTGCGGGCCTTGTCGCGCTGATCGTCTTTTCGCCCGTCCTGATCTGGAACGCTCAGCATCACTGGGTCTCCTTTCTTTTCCAGGGAGGACGTTCCGGCGCGGCGCATCTCCAGCCTCTCGCGCTGCTCGCCCTGATCGGCCTGCAATCCCTGTTTCTCGCGCCGTGGATTTTCTTTCCGCTCGCGGCCTTTTTCCTGCGCGCGCTGTGGCGCGGCCCCTCGCAGGAGCGCGATTTCTTCCTCGCCTGTCTCGGGGCCTTTCCCATCGTGCTGTTCACCTCGGTCGCGCTGTGGTCCAGCCACCGCGTCCTGCCGCATTGGGCGGCGCCCGGCTATCTGATGATCTTTCCGCTGCTCGGACGCGAGATCGCGACGCGCATCCAGGCCGGAGCCTTGTGGCCGCGCCGCGCGCTGGCCGCCGCCGCGGCCTTTACCGTGCTCGCGGCAGGCGCCGTCGTCGCCTTGCCGCATCTGCCGCTGAAAATGCTCGCCGGGAAGCGCGACCCCCTGGTCGAAGCCCTGGGCTGGGACGATTTTGCGCGCGCCTTGGAGGCCCGTGGGTGGCGGAAGGACGAACTGTTCATCGCCGCGACGCGCTGGTTGGACGCCGGCAAACTCGATGTCGCCTTGCATGGCGATCCGCCGGTTCTGTGCCTGTCCGACGACCCGCGAGGTTTCGGCCTCATTCGCAATCCGGCGACTTTCGTCGGCCGCGATGCGCTGATCGTGGGGCCAAATCTTTCGCTGGCCGAAGCCCGCGCCCGCTTCAAGAACCATTTCGACACGATCGAGCCGCTCGCGCCGGTGAACATCATGGCTGGCGGCGAACCCGCGATCGTCCTCGACGTTTATCACGCGACCCGGTTCCACGACCCCGCGCCGGAATTTTCGCTTACACCCCCGACGCTTGCAAAAGGGCCGCCCCGGCCCCAGTTCAAGGGCTGACGATTTTCCGCGCCCGTCCGGACCGCGTCGGGAAGTCGCGTCGGGAGTCCCGATGACCGCGACCACGCATCTTCTGCGCGAGACTTCCTATCTCGCGCTGCCGCCCGAATTTTTCGCGCCTGCGCCCGTTTCGCCGTCGCCGGCGCCGCAATGGGTCGTGTTCAATGGCGCGCTGGCCGCCGAACTCGGCCTGCCCGAGGGCGCCGCGACGCCCGAGCTGCTGGAATGGCTTTCCGGCGGCGCGCCGCCCAAGGGGCGCGAGAATATCGCGCTGGCCTACGCCGGCCACCAGTTCGGCCAGTGGAATCCCGCGATGGGCGACGGTCGCGCGGCGATCGTCGGCGAAATCGCCGCGCCCGACGGCGCGGTCTACGACGTCCATCTCAAGGGCTCCGGCCCGACGAAATTCGCCCGGCGCGGCGACGGCCGCGCCACTTTGTCGGCCATGCTGCGCGAATATATCGTCAGCGAGGCCATGGCCGGCTTGAGGATTCCGACCACGCGCGCGTTGGCGGTGGTCGCCACCGGGGCGCTGGTCCATCGCGAGACGACCCAGCCCGGCGCCGTGCTCACCCGGATCGCGCGCAGCCATGTCCGGGTCGGCACGTTCGAATACGCCGCCAACGAGGACGCCCGCCGCAACCAGGGCCCGCTGCTGACAAAAGCGCTCGCCGATCATTGCATCGCCCGGCTCTATCCCGAATTTTCCGGCCAGCCCGATGGCTATCTCGCCTTTTACGCGGCGGTGGTCGCGCGGCAGGCGCGACTGGTCGCCCAGTGGATGGCTGGTCGGCTTCATCCACGGGGTGATGAACACCGACAATATGTCGGTGTCCGGCGAAACCATCGACTTCGGCCCCTGCGCCTTCATGGACGCTTTCAACCGCCGTCAGGTCTATTCGTCGATCGATGCCGGCGGGCGCTACGCCTTCAACCGCCAGGCGCCGATCGCCGCTTGGAATCTGGCGCGGCTGGCGGAAGCGCTGCTGCCGCTGTTCGACGCCGACGCCGAGGTCGCGCTGGGCCGCGCGGAAAAAATGCTGGAAGACTTCCGGCCGACTTACAGCGAGGCTTTGGCCGAAGGCCTTGAGCGCAAGCTCGGGCTCAAGCCGCGCGATCCCGCCAACGAAGCCTTCATCGCCGGCCTGTGGCGGCTGCTCGAAGCCTCGAACGCCGATTTCACCTTGTTTTTCCGCCGCCTGACCCGCGTCGCGGGCGGCGCCGGACACTCGGACCTGCTCGATCTTTTCAGCCACGCCGACGCCGCGACGCGCGAGGAGGCGGCGCGTTTTCTCGGCGATTGGCGAGGCCTGACCGCGGGCGACGATTTTTCCGCGCGCGTAGAACTGATGCGCGGAGCCAATCCGATCGTCATCCCGCGCAATCACCGCGTCGAACAGGCGCTCGCCGCCGCCAATCAGGGCGATCTCAAGCCCATGCTGCGCCTTTGCGCGACGGTGAAAAACCCGTTCCGGGAGCCCGAGCCGCCGGAAAATCCCGAGGATGATCTGGAAACGCCGCCCCGCCCCGAGGAGCTGGTCCTGCAAACCTTCTGCGGAACCTGACCGGAGCCGCGACGCTGAGGCCCGCGGCGGCGCGCCCGCTGCTTTAACGACGAGTCCCAAGTCCCTTCACTGCTATTGTTATACTTAACTCTTTTTTCATGCGGCCAAGTCATCTTTTTCCCGAGTTGAACGGCGCAGGCGCGAAAAAACCCGCGCGGCGCCCAGTGCGGGTCGGGTCGATGAAGTTTTACGAATTCGAGCATGTGTATCTGCCGCGTCTTCTGCTTCCGCTGCTCGGCGGCCTGTTCGTGATCTGCGCGCTCGAGAGCGCGGTCCGGGCCGAACCCGGCGTTCTGCCGCTCGGCGGCGACAGTTTCGTCGTGAAGGCCGATGACGGCTATGGCGTCAACGATTGCATCCGCGGCGGCGACGATTGCGCAAAAATCGTCGCCGACGCCTGGTGCGAGGCCCATGGCCATGGCGCAGCCCGGGCCTTCGGCCCCGCGCGCGACAACATCACCGCCTCGATCGTGAAATCGGCCGCGAAATCGCACGCCGCGACGCATGTTTCGGCCGACGACGTGTTCATCGCCTGCAACCAGTAGCGATCCGCCGGGCGGAACGATCAACGCCGCGCGATTTGGCGGGAAACCGCCGACCTCAGTCCTTGACGAAATCCGCGCATCGCGGCGCCGCGCCGGCGCCCCAGGGCTCGATGGCCACGGTCGAAGTCGAATTTTTCGGCGAGCCTTCGACCAGCTTGTCGCTGTAAACCATATAGACCAGCACGTTGCGCTTGGCGTCGCAGCCGCGCACAATCTGCATGCGCTTGAAAAAGACCGAGCGGCTTTCGCGGAACACCACGTCGCCTTCGGAGAATTTCTGCTTGAACTGGATCGGCCCGTATTGCCGGCAGGCGAGCGAAACGTCCGAAGTCTGCTCGACCAGCCCGAACGCCCCGGCGATGCCGCCTTTTTCCGGCACGGTGAAATAGCAGGCGACGCCGGCGACATCGGGATCGTCGATGGCGTAGGTCGCGAGCTTGTCGTTGGGCGTCAGCAGCTTGAAGGTCGTCGATTTGCGGAAGATCAGGTCGGGATCGGCGCCGGCGCGGGCGCTCGGCGCGAAGGCCAAGACTCCAAAGACCAAGCATGCAAAGGCGCAAAACAGGCTTTTCCGGAAAAAAGAAGTCATCTCTGGCCGCTCCATATGGCGCCGCTTATATGACGTTGCGACGCTCGAATTAAAGGGGCGGCGACAAGAAAAGCGCGAGCGAAGCCGTGACCGGAACCTCAATAGATTTTCCCAGCCTTTTCATTTCCCACGGCGCCCCGAATATCCTGCTTTATCCCGGCGAAACCCTTGATTTCTTGAAAAGTTTTTCCGCGAACCGGCCCCGCCCCTCCGCGATTCTCGTCATGAGCGCCCATTTCCCCGCCGCGCGGCCGACCTTCGAGGCCGGCGACCATCCCGGCGTGATCTATGATTTCGGCGGCTTCGAGCCGGAACTGTACCAGATGGCCTTTCCCGCCCCTGGCGCCCCGGCGCTGGCGCAAAAAGCTTTCGAACTCGCCCGCGCGGCGGGGATTTCGGCGACGCTTGCGCGGGGACGCGGCTATGACCACGGGACCTGGGTTCCGTTGAAGGCCATGTTTCCCGATGCCGACATTCCTGTGGCGACTCTTTCGGTCCAGCCGCGCGAAAACGGCGCGAGCCATCTGGCGCTCGGGCGCGCCCTGGCCCCCTTGCGCGACGAGGGCGTGCTGATCGTCGGCTCCGGCGGCGCGACCCACAATCTGCGGGCCTTTTTCGCCGGCGAGGATACGCCGCCCTGGGCCGAGACTTTCAACGAATGGCTTTGCGACAAAATCGAAACCGGCGACGCGGAGGCCGTCGCCGCCTGGGAGCAGGGCCCCGACGCGCTGCGCAACCATCCGACGCCCGAGCATTTCCTGCCGCTGCCCTTCGCCTTTGGCGCCGGCGGCCCCGGCGCCAAAGGCAAGCGGTTGCATCGCGCCTTCGTCGGCCCGATCAGTCTTGACGCATATAGTTTCGGGTGAATTCCGAAACGCCGCCTTCCCCGGATCGACGTCCGGGCGCCGGACAGAAAATCCAGTTGCGCCATTCGCCGGATTTCGCGGGCCGCTCGACGCTGCGCCGCGGCCGTAATTTTTCGTCGCCAACCCGCGGCGCGGGGTTGAGCCTTGCCGTTGGTCGGCGCAAGATGCCCGCCGTCCGAACTCGCGTGAACAGCGGGACGGCGGAGAGATCGGTCGTTTGACACGATCCGTCGAAAGGGAACGGCAATGGACAACAAAAGGCCTCGGAAATTGGCAAGCAAGCTGCTGAACGGCGTCGCCTGCCTCCTGATCGGGCTGACGCCCGAATATGCCTTCGCGGTGGACGCCCCGGCCTCCGGAAGCCCGCCGCCCGCCTCGACCCAGCCGGCGGCGGAAGCCCCGCCGCCCCCCGCCGCGCCCGCGGATGCGACCGCGCCCGCGCCGACGCCGGCGCCGAAGTTCACGCAGGAGCAACTCGAACAGATGCTCGCGCCGATCGCGCTTTATCCTGACGCCCTGCTCGCGCAGATCCTGCCGGCCGCGGCCTATCCGCTCCAAATCGTCGAAGCCGTGCGATGGATGGACGCCAACGGCGCGGCGGTCGCCAAGCAGGATTTTTCCGGCGCGGACGCCCAGAACTGGGACGCCTCGGTGAAAGCCCTCGTGCGTTTCCCCGAAGTCATCAAGAAGCTCAACGGCGACCTCAATTGGACGATCAGCCTCGGCGACGCGACCGTCAACCAGCCGCAGGACGTCGCCAACGCCATTCAGACCCTTCGCGCCAAGGCCATGGCGGCGGGCGCCCTCGCGACGACGAAGCAGCAGACGGTCACGAGGCAGTCGCAGGGCGGGCGGGATGTCGTGGTGATCCAGTCGACCGACCCCAATGTCATTTACGCGCCGAGCTACAATCCTTACGCCATTTACGGCTGGCCCGGCTATAACCCGGCCCTCGCCGTGGCGACCGGCCTGCTGGTTTTCGGCGCCGGCGTGGCGATCGGCTCGCTCTGGGTCGGAAATTACTGGAACTGGGGCACCGGCGCGTTCTACCGGCCGGTGTGGCCGGGCTACCCGGCCTGGCGTCCGCCCTACGGAGGCTGGCGTCCCGGAATGGCCGTCCCGCCGGGCTTTGCTGGAAACGGCATTGCGAATCTGTCCATGGGCGCCCGGCCCCGGCTATCGTCCTGGCGGTCGCCCGCCCGGAACTCGGCGGCGTCGGCGGCGTCGGGCGTCCCGGCGGGATCGGCGGAGTCGGCGGAGTCGGTGGGATCGGCGGCGTCGGTCGTCCCGGCGGCATTGGCGGTCCCGGGGGAATTGGCGGCGCCGGCGGCATTGGCGGCGCCGGTGGGATTGGCGGCAAAGGACCCGGAGGGGCCGGCGGCGCGGGCCTCGGCAAACCGGGCCGCGCCCCGCGCGCCGCCACTCGGCCCGCGACGCGAACTGCGGGCCGCAAAGGCGTGAGCCGCGGAACCCGTCGCGGAGCCGGGACGCGAGCCCGTCCGGCCGTCCGTCGCGGCGGCGCCCCCCGCGGTTTCCGCGGCGGCGGGATGAGGGCCGGAGGTTTCGCCCGGGGTGGAATGAGGGGCGGCGGAATGAGAGGCGGCGTGGAGATGAGGGGAGGCGGCGGTCGCGGCGGGCGGCGGTCGGACCTCCGGCTGAAGCACGACGTCACGCTTCTGGGCGTGATGCCCAATGGCCTCGGTTACTACCGCTTCGTCTATAACGGCGGGCGCAAGGTCTTTGTCGGCGTCGTCGCGCAGGAAGTGAAGGCCGTCATGCCGGACGCCGTCTTCCGCGCGAAGGACGGCTATCTGCGGGTCGACTACGACAGGATCGGGGTGAAGTTCCAGAGCTACGACGCCTGGGAAGCCTCGGGCGCCCACATTCCCGACGCTTCGTCAACGACGATCCACTGATCGGCTCGCCGTGAAAAACTCCCGCCGCCGTCGCCCTTTCTGGGCGGCGGCGGCGGAACCGCCAATCTGACCAGAGGGCGCCCCGTGGCCTGGAACCGATGGTATCGGATCAGGAGCTATGTCGGCTCCTCGCTCTGGGTCATTCCCTTCATCGCGCTGGTCCTCGAACAGATTTTTCTGCACGGCGTTCTTGCGCTGAGCGGCAAGCTGGATTGGACGCCGTTGTGGCCGCTCGCCCAGGAGGCGACGTCGACGGCGCTGCAAACCATCATCACGCTGACGCTGTCCTTCCTCGTCTTCACCTTCGGCTCCATTCTCGTGGCGATTCAGGTCGCGAGCGGCCAGTTGACCCCGAGGATCATCGCCACCGCCCTGCTGCGCGACAATGTCATCCGGCTGACGGCGGGGCTTTTCGTCTTCACCCTTCTCTTCGCCATCGGCGCCGGCGCCCGGCTCAGCGCCTCCGGCCCTCGCCTGATTCTCTGGCTCGCCGGCTTTCTCGGCCTCGCTTCGATCGCCGCCTTTCTCCACCTCATCGATTATGCGGCGCGGCTTCTGCGTCCGGGCTCCATCCTGTGGCGCATCGCCGAGGATGGGCGAAAGGTCATCAAGGACGTCTACCCGCGACCGGTTCAGGAGGCCGATGGCGGCTTGCGGGCGCCTCCGCTTGGCAAGCCTGACCTCACGATCGCGCATCGCGGCAGCGCCCGCGTCGTCATCGCGGTGAATATTCCCGCCCTGGTCGAGGAGGCGCGCCGCGCGGACTGTCTCGTGGAGCTGGTTCCGCGCGTCGGCGAATTCGTGGGCGTCGGCGAACCTCTGTTCCGGCTCTTCGGCGTCAAACGGGCGACGGACGAAAAAAAATTGATCGGTTCGGTCGCCTTCGCGCCGGAGCGGACGATCGAACAGGACGCCACATTCGCCATCCGGGTGATCGTCGACGTCGCCATCAAGGCGCTGTCGCCGGCGATCAACGATCCGACGACCGGCGTGCTCGCGATCGACCAGATCCATCGCCTGCTGCGGCTGATCGGCCAGCGCCATCTGCACGACGAGATCGTCAAGGACGGCGACGGCAAGGGAAGGTTGGTGCTGCGCACGCCCGATTGGGACGATTTCGTCCAGCTCGCCTGTTGCGAGATCCGGCTCTATGGCGGCGGAAATTTCCAGATCGCGCGGCGCCTGCGCGCGATGATCGAAAATCTGATCGCCAACCTGCCGGAACGCCGTCACCCGCCGCTGCGCCTGGAGCTCCGATTGCTCGACCAGGCCATCGACCGGCTTTATCTGTCGCCCGAAGATCAGGCGCTGGCGCGCACGCCCGACATGCAGGGGCTTGGCGGCGGAGGCGTCGTCAGCCGGACGTGACGAGTTCGGGCAAGATGCGCGGGCTTTTTCGCGCGGGCCGCGACGACGCCGATCGTGGAGCAAAGCCGCATGTCGATCGATCGAATCGTCAGCGTCCTCGTCAATGTCACATTGATCCAGTTGATGGCGACGATCGGCCTCGGGGTCACGGTAAGGCAGGTCGCCGCGGTCGCGACCAATGCGCGGCTCGTCACCGCGGCGGCGCTCGCCAATTACGTTGTGGTTCCGCTCTGCGCCGTCGCGCTGCTGCTGGCGTTCAAATCCCCGCCTCTTGTCGCCGCCGGCTTCCTGATCGTCGCGGTCTGTCCGGGGGCGCCCTATGGGCCGCCCTTCACGGCTCTGGCCAAGGGCGACGTTCCGGTTTCGGTGGGCCTGATGGCGCTTCTCGCGGCTTCGTCGGCTTTTCTCTCGCCGCTCGCGCTGAAACTGGTCCTGCCGCTGACGGCGGGCGACCAGAACCTCGCCCTCGATGTCGTGAAAATGGACGCGACGCTGCTCGCGACCCAATTGCTGCCTCTTGCCGTCGGCGTGCTGATCCGGGCCCGGCTGCCGGAATTGGCCGAACGGCTGGCGGGCCCGTCGAAGCGCGTGAGCCTCTTGCTCAACGTGCTGACGGTTGGATTGATCATTGCCGTTCAATACAGGTTTCTGCTCGCCATTCGGCCCCTCAGCTACGCCGGCATGCTGGCGCTGGCGCTGGCGAGCGTCGGCGCCGGATGGATCTCGGAGGTCCGGGCGGCAGCCGTCGAACCGCCATGGCCTTTTCCACCGGGGTCCGCAATGTCGGCGTCGCCCTCGTCATCGCGACGTCCAGTTTTCCCGGCACGCCGGCAGTGACGGCGGCTCTGGCCTACGCCCTGTTCCAGACGCTCGCGCTGGCTTTGGTGGCCTTCATCTGGGGCCGGTTTGCTGGCCGAGATGGTCTGACGGCATGATGGGCCGGCGGCGCCAAGCAAAATGGCGGCGCTTCGAGCAGCCGGAACAAACGGTCGCCCCTTGGGGCGGAGAGTTTTGTCGACAGGATCGCCGCGCTCACCGGCCGAGATGCGCGTCCTGCCAAAAGGAGTCCGAAGAAAAAGGGGATTTAGTAAAGTGTCGCCGTAACCATTTGTTTTAGCCGCGCTTTGGTTCTGTCGTGATGGGTGAGGAGCACCTCATGACGGCCGTGCGCTACGTCGCGCTCAATCCGGTGCGGGCGCGGCTGGTCGCGCGGGCGAGGGATTTGCGGTGGTCGAGCCGTCGAGCGTTCGCGCGCATCTGACGGGCCAGGACGACGCCCATCTGACGGTCGCGCCAAATCTTTCGCGCTGCGCGGGCGGTTTCGCCGATTTGGCTCAGCCTGCGGCGTCGAGCCCAAACAGGGAAAAGCGCCGATCCGGATCTTGCCAAATCCTTCCTAAACGCCAGCCGCTGCGTTCGGCGATCGCCAAAAAAGTCCGCGGTTCGTATTTGCGCGAACTCTCGGTATGGATCAACTCGCCCGCCTGAAATGCGAAACGCCGATTGCCGATTGTGACCACGCGCGTGTCGCGGCTGACGAGGTGCATCTCGACGGCGGACTCCGCTTCGTTCCACCGCGCCTCGTGTCGAAAACGGTCTAGCTGGAAATCTCCCCCCAGTTCACGATTGATCCGCGCGAGGAGGTTGCGATTGAAGGCTGCCGTCACGCCTTCGCCATCGTCGTAAGCGGCGAGAAGAAGCCTCACGTCCTTCTTCAAATCGACGCCGATGACCGCCGTGCCGCCCGCGCGCGCATGGCGGACGAACAATCGCAGCAGCGAGCCCGCTTCGTCCTCATCGAGGTTTCCGATCGTCGATCCCGGGAAGAAGACCGTGCGTCGCCCGGGCGGGAGCCCTGCGGGCAGATCGAAATTCTTGGTGAAATCGGCGACGACCGGCCGCGCGTCGAGCCGAGGAAATCGACGCTTCAGGCGGCTGACCGTGCCATCGAGGACGTCGCCGGCGATGTCGACAGGGACATATAGCCGTGGCGCCAGGGCGTCGATCAGGATTTCCGTCTTGACGCCTGCGCCCGCGCCGTATTCGAGCAGCAGCGCCCGCTCGCCGCAGAAATCGGCGATCTCGCCGGCATGCCGCCGGAGAATGGCCGTTTCGACACGCGTTAGATAATAGTCGTCCAGAAGGGTAATCGCCTCGAACAGCGCCGACCCGCGATCGTCGTATAGCCAGCGGCTGGGCAGGAATTTCTGAGGCGCTGAAAGTCCCGCGACGACGTCGAGCCGAAAGGCTTCTTTCTGCGGCGCAGTTTCGAGGGTCTGGTCCAGCATTTCACATGTCCTCGGCGAGCCGCAGGCCGGAAAATTGCCAGCGGGCATGTGGCGGGAAGAAATTACGGTAGCTCGGCCTGACATGGCCGGCCGGCGTCACGCAGGAGCCGCCGCGAAGGACAAACTGCCCGGACATGAACTTGCCATTGTATTCGCCGGCCGCGCCCTCGTGTTGTCGAAATCGCGGATAGGGCGAAAAGGCGCTGCGCGTCCATTCCCATACGTCGCCGAACATCTGGCGCAGGCCCTTTTCCTCCATTGTGGCGGGAATCGGTTGAAGGACGCCGGAATCCGCGAAATTCCCGGTGAGGGCGGCGTCATTCGCCGCGAATTCCCATTCCGCTTCCGTCGGCAGGCGCCGCGCCGCCCATCGCGCGAAGGCGTCGGCCTCAAAATAGCTGACGTGGACCACAGGCGCCGCGGGCTCCACCGATCGAGACCCGCTCAAGGTCATGGTTTCGAAACAGCCGTCGCGCTCCTCCCAATAAAGCGGAGCCGACCAGTTTTCCTTGCAAGCCTGGGCCCATCCGTCCGAAAGCCAAAGGAGGGGATTGCGATAGCCGCCGTCGGCGATGAATTCGATCCATTCGCCATTGGTTACCGGCCGGTCGGCGAGCTTGAACGGTTCGATCAGCTCGCGATGCCGGGGCCTTTCGCAATCGAAGGAGAAGTTTGCGCCGTCATGCCCGATTTCGACGATTCCGCCCTCGAAACTCCGGTAATTGGCGACGCCGGGCGCGCCTCGTTCGGCGGCGGTTGGGGTCCGCTCCGCGTAACACGGCCTCCGCGGATTCTGCGCGAAAAGATGCAGGATGTCCGTGAGGATCAACTCCTGATGCTGCTGCTCGTGGTGGCATCCAAGTTCGACAAGGTCGATGACGCTCCGCGCATTGGTTTGTTCCAGCAAGATTTCCACCTCCGCGTCGATGTGGTCGCGATAGGCGTGAATCGTTTGCAGCGTCGGGCGCGTGATCATGCCGCGACGGGGTCTCGGCTGGCGCGCGCCGATAATTTCGTAATAGGAGTTGAACAGGAAATTGAAGCTCTGGTCGAAAAGGCGGTAGCCAGGCAGGTTGGGCTCAAGCACGAAGGTTTCAAAAAACCACGTCGTATGCGCCAGATGCCATTTCGCGGGACTGGCGTCGGGCATGGACTGAACGGTCGCATCGGCGTCTGACAGGGGGGCGCACAAGCTGCGGCTCTTCGCGCGAACCATGCGATAGAACCGCAGCAGTCCGGCGGTCGCCTGAATGGGAGGAATGGTTTGCGTGGCGTCCATGGCGGTGCGATTCCTCCAAAATGGCGCTTTTCAGCCCACCGACGCGACGGTCAAGGTCATAACTTGCGATTGTGGCGGAAGTTCCAAAAACGGGGCCTGGACAACGGCCGCCAAACGACGGCAGTCCATGACTAAATCCCTTTTTCCGCCCCATCTCTGGCGGGGGCGCGCATTGCGGGCAAAATGCGATGATCGCGCCAAATAGGGATTCACCAACCTGTCGCGGTGACCCGCGCCCCTTGCTTGCGACCGACTGGAAGCAAGGGCCAAGAAGCTGAGGCGAAACGTCGCCGCACATATTCCGCTCCCGGACTTGCGGCGAAGCTCACGATAGCGGAAATTCCGCGCTAAGGCGCAAGGCCCCTCGCCGGCCTGTCGCACGACAGTGGGGCCATCACCCCCAGGGAGATCATGATGCAATCCGGCCCGAGAGAGATCGTCACCCCGTTCCGTCCGATCCCGCTCGAGGTCCCGGAGGGCATGAAGCCCAACGAATTCTTCAACAGCACCGAGAATCTCGACGACCTGACTGGCAACAACGGCCTGTTGCGCAACCCGGAAGGCCTGCTGCTCTATCGCAAGGCGCTCGGCCACAGCAATCTGTTCGACACGTCGATCATCTACAACACGTCGAACAGCATTCTCGATCCGCTCGGGCGCCCCGTTCGCCGCACCCAGGTGCCGGAGCCGGTGAAAAACGTCTGGAACCGGATGAACGAAATCATTTTCGCCTTCATGCTGGAGCGCTATCCCGACGCGGAAAAACATCTGGTTCTATGCGGCGAGGCGAGCCTCGACGCCACCTGGCCGCTGACCTCGCCCGGCGTGCCCAGCATCCGCATGCTGCACAACCATTTCATCATCTTCGACAAGGCGGAACTGGCGGCGGCGCCTCTGGCCGACCCCGACAATCCGAACCTTACCGACGGCGGCCAGAATTCCTTGTTCCAGGCCCATCTGCGCGAGGTCTATCGCGCTTTCTTCGACGGGCTCGACCTGAAAATCCTGCGGCCCTGCGAGCCGGGCTCATGCCGGATCGCCCTGACCGGCTACCCGCAGGGCCTGCCGAGCTGGGAAGTCGACGGGCGGCGTCGCTTCCCTTTCCGACCATCGCTTCTGGCGGGAATATGACGCCATTCTAAAGGGCTTCATCGATTTTTATCGCGCCTTTTTCGGCCAGGTCTCGATCCGCAACGCGCCGCTGCCCGAGCGCATCCATTTCCCCGACCTCGTGGAAAACAAGCTGCTGCACAACAACGACTTCCTCAAGGCCGCAAAAAAAGTGCGCGACCATTGCATCGTCGACGCCAAATACGCCAACGCCATTCGCTGGCAGCCGGCGTTCAAGCAGCTCATTTATCGCAACGACGCCGGTAAACTGATCGTCACCATCAGCCAGAATTCGATCGGCAACGCCATCACCGAACTGTTGGGCGTCGTCGTTCGTCGTGTGCCCGACGCCAGACGCCTATGCCCGAGCCGAACCGGCCTTGCTCGAACAATTGCTGGAAGTCCGTCGCCGGCTGGTCGAAGCCGATTGCGGCGAAGGCGTCGCCACCCCATATTGGGGGGCGGAATAGCCTGAGAGGAAGGCGGCGATGATGGGCGGCGAATCGTCGCGCCTGATGGCCATCCGGCGCATGTTCGGCGGCGCGCTCGCGGCGCTGGTGGTGTTGGCCGCGCCCGCCGCGGCGAAAGGCGCCAATCGACAATCGCTGCCGCAGCTCAAATGCCGGACGGGAGATTTCGACGTCCTGCGCAAGCGGCGGACCGTCCGCATGCTGACTCCGTTCAGCGACACCGAGTTTTTTCTGGATCGCGGCCGTCCGCATGGCGTCGCCGTCGAATTCGGCCGCGCGCTCGAGGACTGGCTCAACAAGCGCCAAATCAAAGGGAACGTGAAATCGCATTTTCGGATTCATGTGGTGATCGAGCCCCTGCCGCGCGGGCGCTTGGAGAAGGCGCTCAAGGACGGTTGCGGCGACATTCTGGCCGCCAATCTCACCATCACGCCGGAACGCGCCGAAAGGTTCGATTTCACCCAGCCGGTGCGGCGCGGCGTCAAAGAAATCGTCGTCGCCGGTCCGGCGACGCCTGAACTCTCCAGCCTCGACGACCTCGCGGGCCAGGAAGTTCCGGCGCGCCCGTCGAGCAGCTATGCGGCGCATCTCAAACAATTGTCGGAAAAGCTGGCAGCGGGGGGCAAGCCGCCGATCGACATCGAACCTTTGCCCGACGACGTCGAGGACGAGCGCATTCTGGAAATGGTCGCCTCGGGCCTGCTGCCCATGGCGGTGATCGACGATTACGAGGCCGATCTGTGGACGGACGTCTATCCGGCGCTCAAGGCCCGGCCCGATCTCGTCCTCAACGACGAAGGCGACATCGCCTGGGCGCTGCGCAAGAATTCGCCCTTGCTGAAAAAGGAGCTCGACGCCTTTCTCGACAAGCATGGCCTCGGCAAGGAATTCAGCGCCGTGGTGTTTCGCCGCTATTTTGGCGGGACCCATTCGCCGAAGCCCGCGACCTCCCCGGCGGAATTGGCCAAATTCACGGAGTTCGGCAATTCCTTCCGCGCCCATGCGGCAGAGGAAAGATTCGACTGGCTGCTGCTTGTCGCTCAGGGCTATCAGGAATCGCAGCTCACCCAGTCGCGGCGCAGTCCGCGCGGCGCCGTCGGCGTCATGCAGTTGCTGCCGCGCACCGCCGCCGCGCCGCCGATCAACGTGCCGAATATCGCCGCAAGCGCCGACGCCAATATCAAGGCCGGCGCGCTTTACATGCGCTATCTGATGGATCGCTATGTGAGCGAACCCGGCCCCGACGATCTCAACCGCACGCTGTTCACCTTCGCCGCCTACAACGCCGGCCCGGGCAATCTGCGCAAGTTCCGGCGCACCGCCGCCGAAATGGGACTCGATTCCAACGTCTGGACCGGCAATGTCGAGCAGGCGGCCGCCAAGATCGTCGGCCGCGAGACCGTGGAATATGTCGACAATATCTACAAATATTTCATCGCCTACGATTTGACCCGCGCGGAAATGCAGCGGCGCAAGGCGGAAAGCCCCTCGCCGGCGACGCCGGCCGCTTCGGACCAAAAACCAAAACCGTGACGCGGCGCCAGCCATAATCGGCCACCCGCCGCAAAGGCGCCCCTTTCGGGCGCCAGATTGGCCGAAGGATGGTTTGGCGCGGGCGGCGCACTGGTGTATAGACCCGCCTTTCCCATATCTGTCATGCGGCGCAGGCCGCAGTTGGAGTTTTGCGCGTTATGGAACGTTGGTCGCCCGACAGCTGGAGGTCCAAGCCGATCGTCCAAGTCCCGACTTATGCGGACGAGGCGGCGCTTGCCGATGTCGAGAAGCAGATTTCCACCTTTCCGCCGTTGGTCTTCGCCGGCGAGGCGCGCAAGCTGAAGAAGCTGCTGGCGCAGGTGAGCGCCGGCGAGGCGTTTCTGCTGCAGGGCGGCGACTGCGCCGAAAGCTTCGCCGAACATTCCGCCGACAATATCCGCGATTTCTTCCGCGTCTTCCTCCAGATGGCGGTGGTGATGACCTTTGGCGCGGCCATGCCGGTGGTCAAGGTCGGCCGCATCGCCGGCCAGTTCGCCAAGCCGCGCTCGGCGCCGACCGAAACCATCGACGGGGTGGAGCTGCCCGCCTATCGCGGCGACATCATCAACGACATCGCCTTCGACGCGGACTCGCGCGAGCCCGACCCGCGCCGCCAGCTCATGTCCTACCGCCAGTCGGCGGCGACGCTGAACCTGCTGCGCGCCTTCGCCGGCGGCGGCTACGCCAATCTGGAGAACGCCCACCGCTGGATGCTCGGCTTCGTCAAGGACAGCCCGCAATCCGACCGCTACGAGAAGCTGGCCAACCAGATCACCGAGACCCTCGGTTTCATGCGCGCCATCGGGTTCGACCCGGAGCATCATCACGAGCTGCGCCAGACCGAGATCTACACCTCGCACGAGGCGCTTCTGCTCGGCTATGAGCAGGCCCTGACCCGGGTGGATTCGACCAGCGGCGACCATTACGCCACCTCCGGCCATTTCCTGTGGGTCGGCGACCGCACCCGCCAGCCCGACCACGCCCATGTCGAGTTCTTGCGCGGCATCAAAAATCCCGATCGGCCTCAAATGCGGCCCGACCACCACCCCGGACGGGCTGCTGCGGCTGATCGACATTCTCAACCCGGCCAACGAGCCGGGCCGCCTGACCCTGATCGGCCGTTTCGGCGCGGAAAAGGTCGGCGACCACCTGCCGCAACTGATCCGCGCCGTGACCCGCGAGGGCCGCAATGTGGTGTGGTCCTGCGACCCGATGCATGGCAACACGGTCAAGGCCGGCGCCTACAAGACCCGTCCCTTCGACCGGGTGATGCAGGAAATCCGCTCCTTCTTCGACGTTCACCGCGCCGAAGGCACCTATGCCGGCGGCGTCCATCTCGAAATGACCGGATCGAACGTCACCGAATGCACCGGCGGCGCCCGCGCGCTTTCGGAAGCCGACCTGCGCTCGCGCTACATGACCTATTGCGATCCGCGCCTGAACGCCGAACAGGCGATCGAAGTCGCCTTCCTGATCGCGGAAAAGCTGAAAAAGGACCGCGCGGCGCTTGCCGAGGCCAATGCGGCGGAGTGACCGGCAAAGCGAGAGCGGCGCCCGATTTGACGATGGAGACTCATATGGGTTCGGCGTGGCGGCGACATGCGCCCGCGGCGTGTCTTTTCGCCCTGGCCTTGCTGGCGTCCATGCCGGGCGCCCGCGCGCAGAACGCCGAATGCGACCAGTTGCGCGCCGCCCTGGCGCAACCGGAGAATGCCGATCCTTCCGCCGCGGCGGGCGCCCGTCAGGCGCGCGCCGAGCTTGACCGGGCGACCGCCCAGGCCCATGGCGTGGGCTGCGACAACCAGCAGTTCCTGTTCTTCGGCAATCCGCCGCCGGCGGAATGCGCCGGCCTGAAAAGCCGGATCGCCGCTCTCAAATCCCGCTACGACTCCCTCGCCGCCCGCGCCTCGGGCGACAGCCCGCAACGCCGCGCGCTGCGGGCGCGCTATGACCAAACGTGCGGCGCCGCGCCGCGCCAGAAGAATCTTCTGGAGACCATTTTCGGCGCTTTCGGCAATGGTCAGCCGTCCGACCAGCCGCCGCCCGACGCCGCGGTCCAGCCGCTGCCGGGCGAGCCGGGCGCCTATGGCGGCTCGCAGGCGATTTGCGTGCGCACCTGCGACGGCGGCTTTTTCCCGCTGAGTTTTTCCGCCCACAGCGCCCCGCAGGCCGAACTGGAAAACCTCTGCCAGGCCCAGTGCCCCAACGCCGAAGTGAAGCTTTACACCCGCAATCCGTCGAGCCCCATCGACACCGCTTTGGGCGCCGACGGAACGCCTTACCGCGACCTGCCCAACGCCTTGGAATTCCAGAAAACCTTCAACCCGAGCTGTAGCTGCAAGCCGCCGAACCAGAGCTGGGTCGAGGCGCTGGCCCCCGCCGAAAAGCTGTTGGACGAAATGGGCGGCGCGCGGGCCGGCGACACCGTCGTCACCGAGGCGCAATCGCAGGCCATGGCCCAGCAGGCGAGAACAGGCAAGGCTCCCGACCTGCGCGCTTCGCAACCCGCCGCGCCGGCCCCGGCGCCCAAGGCCGCCGGCGACCGCAAGATCGAAACCAAAGGCCCCGACGGGACGCCGCGTCAGGTGCGGATCGTGCCGACCAATTGAGGCGGGGCGGTTCAGGCGCGCGAGCGCCGAGCAGGTCGAGCGCCGCGTGGCGTAAAGGCCGTTCGCGCGGCCTTCACCTTTCGACCCGCCGGCGCCTTTCGCGTTCTCTTCCCACTGGCCGCAGCATCGCCAGCAGTGGTCGCTCCAGAAGCCAGGCGAGCGCGTGCTCATGACCCAAGGCGGGTCAGTCGCGCTGCCTATCGTCACCGGCTCCAACAGGCGAATAGCGGACCATCCCGGGCGCTGTCGGCAAGGGCGGCTTGGCGCCAAAGCACGGACATTACCCCGGGGTCGCCTCAGCTGAGGGTGCGGGGGACCGCCTTCCCGAAGCTCCTGGAGAAGGTGACCGGGCGCTAAACGATCAAGGCGCACAAAGAGCCGAGCCACACACGGGCGACGCCAGGGTCAACTTGACGCCAGCCTCCGACAAGCTTTGACGCCCTCCTTGGCGCCGGTTTGCCGGAGACTGGTGACAAGTTGGGCGGCGACGGCATAGGATCGCTCATGGCGGATGTGGCCTCACCGAAACGGCGCGAGTTGGAATCGATAACTAAATAGCATTCCGCTTCAAACACTTAAGACACATCGGCGAACCTGCCGAGAATTATTCGGGTTAAAGCAAAGCTCATGTCTCAGATGGTTCATGTTATCGACGACGATCCCGTTGTCCGCAAGTCTATCCGGCTACTTTTAGCGACAGCTGGAATTGAAGCGAGGACCTATTTCTCGGCGCGAGACTTCCTCAACGCGATCGGGCCTCACGAAAGCGGATGCGTCGTCACCGATGTCCGATTGCCGGAAATGAGCGGGGTCGAGCTCCTGACGGAAATTGCGGCGCGAGGACTGAATCTTCCGGTCATCGTCATCACCGGCCATGCCGATGTCCCGCTTGCCGTGGATGCGATGAAAAAGGGCGCTGTCGATTTCATGGAGAAGCCGATCAGCGAGGCGTCGTTGATCGCGTCCGTTCGCAAGGCTTTGGACGCCAAAATCCTCGAACCGGAACAGGATCCGGTCACGCGAGAAATTCGGTCGCGATTTGCGACTTTGACCACCCGCGAACGTGATGTCCTGGAACGGTTGGTCGAAGGAAAGTCGAATAAGGGCATCGCCAGCGAACTGGGCATCAGCTACCGGACGGTCGAGATTTATCGCGCCAATCTCATGACGAAAACCCAGGCCGGCAGTCTGCCCGAACTGGTGCGCATGTCGCTCGCCGTCAAGGATCGCCTTTGATCCGAGATTGTTTCGCTGTTTATGCCGGGCAGGTCCCGGTCCATCACGCCGCATGGCGACACTTGAACGTTCGAGCCGTTCGGCGCTGAGGCTCAAGCGCTGCCGGCAAACGCCGCCTTCCGGGGATTCGATGGCGCGTCGGTCATGGAATCATCGGTCGCGGCGTTGATTTTCGCTGCTCGTTTCGTCGTGGGGTATGTGCGAGCGGTCGCCGCGCCGACAAAAATGAGCACCTCGCCCGAAGCATTGCTAACGACGATGCGCCCGTTGGTCATGTCGGTTCGGTGGGCGAGACTGGCCACTTCCGACCACACGGCGCGCAGATCAGAAAAAGCCGATGAACGAACGTCCACAGTGGCTCCGTCCCCTTTGAGCAATTTTAAAACGTAATTCTCCACGCGACTCCCCCACTCTCAACCTGAACATTCCAGGACTTGCATAGAGCTCGTACAGTAAGCCGTAATATGTTGGCGGCCTCGGAAGCGACGCAGGTCGTCTGCTCTGCGTCGATTGGTCGGGTGGCCCCAAAAAGGGGCGCGATTTATTCTGCCGCCTGGAGCCTTTTGGCGACGGAGAGCGGTTTCACCGGAGCCTTCGTCTGTTCCGCGTCGGCGACCATCGACTTGACCGCGTCGCGGGAAAGATCGGTAAGCAGTTCGCCGATCTTTCTCGACCGGGCGAGCGCCGCCTCATAGGCGGCTTCAGCATGTTCGGTCTGAATTTGAATCAATTCGCTGGCGTTCCTGGCGCCTGCGATCTTGCTCACCATGGCGGCCTGGGCCTGCCAAGAGGTTACGGCAATATGACTGACTTCATTGACGATCTTGCCCGTGTTCCCGGCAAGCTTGGCCGCCAGCGCCACGGACCGGTCAAACTGGTTTTTGAACATTAATTGAAGGCCGGCGCTCAGGACCATCTATTCCTCCGAAAATCGACGCTTCGTCCAGAGGACCGCGTCCGGCGACTGGAGGCGTCGGAAATTCAGTACCAGCAATGCTCGTGTCGGGTAAATTCGCAATCGCCCTTAAGGGGTTTCCCGTAGTCGGGAAGATCCGCCGCCGGAGCAGCCGGGCGCAGCAGAGACGGCGCGGGAACGGCCCGGTTGCGACGAGCAGGTTCCCGCGGATTTCCGTCGACATGTCCAATGCCGCTTCACCATGCGGCTCATGCCAAATCCCACCGGTGAGAACCCGTGGGATCATGAAGACTTGCGATTTCCCTCCCGCAACAAATTCGCCAGTTTTTGGCGCAGATCATCGGCCTCGACGGGTTTGTGCAGTAAGACGAAGCCGCTGTTGGAGGCCTCTGCGAGCCGTTCCGGGGCGGTGTCGCCGGTAACAAGCATGGTTGGAACGGAGCGTCCGGCCCGGCGTGCGATTTCCGCCGCGGCGCCCGCGCCGGTCAGGCCGGCGCCAAGCCGATGGTCGGCAATGACGGCGTCAACTCGCCAATTCTCCTGCCCGCCGCGGTCGAGCGCTTCCTCGCCGCTGGCTGCGCTGAGCGTTTCATAGCCCCATAGAGATAGCATTAATTCATAGGCCGCGCGCTCATTGGCGTTGTCTTCGATGAGAAGAACGCGGCCGCCGGGATCGGCGAGCGTCGGCTTGACCGGCAGGACGACCGGCGCGCTTCGATCCCGCGGGAGCAGCAATGAAAAGCGCGTGCCGCGGCCGAGCCTCGAACTGACCTGCACTTCGGCGCCCAGAAGACGGGCAAGACGGGCGACGATGGCCAGGCCGAGGCCCAGACCCTTGCTGCTGTCGCGCGCTGGATTGTGGAGTTGCCGGAATTCCTCGAAGATTTCAGTCTGTTGTTCGGCGGGAATGCCCATGCCGGTGTCGATGACGTCGAGCCTGATCCGGTCGCCGCGTTGACGCAAGCCGATGAGGATGCCGCCCTTTTCCGTGTAACGGAGCGCATTTTCGATCAGATTGCGCAAGATCCGCTCCAGCAGCGCGGTATCGGTGCTCGCATGCAAGTCGCGTGGCGCAACGCGCAAGACGAGGCCGCTCGCGACCGCTCGCGGTCGATATTCGGACGCCAGTCGATAGACGAATTCACCGAGGTCCAAGCTCGACATATTCGGCGCGACGACGCCGGCGTCGAGACGGGAAAGGTCGAGAATTCCGGCCAGCATGCCGTTGAGGCTGCTCAGCGAATCCTGGGCAAGGCTCATCGCCTCGGCCGCGATGGGCGTGTCAGGGAGTTCACTCCTGATGACGCTGAGAAGCAGGCTGAGCGATTGCGCCGGCTGGCGCAGATCGTGGCTGGCCGCGGCGAGGAATTTGGATTTGGCAAGGGAGCTGCGATCGGCTTCCGCCTTGGCGGCTCTCAAATCACTCTCGACCTGCTTGCGCCGAATAAGCTCGTGAATGTCGGTGCAGGTGCCAAACCATTTCACGATCTTTCCGTTTTCATCGACCAGCGGCACGCCGCGGACCAACCACCAGCGGTATTCTCCATCCGCCCGGCGCAACCTGCATTCAAGCGAATAGGTTCCGCTATTTTTGACGGCGTTTTGCCAGGCGTCCCACGCCCGTTGTTGGTCGTCGGGATGAAAGGGCTTGTTCCAACCGTGACCGTAACTTTCCTCCAACGTGAGCCCTGTGTACTCAACCCATTGCCGATTGAAAAAAATGTTCCAGCCATCCGCTCGCGTCGCCCAGACGATCTGGGGCATGGCCTCGGCCAGCAGGCGGAATTCGTCTTCAGCCTTTGCTTGCCGCAGAGCCTCGTCGGCCTGCTTGCGCGCGGTGATATCGACAATTACGCCAATCGCACGTGAGGCGCGCCCCTCCTTGTCGACCACCCGCTGTCCGCGCCCCTCCAGCCAGCGCACTTCCCCCTTTTCACCCAGCACACGATATTCGGCGGAAAACTGCCCGCCGCGCTCGACCATTTCCCTCAAGCGCGCTTCAGTCTGCGCAAGGTCTTCAGGCAGCAGGCGTTGGGCCCATGCTTCAAAGCTCGGCGTGACCGAACCCGGTTCGTAGCCCAGCGCTCGGTAAGTTTCCTCATTCCAGACGCAAGCGCCGGTCGCCAAATCCCATTCCCAAATCCCCATGTGCCCGGCGCCGAGGGCCAGCTGCAACCGCTCCTCGCTTGCGATTAAAGCTTCCTCCACCTTTTTGCGCTCGGTCACGTCGCGGAGGATGGCAAGCAAATGGCCATCTGGGAGCTGG
This sequence comes from uncultured Pseudomonadota bacterium, assembly GCA_963748385.1. GTDB lineage: Bacteria > Pseudomonadota > Alphaproteobacteria > Rhizobiales > Beijerinckiaceae > Rhodoblastus. Next base: position 57,732 of record CAVVIQ010000008.1, read on the forward strand.
CGGCCGACGACCTCGCCGACGATCTCCGAACCGTCCTTGCGGCGGAAGCGCCACTCGGAGCGCGCCACCTGGCCGTCTGCGAACCTGCCGACCTCGGGCGCAATCCGGCTCACCTCCTCCGGGGCGATCACATCGGCGATGGTGAGGGACAGAATTTCATCCCGCGTATAGCCGAGCATCTTGTGACCGGCCGTGTTGACATCGACGTAGCGGCCTGCCGCATCGCTGAGGAAGATGCCGTCCTCGGCCTGCTCGACCAGCAGGCGGTAGCGTTCCTCGCTTTTCCGCAGCGACTCTTCCGCTTGCCTGCGTTGCTCGACAAGGCGGAGCGTCTCCTCCATCTCGTCATGGGCGCGGCGCGTATGCAGCGCGGTGGCGCCGTAGGAAACATCCTCGGCCAGTTCTTCGAACAGAGCGACTTCCTCTGGACCGAATGCGTTGGGTTCGCCGGCATAGATGGTCAAGGCGCCGAACACGCACGCTTTGTTCCGCAGCGGCAGCGAAATGCTGGACAGATATCGCCTCTCTAAGGCCAGCTCCTTCCAGGGACCCATGGCGGGGTTGACGGTGATGTCGTTGTTGAACTGGGTCGCGCCGGTGCGCACCGACAGGCCCGAGGGGCCGCGGCCATGGGGGCTGTCCCCCCAGCTGATTTTGGCCAGAGCGAGATAGCCCGCTTCGTGCCCGGCATGGGCCAGGGGCCGGATGGACTTTTCCTCATCATGTTCGACCTGGCCGACCCAGGCCATACGGTAGCCGCCGGTCTCGACGATGACGCGGCACATATTCTGAAACAGCTCGTCCTCGGTCGTGGCGCGAACCAAAGCATGGGCGCCTTCGACCATCGTCCTGAGAATCCGGTTGGACCGCAGCGTTTTCTCTTCGGCTTGCCGCTGTTCGATGGTGTCCGACAGCACGGTCACGCCCCGCCTATTAGCGATTTGATTGCCTTTTGTCTGGATAGTGCCTTCAGTCTGGGCGCCGGGCAAGTCTTGAGCCGTCGTCAAACGTCTCCGTCTCGCGATTTTCGCCCGGGATCCACGCGTGCAAACGCGGTGGCGGCTAATGGTTCATGATGAGACGGTCGCCGACCCGATCAGACGCGCCAGCTTCGAGCCGATTCCGGAATCCGGACTGACCTGCCGCGAATTTCCGTAACTGGCGCATTCTTGCCGTTGGGCCCATGACCGCAGTCCCTCGTGGATCGGCCCTTCCGGCTACGACCGGATTCCGCGTCACCGAGACGCCCCGCAAACAAATATCGCCACCGCTCAGCCCGCCATCCGCGCCAGCGCCCTGGCGCGGCCGATCAGCGGCAGGAGCTTTGCAAGCTCCGGCCCCGAACTCGCGGCCGGTCAGGGCGAGCCGCAGGGGATGGAACAAGGCCTTGCCCTTGAGCCCCGTCGCTTCCTTGATCGCCGAGGTCCAGGCGGCCCAGGTGGTCTCCTCCCAGGGTTCGGGCGGCAGCGTTTTGAGCGCGGCGTCGTGAAGATCTTCCGGCAGGGCGGTGACGGTAATCTCGCTCTCGACCACGCCCCACCACTCGGCAATATCGGAAAAACGGGTGAGATTGCCCCGCGCGGCAAGCCAAAGGGGTTCGGCCTTGAAGCCGACGATGTCATGGGCCGCCAGCCGGTCGCGCACCGATTCGTAAGACAATCCATGCAGCACGCGCTGCGACAGCGCCTTCAGCTCCGCTTCGTCGAAACGGGCGCTGGCGCGCGACATGGCCGAGAGATCGAACAGGCCGGCGAGTTCGGGCAGGCTGCGGACCGGCTGCACCGCGATTGACGATCCGGTGAGCGCCGCCATGGCCGCGACGGCGAGCGATTCCACCCCGGCCTCGCGCAGGGACGCGATCGACAGCGCGCCGGTGCGTTTCGACAGGCCCTGGCCGTCGGCGCCGATCAGCAGGTTGTGATGGGCGAAATGCGGCGCCTTTTCCGCCCCCAGCGCCCGGAAGAGCTGGACCTGCACCGCCGTATTGGTGACATGGTCCTCGCCGCGGATGATATGGGTGACGCCCGACTCGATGTCGTCCACGACCGAAGGCAAGGTATAGAGATAAGAGCCGTCCTCGCGCACCAGGACCGGATCGGAGAGCGACGCGCAGTCGATATGGCTGTCGCCGCGAACGAGATCGTCCCAGCGCACGACTTCCGGCTCCAGCTTGAAGCGCCAGTGCGGCTTGCGGCCGGCGGCCGCAAGCGCGGCGCGCTCGGCGTCGGTCAGGCTCAGCGCGGCGCGGTCATAGACCGGCGGCGCCCCGCGCGCGATCTGGAGACGGCGCTTGCGCTCCAGTTCCTCTGGCGTCTCGTAGCACGGATAGAGCCGCCCCGCCTCGCGCAGGCGGCGCGCGGCGGCGTCGTACAGCGAAAAACGGTCCGACTGGCGGAATTTGACGTCCGGCGTCACGCCCAGCCAGGCGAGGTCCACCTCGATGCCCAGCGCATATTCCTCGGTAGAGCGCTCCGAATCGGTGTCGTCGAAACGCAGGATGAACCTGCCGCCGTGTTTCTTGACGAAAAAATAGTTCACCAGTGCGGTGCGCGCATTGCCAATATGGATGCGGCCGGTCGGCGACGGCGCGAAACGCGCCACCGGCGCGTCTGCCGCGGGAGAATGTTGAGCCGGATGAGTCATGGAGGCGTTTTAGCGCCTCGGCGACGTTTTTGGAAATGCGCGGCGCGACATGTCATGGAATAGTGATAAAAAATCCGCATAAGCGCGCAGGCGCCGGCTCCGGCGGAAAGGGGCGCGTCACATTGCGGCCTTTTTTGGAAGCGACAGCAGCGCGGACAAGGCGCGGATCGACAAGGAAAGACGGACCGGATGACGGGATATATCGCCGCGGCGTTCTGCTTGGCCGTGACCTTCCTCAACCTGTTCTCGCTCGCCTTGACCGCCTGGCGCTGCCGCGTGCGCCCCGAGCCGATCGCCGACCGCATGAAGGCCACGGGCCTCGACAATTCCACGCCTCCGGTCAGCATCGTGCGTCCGTTGTGCGGGCTGGAGAATTTTTCCGAACAGACTTTGCGTTCGACCTTCGAACTCGACTATCCCGATTACGAAGTCCTGTTCTGCGTCCAGAAGAAAACCGACCCGATCATCCCGCTGGCCGAGAAACTGCTGGCCGAACAACCCGAGGGGCGCGGCAAGCTGCTGATCGGCGACGATCGGATCAGCCCCAATCCCAAGCTCAACAATTGCGTCAAGGGCTGGCAGGCGGCGAGGCATCAGTGGGTCGTGCTGGCGGATTCCAACGTGCTGGCGCCAAAGGATTACCTCCAGCAAATGCTGGTCCGGTTCCGGCCCGATGTCGGCCTCGTCTGTTCGCCGCCGCTCGGCGTCTGGCCCGAGGGCGTCGGCGCGTGGCTCGAATGCGCCATCCTCAACTCCTATCAGGCGCGCTGGCAATTCGCCGCCGACGCGCTCGGCATGGGCTACGCCCAGGGCAAGAGCATGATGTGGCGCCGCGAGATCGTCGACAGGGCCGGCGGCATGGTGGCGCTTGCCTCGGAGATCGCCGAGGACGCCGCCTCGACCAAGCTCGTCCGTTCCGCCGGAATGAAGGTCGCGCTGGTGGACCGGCCCTTCGACCAGACGCTCGGCAGGCGCGATCTTCGCGCCGTCTATCGGCGCCAGACCCGCTGGGCGCGGCTGCGCCGGGCGAGTTTCGCCCATCTTTACGCGTCGGAGGTCCTTTCCACCTCCCTGCCGTCCATTCTCGCCGGCGCCTATGCCGCGAGCGAATTCGGTTTCTCGCCCTGGGCGGGCGCCGCGGTGGTCGCCGCCGCCTGGATCCTGCCGGAGACCTTGGTCAACTGGCGTCTCGGCTGGCCAAGCGCCTGGTTTTCGCCGCTTGTTTTCCTCCTGCGCGACCTGCTCTTCCCGGTCGTCTGGCTCGACGGCTGGCTGGGCGACGATTTCGAATGGATGGGCAATTCCATGACCGTGCGCGACGTCGCCGACAAGACGATTGACGGCGCGGCCTGAAGCGGCGAAAGCTTCGTCCATATTGGTCTGTTTCGCCGGACGGTTTTCGCGCCCCGCCATTCTTGCGCGCCTTTGCGGCGTCGCGCCGGGGCGACGAGCCTTTCAAGCCCGGCAAGCCCGACGGCTATTTCTCAGGGTCAGTCCTCGAACGGCGCGCCGGAGTCCACCGGGCTTTGCGGCGCGATCTTCGGGTCGGGAATGAAGGGCGGAGCGCCGGAATCCCGGAAGCGGTTGACGATGGGATAGCGCCGGTCGCGGCCGAAATTTTTCCGTGTCACCTTCACGCCCGGCGCCGATTGCCGGCGCTTGTATTCGGCGAGGTAAAGCATGCGCTCGACCTTTTTCACCGTCTCGAGATCGTGCCCCCGCGCGAAAATTTCGGCGAGGGGCATATCCTTTTCGACCAGACATTCCAGCATGTCGTCAAGCGCGTCATAGGGCGGCAGCGAATCCTGATCCTTCTGGTTCTCGCGCAATTCGGCGGTCGGCGGCTTGTCGATGATATGCTGCGGGATCACCTGTCCGTCGGGACCGAGCGCGCCGCCCGGCTTCCAGCCGTTGCGCAGGTCGCAGAGGCGGAATACCTGTGTCTTGTAAAGGTCCTTGATCGGGTTGAAGCCGCCGTTCATGTCGCCATAGAGCGTGGCGTAGCCGACCGACATTTCCGACTTGTTGCCGGTGGTCACCAGCATCGCCCCGAATTTGTTGGAGACCGACATGAGGATCAGCCCGCGCGCGCGGGCCTGGATGTTTTCCTCGGTCACGCCGCGCGGCGTCCCCGCGAAAAGCGGCGCCAGCGCCGCCTCGACGCCCTCCACGGCCTGGGCGATGGGCAGAATGTCATAGCGCACGCCCAGGGCTGAAGCGCAGTCCGCCGCGTCCTTCAACGATTCCGCGGAGGTGAAGCGGAACGGCAGCATGATCGCATGGACTTGGTTGCTTCCCAAGGCGTCGGCCGCCATCGCCGCGCAGAGCGCCGAATCGACGCCGCCCGACATGCCGAGAACCACGCCGGGAAAATTGTTTTTCTGGACGTAATCCCGCAGGCCCAGAACGCAGGCGGCGTAATCGGCCCTGTCGCCGTCGGGCATGGGGGCGTCCGGCGCCTCTTCGCAGACCCAGCCCGCGCTCTCGCGGCGGAAGACGATTCTGGCGACGGTTTCCTCGAAAGCCGGGAGCCGGCCGGCGACTTCGCCATTGGCGTTGACGATGAAACTCGCGCCGTCGAACACCAACTCGTCCTGACCGCCGATCTGGTTGAGATAGACCAGAGGCAGGCCGCTCTCGACCACTCGCGCGGTGGCCACCGCAAGCCGTTCGGCGTCCTTGCCGCGCCAATAGGGCGAGCCATTGGGCGACAGGAGGATTTCCGCTCCGGTCGTGCTCAGGGAGGCGACAATGTCCGGCCCCCAGATGTCCTCGCAGATCGGCAGGCCGAGTTTTATCCCGCGAAAGACCACCGGCCCCGGCGCCGGGCCGGGCGCAAAAACGCGCTTTTCGTCGAACACGCCATAATTGGGCAGATCGACCTTGAAACGCACGGCGGCGACGCGCCCGCCGTCGAGCAGCGCGTAGGCGTTGTGGCAATGCCCGTCCTGCATCCAGGGCAGGCCCATCAGCACGGCAGGCCCACCATCGGAAGTCTCGCGCGCCAAATCTTCCAGCGCGGCGCGGCAGGAATCCTGAAAGGCGGGTTTGAGCACCAGATCCTCCGGCGGATAGCCGGCGAGGAACAGTTCGGAAAACATCACCAGATCGGCGCCGAGTTTGTTCGCTTTTTCGCGCGCGGCCCGCGCTTTTTCGAGATTGGCGTCGATCGCCCCGACCACGCAATTGATCTGCGCCAGAGCGAGGACAAGGCGGTCGGGAGGACTGGAAAACTGGCTCATCGCCCTGTTCTAGGCGAAGGGAGGCGGCCGGGCAATCAGGCCGCAAGGCGCAGGCGCCTCCGCGCCTTAATCCCTTTACCGTCCGCGGGAGATTAGGCGTAAACTCAAGCCAATCGCTGAAGGCAGCGAGCCGGCAGGGAGAGAGCCGATGTCCCGCTTTGCGCCGTCCACCTTTCTCGAAACCCATGAAGTGACCAACCAGCCCGCCGAATTTACCGGCGTCAACCTCTATCTGACCGACACGGCTCTGCGCGAAGCGGTTCTGCGCGAGGCCGGACCCTGGCTCGACCGGCGGATGGCGGCGCTCGGCGAAATCGTCGGCTCGGAAGAAGTTCTCGAATGGGGCGAACTGGCGAACCGCTATTCCCCCGAACTCCTTGCGTTCGACCGCTATGGCCGGCGCCTCGACGAGGCGCGCTTCCACCCGGCCTATCACCGTCTCATGGCCCTGGCCATGGATCACAACATCCACGACCTCGCCTGGACCACGAAGGAGCGGGGCCGCCATCTCGGCCATATGGCGCTGCTCGCTCTGTTCACCCAGGCGGAAGCCGGGACCATGTGCCCGATCAACATGACCTACGCCTCGGTCGCGGCGCTGCAAGCCTTTCCCGACGTCGGCGGGCCGTGGCTGGAGAAGATTCTCGGCGGCAAATACGATCCCGCGCTGAAACCCATCGCCGAAAAGAAGGGCGTCACGCTCGGCATGGCCATGACCGAGAAACAGGGCGGCAGCGACGTGCGCTCGAACGCCACGCGCGCTATCCCCGTGGAGGGAGAAAGCGGGCTCTACCGCCTCGTCGGCCACAAATTCTTCTGCTCGGCGCCGATGAGCGACGGTTTCCTGACCCTGGCGCAGGCGCCCGGCGGCCTGACCTGCTTTCTGGTCCCGCGCATCACGCCCGAGGGCGCGCGCAACGGAATCCAGCTGATGCGCCTCAAGGACAAGCTCGGCAACCGCTCCAACGCCTCGGGCGAGATCGAATATCACGACGCCCTCGCCTTCCGCCTCGGCGAGGAAGGGCGCGGCGTCCATGTCATCATCGCCATGGTGCATCACACCCGGCTTGGCGCCATGGCCAGCACGCTCGGCCAGATGCGGATGGCGCTGGCCCAGGCCGTCCATCATGTCGCGGGCCGCCGCGCCTTTCAGCGCAGGCTGATCGACCAGCCGCTGATGCGCGCCGTAGTCGCCGATCTTGCGCTCGACTATGAAGCCGCGGTCGCGCTCGCCGCCCGCGTGGCGCGCAGTTTCGACGGCGACGACGAGAGCGAAAAGGCGTTCGCCCGCCTGTCGGTCGCGGTCGGCAAATATTGGCTGACCAAACGCAATGCGAATTTCATCTACGAATGCATGGAATGCCATGGCGGCGTCGGCTATTGCGAAGACACGCCCCTGCCCCGCCTGTTCCGCGAATCTCCGGTGAATGCGATCTGGGAGGGCTCCGGCAATGTCATCGCGCTCGACATTCTCCGCACCCTGCATCGTGAGCCCCTTGCGCTCGACGCCCTGAAGGCCGAACTGGAAAAAGCGCGCGGCGGCGACGCCCGCCTCGACGCCGCGATCGGACGATTGCTCGGCGAACTGGAAGGTTCGCCGCCCCCCGAAACCCACGCCCGCCGCCTCGCAGAGCGCATGGCTCTGGTGCTGCAAGGCGCCTTGCTGGTTCGCCACGCGCCCACGGCGATCGCCGAAGCCTTTTGCGGCGCGCGCCTGAAAAACGAATGGACGGGGTCGTATGGCGTCTTGCCGGACGGCGCGGATATCGACGCGATCGTCGCAAGGCAGATGTGATTTTTTCGCGCGAAAGAATCTATCCGGTCGCGAAACTTCCGGCGATGCGCGCAATGACGTGGGCGGCGCGCTCCAGACGGGCGCCGCGCCAGTCCGGCAGGTGCAGGAAACAGGCGCGGCGGCCCATCAGCAACGACAGATAAAAGCTCTCGTTGCACAAAAAATCGCCGGCGTCGCGGGACAGCGAGGCCGGCAGGCCGGCGCGGCGCGCGATCGCCGCAAGTCGCGGGGGCGAACAGCCGGCGCGAAAGGACTCCGGCCCGCCGTGAACGATGAAGCGTGAAAAAGCCTGCTGGCGCGCGGCGTCGGGCCGCAGGGTCGAAACACGATTGCGCGCCAATGTTTCGATGGTCAGCCGCCGCCGGCGCCCCGCGACGCCAAGCAGCACGACCGCATCCGGGCGGGCGCCGGCGAAGAGCTGGGACAGGACCGGCGAAAGGGAGGAGAATTCAACCGGCAGGACGGCGACACGAAGGTCGATTCCCGCCAGGGCGAAGGCGCTCTTTTTCTTTTCCAGCCATCGCGCGCAAAATTCCGCCGGATTGCGCCTGTGGCCGGGAAAGCGCGCCGAAGCCGGCGACGAGCAGCGACCTGCGCATGGCTCAAAAACCCAGAACAGCCGCTATTCTATCGACCGCCAGCGTCGGCGCCAGCGCGCCCTCGGCGACCTGCCGCTCCAGTTCGGGCAGCAGCGCCCGCACATGAGAGTCGTTGCGCAGCCGCGCGAATATCAGCTCCTCCAGCATGGTCCACATCCATTTGACCTGCTGGTCGCGGCGCTTTTGCGCCAGTTCGCCGGTCGCCTCGAATTTCTGGCGGTGCTCGACCACTTTGGCCCACATGTCGTCGAGCCCGATATTGTCGAGCCCCGAAACCAGAATCACTGGCGGCGACCAGTTGGGCGAAGCCTGCTGCATGATATGAAGCGCCGCGCGATATTCGCCCGCCGCCGCCACCGCGCGGGCGCGGCCCTCGCCTTCCGACTTGTTGACGGCGATCATGTCGGCGAGCTCCAGCACGCCCTTCTTGATGCCCTGCAGTTCGTCGCCGGCGCCGGGCAGCATCAGCACCAGGAAGAAATCGGTCATTTCCGCGACCGTGGTCTCGGACTGGCCGACGCCGACCGTCTCGACCAGGATCACGTCGAAACCCGCCGCCTCGCACAAAAGCATGGTTTCGCGGGTTTTCGCCGCTACGCCGCCAAGCGTGCCGGAGGACGGCGAGGGGCGGATGAAGGCGTCGCGCTCGGCGGAAAGTCGCGCCATGCGGGTCTTGTCGCCGAGAATCGAGCCGCCCGTGCGCGCCGAGGAGGGATCGACCGCGAGAACCGCCACCTTGTGGCCGGCGGCGATCAGGTTGGAGCCGAGCGTGTCGATGGTGGTGGATTTGCCGACCCCCGGCACGCCGGTGATCCCCACGCGCATCGCCGCGCCGGTGAAGGGCAGCAGAATCTGGACCAGTTCGCGCGCCTGATGCTGATGCTCGACTTTTCGGCTTTCGACCAGCGTGATGGCGCGGGCGAGCGCGGCGCGGTCGCCCCCGCGCAGGCGCTCGGCGAGCGACGGCATGTCGAGGGCGCGGGGATTCGGCGAAACAGTCATGCGGCTTTATAGGCGGCCCGCAACGCGCTCGAAAGCGGCATTTTGCAGACCTCCGGTCTGGACGCCGCGTTCCACCGGCGCGGCGCATTCCCGGCGCCGCGCCGAACGCCTCATCCGCCCAAGTCGAATATTGCAAAAGCGTGCTAGAAATTCTGCATGAATCGTGAGAGGAGCGGCCCATGCAGACACATCTCGTCCTTACCGTCATCGGCCGCGACCGTCCGGGCCTGGTGAGCGCGGTTTCCGAGACCATCACCGCAGGCGGCGGCAACTGGCTCGACACGCGCATGGCAAGCCTTTCCGGCCAGTTCGCCGGCATGCTTCTGGTCGCCATCGCCCCGGAAAAGGCCGACGCGCTGGTCGAGTCGCTGCGCAAGCTGGAAGCTCAGGGGCTGCGCTTCGTCATCGAGAAGAGCGACGCGCCGACGCTCGACTCCGACCGCACCGTGCGGCTCGAGCTGGTCGGCCTCGACAAGCCCGGCATCATCCGGGACATATCGCATGTGCTCGCCGCCCAGAACGTCAGCATCGCCGAACTCGAAAGCGAATGCGTGCGCGGGTCGTTCTCCGGCGAAGCCATGTTCAGGGCCAGAGCGCGGCTGACGCTGCCCGACAACCTTCACCTCGAGGATTTGCGCCAGTCCCTTGAAGCCCTCGCCCATGAACTGATGGTCGACCTTTCGCTCGACGACAATTGAGCGCCGGCGCCGCGCCGACCGCGCGCTTGCCCGCATGCCGGCGACGATCGGGGCAGAATCCGCCCCAGGCCGGAACAAATCCGGCCGCGACCGGATCGAACCGTCAGGGCATCCCCGGCTGCGGGACCAGCGCCGGCCCGTAACCGCCGTGCTGCTGAATGGCGTTGACCTCGACGCCGACCGTCAGCCGGTCGGTGACGGCGTAATTGACCCCCGCGCCAACCATGGTGATGCTGCTGGTCGGGTGCGAGCCGACCGCCATGTCGTTCAGCGCCGCCAGACCGACGGGCGCGCCGTTGAGCGCGCTGCTCGGGCGGGCAAGGCCGGCGCCGAAAGTGACATAGGGCATCACCCGGCCCATGTCATAGCCGACGTTCACCTGGGCGAGGCCGAAATCATAGCCGCGCGGCCCCCACTGATAGAGCCCCGGCAAATAGCCGGCCGAGCCCTGCACGCCGATGACGATGCGGTTGTCCAGCTCCTTGTAATAGCCGACGAAGGCGTCCCCCCCAAAACCGCCGCGCGCGCCGTGGCCGGAGGCGGCGACGCCGAAGAGGCTGGTCCCGACGGTCAAGCCGGACCAGGGATCGGAAGGCGGCGGCGCGTCCCAGGGCGGCGGCGGCGCAGGCGTAAGGGCCGGAGGCGATTCGAGGGTCGCGCCTGCGTCGCCGCCGGCGAAGTATGGCAGGCCGTCGGCGTGCGCCGGCGCAGCGAGCACAAGGCAAAGCAGAGAGGAAAGGCAGGCGGCGCGGATCATGGGAGCCTCGTTGGTCGGCGGCACTATACCAAAAGGGCGCCAAAATGGCGAATTCCGTCCACGTCGCTGGGACAAACCGCGGCCGTCCGTTGCGGATCGACCATCGAAGGCGGGTAACCAAAAAGCAAAACGCGCCGACTACGTTTCGTCGGGTCCCAAGACCGATGCAAGATCGACGGGAATGAACATGCGCTCGACTCTCAAGCCGTTCGCCCTCCCGGAGCGGGCCAGCGGGACGTTTCGCGCCGAATTCGCGGCGACCGTATTCATTTGCCTCTTCCTGTCCACGCACCTTCCCGTCATCGTCGCGAATCTCCGGATGCTCGCCATTCCGCTGGCTCTGCTGGCCGCCTGCTACGCCCTCAAGGTCGCCTTGATGGTCTGGCTGGAGCTGCGCGGCGGGACGGCATGGGATTTCGGCCATTCGCAGAAGCTCGTCGTCAGCGGCCCTTATCGCTACAATCGAAATCCCGCTTATCTTGTTGTTATGGCGCAATTCGCGCTTTGGTTCGCGGTCGTGGTCTATTGCGAGATCCAGTCCGTCAAACTTGGCGGCGGGAGTGGTCCGGCGATGTTCTGGGTGGTTGGCGCCGCCCTGAGCATGATCGGCCCCTGGCTCTATTACGACCGCGTGGCGATCCCCCGCGAGGAGAAGCGTCTCGCCGCCGATCACGGCGCCGAATTTCTCGATTATTGCGCCCAGGTTCCGCGCTGGGGCGTCCGATTCCCACGCCTGACACATTGACGCCGGATGGCGCGCCGGCCTGACCGCGCCGCCGCTTCCGAAAATTCCGCCGCGACAGGGCGCGGCAAAAAACGCCCGCGAAGCAAAAAGCGCGTCCCGGCGTTTCCTCGCCGCGAAAAATGCGAAAGAACTGGCGTTGATTTCGCGGAACGCCTCGTCATTCCACAAAACACGATCCCTGGTCGCCGCTTCGGCCGGCCCGTTTCACGCCCAGCATGAGTTCTCGATAAAACAACGATTACGAGACAACCGCGATAAAGATATACAACCTTTAGTTGTAATCGTCCGTTAGGCATTCGGTGGTTTGATGCGCCGTCGATCCTACCCCGGCGGCCAAGACCAGCGATGAAATTCAAGACCGGAACGAAGCCAGGCGTCCGCGCGGCCTTTTCGCGTTATCGCGCCGACCGGCGCGGCGCCGTGGCGGCCGAATTCGCTCTCGTCGCCCTGCCGTTCTTCGCGATTCTGTTCGCCGTCATTCAGGTCGGCGTCGTTTTTCTGGCCCAGAACGAACTTGAAACCGCGGTGGAAAAATCGGCGCGGCAATTGTTGACCGGCTCCAGCCAGCAGGCGAGCGTCACCCAGAGCCAATTCATTGCTACCGTCTGCTCCTATCTTCCGGCGCTGTTTTCCTGTTCCGGAGTCATGGTCGACCTTCAGGCTCCGAGCAGCTTCTCGGCGGCCAACACGTCCAAACCCTCCCTGACCTACAATGCGCAGGGCCAGGTGACCAACAGCTGGAGCTTCAACACCGGCGCGGCCGGAAGCGTCCTCGTGCTGCGGGTGTTCTATCAGTTTCCCGTCCTTCCCGTGACGTTCGGCCTCAACCTCGCCAATCTCCCCAATGGCCGCCATCTCTTGATGGCCACCTCGGTCTTTCAGGTCGAGCCCTACGGCTCGTCCGGGAGCTGACGATGCGCTTCCGCCGCCAGATTTCGGCCTTCCTTCGCGACATTCACGGCGTCTCCGCGGTCGAGTTTGCATTGATCGCACCCGTCGCGATCCTGCTGCTGTTCGGCGAATACCTGCTTTGCGACGCCGCGAGCGCGAAACGAAAACTCACGATCACGGCCCATACCCTGGCCGATCTGATCGCGCGCCAGTCGAACGTTTCCGCGTCGAGCCTCGCGACCATCGTGAACGCCTCCGCCCAGATCGTCGCGCCCTATAGCGCAAGCAACATGTCGATCGTCATCGCGGAACTGTCCACCGATGGTTCGGGCCATACGACGGTGGCCTGGAGCAGCGCGCTCAATGGGACGCCCTTGACCCAGGGCGCGGCCTTCGTCCTGCCGGCGGGTCTCGCCCAGGCCAATACGTCGCTGATCTATTCGAACGTCGCCTACAACTACACGCCGGTATTCGGACAGGGTCCGTTCGGGACCATGATGTTGCAATCGCAATTCTACATGAACCCCCGCATCACCGCGACGGTCTCCTACCAGAACTGAGGAAGCCATGCCGCTCATTCCCGCCGCGCGCGCCGCCAGGCCCGCGAAATTTTCCGCCGATCGGCGCGGCAATATCGCGATCATTTTCGCCCTCGCGGCCATACCGCTCATGACGGCGGCGGGTGTCGCCATCGATTACGCGCGCGCCGCGACGGCCCGCGGACGCCTCGCCGCCATCGCCGACGCCGCCGCGCTGGCCGCGACGACGCCGGCGATGATGTCCCAGCCTGCCGCGACCGCGCAAACCGCGGCGGCGCAGATGTTCGCGGCGCAAGCCGCCCAGGTTCCAGGCATGACCTACAGCGCCGCCAACCTCGCGGTGAACGTGACCGACACCAACACGGCGAACGGAATTTCGCGGTCGGTTTCGGTCAGCTACACCGGCTCGGTCAGCAACGCCTTCGGCTATTTCGACAAACTCGCCAATACGCGTTTCACCGTCGCGTCCCAGGCCAATGTTTCGACCGCTCCGAACATCAATTTCTACCTGCTGCTGGACTCTTCGCCGTCGATGGCGATTCCCGCGACCACAACCGGGATCAACGCCATGGTGACCAACACCGGCTGCGCCCTCGCCTGCCACGAGACCGATTACAAGGACAGTGAATACACCGTTCATTATCCGGGTTGGGGCAAGACCGACAGCTACGCCTATGCGGAAAGCAACGGCATCACCCTGCGCATCGACAATGTGCGCGCCGCCGCGCAAAGCCTGGTCTCGACCGCCCAGAACATGATGACCAGCAATCAGGCGACCTATCAGATGGCCGCCTACACGTTCAGCGACGGCGTCAACCAACTGTTGCCGCTGGCGCCGACGACAAGCGCCAACACGCTCCTCCATGCAGACCGCCTTCGCCGGAATCACGCCGCCGCTGATGAGCGACAACGGCTCGCTGGCCAGCGGCGCGAGCTATACCTACCCGACCGGCGCGAGCAGCTACACAACGGTCACGCTCGCCGCCAACACGTCCAACGACGACGCCGGCACAAATTTCAACAACGCCCTGAACGCCTTGAACAAGGCCATGGCCACGCCGGGCAATGGAACCGGCAAGACGGGCGACTCGCCGCAGGGCGTGCTGCTGATCGTCACCGATGGCGTGGACGACGTGTCGCTTTACAACAGTTCTTCGTGCGCCACGAGTTATTACTGGAGCTATTCCAATAGCTACGGGAACTTTACGCGCTGTCAGCAACCGGTCAACACGGCCCTGTGCTCGACGATCAAGGCGCGCGGCGTCCGCATCGCCGTGCTCTACACAACCTATTATCCGGTGACCAGCAATTCCTGGTACAACAGCACCGTGGCGCCCTTCATTTCGCAGGCGCCCGGCAATCTCCAGGCCTGCGCCTCGGCGCCGAACCTGTTTTTCCAGGTCAGCACCGACGGCGACATCACCGCGGCGATGCAGCAACTGTTCCTCAACGCGGTGGCGACCGCTCCCCACATCACGCAGTGAGGCTTGTCCCCTCGGAGCGCCGCGCGGCGCGCAATTGGGTCGACGACAGCGACGACCTTGGGCCGTGGAGGACGATCAGGGCCGGCGGGCGGCGCAGGACAAAAGTTTTCGCCTGCGATTCCGGCAGGCGGCGGCGGGCGAGCCAGCTTGCCGCCAGCCCGCGCTCGGCGCGATGGGTGGCGCCGGGCCGGTCGACGACGAGGATCGGCATTTTGCCCGCGATGTCGCGCCAGCGCCGCCAGCGGAAAAAACTCGCGAGATTATCGGCGCCCATGATCCAGACGAAATGGACGCCGGGACAGGCGCGGCGCAGGAAATCGACGGTCTGAAAGGAATAGACCGCGCCGATTTCGGCCTCGAAGCCGGTGACCACGACGCGCGGGTCGCGGATCATTTTGCGCGCCGCCGCCATGCGCTCGGACAGCGACGGCAGGCCCTCGCGCGATTTCAGCGGATTGCCGGGCGAAACCATCAGCCAGATTCGATCGAGGCCGAGGCGCTTCAGCGCCAGATCGCAGACCAGGGCGTGGCCGGCGTGCGGCGGATTGAACGACCCGCCGAACAGGCCGATCCGCATGCCGCGCGCAAATGGCGGCAGAGTCACGGCCGCGTCTGTCCGTCGCCGTGGACGACATATTTGAACGAGGTGAGCTGCGCCACCCCGACCGGCCCGCGCGCATGCATGCGGCCCGTGGCTATGCCGATCTCCGCGCCAAAACCGAATTCGCCGCCGTCGGCGAACTGGGTCGAGGCGTTGTGGATCACGATCGCCGAATCCACCTCGCGCAGGAATTTGTCCGCTTTTTCGGCGTTTTCGGTGACGATGCAATCGGTGTGATGCGAGCCGTAGGTCTCGATATGGTCGATCGCGCCCTGCACGCCGTCCACCAGTTTCGCGGCGATGATCGCTTCGAGATATTCCGCCGACCAATCCTCCTCCACCGCCGGGACGACGCGCGCATCGGCCTGTCGCGCCGCCTCGTCGCCGCGCACCTCGCATTGCGCGTCGAGCAGCAGCCTCACGAGAGGCGCGAGCAGGCGGTCGGCCCCGGCGCGGTCCACCAGCAGGGTCTCCGCCGCGCCGCAGACGCCGGTGCGGCGCATCTTGGCGTTGAGCAGGATTTTCTTGGCCTTTTCGAGATCGGCTTCGGCGTCGACATAAACGTGCACGATGCCTTCGAGATGGGCGAAGACCGGCACGCGCGCCTCGGCCTGCACCCGCGCGACCAGGCTTTTGCCGCCGCGCGGCACGATCACGTCGATGGCGCCGTCGAGGCCGGCCAGCATGGCGCCGACGGCGGCGCGGTCGCGGGTGGGAATGAGCTGGATGCTCGTCTCGGGCAGGCCCGCTTCCTTGAGCCCGGCGGCGAGGCAGGAATGGATCAGCCGCGAGGAGTGAAAACTCTCCGAGCCAGCGCGCAGAATGGCGGCGTTGCCCGCTTTCAGGCACAGCCCGCCGGCGTCGGCGGTGACATTGGGGCGGCTTTCGAAAATCACCCCGACCACGCCGAGCGGCGTCGAGACGCGCTCGATGCGCAGGCCGTTGGGCCGCTCGAACGTCTCCAGCGCCCGGCCGACCGGGTCCGGCAGATCGGCGATTTCGTCGAGGCTGCGCGCGATGGCGGCGATGCGCTTGTCGTCGAGCATCAGCCGGTCGAGCATGGCGGGGCCGAGGTCCTTCGCCCGGGCCTTGGTCATGTCGAACCCATTGGCCTCGAGCAGTTCCATCTCCCGGGCGAGCAGGATTTTGGCGGCGGCGCGCAGGGCGAGATTTTTCTGTTCCGGGGAGGCGAGCGCCAGCACGCGCGCGGCCTTGCGGGCCTCGCGACCGATCGCCATCATGACCTTGTCGAGATCGGCGGCCCCGCCGTCCACCACATTCAGGCTTTCCATCGCCATTGTCCGAGCGTCTGCATCAGGTTGAAATTGCGGAGCGAGATTTAGCAGACCAGGCGCTGACCGCCAAACGCGGCCCTTGGCGCCGGATTTCGGGAAGCGCGGCGTTTTTCGTTTTTCCGTCGCATCCCCTTGGCTCACGCCTCATTTTGGTCAAGATGCCATCTGGCGAGCCGCCGTCCAAGGAATCCCAATGACCCTCCTTCAAACTTCCGAGGCGACCGACCTCGCCGCCCTGCATCCCGCCGACGCTGTTGAAGCGCTCAATGAAATGGCGCCGGAAAAAGCCGGCGCCCTGCTCTCGGAGATGGATTTTCGGGCGGCCGTCAACATTCTGGACCAGGCCGGGCTCGACAATGGCGCGGCGCTGGTCGAGGCCATGCAACCCGAAAAATCCGTGCCCTTGCTCGCGGAAATCGCCGCCGACCGCCGCGCCGAAATTTTTCGCAAGATGGACAGGGAAGAGGCCTCGACGCTGTTGGCGCTGCTGCCTCCCGACGCCCGCAGCGAGCTGGAGCAGCTACTGGCCTACGATCCGGACACCGCCGGCGGCCTCATGACCACCGAGTTTTTTCGCGCGCGTCCTGAATGGACCGTCGCGCAGAGCCTCGACGCCATTCGCAAGACCGCGTCGGCGCTGGAGACGGTCTACGCCGTTTATATTCTCGATTCCCAAGGCGTCCTGATCCGGGCGATCTCGTTGCGCGAACTGGTGTGCGCCGATCCGCAGGCGCCCATCCTTTCCATCGGCTCGGGCCGCAGGCCCTTTTCGGTGGCGCCCGACGAACCGCGCGAAAAAGTCGCGCGGCTGATCTCGAAATATGATTTGAGCGCCGCGCCTGTACTGGATGAATCGGGCAAGATATTGGGCATTGTCACGGTGGACGACGTCATTGACGCCATCATCGACACGGACACCGAGGACGCCCAGAAGCAGGGCGGCATGCAGGCCCTCGACGCGCCCTATATGGCGACGAGCTTTTTCGCCATGATCAGGAAGCGCGCGGGCTGGCTCGCCGCCCTGTTCCTGTCGGAAATGCTGACCGCCAGCGCCATGCAGCATTTCGAAAGCGAGCTGGAGCGGGCGGTGGTCCTGACCTTGTTCATTCCGCTCATCATGAGCTCGGGCGGCAATTCCGGCTCGCAGGCCACCTCGCTCATCATCCGCGCCCTGGCGCTCGAAGAGATCGAACTGCGCGACTGGTGGCGGGTCGCCGTGCGCGAATTGCCCTCCGGTCTCGTGCTCGGCGCGATCCTCGGCGCGATCGGCTTCATCCGCATCCTGCTCTGGCAGAAGCTCGGCGTCTATGATTATGGCGAGCACTGGGTCCTGATCGCCCTGACGGTGGCCACGGCCCTGGTCGGCATCGTCACCTTCGGCTCGCTCGCAGGCTCGATGCTGCCCTTCATTCTGCAAAAACTGAAATTCGACCCCGCGAGCGCCTCGGCGCCCTTTGTCGCCACCCTCGTCGACGTCACCGGCCTGGTGATCTATTTCTCCATCGCGTTGGTCATATTGCACGGGACCTTGCTCTGACGCGGAACTCCGTTGGGGCGTCGACGGAGCGCCGATCGCATCGTTCACAGGCGGCCGGAAGACGACGGACGCCGGCCAACATCTATACCTCGGCCATGTTTTCATGCCATGATCGCGCAAGCCCGGCGGCCGCCGTTTCGAGGCCGGTCGCCGCTTCAGCATAACATCTTCATGCGGGACGAAAACGTTTGACCAAGATCATCATTCTGGGCGCCGGCTTCGGCGCGCTCACGGCCTTGCGCGAATTGCGCCGCCGCAAGATCGACGCCCATATCACCGTCATCGCGCCGAAGGATGAACTGCATTATCTGCCGAGCTCGATCTGGATTCCGGCGCATCTGCGCCGCGCCGACGAACTGAAAATCCCGCTCAAGCATTACTTCGCCAAATATCGGGCTTTTTTCGTCCGCGCTTCGGTGACCGGCCTCGCCGAGGGCGGCCGCGTCGTCATGACCGACGCCGGCGAATTTCCCAACGATCATCTGATCATCGCGACCGGCGGCCGGTTCATTCGCAAATTGCCGGGAATCGAACATGCGCTGGTTCCCTGCGAAGGCCTCGCCACCGCCGAGGAGATCGAACGGCGCCTCAACAGGATGGACGGCGGCTCCATCGCCATCGGCTTCGCCACCAACCCCAACGAGCAGGGCTCGATGCGTGGCGGCCCGATGTTCGAATATCTTTTCATCATCGACGCCCTGCTGCGCAAAACCGGGCGCCGCTCGCGCTTCGACCTCACCTTCTTCAGCCCGGCCCCGCGCCCCGGCGCCCGCCTCGGCGAGCGGGCGGTGGACGGCCTGCTCGCGGAAATGAGAGTCGCGCGACATCAAGACCCATCTGGGTCAACAAGATGGCGCGTTTCGAGCCCGGCAAGGTCGTCACCGAAGGCGGCGAGATCGCGGCCGACCTGATCCTGTTCATGCCGGGCCTCACCGGGCCGGCCTGGCTCGAAAAATCCGGCCTGCCCCTCTCGCCGGGCGGCATGGTCGTCGCCGACGCTTTTTGCCGCGTCCGCGACCACGAAAATGTCTGGGTCGTCGGCGACAGCGGCTCCTTCCCCGGCCCGGACTGGATGGCGAAACAGGCGCATCAGGCCGATCTGCAGGCCATCGCCGCCGCCGCCAATATCGACGCCGTGGTGAAAAAGCGCGCGCCCGGCGCCGCCTTCAAGGCGGAGCTGATCTGCATCATCGACATGCTCGACGCCGGCGTGCTGGTCTATCGCTCGGAAAAGTTCAATTTCGTCAGCCCCAAACTGCGCGTCTTCCATTGGCTGAAGCGGCTTTTCGAGGGCCATTACCTGCGCCAGTTCCACTAGCGGTCAAAATCCAACGCTTGGCTCCCTCGGCGATGACCGCGTTCGGCTCGAAGGCGACATTCAATCGACTCCGCGGACCACCAATGTTCCGACCCAGACTCCTGCAAGTTTGCAGCGAAGACGGCGTCCAGCGCGATTGCCGGCAATGCAGCCTGCGCGTCGAACAGCAGGAATAAAGGGACCACCGTCGCGGCGGCCTTTTAGTCCGAAATTGTCTGATCGCAAATTGTGAACGGTCAGGCGCGCGACGAAGGCCGCTTTGTTGCGGCGATAACCGATGAAGCCGAGGCGGGCTAGAAGACCGGCTCCGAGCATCATTAGACCCAAGTTGAGCGTTTCGGGAACGGCGTTGGAAGCGCTGCCGCTCACCATCGGATCGGAATAATTCACGTAGTTGTCCGTTTCGTCCGTATGTAAACGCCCGACGCCTAAAAGTCAGGACGCGGCGACAGCCGAACAGTTGGATCGCGAACTGAATCCCCCAGATGCTCTGTGATAATCCGCCATTCCACGCCAGAAATGAGCTGAACACCAGCTCGGCGCTAGTCCAATAAGTGCCAAATTACTGTAATTGCTTAGGCGACCTCGATGCACTCAGCGGAGTTATTATCCCAGTTCACCAATTGATTCACTGTGCCGTGGCCAACAGTACCCATAAGTCCAACTCGTACCCAGTTAACATCCCAGTAACAGCAACGAAGAGCCGGCACTGGAGCTGAACGTGATTGTGCCGTCGAAAGTTGCGCCGATGACGAAGGTCATTTCTAGACGGTCGATGGACGGTAGCGTTAGCGCCACCGCTGATGAGCATTAAGCTGCGCCTACAGCAGCACCTAGATCACGAGCACTGATTGGGATTATTCATGATGACAGCCCCCGGACGTTAATTCCACCTGATTGCCCGCCCCGAAACGGCGCAGCGACCCGGTCGACCGAGTAATATTCAACCCTAAACTGAAGGTAGCCTCATATACGACAATATCTCCCGTGCAGGCAAGTTCCTGAAAACGCGGTCAATAAACGAAATAATGTCGATTTTTCAGGTCAGTTCCCTTAAGTGCCTGATAGGCGTTAACTCTTTGTTAAACTGGGCAGCTAGCCGCGCGAACAGAGGAAGCTGCGAGGCATCGGAACCGGGGCGAGGTGGGCGGATCGAGGCAATCTGTCGTAACCCGGGCACATGCCGGGAATACAATCGCTCCGGGCATTGCTCCGATTGCGCAGATCAAAAAGTTCAGCGACGGCAAAAAAATCAGACGCAAATTGCCGGCGCTGCGGACAGAATTGAATGCCCGCTACCCGCCGTTCTGGGTCATTCAGGAATGGGACGCAGGCGTTAGAGTTGAACCACCAGGCCACGCCGGCGAATTCGGCCGGGCGTGAACAATTTCGGTTGCTAACCCAGCGCCTCGCCGGCCAAAACCATGTCGTCGCGGTGGATCATCTCCACCCGGCCCTCCGTGCCGAGAATCGCGGAAATGTCGCGCGAATTGCGGCCGATGATCCGCGCGGCGCGCGGCGCGTCATAGCCCACCAGTCCGCGGCCGATCTCGCCGCCCTGAAGGTTGCGGATGATGACGCAATCGCCGCGCGCGAAATCGCCTTCCACCGCCTTGACCCCCGCCGGCAGCAGGCTGGCGCCAGCGACGATCGCCCGCGCGGCGCCGTCGTCGATGGTCAGGACGCCCTGGGGTGCGAGCGAGCCGGCGATCCATTTTTTCCGCGCCGTGACCGGCGTCGAGGGCGTAAGGAACCAGGTGCAGGGTTCGCCTTTGGCGATCCGCCCCACGGGGTGGGATTTCCGGCCGTCGGCGATGACCATATGGGCGCCGCCGGCGGTGGCGATCTTGCCCGCCTCGATCTTGGTCTGCATGCCGCCGCGCGAAAGCTCGGAAGCCGCGCCCCCGCCCATCGCCTCGATCTCTGCAGTGATGCGCGCCACCACCGGAATGAGCCGGGCGTTGGGGTTCTGCGCGGGCGGCGAATCGTAAAGGCCGGCGACGTCCGACAGCAGGATCAGCAGATCGGCCGAAGCCATGGTCGCGACCCGCGCGGCGAGCCGGTCGTTGTCGCCATAGCGGATTTCGCTGGTCGCCACGGTGTCGTTCTCGTTGATCACCGGCACGGCGCGCATGTCCATCAGCCGCGCCAGCGTTTCGCGCGCATTGAGATAGCGCCGCCGCTCTTCCGTGTCCCCGAAGGTCACCAGAATCTGGCCGGCGACGATCTGGCGCTCGGCCAGAACCTCGGCCCAGATGCGCGACAAGGCGATCTGGCCGACGGCGGCGGAGGCCTGCGAATCTTCGAGTTTCAGCGGGCCGGACGGCAGGCCGAGCACCGAGCGGCCCAGCGCGACGGCGCCGGAGGAGACCACCAGCACATCGGCGCCGCGCCGGTGCAGGTCGGCGAGATCGTCGGCCAACCCTTCAAGCCATTCGCGCTTCGCCGCGCCGCGCGCGCGGTCCACCAGCAGCGACGAGCCGACCTTGACGACGACGCGCTTGAATTGATCGAGTGTGGGAAGCTTCATCGTCATGTTCCGTCGGACCCGGACGAGGCGCCGGAGTTCGGCCTCTGCTCCCCGAACCTTCTAGTCGAAACGCCGAACTCATCAAGGCCGGCGTCCGGATCGCGCTTTTCAGGTCCGGCCCGGGCGTTGCGCCGCCGGAAGTCAGCCTCTATGACATGACGCTTGTCCGAACAAGGCGGAGCGAATGAACGAGCTGTTTTCCGGCGAAGACCATATTGTCGTGGCTCTCGACGACGTCTGCGTCGACGTCAACTGCGGCCTGCATCCCTGGGAGCGCCATCCCGAACGTCCGACCCGCCTGCTGATCTCCGTCCGGCTCTATGCGCCGCTCGCCGCCGCCAGAGCCGCCGACGAGCCGATCATCGACTATGACGTGGTGCGCGACCGCATCCGCAGGCTCGAACGTGAAGGCCATATCGACCTGCTCGAAACCGTGGCCGACCGGATCGTCGATTCCTGCTTCCACGACGCGCGCGTCGTCGCCTGCCGCGTGTCGATCCGCAAGCCGGACATCTACAACGAGACGCGCGGCGCCGGCATCGACCTGTTTCGCACCCGGAAAAGATGGAGCGCCGGCAGGTGAGGACGGCGCTGGTCACCGGCGCGGCCAGCCGGCTCGGCGAAAGGATCGCGCATTTCCTCGCCGGCCGGAATTATCGCATCGTCCTGCACGCCAACCGCTCGGCCGACAAGGCCCGCCTGCTCGCCAGAAGCCTCGCGGAAAGAGGCGTGGAGATTCATGTCATCGCCGCCGATTTCACCGATCAGGCCGCCATCGCGCGGTTCTGTGGCGAATTGACCGGGCGTTTCGGCGCGCCCGACGTGATCGTCAACAACGCGTCGGTGTTCGAGCACGATTTTCCCGGCCGGGCCGACCCGGAAAAGCTGGCGGCCAGCCTGTCGGTCCATGTGCTGGCGCCGTTTTCGATCATCGAGGCGGCGGCCAGGGCGAAAAAGCCGGAAGATGCGTTGAGCGTCTTCAACATCCTCGACCACAAGCTGCTCAACCTGAACCCGGATTATTATTCCTACACCCTCGGCAAGAGCGCCCTGATGGCGCTGACCGAAATCTGGCGGCGGGCGGCGCGGCCCGACATCCGCGTCTTCGGCCTGCTGCCCGGCCTGATGTTCCCTTCCGGGCCGCAGACCGAGGAGCGCTTTCTGGCGGATTCCGCCAAAATCCCCACGGGGCGCCCCACGCCCCCCGAGCATGTCTGCGCCGCGATCGGTTTTTTCCTCGACCATCCCGACATGCCGGCGCAAATGCTGCCGATCGACGGCGGCGAACATATGGTCCCGCGCCGCCGCGATGTCGCCTTCGAGTGATTTTTAAGCTTTAGTCGCGCGGAAAACGGGGTTATGACGCCCATCATGCCCGTGACCATCACCCAGGCCTTTGCTTTCGAGGCCGCGCACCATTTGCCTCATGTGCCGGAAACCCATAAATGCCGGCGCCTGCATGGCCATTCCTATCGCGTCGAACTGCGTCTCGGCGGCGAGGTCGATCCCTATACCGGCTTCATCGTCGATTTCTTCGATGTCGAGAAAGTGTTCCAGCCGCTGCTGGAGCGGCTCGACCATCACCTGCTCAACGACATCGAGGGGCTGGAAAACCCCACCGCCGAAAATATCGCGATCTGGATTTTCCAGCGGGTCAAGCCGGACCTGCCACAGCTCGAAATCGGTGAAAATTTTCGAGACGCCGATGAGCTGGGCGGAATATCGCGGCTGAGCCTTTGATGCGGCGGGGAAAACCCCGCCGCCGGGAAACGGATCAATAGCAGACCCAGACCCAGTTGGCGAAGAACGGGTTATACTGCCAGCACGGGCCGACGCCATAGGCCCACCAGCGCCCGCCCCAATAGCGGCCGCGCCCGCCATACCAGCCAGGTCCGCCGCGGTAAACGCCCCCGGGGTAGACGCCCCCACGGTAGACGCCGCCGCGGTAAACGCCCCCGGGGTACACACCGCCGGGGCGGACGCCGCCGCGGTAGGCGCCATGGCCGCCGGCTCCATGGCCGCCGCCCCCTTGCCAGGCCAGGGATGGCGTGGGAGCCGCCAGGGCGGCCGCAAGGGCGACCGAAGCCGCCAAAACGAATTTGCGCATCATCCTTTTCTCCTTCCGCCGGTCATGTCGATTGCGAAGGGAACGAAACGCGGCGACTCGAATTTTCCGCCGGCGTTCGCGAGCGTTCCCATGGACGACGCCGTCTCTTCCAGCGCGCGGCGCAACCGTTAATCCCGCGAAGCCAAGGCTACTCCAGAGTTCCGCAAAACAGGAGAAATTTTGCGCCCGGTTTGCCGAAATCGCGAAGCCGCCGGAGAATCACGGCTCAGCCTTTCCTGAAATCCTTCGGGTCGTAACGGCGCAGCGTCGAGCAGAATTCGCAGGTCACGCTAATCATGCCGTCCTCGCCGACCATGTCGTCGCGCTCGGCCTGGGAAAAACTGCGCAGCATGGATTCCACCCGCTCGTCGGAGCAGCGGCAGGCGTCGCGCAAGCCGTGGGCGGGAAAGACGCGGACGCCGCGCTCGTGGAACAGCCGATAGGCCAGCGCCTCGCTGGAAAGGCCAGGATCGAGCAATTCGTGGTCCTCGACCGTCGCGGCCAGGGCCTGGGCCTCCGTCCAGGAATCGTCCTCGGTCCACTCATGGGTCTGAAAACCTTCCGGCGCGTCGCCGGGCGAAAAATCCGCCTGGCGGCGGCGCTCTTCGGAATGGGGCAGGAACTGCGCCAAAAGGCCGCCTGCGCGCCAAAAGGTTCCGGCCGGGGTCACGACCTGGCCCGCCGCCAGCCGGATGAAGGTCGGAATCTGCTCCGACTGCTGGAAATAGATCCTGGCGGCTTGTTCCAGCGAGCCGCCTTCGATCGGCGCCACGCCCTGGTAGCGCGGCGCCTCGCCGCCCTGCTCCACCGTCAGGGCGAGATGGCCGCGCCCGAGCAGCGCCTCCGCCGCGACGGAGCCGTGCGGCGGCAGCCGCGCCGCGTCGAAACGGGCGAAGGCGCGCAGCCGGTCGGGCGCGTCGAAGTCGACCACGATCAGATCGACCAGGCCATCGGCGCGGGTCTGCAACTGGAAGCGCCCGCCCGATTTCAGCACCGAGCCGAGCAGGACGGTCAGCGCCGCCGCCTCGCCCAGCAGGCGCGCGACCGGCTCGGGGTAGGCGTGGCGGGTCAGGATGGCGTCGAGCGCCGGCCCCAGCCGCGCCAGCCGCCCGCGCAGGTCGAGCGGCTCGACCGCGAAAGGCAGGACCGCGTCGTCCTGTCCGGCCGCTGGCGAGCCTTCCCCGGCGAAAGCCCCGGAGTCGGAAGTCACGCCCCCATGCTCCAGGCGAGAACGCCTTTTTGCGCGTGCAGCCGGTTCTCCGCCTCGTCGAAGACCAGGGATTGCGGGCCGTCGATCACCGTGTCGGTGACTTCCTCGCCGCGATGGGCCGGCAGGCAGTGCATGAAGACGGCGTCCTTGGCGGCGTGGCGCATCAGCTTGGAATTGACCTGATAGGGCGCGAGCAACATGTGGCGCAGCTTTTCGTCCTTGTCGCCCATCGACACCCAGCAGTCGGTCAGGATCAGGTTGGCGTCCTCCGCGGCGTCGAACGGATCGCGCAGCACATTGACCACGCCGCCCTGCGCCCGCGCCCAGGCGATCAGCTCGGGACGCGGCGCCAGATCCTCCGGCGAGGCGATGTCGAGGGTGAAGCCGAATTTGGCGGCGGCGTGGACCCAGCTCGTCAGCACGTTGCAGGCGTCGCCGACCCAGGCGACCCGCGCCCCGGCGATGTCGCCGCGATGCTCCTCATAGGTCATGATGTCGGCCATGACCTGGCAGGGATGGCTTTTCTTGGTCAGGCCGTTGATGACCGGCACATTGGCGTAGGCCGCCATTTCCATGAGATGCTCATGGGAAAGGATGCGGATCATGATCGCGTCGACGAAACGCGACAGGACGCGCGCGGTGTCGGCGATGGTCTCGCCGCGCCCGAGCTGCATTTCGGCGCCGGTCAGCATCAGGGTTTCGCCGCCAAGCTCCCGCATGCCGACATCGAAGGAAACGCGGGTGCGGGTGGAGGGCTTGTCGAAGATCATCGCCAGAGTGCGGCCTTCGAGCGGCTTGTCCGGCGAAGGCTTCCCCTTGCGGCGACGGCGCTTGATGTCGGCGGCGAGGTCCAATATGCCGCGCAGCTCGTCGAGCGAAAAATCCGCAATGTCGAGAAAACAACGGCGCGCCGGATCGATCGGCGGCAGACTCATGTCTCTGCTCCCTGTTTGCCTTGCTGCGCCGCCGGAATCTCGAAATGGCGGCATGCCGCCCCGAGGCGGCGGATTCCCTCGCGGATCTCGTCGTCGGAGACGATCAGCGGCGGCAGGATGCGCACCACATTGTCCGCCGCCGGAATGACGATGATCTTTTCCGCCCGCGCGGCGGCCGCGAAATCGGCGTTGGGCGCGCGCAGCCGGAGGCCCTGCATCAGGCCCTCGCCGCGGATTTCCGCGATGACGTCGGGATGCTCGGCGGCAAGGCCTGCGAGGGCTTGCCGGAGGGCGAGGCCCTTTCGCGCCACGTCGTCGAGAAAGCCGGGCGCGAGCAGCACGTCGAGCACCGCATTGCCGCAGGCCATGGCCAGCGGATTGCCGCCATAGGTCGTGCCATGCGCGCCCAATCCCATGCCCTTGCCGGCGTCGGCGGTCGACAGCGCCGCGCCGAGCGGGAAGCCGCCGCCGATGCCCTTGGCCGAGGCGAGAATGTCGGGCGCGACGCCGTAAAGCTCATAGGCGAAGAGTTTTCCGGTGCGCCCCATGCCGGATTGCACCTCGTCGAAGCACAGAAGCAGTTTGTGTTCGTCGCAAAGCGCGCGCAGGCCGCGGATGAAGTCATGCGAGCCGACGCGTATGCCGCCCTCGCCCTGGATCGGCTCGACCAGAATGGCGCCGGTCTGCGGCCCGATCGCCGCCTTGACCGCCTTGAGATCGCCGAAGGGAACCTGGTCGAAGCCCGGCGTCTGCGGCCCGAAGCCGTCGAGATATTTCGGATTGCCGCCGGCGGCGATGGTCGCCAGCGTGCGGCCGTGGAACGCGCCCTCGAAAGTGATCATGTGGAAGCGGTCCGGCGCGCCGTTGGACGAATTCCACTTGCGCGCCATCTTGATCGTCAGCTCCAGCGCCTCGGCGCCGGAATTGGTGAAGAAGACATAGTCGGCGAATGTCGCCTCGGTCAGGCGGCGGGCGAAGGTCTCGCCGAGCGGAATCTGGAACAGGTTCGACGTGTGCCAGAGCTTGTCCGCCTGGTCTTTCAGCGCTTGCACCAGATGCGGATGGTTGTAGCCCAGGCTCGCCACGGCGATGCCGCCGCCGAAATCGAGATATTTGTCGCCATTCGTGGCATAGAGCCAGGCGCCCTCGCCGCGCTCGAAGGCGAGTTGATAGCGGGCATAGGTCGGCAGAAGGGCCGAAGTCACGTCCTGATCTCCCGACAGGTTTTGGGGCGGGCCGCGCCGGAGGCGCCGGCCGAAAAATGAAAGCGCCGCCCCCGAGGGACGGCGTAGCCTGCAATGTAGAAAATCCGGGGCGCAAGGTCAAATCGTCCGTCGCCCACGGCTTTCCGCTTTTGACGCCGCGCGGCGCAAAGGGTTGTTGAAAACCTTTCATCTTTCCTAACAACTCTTGCGCGCGATTCAACAGCTGGTGTAATCTTCCCTCGGTCGGCTACGACATCTCGTGCGGCAGGCGCCTGGGGTGCGATAGCGCGGTTAGTTCTCGTCAGGTTGGGGCCTTCCGACGTCCGCGCTCTCGAGCGCGCGGTCCGGGATTCCCTGGAGGCCGGGGCGAGCAGGAAAACAAGAATATGAAAAAGTTTGGAGGCCAAGCGATGTCCTGGACCGATGAACGCGTCGAGCAATTGAAAAAGATGTGGCTCGACGGTTTGAGCGCCAGCCAGATCGCCAATGAACTGGCGAACGGCATCACGCGCAACGCGGTCATCGGCAAGGTGCATCGCCTCGGACTGTCCGGCCGGGTCAAATCTCCCGCGGCCGCGCCCGCCCGGCCCCGCGCCAGGAGCCAGGGCGAGGACGGCAACGGCGCGCCGGCCGCGCCGGTCGCCCGTGGCAATCTCGCGATCGCCGTCGAAGCGCGTCCCTCGCCGGCGCCGGCGCCCCGCCCGGTTGCGGAAGAGGTCGTCGTCCCGATCTCCGAGCGCGTCGGCATCATGGATCTGCGCGAGTCGATGTGCCGCTGGCCGCTGGGCGATCCCGCCACCCCGGATTTCCGCTATTGCGGCGCGAAAATGCAGGTCGGCGTGGGCCCCTATTGCACTTATCATGCCCGCATCGCCTATCAGCCGACGCTGGAACGCCGGCGCGACCGCGACAAGCGCGCGGCCGCCCGGAGCTGAGCGACCCGCCGCAGCGCCCGAAGGGCAAAGGCGAGGGGCCAGCCCGTCACCATGGGGCCGAAGAGGGTTCGCCCGCTCCGGCCGAATGCAGAAACTGGATTGTCGCAAAGGCGAAACGTTCAGTTCTCGAAATGACGCGGACCTCGACTCCTCCCCCTTGCCCTTCACGAAAAACCCGGCGCCGCCTCGCGACGCCGGGTTTTTCCTTGCGAAGGGCCTGGCTGAGAAAGATCAGCCCCGCCCAAAAGTCTCGTCGAAGGAATAGCCCGAGCCGCGCACGGTGCGAATCGGATCGTTTTCGTCGTCCTTCGCCAAAGCCTTGCGCAGGCGGCCGATATGGACGTCCACCGTGCGCTCGTCGATTTCGGCCGACAGGCCCCAGACGCTGTCGAGCAGTTGCGCGCGCGAAAAGACCCGTCCCGGCTTTTCCATCAGATATTCGAGCAGGCGGAATTCGGTCGGGCCGAGATGGATTTCGCGGCCCGAGCGGCGGACGCGGCGGGTCTCGCGGTCGAGCTCAAGCTCTCCAGCGCTCAGCCTCACCGCGACGCGCTCCGGGCGCGCCCGGCGCAGCAAAGCGCGGACCCGCGCCATCAACTCGGGCACGGAAAAAGGCTTGACCACATAATCGTCGGCGCCGACCGAAAGCCCGCGCACCCGCTCGCCCTCCTCGCCGCGCGCCGTCAGCATGATCACCGGCAGCGTTCGCGTCGTCTCCCGCGCCCGCAGGCGACGGCAGATTTCCAGGCCCGACACGCCCGGCAGCATCCAGTCGAGGATGACCAGATCGGGCGGGGATTCCTCCAGCCGCAATTCGGCCTCATCGCCGCGCTCGACGCGCTCGACGACATAGCCTTCGGATTCCAGATTATAGGCCAGCAGCAGGCCGAGGGCGGATTCGTCCTCGACGACGAGAACGCGCGGAGCTCCGCCGGGGGATGCAGCTCCGATGACTGAGGCGCGCGGTTCGTTCATGAGAGCGATTCGTTCCTGAACATTCACGGCCGAGCCGCGGCGTCGGGACCGCGCGGCCGGTCCTCGCCGAGAAGATTCTCGCCGGTGACGATATAGACGACCGTCTCGGCGATATTGGTGGCGTGATCGCCGACCCGCTCCAGATTCTTCGCGCAGAACAGAAGGTGGGTGCAGAAGGTGATGTTGCGCGGGTCTTCCATCATGAAGGTCAGGAGGTCGCGGAACACCGAATCCTCCAGCGCGTCGAGTTCGGCGTCGCGCTCCCAGACCACGCGGGCGGCGGCGGCGTCGCGCTGGGCATAGGCGTCGAGCACGTCCTTGAGCTGGTTGGCGGCGACGTCGTGCATCGATCTGAGGCCGATGATCGCCCGCGCCAGGCGGGTCTCGCCGGCGATCTTGGTCGTGCGCTTGGCGATATTCTTGGCCTGGTCGCCGATACGCTCCAGATCGGCGGAAATGCGCATCACGCCGATGACGTCGCGCAGATCGATCGCCACCGGCTGGCGCCGCGCCAAAGTTCGCACCGCCTCATCCTCGACCGTACGCTGGAGAACGTCGAGGCGCAGGTCGGTCTCGATCACCCGATGGGCCAGATCGGCGTTCATCGTCGCCAGCGCGTCCATGGCGTCGGAGAGCATTTTTTCCGCGATGCCGCCCATTTCGGAAATATGGCGGTCGAGCGTTTCGAGATCGGCGTCGAAGGAGCGGACGGTATGATCGACCATTGTCAGAACCCTGTTGAGGCGGAATTTCGGATCAGCCGAAACGGCCGGTGATATAGTCCTGGGTGCGGCGTTCTCTCGGCGACGTGAAGATGTTGTCGGTCTGGTCGAACTCGACCATTTCGCCAAGATACATGAAAGCCGTGTATTGGGAGACGCGCACCGCCTGCTGCATGTTATGGGTGACGATGGCGATTGTGTAGTCGCTGCGCAATTCGTCGATCAGCTCCTCGATCTTGGCGGTCGAGATCGGATCGAGCGCCGAGGCCGGCTCGTCGAACAGGATCATTTCGGGCTTGATCGCGACGGTGCGGGCGATGCACAGGCGCTGCTGCTGGCCGCCGGACAGGCTGAGGCCGCTGGCGTTGAGCTGGTCCTTGACTTCATCCCAGATCGCGGCGCCGCGCAAGGCCTTTTCGACGCGCTCGTCCATGTCGGCCTTGCCCAGCTTCTCGTAAAGCCGGACGCCGAAGGCGATATTGTCGTAAATCGACATCGGAAAGGGCGTCGGCTTCTGGAACACCATGCCGACGCGGGCGCGCAGGGAGTTGAGATCGAGCTTGGGATCGAGAATGTTCTCGCCGTCGAGCAGGACCTCGCCTTCCGCGCGCTGGCGCGGATAGAGCGAGTACATGCGGTTGAGCACGCGCAGCAGCGTGGACTTGCCGCAGCCCGAGGGGCCGATCAGGGCCGTGACCTGATTGGTGTAGAAACTGAGGTCCACCGACTTCAGGGCCTTGGCGTCGCCGTAATAGAAGTCGAGATTCCTGACCGTCATCTTTTCCGCGAGCTTTTCACGCGGGGCGGAGGTTTCCGGGGCGGCGAGGTCGTTCATGAGCTGGTCCTTTGTGCGCCGAGAACGCGAGCGGTGATCGAGAGCGCCAGAACGGCGAAGGTGATGAGGAGCGCGCCGACCCAGGCCAGCGCCTGCCATTCCTTGTAGGGCGACATGGCGAACTGGAAGATCACCACGGGCAAGCTCGCCATCGGCGCGTTGAGATTCGAGCTCCAGAACTGGTTGTTCAACGAGGTGAACAACAAAGGCGCGGTCTCGCCCGAGACGCGGGCGACCGCCAGCAGCAGGCCGGTGATGAGGCCGGCGCGCGCCGCCTTGTAGGCGACGTGACGGATCACCAGCGCGCGCGGCAGCCCGAGCGCCGTCGCGGCCTCGCGCAGCGTTCCCGGCACCAGATTGAGCATGTCCTCGGTGGTGCGCACCACCACCGGCACAACCAGCAGAGCGAGCGCGATCGCGCCGGCGATGGCCGAGAAATGGCCCATCGGAACCACGATGATCTCGTAGACGAACAGGCCGATGACGATCGAGGGCGCGGAGAGCAGCACGTCGTTGATGAAGCGCACCACCATCGTCAGCTTGGTGTTGCGGCCATATTCCGCCATATAGGTGCCGGCGAAAAGGCCGAGCGGCGCGCCGATCAGCACGCCGAAAAAGGTCATGACCAGCGAACCGGCGATGGCGTTGAGCAGGCCGCCGGCGGAGCCTGGAGGCGGCGTCATCTGGGTGAAGACCGCCGGCGCGAGGCTGGAGAAGCCGTTCCACAGCAGAGCGGCGAGGATGAGGGCCAGAGCGAGCAGGCCAAGCCCCGCCGAGGCGTAGCAAAGGCCCATGACCAAGGCGCTGCGCGCCTTGCGCGACGCTTGCAAGGAGGACATTTCAGCGCGCTCCCTTTCCCTCGACGCGCATCAGCAGCAGGCGCGATATGGCGAGGACGATGAAGGTGATGACAAACAGCAGAAGGCCAAGCGTAATCAGCGAGGAGGTATAGATCGCGCCGTCGGCCTCGGTGAATTCATTGGCGATCGTCGCCGAGATGGTCGTGCCGGGGCCCAGGATCGAGGCGCCGATCTTGTGGGCGTTGCCGATCACGAAGGTCACCGCCATGGTTTCGCCAAGCGCGCGGCCAAGCGCCAGCATCACGCCGCCCATCAGGCCGACGCCGGTATAGGGCGCGACAATGGAGCGCGTCACTTCCCAGCGGGTGCAGCCGATTCCATAGGCGGCTTCCTTCAGGACGGCCGGAACGGTGTTGAAAACGTCGCGCGAGATCGAGGAGATCAGCGGCAGGATCATGATCGCGAGGATGAGGCTCGCGGTCAGGATGCCGATGCCATAGGGCGGGCCGGCGAACAGCCGGTTCAGACCGGGGACATCGGCGAAAGTCGCGATCAGCGCCGGCTGGACATGGGCCTGCAGGAAGGGCGCGAAGACGAACATGCCCCAGATGCCGTAGATGATCGAGGGAACGCCGGCGAGCAACTCGACCGCGATGCCGATCGGGCGGCGCAGTTCATAGGGGCAGAGTTCGGTGAGGAAGACGGCGATGCCGAAGCCGACCGGCGCGGCGATGAGCAGAGCGATGGATGAGGTGACGAGCGTGCCGTAGATCGCAGGCGCGGCGCCGAAATTTTCGGTGACCGGATTCCAGGCGTCAGAGGTCAGGAAACCGAAGCCGAACCTGCTCAGGGCGGGCAAGGAGCCCTGCACGAGCGACACGATGACGCCGCCAAGCAGTATGAGGACCGCGACGGCCGCGGACCGGGTCACGATGTGGAAGATCCGGTCGCCGATTTCGAAATGGCGCAGAACCTTTTCGCGACTGGTGTTTCTGACAGCCGATCCGGCCATGGGGCTCAACGCCGCCTCCGACATTTACGATCCTCCAACCCAGGAACCGCCGAAGGCCGAAACCTCCGGCGCTCCATCCGGCGATTACTTCGCCTGGTACACGGGCTTGCCGCTGGCGTCCTTGATGTCGCTCGCCCAGCTCTTCTTGATCAGGGCGACGACATTGGCCGGCATCGGGATATAGTCAAGCGCCTCGGCCTGCTTGGCGCCGTTCTTGAACGCCCAACCGAAGAACTTCAGGGCTTCGCCCGCGGCGGCCGCATCCGGAACCTGCCTGGGCATCAGGATGAAGGTCGAGGCGGTGATCGGCCAGGACGTGGCGCCCGGCTGGTCGGTCAGGATCTGATAGAAGCCCGGGGCATGGGCCCAGTCGGCGTTGGCCGCGGCCGATTGGAATGTAGCCGTCTCCGGCTTGACCCTCTTGCCGTCGTGGTTGACCATGTCGGTATAGGTCATCTTGTTTTCCATGGCGTAGGCGTATTCGACATAGCCGATCGAATTCGCCGTGATGCCCACGGTGTTGGAGACGCCTTCATTGCCCTTGGCGCCAAGGCCGACCGGCCATTCGACCGAGACCGCCGAGCCGACCTTCGAGCTCCATTCCGGAGAGACCTTCGCCAGATAATCGGTGAAGTTGAAGGTCGTGCCCGAGCCGTCGGAGCGATGGACCACGGCGATCGCGGCGTCCGGCAGCTTCGCGCCGGGGTTCAGCTTGACGAGGGCGGGATCGTTCCATTTGGTGATCTCGCCGAGGTAGATCTTGGCGAGCGTCGCGCCGTCGATCGCCAACTGGCCGGCCTTGACGCCCTCGACATTGACGACCGGCACGATGCCGCCCATCACCATCGGCCATTGCACCAGACCGTTCTTGTCCAGAACATCGGGCTTGAGCGGCGCGTCGCTGGCGCCGAATGTGACCGTGCGGGCCTCGATCTGCTTGATGCCGCCGCCCGAGCCGATCGACTGGTAATTCAAGCCGTTGCCGGTGTCCTTCTTGTAGGTGTCGGCCCATTTCGAATAGATCGGATAGGGGAAGGTCGCGCCCGCGCCCGAAATGTCGGCGGCGAGAGCGGAGGTCGCGACGCCGAATGCGGCGGTGACGATGAGAGCGGAACGCAGGAAGTTCGACATGCCAATCCTCTCCAGAGGTTGAGTTGGGCGCGAGCGTCGCGATGCGACTCCCGCCCCATGCGCTGGAGCGCCGTGCTCCTCTACGACGCCCAGATGACAGTCGCGTGACGCCGTCCGGCCCCGAATCCAGCGACAAACCGTCGCGCCGGATTTCCCTGTGTCAACGTTGAAAAACAATTTCGCGCCGGCCCTATTGCGCATCGAGCGGAACGCAGGCGGTGAAAACCGCCCCGCGCCCGAGCGCCGCCTGGATGTTGAGACGGCCGCGATGGCGGGCGAGAATGTGCTTGACCAGGGCGAGGCCGAGGCCGGTGCCGCCCTTGGCGCGGCTCTGACCGACATCGACCCGGTAAAAACGTTCGGTCAGGCGGGGAATATTTTCCGGCGCTATGCCCGGCCCCTCGTCGCGCACCGCGAAAAAACCCATGCCTTCGCGCGCGCCGACTTCGACCCAGACCCGGCGCTCGGGCTGGTCCACATCCGGGGCGCTGTATTTGATCGCGTTTTCGACCAGATTTTCCGCGACCCGCAGCAATTCGTCGCGGTCGCCGCGCACCATGGTTTCCTGGGTTTCGAGTTCGAGCCTGATCCGGTTCTCCCGCGCCATCGGCGTCAAGGCGTCGCGGACATGGCGGGCGATCGAGGCGAGATCGGCCGACCCGCGGGGCTGGACATGGAGGCTCTGCTCGATCCGCGACAGCGAGAGCAGGTCGTCCACCAGTCGCGCCATGCGGCGGGCCTGTTCCAGCATGATGCCGAGAAAGCGCTCGCGCGCCACGGCGTCGCCGCGCGCCGGCCCCTGAAGGGTCTCGATGAAGCCGAGCAGCGAAGCGAGCGGCGTGCGCAATTCATGGCTGGCGTTGGCGACGAAATCCACCCGCGCCTGTTCGAGGCGCCGCGATTCGGTCGCGTCATGCAGGTTGAGCGCGACGAAACGGGCCTCGTCCGAATAAAAAGCCGCGACGTGAACCTGGAACAGCTTTTCGACCGGCACGCGGTCGAGCCAGGACACGTCCTCCGCCTCGCCGGTCGCGAAGACGCGCGCGATGGCGTCGTGCAGATCGACCGCGCGCAAGGTGGAGGCGAGCGGCGCCTGCAGCTTCATCAGGGGAAACACCGCCCGCGCCGGCTGATTGGCGGCCACCAGCCGCACCGAGCGGTCCACCACCAGCACCGGCTCCGGCATGGCGTCGATCAGGCTGGTGACGACCGTGGCCACCGCGTCGAACGTGTCATTCATCCACGCGACATCCCGGATCAGGCGTCCTTGTCGCGATCGGCCTGGGCGCGGTTCATCTCCTCGCGCAGGGCGTCCCAGCGGCGCCCGCCTTCATTCGCGCCCAGGAGCGCCAGAGCGAACACGAATGGGATGACATAATAAAGAATACGGAACATCAGCAGCGAGGCGAGCAGGGCTTCCTGCGAAGGCGCCGGCAGGACCTTCAGCATGGTCGCCTCGAACACGCCGATGCCTCCCGGCGCATGGCTGATTATGCCAAGCAGGCTGGCGAAGACATAGACCGCCGCGAAGGTGAAGAAATCCAGTCCCTCGTGGCTCGGCAGCAGGACATAGAGCACGCCGGCCGCGCTGCACAGGTCCATGACGCCGAGCGCGATCTGGCCGAGCGACAGGCTCAGTCCCGGCAACTCCAGCGACAGGCCCTGCCAGTGGGCGCGGCGCGGGCGCACCGACACCCAATAGAGATAGACGCCGATGGCGACCAGCACGCCAAGGCCGATCAGGCGGTTGAGATCGGCGGCGAGATGATTGATGTCCGCAAGCCGCGCGGCCTCGATCGCCAGGCCGAGCGCGATGACCACCGCCATGCCGAGCCAGAAGGTGACGCCCGCGACGACGGTGAGGCTCGCCACCTTGCCCGGCCGGACGCCGGCGCGGGAATAGATCCAGTAGCGCACCGTGCCGCCGGTGAAGATGGGAAAGCCGAGATTGAACGAGACGGCGTAGGATGTGAAGGAGGCAAGCGCGGTGGTGCGGTAGGGCACGCGCAATTTGAGCTGGCGCAAGGCGATCGCGTCATAGCCCGTGAGCATCAGATAGGAGCTGGCGGTGAGCAGCAGGCCAAGCCCGATCTGGCCCCATGAGGTCGCGGCGATGGCGGCCCGCAGCTGCGCCATGTCGAGATGGGCGACGGTGCGGGACAGAACGAAGACCGCCACGGCGACCAGCAGGACGCTGGCCGCCGCCCCGACGCGCGCGGCGATCTTGCGCCGGCGCTCGGCCTTGGCCAAGCGCCTGTCGCGCCGCAAAGAAGACGGCGGGGCCGGCGCCTGGTCATGCGCCTCTGGCTCTTGCTCGTAGTCGCTCGCCATCCGTTCCATCGCTGACGCTGCCTGAGCGGGATCGCGCCCGCTTTTTTCCCGGCGCGCAGACGGTGATTTACGGCGCCGGCCCTGCTTCGGCAAGTCAAGCCTGGACCTGCCGCCGAATCGCGCGGGCGATGTCGCCCTCGGCGGCGGCTATGGCGGAATCGCCGCCTCGATCTGGCGCACGATTTCCATGAACGCCATCGCGGCCGGGGAAGGCGTGCGGCCGCGTTTGAGCATGAAGCCGTAATTGAGATTCAGCCAAGGCGCTTCGAACGGGACAACGGCGAGCGCTCCCTCCCTGATTTCTCGTTCGATCTGGTAGGGGATGCCGCCGCAAATGGCGAAACTCTTCAACGCCACGGCCTTGGCCGACGAGAACGACCCCACGAGGACGCGGCAGCGGAACTTGTCGCTCGCGGCGTCGAAATAGCCGCAAGGCAGGTCGCCCGACGGCAGGAAGGTCGAAATGCGTCCGGGCATGCTCGGGCCGACCCACGGAAAGCCGAAAACATCCTCGGCCGTCACATGTTCTTTCCGCAGAAGCGGATGGTCGGCCCGGCAGAAGAAATGGCTCGGCGACGTCCGGATCGTTTCGACGTCGAGTTCGTCGCCCGCTGGCGCCCCGGGAAGTTCCGCGAATCCCAGATCCACCGAGCCGTCGAGAACCTGCGTGGCTGCGCTCTCCCAGTTCATCGTCCGGAAATCGACGCGCAGCCGGGGATGTTTCCCGATCAGCAGGCCAAGCGCCCTTTCCGCCGAAATGTCGGCTGGATAGAGCCCGGCGGCGATCGACAGTTCCCCGACCTCCAGCCCCTTGGCGAGCGCGATTTCGCGCGCGATCTCATCGAATTCCGCAAGAGCGCGCGCGCCATGCCTGAGGACGATCTCGCCGAAAAGCGTCGGCGCCACCCCCCGACGGTCGAACAGGCGGCCCCCCAGTTCGGCCTCCATGAGCTTGAGGCTGCGCGTCAACGACGGCTGGGACATGCCGAGATCCTTGGCGGCAAGGCCGAAGTGGCGCCGGCGCGCCAGAGCCTGCGCCATCTCGATCTGTCGGGGTGTGAACATGGCTCCATCTCACGAATTCGTGATAACCGATAGCGCAGGTGAATTGATCGATATCCCGAACGGTATTGGACGCGCTAATCAATTCAGAATAGCTTCAAATCGCCTTACAGCCAAAGCCAAACTCGGAAGTCTGGAGACGCCGGGACGTAAGCCGGAACCGGAAGTTCCATATTCATGGCGTTCCGTCGGCCGCGCGCGACGAATCGGCGGCGACACATCGAGCTTCAATTTCAAACGCAAAGCGGAGGGAACATCATGACGACCAGACGCGATCTCATCAAATCGATCCCGACCGCGGGCGCGGCTTTCGCCATCGGCGGCAATGCGCTGTTCGACGAAAGCGTGGCGCGCGCCGAGGGCGCGCCCCAACCGGCGCCCGGGCATTTTCATCCCAAGGGCAAGGCGCCGTCGAAATTCACGCTCGACGTGCTGAAGAACGCCCGCGACGGCCTGCCCTTCGACGACGTCCGGGACTTCGAGGAGTTCAGGAAAGGCTTCATCGCCCCCCTGCCCGAACTCAAGATCATGGCCGATGGCGGCCATGTCGCCTGGGACATGGAGCGGTTCCAGTTTCTCGACAAAAGCGATTCTTTCGACAGCATTCATCCGTCGCTGCTGCGTCAGTCCAAGCTCAACAACAACTACGGCCTCTACGAAGTCATTCCCGGCGTTTATCAGGTCCGCGGCGTCGATCTCTCCGACATCACCTTCATCCGCGGCAAAACGGGCTGGATCGTGTTCGATCCTTTGATCAGCGCCGAAACCGTGCGCGCTTCGTGGGATCTGTTCCAGAAACATGTCGGGCAGGGTCTGCCGGTGACTGCGGTGATCTATTCCCACACCCATGGCGATCATTGGGGCGGCGTCCGCGGGCTGATCAGCGACGAGGACGTGCGCGCCGGCAAGGTCGAGGTCATCGCGCCGGTCGATTTCATGGAATTCACGGTTTCGGAAAACGTCTATGCCGGCAACGCCATGAACCGGCGCCTGTTCTATCAATATGGCCTGCTTCTGCCGGCGAGTCCGCATGGCTATGTCGGACAGGGCCTCGGCCAGGGCGTCTCGGCGGGCTCGACCGGCCTGATCGCGCCGACCCGCCTGGTGGAAAAGCCGATCGAGGAATTCGAGGTCGACGGCGTGCGGATGGTCTTCCAGAACACGCCGAACACCGAAGCGCCACGGGAGATGAACACCTATATCCCGGACATGAAGGCCTTGTGGATGGCGGAGAACGTCACCGCGACGCTCCACAACATCTATACCCTGCGCGGCGCGCCGGTGCGCGATCCGTTGAACTGGTCGAAATATATCAATGAGGCGCTGTACCGCTTCGGCCACGAGGCCGAGGTGATGTTCGCGTCGCACCACTGGCCGCGCTGGGGCAACGCCCGCGTTCAGGAGGTGCTGCGCGCCCAGCGCGATCTCTACGCCAACATGAACAACCAGGTCCTGCACTTCGCCAATCAGGGCGTGACCATCAACCAGGTCCACAATGTCTATGAAGTGCCGAAAAGCCTGCAAAGCAAATGGTACTGCCGCGGCTATCACGGCTCGCCGGAACACAACAGCCGGGGCGTCATCCAGCGCTATCTCGGCTTCTGGGACTGCAATCCCGCGACCCTGATCCCGCTGTCGCCTGCCGATTCCGCGCCGCTTTACGTCGAGATGATGGGCGGCGCCGGAAAAATCATGGCGCGCGGCCGCGAACTCCATGACCAGGGCAAATATCTCCTCGCCTCGGAAATCATGAACAAGCTGGTCCAGGCCCAGCCGAACAATACGGAGGCCAAGGACCTGCTGGCCGATATTTTCGAACAGATCGGCTACCAGCAGGAGAATCCGGGTCTGCGCAACAGCTTCCTCGCCGGCGCCTATGAACTGCGCTCCGGCATTCCGCAGGGCGAAATCGCCAGCAGCGCCAGCCCAGACGTCATCCGCGCCATGTCGACCGAATTGTTCCTCAATTTCCTAGGCA
Source organism: uncultured Pseudomonadota bacterium (assembly GCA_963748385.1). Taxonomy (GTDB): domain Bacteria; phylum Pseudomonadota; class Alphaproteobacteria; order Rhizobiales; family Beijerinckiaceae; genus Rhodoblastus. The sequence continues at coordinate 96,646 of CAVVIQ010000008.1, forward strand.
TCCGCATGGACAGCCGCAAGGCGGAGGATCTGAAGTTCACCATCAATCTGGTGACGCCGGACAACGGCGAGAAATTCATCGTCGAACTGGAAAATGCGACCCTGACCAATATCAAGGGTTTTCAGGCCGAAAAGCCGGACCTCACGCTGACGATCAACCGGTCCGATCTCGAAAAGACCATGACGGGCGCGAAAACGCTCGAAGCCCAGATCGCGGACGGGACCGCGAAAGTCGAGGGCGACGCCTCCATCCTGAAGAAACTCGGCGCGACCATGGTCAATTTCGATCCGCGGTTCGAAATCATGCCGGGAACCGTGGCGAGAAGCGCGCTTGCAGCCGAAAATCCCTACGAGGCGGAGGATATCCGCCATACGATCGCGGAATAGGCACGACGCAAGGCCCGCCGGCGGCGCTCAAAGCGCACCGCATATTCTTGTCCGAAAAGTCTGCAACTTTTCGGGAATATGCTTCAACCGCCGGCCGGCGGGAGATCGACGTCGAGATAATGGCCGGCGCGGTCGCGCTTGGTGGCGAGATAATGGATGTTCTGCGGCGTCGGCCGGCCCTGGATGCGCTGGTCGGTGACGTCGAGCCCGGCCGCGCGCAACGCCTCGATCTTGGCCGGGTTGTTGGTCATCAGCCGCACCCGGGTCACGCCGAGCAGGTCGAGCATGCGCGCGGCATAGCCGAAGCGGCGCTGGTCGAGGCCGAAGCCCAGGATTTCGTCGGCGTCATAGGTGTCGTGGCCGCACGCCTGAAGCCTGTATGCGCGCACCTTGTTGGCGAGGCCGTTGCCGCGCCCTTCCTGGTCGAGATAGAGGATCACGCCGCCGCCGCTTTCCGCCATGATCCGGGCGGTGTGGCGCAACTGGTCGCCGCAGTCGCATTTCAGCGAACCGAACAGGTCGCCGGTGAGGCAGGCGGAATGCAGCCGCACATGGACCGGGCCGGAAAGATCGGGCTTGCCGACGATCACCGCCGCCTGGTCGCGCAGGCCTTCGCCGCCCCGGAACACCGCGATCTCGGAATTGGGGGCGCCTTCGAGCGGAACCGGCGCCCGGCCGACGAGGTGAAGCGACAGGACTTTCTTCGCGCGATAGGAGCGCACGTCCGCGCCGGAAACCTCCTGCAACTGAGACAAGGGCTCCGGCAAGGGCGCGACGATCGCGCCGGGCAGCAGATTGGCGAGGCGCAGCAGATCGAGCGCCGCCTCGTCGGCCGCGCCCGGGGAGGCGACCGGCGCGTCGATCCTGGCCTCTTCGTCGGCCAGCAAGGCCCCGACCCGCTCGAGGTCGAGGCGCGGTGTCGCGATGGCGCCGGGCCGCTCGCGCTCGACGCCGAGCCGGCGCAGGCGCTGCGCGGAAAGGATCAGATTGGCGCGGCCTGCGCTGAGATTTTCGATGAGGGCGGCGGACTCGGCGTCGAGATTTTCGGCCGGGAAGACCAGAAGCCGCCGCGCGCCCTCGGTCAGGGCGACAGGGCGGCCGGCGCGCAATTCCGCGATGGCGCGCTCGACGGCAAGCGCGCCGGAGACCGCAGAAGAAGTGAAAAGAGACGTTATATCCGTCATTTACCCGGAAATTCCCAAGCCGCGCCGCTATTCTGCCCCCTTACATAAACATTTCACGGCGCAAGAGCCAGCCTTTAGCGCGAGGCGCGATGGCGCGCACCGCGCAAAAGGCCGCAGCCGCTGCCCCGCCAGAGATTTTGGTTTAACAAAAAAATTACTATAAATCATATATTTATTGTGAGAATCCAATGCGCTTTCTTGAATTGGGCCTTTCTTGAACCAACGCTTGATGACGGCAGGATAAGCCCCATTCCAGCGCTTGCCATGGCCGCGCGGCGGGCTTAAAGCCGGACACCCCCGCACGGAAGCGTCCTCATGCCCCTTCGCCGTCTCGCCCTTGCCGCACTTTTTCTTCTCGCGCCCGCGCTCGCGGCGCCGGCCAGCGCGGAGGGCGCCAAGGACCTCGGGACCGAGCTTGCCGTCAAAGTGGTGAACAAATCGACCCCCGAAATCTGCGCCGAGCGCGACAATGTCGAGTTGGACTTCGTCTCGCCGCAGGTCCGCCACATGGAGGTCCAGGCGGTTCATCCCGCTTACATCGGCATGATCGGCAAGGACCGCTGGACGCCCGATTTTTCCGCCTGCGACATGCCGCATGGCGAGGGCGCCCTGCCGCGCAAAACCTTTTTCGAATCCCCGACCCTTTGGCTGACCGGCCTGACCGACCCGAATTTCTGGCGCCCGACCGATATTCCGATCAAGGTCGGCGACCGCGTCGAGCGCGGCTTCGCCTATATCCAGCTCTGGATGCTTTTTCGCGAGCGAGCCGAGGAGGTGCTGGTCCTTTATCCGGCCGACGGCAACTGGCGCATCCGCCCCCTGCCCTTCGGCGACGTGCGCTGGACCGCCTATGGCTCGTCGTTCCAGATCGGGCCGCTGGAAATCCAGAACTCCCCCGCCGGCCCGCGGCCGGTCGTCGCGATCAAGGACATTTCCTTCGATCCTGCGAAAAAGGCTTTCACGTTGAATTTCGCGCGCGGCGGTTCGGCGACCGTCGCCATAAAGCAGGTCGATCAGGACCATGTCGCGCTCGATGTCGACTATTCCGGCGCGACGCCCGGCAACCTGCCCTTCGCCGCGCTGCGCTCGATGTACACGACCGAGACCAATTCCGATGTCGCCCGGATCGGCTGGCGCGAGAAAGGCGGCAAGGGCTGGAGCGAGTCCCCGGTCATGAATTTCCCCGGCGCTTCCGTCACCGAACTCTGGGCGGGACGCCATGCGCCCTCGCGCCATAATCTCTCGGCGCCGGACATGATCTTTTCGCATTTCCGGCCTTGAGCGCTTTGCTCGCCAGACCCGTGCGCCTCCTTTGGATCGACGCCGCGCGCGGCCTCGCGCTCTGGGCGATGTTCGCCTTCCACCTGACCTGGGATCTCGGCCATTTCGGCTGGATCGATCAGGCGCTGATCTATTCGAAAGGCTTCCACTGGCTCGGCCACGCCATCGCGTCGAGTTTTCTGCTGCTGGTCGGGGTCGGCCTCGCGCTCTCCCGCCGCGCGCGCGGAAAACTGCTGCGCAGCCGCGCCTTCTGGCGGCGCTGGGCGGTCATCGCCGCCGCGGCCGCCGCGATCAGCGCTGTTTCTTTCCTGTTTTTCCCGGAAACGCCGATCTTTTTCGGCATTCTCCACCTGATCGCCGTGGCGAGCCTGATCGCTGCTCCGTTGGTCGATGCGCCGGTCTGGCTCATCGTGGCGCTGGCCGCGCTATCTCTCGCCGCGCCGGAATTTTTAGCCGGACCGTTTTTCGACGCCAGAATTTTCTGGTGGACCGGGCTTGGAACTTTCGAGCCGCCCAGCAACGACTATCAGCCGCTGTTTCCGTGGCTTGGCGTCGTTCTGCTGGGAGTGGCCGGCGCGAAACTTCGTCTCCCCGCCCGAAGTCGCCTGTTGGCGGCTTCGGCATATTTCAAAGCGCAAATCGGGAACGCCCGATTTGCGCGCGGCGAGAGGGAGTCGGGTCCGTCGCTACCCAAAACGCTCGCCTTTTTCGGGCGGCGTTCGCTTTTCTTCTATCTCGTCCACCAGCCGGTATTTTATGGAGCTTTTTCACTGCTCGCGCTTTTCGTCGTCTCGCCGGGGCAGGAGAGTTTGTTCCTTGGCCAATGCGTGGACCAGTGCGTCAGCGAGGCGGCGCAGCCCGACCTTTGCGAGAAAACCTGCGCCTGCGTCGTCTCGCGCGCCAGAGCGGCGGGCTATTGGCCGCGCCTCGCCGGAGACGCCTTGACTGCCGCCGAGAAGGCCCAAACCCATGATGACATCGTCGCCTGTTTCGGCGACGCGCCCGCGCCGTGATCAGTCTTTTGGCGCGAGCATGTCTTCCGGCCGCACCCAGGCGTCGAAGTCCTCCGGGCGAACATGGCCAAGGCGGATCGCCTCCTCCCGAAGGCTCGTCCCGTTCTGCTGCGCCGCCTTGGCGATTTCCGCCGCCTTGTCATAGCCGATCTTCGGCGTGAGCGCGGTCGCCAGCATCAGCGAGCGGCGCATGGTCTCGTCGAGCTTTTGGGCGTCGGCTTCGAGGCCGTCCACGCAATGAACCGCGAAACTGTTCGCGGCGTCGGCGAGCAGGCGCACGCTTTCGAGATAGGCGAAGGCGATCACCGGCTTGAACACGTTCAACTCGAACTGGCCCTGCGAGCCGGCGAAGGCGATGGTCGACTGGTTGCCGAACACCCGCGCGCAGACCATGGTCAGCGCCTCGGCCTGGGTCGGATTGACCTTGCCCGGCATGATCGACGACCCCGGCTCATTGGCGGGCAGGATCAATTCGCCCAAACCCGCGCGCGGGCCGCTGCCCGCCAGCCTTATGTCGCTGGCGATCTTGAACAGACCCGCCGCCGCCGCCTCCAGCGCGCCATGGGCGAAGACCAGCGCGTCGTGGCTCGCCAGCGCCTCGAAGGAATTGCGCGCCGGTTTGAACGGCAGGCCGGTCTCGCGCGCCATTTCCCGCGCGAATCCTTGAGCGAAGCCTCGGCGCGCGTTGACGCCGGTGCCGACCGCCGTGCCGCCCTGAGCCAGATGAAACAGGCCGGGCAGCGCCGCCTCGATCCGCTCGGCGCCGAACCGCACCTGCGCGGCGTAGCCGGAGAACTCCTGGCCCAAAGTGATCGGCGTCGCATCCTGGAGATGGGTGCGGCCGACCTTGATCAGCCCGGCGAAGGCCTGCGCCTTGGCGGCCAGGCTGGCTTCGAGCCGGCGCAGCGCCGGCAAAAGCTCGCGCGTCACCGCCAGGGCGGCGGCGACATGCATGGCCGCGGGGAAGGAATCGTTGGAGGACTGGCCGAGGTTCACGTGATCGTTGGGGTGGACGGGCGCCTTGGCGCCGCGCGCCCCGCCGAGATTTTCATTGGCGCGATTGGCGATCACCTCGTTGACGTTCATGTGGCTTTGCGTGCCCGAGCCGGTCTGCCATATTTTTAGCGGAAAATGATCGTCGAGCCGCCCGGACGCGATCTCGTCCGCCGCCGCGGCGATCGCCTCCGCCAGTTTCGGGTCCAGCGCGCCAAGTTCCGCATTGACTCTAGCCGCGACTTTCTTGCCCAGAGCCAGGGCGTGGATGATTTCGCGCGGCATGGTTTGCGCGCCGATCGCGAAATTGCGCAGCGACCGCTCGGTCTGCGCGCCCCACAGCCGATCGTCCGCGACCTCGATCGCCCCAAGGGAATCCGTTTCGATGCGAAACTGCGGCATGAGCGCCTCCTTCATGGGAACTCTATTCGAGGCGCAAGGCGGCGAACATGCGGCGCGGCGCGGAATCACCATTTAGTGATCGCAAATCGCGCGACCAAAGACCGTTCTGGCGCGTTTGACGCTTATATTGAGGCATGAGCGCGTCCGGATCGCGCCGATGAGGTTCATCACATGGAGACGATCAAGAAGGCTCGGGGCTTCGCATCGATGGATCCCGAAAAGCAGCGCGCCATAGCGCGCAAGGGCGGCGAGAGCGTGCCACGCGAGAAAAGAAGCTTCTCGCAGAACGCGGAACTGGCGGCCGAGGCAGGCCGCAAGGGCGGGCGCAGCGTCAGTCCGGCAAACCGCAGTTTCGCCCGCGACAAGGATCTCGCCAAGAGCGCCGGTCGCAAGGGCGGACGCGCCGCCCATGGCGGCATGGAGAACGCGCGGCGTCCATGAAACAAAAAAGAGGCCCCCTGTGGGGGCCTCTTTCCGTTTCGCGCGCGAAAGGATCAGTGGGCGACGTCGGCCCAGATCCTCTTCTTGGTGAAATAGAGCAGGACCGCGAAGACCAGCAGGAAGACCAGCACGCGGCGGCCGATCAGCTTGCGATACTCCATGTTCGGCTCGGCCGCCCAATAGAGGAAGGCCGCGACGTCCTTGGAATATTGTTGGACGGTGGCTGGCGATCCGTCCTTGTACTGGACCTGACCGTCGCTCAGCGGCTTCGGCATGGCGATCTTGTGACCCGGGAAATAGAGGTTCCAGTTCGGGTCGTCGTCATGGCTGTAGCCATTGAGAATGGCGTAGATCAGATCCGGGCCGACTTCCTGATAGGTTCCGATGCCGGGAATCGGCAGCGGGTCGAACACGAATTTCGGGAAGCCGCGCTCATATTTGATCGACTTGGCGAGCAGCGACATGTCCGGCGGCGCGGCGCCGAGCGCGGCGGCCGCAGCTTCCGGATTTGCGAAGGGCGACGGGAAAAAATCCGCCGGCCGGCCGGGCCGGTCGAACATTTCGCCCTGCATGTTGGGCCCGTCGTGGACCGTATAGGTCGCCGCGAGGGTCTTGACCTCATCCGCGGTGAAGCCGGGACCGCCCGGCTGCGCAAGGGTGCGCATCGGGATGCGCAGCGCGTGGCAGGCGGAGCAGACTTCCTTGTAGACCTGGAAGCCGCGCTTCAATTGCGCCTGGTCGAACGTGCCGAACACGCCGGCGAAGCTCCAGTCCTGACGGGTCGGCTGCGGCGCCTCCGCGCCCTCGGCGGCGCGCAGGCTGGGGGTGGAGATGGCGACGAGTCCGATCACGGCCGCCGCGGCGATTCCGAACTTTTTCATGAAAGTCATTGTCTGAGTTCCTCGAAATCGGCCGTTCAGCTCTGGGAGCCATGCTTGGCGAGCACGGCGTCGGCGATGGTGGCGGGGACCGGCTTGGTCTTCTCGACGAGGCCCAGCACCGGCAGAACCACCAGGAAGAAGGCGAAATAGGCCACCGACAGGATGCGCGCGGCGAGGACATAGCCGCCTTCCGGAGGCATTGCGCCGAGATAGCCCAGGCCGATCGCCGTCGCCGCGAAAATCCAGAAGAAGATCTTGTAGAGCGGACGGTATTTGCCCGAGCGGACCTTGGAGGTGTCGAGCCAGGGCAGGAAGGCCAGCACCGCGATCGCCGAGAACATGGCGATGACGCCCGCGAGCTTGTTCGGGATCGAACGCAGGATCGCGTAATAGGGCAGGAAGTACCATTCCGGAACGATATGCGGCGGGGTCTTCATCGGGTTGGCCGGGATGTAGTTGTCGGCGTCGCCGAGATAGTTCGGCACGAAGAAGATGAACCAGGCGTAGAGCAGCAGGAACACCGCGATGCCGAGCGAGTCCTTCATCGTCGCATGCGGGGTGAAGGGCACGGTTTCCTTCGCGACATCCTTCACGTCGACGCCGTCGGGGTTGTTCTGGCCGACGACATGAAGCGCCCAGACGTGCAGGCCGACCACCGCCGCGATGACGAAGGGCAGCAGGTAGTGCAGCGAGAAGAAGCGGTTGAGCGTCGGATCGCCGACGGAATAACCGCCCCACAGCCAGATCGTGATCTGGTCGCCGACCAGCGGGATCGCCGAGAACAGATTGGTGATGACGGTCGCGCCCCAGAAGGACATCTGGCCCCAGGGAAGCACGTAGCCCATGAAGCCGGTGGCCATCATCAGCAGGAAGATGATCACGCCGAGAATCCACAGAACTTCGCGCGGCGCCTTGTAGGAGCCGTAGTAGATGCCGCGGAACATGTGGATATAGACGGCGAAGAAGAACATCGACGCGCCGTTGGAATGGGCGTAGCGCAGCATCCAGCCCCAGTTCACGTCGCGCATGATCTTTTCGACGGAGTCGAAGGCCAGCGTCGATTCGGGCGTGTAGTGCATGGCCAGCACCACGCCGGTGACGATCTGCGCCACCAGCATGAAGGAGAGGATCGCGCCGAAGGTCCACCAGTAGTTGAGGTTCTTCGGGGTCGGATAGGCGACGAAGGATTCATGCGCGAAGCTCAAGATCGGCAGGCGCGCCTCAAGCCACTTCACGAAGCCGTTCTTCGGCTCAAAAGTCGAGTGTCCGTGCATTGGGAATCTCTTTGCAAATTCGTTGGGACGGGCGGGATCGCGGCGATCAGCCGATTTTGACCTTGGTGTCGGTCAGGAAGGAATATTCCGGCACCTGGAGATTGAGCGGCGCCGGGCCTTTGCGGATGCGGCCGGAGGTGTCGTAAACCGAACCGTGGCAGGGGCAGAACCAGCCGCCGTAATCGCCCTGGTGGCCCATCGGAATGCAGCCGAGATGGGTGCAGACGCCGATCACGATCAGCCATTCGGGCTTCTTGACGCGGGCCGAATCGGGCTGCGGGTCGCGCAGGGTCGCGACATCGACGTTCTGCGCCTCTTCAATTTCTTTCGGGGTGCGGTGGCTGATGAAGACCGGCTTGCCGCGCCATTTGATGGTGACGATCTGGCCAACCGGGATCGAGCCGATGTCCACTTCGGTGGAGGCCATCGCCAGAGTCGAGGCGTCGGGGCTCATCTGGCTGATCAGCGGCCACACCACGGCGGCCGCGCCCACCGCGGCCATCGCGCCTGTGGCGATGAAAAGAAAGTCTCTGCGAGTCGGTTCGACCGTCGATGCGCTGGCCAAGTGCTTTCCCCGTTCGTTGTCGGCTTGGCCTCCTTGAAACGGACGTTGACGTTCCGCGAAGAGGGCCAAGCCTTGGAATTTCGCACGTCCACGAACGGATCGTCGAGCGCGCGGCGAAGATCTTCCAACCGAAATTCCGCGTCGCGCCAGGCGCGCGGACATAGCGGCGCGATGGCAAAGGGCGGCGGACCCGGTTTTGCAGGGGCCGTTATTGGCGCCTTTCGGCCCTATTGTCCATAGACCAGGGCATGGTTAAGTTCCCGAAATGCGCGGCCAATTCGCCGGCCGGGCCGCGATCCGTTTTCGCGGCCGAGGCTCGGAATTTTGGGTGTTCAGCGCGGTTTCCATCGTCAGGCGGCGCTCTCGCGCGGCGCCATTGAGCCCCATGCCCTCGCCCGATACCTCCCTCTGTCTCGCCCTCTTTCAGCCGGAAATTCCGCAGAACGCGGGAACCATGCTGCGCCTTTGCGCCTGCCTGGGCGTCGAGGCCGCCCTGATCGAACCGGCCGCCTTTCCCACATCCGACCGCGCTTTCCGCCGCGCCGGGCTCGACTATCTCGACCATGTCCGGCTGGCGCGCCACGCCTCGTGGCGGGCGTTCGACGAATGGCGTGCGACAAGTCGCCGCAGGCTGGTCCTGCTCTCGACTAAGGGCGCGGCCTCGTACCTCGATTTCGCTTTCCTTCCCGGCGACATCATCATGGTCGGGCGCGAATCCGCCGGCGTCTCGGAAGAGGTTTTTCGCGCGGCGGACGCGACGTTGCGCATACCCTTGCGGCCGAATATGCGTTCCCTCAACGTCGCGGTGGCGGCGGCGATGGTTTTGGGGGAAGCTCTGCGCCAGACCGATGGATTCGCCTATCCTTGCGGCGAGGGAGAACTGGCGTGATCGAAAGTTTGCACGACACGATCCTCGACGTGCGCAAGCGCGAGGCGGTGGAATGGTTCGACTCCCTCCAGGGGCGGATCGTCGCGGCCTTCGAGGCGCTGGAGCGACGCGACGACGCGGCCCTCGCCGAGCCCGGCGCCGCGGCCGGCCGTTTCACCCTGACGCCATGGGAGCGGACCAACCACGACGGCGCTCCCGGCGGCGGCGGGCGGATGGGTCTGCTCAAGGGCCGATTGTTCGAGAAGGCCGGCGTCCATTGCTCCGCCGTCCACGGAACCTTCGCGCCGGAATTCGCCAGGCAGATTCCCGGCGCCGAGGCCGATCCGCGCTTCTGGGCGGGGGGGATTTCGCTGATCGTCCATCCGTGGAATCCGAACGTCCCGGCCGTCCACATGAACACGCGGATGGTGGTCACCTCGCGCGCCTGGTTCGGCGGCGGCGCCGACCTCACCCCCGTGCTCGACGCGCGCCGCACCCAGGACGATCCCGATTCGATCGCCTTCCACGCCGCGATGCAACAAGCCTGCGACGGCCACGCCGTCGCCGATTATCCCCGCTTCAAGGCCTGGTGCGACGAGTATTTCTTCCTCAAGCACCGCAACGAGCCGCGCGGAATCGGCGGAATTTTCTACGATTATCTCGAAGCCGGCGGCGACGCTTTCGAACCCGCCTTCGCGTTCACACGCGCGGTGGGCGAGGCTTTTCTCGACATCTATCCGCGGCTGGTCGACGCCAATATGGCCCGCGAATGGACGACGGCCCAGCGCGAGGAACAACTGGTGCGGCGCGGGCGCTATGTCGAGTTCAACCTGCTCTATGATCGCGGCACGATTTTCGGCCTGAAGACCGGCGGCAATGTCGAATCCATCCTGTCATCCATGCCGCCCATCGTGAAATGGCCGTGACGGCGAGAGGATAGCGAGAGATCGAAACGCGCCCTCAAAAATCGCTGACGATGAGGGGGAACGCGGCGTTCAGCTTGGCGGCGAGGTACTGCATGCTGGTGACGGTGGCGATCCCGACCATCGCGATGGTCAGGACATATTCCACGGCGGTGGAACCGGACTGGTCATTCACAAAGCGGATCACGAATTTCGCCATTTCCATCTCATCCCTGACGAGTTCATCGCGCCGCGCATTGCCCGCCGCGGACTGTTAGAAGCCTTATACGCAACGATTTTTGTCCCACTGTTAAATTGAATCTCGAAAAAAGCCGAACGCCGGTTAAGGTTGACTCGGGCTTTACGCGATTTCGGTTCCCTCTTTGGCGGCGCGCGAAAAAGCGGACGCCGCCTGTTCGCAAGAATCGCCGCGAAAGCGGAAGACGGAGCCGCGCGCTCTCGACGGATCTCGAAACGGTCGCCGGGCTCAACGGCGCTCTGGGCGCGGGCGCAGAACGCCGGGGGCGATTTTCGCGGATCGTGAAAGCCAGCGCTCGAAAGCGCCGGCCAGGCCGGAAAAGGTCCTCAATGCAGGTCGAAATCCGACCGCCCGCCCACGCGGACGTGCACACCGTCCTCGCGGATGGCGGGGCGGCGTGGCGTCATAGGAATGCAATTCGGCGTGCAGCTTGAGCGGATGGGCGCGGCGCGCTGCTCCCCTTTCCTCAGGCCGCCGCCTCGACCGCCCCAATCGCCACGGCGCGCGCTTGCAGCGCGGCGCGGATGCGCCGCGGCACCTGGCGATGGCTCTTGGCGCGCGGATAGGACAATTCCTCGATCGGCTTGCCGTCCGGATGGAGCGCCTCGTGTTCGGCCCAATTGTCGAAGGCGAGGCGATCGACATTGTCGATGAAGGTCTCGGCCGGCGTATTCTCGGCCAGGATCAGCGAATGATCGTCGAGTTCGACGTGGTAATAGACCAATTGCCGCGGAACCCTTGGCTCCCGAACGATTGATGTCCCATTCACCAGCGCGCCCGCTTGGATCAGCACGTCTTCGACAAGCAGGGCGTGGTCGGGCGACAGCCGCAGGTCATGCGCCGGCGCGTTCTCGCCGAGCGCGCCGGCGCGGATCCGAATGGGCGTGACGCGCAGCGGATCGGCGAAGACGGTCGAAACCGTCTGGACCCCGAGCCAGATAATCGGCCGGCTGACGCCATCGACCGTGACAACGAGGTCGCCGCGCCTCAGGCTCTCGACCGGCGCCTCGCCATCCGGCGTGCGAATTCGGGTTCCCGCACAGAAGCAACATACGGAAATGTCCGAAACGAATGACGTCGTCGATGTGTCGATGGCATAGGCGTCCTGGTCGCTGAAACGCCCGTCGGTTCCGGTATAGAACAAATTGACTTCCGACGGATCGGCGGTCTGATTGGCTGACCACGCTCCATCGTCCGTCGCCCCATCGGGCGCGCCGTTGGTCGTAAAAGTGATGCCGCCAAGATCGACGATCGGGCCGCCATTGAGGAACAGTTCGTTGTCGCTGCCGTCCGAGTTGACGGGTGCGACGCCCGTGATTTGCAGGTTTCCGTAAGTTCCGGTCGCGTCTGTGACCGTATAGGAGCCGTCGCTGTTTGGCGTGTCGTTCAACGTTACGACGATGTTGACCGAAACGGGCTGACCCGTGGTCGCGTCGGTGAAGGTGAAGTTCAGGGTCTCTTGGGACAACGTCGCCTCTCGCGTCTCAACCAGGAAAGGTTCGTCGCGGCCGCGCGTCTGGATTACCGTATGGTTTGCGCGCTGGAGCCACAATATTGCTGAATCACTAGCCGATCATGGTTAATGATTTCGCGATTCGTAAATTCTTCTGGCGGGCATTCCGCTGCGTTATCAACAGGTATTGCTGAAACACGGCTGCGGAAGCAGGTCGCGGCGAAAGAGACCCAGCCAAAGACGTTTTCACGATTCCCTCTGGGCCGCGCGGCCCTACGCTCAACGCCCGCGCGACGGCTGCAGGTCAAAATCCGACGGCGCGCCCTCGGGCACGTAGACGCCGTCCTCGCGCATCGCGCCGCGGGACTCGCGGCGCCGCGGCGGGAAGTCATAGGGATGCAATTCGGCGTGCAGCGTGAGCGGATGGGCGCGGCGCGGCTTTTGCTGCTCGAGGAGACGCCCGATTTCGTCGAGGTCCGGCTCCGCGCGCGCCCGGATCGCGGGCGGCGGGCGGCGACGGGCCAGGTCGGGCGCGGCGGCCGCGACCGCCAGGCTTTCGCCGTCCATCGCCAGCGTCGCCGACTCATGCGGCGCGCCGACTTGGCCGCCCGCCTGGGCTATGTCCAGATCGTCGTCGAAATCCGGCGTCTCCGGCAGATTGTCATGGGGCTCGGGCGCGATCGTGTTCTGGCGCGCCGGCCGGCAGATGCGGCGCGGCCCGGTCGAGCGCATGCCATGCATGGCCAGATCGACATGCATATGATTGTAATGGAAGGGATTGGCGCCGGGGCTGAGCACCGTGCTGAAGCGGTCGCAGGCGCCGCCGTGCAAGTCGCGCAAAAAAGCCTGGGTCTGCGGATCGCCACGGGTCCAGTCGTGGACATAGGTGATCCTGCGGCCGTCGGCGAGGCGGTAGCCGCCGATGTCGATGGCGTTGCCGAAGGAATGTTCGGACAGCCGCGCCCCGAACTGGTGGTTCATCGGGCGGCAATTGTATGAGCCCATCGAGTCGATCTCGACGACATTCTGACCGAAGCGCGCCAAAGCCGCCGGCTGGACCACTTCCGCCAGCCAGCCGTCCAGCTCCGCCACCATCGAGCAGTCGAGCGTCTGGGTGGAACTGAACATCACCGCGCCATTTTGAAGCGCGGTCACCTTCAGCGGCCGGGTCAGGCCGCAGATCGAGGGGCCGTCGATCTCGCGCGAGGCCGGCTGGACATAGGGGCTCAGGGCGACGAGATGACGGGCGAAACAGGCCTCTTCCGCCCGGGTGCGCCAGGCCGGTCGTTCGGCGCGCTCGAATTTCGAGCAGGCGGCGAGGCCGCCGAGCCCGATGACGAGCAAGAGGAGAGACAAACCGCGACGCGCCATGGTGCGATTCCTGCGGCGCGCGCGTTAAGCTCCCCTCAAGCAAGATGGTTAATGGGTAAAATTTTCCTGACCGTGGCCCGAATGCGGCGCCGGCGCGGATCAGGACTCCTTGGCGTCGGGAGCCTGAGCGGCGCGACTCGCCATGAAGCGTTCAAAATCCTCGCGGTCCTTGGCGCGGCGCAGGCCTTCCAGATAATCGTAAAAGGCCTTTTCCGCCTCATGGATCTTGCGGCGCTCCGCTTCGAGCCGCTCCAGTTCGGCCTTGCGCCAATCGTCGAAGGCGGAATTGCCGCTCGCGCGCCAGCCGCCGGCCACGTCGCGCGACATCGCGCCAAGCCCGCTGCGCCTCTCGAACTCGCCCCATTTTTCCCGGGCGAAATCGCCGAAATCGCCGTCGGGGCGGATTTTGCCGTTGTAGATCTTCCAGCCCAGCAGCGCGAGGCCGACCGGCCAATAGAAGACGAAGCCAAGGACAATCGCCGCGATTTCCATCGGCTTCCAGCGCGGGCAGCGGCGATGGCCGTTCTGCGCGCCGACATGATGTGAACAACCCATGATGTTCTCCCTTCATCCCGGTCGATCCGGCCGGCGATGTGAATGTTATATACATTTACATCGCCGATTTCCAGAGGGGGCGGACGCAAATTTTTGCGATCACGCCGGCGGCATGATCGGGACGACGCCCAAGGCCTTGCGCACCGCGGCCTCGATCAGCGCCGCGACCGATTCCTCCAGCAAAGCCAGCGGCTGATCGGGGCTTTCGGCAAAATGGCCAGCGAGCATGAGGTCGGCGATTCCGTGGGTCGTCGCCCAGATTTCCAGCGCCAGCGCGCGGGCGCCCTGCTCGGGCGCATGAAACTGACGCAGCACCGCGACGGTCGTGCGCAGCAGGTCGTCGAAGGCCTTTTGGCCGGCTTTGTCGCCGCTTTGCCGCGCCAAAGCCCCGGCGTCGCCGAACATCGCCTTGTAAAGCCCCGGCTCCTCCCGCGCGAAGGCCAGATAGGCCGCGCCGCGCCGGCGCAAGGCGGAAATGGCGTCGGGCCGGCCGCCGTCCCAGGCGCGCGCCAGTTTTTCGTTGAAATGTTCGAAACCTTCTTTCGCCAGTTCGACGATCAGGGCGTCGCGGTCGGCGAAATGGCGATAGGGCGCCGCGCCGGTGACGCCGACCCTTTTCGCCGCCTCCGCCAGGGTGAAGCCGGCGGGGCCGCGTTCGGAGATCAGGGCGCGCGCCGCCGCGAGCAGCGCCTCGCGCAGCCGGCCATGATGGTAGCTCCGCCCCTTCCCGGCGCGCCGTCCGCAAAAGCCGCCCTCGGCGCCCATATCCTTCCTCCGCCCGAACTCGATGCGCATCTTAGAGCGTTTTCCGACCATATTGACACAATCTCCCGAGGGGTGGCGCGCTGCGGCGCGGGCGACGGCGACGGGCTGTGTCGGGGACATGGCCGAGCCGCGCGAACGGCGCGGCGCCCTTCCTTTGGGCAGAAAACGCGCAAATGCATACAGTTCGGGCGCATATGCCCGTCATTTGGAATTGTTGAAACAGGTCATGAAATTTACACTTCATTAATCATCGCGGGATGGAAATCGAAACAACGGCGATTGAAGTCTTGTGGTGTGAGTCGTTCCGACTTGCTGGAGGGCCAACAATGACGACAACGATCAAGGTTGAAATTGCTTCGGTTTGCGCCGCCTTTGCTTTTGTCGCCGCGATTCTGGCCGTCGTCTGGTAAGTCTGGCCCTCTCCGACCATCGCCGACAGCGTGCGGCGCCGGTCGGCCGTCGCCAAGGCCCGGACTTGCGGGAGCCGGGAATTCCTCCTTCCTGACTGGCTTCACGAGGCCGGGCCGTTCGAGCGCTCGGGCGACGGACAGAAAGCCTTCCGCGACCGGATCGGTCGCGGAAGGCTTTTTTTTGCGAAAAAACCGGCCGCTATTGCGCCGCATGCGGCTGACGCCGCGGCCAGGCTTTCCACGATCGTCCGGCAGGCGCGGGAAACTGCGTCATTCTCGCGGAACTGGCGTCATTTCGTGAGTCTATGGCCCGCCGCCTGCCAGAACAGGCGGTCCTGCGACTGCGCCAGCATTTCCATCTTGCGCAGGTTGATCGGCGCGAGATTCATCACCGAATCGACCCATATGTCGGTGACGTCCCGCAACTCCTGGAGCGGGAGCGGCGCCACGCGCCGGCGAACCTTGCCGATGGCCCCGAGCAGGCCGTGACGCCGCGAATTTTCGGCGATGAAGGCGCGCGTGCGCGCGCGCCCTTCGCCCTTTTCGACCAGGACGTCGACGAGACCCATCTCGTAGAAATCCTCCGACTTGAACATCCGCCCGCCCAGGATCAGCTTTTCCGCGCGCGACGCGTCGAGGCGCCGCGACAACAGGCTATAGGCGCCCATGCCCGGGAAGGTGTGGAAGAGGGCTTCGGGAAAGCCGAGATCGACCCCCCGTTCGGCGATGACATATTGGCAGCTGAGCGCCGCCTCCAGGCCCCCGCCGAGGGCGTCGCCCTCCAGCAGGGCGATGGTCACCACCGGCGAGTCGAAACCATTGTAATTATTGTAGATCGCCTCCACACACGCATAGGCGTAGTCGCGCAGTCCCTCAGCGTCGCGCGCCCGGACCCGGTCGAGGAAAAAGGACAGGTCGCCGCCCAGGTTGAACACGCCCGGACGCAATGAGCCGCCGACGAAGAACTTGACCGGCGGATCGTCGAATTGGGCGCCGGCGTAAAGCGCCCGAATATCGGCGTTGAGCGCGTTCAGTTCGCGCAGCAGCGGCTTGGTCCAGCTCACGCTGTTCTCATGCCGCATCGAGCACCAGACCGTCCTGGACGCCGGATCGAAGCGGACGTCCAGCGTCTGGCGAGGCTTGACCAGAAACTCCAGCGGCAACGGCAGTTCGCTGTCGCGATTCGGGCCGCGATGCTTTCCACGGGCGACATGACTTGGCACGGGGCGAGCGTTCGGTAGGGACGAAAGGTCGAGCGATTGCGTCATGACTGCGAACATTCCCATACGCGCCGCGCCCCCATCGGAAACGCGTGTCGGACATGTTAACAAAGGTTAACGGTCCGAAATGTTATGGAGGAAACGAACGCAAACCTTCGGCGCAAATTTTTTCCGCGCGAAAGCCACTACGAATCAATCGGATACACAACTCGTAAGCTGTGCGCGCTTAGTTGCCGTTCGTCAAGGCGCTATCGATGAGGGACGCGCCGTGACGGGCCAGCAGACCGCTGGGATCGCCATAGGATTCAATCAATTCGGCAAGGGTTCGGGGCGGGGAATCCGCCATGCCGAACAGCGCCTCCTCGCCGAGGATCCGCGCCGGCGCGATCCCGGCCGCGCGGGCGATCGAAAGCCGCGCCGCCCGCAGGCGTTCGAGCCGCCGCGACCGCTCGACGTCGAGGCACTTCCGCGTCCGCGTCCATTCGTCCGCCGGCGTCATCCGCTCGTAAAGCCCCTCCGTCGGCGCGGGCGGCGGGAGCAACGCCGTCAGCCCGCGCTGAAAGCCATGGCGGATCAGGCTCCAGGCCTCACGCGGCGCGGCGCCGGCAAAACTCACGGCGCGACGCGCCAGCCGCCCGCCGCGCCGGCAATTGTCGCAGCGCCCGCAGGGCGCCGCCGCCTCGCCCAGCGCCCGGAGCAAGGCCTGCTCGCGGCAGGACGCGGCCAGAAAATAATTTGACAGCGCCCGCGCCCTTTCGCCCGCCGCCGGATCGATCCGCGCGAGGTCGAAACGCGCGGCGCGCAGTTTCGTCATGGCCGCGGGCGGGTAGAGCGCGATGGCTTCCGCCGGCAGACCGTCGCGGCCCGCCCGCCCGGTTTCCTGGTAAAGCGTCTCCAGATCGTCCGGCGGATCGAAATGGATGACGAAACGCACGTCGGGTTTGTCCACGCCGAGGCCGAAAGCGATGGTCGCCGCCATCGTCAGGTCGGCGCGCGCGAGAAATTCGTCCTGCCGCGCCGCCCGCAATTCCAGAGGCAGTCCGGCGTGAAAGGACGAGGCCTCAAGTCCCGCGCCGGTCAGCGCGGCGGCGACGCGATCCGCCGTCTCGCGCGCCCGGCAATAGACGATCCCGGCGCGGTCGCGCCGCGCGGCGACCAGTCCAATCAGCTGACCCATCGGATCGCGCTCGCGTGCGAGCGCCGAGAGGGCGATTGCCGGCCGCCGGAAGGATTGGACGAACAGGCGCGGCGGCCGGGCGAACAGATTTTCGAGGATGTCGGCCCGCGTGCGCGGCGACGCCGTCGCCGTGGCCGCGATGATCTGCGGCGCGCCGAGCGATTCGGCCAAGCCTGCGATCCGGCGATAGTCGGGCCGAAAGTCGTGGCCCCAACGGGAGACGCAATGGGCCTCGTCCACGGCGATGGCGCGCACGCCCGCCCCGCGCAGCAGGGCGAGCGCGTCAGGGTCGCCAAGGCGTTCGGGCGCGAGATAGAGCAGCCGCAGACGGCGCGATTCGAGGCCGTCGCGGATTTGCCGCCAGGCCTCGGGCGCGAGACCGGCGCGCCAAGCGGCGGCGGGCAGTCCGAGCGCCTTCAGCTTGCGCGCCTGATCGCGCATCAGCGCGACCAGCGGCGAGACCACGAGAGTCAGGCCCGGACGAAGAAAGGCCGGGAGCTGATAGATCAGCGATTTTCCGGAGCCGGTCGACGCCAGGACGAAAAGATCCTCGCCGTCGAGCGCCGCTTCGAGCGCCTCGGCCTGGCCCGGCAGGAAATCCGGAAATCCGAAGCGGTCGCGCAGAAGCGCGCGCGCTTGCGCGAGATCAGCCATGGCGCGGCCCCGCCGCGACAAAAAGCGGCGCCGGAATCGCGCCCGGGGCAAAGAAAGAAGCGATTGTCATTCGCCTGTCCACGGCCTAGATTGCGCCCACCAGGATATTCCTCGGCCGCGCGCCTTGGAAGTGCGCTGGGGCTTGATTTCGCAGGTTCTCTGCCTTCAGGAAGGAAACGACATATGAAGCTCATCCACGTTTTACCGGCGGCCGCGGCTCTCGCCTTCATCTCCACCGCCGCCCTCGCCGCGGGCGATCCCGCCGCGGGCGAAAAAGTATTCATGAAGTGCAAGGCCTGCCACCAGATCGGCGCGGGCGCGCATAACGCCGTCGGCCCGGATCTCAACGGCCTCAATGGCCGCAAGGCGGGCACGGAAGCCGGCTACAATTATTCCGCCGCCATGAAGGGCGCCGGCTTCAACTGGGACGAGGCCAATTTCCTGGCCTATATCACCAACCCCAAGGCCAAGGTGCCCGGCAACAAGATGCCTTTCGCCGGCCTGCCGGCCGAAGCCGACCGCAACAATGTCTGGGCCTATATCTCCCAGTTCAAGGCCGACGGCTCCAAGTAAGTCTTGGCCTTCTGAACAGGCTTTGCGCGCCGGCCGCTTGTGCGGCCGGCGTTTTCGTTTCCGGTCAAGCGAAAGCAGACCCGGCGGAAGCCATTTGCGGGCGTTCGCATTTCCGACTAAACCGCCGCCATGACCGACCTGCACCTCCACTTCGCCCATGCCGCGCCCGCCGACCGACCCGCGATCCTGAAACTGGAGGAGCGCGCCTTCGGCCCCGGCCGTTTCGCCAAGACCGCCTACCGCCTGCGCGAGGGCGTCGAACCCGACTGGAGCCTTTCCTATCTCGTCCGAATCGGCGGCATGCTGGTCGGCGCCAATATCGTGACCCGCATTCTCGTCGGCGGCGCCCCCGCCCTGCTGCTCGGCCCGCTCACCGTGGAGGAGCCGTTCCGCGCCCGCGGCCTCGGCGAGGCCCTGGCCCAGAAATCGCTCCAGGCGGCGCGCGAGGCCGGCCACAGCCTGGTGATCCTGGTCGGCGATCCGCCGCTTTACGACCGGATGGGTTTTTCGCGCGCTCCGCTTGGCCAATTCGTCTTCCCCGGCCCGGTCGATCCCGCCCGCATCCTCTATTACGAATTGCAGCCGGGCGCCTTGCAGAGCCACAAGGGCGCCGTGCGCCCGGCGGTTTAGTCGTCTGCGTCTTGGTCTGACAGAAACGTTCCGCGCGCCGCCCTGGTGATGGAAATCCGAGATTTTTTCGTTCGCGAACGGCCCAAATCGGCGGGTAGCAGTCTTGGACCGAAGGACCGGTCTACGCGGATGAGCGGTCGAAGGCGAAATGGAAAGGATGCGCCAGGTGCTGCCCATAGCGACCGTCCACATTGCGGACGTTGAAGCTAACGATGAATGGCGCTTCTAGCAGCTCAGGCGCGTGCGCGTAGGATTGTTCAAGGCCGATGACGCGATTTTTCCTATCGCGCGTCACGAAGCCGACGACTGATCAATGAAATCCGCGATCCGCTTGCTATAGTTAAAACGAAAAACTCCACAACGATTATCATAGCCAAAAGGATTCATCGCATGATTTGCGCATCCGCCCATACAGACCGGTAGCGCAACGCAATTCTGACATTCATAGTTTGAAAAAGGGCTGTAATTAATCCACTTGTCTTTTCGGCCATTAATGTTTTTGTAATCACAGATGTTACCGATTACCTCCTGCTGATCGCCTATTGATTCCCAACACTTATAAAGCTCTCCATTGCTGCCGATGACAAGATCGTGATCGCGAGCGGCTGTGCATGGCGCAGCCGTCGGCGTCGGAAGAGTAGACTTCGTCGAAGCCGTATTGCTTCGACAACCGCGTGAATTGTAGTGATACCTCGGAGAATTCGGGCTTAGTCATGCATGCAGCGCTGTCGATATCGGTAGAATACCCGCGTTCCTGTGCCAAAGAAAATAGTTGCCCAGGGTAAATGGCCAGCTTTCCGGCCAACCCTTCTTGAGCTAGAAGGCGAAACAGCGATTCGAAATGGGCTACATTATTGCGATCTAGATTGACCCGTACTGCCACGGGAAAATAGCTGATCGCATGGCGAAGATTTCTGACTATTTGCCAGAATGTAGGCCCCCCTCCGAGACGTGGCCGCATATCATCGTGTATTTCTGGAGGGCCATCGAGGGTTACTTGTGCCGATTTAACGTTAGCAGCCTTGAGACGCTCACAAGTTTTCTCAGTTAACAAGTAGCCGTTCGTGGTAATATTCGCCGAATATCTAACGGCAGCTTTTTCACAAAGACGCATCAGTCTCTTAGACAAGGAAAACAAAGCCTTTTGCCCAACTAATGGCTCGCCTCCGAACCAGCTGATGCTGAGCTCTTTCGTTTTTGGCAATCTGTCTTCAACAAATTGCGCAATGGCAGACTGCACCATGCTATTCATAACTGATGGATGCTTGTCTTCAAAACAATATGGACAATCAAAATTGCACCCTAGGCTCGGGATGAGGGTTAGCCCGAGGAACTCACTCTGCTGGCGAGATACCGAATATCGACGCTGTAATAGCGCGATTTCATCGACGTCGTCGGCCACAAGCATTCGGCCGACGACGAGCCTATTCAACAGCTCAACTGGCGGGTTCGAACACTGCTGATCGATAAACTCGCGCAGACCAACAAACTCCTCAGGCTCAATCCGAAGAAGAGCTCCGCTCATCCCATTATAGACGTAGTGTCTCCCCCCGCGTTCAAGCCAGACGTTATATTTTGATTCCCGCATGGCACATCATTCCTCGCTTAACGGGCGTCCAGCGATTAGCGAAAAAGTACGCCTTCCTCAATGAGGCCCTTCCCGGCGAACACGACGAGTGCAACGGAGCCGTCACCAACACACGTCGCTCCTAAGGCTCAGCTTAAAGCGACGTACACACAAGCGCTGGACTGCAGCCCTTGGAATCGCAGGTCTGCGGCGAACAAGTCCTTACGTCGGGTGTGCACGTGAGATTTGGAGGGCAGTCTCCGGCATGCGCAAGCTCCAAATCGTGTTCGAACAGCTCGTGTGAAAGCTCATTCAGTCTTTCCATCACTTGGCCATTCGATAGACCTTCCGAAGCAAATTTACTCCCGGCAACACGATCCATCCCTGGTGGGGAAACCAACCACGCACGGGAAGACGTTTCTTCATGGCTTGTGGTCATCGGTTCTACTCCTGCTGTCAATCTAAACCAGGATTCGCCTGACTCACATGGATGAGCCTTAACAGCGTGATCCCGCTTCGCCTTCTTGTCAAATTTTGAACGTGTGTCGTCGGGGCGTACAGCGATTTCGATTTGGGCATTCGACCCGAAAGCTGGTCCAACTGAACGGCAGGAATGGGTCACGAGCGCCGGTGCGTCTCACAATCGGAAGGTCCGCTGAGTGCGCGACAGCGGGCGGCGGGACCTTCATCTCTTAAGACCGCGTCGAACCGAACACGGTCATTTCCGGAGGGCGAGAGGGATCAGATTTCGACCGCTAGTTCCACGGCGCCGGGCCGAGATCCGGCCCCACCGGGACGATATTGCCGATCGGGTCCTCGACCAGCCGGGCGTAATTATTGCTCGGGTCGCTTCGCTCGGGGACGACATTGCCCGGATTGAGCCAGTCGTCGCTCGACGTGACATAGGACGGCAGGGGAATGCCGCGGCGAGGATGGACCGTCAGGGCCGATTGGGCCAGCACGGGACCGAAAGCCGCCACGGCGCCGAGACAGGCGGCGCCTAACACCCAGAAACTCTTGCGCATCTCAACCTCTTTTCAAGCTTCGCGGGGCCGCAGCTCACCTTTGGGCGCCGGGCGCGAAGGAATGCAGGAGCACGGCGAAATTGTGCCTCTGGACCGCATCCATGCTGGCGAACAGCGGCGCGGCGGCTTCCGCGACCTTTTCCAGCTCCTCGCCGCGCGCGATGAGGTCCTTCGAGGCGAGCTTCATGCCCGAGACGACGTCGTCCTTGTCGCCGAAGGCGGCGGCTTCCTTCATCGCCTCTTTCTGGCGGGCCGCCCGCGCGGCGATGACCTGGCGCGCGACCTTTTCCAGATTGTCCCAGTCCTTTTCCTGCGCCGGCGCGAGGCGCAGCCCGGCCTTGATGGCGGCGATCCGGGCTTCGACGATGGTGGCTCGGTCGGCCTCGATCTGCCCCGCCTGCGCCGCATTGTCGGCTGGCTGGGCGGCCGCCGGATGGAGCAGGGGGAAGGCCAGCAGTGCCGCCGTCGCGGCGAGGAGGAGATGCTTTTTCATGGAATCCTTCGTTTTTTCGGCGCGTCCAATGAGCGCGGACCATGCCCCGGTTTGGCGGCTTCGACAAGCCAATGACGAAATTTATGGCAGCATCAGCACCGGCGTGCCGATTTGCACGCGGTCGTAAAGGTCGATCACGTCCTCGTTGTACATGCGGATGCAGCCGTGCGAGGCGGCGCCGCCGATGGTCGCGCGCATCTTTTTCGTCGAGCCGTGGATCGCGACTTCGGAGCGGTCGAGGGTGATGGCGCGGGCGCCCATCGGATTGTTCGGCGCGCCGCCGCGCACATGCCGCGGCAGAAACGGCTCTTCCGCCAGAACTTCCGGCGGCGGAACCCAGTCTGGCCGCACATATTTCCCGTTGACCGAGGCGCTTCCCGACCATTCCCACCCGCGCTTGGGCGCGCCGATCCTGTATTCGATCGCCCGCCCGCCGCCGAGGACGAAAAACAATCGGCGCCGCGTGGCGTCGATCACCACGGTTCCCGGCTCGGCGCTGGTCTCGTAATGCACGAACTGCCTGGCTTGCGCGGAAGGCGCGCCGCAGAACGCGGCCGCGACGAGAAAGGCGGCGAGCTTCGGAATTCTGCCGAAAAAAGGAAAGCGAGGAGCCATTTTCGCGCGCGTCCTTTTTTCCGCCACGTCGTGCTTTGTCCCGGCGCGCCAGGCGCCGGAGCCGCCACGTTTGGCTCGGGGGCGATCAAATATCGCGCCCCACGCGATAGGGGCGCCCATCCCATGGTAACCGACGAAAGCGCCGATTGCGAGTTGAGCGCCGCCAGAAAGGCCGCCAGCCGCGCCGCCGCCGCGAGTCGAAGCCCGCGAGACGATGACGATCAGGCGTCGTCCGTTTCCCCCTGTTCTTCCTGATCCGCGTCCCAGCCGGGCGGAGCCTCGGCCGGAGGCTGGGTCAGGTCGAGCGTGACCTTCTTGACACCCGGCTCGCCCGGGTCCTCCTCGATGTGAAAGCCGAGCGCCTGGTTCATCGACAGCATGGCCCGGTTCTCGCTCAGAACCTGACCCTCGACGACTTTCACGCCCTCATTGCGCGCGAATTCGATCATATATTTCATCAGCTTCCAGCCGAGGCCCTGGCCCTTGAGGTCTGAGCGCAGAAGGACGGCGTATTCGCCGTGCTCGTGGTCGATGTCGAGCATCAGCCGCACCACGCCGAGCATCAGGCCGGTCTCCTCCTCCACCGCCACGCAGACGAAGGAGCGCGCGTAGTCGATCTGGATCAGCCGGGCGATGAAGGCGTGGGAGAATTCCTTGACCGGCGCGAAAAAGCGCAGCCGGATGTCTTCCGGCGAGACATGCGAGAAGAAGACCTTGTACATCTCCTCGTCTTCCGGCCGCACCGGGCGCAATTGCACCGCCGTCCCGTTCTTGAGTTCGATGCGACGCTCCTGCGCCTTGGGATAGGGCGCGATGGCGAAGCGCGGATTGCATCCGGCCAGCGTGCGCCCTTCCGCCGGGGCGACGGAGGCGCGCGCGTCGATCACCACCACGCCGTCCGAATCCGCCAGCACCGGATTGAACTCCAGCTCGCGGATTTCGGGAATGTCGGCGGCAAGCTGGGACAATTTGACCAGAAGCAGCGCGACCGCGTCGATGTCCGCCGCCGGAATGTCGCGATAATCGCGCAGGGCCCGCACCACGCGGGTCCGCTCGATCAGGCCGCGCGCCAGCGACAGGTCGAGCGGGGGCAAGGCGAGCGCCTTGTCGTTGATGACCTCGACCGCCTTGCCGCCGCGCCCGAACACGATCACCGGGCCGAAGGTGGGGTCGTCGGTGAGGCCCATCACCAGCTCGCGGGCGTGGGGACGCCGCACCATCGGGTGAATGGTCACGCCGGTCACATGGGCGTGCGGCGCTTCCGTCTCGACGCGCTCCAGCATTCTTTTCGTCGCCTCCACGACCTGCTCGACGGAGCGCAGGTCGAGCGCGACGCCGCCGAGGTCCGATTTGTGGACGATGTCGCGCGACATGATTTTCACTACGCAGCCGCCGAAGCGCCCGAGCACCAGCCGCGCCACCTCGGCCGCCTCCTCCGGCGTGCGGGCGAGACGCGCGGGCGCGATCGGAATGTCATAGGCTTCGAGAAGAATGCTGATCTCGACCGGCGCCAACCAGCGCTCGCCGCGCGCGATCGCCTGCTGGACCACGGCGCGCGCCTTCGACACATTGGGCGCAAAATCGACGGGAAGCGAGGGCGGCGCCACCATCAGCGCCTCGCGCGCCTGGCGCCATTTCACCATGTGCATGAAGCCGGCGACGGCGCCGCGCTCGTAATGGGGAATGCGCGCCTCTTCGAAAATGTGGTCGATGGCCGGGTCCGCGCCATACCAGACGACGAAAACCGGCTTGGGATTGATCGCGGCGCGGCCGTGCTTTTTCACCGCCTCCACTGTCGCTTTGGCGATTTCCCGGCTGTCGGCGAGCACGGACGGGGCGTGAATGACCAAAGCCGCGTCATTCGCCTTGTCCTGCAACACGAGCGACAGCGCCTGGCCGTAATCGGCGGCGGAAGCGTCTGCCGCGAGTTCGACCGGTTGGGCGCCGCTCCAGCGTTCCGGCAGCACGGCGGTGAGCGCGTCGCGCGTCGCGGGCGCAATGTCGGCGAGCTTGCCGCCGAGATCGAGCAGTTGGTCGATGGCGAGAAAGCCGACGCCGCGGCCATTGGCGACGACGGCGAGTTTTTCGCCGTTGAAGGGCTTGATGCGCCCGAGCGCCTCCGCAGCGTCGAACAAGGCGTCGATGGTGGGAACGCGCAGCAGGCCGGCGCGGCGGAAGGCGGCGTCATAGACATCGTCGGTGGTGGCGAGATTGCCGGCGTGGGTGCCGGTGCGGCGCGCCGCCTCATGGCGCCCCGAGCGCACAACGATCACCGGCTTGACGCGCGAGGCGGCGCGGGCGGCGGACATGAAGCCCTTGGCGTCCTCGAGATGTTCGACATAGAGCATGATCGCGCGGGTCATCGGATCGAGCGCGAAGAAATCGAGCAGGTCGTCGATGTCGACATCCGCCATTTCGCCGAGCGCGGCGAGGCCGGAGAAGCCGACCTGCCGGGAGTGCCCCCAGGCGACGATGGCGCCCATCACCGCCGCCGATTGCGAAATGACCGCGAGGTCGCCAACGCGGACCGGCTGCGCCAGAAGGCTGGCGTTCAGTTTTGCGCGCGGGGCGATGAGCCCGTGGCAGTTGGGGCCGAAAATGCGGATGCCGCCGCGCCGGGCGATGGCGCGCAGATGCTGGAACAGGGATTCGGCGCCCGGCTTGAAATCGTCGGTCATGACGATGGCGGCCGGGATCGAAAGATCGGCGGCGTCCTGTACGATTTCCTCGACCTTCTCCTTCGGCGCGACCACGATGGCGAGGTCCGGCGGCTCGGGAAGGTCGCGCAAGCTCTTGAAACAGGTCCGGCCCGCGATCTCGGCGTGGTGCGGATTGACGACATGGAGCACGCCGGCAAAACCGGCCGAGACGATATTGTCGAGCACCGCCCTTCCGGCCGAGCCGACGCGGTCCGACGCGCCGACCAGCGCGAGCGATTGGGGGTTGAAGGCGCGGTCGAGTTGACGGGTGCTCATCGAAGTCTCCCCCGGTCGCTTTTCGGGCGCGAGCGGAGCCGGTTTTCCGCCATGAACCGATAATCACTTGCGCGTCGGCGTCGAGACGGATTTAAGTCGCATGCTCGCCAGGCCGCCGCGGCCGATTCGCCTCGCGTCACGCTCCCGGCGCAGGATGCAGGCCGGCTGCGGGCGGGGTTTCGCGGGGATCGTGGCGCAGTCTCCCGGAGACTTTATCACGAGGAGGATCCATGCGGTTTTTCGATCGTCGCGCGCTCGCCGGCGTCGTTTTGGCGATGGCGGCTCTGGCGTCGGCCATGGCGGCGGCTGCGCCTCAGGAAGCCGAAGGCGTCTGGATTCGCGAGAACGGGGCCTCCAAGATCAGAATCGCGCCCTGCGGCGACGCCTTGTGCGGCGTCGTGATCTGGCTCAGGAGCCCTCGCTCGAAGGCTCATGTCGGCCAGAAAATCTTCTTCGACATGGTGCGCGCCGACCAGAACAGCTGGACCGGCCACGCCTTCAACCCCGAGGACGGCAAGACCTACAGCGGCCGGATGGTGGTTTCGGGCAAGAAGCTTCGCACCAGCGGCTGCGTGTTCGGCGGCCTGATCTGCAAGACCGTGTATTGGGCGCGCTCGAACTGACGGCGCCGCGGCGTTTCGGCCTTCGCCTCACCAGCTGTGGGTCAGGCCGGCGTATACGGAAACGCCGGGCGTGCCGTAATTATAGACGGTCTCATAGCGCGTGTCGGTGAGGTTTTCGGCCCGGACATAGGCCGTATACTGGTCGTTGAATTTGTAATTGACGACAAGATCGAGTCGGGCGTAGCCGGAGAGCGTCACCCTGCCGCCGGTCTGGAAATCCGAGTCATAGGCCGGGCCGACCAGCAGCAGTCGCGGCTTGATTTCCAGCTTGTCGATCCCGGTGAAATCGAGCTCGATCGCGCCCGAATTCAGCGGAACGCGCAGAAGCTGCTGATCGGTGTCCAGATCGATCGCGTCGACATAGGCGTAGCTCACCCGCCCGGTCAGGATCCCGGGAAGGATCGCCGCATTGCCGGAAACTTCGACGCCTTTGGTCTCGGCCTTGCCGACATTGTAATAGCAGCCGCCGAGCGCCGCCTGCGCCACGGTGCAGGACGAAACGGCGCCGAACTGGATGAGATTGGTGAATTTCGTGTCGAACAGGGTGGTCGAAAGCGTCGCCCTGTCGTCGAACAATTGCTGATCGAAGCCGATTTCGCCGCCGACGCTTTGCTCCGGCATCAGATTCGGATCGCCATACTGGCTGTAACGTTGATAGAGCGTCGGGGCCTTGGCGCCGTTGCCGAAGGTCGCGCGCAGCTTGGTTCCGGTCTCGTCGATGTGATAGGCGAGGGTCACGCGGCCGGTGACGAAAGTCGAGCCGTCCTCGATCGAATCGACGCGCCCGCCGAAGGTCGCTTCGAGCCGGGGCAGGATCGTCGCTCGATATTCGGCATAGGCCGAATTGGTGGTCTGGCGGGCGTCGACCGGTACGAATGAGCCGTCGTTCGGGTCGGGATTTTGCGAATTGCTCGCTTCTTCCTGCTCGTTGCGCAGGCCGAAGACCAGCATCCCGTAACGGTTCAGCGACAGTTCGCCCTGATATTCCGCGCCCCAGCGCAGGCCATGATAGGTCGTCGTGCAGGTGAACGGCATGTAAAGGGCGTTGTAACAGCCCTCCGTCTCGGAGACCTGGTTCAGGGTGGTGTTTTCGAACAAGGTCAGGTGGTTGTTCAGCGCGCCGTCGAAGGCCGCGAAATTGTATCGCAGATATTCCGAGCCGATCCAGGCGACCGAATGATTTTCCGGCGAGAACACGTCGTACGCGAGGGAGGCGTAGGGATTGTCGAAGCGAGTCCCGTTGCCGAAGGCCGAAAAGCCGAAATCGACGCTGGCGGCGTCCGACAGCTTGTAGGAGAAAGTTCCGCTGGCGCCGCCCTTGGTGGCGGGGTCGCCCCAGGGCAGGGGCGGCAGGGGCGCCCCGGCGAAGCCGAACGTCAGCGGGCGGTCGATGCGATAGCCATATTGCGGAAAGCCGTCCGTATACATGGCGTTGACGCCGAGCGAATAGGTCCAGCCGTCCTGGCCGCCCGAGATCGAGGCCCGGCCGGAAATCGTGCCATAGCTGCCGCCTTCGATCGAAACCGAGCGTTTGGTCTCGCCGGTCGTTCCCTTCCTGGTGATGATGTTGATGACGCCCGCCATGGCGTCCGAGCCGTAAAGCGCGGTCTGCGGCCCGCGCAGAACCTCGATATGGTCGATATTGGCGGCGGTGAGATTGCCGAAATCGAGCGAACCGTCGGTGGCGGAGACATTGCCGACGCGCTGGCCGTCGACCAGCACCAGCACCGCGCCCGGATCGGCGCCGCGGATGCGCACGGTGGTCACCGAGCCGGGGCCGCCGCTCTGGGCGACTTCGACGCCGGCGACCTCCCGCAGGGTCTCTGTCACGCCCTGCGTCCCGTATTGCGCGATCCGCGAGCCGGGAATGACCGTGATCGAGGAGCCAGTGTCGGCGATCGGCTCAGGGATGCGATCCGCCGTGACCACCACGTCGGGCAGCGGGGCCGTGTCGTCGGCCCAGGCGAAATTGGGGAGCGCCGTCGCGCCGAGAAGCGCGGCGACGAGGGATAGGCGCCGCGCGCGAGGCGGCCTTGCGATGATCGTCATGGGTCCTCCAGCCGTCCCGCCGACAGCATTTGGGTTGAACGATCACCGGCCGGTCTCCTGGCTCGCGGGTTTCCGCCCTTGCGCTCCTTCCCGGGAATTTTCCCAGTGGATCAATGCGCAAAGGCTCGCCGCTTACAGTTGCGGGGGCAGCTGCGGCTTGGGAGTCTCCTCCGCACCGCATTCCCGTTGCATCCGGGCCGAACCCGGAATGCGCCGATGACGGGGCCTTTTTTAGGTCTTGTTAAGAAAAGCCGCAAGCGCGAATCTGGCCCGGGATTTAGCATAATTGGATTGGATTAGGTGCTCACATCCTTCAAAGAATCGGCTTGCGCTTTTCGGGGCGCCCATAGATGACGCTTGGTTCCTGGCTATGAATGACGCAGAACGGCGGAATTCGGTCATCGGCCGAAGGTCTGGTTCGGCGCGAAGAGCGGACCGTTACGGGACGGAGAGGATGCGCCGGAAGCCATCGCAGCCGCCGGGTCCGGCGAGACTTTGGCAGACAACGTTCCAAGCCGAACGCGGCCGATGTTGGAGACGCCGCCGGCGATTCCCAATTCGCCGGGGGCGCGCCAGGCAAGAACTTGAACGGCTTGGCCGGCTTGAAATCGCCGTTCGGAACGACGTGGTTCGCGTAACGGGCGCAACAAAAAACGCAGATCGCGCAAGCAGAACGGCCAGGCTGGAGGCCGTGGCGGGCGGCGATCATGCGGGAGCGATTGGCGCGATCGCCAAATGCGCCGCCCTGGCGCGGTCTCGCCTCTTGCAGGTTATCCGCGCCGACCCCACGTCTTCAATGCTGTTCATAGGGGGGCGGGCATGCCGGCGAAAATGACGACGATTCCCGTCTCCGATATCCGGGGATATTTGCAACTTTCCGTCGACGCGGCGATCGGCGTCACCAATGTGACGCAAGAGGTCCACCAAACCGTGCTGGATACGCCAGGAGTGTTTGGCGTGGCCGCGCGCGGGTTAACCAGCGGGATCACCGGTATGGTCTATCACGGCGTGCGCGGAGGCGTGCGCTTGGGCGGCGCCGGGGCTGATTGGCTTTTGTCAAAACTGGACGACAAAATCGCGCCAGAATCTTCACCAGCTCGCGACATCGCCCTTGCGGCGCTGAATGGAGTTTATGGCGATCATCTCGCGGCGACGGCCAATCCGCTGGCGATTTCGATGCAGCTTCGCAGCGACGGGCGGTCTTTGCTACTTGAGAAGGCCGCCCTCGCGGCGGCGCTTCCCCAGGCGAGCGGACGCGTGGCGGTGCTGGCGCATGGCCTTTGCATGAGCGACCGCGCGTGGCGCCGCGCCAATCACGACCATGGCGCGGAACTCGCGCGCGCGCTGGGCTATACGCCGATCTATCTGCTCTATAATTCGGGCCAGCATATTTCGGTCAACGGGCGCGCCTTTGCCGAGTTGCTCGAAGCCCTGACCCGGCAATGGCCGATTCAGATCGACGAACTGGTCATCATCGGCCATAGCTTGGGCGGACTGGTCGCGCGAAGCGCCTGCTTTTACGGCGAGGCGGAGGGACATTCCTGGCGGCGTCGTTTGAGTGGCATGGTTTTTATCGGAACGCCGCATCATGGCGCCCCGCTGGAACAACTGGGAGCCTGGGTCGACCATTTTACGGGCAAGATACCCTATGCGGCGGCCTTTGGCCGGATCGGCAGAACCCGCAGCGCCGGCGTCACCGATCTTCGTTTTGGCTCCTTGATCGATGAAGACTGGCGGGATCGCGATCGCTTCGAACTTTCCGGCGACTGCCGCCGTCCCATCCCCTTGCCTGAGGGCGTAGCCTGTTACGCCATCGCGGCGACCAAGGCTGGCGCGGCGAACAAGCTCCATGACAGGCTCATTGGCGACGGGCTCGTCCCCGTGGCGAGCGCGCTTGGCGAGCACCCCGATCCCGCGCGCAGGCTGGCTTTCGACCCGGACCGGCAATGGATCGGCAGGGGAATGAGCCATTTCGACTTGCTCGGCCGGCGCGAAGTCTCGGACCAGATCACGCAATGGCTTCGGCCCGGCGTCGCGCGGGCGCCAGGCGTGTGATCTTGACCGCTCGGCCACTTTGGCGAAAGATTGCGCAAAGGGGCCGAGATCATGCGTCGCGTCTTTCCCGCATCCCTCCTGCCGCTGCTGCTCGGGCTTTCGGCCTGCCACGCCGACCGGGCCGCGCCGGAGGTGGCCATGCCGCAGACGCCGGTCGAGGCCGTCGTGCGCGTCACGCCGGGTGGCGCCGACGGCGGATGCGCGGCGGAAATCGACCGCTATCGCGGGATCGTCGACCATGACGCAACGACAGGTTTTGTCGCTCAAAGCGTCCATGCGCAGATCCAGGGCGAGATCGGCGAGGCCCAAGGCGCCTGCGACGCCGGCGACCAGCTCCGCGCCAGATATCTTCTGCGCGCGAGCCAGCAGCGCCATGGCTATCCGCAGGGCTGAGCCGCGAAAGCGTCGCGCAGAAAAATCCGGATGAAATCCGGCATTCTCGCCGGGTCGATGTCCTCGGGACCGAAGACGGCGCGCAGGCGGACAAGCTCCGGCTGCTGTTCGCGCGCCAGAAAATCCGCGGCCCGCGCCAAAGCTTCCATCGCCGTGAACGGCGACGCCCTTTGCTGGATGCAGGCGATTTTCGCCCCGGCGACGACGACGCTCCACCCCGGCTCCGGCGGCGCCTCGTCAGGCGAAAAGCCGGTTTCTTCGGCCATTTCCCGCGCGACGCTGGCGGCGAGATCGACTTTATCGCCGAAAATGTCGCTGCGGTCGGGCGTGCCGGCGGCAAAATAGATTTTTCCGGCGTTCATGGTATGAGGCGCCATTTCACCAAGCAGGAAGGCGCCGTCGCGGCTGCGCAGCGCCGCCATGGAAAAGCAGTTATAGGCCTCCCCGGATTCATGTCCCTTTGGCGTCCCGAACGCCAGCCAGGCATGAAAATTCCGGAAATCCGTCTCGAAAAAGGCGCCGCGCAGCACATCGCCATCTGGCGTTTCGACAATTTCGGGGTCGCGCATCAATAAGACCTTGCCGTCGAATATCGCCGGCTTTTCCGCGCGCGCGCGCGCCCAATGGGCGTCGATGCGCGCAGCCTCGCGGGTCGCGAAATCCCAGGCGCGGGGGCGAAAGGCGGTCTCCAGCCGCGCGACGCGGCGGAGGCCGTCGGGAAGGTCGGACATTTCCACTCCTTATCTTTTTGGCGCGTTCCGCGAATCCGTTATCCTGTTTTCGCGGAGGGAAGCAATTGACCGAGCATTTCGATCTGGAGACCTACAAGGCGCCCCTGCTCTTCTTAAGCGTGGCGGGCGTCGTCGTGCCCCTGTTCCGCCGTTTGCGGGTCAGCCCGGTGCTCGGCTTCCTCATCGCCGGCATGATGATCGGCCCCCATGTGCTGGGCCGGATCGACGCTTTTTTGCCGTTCCGGATCCCGGTTCTCGCCAATACGGAAAATATCGCCGCCGTCGCCGCCTTCGGCGTGGTGTTCCTGATGTTCAACATCGGGCTGGAGCTGTCGCTGGAGCGCCTCATCCTGTTGCGCCGCTTCGTCTTCGGGCTCGGCGCGCTCCAGGTCGGCGTTTGCGGCGTCGCGCTCTTTCTCATCGCGCGGAGCCTGAGCCTCCCCCAGCCGGCGGCGATCGTGACCGGCGCGGCGCTCGCCTTGTCCTCGACCGCGATCGTCGTGCCGGTGCTGGCGGAAAGGCGGCGCCTCAACACCCTGACCGGCCGCGCGATCTTTTCCGTCCTGCTGTTCCAGGACCTGCTGGTGGCGCCGCTGCTGTTCATGGTCGCGATGCTTTCCGACCCTGCCGCGCAAGCCTCGCCGCTCCTGGCTTTCGCCCCCGCCCTGATCGCGGTGGCCGCGATCGTCGGAATTGGCCGCATCGTCCTGCGGCCTCTGTTCCAACTGGTCGCGGCGACCCGGTCGACCGAGCTTTTCATGGCCGCCTGCCTGCTGGTGGTGATCGCCACCGCCGTCACGGCCGCGTGGTCCGGCCTGTCCATGGCGCTCGGCGCCTTCATCGCGGGGCTGCTGCTGGCTGAAACCGAATTCCGCCGCGCCGTCGAAACCGCGATCGATCCGTTCAAAGGCCTTCTGCTCGGTCTGTTTTTCGTTTCGGTCGGCGCGGGGCTCGATCCTTTGCAGGTAATCGCCCATCCCGGCGCGACGCTCGGCGTCGCTTTCCTGCTCACCTTGGTCAAAGCGCCGCTTATCGCGGGCCTCGCGCGCGGCTTCGGCCTGAACTGGCGCAAGGCCGGCGAAATCGGCCTGTTGCTCGGACCCGGCGGCGAATTCGCCTTCGTCATCCTGTCCTCCGCCGCCGCGGCGGGCATCCTCCCGAAACAGCTTGCCGCCGAGATCCTGATCGGGGTGACCTTGTCCATGACCATGATTCCGCTGTTCGCGGCTTTCGCTGCGCGCTTCAGGACCGTGTCCGGCCCCGTCCTCATCGGCCCCGAGCCAACCGAACTCGCGCCCGCCTCGCGCGTGCTCATCGTCGGCTACGGTCGCGTCGGCCAGGTGGTCGGCGATCTCATGCGCGCGCACAAGATCGATTATCTCTGCCTGGAAGGCGACGCCCGAATCGCCGCCCAGGCCCGCTCGCGCGGCGAGCCGGTCTATTGGGGCGACGCGACCCGGAAGGATTTCCTTCAACGCTGCGGCCTCGCCGAGGCCCGCGCCCTGATCGCGACCATGCACACGCCGAGCGCGGTGGACGCCGTGGTGAAGCTGGCGCGCGCCGAGCGCCCCGATCTCACCATCGTCGCCCGCGCCCGCGACGCCGCCCACGCCCGCGCGCTCTACAGGCTCGGCGCGACCGACGCGGTGCCGGAAACCATGGAGGCGAGCCTGCAATTGTCGGAGGCGGCATTGGTCGACATCGGCGTGCCGAT
The DNA here is from genome assembly GCA_963748385.1 of uncultured Pseudomonadota bacterium. Classification (GTDB taxonomy): domain Bacteria; phylum Pseudomonadota; class Alphaproteobacteria; order Rhizobiales; family Beijerinckiaceae; genus Rhodoblastus. The sequence goes on from CAVVIQ010000008.1 coordinate 130,143, forward strand.
GGGCCTGGTCATCGCCTCGATCCACGAACAGCGCGACATCTACCGCAAGAATCTGATCGCCGACGAAAGCCAGATCGCGCCCCCCCGCCCGTTCAAGGCGCGGCGGATGAAGAGGTGATCTCAACGCTCCGCGTTTTCGGGAATTTTTCCTGAACTTTCAGGAATATCCCGTCGCGCGCGTGGCGCCGTCACTCAATAGGCGGCTTCCTTGACCGGCTCGGCGTAATAGGCGTTCAGGATCGAATGGCGGGGCTTGTCGTTGGCGACATGGATTTCGTCACGGCCGTGCCAACTCGTCTTGAACATGTTGTATTTCCAGTCGATCACCACGAAGGCGAGGCCGGTGTTGGGCAGGAAGGGCAAGGTCTTGTCCACCGTCAGGCCGTAATGCCGCGGGTCCAGCAGGCCCATCGGCGAAATCTTGAAGACGCTTGTGCCCAGATCCTTCTGGCTGTCGTCCTCCGGCATATAGATCAGCATGGTGAGGACTTTTCGCCGCGTATCGGGATGCGGCTTGATCGCATAGCCGTCGTAATCCGCGTAAAGCACCGGCCGCGGATACATTTTCACCGGCCAGCTCTCGCCGCTGCCCTTGGCCCTGATGCGCAGGCCCTCGTCGAGCTTCTTGCGCAAGGCGTCCTCGATCTCGGCCGAGGACAGCACGTCCGACGCCAGTCTCCACAAGGCCCGGCGTTCGTCGTCGCCAGCGTCGTGAGAGCCGTCGAACAGGTTGAACTGGCGGCGCGTGTTATGTCCGTTCAGATTGATGTAATTCTCCGGATCGGGCCGCCTGGCGATCAGTTCCCGGTAAAAATCCTCGGGCCAGAAATTCTCGAAAGCCATGTGGGGATAGGGTTTCGAGAAGACTTTGGCGTTCAGGATCGACTGGACGCCGTGGGCCACAAGCTCGTGATATCGGGAATTGCTCATCCGTTGTCTCCAAATGGCCGGCATGGTGTTGGCCACGCCGGCCCGCAACGCGCGACTATTCGTCTCGACTTTCAAGCTGGCATTGATTTGGATCAGTCCGGGCGGCGTCAGATTTCTTCCGGAACCATGGCGATGGCGCCGCAAGGACATTCGCTGGCGCATAGGCCGCAACCCTTGCAGAAATCGTAATTGAACTTGAAGCCTTTTCCCGGGCCGAGCTTGACCACGGCATTGTCCGGGCACACGCCGTAGCAATTGTCGCATTCGAAGCAATTGCCGCAGGACAGGCAGCGCCGCGCCTCGTATAGCGCATTGCTTTCGTCCAATCCCTTGACCACTTCCTCGAAGGTCGAGGAGCGGCGCGCGATCTCCAGCACCGGCCGCACCGTCTTGGGCGCCTCGCCGTAATACCAGGCGTTGAGCCGGTCGAACGACGCCAACTCATGGCGCGGCGGCGGCGAAAAAACTTCGCCGCGCAGAAAGGCGTCGATATTGCGCGCGGCCAGTTTGCCGTGACCGATCGCCACCGTCACCGTGCGTTGCGAGGGCGCCATGTCGCCGCCGGCGAAAATTCTTTCCGCGCCCGTCATCATATTCGGGCCCACCTGCACGACGCCGTCCTTGATTTCGAGGCCGGGGACGCCCTGGAGCAGCGAGAGATCGACATCCTGGCCGAGCGCCAGCACGACGGAATCGGCCTCAAGCGTTTCGAATTCGCCGGTCGGCTGGGGGAAGCCTTTTTCGTCGAGCTTCATCTTCTCGACCGTGATCGCGCCGGCCTCGACATTCTTGATGGTCGAAAGCCATTTCATCAACACGCCTTCTTCCAGCGCTTCTTCCAGCTCGAAATCATGGGCCGGCATTTTCTCGCGGGTGCGGCGATAGACGATGATCGCCTCCTCCGCGCCAAGCCGTTTGGCGGTGCGCGCCACGTCGAGCGCGGTGTTGCCGCCGCCATAGACGACGACGCGGCGCCCGAGCAGAGGCTTGTCCTCGCCCTCCATCGAACGCAAGACCTGCACCGCGTCGAGCACATGCGCCGCCTCGCCTGCCGGAATATAGGCGCGCTTGGCGATATGGGCGCCGACGGCGAGGAAGGCGGCGTCATAGCCGCCCTCCTCCATCGTCGCCTGGAGGTCGGAAACCTTGGCGTTGTATTCGATCTGCACGCCGAGATCGGCAAGGCGGGCGACCTCGGCGTCGAGAATGTCGCGCGGCAGGCGATATTTGGGAATGCCGAAGCGCATCATCCCGCCGGGCGCCGGACCGGCTTCCTTGATCGTCGGCGCGTGTCCGAAAAGCGCGAGATGAAAAGCGGCGGAAAGCCCCGCCGGACCTGCGCCGACGACCAGAACTTTCTTTCCGCTCTTCTGGGCCGGCGGCGTGAATCGCCAGCCCCTGGCTATCGCCATGTCGCCGAGAAAGCGCTCGACCGAATTGATGCCGACCGCGGAATCGATTTGCGCCCGGTTGCAGGCGTTTTCGCACGGATGATAGCAGACCCGCCCCATCACCGCCGGCAGCGGATTGTTTTTCGTCAGCGCCCGCCAGGCAGCCTCATATTCGCCGGCTTCGGCGAAACTCAGCCAGCCCTGGATGTCCTCGCCCGCCGGGCAGGCGTCGTTGCAGGGCGGCAGGCGATGAACATAGTTGGGCCGGTGGGTCCGCCACGAGCCGGTATGGTTGGCGAGCGAGGTGCCGACATCCAGGGTGATCGCGAAATCATGATCCAAGGTTTTCACGTTGCCGCCTCCCGCGTCACGTCTCGTCGTCTTCGCCAAGAAGGCCGTATTCGGCGATATGGGCGTCGCAGATGGCCTGCAGTTGCGCCACGCGCGGATCGTCCGCGCCACCGCGGAACAGATGGGCGAAGCGTTTCTGCAGGATCAGATAATCGCGCACCGGGATCTGTTTCCTGATCCTGCGCGCCTGGGTGACGCGGCCGTGCTCGGCCTCGAAGATCGGATAAAGCCCGCATTCCACCTCGAGCCGAGCCAGCTTGATCGTATCGCAGGACGCCGCGCCCCAGCCAAGCGGACAGGGCACGCTGATCTGGATATAGCGCGCGCCATGGATCGCCATGGCTTTCACAACCTTGCGCTCAAGATCGTGCAGATCGGCCACCGTCGCCGTGGCGACATAGGGAATGTTGTGGGCGACGGCGATTTTCGGCAGGAACTTGCCGGTCCCGAACACATTGCCCGGCGCTGGGCCGACGGCAGGCGTGGTCGCTGTGCGCGCCGCCGGCGGCGTGGCGGATGAGCGCTGGACGCCGGTGTTCATATAGCCTTCGTTGTCGTAGCAAATGTAAAGGACGTCGTCGTTGCGCTCGAACATGCCCGAGAGGCATTGGAAGCCGATGTCGGTGGTGCCGCCGTCCCCGCCCTGGGCGATCACCCGGGTGTTTTTCTTCTTCACCCGCATCGCCGCCGCGACGCCGGTCGCCACCGCCGCCGCATTGCCGAACAGCGAGTGCAGCCACGGCAATTGCCACGACGTTTCGGGATAGGGCGTGGTGAAGACCTCGAGGCAGCCGGTCGCGTTGACCGCGATGAGATCGTTATCCGTCGCGCGCATGGCGGCGTCGATCGCATAGCGCGCGCCGAGCGCCTCGCCGCAGCCCTGGCAGGCGCGATGGCCGCTGGTGAGCGCGTTCGACCGCTCCTCCGAGGCCTGGACCGAACGTTCATCCTCGGAAACCAGGCGATTGCCGACGGTGAACGTGCCTTTCTGGTAGAATTTCAGCTGTTGCCGCGCCTCATCGGGGGCGAGCGTTTTGGCTTCCGTCATGGCGCCCTCCCTTAACCCGGCGGCAGCGGGCTCGCCGCCGCGAGTTGCCGCAGAATGTTCTCGGCGGTCGATCCCGACCGGCGAATCTTGCGCTCGCGATGGATCTCGCGCCCGACCATACGTTCGTTGAGATCGAGGAAATGCGCGCCTTCCCATGGGCTTTCGACCGCCATGTGGAACAGCCGGCGCAGGCTGGCGCGGGTGATCGGCCTGCCGCCGAGACCGGCTATGGCCGAATGAAGCTTCGGCCCTCCATCGAGGTTGCGCAGGGCGCCGTCGATATTGTCGGCGAGCGGCCCGCCGACGCCGACCGCGATGCTTTTTTCGACCACCACCACGTTTTTGGCCGGCGCAAGGATCCTGCGCAGCTCCTCGACCGGGAAAGGCCGGTAGGAGATGAGGGAAACCACGCCGATCTTCTCGCCGTCGTCGCGCATTTCATCGACCACGTCCTTGATCGTGCCGCAGACCGAACCCATGGCGACGACGATGGTCTCCGCGTCCTCGACGCGATAGGCCCGCAGCAGCCCGCCGCTGTCGCGACCGAAAGCTTTCGCCAGTTCGGTGGAAAAGGCGGGGATCAGCCGCAGGGCCTGCTGCTGCTTGTAATGGGCGAGGAAGCGGACTTCGGTAAAGGCCTCGGGGCCGACCATCGCGCCGATGGAGGCGGGATGGTCCGGGTCGAGCACCTGCACCGGGTCGTAGGGCGGCAGGAAGGCGTCGACCTGCGCCTGGTCGGGGACATCGACGCGCTCGACGGCATGGGTGAGAATGAAGCCGTCGACGCAGACCATGACCGGCATGGACAATTCTTCCGCCAGCCGGAAGGCGAGGATATGCAGATCGACCGCTTCCTGGTTGGTTTCGGCGAAAAGCTGAATCCAGCCGGCGTCGCGCATCGCCATGGCGTCGGAATGGTCGTTCCAGATATTGATCGGCGCGCCGATCGCGCGATTGCCCAAGGTCATGACGATGGGCAGGCCGAGACCGGCGGCGTTGTAGACCGCCTCGGCCATGAACAGCAGGCCCTGCGAGGCGGTGGCGGTATAGGCGCGGGCGCCTGCGGCGGAGGCGCCGATCGCCACGGAAAGCGCGGCGAATTCGCTCTCGACATTGATGAATTCGCAATTTTGCAGCTCGCCGGTCTTCACCAGCGCGCCGACCCCCTCGACGATATGGGTCTGCGGGGTGATCGGATAGGCGCAGATCACTTCCGGGCGGCATAGGGCGATGGCCTGGGCCATGGCCAGCGAGCCTTCTATTTGTTTCAGCATCGGCGCTCCCTACACTGTCGCGGCGCTTGGTTGAGCGATGACGAGATCGTAAGCCTCCTGCGCGGCGGCGATATTGGCCTCGCCGATTTTGCCGGGAAAGGCCTCGGCGATGGCGCGCTTGACGCTTTCGAAATGAACGAGGCCGGTCAGCGCGGCGAAGGCGCCGAGCAGCGCCGCGTTTGGCGCGGCCCGTTTCACATGTTTCAGCGCCAGATCGGTCGCCGGCACGATCATGGCATGGCCTTGCGGCAGCTTTTCCACCACGCCGCGCAACTGCAGATCGTCGAAACTCTTGCTGGTGTTGAGCAGCAGATAGCCGTTTTCGCTCAGGCCGGAAAAAACGTCGATCACTTTCAGCAGCGTCGGATCCTGGAGGATCACGCAATCCGGATCCTGGACCGGCTCGCGCAAGCGGATTTCCTTGTCGGCGATGCGGCAGAAGGCGACGACCGGCGCGCCGGTGCGCTCGGAGCCGAAGCTGGGAAAGGCCTGGGCGTGGCGGCCTTCGACGAAGGCGGCGACCGAGAGCATTTCCGCCCCGGTGACGACGCCCTGCCCTCCTCGGCCATGAATGCGAATCTGGAACATCCTGCCTCCCGCTTGGCCGGCGCGCCGGCTTCTCGCCGCCATGGCGCGACTGGCCCTTGCTTCCGATTCGCCGGAAACCATAACACGTCCGCCGGCGCGGGCGTCATCCGACTCCATATGAGCAGCACGCCAACGTCTCCGGGCCAGCCGACGCAACCGCCTCCGGCCCTTGCAAGGGCCGAAGCATGATCCGTCCCGCGCGCGACGATATTGTGAAATTATGTTCGGAAGCTGGCGAGGCGCTTCATTCCCGCCCGATCGCCACGGGAATCCTGCGGCGGCCGAAATTGCCGATTCCACCTTCGAAGCGGCCGGGAACCGCCGTTCCGCAGCCCGGGCAGAACCCACCCTGCGCCAGGGCGTGGCGTTCGATCTGGTACCAGTCGCGCACGATCAGGGGCTCGCGGCATTTCGGGCAGAAGGTGGTGTCGCCGGCGGCGTCGTGGACATTGCCGAGATAGACATGATCCAAGCCCGCCTTCATCGCAATTTGCCGCGCGCGCGTAAGCGTTTGGGGCGGCGTCGGCGGCGTGTCGAGCATTTTATGGGCGGGATGGAAGGCCGAGAAATGCAATGGAACGTCGCGTCCCAGTTCTCGCGCCACCCAGTTGGACAGCGCCGTCAATTCCTCGTCCGAAATCGTTCTTTCCCGGAATGAGCAGCGTGGTCAGCTCCAGCCAGACGTCGGTTTCGTGCTTCAGGTAAAGCAAAGTGTCGAGCACGGGCTGGAGACGCGCCGCCGTCAGCTTGAAGTAGAAGTCGTCGCTGAACCCCTTGAGGTCGATATTGGCGGCGTCGATTTTCTGGTAAAAATCGCGCCGCGCCCGGTCGTGCATATAGCCGGCCGAGACCGCGACCGTCTTGATGTTGCGCGCGTGGCAGGCGTCGGCGACGTCCATGGCGTATTCGAGGAAGATCACCGGATCGTTATAAGTGAAGGCCACGCTGCGGCAGCCATGCCGCGCGGCGGCCTCCGCGATGGCTTGCGGAGAGGCGCGGTCCATCAGCCGGTCCATGTCGCGGGTCTTGCTGATGTCCGAATTCTGGCAGAATTTGCAGGCGAGATTGCAGCCCGCCGTGCCGAAGGACAGCACGCTCGAACCGGGATAGAAATGGTTGAGCGGCTTCTTTTCGATCGGATCGATGCAGAAGCCCGAGGATCGGCCATAGGTCGTCAGGACGATCCGGTCGCCTTCGCGCATGCGCACGAAACAGGCGCCGCGCTGCCCCTCGTGCAATTTGCAGTCGCGCGGGCAGACGTCGCACTGGATGCGGCCGTCCGCTGTCTCATGCCAATACTGGGTAGGGTGAAACTCGGACATCACGATGCGCTCGGTCCGCTTTCGGACTCGCTCCATTTGACGACATGGTATCGGAAGAGGAGCAGGTCTTCCGCCCAGAAATCATGCGGCAGGCCGGCCTTCAGCCTGAGATGGGCGAGAAAGTCCCGCGGATCGGGAAGAGCTTCCCACACCTGCGGCAGAAAGGTTCCGCGATGGCGTCTCCAATCCAGCACCAGCCCGTCGACATGCGGCCTCATCCGCGTCAGCGCCTCCGCTTCCGACCGCGCCGGAAGCGGCTCCAGCGGCGACAGAAGAGAGATTTCGATCCGCGTCCGCTCGAATTCGCTCGGCTTCAGCGGCGGAAAGCGCGGGTCGCGAAAGGCCGCCGCGCGGGCGTTGGCCATGATGTCCTCCCGCAGCGGGCGGTGGGCCTCGAGGCTGCCGATGCAACCGCGCAACTCTTCGCCCTGTTTCAGGGTGACGAAACAGGCGCCGCGCTCGCGCAACCACGGGGCGGACAATTCGGCCCCGCTTTGCCCGCCCAGAGCCTTGGCGATCGCCGCGCGGGCGAGCGCGAGCAGGACCGGGCCGCGATCCTCCATTTCGACAGCGGCGTCAGTCATCGAGAATTTCCGTTTTCGAGGAATTCGACGGCGGCATAGCCGACGACCCTTTGCCGGTCGCCCGCCGTATCGCCCGAATTGCATTGGGACACCAGCCTTGGCGTCAGTCCGTGACGGCGCGCGGCCCGCAGAAGCCCGTCGATCGGCAAGGCGCCGCAGGCCTGCTCGAAACTGTCGAGCAGATCGCCGCGCAGGATTTTTTCCACCGTGTCATGGTCCTTGCTCCGGGCCATGTCATAGGGGAGATAATGCGACAGGTCGGAACTGACGACGATCAAAGTCTCCGGCCCGCCCCACAGGACTTCCAGAACCTCGGCGACTTCCTCGACCGTGGCGTCGCCCACCGCCAGCGGAACGAGGGTGAAATCGCCCAGAACGCTCTGCAGGAAAGGCAGTTGCACTTCCAGCGAATGCTCTTCCGCGTGCGCGGCGCGGCTCGCGGTCACTTGTTTCAGTCCGGCGAGAAGCCGCATGGCGTCCTGGTCGACCGCCACTTCGCCGAGCGGCGTGAGAAAACGATCGGCCTCGGGCAAAGCCAGGCCGCGCACCGCCGCCCGATGCGCCGGGCCGAGCAGGACGACGCGCCGGATATTTGCGCCGAAAGGCGCAAGGCGCGCATAGGCCAGCCCGGCGACGCGGCCGGAATAGACATAGCCGGCATGCGGCGCGATCAGCGCCTTGGGCCGCTCCGCCGCCGTCGAGGCCGGCGGATTCATCAGATGGGTCAAGGTCTGGCGAAGCGTCGCCGTATCGGCCGGATAGAACGTCCCCGCGACGGCAGGTTGACGGATCACGGATTTTTTTCCTCCAACGGGAAGCGGGTTGCTTCCCTGACCCGGAATATAGGAACGGCCGGCGGTAAAGTAAGAGCTCGGGCGGGCGGCGCCCGCGAATCTTCGGCGGCGTCAGTCGCGCCCGCCGGCGATCCATTTCAACACGTCATTGTTCCTGCCGGACAAAAGCTTCAGCCATTTGGTCGAGTGGATCGCCTCGCCGTCGCCGCGCCGCCAGAACTCGCTGACCAGCAGAAGCTCCCAGGCCGAATGGCGGACTCTTGAGAATTTCGCTCTGGAAGCCATAGCCGGCGCCCGAAAAGGAATGACGTTCGACCGTGCAGTCCGCCCCTCTCGCCGTCCAGCGGTGCAGCCCCCGCGCCGGACAGGCCCGGTTGACGATCATTTCGATGTCGCCGATCACGCGGGCGCGGGACAGCCTCAACATGCGGGCGCTCCTTCAAGCGGCGGGGCGGGCGGCGCGGCGCGGAGTTCCGCGAGGACGCCGGACAAAGCATCGACCACCCCTCTGGCCTCGGCGAGTTCGCCTTCGATCGCCGCGCCGCGCGCCGCGCGTTTTTCCACCGCCATTTCCAGGGCCTCGCGAGTTGAATTGAGCGCCGCGCCAAGCTGCTCGCTCATAGCCGTCTCGAAATCCCGCATGGAATCTTTCGATATTCTGCCTCAGCGACCAGTCGAGATTGGCGACATTGCGCAACGCCGCCCGCTCTGTATCGGCGACCAGTCGCTCTCTTGCCCGCTTTTGCCGCAGCGCCGCCGGCAAAAGACGCGACAGCGCGCTGGCCGAAGCGTCGATGATCGACAGGGAAGGCTCAGGCGCCGCCCAATAGGGCTCGCGCCTGAGCTTCAGCACCTCCTCATTGGGCGGCGGGGCGGCGATTTCGAGCAGGTCCGCCGCCGTCTTGCGGACGAGTTCGATCAGCGCGCCGGCCCTCTTGCGGTGATCGAGCGCCGCCACTTGCATCCGTGCTCGAACGAACCGGCCGCTTTCGCCGAGCGCAGCTTCGAAATGACGCGCCAAAATCTCGGCGATCCGGTCGCGGGTTTCCCGCGTCTCCACGGCGGCGGCGCCGATTTCGCCGATGAGGCGCGCCAATTGCTTCCGCGCCTCGCTCCAGACGCGGTCAGTCTCGTTCTCCAGTTCGCGCAGCAGACGCTTGCGGTCGAGCGCGAGAAAATCAGACAGAAGCCGCCGCTCCTCCGCGAAGGAATGAACGCTCGCTTCGAAGACCTCGGCCTTGCGGCGCAGCTCGGTTTCGGGAGTCAACAAGGCGCGATATTCGAGTTCGGCCTGGAACAGCATGTCACTGATGAGATCGATGGCGCGGGCGCGCGAGGTCAGGTCGAGAATGGCCCGCTTTCCCCGCGCGAGATCGCCGGTCAAGGCGTTCTCCAGCCGCGTCAGGCCGGAGTCTTCCAGCGCCCGCGCGTCGCCGTCGAGCCTGGCGCGCAGGCCCCGACGGGCCGAAACGGGAAAAACGCCGCCCGGCGCCGCGATATGGCGTTCCGCAAGAACGGATTCCAGGAATTGCGTCGCCGCCGCCTGTTCGGCCGCCTCCAGCAGGTCGGCCTTGTTGAGCACGAAAAGCACGCGTGGAATCAGCCTGCGGATTTTTTCGAGATAATCGACTTCGACCCCGGTGATCGGCGGATCGGCGGAAAGCACGAAGATTGCGGCGTCGCATTCGGCCAAAGCCGCTTCGGCGGCGGTCGTATTGTGGCGATGGGTCGAGCCGACCCCCGGCGTGTCGATCATTATGACGCCCTGCGCGAGAAGATCCGACGGAGCCTCGAGCGAGACGCTGGCGACGCGCCGGCGGTTACGCGGATTCCGCGCTTCGGAAATGAACTGGTCGAGAATCCCTGCGACTTCGTCGCCCTCGCCCTGGACGACGCTTCTTTGCTCGTCATCGAGATCGATCCGGACGCGCGGCCGGTCTCCGGTCCGAATGAAAGTCGGCAGCACGGTCACCGGCGTCACGCCCATCGGCAGGAGCGGCGCGCCCAGAAGGGCGTTGAGCAGCGTGCTTTTCCCGCGCTTGAACTGCCCCAGCGCGGCCACGCGCAGCAGGCCCTCGTCGAGCCGGGCCTGCAGATCGTCGAGCTTTTTCAGTTGGAGCGCCAAGGCGCCGCTGGGGTGACGGATAGAGCTTCTGGCGCGCGCCAGAATTTCGCCGACCGAGGCCATCAGCGGGCTCCCGCCAAGGAAAGCGCGCGCGACCGATATCGGGCGCCAACCAACATTCACCCCTCCAAAGCTTCGCCTTGGCAGGAGTCATCAGCCCTCATGGGCGGTTTTGGCGAACCCCATCGCCGTGCTGCTCAATGTAAGGCGAGACGGGCTACAGTCAAGCTTGACGCCGGGACTTGAACAGAGCCGCGGAGAGGATTAGCCTGTTCTTTGGCGGTGGAGTTCGCCCTCGAACGCCTTCCGGCCAATCACTCCTGCTGAAGTCGATCTTCCGCGGGGGATTTCACGATGGCGCATCACGAGGCGCGGCCCTCTCCGATAACCCGACCGCGGCTCCTTTTGGGCTTTTCGACACCGTTTCGCCGCTGGCGCCAAGCCGCGCGATTTGCGCGCCGCATGGGAGCCGAATTATGAATCTGCGCGATTACGAGCAATATAAATTCGCTCTCGCCGACGTGGTTCGCGCGATGTCCGATCAGTTCGATTCCACCGATTCCGAATGGCGGGAGCGCTTCCGCGACCTGTTCGCCAAGCTCGCCGACGACCGTTTTAATCTGGCCTTCATCGGGCGGTTCAGCCGGGGCAAGTCGTCATTGATGAACGCCATTCTCGGGCGACCCTGCCTGCCGGTCGGCATCGTGCCGCTGACCTCGGTCATCACCACCGTTTCCTATGGCTCGAAGGACCAAGTGGTTCTGCGCTTCGACGGCTCCATGCTGACCCAGGAAATTCCCGTTTCCGCATTGCCCCAATATGTCACCCGGCACGGCAATCCTGGCAATATGAAGCGGATCAAGGTCGCGGAAGTCCATGTCCGCGCCGATGTGCTGCGGCGCGGTTTTCACTTCGTGGACACGCCAGGCCTCGGCTCCGCGATCGCGGAAAACACCCGCACGACCGAATCCTTCCTGCCCGAAGCCGACGCCTTCCTGGTCGTCACCAGCTTTGAAAGTCCGCTCTCGGAAGAGGAAATCCGCATCCTGCGCGATATTTCGCCTTCGGCGCGCAGGATTTTTGTCGCCATCAACAAGCAGGATCTCGCCAGGCCCGAGGAGCGTGAGGAGGTCGCGGCTTTCGTTCGGGGCCAGCTCGCCGCGATCTTCGGCGACGATCCGCCGCGGGTCTTCGCCCTGTCCGCGCGCGACGGCCTTGAGGCGAGGGTGAGGAAGGACGACGCCGGTTTGAAAGCCAGTGGACTGATCGACCTCGAACAAGTTCTGATCGATTTTCTGCTGACCGAAAAGGCCGCGCAATTCCTGACCCGGATGTGCGCGCGCATCGCCGAGGTCGCCAACCTGCTTCCCAGAGCCAAACGAGGCGACATACCGCAACGGCTCGCCGCCCTGGCCAGCCGGATCGCGGCCCAGCCCAAGGCGCAACGCTTTCAATGCGCGACGTCCGAGGAAAGCGAGCAGGCCCTGCCGGCGCTGCACCAGTTCAACCCTTGCGAGATTTGCGCTTCCATCGACGAGGCGCAGTGGAATTTTCTGCGCGAATTCCAGTTGAAGCTCACCGTCGATCCGCAAGAACGGCGACTTTTCGCCGAACATCGCGGCCTGTGCGGATTTCACGCCTGGCAGCTGGAATCCGTCGCCGCCGATTACGGCCTGTGCCTGAGCTATCCGCCCGTTCTGGACCGGTTCGCCGGCTGGCTGCGCACTGAGGCCGCCAACGCGAAACTGTTTGACACGCCGAAAAGGCTTCAGGCGCTTTTGCCCAAGGGCGGAAGCTGCGTCCTTTGCGATCTTCGCGCCCTGACCGAATCCGAGGCGATTGCAGCGGTCGCCGCGCGTTTGTCGCGCGACGAAGCGCAGGCGATGAAATCGCTTTCCGCGATCTGTTTCCCACATTTCGGCAAGTTGACCGAGGTTCTCCGCGATGCAAAACAGATCGCCCGGCTGCTCGAACATCAGGCCACGCTTTTCGAGCGCCTTGCAGAGGACATGCGCCGGCATGCGCTCAAATACAACGCGCGGCGACGCGGTTACGACAGCGAGGAGGAAGAAAGCGCGGGCCAGAGGGCGCTGCTGATTCTCGCAGGCTTTCGAACTGTGAACCCCGGCTGACGGCTTGCGCCGCGCCATGGCTTTGACGCAGGCCAAGGCCGGCGGAGATGCGCCATCATAAATAAGAAATCGGACTCCTTTTTTCGCCGCCGAAGACGCGCCGCAAACGCCAATCGCAAATTCTTTCGAGCAAGGACCTAAGCCATGAGCAAGATCGCCTCCATCCACGCCCAGGAAATCCTCGACTCGCGCGGCAATCCGACCGTCCGTGTCCATCTCGCGCTGGAGAGCGGCGTCCGGGTCTCGGCCTCGGTGCCGTCCGGCGCCTCGACCGGGGAGAACGAGGCGGTCGAATTGCGCGACGGCGACAAGGCCCGCTATGGCGGCAAGGGCGTGCTCAAGGCGATCGCCAATGTCAATGCGGTCATCGCTCCGGCGCTGATCGGAAGCGACCCGTCGCGCCAGGCCGAAATCGACGCGACCCTGATTGAACTCGACGGAACCCCGAACAAGGCGAATCTCGGCGCCAACGCCATTCTCGGCGTGTCCATGGCGGTGGCGCGGGCGGCGGCCGAGGACGCGAAACTGCCGCTTTACGCCTATCTCGGCGGCGCCGGCGCGGTCCGCCTGCCCGCGCCGATGATGAACATTCTCAATGGCGGCAAGCACGCCGACAACAGCGTCGATTTCCAGGAATTCATGGTCATGCCGATCGGCGCGCCGACTTTCGCGGAAGCCTTGCGCTATGGCGCCGAGACCTTCCATGCGCTGGCCGGAATTCTCAAGAAGCAAGGCTATTCGACCTCGGTCGGCGACGAAGGCGGCTTCGCGCCCAATCTGAAAAGCAATGAGGAGGCCTGCGAGCGCATCGTCCAGGCGATCGAGGCGGCCGGCTACAAGCCCGGCAAGGACATCGCCATCGCGCTCGATCCCGCCGCAAGCTCCTTCTACGGCAACGGCGCCTATGATCTGGCGAAATCGGGCGGCGGCCGCAAATCTTCCGACGAGATGATCGCGATCTACCAGAAATGGATCGAGACTTTTCCGATCGTCTCGATCGAGGACGGGCTCGACGAAAACGACTGGGCCGGCTTTGCCCGGCAGACGGCGGCCCAGGGCCAGAAGATTCAGATCGTCGGCGACGATATTTTCGTCACCAATCCGGAATTCGTGCGCCGGGGCGTCGCGGAAAGAACCGCGAATTCGGTCCTGATCAAGCTCAACCAGATCGGCACCGTCACCGAGACGATCCAGACCATCGACCTCTGCCGCGCCGCCGGCTGGCGCTATGTCGTCTCGCATCGTTCGGGCGAAACCGAGGACGCGTTCATGGCCGATTTCGCGGTCGCCATGGGCGGCGGCCAGATCAAGACCGGATCCGCCTGCCGCAGCGAGCGCATCGCCAAATATAACCGGCTGCTCGAAATCGAACGCGCGCTGGGCAAGGCGGCCGTCTTCGCCTCGCCCTTCGCGGCGGGTTGAGCGCCTTACACGAATTCCGGATGAACCATCCGGAATTCGTATTCCGCTGGCGCGAAAATCCGTCCGCGACATAGAGGATTTTCGCGCCATGGCGTTTCCGCGGATTGCGGAGCAATCTTGCGGAAACCGCATTAATCGGGCCTTTACCATGTCGCGGCAAAGCTGACAGGCGTTTCAGGACTGGCGACCCATGGGCTATCTGCATCCGCCGCCCGGCGACGGGCCGGTCATCGTGATGAAGGACGTCGGAGGCGACGTCCGGCAATATGCCGCCCAGACCTACGCCTACATCCGCGGCGGGCGCGAAGTGCGGCTGCACGAATGCCGCTCGGCTTGCACGCTGGCTTTGGCCGTCCCCGATGTCTGCGTTTATCCCGACGGCGTCCTGCGCTTTCACAAGGCCTACAATCCGATCACCAAAGCGACCAACGACGGGGTTTCGGACGCCATGATGATGGCCTATCCGCCCGCCGTGCGCGAGCGGCTCGGCGTCCTCACCCGCAAGTACAAGTCGCTGACCGGATCGGAGCTCATCCGTCTCGGCGTGCGCGACTGCACGGCGCCGGCCGAACCGAAAATCGTCATCGCGCGGGCCAGCGCGCGGCCGATCGGCTCCGAAGCCTCCCTGTCCAATGGCATGGGCGGATTGTTCGCCTCCTTTGGCGCGCCCGACATTCCGGTTTACAGCGGCTACGGCGCTCCGGTCCGGGTCGCACAGGTCAAGGTCCAGGTCGCGCCGGTCAAGATCGAGGTCGCCGACGCGGCGCATGTCGCCGCGTCCGTCCAAGACGCGACGACCGCCGCGGCGCAAGGCGCCGCGGAAGCGGAAACGCCGACGCCGCCGCCGCGCCCGTCCGAGCTCTCGGAGACGCATTGGAACGCCGTCGCGAGCCTGGAATCGGCGCCGCCCCCGGAGCCGCCGGCGCGACCGCTCGCGCTCGATGGGTTCCCGGCGCGGGCTTCCGCCTGGGGCGTCCGGATTCGCGGCTCGGCGCCCGCGCTGGCCTCGGCGCGCTTCGCGCCCTTCCCCTACCGCCTGATCCAGAAAAGCTGAATTTCAGAACAGGCTGAGCTGACGCTCGCCGCGTT
This sequence comes from uncultured Pseudomonadota bacterium, assembly GCA_963748385.1. GTDB lineage: Bacteria > Pseudomonadota > Alphaproteobacteria > Rhizobiales > Beijerinckiaceae > Rhodoblastus. Next base: position 145,193 of record CAVVIQ010000008.1, read on the forward strand.
CCGGCGGCTCGAAAAGATCGGTTCGCAGCCTGATTTTCGTCTTGCTTAAACCCAGCCTTTCGCTCGCCAGTTCGAAGCGCCGGCCGATCATCCAGGCGTAGGGCCCGGTTCCGGTCATGCGTCTGCCCCAGGCGGAATCGTAAAGCTTGCCGTCGCGGGTCGAGCGCAGCAGCGCCAGCGCCTTGCGATATTTGTCGGGGAAATGTTCGAGCAGCCAGCCGGCGAAGAGATCCCGCGTCTCCAGCGGCAGGCGCAGCAGGATGTAGCCCGGCCTCGCGCGCGCCAGAGGCGTGGGCGCGGGCGAGAATGGTCTCGATCTCATGGTCGGTCACGCCGGGAATGACCGGCGCGACCATGACCGCCGTCGGCACGCCGGCCTGCGCAAGCTTTTCGATCGCCTCCAGCCGGCGCGCAGGCGTCGAAGCGCGCGGCTCCATCGTCCGCGCCAGATCGCGGTCGATCGTCGTCACCGAAAGCGCGACCTTGACCAGGCCTTTTTCGGCCATCGGCGCGAGCAGGTCGAGGTCGCGCAGCACCAGCGCCGATTTGGTCACGATGGCGACCGGGTGGCTGGCCTCGGACAGAACCTCGAGAATGGAGCGCATCACCCGATGCTCGCGCTCGATCGGCTGGTAGGGATCGGTATTGGTCCCGATCGCCAGCGCCTTGGGCTGGTAGCCGGGCGCGGAAATTTCGCGGCGCAAGGCTTCGGCCGCGCCATCCTTGACGAAGAGCCGGCTCTCGAAGTCCAGCCCGGGCGAAAGGCCGAGATAAGCGTGGGTCGGGCGCGCGAAACAATAGACGCAGCCATGCTCGCAGCCGCGAAACGGATTGATCGAGCGCTCGAAGGCGAGATCGGGCGAGTTGTTGCGGGTTATCAGCGTTCGCGGCTTTTCGTGGAAAATCTCGGTCCTGAACGGCGGCAATTCCTCCAGCGCGCCCCAGCCGTCGTCGAAGTCGACCCGCTCAACCTTTTCGAAGCGGCCCGACGGATTGATCGTCGCGGCGCGGCCGCGCCGGCGCTGCGGCGCGACCGGGTTCGGCGCCGGGAAGGAAGCGGGATGCGGGGCCAGGGAAGCCATGGGCGCTGTCCGGAACAAATCAGGTATAAGAACATTTAGAGAACATCAACCTTTTGTCAAGCCGCTTGCCAAAGCGGGCAAAAGGACTAAATCCATCCGCCATGGTCACCGCGATCGTCCTTTCTCCTTCGCTCGGCGCGTCCGCCGAGCGCGCCGCCGAGGCGGTGGCGCGCAGCCTCGCGGCCCTGGTGCGGGCTTCGGTGGAGGGGATCGTCCGCGACGCCGTGATCGTCGGTCCCGCCGCGGACATGCTGGCGGAAATCGCCAACCACGCCGGCTGCGCCTTCGTCGAAGCGTCCTCCATGGCGCAAGGTTTTCCGCGCGCGCTTGGTCAGGCCAGAAGCGAGCTTATTTTCGTCCTCGAAGGCGGCTATGCGCCGCTGACCGGCTTTGTCGAGGAAGCCGGCGATTTCCTGCGCTCCGGCGCCTTCCGCGGCGCGCTGCTGCGCCGCGCGCCCGACACATTGATCACCCGCCTAGCTCCGTCGCTGGCGCGGGCGGTCGGCGCCCTCGCGCCGCGCGCGGCTTTTCAGGGCGAAGCCCCGCGCGACCTCGGCGCATTGATCCGGGGTCTCAAGATTCGCCAAACGCTCAATATTCGCGCGCAGAAAATCGTGTAGCGTCCGCCTGGTGCAAGCAGCGGCCCGAAAATTGTGGCGGCGCGGCTATCTTCGCTCCGCCCGATCGTTTAAGGTTGCGCTTGGCAATCCAATGAAATCAGGATCTGTGGTTGCGTTTGAGCAAAGGAGCCTGCATGGCGTCCGCGTCGACCCGGGAAAATTCTGGCGGCATCTTCAACATCGTGCTGATCAAGCCCACGCATTACGATGACCAGGGCTATCCGATCCAATGGCTTCGCTCCGCCATCCCATCCAATACGCTCGCCTGCCTGTATGGCCTCGCGCAGGACGCTGCACAGCGCAAAATACTTGGCCCCGATGTCGAGCTGCGCCTCCACACTTTTGACGAGACGAATACCCGCATCCGTCCGCAGGAAATCGCCGCCATGGTCCGCGAGGCCGGCGGCGACGGCGTGATTTGCCTGGTCGGGGTGCAGTCGAACCAGTTTCCCCGCGCTCTCGATCTTGCGCGCAGGTTCCGCGCCGATGGGCTTCAGGTCGGGATCGGCGGCTTCCATGTGTCCGGCTGCCTTGCCATGCTCCCCGAACTGCCGCCGGAAATCCGCGAGGCTCAGGCCCTGGGCGTGTCGCTTTTCGCCGGCGAATCGGAAAACCATCGCTTCGACGGTTTTCTGCGGGACGCTTTCGAGCACAAGCTTCAGCCGCTCTACAATTATCTCGACGAACTGCCCTCGCTCGAAGGCGAGCCCCTGCCGATCCTGCCGCGCGCCCGCGTGCGCCGCACCATGGGCAAATTGTCGAGCCTCGATTTCGGGCGCGGCTGCCCCTATCAATGCTCCTTCTGCACCATCATCAATGTCCAGGGGCGCAAGAGCCGCTTCCGCAACGCCGACGATCTCGAACGCATCCTGCGCGAGAACCAGGCGCAGGGCGTGAACCGCTTCTTCATCACCGACGACAATTTCGCCCGCAACGCCCAGTGGGAGCAGCTTTTCGACCGCATCATCAAGCTGCGGGAAGAGGAAGGCATGACCTTCGGCTTCACCATCCAGGTCGACACGCTCTGCCACAAGATCCCGAATTTCATCGAGAAGGCGACGCGCGCCGGCGCCAACCGGGTCTTCATCGGGCTGGAGAACATCAACCCCGACAACCTGATCGAGGCCAAGAAGCGCCAGAACAAGATCACCGAATATAGGGTCATGCTGCAGAAATGGCGCGACCACGGCGCCCATACCGCCGCCGGCTATATTCTGGGCTTTCCCGCCGACACCAGGGAAAGCATTCTGCGCGACGTCGAGATCATCAAGCGCGAACTGCCGCTCGACATTCTCGAATTCTTCTTCCTCACCCCCCTGCCGGGTTCGGAGGACCACCAGCGCATGCTCGCCAAGGGCGTTTGGATGGACCCCGACCTCAACAAATACGATCTCAACCACCGCGTCACCCATCATGGCAAAATGTCGGACGCCGAATGGGAGGACGCCTATCGCTCCGCCTGGGCCGCCTATTACACCGACGACCATGTGAAGACCGTGATGCGGCGCTCCGCCGTCCACGGCCTGCGCTCGATGAAGTCGCTGAAGTCCAAACTGCTGATGTTCCATCTCATGATCAAATATGAGGGCGTCCATCCGCTGGAAGGCGGCGCCTTGCGGCTGAAATTCCGGAAAGACCGCCGCCCCGGCATGAAGCTGGAAAATCCTATTGTTTTCTATCCGCGCTATGTGTTCAAGACGCTGCGCAACGCCGTGGGCTACTGGCTGACCATCCGCAAATTCGACCGCTTCATGAAGGAAGCGATCGAGGCGCCGGATCGCGAGGCCTATGCCGACATGGCCGTCGCGCCGCAGAGCGCCGAGGAATTCGAGGACATGGCGCTCTATCACGCCACGACCGGCGGCGAAGCCGCGCTGGCGCGCAGAAAACGCGACGAGGCGATCCGCAAGGGCGCCCAGAGCTCGGCGGATGTGGCCGCGCCGGCGGCGGAATGATCGCGGCATGATCGACTTGCGCGATCCGTCGCTCGACGCGCGGAAAGTGCGCGAGGCTTTGGATCTCGCCCCGCATCCCGAAGGCGGCGCCTTCCGCGAGATCTGGCGCGACGCGCCGGAAGGCGGCGGGCGCGGCGCCGCGACCAGCATTTTCTTCCTGCTCGAGGCCGGCGCAAGCTCCCACTGGCATCGCGTGGACGCCGCCGAACTGTGGATCTGGCAGGCGGGCGCGCCGCTGGCGCTTGAAATCGACGGCGGCGGGAAGCCTGAGCGCATCCGCCTCGGTCCAAACCTTTCCGCCGGCGAAAGCCTTCAGGCCGTCGTCCCGAAAAACGTCTGGCAGGCCGCGAAAAGTCTCGGCGCCTGGACGCTGGTTTCCTGCGTCGTCGCGCCGGCCTTCGAATTTTCGGGTTTTGAGCTTGCCCCGCCCGGTTGGTCACCGGGCTAGTGGTCGAACCCACGCTTGGTTCCCGGCCATGAATGACCCAGAACGGCGGAAAGCTGAAGACCGCAGGGGCCGTCAGCAATGGCGGCTTGGTGCTATTGACCAGACGAAGGCGGACGCGCTGGCGCTGTGACTGGCTCTTCAGAATTCTTGAATTACGCGCCCGCCTGAAAATCTGAAGAAAGTGATCTCAGTGCGGCGCTGCCGAGACGACAAATTTAACCCGACGCGCAACGATAATCGCGACCTGTCAAGCTAAGCTTTCACTGCGAAGACAGGCAGCTGTCCAAACTGCTCCGGTTGCATCGATTATTCCAGCTAGAATAAATATTGGAGGTGCAAGCCCAAGTGCCACAATAGTAAAAAAGAACACAGCAACAACGAGCCTAGCCCGGACTGACCAGCGAAAAAATGCTACAACCTCGCTTCCCGAGGCCATGAAGTCGAAATACCCGATGATGAGTACCAGCGCTCCGACCACCCGAATCCAAATTTCCTGTGTCTCTGGAACTCCAAAAACGTATCCCCATAAATTAGGCAAAAATAAAAGTTTGAAGCCAAGGACGAACATGTAAATGGAGAATGCACGAAGGCTAAAGGCTGATTTGCTCATTTGCCAGTCCTCGCGTTTATTTTGCGGGTCGGCGCAGTCGCCCGTGCCCGCGTTGGGACTCAGAAAAAAGCAGAGCACAGCATAAAAAGCGAGAGAAAGGATTTGAACAATGCCTTCGGGCGCGGCGTTGTAATGGCGGCTCAGGGTTCAATTTGAGACCATCGTGGACAACCAAGGCAACGGCGCCTTCGAGCCGAACGCGGTCATCGTTGTGGGACGCCAAGCGTATGGTTTTCACCACTAATTCGCCTGTGCGAACGTATCGCAATCGGCGACCTTGCCCGACTTCAAGCCGCGCTCCAGCCATTGAACGCGCTGGGCCGCCGAGCCGTGGGTGAAGGAATCCGGCACGGCGTAGCCCTGCGCCGCCTTCTGCAACCGGTCGTCGCCGATAGCCTGGGCGGTGGCGATGGCCTTTTCGACGTCGCCTGGCTCGATCACCTGCCATTTCTGGTTGGCGTTGGCCGCCCAGACGCCGGCCAAGCAGTCCGCCTGCAACTCGATGCGCACGGAAATGGAATTGGCCTTGGCGCCCGAAAAGGCGCTTTGCTGCGCGGCCTGGGCCTTGGGCAGAATGCCGAGCAGATCCTGAATATGGTGGCCCATTTCGTGCGAAATCACGTAAGCGTAAGCAAAATCGCCGCCGCCGCCATATTTGGTCTTCATGTCGCGGAAAAATGACGTGTCGAGATAGATCTTCCCGTCGAGCGGGCAATAGAACGGACCCATCGCCGCGCGCGCCGCGCCGCAGGCCGAACGCGTCGCGCCGTTGAACAGAACGATGGGCGCCGGCTTGAACTGCACGCCGGTCTGGGCGGGAAGGACGTCCTTCCAGACATCCTCGTTCTCGGCGAGGACGGCGGCGACGAAGCGGCCGACCTGATCCTTGGGGGCGCCGATCTGGCTTGGGGTCGCAACCTGCTGCTGCTGGGAGCCGCCTCTCATCTGGCTGACCATTTCGGCGCCGCCGATCAGCACGCGCGGGTCGATGCCGAAAGCGTAGCCGATCAGGCCAAGGACGATCATCGCGCCGAGGCCGAGATGACCCGACGAGCCGCCGCCCGCCATCATCGGCCCTTCGCCGCGACGGTCCTCGACATTGTCGGACTGACGAAAATCTTCCCACCTCATTGCAATGGCCCTCCGCGAAATGGCGCGCGTCTTTTAGCAGCCCCTTTCCCCGAGGGGAAAGCTCTGGCGTCGGCGCCGCGAGCGGTTGGCGTCTGCCAGAGCGAGCGTGAACAAGGCTCGCGAGCGGTTGGCGTACGCCAGAGCGAGCGTGAACCAAGCTCGCGAGCGGTTGGCGTATGCCAGAGCGAGCGTGAACCAAGCCCGCGAGCGGTTGGCGTATGCTAGAGCGAGCGCAAGAAACGTCCTTCAATCATAGGCCACGTCCAGGCCCAGACGGTCGAACGCGTCATCTATGGCTTCGAGAATCTTTTGCAGTTCATTCATTTCGATTTCGGTCTGGTCGTCAGGCGGGTCCCAGCAGACGAGATCGTCGAGGATGACGATGAAATCCGCCGCCTCCTCGCTGCCGGCGGGCGGCGGCCCTGGCAGGATGGTGCGGATGCGGCCCCGCCAGCTGACGCGAATCGCGCCCTCGGTCAGCTCCACGACCGGCCTGTCGCCCCGCGTCCTGCTCATGTCCGCCTCCGGTCCCGCATCATGGACCGATCCGCGCGTCAAGCAAGTCCGGCCGGCGCAGAAATTTTCGCGCCTGCGCCTCCGCCTTTCGCATCACGCTCGGCAGGGCGGCGCCCGCCATGTCTTCCGCGCGGCGCCAGCGCCCGCCCTCCGGCGCCCTGGTCCCGAGCGGCGCTTCGCCCACGAAAACCGCGAGTTTCAGCGCGAAATGGGTGAAAACATGGTCGATTTCGCCCGCAAAAGCCGGTGTTACGCCGGGAATCGGCGGCGAAACCTCCTCGGCAGGCGCCTCGCCCCATTCCGTGCCGAAAAATTCCTCCATGCCGCCGAGCAGGCCGCGCGGCGGACGGGTGCGGGTCAGCACGGCGCCGTCGGCGCGGCGCAGATAGACAACCGCGCCGCGCCGCAACGGCCGCGGCTTTTTCGCCGCCCTGCGCGGGAATTTGTCCTCCGCATCCAATTGGCGCGCCATGCAATCCCCACTCAGCGGGCAAAGGACGCAAGCCGGACGGCGCGGCGTGCAGACGGTCGCGCCGAGGTCCATCATAGCCTGGGCGAAATCGCCCGGCCTTGTTCGCGGCGCGATTCCCGCGACCAGGCCGGGAATCGCCTTTTTGGCCTGCGGGAACGGCGTCTCCAGCGCCCGCAGCCGCGCCACCACCCGCTCGACATTGCCGTCGACCACGATCGCGGGACGCTGATAAGCGATGGCCGCGATCGCCGCCGCCGTATAGGGACCCACGCCCGGCAGGCGGCGCAATTCGGCTTCGTCGGAAGGAAAAATCCCGCCATATTCGGCCGCCACCTTTCGCGCGCAGGCGTGGAGATTGCGGGCGCGTGAGTAATAGCCGAGCCCCGCCCAGGCCTGCATCACCGCCTCGGCCGGCGCCTCGGCCAGATTCTTCACACCCGGCCAAAGCTTCATGAATTTCAGGAAGTAAGCCCCGACGGCCGCGACCGTGGTCTGCTGCAACATCACTTCCGAGAGCCAGACCGCATAAGGATCTGGCGTTTCGCCCGGCCGCGCGCGCCAGGGCAGATCGCGCCGATGGCGGTCGTACCAGCGAAGCAGTTTCTGGCCGATTTCGATCTTGCTTTTGCTCATGGCCTTCCCACAATGGCGTCGTCGGTTCTCATTTTCGAGAACCGGCTAGGAGCGAACGCGATAGGGCGTCGCTAGACGCCCGTCGTCCGACGGGCTATGGCCGAGCTGATGCGAGGGACCTCCGCGAATAATGCCGCCGCATCAAAAAAAGTCCCGTCCGGTTCCGCTCGCCGATCTCGTCGGCGGCGCGGTCGATCCGGTCCTGGCCAAGCTCGGCTTCAGCCAGTCGAGCCTCATTCTGCACTGGGACGACATTGTCGGCGAGCGAATCGCCGCCTGTTCCGAGCCGATCAAGCTGCAATGGCCGCCGCGTCCCGCCAAGCGGGCCGACGATTCCGCGATCGAGCCGGCGACTCTGGTCCTGCGCGTCACCGGGGCCATGGCGCTCGACGTCCAGCACGAGGCGCAACAGCTCATCGCCCGCGTCAACGCCCATCTCGGCTGGCGCGCGGTCGGCAGGATCGCGATCCGCCAGGGCCCGCTGACCCGCGCGGCCAAGCCGCGCCGACGCCCCCCGCCCAACGCGCAGGCCCTCGCCCGCGCGGAACAGGCGGTCGCCGGCGTCGAGGACGAGGGCCTGCGCAAGGCTCTGGCCGAACTTGGCGCCCACGTCCTGGGCGGCCATGACGGCGACGCTTAAGCCCTTCGTCCGTGTCCCGCCAAACATATTTGTGCATTGCGGCCGCGCGGCTTTTGCGACTCGCGGCGCCGAAGTATAAGACTGTCCGGTCCCTTTCCTCAGGCAGGCTCGCTCCATGTCCCTTTTCCGCCCCGGCGCGACGCGCCGTCACATGCTCGGCCTTGGCGCCGCTTTCGCGTTCGCCGACGTCCTCGGCCCCTTGGCTGCCCGCGCCCAGCAGGCGGCGCAACCGAATGCGCCGGACGCCGGCAAGGTATCGCTCGAACTGCTGATGGCCGAGCCCCCCCTGCCCGACGACTGGCTCGGCGATCCCAAGGCGCCGATCACGATCGTCGAATACGCCTCGATGACCTGCAGTCATTGCGCGCGATTCGAGGGCGAGGTTTTTCCGATCCTGAAAAAGAATTACATCGACACCGGAAAAGTGCGCTACGTCATGCGCGAATTCCCGCTCGATCCTTTGGCCGCCGCGGCTTCCATGCTGGCGCGCTGCGCGGGCGACAAGCGCGAGGCGATGATCGAGCTGCTGTTCGCCCAGCAGGCGCATTGGGCCTTTGTCGACAAGCCGCTGGACGCCTTGCGCGACGTGGTCAAGCAGACCGGCATGGGCCAGAAGGAGTTCGACGCCTGCCTCGGCGATCAGGCCCTGTTCAACAAGATCGACCAGGCGCGCACCGAAGCCGCGCAAAAATTCGGGATCAACGCCACGCCGACCTTCTTCATCAACGGCGACAAGAAAGCGGGCGAAATTCCCGCCGATGCGCTCGACAAAGTGCTCGAACCCTATCTCAAGAAGTAAAACGTCGGAATGCGCTATCTTCCGCTCAGCCTCCAGGAGCGCGACGACATGCTGGCGCGCATCGGCGTCGCCTCCGTCGACGCGCTCTACGCCGACGCGCCGCGCGACGCCCTGCTGACCGGGCCGCTCGACCTGCCCCTGCGCAGCACCGAGCTGGAAGTCGAGCGCAAGCTTTCGGCGCTGGCGGCGAAAAATGTCGCGGCGGGCGCGGTTCCCTTCTTCGTCGGCGCCGGCGCCTACAAGCATCACGTGCCGGCGACGGTGGACCATCTGATTCAGCGTTCGGAATTCCTCACCGCGTACACGCCCTACCAGCCGGAAATCTCGCAGGGAACGCTCCAGGTCCTGTTCGAATTCCAGACCCAGGTCGCCAATCTGACCGGCATGGAGGTCGCCAACGCCTCGATGTACGACGGCTCGACCGCGACCGCCGAAGCGATCCTGATGGCGCATCGCGTGACGCGCCGCCGCAAGGCCCTGCTGTCGGGCGGCCTGCATCCGCATTACGCCGAAACCGCGCGCACCCTGTTGGGCATGGCCGACGAGGAGATCGCGCTCCCGCCGCCCGATCCGCGCGGGACGGAAGACCTGATCGGCGTCCTGGATGACAGCCTGTCCTGCGTCGTGGTGCAGAACCCTGATTTCTTCGGCAATCTGCGCGATCTTCGACCCTTGGCGGACGCCTGCCGCGCCAAGGGCGTGCTGCTGATCGCGGTCGTGACCGAAGTTCTCTCGCTCGGCCTGATCGAATCCCCCGGCGCCATGGGCGCCGACATCGTGGTCGGCGAGGGCCAGTCGATCGGCAACGGCCTGAATTTCGGCGGGCCCTATCTCGGCCTGTTCGCCACCCGCGACAAATATGTGCGCCAGGCGCCGGGCCGGCTGTGCGGCCGGACCATGGACGCCGACGGGCGGCAGGGCTTCGTGCTGACGCTTTCGACCCGCGAGCAGCACATCCGCCGCGAAAAGGCGACTTCGAACATCTGCACCAATTCCGGCCTCTGCGCCCTCGCCTTCTCGATCCATCTGTCATTGCTCGGCGAAACCGGCCTGAAACAGCTGGCCTTGATCAATCACGCCAACGCCGTGGCCTTGGCCGAGGCGCTGGAAAAGACGCCGGGCGTCGCGGTGCTGAACCGGCGCTTCTTCAATGAATTCACCTTGCGGGTGAAGGGATCGGCGGCGGATCTGGTCGAGCGCATGGCGGCGCGCGGCGTGCTCGCCGGTGTCCCGGTTTCGCGGCTTCTGCCCAAGGCCGGACTCGACGACCTGCTGCTGGTCGCCTCCAGCGAAATCAACACCGACGACGACCGCGCCGCCTTCCTCGCCGCGCTGAACCGGGAGCTTTAGCGCATGAACAGCGAGGGCCGCCCCACCCAGCCGCACGCGGCGACGGCGCTCGCGCCGCAGACCTTTACCGGCGCGCGGGCGCTGCAAATCCACGAGGCGCTGATCTTCGACATCGGGCGCCGGGATTTCACCGGCGTCGATCTCGATGCGCCAAAGCCTTTCACGCCGCGCCTCGGCGGGCTGGAGCGCAGGAGCGAGATCGGCCTGCCCGGCCTGTCCGAGCCGGAGGCGATGCGCCATTATGTCAAGCTTTCGCAGAAGAATTACGCCATCGACATGGGGCCCTATCCGCTCGGCTCCTGCACGATGAAGCACAATCCGCGCCTCAACGAGAAAATGGCGCGTCTGCCCGGTTTCGCCGACGTGCATCCGCTCCAGCCCGTTTCGACTGTGCAGGGGGCTCTGGCGCTGATGGAGGAACTGGCCTTCTGGCTGCTCAAGCTCACCAACATGCAAGCCGTGGCGCTGACGCCCAAGGCCGGGGCGCATGGCGAAATGTGCGGCATGATGGCGATCAAGGCCGCCATCGCCGCACGGGGCGAAGGAGCAACCCGCAAGGTCGTGCTGGCGCCCGAATCGGCGCACGGCACCAATCCCGCCACCGCCGCCGCTCTGGGCTTTTCCGTGCGCGCGATTCCCGCCGGTCCGGACGGGCTGGTCCATGCGGAAGCCGTCGCCGCCGCGCTCGGCCCCGATGTCGCGGCGATCATGCTGACCAATCCCAACACCTGCGGATTGTTCGAGCGCGACATCGTCGAGATCGGCCGGCTGGTCCATGAGGCCGGGGCTTTCTTCTATTGCGACGGGGCCAATTTCAACGCCATCGTCGGAAAAGTGCGCCCTGGCGATCTCGGCGTCGACGCCATGCACATCAATCTGCACAAGACCTTTTCGACTCCCCATGGCGGCGGCGGTCCCGGCGCCGGACCGGTGGTGCTGTCGAGCCGTCTGGCTCCTTACGCGCCGGCGCCATTCGTGATGCGCGACGGCGACAAACTGACCCTCGTCGAGCACACGGAAGGCGCCGGGTCGTTCGGCCGCATGGCCGCCTTCCACGGGCAAATGGGCATGTTCGTGCGCGCCTTGGCCTATATCCTGTCGCATGGCGCCGACGGTCTGGCCAAGGCCTCGGAAGACGCGGTGATCGCGGCCAATTATGTCCGGGTCTGCCTGAACGATCTTTTTTCCTCGCCCTTCGGCGACCGCATCTGCATGCACGAGGTTCTGTTCGACGACCGCTGGCTCAAGGACACCGGGATCACCACGCTCGATTTCGCCAAGGCGATGATCGACGAGGGCGTCCATCCGATGACCATCTATTTCCCGCTGGTGGTCCATGGCGCGATGCTGATCGAGCCGACGGAATCGGAATCGATCGTCTCGCTGACCCTGTTCATCGCCACCTTGCGCGATCTCGCCATCCGGGCGCTGCGCGGCGAAAGAGAGCGATTCTTGAGCGCGCCGCATTACGCCCCGCGCAAGAGGCTCGACGAGACCGGCGCCGCGCGAAAGCCGATCCTGCGCTGGACCCCGCCGAAACCGGTCGAGGCGTGACCTGCCTGGAGGGATGCTGACATGACTTTCATCGCCATGAACCGCTTTCGCGTCGCGCGCGGGCGAGAGCAGGATTTCGAAGAGGTCTGGCGCGACCGCCGCAGCGACCTGCCTTCCATGCCCGGCTTCGTCGTTTTCCATCTGCTGCGCGGGCCGAGCGACGACGAGGCGACCCTCTTCGTCTCCCACACCATCTGGGAGACGCGCATACATTTCGAGGATTGGACCCGCTCCGAAGCCTTCCGTCGCGCCCATTCCGGCGCGCCGAAAACCCAGGGCCTCTATCTCGGCCCGCCCCATTTCGAAGGTTTTGAGGCTGTCGCCGAGACCGGGCGGCCGGGCTGAACGCCGTTCCGTCACGCCGATGGCGGGCTCGGGCAAAACGGGCGGGGCGTTGCGCCCCGCCGCGCGCGTTCAACGTTCAATGATGACGAAGCGACACTGTCTCGCCCGAGGGCAGGCCAGCCATATGGACGTCGCCGCCATAATAGGCCTGGACAGCGGCATGGGTGTCGTGATTCGAGCGGAAGCAAGCGACCTTGCCGTCGCGAATCCTGAACAGGTGCATCCACTCCTCCTCGAACTGCGCGCCCGATTTGCGCATCCGGCCGCGCGCCTGGCCGACGACCGTCACAGAATCCTTGCCGCCGTAAAACTCCATCGGCGTGAAGCTCTGCATGTCGACATTCATGGCCAGTTCGGTGAAAAAGCTCCTGACCCCGTCGATCCCCTTGCGTTCGCCGCCCCAAGGCAGCAGGGCCGGGTCGGCGTTGCTGATCCAGTCGCAGTCAGGGGTCACTTCCTGCAGAAGCTTGTCGATGGCGCCGCTGGTGTACAGGGCGTATAGCGATTTCACATAGGCGATATTGTCCATGACGTTCACCTCCATACGTTTTCGGAAGGCAAATCTCTCTGCGCCCGGCGCAGGCGATCCGTCACTCTTTCAAGAGTTTATTATTAAGCTATACCTACGCAATACGCCGCACGGTGATCGTTCTCGCGCCGAATACAGGCGCGGCAACTTATAGTCTCATCGAAGGCTCAACAAATCACAACGACGTGACGCGCGCTGAAACGCCGGGCGATTTCCCGAACGCGAGCAATGAGGGCGCCGAGCCACGCCCGCGCCGAATCGATGGCGCTCCGCCCTCGATGCGCCCGGCGGCGATCGACGCCGAATTTTTTTGGGGAAAAACGGCAGACTCATATTCAGACGATCGGCAGGCGGGCGTCCTTGCCCGATCTTGGCCTTTTCCGATCGGGCTCCGCGGCGCCATTTATCAATCGGTTTCAGCAGGTCGTCGCCTGGGAGTCTGCGTGATCGCACGAAGGAAGGACGGAAGCGAATTTTTTTTGGGAATTCGGAACAAAACGGCGATCTGGGCGTTTAGCGTTGTTCAGCTGGGCGTAGGGGACTGCAGGTGATGGCGGGACAGACGTCATGTTTCGTCGAATTCCGAAAATTCTTGCGATGGCTCTCGCCATCGGCTTAGGCGCCACAACATCCCTTCTGCCAGGAGTCACGCATGAGGCCTTCGCCTTCGGCCACGGCGGAGGTTTCGGCGGCGGCGGCCACTTCGGCGGCTTCGGCGGCGGGGGCTTCGGCGGTGGGCGTTTCGGCGGCTTCGGCGGCGGGCGTTTCGGCGCCTTCAACGGCTTCGGCGGCGGGCGTTCGGGGGCTTCGGCGCCTTCCACGATGGCCGTTTCGGCGCCTTCCACGGCGGCCGCTTCGGCGGGCATTTCGCGGCCAGGCGTTTCAGCGGGCGTTCCGCCGGTAGGCATTTCGGTCGACATTTCTCGGGAGGGCATTTCCACGGCGGGCGTTTCGCTCATGGCTTCGCCGGCAGGCAAGTCGGTCGCGGCATGGCCGGAAGGCAATTGGGCAAAGGGACGCAGTTTGGCCGCGGAGCGGCTTTCGCTGGCAATCGGCTGGGCCAAGCCGCCACTTTCCACGGCATTCACGGCCTCGATCCGCACGGCTTCAACCGCAACGGCTTCGGCAACATGCAGGCGTGGAACCAGTGGGGTCGTCGTAATTGGGGTCAAGGCTGGAATAATTGGGGTTATGGCTACGGCTATTGGGCGGGGCCCGTGTTCTGGCCATATTTCTATGGCGACATGCTGACCTTTGCTCTGTGGCCTTATGCCTACTACGATCCGTTTTTCTTTTATGGGTCAGATTTCCTCCTGACCTCAATTTTCTGGCCAGGGCCTATGCTTTGTCCATTCTATGATTATTATGGATATTGTCCTGATTACGCCTATGCGGGTTACGGCCCTTATGGCTACTATGGCCCTTACGCCGACTATTTTGGCTACAACGACTATGCCCTGTTCGACGTCTATGATTATCCGCCGAACGCGCAAGCCTATAAGGCCTATTATCACGGACGCCGCCATCATCGGCGCTACGGGCGTCATGTACAAAATTACGCGCTCAAATCCGACGCTGCGGCCGCCCCGGCCAATATTGCGCAGACCTGCGGCGGCTTGGCGCCCGGCGTCACTCAATTGCCGATCGCCCGAATCCGGAGAACGATCCGCGCGACCGACGCGCAAATCGAGTTGCTCGATCAGGTCCATGCGGCCTCAAACCAAGCCGGCGCGATCCTGCAAGCGTCTTGTCCGGCCTCGGTTCCCCTCACGCCGGTTGGCCGGCTTGACGCCGTCGCCCAGAGGCTCCAGGCCATGATACGGGCGGTTGATGTTATGCGCGGGCCCCTGACGACCTTCTATGGCTCTCTCGATGACGCGCAGAAGCATAAACTGGAGGCGGTCGCCGGGCATGCCCGGAACGAGGGCGCGAAGGTCGACGTCAACCAGGCGCCGGCGCAGGATCTCGCCGCGCTGTGCCAGAAACAGGCGCAAGGCTTCACCCTTCTGCCGGCGCGGCGCATCGACGACATCGTGAAGCCGACCACGGACCAAAAAGCCGCCTACGACGCGCTCAAAACCGCCTCGGCCGCCGCTGCGACGGACCTCGACGCATCTTGCCCCCCGACCGCGCCGCAAACGATGCAAGGCCGCCTCGATGCGGTCGCCGCGCGGCTGCGGGCGCTGGAAAACGCTGCAAAAACCGTGAAACCTGCCCTTGAGAAGTTTTACGCCTCGCTGAGCGATGACCAGAAAGCGCGCTTCAACGTGATCGGCGGCGTCAACGTGGCGGCTGCGCCGCCAATCGAAACCAGAACCGGGAATGGGCGTTAGGCGAGCGTTGCGGAAACCAGGCGCCAATCGAGCAACCGCGGCACGGGGCCATGGCCCGCCACGCAGACCGGTCTGGGCGTTCGGTCCGCGTCCGCTTCGCACCCGGCAGGGCCTTTCATCGTTGTGAACAGGGCGCCGGACATGCGCGAACTCGCTCCCCGCGTTTCACCCCTGCGATCTCCCCGCATCGGGCTTCCGCAAGGACGCTCGTCTTTCGACGGATTGCGCCGGGAGAGCGCGACGCCCCCGTTTTTCCCTCACTTTCGGCGCGGCCGCGCCTGATCAAAGCGCGCCAATGGCGCTCTGATCCCACTCCAATCCAAGGAGCGCCCTCGCTCGGCATGAGATTCGAAAAGCTGCGACTGACCGGCTTCACGAGCTTCGTTGAGCCGACCGACTTCGTCATCCCCCCGGCCTGACCCGCGTGGCAGGTCCGAACGGGGGCCGCAAGTCCAATCTCGTCGAGGCCCTGCGTCGGGCCAAGGGCGAGAACCCTTAAAGCAGATGCGCGCCCGCGACTTGGCCAGGCGCCGTTCGGCCCCGTCAGCGCTGGCCATTCAACCCCGCGTCACGGCTGGCGAGATCGGCGATGGCGGACCAGTCGAGTGTCGCCCCTCCCTGAGCGATCAGAGTCAGAAAGCGGTCGCGCAGGAGGCTCGCCAGCGGCAGAGGGACAGACAAGGATTCAGCGGCTGACAGCGCCAGCCGGATGTCTTTCTGCCCGAGTGTGGCGGCGAAGCCGGCAGGCTCGAATTTTCGCTCGGCGATCAAAGCCCCGTAAGTGCGATAGACCGGCGCGCCGAACAATGTCGAGGTCAGCAGATCGACATATTGGCCACGATCGACGCCCGCCTTGGCGACGAGCGCCATGGCTTCGCCCAGGCTTTCAATCACCGCGGCGATCAGGAAATTGCCGCTCAATTTCACCAGATTGGCGGTTTTGGGGGTTTCCGCGACGATAAAGGTTCTTTGCCCCATGGCGTCGAACAAAGGCGCCATTTCGGCAAGGGTCTCCGGCGCGCCGGCGGCCACCACGAAAAGCTTGGCGGCGGCGGCGGCTTCCGGGCGGCCGAACACCGGGGCCGAGACGAATCTCTGGCCTGCCGCCGCATGGGCGGCCTCCAGCTCTTCCGCCAGCGCCACGCTGATGGTGCTGGATGAAATATGGACCGCGCCTTTGCCCAGATCGGCGACAAGTCCGCCCGGTCCGAAGGCGACTTTGCGCAGCGCGTCGTCATCCGCAAGCATCGTGATGACCGCGTCGCCACGACAGGCCGCCCCGACATCGGCTGCGAGTTGCGCGCCCTGCGCGACAAGTGGCTCGGCTCTGGCGCCGGTGCGATTGAAAACGCACAATTGATGACCCGCTTTCAGCAGGTTGGCCGCCATTCCGACGCCCATTTGCCCCAGGCCGATAAAGCCGACTTTCATGTTTCGCTCCATATTCGAGACCGTCGATGCGGGCCGACCGGCCGAAGCCGGTCCAAACGAGGCCTTTGCTCGCAGGCGCGGACGTCTCTCGACGATTATTTGTCATTGTGCGTCAAGAATTGTCGACGGATACAAGGGTATTAGATTGCGACCCGCGACCGGTCCCTCACCCTTACCCTTTCCCCGCACAGGGGGGGCCGCAAGGACGCCCGTCTTTCGACAGGCTATGCGGGAAGAGGGAGAAGCCCCGCTTTTCCCCAACTTTCCGCGCGGCCGCGCTTGATTAAAGCGCGCCTATGGCGCTCTGATCTCGCTCCGATCCAAGGAGCGCCCTCGCCCGGCATGAGATTCGAAAAGCTGCGACTGACCGGCTTCAAGAGCTTCGTTGAGCCGACCGATTTCGTCATCACCCCCGGCCTGACCGGCGTGGTGGGGCCGAACGGTTGCGGCAAGTCCAATCTCGTCGAGGCCCTGCGCTGGGTCATGGGCGAGAATTCCTACAAGCAGATGCGCGCGTCCGGCATGGACGACGTGATCTTCGCCGGCGCCGGCTCGCGCCCGTCGCGCAACCACGCCGAAGTCGTCCTGACGCTCGACAACCGGGCGCGCGCGGCGCCCGCCATGTTCAACGATACCGACATTCTCGAAATCACCCGGCGGATCGAGCGCGAGCAGGGTTCGACCTATCGCGTCAACGGCCGCGAAGTGCGCGCCCGCGACGTGCAATTGCTGTTCGCCGACGCTTCTTCGGGCGCGCGCTCGCCCGCCATGGTGCGCCAGGGCCAGATCGGCGAGATCATTTCGGCCAAGCCGCAGGCCCGCCGCCGCATTCTCGAGGAAGCCGCCGGAATCGGCGGGCTGCATTCGCGCCGCCAGGAGGCGGAGCTGCGCCTCAAAGGCGCCGAGGAAAATCTCGTCCGGCTCGAAGACATTCTGACCCAGATCGGCGCCCAGGCCGATTCCTTGCGCCGTCAGGCCCGACAGGCCGCGCGCTACCGGGCGCTCGCCGCCGAAATCCGCCGCCACGAGGCGCTGATCGCCCTGCTCGCATACCGCGAGGCCTTGCGCGACGCCGACGAAGCGCAGCACGCCTTCGAGACCAATGTGCTCGATGTCGCCGAGCGCACTCGTCAACAAGCCGAAGCCGCGCGCCTGCAGGCGCTCGCGGCCCATCGCATGCCAATCCTGCGCGACGCGGAGGCCCAGGCCGCCGCCGCTCTGCAACGCCTCGTCCTCGCCCGCGAGGCTTTGGAAGGCGAGGAAAAGCGCGCCACCGAGCGCAAGGCGGAGACAGAGCGCCGGATCGCCCAGGCGACGGGAGACCTCGCCCGCGAGCGCGCCCATCACGAGGACGCCGCCGCGACGCTGGCCCGGCTCGAAGCCGAGGACGAGGAGTTGGACGGCGCCGGCGAGGCCGAGGCCGATCTGGTGGAAGAAGCGCGGCGGCGCTGCGAGGCGGCGGAGGAAAAGCTGCGCGCCTCCGAAGAGGCGCTGGAAATCGCCCAGAACGCCTTCGCCAACGCCGAGGCCCAGCGCCATGCGCTCAGCGAGGCCGCGCGGCGCGAGGAACAGGCCTTTGCCCGCTTCGAGGCCGAACTGGCCCGCGCCGAGGACGAGATCGCCGCGCTTCGCGGGAGCGCCGAAAGCGACGCCGAACTGGCCGAGGCTCTGGCGGAAGCCGAACGGCTGATGGATGCGGCGGCCGAGGCCGA
Source organism: uncultured Pseudomonadota bacterium (assembly GCA_963748385.1). Lineage (GTDB taxonomy): Bacteria > Pseudomonadota > Alphaproteobacteria > Rhizobiales > Beijerinckiaceae > Rhodoblastus. Next base: position 163,353 of record CAVVIQ010000008.1, read on the forward strand.
GGAAGAGGCGCTGAACGCGGAAACCGCGCTGGCCCTCGCCCGCGACGACGAAAATTTTTTACGCGGGCCGCTCGCGGAAGCCGAAAAACAGGCGCAGAAACTCGAAGCCGAGGTCGGGGCTCTGGCGAAACTGCTGCAAACCGGCGCCAGCGCCGGCTGGCCGGCGGTGCTGGAGCGCATCAATGTCGCGCGTGGCTACGAGGCGGCGCTGGGCGCGGCGCTGGGCGACGATCTCGACGCCTCGGACGACGACGACGCCCCGACCCATTGGGCCCTCACCCAAAGCGCCGGCGATCCGGCCCTGCCCGCTGGCGCGCGGCCCCTGACCGAATGGGTGGAAGCCCCGCCCGCGCTTTACCGCCGCCTCGCCCAGATCGGCCTGGTTTCGCGCGAAATGGGCGCGAACCTGCGCTGGCGCCTGAAAGCCGGCCAGCGCCTGGTCTCGATCGAAGGCGATCTGTGGCGCTGGGACGGCTTCACCCAGGCCGCCGAGGCGCCGACCCCCGCCGCACGGCGGCTTGCCGAAAAGAACCGGCTGGAAGTGCTGAAAATCGAGGCGGCGCAGGCTCGCGCCGCGGTCGAGGCGGCCGAGGCCCGGATGGAGGCGGCGAAGACGGCCGTTGTGGAAGCGTCCGAAGCCGACCAGCGCGCCCGTCAGGCCGCGCGCCTGTCGCAAAAGGCTCTGGCCGAGGCGCGCGAATCGGCCAACGCCGCAGAAAAGCGGCAGGCGCAGTTCCTGTCGCGCCTCGCCAATCTCGAAGAGGCCCGCCAGCGCGCGGAAGACATGCGCGATGAAGCCCGCGAGCGCCTGTTCGAGGCGCGCGAGGCGCTCGACAATATCGCCGAGCCCGCCACTCTGCTCGGCGAGCGCGACGTGACGCGGTCCGCCAACGCCCTCGACCGCGCCGAGGCGTCGGAAGCCCGCGCCGCCTTGCAGGCCTTCTCCCGCGAGGCGGAGACGCGGCTGCGCCGCCGCGAATCCATCGCCCGCGAAAAGAAGAGCTGGCTCGACCGCCACGCGCGTTCGCAGTTCCAGACCGAGGAAATCGAATTCCGCCTGACCGAGGCGCAGGAGGAGCTGGCGAAGCTTCAGGACGCGCCGGATGAGTTCCTGCTTCAGCGCCGCTCGCTCGCCCGGAAGATCGAGGAAGCGGAAGCGGCGCAGAAACAGGCCGCCGACGCCCGCGCGGAAGGCGAAAACGCTTTGGCCGAGGCCGACCGCGCCGCGCGCGTGGCGCTGGACGCGATGAGCGCGGCGCGCGAAATCCGCGCGCGGCTCGAAGCCCAGGCCGAGGCCGCGCGCACCCGCCTTCAGGTTCTGGCGCGGGACATTGGCGACCAGATGAATTGCGGCCCGCAGGGCCTGCCGGCGCTCGCCGGCCTCGCCGAGGGCTCCGAGCCGCCGCCGATGGAAGGCGTCAGCGCCCGGCTCGCCAATCTCAAGCAGGATCGCGAAAGGCTCGGCGGCGTCAATCTGCGCGCCGAGGACGAACTGGCGGCGATCGAGGACGAACAGGCCAAGCTCGCCGCCGAGCGCGACGACCTCGCCGAGGCGATCCGCAAATTGCGCGCGGCCATCGCCGCGCTCAACAAGGAAGGCCGCGAGCGCCTGCTCGACGCCTTCGCCAAGGTGGACGCCCATTTCCGCGAATTGTTCACGATTCTGTTCGGCGGCGGCTCGGCGGAGCTGCAACTGGTCGAATCCGACGACCCGCTCGAAGCCGGCCTCGAAATCTTCGCCAAACCACCGGGCAAAAAGCCCACGACCATGACCCTGCTCTCCGGCGGCGAACAGGCGCTGACCGCTTTGTCGCTGATTTTCGCGGTGTTTTTGACCAATCCGGCGCCGATCTGCGTGCTCGACGAGGTGGACGCGCCGCTCGACGACGCCAATGTCGAACGCTTTTGCGACCTTCTCGACGACATGCGCGGCAAAAACCGACACCCGCTTCATCACCATCACCCACAATCCGATCACCATGGCGCGGATGGACCGCCTGTTCGGCGTCACCCAGGCCGAGCGCGGCGTGTCGCAACTGGTGTCGGTGGAGCTGGAGCAGGCGGAGCAATTGCTGGAGGCGAGCTGAGCCGGAGCTTAGATCCCGTTCAATCGCAATTCGATCCGCCGGTCGGGAACGAGCCACATCGCCGCGACGGCGACATAGAACAGGCAGCCGATCCAGGGATGCACGAAGGCGCCGGCGATCCCGAACACATAGGCCGCGATCGACATCCAGCCTTTGACGTCACGCCCGATCGCGTCGTGGAGCAAGGTTCTGCCGCCCTGGGCCCGCAGCAAACTCAGGACGAGGATCGAATAAGCCATCGCCGCCCCGAGCAGCGCCACGCCATAGAGCGCCACGGGATCGCGCGCGAAATGGGCCCGCTGGCCCAGGCGGTCACGAAAGGCAGGAGCGACAACCAGAACAGCAGGTGGATATTGGCCCAGAGCACGCCGCCATTCACTTTTTTCGCGATGACGAACAGATGGTGGTGATTGTTCCAATAGATGCCGACATAGACGAAACTCAAGACATAAGCCACGAAAGTCGGCCACAACGGCCAGAGCGCGACGAAGCTCACGCCTTCCGGCGCCTTCAGATCCAGCACCATGATGGTGATGATGATCGCCAGCACGCCGTCGGAAAAAGCCTTCAACCGCTCGCTCGTCACGCCGCACGATCTCCCCTTTGCGTCGAACTTTAGAACATCGCGAGGCGGGAACAAGGCGCGCCGTCCTGCCGCAATGCAGCAAACCCCTGCGGCGGATGCGCGCGCCACAGATTTATCTGTTCAATTTCAATTCGTTAGCAATAAAGCAGAAAAGCCGGCGTTGTCTTGACAGGGCGCAACCGCGTCAATATGGTGCGCCCGGTTCATTAAGGGCGGGATGGCTCCATCCCGATCTTTTTCCTCAAGTCCGGTCCCCGATCCGGAGCACGCCCGCGAGCGCCGGTTTCGGGAAAGCCAAGGCTCTGGAGACAGGCTTTGGGGAATAGTCCGGAAGACCAAGAGAATTTGGAGGCGCGGCTGGCTAAATTGTCGGCCGATCTTCAAGCGCAGCGCGAAACCGACCGCAGGGAGGCCGAGCGCAAGGCGGTGACGGATGCTTCCGGGAAGAACCTCGGGCAGGCGATCAGCCTCGGCTTTCGCGTGCTGACGGAATTCGTGGGCCCCATCATCGTGGGCGCGCTGATCGGCTGGCGCCTCGATGTGTGGCTCCACACGACCCCCTTCCTGCTGATCCTGTGGGTGGGATTCGGCGTGGCGGCGGCGTTTCGCAATGTCTACCGCCTGGCGGCTCCGCCGCCGGAGCGCCCTGGCGGAGACAGGCCGCCGCAACCATGAGCTAGGCGGGTCGCTCCCGCGCAGAGGTAGAGGTAAGGACGGAACATGTCGGAAGCTGGCGCCCCGGTGCTCGACCCCATCCATCAATTCCACGTCAAGGTGCTCGCGCCCCTGCATGTTTTCGGAATTGACGCCTCCTTCACCAACGCCGCCCTGTTCATGGTCATCGCGGCGCTCGCGGTCGTCGTCGTCATGCTGATCGGCACGGCGGGGCGCAGCATCGTGCCGTCGCGCCTCCAGGCCGCCGCCGAAGCCTTTTACGAATTCTCCACCGACATGGTGCGCCAGACCGCCGGCGAAGACGCCATGCGCTTCTTCCCGCTGGTCTTCACTCTGTTCATGTTCATCCTGGCCTGCAACGTGATCGGCCTGTGGCCCTATACGTTCGAAGTGATGGCCCAGATCTTCGTCACCGCGACCTTCGCCTTTTCGATCATCCTGCTGGTCGTCGGCTACGGCGTCTACAAGCACGGCCTGCACTGGTTCAAGGTGTTCAAGCCGTCCGGCGTCAGCCCGTTCATGCTGCCCTTCATCGTCCCGATCGAGATCCTGTCCTTCATCTCGCGGCCGGTGACCCTGTCGGTTCGTCTTTTCGCCAACATGCTGGCCGGCCACATCATGCTGGTGGTGTTCGGGGGCTTCGTCGTCATGCTGCTCGGCGCCGGCGTCTATGCCCTGCTCGCGCCGCTGCCGCTCGCCGGCATCGTGCTGCTGACCGCCTTCGAATTGCTGGTCGCGGTGCTGCAGGCCTATGTCTTCGCCATTCTCACTTGCGTCTATCTGACAGACGCGCTTCACCCGGGCCACTGATAATCTCACTCAACAACAAATGGTCGCCCACATCTACAAAATGGAGTCATCAATGGGTTCTGAAGCAGCCAAACTCATCGGCGCGGGTCTCGCGGCGATCGGCGTCGGTTCCGCCGCCATCGGCGTCGGCCTGATCTGGGGCCACTTCCTCTCGGGCGCGCTGCGCAATCCGTCGGCGTCCGACGGCCAGTTCGGCCGCGTCTTCATCGGCACGGCGCTCGCCGAAGGTCTGGGCATCTTCGCCTTCCTGATCGCGCTGATCCTGCTGTTCGTCTCCCATTGACGCGGCTTGCGGCCCGGCTCCGCGCCGGGCCGAAAACAGGCGCGCGCCGGCCCGGCCGGCGCGCGCCGTTCCCCGAATCTTTCGAGTGTTAGGAACGGTCATGGCTTCGCAAGCCGCTGAAGGGCATGTCGCGGGAACCGAGGTTCCAGCCGCCCACGCAGATGTTTTCCCGCCCTTCGACACGAATTTCTTCGCGCCGCAGATCATCTGGCTCGCCATCATTTTCGGCCTGCTTTATCTGCTGATGTCGAAAATCGCCCTGCCGCGCGTCGCCGGCATTCTTTCGTCCCGCCGAAACGCGGTCGACGACGACCTCGCCGCCGCCGCCCAGGCGCAGCACGACGCGAGCGTCGCCGCCGCCGCCCATGAAAAGACCCTGGCCGACGCCAAGGCGCGGGCGCAGGCGCTCGGCCAGCAGGCCCATGCCGAAGCCGCCGCCGCCGCGGCGGAGCGCCGCGCCCACCTCGAGGCGAATCTGGCGGCCAAACTGGCCGAGGCCGAAAAGCAGATCGGCGAAAAGAAATCCGCCGCGATGACCAATGTCAATTCCATCGCCATCGAGGCGACCCACGCCATCATGCAGCGGCTCACCGGCAAGCCGGTCGAGCCGGACGCCGTCGCCGCGGCGGTCGCGGCCGCCAAGGCCTGAGGGGAGGAATGAATGGACGCTGAATTTTTCTTCTTCCTCGGCGCCGTCCTGATGGTCGCTTTGTTCGGCTATCTCGGCGTGCACAAAACGATCGCCGGCGCGCTCGATTCCCGGATCGACCGGGTCAAGCACGAATTGGCGGAAGCCGCCCGCCTGCGCGCCGAAGCCCAGGCTCTGGTCCAGAGCTTCGTCGCCAAGGCCGCCGAAGCCGAAGCCCAGGCCGCGACCATCGTCGCCCAGGCCAGGGCGGAAGCCGAAGCTCTGGCGAAGGAAGCCCAGACGCGGCTTGAAGATTTTGTCGCCCGCCGCACCAAGCAGGCCGAGGACAAGATCGCCCTGGCCGAGGCGCAGGCCGCCGCCGACGTCCGCTCGGCGGCCGTGGACGCCGCGATCAAGGCGTCGGAAAACATTCTGAAGTCCGGAGCCGCCGACGCCGCGACCTTTGTCGAGCAGGGCGTCGCGGGCGTCAGATCGCTGATCAATTGAAGCTGGATTCCAAGGATCGGACAAAGGCTTAGCCGGGGCTTGCGCTCCGGCTTTTCTTGTTTTGCGGCGTCGATCGTGGAGCCTCGCCGGCGCGCCGCGGAAAAACACGATATTGCAAACCCAATCGCGGCGCCGCTCTGGCTTTCCCGCAAAAAAAATGCTTTGGTGCCCCCGCGGTTCGGCAGGGGCGCGCCGCATTTCGGTTCGGCCGCGCCCACGCAAGCCGCAAAAGGATTGAGCGTCGGAACGAGGCTTGCCGTTCCGCCGGGGATTGGCCTGCGCATTCTCGCCCAATGGCGCGGGCGCATTTGAGGGGTGAAACATGAAGAAGATTGCGATTTGCCTGGCGTTGGGCCTGGGTCTGGCGCCGACCGCCAGCTCGGCTCAGCTCATGATCCAGATGAACAGGATCACCTGCGGCGACATGACCGCCATGGCGCCCGGCGACCAGGACATGGTCGCGGCCTGGATGAGCGGCTGGTACAACCAGAAATTGGGTTATACCCATGTCGACCTGATGGCCTTTCGCCAGAACAAGGCGAATATCATGAAATATTGCGCCAGCAACCCGAAGGATCAGCTGATGGGCGTCATTCAGGCGGCCGTCAACCAGATGCAGAAGAAGCAGTGATCCTCGTCCATCCATCGGGAGAAAAAGCATGAAGACCAAATTGATTCTCGCGACCGCGATGCTGGCGTTCGCTGTCCCTGCCGCCAAGGCTCAGGTCGTCCTCGACATGTCCCTCATCACCTGCGGCCAGTTCCTCAAGGCGCCGGAAGCCGACAAGGCCCTGATTTCGTCCTGGATGAGCGGCTATTTCATGTCGTCCAAGAACCTGCTCGACGTCGACATGCGTTATGTGGAGCGCAACCACGCGGTCGTCGGGAAATATTGCAAGAAGCACATGAACGACAAGCTGATGGACGCCGTCGCCAAGAACGCGAAGTAAGAAACTTCGGCGCCGCATAAAAACGTCGCCAACGTCTTCGAGCCCCCTCGGCCCGCCGAGGGGGCTTTTTGTTCGAGCAAGTCACCCGGTATTGCGCAGGCCCGCCGCGATGCCGTTGATGGCGATCAGAATGCCGACCCGCGCCTTGTGGTCGATCTGCCCCGCGCGCCAGCGGCGCAGAAGCTCGGCCTGGAGGTAATTGAGCGGCGCGATATAGGGGAAGCGATGGGCGATCGAGCGCGCCAGCGCCGGATTGTCAGCGAGCCTGTTCGCGTGTCCGGTCGTGATCTCCAGCGCCGCGACGGTGCGGCCTCCATTCCGCCTCGATCGCCGAAAAGATCCGCTCGGCGGCCGCGCGGTCCGGAACAAGCTCGGCGTAGCGGCGGGCGATTTCGAGATCGGCCTTGGCCAGAACCATGTCCATGTTGGACAAAAGCGCCGCGAAGAACGGCCATTCCTCGCACATGCGGCGCAACAGAATTTTTCGCGCCTGCGTGTCTTCGAGCAAGAAACCTTCGACCGCCGCGCCGAAGCCGTACCAGCCCGGCAGCGCAACTCGGGCCTGGCCCCAGGAAAAGCTCCACGGGATGGCGCGCAAATCCTCGATCCGCCGCGTCGCCTTGCGCGACGCCGGCCGCGAGCCGATGTTCAGTTCGGCGATTTCGGCGATGGGCGTGGCGGCGTAGAAATAATCGACGAAGCCCGGCGTCTCATAGACCAGCCCGCGATAGGCCTTCATCGACAGCCGCGACAATTGCTCGGCGGCGTCGAGGAATTCCGCCGGCGGCGCCTTGCCGTCGAGCAAAAGGCTCGCTTCGAGATTGGCGGCCATGAAGGTTTCGAGATTGCGCTTGCCGATCAGGGGATTGGCGTATTTGGCGTTGATCACCTCGCCCTGTTCCGTGAGGCGGAACTGGCCGCGCACCGTGCCGGGCGGCTGGGCGAGAATGGCCTGATAGGACGGCCCGCCGCCGCGGCCCACCGCGCCGCCGCGCCCATGGAACAGCCGCAGCTTCACGCCGGGAAGCGAATCGAAGAAGGCGGCGAGCGCCGTCGAGGCGCGGTAAAGCTCCCAGGTCGAGGTGAAATAGCCGCCGTCCTTGTTGGAATCGGAATAGCCGAGCATCACGTCCTGGACGCCGCTGGAGCGCCGGATCAGATCGGCGATCCCCGGCAAGGCATAGAAGGCGCGCATGATCGGCTCGGCGGCGCGCAGATCCTCGATGGTCTCGAACAGCGGCGTCACGATCAGGTCGAGCCGCGCCGTGTCGCGGTCGGTTTCGTGCAGCGTGCCGTGCATCAGGCCGCATTCCTTCTGCAGCGCCATGACTTCCAGAAGGTCGCTGACGCTTTCGGTATGGCTGATGATGTAATGGCGGATCGCCGCTTCGCCGAATCTCTGGCGCGCGCTCCGCGCGGTTTCGAACACCGCCAGTTCGCTGCGCGCATTTGCGGAATATTCGACATTCGGCGTCCGCAGCGGACGCCTGTCCGCCAGCAATTGCAGCAGCAGCTCGATGCGGTCCCGCTCGTCCAGAGCCGTATAATCCGGCGCGATGCGCACCGCCGCCAGCAACTCCTTCAGCACGGCCTCGTGCTGGTCGGAATTCTGACGCAGATCGGTCGTCGCCATGTGGAAGCCGAACACGTCGACCGCCCGGATCAGGTCCGTCAGCCGGCCGCGCGCCACAACGGCGCCGTGATGGGCGAGCAGGGAATCGCGCACGACCATGAGGTCGCGGCGGAATTCCGCCGGCTCGCCATAGGGCTTGCCCGAGCCGACCGCATGGCGCAGGGCCTCGCCGCCGGTCAAAGCCTTCAGCGTTCCGGCGAGCCGCGCATAGACCCCGATCAAGGCGCGGCGATAGGTTTCGTCGGCGCGATGCGGATTGCGGTCGCCCGAGGCGTCCGCCAGTTCATCGAGCTCCGGCGAGCAATCGACCAGCACGCGCGACATCGACAATTCGCCGCCGAGCAGGTGAACCTCGGCCAGGTAATGGCGCAAAATCGTCTCGGCATGGGCCTTGACCGAAATTTCGAGCGTGTCCGCATTGACGTTCGGATTGCCGTCGCGGTCGCCGCCGATCCAGTTGCCCATGCGGAAGAACGGCGCCACCGGGCGCCCCAGCCTTTGTTCGAGATCGGCGTAAAGCGCGGGAATATCGCGGATGAAGGTCGAGTGGTAATAAGCCAGCGCGTTGTCGATCTCGTCGCGCACCGAAAGGCTCGCCGTGCGCAGGATGCGTGTCTGCCAGAGCTGGGCCACGCGCGCATAGAGCTGCGCCTCGTTTTCGCGCAAATCGGCCTCGGTCCGACAGTTTTCGCGCGCGGCCAGCAGGTCGGCGATAGCGCGTTCGGCGTCGAGCGTGCTGCGGCGCTGCACCTCGGTCGGATGCGCCGTCAGCACGGGCGAGACATAAGATTCCGCCAGCGTCTCCTGGATGCGCTCGGGCGCGACGCCGGCGGCGCGCAGCCGCTCGAAACTATAGGCGAGGCCGCCCGGCTGGGTCTGCGGCTCATGGGCTGCGCGCCGGCGCAGGAAATGGCGGTCCTCGGCGATATTGGCGAGATGGGAAAAATAAGCGAAGGCGCGGATGACCGAGGCGGTCTCCGCCGGCGACAGGCTTTGCAGCAAGGCGTCCAGCTCGCGGCCGGCCTCGGAATCCGCCCTGCCCTTGCCCGCGATGGAAAGCCGGCGAATCCTTTCGATCCGCTCGTAAATCCCCTCGCCCTCCTGTTCGCGCACGGTATCGCCGAGAATCTGGCCGAGCAGCCTGATGTCCTCGAATAGGGGCTTTTGCTTTTCCGCCTCGTCCTGCTCCGCCGTCATTTCGCGCTCCGATGCAACCGGAGCGCTTTACCATAAAGTCGTAGGCTCCGCCTTGCGTAAATATTCGTCGATGCGCGCCTTTGTCGAGGCCGTGGCGCCCTCTGGAAGGGCGCCGAGGGGGAAAAATCCGGATTCGACGATTTCCCAGTCCGGCGCCCGGGGCTTGTCCTGGCGCACCCTCGCCAGATAAAGCGCGACATGATCGCGCCGCGAATGGCGCGGATTGTAGTAGAAGCCAAGCAGGCGCGGCGGCTCCGCCGCCTCCAGGCCGCCCTCTTCGCTCAATTCGCGCAGCAGCGACTCGACCGCCGTCTCGCCGCTTTCCACACCGCCGCCAGGCAGATGAAAACCTGGAACATAGGCATGCCGCACCAGAAACACCCGGTCCGCGTCGTCAAGCGCGATCGCCCGAACGCCGAGAGTCATGGGCCGGCGCAGCAGGCCCGCGATCCGTTGCCCCTGCCGCACGCATTTCTGCCAGAAGGCGATTTCGGACATGGCGGCCTCGCGACTGGATTTGACCTTCAAACCAAATTATAGCTTTCGCGCGACGGCTGAGGGAACGGGCGCGGATCGCTTTTTCGCCTTCACGACCGCGTGGCCGCGGCGGAATCGGAGAAAGCCATGAGTTTGAAAAACTTTTCCGATCTGACCCAGCGCGAAATCCTCGCCATCGCCATCAGCTCCGAGGAAGAAGACAGCCGGATCTACACCAGTTTCGCCGAGGAGCTGGCCGACCGCTACCCCGCGACATCGCAGGTCTTTCGCGAAATGGCCGCCGAGGAGGACGGCCATCGCCGCCAGCTGCTGGAAATGTACCAGTCGCGATTCGGCGCCAACCTGCCCGCAATCCGCCGCGAGGACGTGAAGGGCTTTTTGAGCCGCCGCCCGACCTGGCTGGTCAAGAACCTGCCGCTGGACACCATCCGCCGCCAGGCCGAGGCGATGGAGACCGACGCGCAACGCTTTTATGTCAAGGCGGCGGAAGCGGCGCAGGATGTCGGCGTCCGGAAATTGCTCGGCGATCTCGCCATGGTCGAGAAGAGCCATGGCGAAAAGGCCAGCGCCCTGTCCGAGGCGATCCTCACCGAAAGCGCGCGCGAGGCGGAAAGCCACACGGCGCACAGGCTTTTCGTGCTGCAATATGTCCAGCCGGGCCTCGCCGGCCTGATGGACGGCTCGGTCTCGACCCTCGCCCCGCTGTTCGCCGCGGCCTTCGCCACCCAGAACAACTGGAGCACTTTTCTGGTCGGGCTCGCCGCCTCGATCGGCGCGGGAATCAGCATGGCCATCGCCGAGGCCTTGTCCGACGACGGCTCGCTGACCGGGCGCGGCGCGCCCCTCATTCGCGGCGTCGTCACCGGCCTGATGACCACCGCCGGCGGCCTCGGCCACAGCCTGCCCTATCTCGTGCCCGATTCCTGGCCGCACGCCTTCTGGACCGCGACCAGCATCGCCGGCGTCGTGGTGTTCTTCGAGCTCTGGGCCATCGCCTATATCCGCGCGCGCTACATGGACACGCCCTTCCTCAAGGCGGTCGCCCAGATCGTGCTGGGCGGCGCGATCGTGCTGGCGGTCGGCATTCTCATCGGCGGGGCGTGAAGCATTCGATGTTCCGCATCGCCCATATCTCGGACCCCCATATCGGTCCCCTGCCCCGGCTCAAGTGGCGCGATCTGCTCGGCAAGCGGGCGACCGGCTACCTCAACTGGCGGCGCGGCCGCGGCCGCGCCCATGACATGGACGCCCTCGCCGCCCTGGTCGCCGACATGCGCGAGCAGCGGCCCAGCCATGTCGCCATGACCGGCGACATCTGCAACATCGGCCTGCCGGCGGAATATCCGCTCGCCGCGCAATGGCTGGCGACGCTGGGCCCGTCGAACGAGGTGAGCGTCGCGCCGGGCAACCACGACGCCTATATGCGTTCCAGCCTGCCGCACATGATGCGCGACTTCGGCCCGTGGACGCGCAGCGACGACGGCGAACAGGGCTTTCCATTCCTGCGCCGCCGGGACGGCGTCGCGATCATCGGCCTGAGCAGCGGCGTGCCCACCCTGCCCTTCGTCGCCTCCGGCAAGCTGGGGTCGGAGCAACTGGCGCGCCTCGCCGCCATCCTGCGCGCGACGCGCGACGAAATGCGGGTCTTGCTGATCCACCACCCGCCAGTCGACGGCGGCGGCGACATCCGCAATCTGCGCGATCATCGCGCCTTGGCCGAAATCGTGCGGGAGCACGGCGCGGAACTCGTGCTCCACGGCCACAGCCATTCCATCTCGCGCAAATGCCTGGCCGGTCCGCGCGGGCCGATCCCCGTGCTGGGCATCTGCTCGGCCTCTTCGATCGGCCGCAACCCGCGCCGGCGCGCCGCCTATTACCTGATCGACATCGACCCCTCGACCCGCAAGATGATGCTGGCGGTGCGTCAGCTCGACAAGGCCGGACAGTTCCGTCAGGTCGCGGCTGCCGCGGCGACGTGCGCGCCATAAAAGTTATAAACAATTGCGATGTTTTGCCGCAGGCGCGGCGCGAAGCGCGAATCGCCATTGCCAACCTCGCCGCGCCGCGATAGGAAACGAGCCATCGACAGTCCGGCGCTTTTGCCGGACGCGGAGCGTCGGGTTGCGCTCGATGGCCACTGGGCCTCGCGAAAGCCCGCGCGCAAAGGGAACCATTGGAGCGTCGATGCGCTCCGGCGATATCGGGTGAATTCGAAAGCCGGCGCCTCTCGCGCGAGCGATAAGGCGATATCAGCGCAGGAATCGCATGGAGACAGGCCAGATGACCAATGCCGCCGACAGTGGCGCAATGACGGCCAAGCCGGCGGAAGCGGCGGCGCCCAGGAAGAGCGGCGGCGCTTTCAATCGCGAGACCGTTCTCGAAGTCCAGCACTATACGGACCGCCTGTTCCGTTTCCGCACCACGCGCGATCCTGCTTTCCGTTTCATCAACGGCCAATTCGCGATGATCGGCCTCGAAGTGGACGGCAAGCCCTTGCTGCGCGCCTATTCCATGGCCAGCGCCAATTACGAGGACGATCTCGAATTCTTCTCCATCAAGGTGCCGGACGGCCCGCTCACCTCGCGACTCCAGCATCTCAAGGTCGGCGACACCGTCCTCGTCGGCCGCAAGCCGACCGGCACCCTGGTCCAGTCGAGCCTGCTGCCCGGCAAGAGGCTCTACATGTTCTCGACCGGCACCGGCATCGCGCCCTTCTCCAGCGTGATCAAGGACCCCGAAGTTTACGACCTCTACGATCACCTGATCCTGGTCCATGGCTGCCGCCAGGTCGCCGAGCTGCAATATGGCTTCGATATCGTGAAAGCCGCCAGGGAGAACGAGTTCTTCGGCGATATCGTGACCGAAAAGCTCATCCACTATCCGACGGTGACCCGCGAGGCCTTCAAATATCAGGGCCGCGCCACTGACCTGATCGCAAACGGAAAACTGTTCGCCGACATCGGCCAGCCGCCGCTCAACCCGGCCGAGGACCGCGTCATGATCTGCGGCAGCCCCGGCCTGCTGCGCGATCTGGTCAAGATGCTGCAGGACGGCGGTTTTCGCGAGGGTTCCAGCGGCGATCCCGCCACTTATGTCATCGAAAAGGCGTTTGTCGAGCAATAGCTCGACGCGCTCGATCCGCGGATCAGCAATCGCCCCAGGTACGCGGCAGGCGCCTGACTGGCGCCGCCCTGCCGGAATGTGCGCCAATGTCCACGAATTCGAGCAATTCCTCGGTGTCGAGCCCGGCCGCGCAGCTTCCGTTAAAGCGCACCAGCGGTCCGTTGATCAGGCGCGGATCAAGCGCCAGCGTCACCAGAGCTTCCTGGGCGTTCAGCTTGCCGGGATCGATTTCGCCCGAAACCACCCGCGGCGCGGCCGGATCGAACCATTCCACGATCGGCCTGTCATCGAAAAACGCGCGCAGGCTGGCGGATGTCCAATGCTGCGCGATCAGATCGCGCGCGTCGACCTCAAACCCGGCGGCGGCGAGCACGGCCTTCTGCTCGACATCCCCGACCGCCCCCGGCCTCGCATAAAACACAATCTTGCTCATGACGTCACCCTCCGCGACGGGCCACGACAGCAAGCAATTTTTACGCCGGTTTGACGACAGGGCGATGAAGGACGGGGCGGACGCCGAGCGGCCAGTGCGGGCGCATGCGCGCCACACGCGGCGAATTTTTTCCAAGTCGCTGAATTGAATGGTGCTGCGAGAGAGGATTGAACTCTCGACCTCTCCCTTACCAAGGGAGTGCTCTACCACTGAGCTACCGCAGCTGATTTCACCCCCGGCGCCTTGGCCCGGACAGGCGCGCGGTTTCTGCCATAGGGAAACCGTCATGGCAAGCGCCAGTTTGCCGCTTGAGCCCGCAAATTGTCGCAAATCCGAGCGAAAGGCTTGTTTGTCGCGCCTTTCCCGCATAGAACCGCCCGACATGAAGAAGGACGCCACGGACCCGGAAGCCAAAGCCGCGCCGCAAAAGGCGGCGGACGCCCTTTCCCCGGCCAAGCTCGCGGAAAAGCAGCGGCTGGCCGAGGCCTTGCGCGCCAATCTGCGGCGGCGCAAGGAGCAGACCCGCCAGCGCAAGGCGGGCGGCGACGCCGGTTCGCAGGACATTTAAACATCCGAAGCCAATGGCGCCCATTGTCGCGGCGCCCAGCGAGGAACAATGGATCGCATCAGAATCGTCGGCGGCAACCCGCTGAATGGCGTCATTCCGATTTCCGGGGCCAAGAACGCGGCGCTGCCGCTGATGATCGCCTCGCTGCTGACCGATCGCACCGTCACGCTCGAAAACCTGCCGCGGCTCGCCGATGTGAGCCTGTTGGTCCGCATCCTGTCCAATCATGGCGTCGATTATTCCATCGACGGGCGCCGCCAGGGCGAAGACCCGGATTCCGGCCAGACCGTCCACATGACCGCGCGCGAAATCGTGGACACCACCGCCCCCTATGAACTGGTGTCGCGGATGCGCGCGAGTTTCTGGGTTCTGGCCCCGCTGCTGGCGCGCAGCGGCGAGGCGCGGGTGTCATTGCCCGGCGGCTGCGCCATCGGCACCCGCCCGGTCGATCTCCTGCTGATGGCGATGGAGCGCCTCGGGGCCACGATCGACATCGACGCCGGTTACGTCGTCGCCAGGGCGCCCAGCGGGGGCTTGCGCGGCGGCGAGATCAATTTTCCCAAGGTCACGGTCGGCGGCACCCATATGGCCCTGATGGCGGCGGCGCTCGCCCAGGGGACGACATTGATCCGCAACGCCGCGCGCGAGCCTGAAATTGGCGATCTGGCCGATCTTCTGGTGAAAATGGGCGCCAAGGTCCAGGGCGCCGGCTCGCCGGTGATCGAGGTCGAGGGCGTCGCGCGGCTCGGCGGCGCCAAGCATCGCGTGCTGCCCGACCGCATCGAGGCCGGCACCTACGCCATGGCGACCGCCATGACCGGCGGCGACGTGCTGCTGCAAGGCGCAAGGGCCGAACATCTCCAGGCGGCGCTCGACGTCCTGGCCGAAGCGGGCGCGAAGGTCGAAGCCACGCCGGAGGGCTTGCGCGTTTCGCGCAACGGCAACGGCATCAAGCCGGTCGATGTCGCCACCGCGCCCTTCCCCGGATTCCCGACCGACCTTCAGGCGCAGTTCATGGCGCTGATGACCCGCGCCGAAGGCGCCTCGCGCATCACCGAGACGATTTTCGAGAACCGCTTCATGCATGTCCAGGAACTGGCCCGATTTCGGCGCGCGGATAAAACTCGAGGGCGACAGCGCCATCGTCGAGGGCGTCCCGGCGCTGAAAGGCGCGCCGGTGATGGCGACGGACCTGCGCGCCTCGGTCTCGCTGGTGATCGCCGCATTGGCGGCCGAGGGCGAAAGCATGATCCAGCGCGTCTATCACCTCGATCGCGGTTTCGAGGCGCTGGAGCGCAAGCTCAGCCGCTGCGGGGCGGACGTGACCCGCATCTCGTCGGGCGACTGACGCCGCCTCACAGAGACGCGGCGGCGGCGGCGCCCGGCGCGGACTGCGACGGGTCGTTGACCGCCGGCGACGGCGTCCTGGCGTGGAAGGCGGCGACCTGCTTTTGCGCCTGTTGCAATGTGGCGGCGTCCAGCCGTCCTGCGACCTCGTCGCGCTTTTTGGCCGCGCTGGCGTCGCCCTGCTGCGCCGCGATCGAGAACCAGACGTAGCTCTGGCCCAGGTCCTGCGAAACGCCCAGGCCCCGGGCATAGAGGATGGCGAGATTGAACTGGCTGTCGAGCACGCCATATTCGGCGGCGCGGCGGAACCATTGCGCCGCGGCGGCGTAGTCGGGCTTGCCGTCCATGCCTTCTGCAAGCACGACGCCGAGATTGTGCATCGCGCGAACGTGGCCCTGGCTTGCCGCCTTCTCATAGTAAAAAGCGGCCCGTTTGGCGTCACGCGGCGTTCCGATCCCCTTTTCCAAGGCCGCGCCGAGACGATATTGCGCCTGCGCCATGCCTTTTCCCGCCGCCTTCCCGAACCAGACGACGGCTGCGGCCTGGTCCTGGGCGACGCCGCGTCCCGAGGCGAGACGCGAGGCGTAATCGTACTGCGCGACCGCGTCGCCCTTTTCGGCGCGCTGCTTCAGCGCGGCCGTCTGGGCGTCGCCCTCGATCGCTGCGATCGTATTGGAAGAAGCGCCGATCGAGCCGGTCGCCAGAGGGTCGGGCAGGCCCGCGCCATTCATCTGCCTGGGCGCGAGGACGTTGCCGGGCAGGATGGGCGCGCCGTTGAGCGGCGCAGTCGGCGCGACGACGGGCGCGGCGGACGCCGCTGGCGCGGGTGAAGCCGCGCGCGCGTTCCCGGCCGAAAGGGCGGGCGCCGGCGCGGGCGTGAGCGCGCGGCTGGCGTCCTGGACGCCATTGGCCTTTGGCGCCAGGACCGCCTGCATCGGCGGCGCGGGCGCGTCGAACAGGCGATAGGCTTGATAAGCCCCCAGCGAAAGCAGCGACGCCGCCGTCAGCACAAGCGCGGGCAGTCGCCGGTTCGCGCCTTTCTCGCCGACCGCCAGCGGACGCTGGAAACCGGCGCCGGCATCGTTCGCGGAATCGGCCTCCGCGGGGCGCTCCTTCTTGGCTTTTCCCTGCTTTTCCGCGGATTCGGCGGCGACCCGCGCCGCCAGGGCGCGGCGGGCGATGTCAATATAATTGGCTTGCGCCGGCTTGGCTTCCGGCGCCTTCTCGCTCCTCGGCTCGTCGAGGTCGAAATCGGAATCGTCGTCTTCCATTTCCTGGACGCGCGGCATCTGCGGGCTTCCCTTGGCCCAAGCCGCGCCGGGATGGCCCGCGCCCGGCTCCATCAGGAAATCATCGGCGTCGACCGCAGTCTTGGCCGCGGCGCGCGCATTTGCCGGCAAAGCCGGCGCGCGCGCGACCGCCTCGGCGGCTCCGCGGCTTTCGATCACATCCTCCTCGAGCATGGCAAGGCGATCGACCACCTTTTCGAGCGTCTCGTGAACAGCGGACAACGTCTGCTGGGCGCGGCGGTCCGACGCCTCGGTCTTTTCGCGCAGATCGCTGATTTCGCGCGCGTTGCGGTCCTCGCGCCCGGGTTCGCGCATGGCTTCGAGTCGATCGGTCAGATCCTCCATGGCGGCGAGCAGCCGGCTCTCGCCTTCGGAATTGCTCTGTTCCAGACGCCGCGAGATTTCGCCGATGCGGTCGTCGAGGGCGTGGATCGCGGCGGAATCGAATTGCGGCGCCGGCTCGGCGCTCAATTTTTCGACCAGCGAACGCAACAAGGGTTCGATCTGATCCGACCCATCGTCCCGCATGGCGCCGCGCGCGTCCTCGACACGCGAGGCGAATGTGTCGTGAAGGACGTCGAGGCGCCGGACAAGGTCGTCGAAGCGCGCGTCGTCGATCGCCGGCGCGGGCGCGGGCGCGCGGTCGATCCGCGAAGCGAGTTCGGTCAGCCGCGCCTCGATCTCGCTCCAGGGCAAGGCGTCGCGCGCCGCGCTGGCGTCGCGGGCCTCGCGCGCGACTTCCTCCAGACGCTCGCTCAAGGCGCCGACCTGTTGCTCCAGCCGCCCGATCGGAGCCATCCGGTCCATCGCCTCGGCAAGCATGGCGCGGATCTGCTCGGTCTGGTCATGGACCTGAAGGAAGTCGGCGCGGTCGCCGCCGCCGTCATGGCGCAGATGTTCGAGCTTGTCCTCGACCTCGCGCAGCTGGCGGGAGACGCCTTCCAGATTGGCCGAGGCGCCGGCCTCGGCCAGCGCTCGCCGCACGTCCTCGGCGAGAGATTCGATCGGCGCCAGCACCGCCTCGCGCATGCCGTCCTCGCGCGAGCGTTCGATGCGCGCGGTCAACTCCCGCACCGCGCTTTCGAGCCCGGCGACCTGGCTGCGCGGCGCGAGCTCGTCCAGCGCCCGGCTCATCGCCGCTACCTTTTCACCCAGGGCGTCGATGTCGGCGGAGGATGTCGGCTCGGGGCGGGTCGCAGCGGCGCGAATCATTTCTTCACGCGCGGCGTCCACTCGATCGGCAAGCGCGCGTACGGCGCTTTCAAGCCCCGCCACGGCGGCGCGCGGCGCGGCCTCCGCAATGTCGCGGTTCAAGTGCGCGATGTCCCGGCGCAGCGCGTCGAGGCCGTCCAGCCTGGCCGCGATGCCTTCCACGCCGGCGACCCCTGGCGAAGCGAGGGCGGCGTCGACGCGCGCCGCCACTTCGTGCGCGAATTGCTCCTGCGCGGCGCGGGAAACGTCGCCGGAGGCCGCGAAGTCCCGGCGCATCGCCTCGATGCGGCTGGAGAGGGCTTCGATCCCAACCTGGAGGCGGTCGACGTTGTCGGCGCCCGGCGCCGAACCCTTGGCGGCGACATCGAATTTGCGCGCCAGGGCGTCAAAACGTTCGTCGAGCAGGGCCACGAGTTGCGCCGCCTGGGGACGCAGCGCCTGCGCGCCCGATTCGAGGTCGCGCTGGCGCGCGGCGATTTCGCTGATCGCGCCGGTGATCCCGCCCTTGAGCGCGGGCGCGCCCCCCTGTCCCTGGGCCGCGACGGAACGCGACGCCGGCCTTTCGAGCCGCGTCGTCAATGCGTCGAATCTTTTTTCCAGCCGCGCCATCTGCTCGTCGCGCGTCGAGCCAGAAGGCGCCGCCTCGACCTTGTCCAGACGCGCGAGAATCGCGGCGAGGCGGCCGTCGAGACGGCGCAGATGGGAATCGTCGGCGCCTTCCGCGGATTGGCGCGACATCGCCTCGATCCGCGATTCCAGCCGCTCGAGCGCGCCGCGCAGCGATTTGTCATCGGCGGGGCGTTCCCGGCGCGCCAGACGCGTCTCGATTTCGCCCAGACGCGCTTCGACCTGGGCCAGCGCGCCGACGCGATCCTCCTCGGAGGATTCGATCATTTGGGCGACATTGGCCATGGCGCGCGCGGTCCGCGATTTCGACCCGGCTCACCTGCCGCTCGAAGGCGGCGACCGCCTGTTCGAACAAGGCTTCGGCGTCGGCGTTTTCACGAGCCTGCCGCCCACGGCGTATTTCTTCCGATTGCCGCCGCATCAACGCCTCGTTCGAAGTCGCCCGGCCCGGGCGACGCTCCGGCGCCGCGCTCCGGCGGCCCGCGCGCTCGCCCGCCGGCGCGTCGTCAATCCAATCGTCATTTTCCGCCGGCGAAGGCGGAGCTTCGGCGCGCTCGCCGGTCTCGCCCCGGCGCCGGCGCGGCTTCTCGTCGGCGCGCGACTCCCCGCTCAGGCGCGCCAGCTGGGCGGCGACCGCTTCGAGCCGCTCGTCCGCGTCGAACTCCTGTGCGCTGGCGCCGATTTCGGCGGCGCGATCGGCGATCGCCCGATTCATCCATTCGCCAAGCGAAACGCCATCGCGCCGCGCGGCGTCCTTGGCGGCCTCGCGCACGTCGAAATCCACGCCCTTGATGCTCCACGGAGCCGCTTTGGTCATTTGTCGATCCTGCCTGTCGGGCGGAATGAAGCCCCGTTCCGCGAGCGGCTGGACCGGCGGCGCCGGAGCGATTCGGCGGCGCCTTCCGGCCTCGCGTTAACTTTCCGGATTTAGGGTAAACAACCGGTTAACCCTGCCCGATTTTGAGACAGACACGTTAAAGTTGCGAAATAATTATTGCGGGTTGTCCTTACCTAGGTTACAACCTTTACGTGTGTTGCATTTTCGATTCCCTGCCCCTTCAGGACCTAAAAATGAAAACTTCCGCCCAACGCATCGAGCCCGTCACCCAGGCCGAAGAATCGCTCGCCGACATGCTGACGATCGGCGAAATTGCGCGAATCTATGGGGTTACGCTCCGCGCCCTGCGCTTTTACGAGCAGCGCGGCCTTCTCAAGCCGATCCGCCGCGGCGGCGCGCGCTTTTACGATTCGAGGCAGAAGGCCCGGCTTCAACTCATTCTGAAAGGCAAGCACCTCGGCTTCACGCTGACCGAGATCGCCGATCTGCTCGACGCCGACGGGAACGCCGCAAAGCCGGCCGAAGATTTCGCCCTGGATGAGAAGATGGTGCTGTCCCAGCTTCGCCATCTCGAAGAGCGCCGCTACGAGCTCGACCAGGCGATCGAGGAATTGCGCGCGACCCACCGCCGTCTTGTCGGGGCCGCGCGCTGAGTCGCAGGCGCCTTCGAGCCCGCGCCAGGTTTGCGACTTCCCCGCGGCGTCCGCCGGAGAGCCATCCAAGCCCCCGCCGCCCTCTCCGGAATCAATCACCCCCAATGGCCCGCCGTTCGCGCGGGCCATTTTTCGTTCGTCTGCTTTAATCCTGGCGGATCCGCGCGTTGCATCCGCCGCCATGCAAACGGACTCGCGGAAAAACTTCCATTGCAGGCGGAAAAATGTTCAGCCATGGTTCCGGCATGCGGCGGCCAACCGGGGAAGGTTAAATCCGAACCCCGGCGCCCGGACGGTCTTTCGCCGGCGAAGCGGCGAAGGACTGAACGGGGGGAGCCGAGGCCGCCGCGCCGACGTCAGTTCAACCTTTTGCGGGAGCGTCATGGCCCGTCAACTCGCCGTCTATTTTTCGCTGCACAGTCCCTGGGCCCATGTCGGCCATGGCGCATTGCAGGGCCTGGTCGCGAAACACAATCTGCGCGTCGCTTATCGGCCGGTCGCCCTGTCCCAGATCTTTCCCGAATTGGGAGGCCTGCCCCTCGCCAGGCGCCATCCGCTGCGCCAGAACTACCGGATCGTCGAATTGCAGCGCTGGCGGGAAAAGCGCGGCCTGCATTTCCACCTCCATCCGCAATTCTGGCCCTTCGATCCGGCGCCCGGCGATCGCATCGTCTGCGCCATGACGCTGGCCGGCGTGGACCCCGCCAGATTCATCGCCGCCGCCTTCGCCGGCGCGTTCGAGCGCCAGATGGATGTCGGCGCAGCGGAAACGCTGGCGCAACTCCTCGAAGAATCCGGCCATGAGCGGGTGTGGCTGCAACGCGGCGAGAGCGGCGAGGCGGAGACCTGCTACCAGCGCAATCTGGCGCTCGCTCTCGAAGCCGGCGTGTTCGGCTCTCCGTCCTATGTCCTCGACGGCGAGGTGTTCTGGGGCCAGGACCGCCTGGAGCTGCTCGACGACGCCTTGACCAGCGGCCGCCCGCCCTTCCGGCCCGACGCCTGAAGCCCGACCGGAATTTCCGCTTTTCTCCCGCGCCGCAAGACTATAGGAACGTTGCGGTTCACCGAAAGGTTGTTTCGTGCTTTCCAAGCGTATCATGGTCACCGGCGGCGCGGGTTTCATCGGTTCCGCCGTCGCGCGGCTCATCGTTCAGCAAACGTCTCACGCGCTGCTCGTGTTCGACAAGCTGACCTATGCCGGCAATCTGGCCTCGCTCGCCCCGGTCGCCGCCGACCCGCGCTACCGGTTCGCGCAAGGCGACATCTGCGACGCCGCGGCGGTGCGCTCGGCGTTCGAATCGTTCAAGCCCGACTGGGTCATGCATCTCGCCGCCGAAAGCCACGTCGATCGCTCGATCGACGGACCCGGCGAATTCATCCAGACCAATCTGGTCGGCACTTTCGTCATGTTGCAGGAGGCCCTGCGCCACTGGCGCGGCCTCAAGGGCGCGGCGGCCGAGAATTTCCGTTTCCACCACATTTCGACCGACGAGGTTTTCGGTTCTCTGGGGCCGAACGGCATGTTCCGCGAGGACAGCGTTTACGCGCCCAGTTCGCCCTATTCGGCGTCGAAAGCCGGCTCCGACCATCTGGTGCGCGCCTGGACCCACACTTACGGCCTGCCGGCCGTCGCCACCAATTGCTCCAACAATTACGGGCCCTATCAGTTTCCGGAAAAGCTGATCCCGCTGATGATCCTCAACGCCCTGGAGGGCAAGCCCTTGCCCGTCTATGGCGCGGGCGAGAACATCCGCGACTGGCTGTTCGTCGAGGACCATGCCGAAGCCCTGCTCCTCGCGGTCGAGCGAGGCCGGGTCGGCGAAACCTACAATGTCGGCGGGATCAACGAGCGCAGGAATATCGACGTGGTCCACGCCATTTGCGACCTGATGGACGAAATGACGCCGGACGCGCGGATCGGATCGCGCCGCAACCTGATCACTTTTGTTTCGGACCGTCCGGGGCACGACCTGCGCTACGCCATCGACTGTTCCAAGATCGGGCGCGAACTCGGCTGGCGGCCGCGCGAAACTTTCGAAACCGGCCTGCGCAAGACCGTGCGCTGGTATCTCGACAACCGGGCCTGGTGGGGCGACATCCGCTCCGGCCGCTATCGCGGCGAAAGACTCGGAATGCTCGCGGGCTGATGGAGGGCGTTGATGAGCGCGATCATGATCGAGGCGACCGCCATCCCTGACGTCAAGATCATCACGGGGAAGAAATTCGGCGACCGTCGGGGCTTCTTTTCCGAAGTCTATAACCGCAAGGCCTTCGCCGAAGCGGGGATCGCGCTGGATTTCGTCCAGGACAATCATTCGCTTTCCGCCCAGCCCGGCACCGTGCGCGGCCTGCATTTCCAGTCGCCGCCCTTCGCCCAGCACAAGCTGGTGCGCGTCCCGCGCGGCCGCATTCTCGATGTGGCCGTGGACATCAGGAGAAGCTCGCCGACTTTCGGGCGCCATGTCACGGTGGAATTGTCGGCCGAGAACTGGCGGCAGCTGCTGGTGCCGATCGGTTTCGCCCATGGCTTCGCGACCCTCGAACCCGACACCGAGGTCATATACAAGGTGAGCGATTATTATTCGGCCGCCAACGATCTCGGCCTCGCCTGGGACGATCCCGACCTCGGGATCGCCTGGCCCCTGCCGCCCGGTGGCGCCGTGCTTTCCGACAAGGACCGCACGCACCCGCGCCTGCGCGACCTGCCGGCGATTTTCGATTGAGCGGCCGCGATGCGGCTGATCGTCGTCCCGCTCGCGCCCTTCCCACCGCGCCCGCGTCGCGCGCCTCCTGGATATCAATTGAAACGGACGGTTCGATGAAAGGCATCATTCTGGCCGGCGGCAGCGGCACCCGCCTGCATCCGATGACCCAGGTCATCTCGAAGCAGCTACTGCCGATCTACGACAAGCCGATGATCTATTATCCGCTGACTACGCTGATGCTTGCGGGCGTCCAGGAAATCCTGATCATCTCCACCCCGCAGGATCTGCCGCTCTTTCAGCGCCTGCTCGGCGACGGGACGCAATGGGGCGTCCAACTGTCCTATGCCGAACAGCCTCGTCCCGAAGGCCTGGCGCAGGCCTATCACATCGGCGCTGATTTCGTTTCCGGCCAGAAATCGGCGCTGATCCTCGGCGACAATCTGTTTTACGGCCACGGGCTGGCCGGCATCCTGCGCAACGCCGCCGCGGCGGCGCGCGGCGCGACCGTCTTCGCCTATCACGTCCACGATCCCGAGCGTTACGGCGTGGTGGAGTTCGATCGCGGCGGCAAGGCGATGTCGATCGAGGAAAAGCCCAGCAAGCCGCGTTCCAGCTGGGCGGTGACCGGGCTTTACTTCTATGACGAGCGCGCCGCCGAATTCGCCGCCGCCCTGAAGCCGTCCCCGCGCGGCGAGCTGGAGATCACCGATCTCAATCTCGAATATCTGAAGCGGGGCGAACTGCGGGTCGAGAAAATGGGGCGCGGCTTCGCCTGGCTCGACACCGGCACGCCGGATTCCCTGCTGGAAGCCGCTGAATTCATGCGCACGCTGGAAAAGCGCACGAGTTTTCGGGTCGCCTGTCCCGAGGAGATCGCCTTCGTCTCCGGATGGATCTCGGAGCGCCAGTTGCAAACCCTCGCCGAGCCGCTCAAGAAGAGCGGCTACGGCGCCTATCTCGCGCGACTGCTTCACGGGAGCTGACGCCGCGGCCCGGACGGCGGCTGCGATCAGGAATGGGCCTTTTCACAGGAATTCCGCAGCAATCACGCGGAATTCGCATCAGCCGCTCGCCGCCGGGGGGACCTGGTTTTCGCCCTGCCGCATGATCCCGGACTCCTTGATCAGTTGTTCGCCGCGCGCGGGATCGGCCTCGACGCCCATGCCTCTGACGAGCATCACGCCCAGATTGTACATGGCCATCCGGTGCTGGTCGGCGGCGGCCAGCTCATACCAGCGCACGGCCTCCGCCAGATTTTGCTCGACCCCGCGCGCGGTGCAGTAGAGCACGCCGAGCTGGAATTGCGCCGGCGCGAATCCGCCCTCCGCCGAGCGCCGGAACCATTCGACGGCCTGGGCGACCTGCTCGTCCGTTGCGCTTGGGGAAGACATGAGCGCGCCGACGATATGCTGGGCGACGACATTGCCCGATTCGGCCGCCGTGAGATAATGGCGCGCCGCCCGGTCGGGCCGCGCCACCGCCCGATCGAATTGGCCCGAATAAAGATGGCCCAGATGCAGCGCCGCCTCCGGAGAGCCCGAGGCGGCGGCGTCGAGAAGGAGGTTTTCCGCCTGGTCGAGGTCGCGCAGGCCGTTATCGGGCGACAGATAGAGGAGAGCGAGCTGGGTTTGCGCGGCGCGGTCGCCGGCCTTGGAGGCCTCCTGCAGAAGCTCCACGGCGCGTCCGAAATCCGGCGCGCCCGAAGCTCCGTTCAGGTGAATCTCGGCCAGTTTCACCTTGGCCTGGGACACGCCTTTCCCGGCGGCGAATTCGAGCCAGCGGATCGCCGCGTCAAGGTCCCGCTGAGGCCCCGGGCCCGAACTGAGAAAAACGCCGGCGTTATAGGCGGCGATCGCATGGCCCTGTTCCGCCGCTTTCGCGAACCAGCGCGCCGCTTCGGTAAAATTGACCGGGACGCCGATGCCCTCGGCGGCGAAGCGGCCGACGGTGAATTGCGCCTGCACGTCCCCCGCTTCGGCCGCGGCCCGATACCAGTTGGCGGCTTCGCGCAGGTCGGGCGGCACGAGGCCGCCCTGGCTGTAAAAGGCGGCCAGCGCCTGGGTGGCCGGAAGATATCCCTTCTTGGCCGCGCGGCGCAGGTAGGTCTCCGCCCGATCGACGTCGACCGGCGCGCCCTCGC
This sequence comes from uncultured Pseudomonadota bacterium, assembly GCA_963748385.1. Classification (GTDB taxonomy): domain Bacteria; phylum Pseudomonadota; class Alphaproteobacteria; order Rhizobiales; family Beijerinckiaceae; genus Rhodoblastus. The sequence goes on from CAVVIQ010000008.1 coordinate 188,142, forward strand.
CAAGGAGGCGCATGCGCCCATAGATGAATTCGGCGTAAGCGTCGCCGCTCTCCGCCGCGCGGGCCATGTAAAAAGCGGCGCGTTCGGGATCGGCCGCGCGCCCCTCGCCAGAACGGTATATGGTGGCGATCGCGATTTGCGCGCGCGGGTGGCCCAGGTCGGCGGCCTTCTGGTACCAATCGCCGCCGAGTTCGAGATTCGGCTCGAGGCCGAGCCCGCGATAATAGATCTCGCCCAGGCCGAACTGGCTGGAGGGCTGGTCCTCCTCCGCCGCCTCCATAAAATTTTCGCGGGCGCGCGCGTAATCCTTTTCGACGCCGACGCCGTCGAAAAAAATCATGCCAATGAGGGCCCGCGCCTCCGCCTGTCCCTGTTGCGCCGCCTTTTCGAGCCAGAACAGGGCCTGAGTCGTGTCGCGTTCAATCCTTGGCGTCGCGGCGAAAATGGCCGTCGCCGTCGCCGAGGCCATTTCCCCGTCCCGGGCGGTTTGTTCCCATTTCTCGGGAAGCCGCATGGCCGACGCGCCATGGAGGAAAATCCGTCCCAGGCGCATTTGCGATTCGACATGACCACGTTCGGCCGCGAATCTGTACCACGCCGCCGCCCTCGCGGAATTGGGAAGCACGGCGCCATAGCCGTTCTGATAAACGTCCGCGAGGCGAAACGCCGACTCCACATCGCCCACGGCGACGCCCCTGCGCCACAGGCGAAGGGCGGTGTGGAACGCGCGGCGGCCGAAAGCGCGCTGGGCGCGAGCGCGCAGCCATTCCGTCGTCCGCCGGTCGAGCAGCGGAAATACCGGCCGCATCAGCCTGCGGGATAGCCTCCTCATGGCTCGCGCATCGCCTCGCCCCAGCCGCGCAGGAGGGCGTCGGACAGATATCGGCCCACCGAGCGACGTCCAATCTTGATGTCGGCCGAAAGGGTCATGCCCGGCATCAGCCGGAAATTCTTGGGCACGCCGCGAAAATTCAAGCGGTCGATGCTGACGCCGACCTTGTAATAGGCGCTGGTGGGCTGACCGGTCTGGTCACTTATCCAGAAAGCGCCCTCCGAAATCCATTTGACCCGGCCTTCGGCGGTTCCATGTTCGGAAAAGTTGAAGGCGTCGATCTTGAGCGTGACCGAATCGCCGACCCGGATGAAGCCAACGTCGCGCGAGGCCACATCGATGTTGGCGACCACCGGCTCGTTCACCGGCATGGCGGTGATCAACTTGTCGCCCGGCTGAAGAACGGAGCCGACCGACAGTTTGGCGATCGAGAGGATGATCGAATCATCGGCCGCGACGATCCTCACCACGTCCTGGTGCACCAGGGCCTTCTTGAGCGAGGCGGCCGCGGCGTCGCGATTGTTCTGCGCCGTCACGAGGTCCTGGCTGTCGGTGGCGCGCCATTGCTGGATGAAAGCGTCGCGATTGGCCTTGTAGGCGCCGATCTGCGCCTCCAATTCGTTCAGCGAATTGGTCAGGTTCTCGACCTGACGCTGCATTTCGATATTGCTGTCCTTCGACGCCAGTTCGTTCAGCAGCGACCCCGCGCCCGAAGCCAGAAGCTTCGACCTCATGCCCTCGACTTTTTCGGCGATGGCGGACCGCTCGTTGAAGCGCGCGATGTCGTTCCTGGTCTTGGCGATGGTCGCCTCGGTCTGCTTGATCTGGTCGTCGAGGCTCTTGATCTGGGCCCTGTATTGCGCGTCGCGATCGACGAACAGCTTTTCCTGCAACTGATTGTAATGGCGCTGGTCGGGATCGTCGTCGCCCGTGAAAACCGGCGCCTTCCCCGTGAGTTCCGCCTGGTCGCGCGCGATTTGCGCGTTGAGGCTCGCGACCTGCTGTCGAAGCTGGGTCACGTCCGCGGTCGCGAAGGTCGAGTCCAAAGTCGCGATCACCTCGCCCTTTTTGACGAGCATGCCTTCCCGGACGTTGATGCTTTTGATGATCGATTGGTCCAGCGCCTGATAAACCTGGGCGGACGTCACGAGATCGATCTGCCCCTGCATGCTTTGCACGACCCGGTCGATCCTCCCGAAGGCAAGAACCAGGGCGAAAACAACCAGAAACCCGATCAGGACGTGAACTGTCGCCATAGCCGAGCGCGGCAGCGGCGCCTCGCGGATCGCGGCTATGTCCGACTGGAAGCTCCGGATGACGGATTGGGCGGAGGCTTTAGTGGACACCGCGCGTTCCCTTCCGGCTTTCGCCGACGGCGGCGCGCTCGATATGACCGTTCTGCTGATGCCAGAGACCGGAATAGATCTCGCACCTCTCGAGCAATTCCCGATGCGTTCCCATGTCCAGAACCTTGCCGCGCTCCAGGACGAGAATGGCGTCGGAATTGACCAGGGACGACAGGCGGTGGGAAATCGCGATCACCGTGCGTCCATGGGCGATTTTCCTGATGCTTGCATTGACGATCGCCTCGCTGTCGGGGTCGAGCGCGCTGGTCGCCTCGTCGAGGATCAGGATGCGCGGATCGACGATGAGAGCGCGCGCGATCGCCAGACGCTGGCGCTGGCCGCCGGACAGATTGGGCGATCCTTCATAGATATGGGTGTCGTAGCCGCGCGGCAGGCGATCGATGAATTCCTCGGCGCCGGCGAGTCGCGCGGCGCGGACGACGTCATCGAAGGTCGCGTCCGCCTTGGCGGCCGCGATATTCTCGCGAATCGTCCCGCTGAAGAGGAAATTTTCCTGCAGGACCACGCCAAGACTGCGGCGAAGATGCGAAATGTTGTATTCGCGGACGTCGACGCCGTCGATCTTGATCATGCCTTCATAATCCGCATGCAGGCGCTGCAGCAGGCGCGTCACGGTCGTCTTGCCCGATCCGCTTCGCCCGACCACGCCGAGCGTCGTCCCGACCGGAACCTCGAAGCTGACGTCGTCGAGCGCCGGCGACAACCCGCCGGGGTAGAAAAAGCGGACCTTGCTGAATTCGACCTGACCCTGGAGCTGCTTCCTGACGCCTTTCTCCCCATGGCCCTCCTCTTTCGGGCGATTGACCAGATGCCTGACGGTCGCGACCGCGGCGCGGGCTTCGTCGGCGTTGGTGATCAAACCGGCCATCTGCATCAAAGGCCCCGCCACACGCTGCGACAGCATGAGGAAGGCGAACAGCGAGCCGATCATGACGCCGCTGTTGTCGGCGGTTATCGCGATATAGACGCCCACCGCATAAGAACCGGTGACGGCCAGACGTTCGAGCGGTATGACGCCGCTCCTGGCGACGGCGCTGATCCAGGACAAATTATCGCGCGCCTTGGCGCAACGCGCGACATGCGCGTCCCAAATTTTGCGCTGGCGGGATTCGAGCGCCAGGGATTTGACCGTCCGAATGCCCGCCAGAGTCTGGTAAAGGAATGAGCCGCGCTGGGTTTCGGCGTGGATGACGACGCCATTCGCCTTGCGGATATGGGGCAGAATGGCGATGAGCCAGAGCACGATCGCAATGCAGAAGGCGAGAACGATGGAGGTGAGGAGCGGGCTGAACGCGAACATCACCGGAAGAAAGATGACCAGAACCAGGGAGTCGAGAACGACCCCGAACACCTGCCCGGTCAGGAAATCGCGAACCTTCCAGATCTCGTTGATGTCGTGCATCGTCTCGCCGATCTGGGTGCGCTCGAAATAATCGACCGGCAGCTGGATCATGCGATCGAACAAATATTCGGACAGCCTCGTGTCGACGCGCGACGCCAGGAACAGCAGAAGATAGCTGCGCAGATAGTTGAACGCCGCTTCGAAGACAATGATCACCACCATGCCGACGCACAGGACCGTAAAGGTGGCCATCGATTTGTAATAAAGCACGCGATTGCCGATCAGCGTCCAGAATGCGATCGGCGCCAAAGCAAAAATGCTGAGCGCGAAGGCCGAAAGCGCAATGTCGCGGACAATTTTCCGCTCCCGCAGGATCAATGTCGCGATCAGGTCCAGACCGAAGGGCTTTTCCTCGTCGAGGAGATCGTAATTGCGGCGCACAAGCGCGACATCGCCCGACCAGACCTCCTGGAACTGCAGCCAGTCGAGCGTCAGCAGGGCGTCCGCGGCGGCGTTCGGATCCCGCAGCGTCACGCTCTGGGGCGCCTCCTCGAAACTCGCGTTCATCGCGACCAGCGCCATGCTGGCGCCGGTCTTGAGCCGGACGATCGCCGGCAGGGCCTTTTCCAGATGAGCGAGCCCGTCCCAATCGAGATGTAGCGCCTTGGCCTTCATGCCGGCGCCACGGGCGCAATGAACCAGCTTCGCGTAATCGACCTCCGCGCTCTCGAGCGCATTGTCCTGAACCAGTTGCGGCACGGTCAGTTGCAGCCCTTGCATGGCGCCGACGATCGTCAGGCATTCAAGGGCGGAGGCGTCGACGCGTTCGGAAACGCCCGGGGCAAAGGAAAGCGTCGAGGTCATAATTGCTCCGGATCGAATTCCGCGAAACGCGCAACGCTACCTTACCATGAGTTCCGTCGCAAGGCGGCGAAAGAAACCACGGGATTCACGCATTCATGCGCCATGACACAGAAGAAACGCAGAGGGCCAAAGCAAGCCGGCGCGCCCCGTCTTGGAGAAAGCTCCGCTAACAATTCATGGTCAAGAGCGCGTCCGCCCGCTTTATTATGTGCAGGCGGAGGTTTCATTTCGCGCGCCGGATCGCCTCCGTACGTCCCTCGCCGTCAAGCGATCTTTCCTCCAGGCGAGCCGATGGAAGCGGCGTGAGCCATCTGGACAGGCGCGGTCGATTCTGTTAAGCGGAGCCCAACGGTCCGGCGCTCCGCAAGCGCGGGTAATTCTTTTCACAGGCGGCTGACGACTCTCGCGTCAAGGCGGCGCGGCGGCGGCGGTCTTTCAAACACAGGAATCCGGCGTGCAAGTTCTCGTTCGCGACAATAATGTCGATCAGGCTCTCAAGGCGCTCAAGAAGAAGATGCAGCGCGAGGGCATTTTCCGCGAAATGAAATTGCGCGGTCATTATGAAAAGCCGTCCGAGAAACGCGCGCGCGAACAGGCCGAGGCGGTGCGCCGCGCCCGCAAGCTCGCCCGCAAGAAGATGCAGCGCGAAGGCCTGCTGCCGATGAAGGCCAAGCCCGCCGCGCGCTGAATTCGTCGCGTCGGCCCGGGAGCGCCCCGACAGGAACGCCCTTCGCCTCAAGCGTCGGGCGTTTGTGTTGTTCTTGGGCGAAATCCCTCCCGTCGTGAGCGGGTCTTCGCGCCGACCGAACGGGAATTCGCCATGAACCATGGGGGATTCGCATGACGCGGCCAAGTTGCGGGTCAAGCGTCGGGTAAGGAAATCTATACCATGCGGGGCTAGCTTGCGCCTCGCCCATTCCCGCGCCGGAACTTATACAGGCGCTGACCGCGCGGGGAGCGATCGAAGCAGACCGGAGCATTGGGATCGACATGGCCAGGATCTTCAGGGCGGGTCAACGCAAATATCTGATCGTTTTCGCGCTCTCGGCCCTCGCCGCGCCGCTCGGCGGCTGCGATTCGAATTCCCGGCGGAGGCCAGGGCCCCGGCTATGCCGAATTGTCCCACGCCGATCCCAAGGCGGCCGAAGCCAATATCGCCTCTCTCGACGCGGTCGTCGCCGCCCATCCCAATGACGCGGAAGCCTATAACACCCGCGGCGTCGCCTATGCCAAGGTCGGCCGCTACAACGAGGCGATTTCGGATTTCGCGCAAGCCGTCAAACTCGATCCGAACCACGCCTCGGCCTATACCAATCGCGCTCTGGCGGAGCGCCAGGTCGGCGCCAATGACGCCGCGATGCAGGATTTCAGCCGCGCCATCCAGGCCAATCCCAACCACGCGCCTGCTTATCTCGGCCGAGCCAATCTCGAACGCTCCCAGGGCCAGCTCGACGCCGCGCTGGGCGATCTCGACCAGGCGATCCGCCTCAATCCCGAGAGCGCCCAGGCTTTTCACGCGCGGGGCCTGATTTACCAGAAGAAGGGCGACAACGCCCGCGCCGTCACCGATTTCGACAATGCGATCGACCGCGATCCATTCCATGCCGCGCCTTACGAGGCGCGCGCCCAAAGCCTCCTGGCGCTCGGCAAGCCCGACAAGGCGATCGAGGATTTCAACGCCGCGCTGAACGTCAACAATCGCAACGCCGACGCCTGGGCCGGCCTTGGCCTCGCCTACGAGAAACAGGGCGACCGGGCAAAGGCCCTGCTGAACTATCAGCGCGCCTTGTCGCTCGACCCCAGCGAAGCCGTCGCCCGCGAGGGAATCGGCCGCGTCCAGGGCTGAACGCCTTCGCCCGACCCTTCACCCGAATTCCGCATGAAATCGCGCGGAATACGGGTCACGAAGCGGCGAAATCGGCGAAGCGCGCGCAGACCTCTTCATAAACCCGGCGCTTGAACGGAACGATCAATTCCGGCAGGCGCTCGATCCGCTCCCAGCGCCAGGCGTCGAACTCCGGCTTGTGGCCATCCGGCGCATCGATGTCGATCTCGGACTCCTCGCCGGTGAAACGCAGGGCGAACCATTTCTGCGTCTGGCCGCGAAAACGGCCCCTCCAGGTTTTCTTGGTGATGTCGCCGGGTAGATCGTAGCTGAGCCAGTCCGCCGCCTCGGCGAGAAAACTCACGCTGCGCACCCCGGTTTCCTCGCGCAGCTCCCGCAGCGCCGCCCGATAGGGCGTCTCGCCGTCGTCGATGCCGCCTTGCGGCATCTGCCATTCGTGTTCGGCCGGAATCAGATCCGGCGCGCGTTTGGACTTGCGACGCCCGACAAACACCAGACCCTCCGCGTTGAGCAGCATGATTCCGACGCAGGGACGATAGGCCAAAGCTTCGATCACAACGTCACCTCTTTCCGCTGCTGACGACGGCCCCGGCGCGAAGGGCGGCCGAGACCGGAATGAGAGCGACGCCATCGCGTTTGAGATCGGCGGCGAAACGCGCGATGCGGTCGCTGGCCTCCGGCAATCCGGCGGCATAGCCGATGGCGACACCCTTCTGCCGCGCCAGGGCCTCCAGCTGGAGCAAGGCGGCGTCGATCGACGCCGGATCGCGCGACGCGTCGATACGGAGATCGGCCTTGGCGAAGGCGACGTTCTGGGCGAGCGCGGCCTCCCTGACGAGGCCTCGCGGCGAGGAGCCGTCGTCGACATAGTCGAGGCCGCGGTCGGCGAGTTCTTTCATCAGCGCCTGCGTCGCGGCTTCGTCGGCGGTGAAGCGTCCGCCAAGAAAATTCACCAGTCCGATATAGCCGACGAAACGGCTCATCTGCCAGTGAAGGTCATCGAGCGCCCTGGCGCGGTCGCCGACCCGCAGAACGTGCGGCCCTGGCGAGTCCACCGGATCGAGCGGCTCCATCGGCGTTTGCAGCAGGATTTCATGGCCCGCCGCGCGCGCGCGCGCCGCCTGGCGCCCCACATCGGCCCCGTAGGGAGCGAAAGCCAGACTTACCTCGGGCGGCAGGCTCTGGATCGCCTCGTCGGTCGCCGCGCCGTCCAGTCCCATTCCGGCGACGAGAATCGCGACGCGCGGCGTTCCCGGCTTGAATGCGGGCCCGAGCGCCGGCGGCCGGGCATAGACCCGCGCAGGCGTCGCGCCGTCCCGGGCGCGACGGGGCAAGGGGCCGAACCTTCCTTTTTCCACCAGACGATCGTCGGGCGCCGGCGTCAGCGCCGTCGAGTCGCCGGCGTCGGGAACATGGATGATGACGCCTTGTTCGGCTCCAGCGCCGCCGCGCACCACCCTGACCCCATTCTCCACATCGACCTGCGAGGCCGTGGAGGCGGCGGCGCCGGCCGGAGGCGCGGGCGGAGGCTGCGGCGTGGGCGGAGGCTGCGGCGTGGGCGGAGGCGCCGGCTGGATGACGGCGACCGCCTCGGGTTCGCCGCCGGACCTGTCGTTCCCGGCGGAGAAAAGATAAATCCCGCCGACGACCGCCCCGACGAGCCCGAGCGCGAGCGCCCAGAGGCGCCAGCCATCCTGTCCCGATGCGGGCGGCGGCTTGCGGTCCTGGCCCAGCGGGCGGTCGAAATCGTCGAGCATGGCCGTGTCGCAAAGGGGGGTCGAATCAGGCGGGCCCAGTTCGCTCAGGTTGGTGAAGCAGGCCGGGCCTGTCGAGGCGGCCGGTCATTCAAACGGATCATTTCGACTTGCCGTCGGACGGCCCCGGCTTCAGAACCGGCTCGCCTTGCGGGCCGGCCGGAGGCGCCGGAGCGACGACCGGGGCTTGCCCCTTGGGCGCGGTCGCGTCGCTCTTGCCGCCGGGCGCGGCCTCGGCCTTGGCCTCGGTCTTGTCGGCGTCCTTCCCGGCGGTTTCGGCGGTCTTTTCCGCGGATTTTTCGGCAGCCTGGGCGGCCGCGGCCTCCTGCTTGAGCATGGCCAGCGTCTTCGTTCCGCGCAGCAGGTCATAGGCGGCGTGAAGAGTCCTGTCCTTGGACTCGTCCGCCGGGACATAAGCCTGCGAGCCGTGCTCCTCGTCGGGGCCGTTCTTCAGGTGTCCCTGGAGCGAGGCCTCGCCCTTGGTGTCGTCCTTGCCCTTGAGGTCGGGCGGCGTGTCCTCGAGAATGGTGACGTCGGGCTCGATGCCCTTGGCCTGGATCGAACGGCCCGAGGGCGTGTAATAGCGCGCCGTCGTCAACCGCAGGGCGCCGTTGTCCTGGCCGAGCGGAATGATGGTCTGGACCGAGCCCTTGCCGAAGGAGCGCGAGCCGAGCAGGATCCCGCGCTTGTGATCCTGCAAGGCGCCGGAGACGATTTCCGATGCCGAGGCCGAACCGCCGTTGATCAGCACCACCAGCGGCTTGCCATGGGAGAGATCCATGTTGGGACGCGCATTGTAGCGCTGGGTTTCGTCGGCGTTGCGACCGCGGGTCGAGACGATCTCGCCATGATCGACGAAGGCGTTGACCACCGCCACCGACTGATCGAGCAGGCCGCCGGGATTGTTGCGCAGGTCGAGCACATAGCCCTTGAACTTGTCGGCGGGAATTTCCTGCTGGAGCTTCTCCATGGCCTCCTTGAGGCCTTCATAGGTCTGTTCGGTGAACTGGGTGATGCGGATATAGCCGATGTCGGGCTTGTCGACATGCCAGCGAACCGACTTGATATGGATGACGGCGCGGGTCAGGCTGACGTCGAGCTTCTGCTTCTTGGGACCGCGCTCGAGGGTCAGCTTGACATTGGTGTTGACCTCGCCGCGCATCTTGTCCACCGCCTGGTTCAGGGTCATGCCCTGAACGCTCTCGCCGTCGATGGCGGTGATGAGGTCGCCCGAAAGAATGCCGGCGTGCGCCGCCGGCGTGTCGTCGATCGGCGCCACCACCTTGACCAGGCCGTTCTCCTCCATGACCTCGATGCCGAGGCCGCCGAAGGCGCCGCGCGTCTGGACCTGCATGTCCTGGAAGCTCTTGGGGTCCATATAACTCGAATGGGGATCGAGCGAGGTCAGCATGCCGGAAATGGCGGACTCGACCATTTTCTTGTCGTCGGGCTTCTCGACGTAATCCTCGCGGATCTTGTCGAAAACGTCGCCGAACAGATTGAGGCTGCGGTACACCTCCGCCGATTCGGCCACGGCCGGACCGCCAAGCGAAACCCTCGTTTGCGAGCCGACGACAACAGCCGAGGCGCCGATGGCGACGCCCAGCAGAACCAGCGATGTCTTGCGCATTATCCGCGAACCCTTTGCATTTCCGACTTCGACCACCATGGACCGGGATCGACCGCCGCTCCATCCTTGCGAAACTCGACATAAAGAACCGGCTGCGTCGCCCCGATCGCAATCGCGGCGGCCGTTTTCGCCGTTCCGTCGCCCATGTTTCCGACGGGTTCGCCGGCAAGGACGAATTGTCCCACGGCCACGTCGACTCGCGCCAATCCCGCCAGCACGACATAATAGCCGCCGCCGGCGTTGATGATCAAGAGCTGCCCGAAACTGCGCCAGGGGCCGCTGAAGGCGATATAGCCATCGCTTGGCGCCGAAACAATGGCGTTGGGGCGCGTGGCGAGCGAAAGTCCCTTCTCGACGCCGCCGAAATCGCTCGGCGCTCCAAAGAATTTGATGATCGCTCCCTGGGCCGGCAGCGACAGCATGCCCTTGGCGTCGGCGAAGGCGATCGCCGGGGCGAGCCGGGCCGGATCGCGCTGGGGCGCCTCGGCGAAACGCTTTTTCGCTTCCTCGATCTGCTCCTGGGTGAGCCTGGCGCGCGCCTCGTCAGCCTTGCGCGCCTCTTCCGCCGCCTTGCGCGCGGAGTCGAGTTCGGTCTCCATCCGCGCGATCAGGTCCTTGAGATCGGCGGCCTGGCCGGCGAACGCCTTCTCCTTCGCCTGTTCGGCGGCGAGCGCCTCGCCCGCCGCGCCGATCGACTTCTGACGCGCCGCTATCAAGGCTTTCAGACGCCCCCGCTCGTCGCGCCGCGCCTGCAATCCCCCGGCGAGATCGGCCTTTTCCCGCGCGATCGACTCGCGCAGCGAAACCAGGTCCTGGAGATCGCCGGCGAGCGCCTCGGTCTCCGAGCGCAGCTCGGGCAGGACCGCGCCAAGCAGCATCGAGGCGCGAATCGCCCGCAACACGTCCTCCGGCTCGGCGAGCAGGGCCGGAGGCGGCTTGCGGCCCATGCGCTGCAAGGCGGCGAGCACCTCGGTCAGAACGCCACGGCGGCTTTCGAGCGAGCGCCGGATCGCCGTCTCGCTGCCGGTAAGCGTGTCGAGCCGGCTTTGCGCTTCCGCGACCTTCGCCTCGGCGTCGTCGATCTTGTTCTTGGCGTCGATCAGCGCGGAGATGAGCTTGGCGCGATCGTTGCGGTAGGAGGCGATTTCCTCCTCGATCTTCTTCTCCCGCGCCTCGGACTGGGCGAGACTTTCCTGCACGCCTTCAAAGTCGTGACGCTTCGCCTCGAGATCCGCGGCCTTGCGGTCCGGCGGCGCCGGCGCGGGCTGCCGCGCGGGCGCCTGCGCCCGCGAAGGCGCCGCAAGGCAGAGGAAGGCGAGCGCAAGCGCGGGGCGGCGAACCCGCCGTCCGCGCTTGCGCGCATTTTCGCCCCTGCCCGCCATCGCCGCCCGTTTCGCCGAATCGCTGGAAGTCAGCTTAAAGAAGCGGTGCGGCGATGGGGAAAAAATCTCATCCCATCACCACTTCGGCCACCGGCGCCGAGAGCCGGTAGCGCAGGCCGTCCGGCGTGAAGTCGAGCCGGCTTTCGCCCTGGATGGCGAGCGGAGCCATGCGGGTGAGCACCGCGCCGCCGAAGCCCGAACGCTCCGGCGCCATCACCGCCGGGCCGCCGCTTTCCCGCCAGGTCAGGGTGTAGAACTTGCCGTCGCGGTCGAGCTGGAAGGAAAGGTCGACCTTGCCGTCGGGCGCCGACAGAGCGCCATGCCGCACCGCATTGGTCGAAAGCTCGTGCAGCGCCAGGCCGTATGATTCCGCCGCGCGCGGATTGATCTCCAGAAGATCGCCGGAAAGCTCGATCCGCTCGCGGGCGTCGCCTTCCAGCTGGCTGAACTGGTTTCTGGCGAGATCGGCGATCCGGACGCCGCGCCAGTCGCGCGAGACCAGGAGATCGTGGCTGCAGCCGATCGCCGACAGCCGCGCCATGAAACGATCGATGAAGGTTTCAGGCGAAGACGAAAGACGCGCCGTCTGCCGCGCGATGGCGTTGACAACGGCGAGCAGGTTCTTCGAGCGGTGATTGACCTCGCGCAGCAGGAATTCGATATGCTCGGCGGCGCGGGTGAGCGGCGCGAGATCGCGATAGATCATCGAGATCGCCGCGACTTCGCCGGCGCCGTCACGGATGGGCGCGGCCGAGATGGAAAAGTCGAGCAAGGTTCCGTCCTTGCGCCGCCGCCGCACGATCTGCCCCTTGTCGGACCCGAAGGCGGCGCTGGCCAGCTTGCTTTCGTATTCGGCGCGGGATTCCTCGGGCGCGATCAGATCGCCGAGATCGGCCCCGGCGATTTCCGCGGGCTCGTATTGGAAAATCTCGCTGAAGGCGCGATTGGCGTTCAACACCCTCCCCTGCGGATCGACGCTGACGATGGCGTCGGACGAGCTGGAGACGATGGCGGCCAATTGCTCCGCCGCCCTCTTGCCGCGTTCGAGTTCGGCCTCGTGCAAGGCGCGGCTTTCGCCGCGCGTCGCGGCAAGATGAATCGCGGCCGGCGCGCCCAATTCGTCGCGTCGCAGCGCAAAATTGACATAGGCCGGGAAGACCGCGCCCGCCTCGCCGCGCAAGAGAACGAAAACCTCGTCGAGCTCCGGCGCGCGCGCCAGCACCGCCGAAAGTTCAGCGAAAAGAAAAGCGCCGTCGCCTTCGACCAGATCGGCGAAACGCAGGTTTGTGTTCAGATCCGGCTCGGAAAGGCCGGTCCAGCGGCGAAAGGCGCGGTTGACCTTAAGGAAGGCGCCGTCAGGCGCAAGGACAGCCAGCCCGCAAGGGGCCAGTTCGAAACTTTCATCGGCGATCATGCGTTGCGCGTGCTCCGGGACCGGTTCTTGTTGCGTCCCCAAAAGGACCGACGCGTCTTGTCAGGCCTTTGGCGTGAGCCGTTCGAACGGCTTCTTGCGCCATCGACCCTGGAACAGGCCGATGGCGTCCGCGCCGACCGGCGCGGCGCCGGCTGACGCCGGCGGGCGCCCCTGCTTCCGGCGAGCCGGAAGCAGGGACTGCCACAGTCAAGCGCGATGATAGGGATGGCCGGCGAGGATGGTCAATGCGCGAAAGAGCTGTTCGGCCGCCAATGCACGCACAATTTGGTGAGGCCAAGTCATAGCCCCGAACGCCAGAGTCAGATCGGCCTGGTCCCGGAAGGCGGGATCGAGCCCGTCGGGCCCGCCGATCGCCAAAGCGCAGGCGGGCGACCCGGAGTCACGCCATTCGCCCAGTTTCCGCGCGAAATCCTCGCTGTTCAGGTTGCGCCCGCGCTCGTCGAGGCAGATTTTCCGCGCCCCCGGCGGAATCAGCGCAGCGAGCGCCGCCGCCTCCTCGGTCTTGCGGTCTTCCGGCCGGCGGGCGCGCGATTCGTCGATCTCGCGCAGATCGAAGCCCGAAAAACCGATTTTCCGGCCGCCCGCGACGCAGCGCGCGGCATAGCGCGCGACCAGTTCGCGTTCCGGGCCGCTTTTCAGCCGTCCGACGCTGGCGAGCAGCAGTTTCATGGCGGAGAAACGCTCAAGCCTCGGCCCGCTTCTCGGCCGGGCGGTCCACGCCCCACATCTTTTCGAGGTTGTAGAAAGCGCGCACATCGGGGCGGAACAGATGGATGATGAGGTCGCCCGCGTCGATCAGCACCCAGTCGCAGGCGGGCAGGCCCTCGATCGAGGGCGTCGCCGCCCCGCTCTCTTTCAGCGCCTTGACCACCTTGTCGGCGAGCGCCCCGACCTGGGTGGTCGAACGCCCGGTGGCGACGACCATCCAGTCGGCGATCGAGGTTTTTCCCGCGAGGTCGATCACGGCGACCTCCTCGGCCTTGAGATCGTCGAGAGCTGTGAGAACGGCCGGCATATGGGGGTTGGCGCGCGCCGGGTCGATCCCCTGCGCCGGCGCCGGCTCCGCGCCTGTCTTCGTTTTGCGGGTCAGTTGACGATCCTCGTTTTTCGCGCGGGAAAAAAGCGCGAGCATTTGGCTCCGCCTAAAATGGCCGGGCGCGGGCGAAGAATCAACCGCCGGCTCCAGCCAATGCGATGATGACCCGGGCATCGTCGCTCCGCTTCGGCCAGCCCCCGCCCCGGAAGGCCCCCCTGCGTCGCCGCCCTAGTTTGGCGCCATGGCGCGGGCGCCGACCTCGAAGGCCCGGAATCGGCTGGCCCCACGGCCGCTTGACGAAGAGATAAAGCCATTTGCCGAAGGACATCGGCTGGCGAACCAGAAGTTTGACCCAGCGTTACCTTGAGTGATATAGCTACCGGCCAAAGATCATGCGGCCGGCGGTTTTTTTGCCGCCAAAGTCGGATTTGGGGTGACGACATGAAAAAGATCTTGATGGCCGGTCTGGCCGCTGTCGCGATTTCCGGCTTCTCTGGCCCCGCGTCCGCTGAAGTTGCGCCGATTACAGCAGGCTTGTCGGGCACGGTCACCGCCGACAACGCATTCGAACTATTCGTCAGCACGGACCCGAACAGCCTTGGGACGCTGGTCGCCTCCGGTTCGGACTGGCAGTCGCCGGTTGACGTCTCGATCCCGCTCGATGGCGCATATAAATATTACATCAACATCATCGCCGACAATTTTGATGGGCCGGCTACACCAGATAATGGCAACCCCGACGCTTTGCTCGGGCAACTGTCGGTCTCGGGCAACTATCAGTTCGCCGGCGGCGGCCAGACGCTCTTGACCGGATCGACCGGGTGGACCGCGGACTCCGAATCCCAACGGCGAACAGCTCGTTGTCATATGGCAGTCGGACAATTTCTCTCCAGTTTCGCCGCTTTCCTGGACCGCCCCGACCGATGCGCCGGCGGTGTTCTCGTTGAACGGCGGGAGCAATATCTGGACGAACGTTAACAACGGGGCGATTGGCGGCATTTCGACCAACGCCTACTGGATCTGGTCCCAGAATGATCCGACCGGCGAAGCCTTTTTCCAGACTAGCGTCACCATGAACGCCGTTCCGGAACTCTCGACCTGGGCGATGATGCTCGCCGGCTTTGCGGGTCTCGGTTTCGCGGGCTATCGCCGGTCGCGCCAGAGCCCCCTTCCTGCCGCGTAAAAAAAGCGGCGGTCCGCAAGTCCGCGGCACCTGACAACTTCCGGTTCAAAAAAGGCCTTTCAGGCTTCCCTCCTCTGCTTCGCCGGCCCGCGCGCGAGCTTCCGCGCCCGAGAGTCTGGCCGTTGCAGGCGGGCAGGCCTTGCGCCAAAGCGCCGATCTTGTGAATCGAGGCGGTGATGTCGCCGAGCCTGATGGCGGGCCGACATCGCGAAGGCGCGGAGCCGCGCGCGACGCGGTTCGCGGCGGTTTCCGAAAATCCCGTTTCGGTCTATTTTCGCGCCCGCCGCCAAATCCCTCGGAAGGCTTCCGCGTGGCCCGATTTCATTTCGTCGAAGATTACGAGCTTCTGGTCGCAAAGCTGATCGAAACCCACCCGATCGACGAGGCGATGAGCATCGCGGTCGGAGGCCATTATGTGCCGATGGGCGAAATCGAAGCCGACGTCATGCAATGGGCGGGGCTGAAGGAAAGCATGGCCGTTTTCGATCTCGGATGCGGCAGCGGCCGCCTGGCCCACGCGCTGGCCAAAAGGTTCGCCACGCTCGACTATCTTGGCGCCGACATCGTCCTGTCCCTGCTCGAATATGCCGCGACCAACCCCCCGCGAGCTATAAATTCGTTCTCAACCGTGCGCTTGCCATCCCTCTCGCCGATTCCTCGGTCGATTTTTGCGCCTCGTTCAGCGTTTTCACCCATCTCCTGCATTCGGAAACCTTCCTCTATCTCGAGGAAATGTTCCGCGTGCTCAAACCGGGCGGACGCGTCGTGATGTCATTCCTGGAATTCGTCAATCCGGGCCATTGGAAAGCCTTCGCCGACGAGTGCGACGCCCGAAAGGCGCAGGCCGCCTTCACCCATCTCAACAGCCATATCGAGCGGCCGGTGATCGATCTCTGGGCGACCAGGATCGGGTTCGAAAAGGCGGTCTTTGTGA
>CAVVIQ010000009.1:0-463895 GCA_963748385.1 uncultured Pseudomonadota bacterium
GGACTCATGGCGAAACCGAAGCCGTCCTGGCCGATGCGCGCGCCGGGATGGATGATGACCCGGTCGCCGATCAAGGCGTTGCAGATCGTCGCGCCTGCTCCGATCGAACTGTTGCGGCCGATGCGCACCTTTGGCCCGATCACCGCATTGGGGCCGATGATCGCGCCCCCGCCGATTTCCGCATGAGGCCCGATCACCGCGCCGGGATCGACGATGACGTCAGCCTCCAGCCGGGCGGAAGGATGAACATTGGCGACGGGCGAAACGCCGTGGCTGTCGAACCAGGATCCCGGCCGCGCCGCCTCGGGATAGATGCGCGCCGCGACGATCGCGCAGGCGCGATAGGGCTCGCGGACCACCAAAGCCGCGACGCCTTCCGGCGCGCGATCGGCATGGCGCTCGGAAACCAGGCAGGCGGTGGCGCGCGTTTCGCCAGCTGATCGGCGTATTTGGGATTGTCGAGGAAGACCAGATCGCCGGGACGCGCGCGGTCGAGCGGCGCCACGTCAAAGATCTGCTGGGCGAGATCGACTTCGCCGACGGGACGGGCGCCGGTCCATTCGATGATTTCCGCGAGGGTCGGCGCGACTGCGCCACGAAAGAACTTCATAGCTTCCAAGTGACAGTCCCCCTAAAACCGCGCGCGAAAAAGCGGATGCTGGTTATTCGCTTGCGCAGACCTCGGTTCGCAGAAACGCTGCGGAAACAAAGGATTCTCCAACCGGGCGCCGCCGGATCGGGCCGCGCGCTGGCGGGGGAATACAACACCTCTCCGCCCACCTCGCGCGCAAGCCCGGGATGCCCGTTTCGCATCATTCACGCGCAATTCGTGTGACAGGCGCCATAGCAAGGCGCGGCTGGCCGCCGCGCCCTGGAATACCCTTGCATGAAGCTGAAAGGTCGTGCCGCCGCTGAAGCTGAACTGCTGCACGACATCGTACTGGGATTTCGACAGCACGAAACCGAGTTGGAGCCACCGGCCCCATCGCCCAATGCCAGATCAGGCCGAGACCGGCGATAACGCACGACCATGTTGTTGCTGCCGACGTTAATGCAGGGCAATTGTGTGGTCCAGGGGTTCTTGTGGGCATTCATTACTGCGCAGCTTTCCCCGACGGGATATCCGAGATAGGTGCCGAAATTGGTCGTGTCCGTGTAGTCCCACAGGCTGCCGGCGTCGAAGAACAGCGCGCCCTTCAGCCCGATATCCTTGGGCAGGCCCCAGATCGGGAACTGGGTTTCGACCGAGGCGCCCCAGTAATCCGTGCCGCCCAGCGCGTTGCCGTTGTTGTTCGACGTGGCGTTGGTGATGTCGCGCGGGCCGATGCCGCCGGGCGCAAAACCGCGCACCAGGCTCGGTCCGAAATTGAAATTGTCCGTCACATGCAGATCGTCGCCGCCGGTCTGGAAGAGATTGCCGGCCTGGAGATGGAGGAGGCCGACGACTCGTCGAAATAAAGCTCGTGATAGGCGCGCAGGTCGCCCGTCGTGCGCAGGAAGTCCGAATAGCCGCCGAGACCGGCGAAATCCTGCTTCAGGCTGGCGAGCAAGCCGGAATGCGGATTGCGCGGATTGTCGAGCGAATTATAGCTCAGGGTATAGCCGATCATCGACGTCAGCCAGGAGCCTTGCGCCTGCTTCAGCGCCAGCGAGGCCTCGCCATTGCTCAGACAGCTGTTGAAAATAGTAACTGGCGTGCCGTTGTAGGGCGGCGTGAACCATTGCGGATAGCTGCAGTCGTCGTACGGCTGGCTTTGCGAATTGGGAATTTTCAGTGTCGAATAGTAGAGCGTGTAGCGCGGCGCGATCGATACGTCGTCCGTCAGCGGGATGCCGAGACGGAGCGTGCCGCCGGTCACCCAGTTCGAATAATAGGAGAAGTAGGACGCCTGGCTGATCTTCGAATAGAGGTCGAAGCCCGCCGCAATGCGATTGTCGAGGAAGAACGGCTCGGTGTAATTGAGTTCGATGCCGCTGGCGTACTGGCCGGCCGAGATCGAGGCGCGGACATATTCGCCGCGGCCGAGGAAGTTGGTCTGGGTGACCGAGACTTCAGCGATGAAGCCCTGGACGGTCGAATAGCCGCCGGAGATCGAGAACGAACCGGTGGACTGCTCTTCGACATCCACATCGACAATGATGCGATCCGCCGACGAGCCCTGTTCGTTGCTGATCTTGACTTTCTTGAAGTAGCCGAGCGCGTTGAGGCGCCGCTCCGCCTTGTCGACCAGCACCTTGTTGTAGGCGTCGCCCTCGCCGATGTCGAATTCGCGGCGAATGACGTAATCGCGTGTCACGGTGTTGCCGCGAACATTGATCTGTTCGATATAGACGCGCGGCCCTTCCTCGACGATGAAGGCGATCGAGACCGTCCGGCTCGCCGGATCCTTGTCGCCCTGGACGCGCACCTGGGAAAAGGCATAGCCCAGTTTCTGGACTTCCTTCGTCAGGCGAACCTCGGTTTTCTGCACCGCGTCGCCGTTGTAAACGTCGCCGGCATGAATATCGAGCGCCGATTTCAGCGTCGCGTCGGTCAGCCCGGGAATTTGCGATTCGATATTGACCGAACTGACGTGATAAACCGGGCCTTCTTCCACGGTGATCGTGACGATGTAGCCGCCGGCCGTCGGATCATAGACCGGATCGACCCCGATCACGCGGAAATCGGCATAGCCGTTCTTGAGATAAAAGCGGCGGATCGCCTCGGCGTCTTTCGCCAGGCGATCCGGGTCGAAAACGTCAGAAGTCTTGAAGAACGACAGGAAATTCATTTCCGTCGAATTCCATCAGGCCCTTCAGCTTGCTGTCGGAATAGGCATGATTGCCGACGAAGCTGATCCGCTTGATGCCGGTCTTGTCGCCTTCGTTGACGTCGAAGACGACGTCGACCGTGTTGTTGGGCGTCTGGACGGTCCGCACGCTGACCGTGGCCGCGTTGTGGCCCGAGCGGCGGTAAATGTCGAGAATGCGCTGGACGTCGGCGTCGGCGGCGGCCTGGTTGTAGGCGCCGCGGTCCCTCAGCAGGACCTCTTTCTGCAGGTCTTCCGACTTGACCTTCGAATTGCCGACGAAAACGACGTGATTGATGATGGTCGAGTTCTCGACCACCCGAACCACCAGCGCGCCCCCCCTGTGGCTGACGTGGACATCGGAGAAATAGCCGGTGCCGTAGAGTTTCTTGATGGCCTCGTTGGTGTCGCCGCCAACGAAATAAGACCGGATGGTCTCGGAATCGACGCGATGATTGCCTTCGACGACGATGGTTTCGGCCAGCGCGTGGGTCGGAGCAGCGATTGAGCCGACCATCAGCGCTACCGCCAACGCGGTTCGAACTCATAAGACCTTGGCGAAAAGACATTGAAACCCGGTCTCCGTGACTTTGGACCCGCCCCGATATTGGCTTGGCGACGGGGGTCGAACCAGCAACGATTCGACCGCAAACTTAAGACATCGAATGGATAGCATAAACCAAGCCTGTCCAATTCAACTCTGCTTCTACAAGGTTTATGGAATCCTGCAAATGCCTTTCGTCGCGAGTCCCGATTTTTTACGAAACCGTGGCCCGCAAGCCACGGTTTCGTGGCAAAATTTCGCCGCAATTCACGGGGTCTCAAGCGAAATCCTCGCCTGGGGCCGGACGAGGATCTACGATCGCGCTCAGCCGAGCTTCAACCAACTGCGGGTGAGGCGGACGATGTCATTGTAGGTCGCGACCAGCATCAGCATGCTGACGAAGGCGATCCCGACGCGGAAACCGAACTCCTGGGCGCGCTGGGTCAGCGCCCGGCCGCGCGCCGCTTCGAGGGCGTAGTAGAGCAGATGCCCGCCGTCGAGCAGCGGAACCGGCAGCAGATTCAACAGCCCGATCGAGATCGACAGGAACGCCGCCAGATTGAACAGGGGCCAGACGCCCGCCTTGGCGACCTCGCCGGACACCTGAGCGATGCGGATCGGACCCGACAATTGTCCCGGCAATTCCTTGCCGACCGTCAGGCCGCCAAGATAGGCGGCGGTGCGGTCGATCACGTACCAGGTTTCGCGAAAGGCCTCGGCCGTCGCCGCCGGCGCGCTGAAGGTCTGCTTGCGCCAATCCTGCGGCGATCCGCCGGCGCCGATTCCGAGCACGCCCCCATGGGTGACGCCGAGAGGGCTGTCGCTGTCCTTGACCACCGGCGTCGCGTCGATCTCCATCTGATGGCCGGCGCGCTCGATCACGAAATGGAGCTTCACGCCGCCGGAACCGGAGACGATGCGCTGAATGTCGCCGAAATTCTCGACCGCCTCGCCGCCGATCGAGACGACCAGATCGCCCTTCTGGAAACCGGCCGCCGCGGCGGGACTGTCGTTCATGACCACGGCGACGCGCGGGATCAGAACTTCGCGCCCCTGGAAATAGAACAGGGCGGTGAAGATCAGGATGGCGAGGACGAAATTGGCCAACGGGCCCGCCACCACCACAGCTGCGCGCTTCCAAACGTTCTGGGCGAAAAACGAAACCTTGCGCTCGGCCTCCGGCATGCGGGTGGCGGCGGCCTCGTCCGTTTCGCTCGCGGCGTTGGCGTCGCCGTGGAAACGCACATAGCCGCCGAGCGGAAAGGCCGCCAGCCGCCAGCGCGTGCCGTGGCGGTCGATGTAATGGGCGATTTCCGGCCCAAAACCCATGGAAAAAGCGTCCACCTTGATTCCGCACAGCCGGCCGACCATGAAATGGCCGAACTCATGGAAAAACACCACGAGGCTGAGAACGAACAGGAAGGGCGCCAGATAAGATCCCAAGGCCCAGAGCGAATGAAACAGCAACATGACGCACCCCGGCTGCGCGGAAAGGGCGCCGCGCTTATGGTTACGATTTCGTTACCATGCCGTATCGGCGATTAACGGCCAAGTCCCGCGAGCCTCGCCCGCGACCTTTCTCTGACAATATGGTCAATGGCCAGCGCGGCATCAATATCCGGCGGGGTCCGGGCCGCGCCTTCCTTCTCGAACAGTTCGCAAATCTCCTCAACATTCCTGGCTATATCGTTGAAACCAATTTCCTTGTCGAGAAAGGCCGCGACCATGACCTCGTTCGCGGCGTTCATGATGTTCGGCATGGCGCCGCCTGCCGCCAGCGCCTCCTTCGCCACTCGCAGCGCCGGGAAGCGCTCCAGATCCGGCGTCTCAAAGGTTAACGCCCCGACCTGGGCGAGATCGAGGCGCCGGGCCTGGGTCGGCACCCGGTCCGGCCAGCCGAGGCAATGGGCGATCGGAACCTTCATGTCGGGCACGGCCATGCCGGCGGTCACCGCGCCATCGGCGAAGGAGACCAGTCCGTGGACGATCGACTGGGGATGGACGAGAACGTCGAGCCTCTGCGCCTCGATTGCGAAAATATGCAGGGCCTCGATCAGTTCGAGACCCTTGTTCATCAGGCTCGCCGAATCGACCGTCACCTTGGGGCCCATCGCCCAGTTGGGATGAGCGAGCGCCTGTTCCGGGGTCGCGGCGGCGATTTCTTCGGCGCTCCAGGTCCGGAACGGGCCGCCGGAGGCGGTCAGCCACATCTTTTCGATTGTTTTCGGGCTTTCCCCGCCAAGGGCCTGGAAAATGGCGTTGTGCTCCGAATCCATCGGCAGCACGCGCACGCCCTTCTCCCGCGCCCGGCGCATGAAAGGCTCGCCGGCGCAGACCAGACATTCCTTGTTGGCGAGCGCGACGTCCCGGCCCGCGTCGATCGCGGCGTAGGTCGGAACGACCCCGGCGGCGCCGGCTATGGCGCCGACGACAAGATCCGCCTCCATGCGGGCGGCTTCCTTCAAGGCCTCCGGCCCGGCGCCGGCGCGGATTCCGCTGCCAGACAATTCGGCTTTCAGCGCGCCGTAAGCGGCGGGGTCCGCGACCGCCGCGAATCGCGCGCCAAGGGAGCGGGCGACGCGGGCGAGATTGACGGCGTCGCGCCCTCCCGCCACCGCCACGGTCTCGAACGCGCCCGGCGCGCCGAGGATCACCGCCTCCGTCGAACGGCCGATCGACCCGGTGGCGCCGAGAATGGTGAGCTTGCGCGGACGGGCGAGCGGAACGGGCGCCGGAACTGCGGTCATGAGGGTCCTATTGCCAATAAAAGAGGCCGGCCGCCGCACTCGGCGGCACGGCGCGCCACAGGCCGAAAAGCGAAGCGAAAACCGCCGCCGCGATGAATCCGTCGAGCCGGTCCATGGCCCCGCCATGGCCAGGAATGAGCTGGCTTGAATCCTTCACCCCGAACCGGCGCTTGACCCAGGATTCAAACAGGTCGCCGGCCTGCGCCACCGCGCTCGTGGCGAGGCCGAGCAGGAAAACCGAGCCGAACGGCGCCTGGGCGTTGGGCCACAGATGGGCGACGATCGCTCCCAGAGCCGCGCCGCAGGACACCCCGACGAGAAAGCCCGACCAGGTCTTGCCGGGCGAGACGCGCGGCGCGAGCTTCGCGCCGCCGATCAGCCGGCCTCCGAAATAGGCGCAGACATCCGTGCCCCAGACCACGGCGAACAGCCAGCCGATGGCGCAAGCGCCGAAAAAGGGATCGTGGCGGAGCGACAATACGGCGAGCAGCAGCCCGCCGGCGTAGATCAGGCCGAAGCCGGCCCACAGCCGGAACCCCCGCCCGGCCGCCCAGGCGGCGAAAGCCACAACCAGCGGCGTCAGCAGAAAAACGAAATCCATCCGCCCGAAGCGGAAAAGAAGGGCGACGGCGCAGAGGAATCCGGCGCCGGCCAGACTGCGCAGCAGGGGCAGCGGCGCGCCGATCAGGCGCTGCCATTCCCAGTTCACGGCCAGCGCCGCGATCAGCCAGAAAAGGGCGAAAACCCAGCCGCCCATGGCGAGCGCGCCCACCGCCGCCCCGGCCAGGAACAGTCCCGAGGCCGCGCGAATCCAGAAATCCGCCAGGCGATGGCGCGCCTTCGGGTCCGGCGCGCTTTTGGCCCCGTCCGCAGCCGGCGGCGAATCCGTTCTATTCATGGGCGCGCCGCGAGCCGGTCATGACGCGGACTTGACTTGCGCGAGCGCCGGGGCGACGCCGCCGAACCGCCGCTCGCGCAAGCGAAAGCTGGCGATCGCCTCCTCGAAGGCGGCGCGATCGAAATCCGGCCAGTAAATCGGCAGGAAAACCAGCTCGGTGTATGCCGATTGCCACATCAGAAAATTGGACAGGCGCATTTCTCCCGAAGTGCGGATGATGAAATCGGGATCGGGCGTCCCAGCGGTCCAGAGCCGCGCGGCGAAAGCCGCCTCGTCGATCGCGTCGGGATCGAGCCGCCCCGCCGCCACATCGCGCGCCAAGGCGCGCGCCGCCTCGACGATCTCCTGGCGGGAGCCGTAGTTGAAAGCGACGATGAGGTCGAGCTTGTTGTTGCGCCGGGTGCGGTTTTCGGCCTCTTCGAGCAGCGAGACGATTTCGGGCTTGAGATTGTCGCGCTCGCCGATCACCCGGACCCGCACCCCGGCTTCATCGAGCCGATGCAGGTCGCTGCGGATGAACAGTTTGAGCAGGCCCATCAGATCGGCGATTTCCTGAGGCGGGCGGGCCCAGTTCTCGCTGGAGAAACTATAGACTGTCAGGTAGCGGACGCCGAGTTCGCTCGCCGCGCGCACCGCGCGCCGCAAAGCCTCGACGCCGCGGCGGTGGCCCTCGAACCGGGGCAGGCCGCGCGACGCCGCCCAGCGGCCGTTGCCGTCCATGATGATTTCGACATGCAGGCCGGCGCCGCCGGCCGGGCGCTTCGCCCCGGCGACGCCGTCGATCGTCCGCTGTTCGCTCATCAGGTCTGTCCGCTGCTCCAAGCCTACGCCGTCCGCGCGGCGCCCGAACGCTTTAACATAAATCGAGTCCGGAAACGACGCCGGCGCGGCCGCGAGTCCTCAGACCTGCATGATTTCCTTTTCCTTGGCCGCCAGCACCCCGTCGATCTCGGAGATGGCGGCGTCGGTGGCCTTCTGGACCTCGCCCTCGTGGCGCTTTTCCTCATCCTCGCCGATGGCCTTGTCTTTGGCCAGTTTTTTCAGCACGTCCATGCCGTCGCGGCGCACATGGCGGACCGCTACGCGCGATTCCTCGGAATATTTATGAGCGAGCTTGACCAGTTCCTTGCGGCGCTGCTCGTTGAGTTCGGGAATGCGGATGCGCAGGATCTGGCCTTCCACCGTCGGCGACAGGCCGAGATTGGCGTCGCGGATCGCCCTGTCCACCGCGCCGACCATGCCCTTGTCCCACACCTGGACGGCGAGCGCGCGGGTTTCCGCCACGGAAATGGTCGCGACCTGGTTGATCGGCATGGACTGGCCATAGGCTTCGACCATGACCGGCTCCAGCAGCGCGGCGGAGGCGCGGCCGGTGCGCAAGCCCCCGAGTTCGTGCTTGAGCGCCTGAATCGCTCCCTGCATGCGGCGCTTGATTTCCGCCAGATCGAATTGCGCGCTCATCTGTTGTTTGCCCCGGATCAATTGTTTCGATCGGCGCCGGCGCGCCGGATGTTCTGCTCGCGCGGACGCCCGTCAGGGCGCGACCAGGGTCGCCCTGCCCTGGCCCGACAGCGCCGCCGTGATGGCGCGCGGCTCCGCGATGGAAAAGACGATTATCGGAATACGGTTCTCTCTCGCAAGAGCAAAGGCGGCGGTGTCCATCACCGCGAGATTTTTCGCGATGGCTTCGTCATGGCTCAGGCGATCGTAGCGGGTCGCGGTCGGGTCTTTTTTCGGGTCGGCGGAATAGACGCCGTCCACCTGGGTCGCCTTCATGATCGCGTCGCACGATAGTTCCGCGGCGCGCAGCGCCGCGCCGGTGTCGGTGGTGAAGAAAGGATTGCCCGTGCCGCCGGCCAGGATCGCGATTCGGCCCTTGTCCAGATGATGCAACGCCGCCTGGCGCGAAAAAGGCTGGCACAGCGAGGGCATGGCCACGGCGGAGAGCGCCCGCGCCGCCTGTCCCCGATTTTCTATGGCGTGCTCCATCGCCAGCGCGTTCATCACGGTCGCCAACATGCCGATGGAATTGGCCCGCGCGCGCTCGATCCCCTTTTCGGCCCCGCGAATGCCACGAAAGAAGTTGCCGCCGCCGACCACCACCGCGATCTCGGTCCCCAGTTCAGCGGCCGCCACCAGATCGTCGGCGATCCGGTCGAGGGTGGCGGAATCGAGCCCATGGGTCAGGCCGCCCTGCAGGGCCTCGCCCGAGAGTTTGACGACCACGCGTTTCCATTTCGGGCTTTGGGGCGAAGCGTTCATGGACGTTCCCTTGGCGACTCGCTTCCCGCGCCTCGATTCGGCCCGGCGGCGACGCTTGTAGCAAAGCCGAGGCGTTTCTCAAAGGCGCGATGGATCGGCGGACGACCGGCCACGCGCCGGACAGCGGGGACGGCGTCGGTCCTTTTCAGGAGCCCGTCTGGCTGAAATCGTGACCGCGAGGGTTCCGCGTCGCGTTCGACCCGGCGACAAAAAAGCCCGGCCTGTTCGGCCGGGCTTCGTCAACTGCGAAAGGCGAGATCAATATTTCGCCACGACCGGCGCGGAGCCGAACTTGTAGCTCAGCCCGACGAGAACCGTGTTGAGCTGAACATTGTGATGTTCCTGGTACCCGGACCAGAAATACTCGGCCGGGCCCAGGTACAGCGAGCTGCTCGAAGTGCCGAAGTCGCTGTAGAGATATTGGACGCGCGCGATCCAGTTCGCGCTGAGGGCGTATTCGAGGCCGCCGCCGACGGCGAAGCCGACCGGTGTCTGATTGAAACTCTGCGAACCGCCATAAGACCAATAATTGGTGTTCAAGCCCGCATAGGCGAGACCGCCGGTGGCATAGACGAGCATATTGTCCATGACGGCATAGCCCAGACGCGCCCTGAGCGTTCCTTCCCACGGAAGCTGGCTCGTGAGGGCGTAGGGACCGGAGCTACCCTGAGGAAAGCAGACGCCAGGAGCGAGGGACGTCGCACTGCCAATCAGGCAATTGCTGTTCTTGTTGACGTCGGTCAGGATGAAATCCGTCTCGAGGCCATAAACAAAGGCGCCCGTTTGCCAATTATAGCCGAGGTGGACGCCGCCGGCGACCCCGCCCGAACCCATGCTGGCGTAGCCGATGTTGGGGATCAACGCCGGAAAAGCCGAAGTCTCGCTCAGGCTATCCGTCGTCCAGGCGCCGCCGAGGTCTCCGCCAACATAAAACCCTTCCCAGCTGAAGGCGGGCGTCGGAGCATAAACGGGCGCTTCTTTCCTGGAGGGGAGATCGGCGGCGAACGCCGCGCCCGACAGCCCCGCCAGCGCGACGGCGGAAATAAAGAGCTTACGCATATCTGACGCCTTTCACTCCCGGCGAAGATCCGATTCGGAATTCCGCCGTTTTCATTGCTTAAAATATTATTCAGTTTTGCACGGCTTTCCTCTCTGCTCAAGTGACGCAAGGCGGAATCTCCGATCTATGTTGCCAAAATGTTACAGATGGGCCAATCCGATATTCGAGTCGTCGTCAAAGGCTCTTTCCGCCATTGAAGCAGCGCTTTCGCCAAAGCGGACGCTTTTCCAATGCCTTGGGACTTTATGGCGGTGAAGATTTTTCACGCGTTTCGGCGGTGTTGACGCAAAGTTATGCTGTTTCCGCAAGATGGCGCGGCAATTCGCGGGAACGCTCGTGCGCGCAAATCCTGTCAATCGGGGGCGACTTTTCGCGCCAACGGGATATGGATCCCGCGGAATGCCCGTCACGCCGCCCGCGCCGCGGCCGAACGCACGCGGATTCGAGCGCCGATCCAAAGCAGGTCATTCTGTCCGCTTCGTCGTTCCCCGATCCTCGACGTCCCGGAATCCATGAAAAAGGCGGCCGCGAGGGCCGCCTTTTTCGGGATCGAGGATCGCCGGCGATCAACCCTGGCCGGCGGCCGCGGCGACTTCGGCGGCGAAATCCGCTTCCTGCTTTTCGACGCCCTCGCCGAGGACGAAACGGACGAAACCCTTGAGCGCCACCGGGGCGCCGACGGTCTTGGCGGCTTCCGCCACCGCCTGCGCGACGGTCTTGGCGTTGTCGTGGATATAGGGCTGCTCCAGCAGCGTCACTTCCTTGTAATAGGTCTTGAGGCCGGATTCGACGATCTTGTCCAGCACATGGGCCGGCTTGCCGGCGTTCTTCTCGCGCAGCACGTTCTTCTCGCGCTCGATGGCGGCGAGATCGAGGCCGGCGGCGTCGAGCGCCAGCGGATTGGCGGCGGCGACGTGCATGGCGACCTTGCGGCCGAGATCGGCGAGCTGATCCTTGTCGCCGGTCGATTCCAGCGCCACGATCACGCCGATCTTGCCGAGGCCCTCGCCGATGGAATTATGGACATAATGGCCGATGACGCCATGCGGGACGCCAAGCGAAGCGGCGCGGCGCAGGGTCATGTTCTCGCCGATGGTGGCGATGGCGTTGGAGATCGCGTCGGCCACCGTGCCGGCGTCGCCCGGATAGTGCTGCTTCTTCAGCTCTTCGACGTCCGCGGCGCCCTTTTCCACGGCGACCAGCGCGATGGTCTTGACCAGGGCCTGGAACTCCTCGTTGCGGGCGACGAAGTCGGTCTCGGAATTGACCTCGACCACCACGCCGTCGCCGCCGCGCACCGCGACGCCGACCAGGCCTTCCGCCGCGACGCGGTCGGATTTCTTGGCCGCCTTGGACAGACCCTTCTTGCGCAGCCAGTCGACTCCCGCTTCGAGGTCGCCGCCGGTTTCATTGAGCGCCTGCTTGCAGTCCATCATGCCGGCGCCGGTCATTTCGCGCAGTTCCTTCACCATCGCGGCGGTGATATTGGCCATGGGGATTTCCTTCAGGTTTGGGCCGGCGCTCCCGCGCCTCTGGCCGAATGAAAACAGAATTTGTGAAGTCTCGACGACAGTTCCGGGTCGCCACGCCGAGGCGCTTCAAGCAGCGCGACGGCGCGCCGGAAAAAGCCGGCGCGCCGCCAAAAACCCCGGCCGGGAAGCCCTGCGCCGTCGGGCGGTTGGCGCACGCCAGAGCGAGACGCCGAATCCGTCGAGCGGTTGGCGCGCGCCAGAGCGAGACGCCAGGACTCGCTCAGCCGGCGATCAGCCCGCGCGCCTGTTCGACCCAGCCGCCGACCTTGCCGCCAAGCTTGAGCTCGGACCCGATCTTGGCGGCGTCTTCGTCGGACATGGCCGCGAACTGCCAGTAGTGGAACAGGCCGGCGTCGTTGAGCTTCTTTTCGAGCTGCGGGCCGACGCCCGTGAATTTGCTGAGATCGTCCGGGGCGCCGCGCGGCGCCGCAAGCAGTTCGAAATGCTCGGCGCCAGCCGCCGCCACTTCCGCTTCCGGGGGCAATTCGGCGACGACGGGCTCCTCGGAGGCGCCGACGTCGACGCCCGCCGCGCCATGGCTGCGGGAAATGCCGTCCAGCGCGGCGCGGGCGATCAGATCGCAATAAAGCGCGATGGCGCGGCCGGCGTCGTCATTGCCCGGGATCGGATAAGTGATGCCGTCCGGATCGCAATTGGTGTCGAGGATCGCCGCGACCGGGATGTGCAGGCGGGCCGCCTCCTTGATCGCGAGCTGCTCCTTGTTGGTGTCGATGATGAAGATCAGGTCGGGGACGCCGCCCATTTCCTTGATGCCGCCGAGCGCCTTTTCCAGCTTCTCGCGCTCGCGCGACAGCATCAGGCGCTCCTTCTTGGTCAGGCCGGACGGCGCCGGAATTGAGCTGGTCGTCGAGCTTGCGCAGGCGCGAGATCGAGGCGGAAATGGTCTTCCAGTTGGTCAGCATGCCGCCGAGCCAGCGGGAATTGACGTAATATTGGGCCGAGCGCTTGGCGGCGTCGGCGATCTGCTCCTGCGCCTGGCGCTTGGTGCCGACGAACAGCACGCGGCCGCCCTTGGCCACCGTG
The DNA here is from genome assembly GCA_963748385.1 of uncultured Pseudomonadota bacterium. Classification (GTDB taxonomy): domain Bacteria; phylum Pseudomonadota; class Alphaproteobacteria; order Rhizobiales; family Beijerinckiaceae; genus Rhodoblastus. The sequence goes on from CAVVIQ010000009.1 coordinate 12,877, forward strand.
TCGGACACCGCCTTCAAGGCCTGATGCAGCAGCGGAACGGTCTGGGCGAGGTCGATGACGTGGATATTGTTGCGGACGCCGAAAATGAAGGGAGCCATTTTCGGGTTCCAGCGATGCGACTGGTGGCCGAAATGGGCGCCGGACTCAAGCAGGCCGCGCATGGAAAAATCGGGAAGCGCCATGTTTTTCTCTCCGGTTGTGCCTCCGCGAACCATTTGGGCCGTTTTTTCCGGCCACCGGAGCGCAGCCTTGAAACAGGCGGCGCGAAAGTTCGCGTGTGGGATGGGCGGCCCTCCTACAGCAGGAAGCCCGGTTTGGCAAGCTTTTCCGCGAGGAAAATCGGGCCGGCTGGACGGGGAAGCGCGCCGCTACGGTCGGAAATATCATGGACGCAGAGAACCGGTCACGGGCTGGAGGGCATGAGCAGGCCGCGGAACCGGCTGTGGCGCTCGATCGATTGGCCGCGACCAAACTATTCGGCTCAGTAATGTTCGTAGCTTTTTTCTTCGACGATCCCGGACGCCAGAAAGCTGTTGATCCGCCTTTTTAGCGCCGCGCGCTCGTCGTTGCGCTTGTAGACGGAGCGGGCAAGCTCGATGAATTCCGAGTCAAATTCGCCCTTGCGCTCTTTTTCGCGGATTGCGTCTTCGATCTTCCACAGCGCGCCGTTGACGTCTTTCAGTTGGTTTTTCAAATGTGAAACCTCGCCGCAAGCCGCATGCGCGGCAGCGATTTCCTGCAACAACCGCAATTCCTTCAGGACATTGGCGCGCGCCGCTTCTGTTGCGATTTCGACGCCCTTGATTTCGAGGATGGTGATCTTGTCGATCAACTCGCCCCATGAAATCGGCGCATTCGGCGTCTTTGGCTCGCCCTTCCCGGCTTGCCGAGGCTCGGCGCCGATCAGTTGGCGCAACGCGACTTCGATGTCGGAAAAGACTCCGCGCCAGTCGTCTCGTCTTTTTTGGCGGAACAGCCGCATCGTCGGATACCAGGGGCTATCTTGGCGATCCAGCATCCATCGCCAGTCGGGAACATGCTTGAGCGCCACCCAAACAGGGCGGCCCAGCGCGCCCGCAAGATGCGCGATCGACGTGTCGGAGCTGATGACGAGGTCGAGGTTCTCCATGACCGCCGCCGCGTCGAGGAAAGCGTCGTCGCCTGCGTCATAATCGTCGCCGAGGGTTTGGACCGTTACGCCTTCGGGCGCCTGGCGAATCTGTTCGACGTCTCCGTTCTTTTGCAGCGAAATCAGTCTGACGCCGGGAACACGACCAAGGCCCGAAAATTCGGCGAGCGCGAAGGACCGTCCGATGTCGATCGTCCCCGCTTTGCCGCCCTGCCAGGCGATGCCAACCTTGAAGCCTTGCTCTCCCAGCCTTTCTCTCCATTTCCGGACGCGTTCCGGCTCCGCCCGCAGATAGGGAATTGACGCGGGAATTGTCTCCAACGTCGTCCCGAAAGCGAGCGGCAGGCTCAACAAAGCGGATTGGCAGTCGAAAGTCTCCCCCGCCGGATAGTCTGATAACACGCGAACGCTCTCGGCGAATGACTGCATCAGCCCAACCAAAGCCGGCCGCGTCAAAAACGTCACTTGCGCGTCCAAGCCTGCGAGAAGGTTCAAATATCGAGAAAATTGAATAACGTCTCCGAGGCCTTGCTCTTCAAAGACGACGATTTTCTTTCCAGAAAGGTTCTCGCCGCGCCAGTTCGGGAATTGAGCTCCCAATTTCGGGGTTGGCGCATGTTTTTGCCCCCAGCGGCTTTCATAGCCTGGCCATCCCGCCGCAAGGCGTCCTTTCAGAAGGACCAATAAAGCCCGGTTGAAATTGGCCTCGGCGAAGTCGGGCTCGAGCGCCAGGGCCTTGTCGAAGGACGCCAAGGCCTCGTCCAGCCGCTTGAGCTCCCGGAGCGTGTTTCCGCGATTGTAGAGGGCCTCGGCGTCGTCGGGCCTGAACGCCAGGGCCTTGTCGAAGGACGCCAGAGCCTCGTCCAGCCGCTTGAGGCCTTTGAGCGCATTCCCGCGATTGGCGAGGGCCTCGGCGAAATCGGGCTTGAGCGCCAGGGCCTTGTCAAAGGACGCCAGGGCCTCGTCCAGCCGCTTGAGTTCCAGAAGCGCGTTTCCGCGATTGTAGTGAGCCTCGGCATAGTCGGGCTTGAGCGCCAACGCCTTGTCGAAGGACGCCAGGGCCTCGTCCAGCCGCTTGAGCCCCTGGAGCGCGTTTCCGCGATTGTTGAGGGCCTCGGCGAAGTCGGGTTTGAGCGCCAGGGCCTTGTCGAAAGACGCCAGGGCCTCGTCCAGCCGCCTGAGCTCCAGGAGCGCGTTTCCGCGATTGTTGAGGGCCTCGGCGAAATCGGGCTTGAGCGCCAGGGCCTTGTCGATCAGTCCCACGCCGCTTTCCAGACGTCTTGTCTGGATCATGACGACGCCGAGCAGATGCAACGCGAAGACATGGCTTGAATCATGGGAGAGTATTTTTCTGTAAATGTCCTCGGCTTGCGAAAACGCGCCCTTCTCGTGAAAGTCGACGCCGCGGCTGACGAGCTCAGTGATCGGTTCTGCGGCCTCGTTTCAACGTCGACAATCGATGTTGTTTGTTTTCGGGCATCACAAAATCCACGATGCAATCGGTCTATGATACGAAAGCGCCGCTAGCGCGGGTTCGCAAATCACCGTGTCGACCGCGCTCTGTTATCTCATTGTTTTCATGCACATTCTTGTCCGAAAAGTCTATCAACTTTTCGGAAATATGCTCGAGGTGGCGCCCGTAACGATAAATTCCGCCCCATCCCGTTGCAAGACTTGGCGATCCTGCCCCGCCAAAACGGCCGCTTCCTGGCGCGTTTGGGAAATTTATGCCGTGACCGAGAAAGACCACAAGGGTTCGACAACTCCTCGGAACTCATCCATCCGCCAGGCCCTCCGGCCGTTCGATCAACGCCTTGAAGGCGGCGAGCAGAACGGCGGCGGCGGGTTCGTCGATCGCGCGGCGGTCGACGGCCAGGGTCGCCGAAAGCATGGTCGCGACAGCCGGCCTGCCCTGCTCCACGATCACTCGTTTTTCCGCGGCGCCGAGGCCGAGCGCGCTGGTCCAGGGCGGAACCACCGCCGGAAGCACGCGCCGGATTCCGAATGCGCCGAGATTGACGATCAGGCTGGCGCCGCCGTCGAAGGAATTGGGGCCGAAGCGCCCGGCGGCAAATTCGCCGCGGGCGGCGGCGATCTCGTCGAGCGACATTTCATCCGCCGCCGGAAGCGTCGGCGTCACGATTTCGCCGTCCCGGCCGAGCGCGATCGCCACATCGGCCCGGCGCGCCGGCTCGAAATCCCCGCCTGCCCGCGCGACATTGGCTTCCGGCGTCCGCGCCAATGCAAGGGCCAGCGCCTTGACCGCGCAATCCAGCAGCGAAACCTTTTTCGCGGAGCCCCGCTCGTTGAGACGGGCGCGAAAACTTTCCAGGGCGTCGAGCCGGCAGTCGACTTCCAGGTACACCTGGAGCGCGCCTTGCGCGGCCTCGACCGGCTGACGCAAAGCCCCGCCCCCGGCCCGCGGCGGCTCCTCAAGTGGCGCGCGCCGCTCCAGCGCGGCGCGCACGTCGGTCTCGACAATTCGGCCGTGAGGTCCGTGACCCGCGAGGCGCGACAGGTCGAAGGCCGCTTCATGGGCGAGCCGCCGCGCCCGCGGCGAGGCCGGAATTCGGGCGTGTGGCGGCGGGCCGGGCTCGATCTGGCCAATTTCGGCGTTGACCGCGACCGCTTCGGCGCCCGCGGCGACCAGAATATGGGTCAGAACCCCGCTTTGCGGCGCCTCGACGTCCATCGTCCCGCGGGCGCCGGCGATTTCCGCGACCGGCTCGCCGGCTTCGACGAAATCGCCGACGCGACGCAGCCAGCGCGTCAGCCGGCCCGTCCGCATCGACGGCTCGATCGAGGGCATCAGGATTGCAATCGCCATTCGCTCTTCAGTTTTTCGGCCGCAGCCCCGATTCGATGTGATCCAAAGCGGAATCGAGCGCGATGCGGAGCTCGGCCAGCGCCTCGACGGCGGAAATCGTCGTCTCGCGCTCGTAGAGAGTCGCCGCCTGCTGCGCCAGTTCCGCCAGCAGCCGGCCCCAGGCCTCGGGTTCGGCGAAGGCCCTTTGCATGGAAAGCGACATGGCGCCGCGGGAAATGAACAGGCGCAGGATTTCCGTGCCGCCATGGGCCTCGACATCGGGCGGTACCGACAATTCGTGCTTCATTTCGGACATGAGATTCACCCTTCACGCCTTCAAATAAAGCGTCTTTTTCGCCGCCATGACAATATCGACCTCGGTCGGCAGCGCGAGCTTTTCGAGGGGCGCGGCATAGGGCATGGGAATGTCCTGTCCGGTCACCCGCGCCACCGGCGCGTCGAGATCGTCGAAGGCCTCCTCCATCAGCCGCGCCGAAATTTCGGAGGCGATCCCGCCCTGCGGCCAGCCCTCGTCCACCACGACGCAGCGCCCGGTCTTGGCGACGGAGCCGAGGATCGTCGCCATGTCGAGCGGCCTCAGGGTCCGCAGGTCGATCACTTCCGCCTCGATCTCCTCCGCCGCCAACCGTTCCGCCGCCGTCAGCGCGAGACCGACGCCGTGCGAAAAGGCGACGATGGTCACGTCGCGCCCGGCTCGCGCGATATTGGCGGCGCCGATTGGAACCAGATGATCCTTTTCGCGCGGCGCGGGGAAGCTTAGCCCGTAAAGCTTCGCATGCTCCAGGAAGATCACCGGATTGGGGTCGCGGATCGCCGATTTCAGCAGGCCCTTGGCGTCGGCGGCGGAGAAAGGCGCAACCACCTTGAGGCCGGGAACATGGGCGAAAAGCGCCGAAAAATCCTGGGCGTGCTGGGCCCCGACCCGCGCCCGCGCGCCGTTCGGGCCGCGAAACACGATCGGGACGTTGAGCGCGCCGCCAGACATGTAAAAAGTCTTGGCCGCCGAATTGACGATATGGTCCATCGCCTGAAGCGCGAAATTGAAGCTCATGAATTCGATCACCGGCTTGAGGCCGGCGAAGGCCGCGCCGACGCCGAGACCGGCGAAGCCGTGCTCGCAGATCGGCGCGTCCACCACCCGCCTCGCGCCGAATTCCTGCAACAGGCCCTGGGTGACCCTCGCCGCGCCCTGCGTGTCCCCGACCTCCTCGCCCAGCACGAAGACCAGCGGATCGCGCCGCATTTCCTCGGCGAGCGCCTCGCGCAAGGCCTCGCGCACGGTGATGTGCGGGAGCGCGAAATCCTCCTCCTCGGGCGTCGCGGTTTCGATCGTCGCGGGGCGTTCCGCCGGGACGATGAGCGCGATCGGGGCGTCGACCGCGATTCCTTCAGCGCCTTCGGCGGCGAGAATGCGCTCGAGCACGCCGGATTCGGCCGCCTCGACCTCCATGGTCGCTTTTTCCGTTGCGACTTCGGCGATAATCTCGCCCGCCTCGACGAATTCGCCCTCGCGCTTCAGCCAGCGGGTCAGCTTGCCGAATTTCATTTCGGGCGAAAGCGCCGGCATCAGCACATGCGTCGCCATTCCCGTCTCCCCCTCCGGCCCGCCGTCACTTCAGCACCTCGGAACAAAGCTCCGCCGCGCCGGGCTCCGGGCTCTGCGCGGCATGTTCGGCGGCCTCCGTGACAAGGGCGCGAACTTCCGCGTCGATCCGCTTCAACAAAGCCTCGTCGGCCTGTCCGGAATCCAGAAGCCTCTGGCGCTGGCGCTCGATCGGGTCGAGCACAGGGATCGCGCGCGGCTCGTCCTTGCGGCGATATTTGGCCGGGTCCGCCAGCGAATGGCCGCGATAGCGCTCGACGCCCATCTCGAGAACGGTCGGCCCGCCGCCCTCGCGGGCCCGTTCGATCGCTCTTGTTCCCGCCTCGCGCACCGCTTCGACATCCATGCCGTCAATGGCTTCGCCGGGAATGTCGAAGGCGGCGCCGCGTCGGGCGAGTTCGCCGCCCTGGCCGGGGCCGGCGCGGTTGTTTTCAATGACGTAAACGACGGGCAGCCGCCAGCGCGCCGCCATGTTGAAGCTTTCCGCGACCTGGCCCTGGTCGGCGGCGCCGTCGCCGAAGAAACAGACGCAGACCCGCCCGTCGCCGCGATAGGAATTGGCGAAGGCGAGGCCGGCGCCGAGCGAAGCCTGGGCGCCGACGATCCCGTGGCCGCCGAAATATTCGAGCTCCGGCGCGAATATGTGCATCGAGCCGCCCTTGCCGCCGGAAAGCCCGCCGCGCCGCCCGGTCATTTCCGCAAGAACCGCGCGCGGATCGGCGCCGCAGGCGAGCAGATGGCCATGATGGCGGTAGGAGGCGATGAACTGGTCGGTCTCGCGGGCCGCGAGCCGCATGCCGACGACGATCGCCTCCTGGCCGATATAGAGATGGCAGAAGCCGCCGATCAGGCCCATGCCGAAGAGCTGGCCGGCCTTTTCCTCGAAACGGCGGATGAGCAGCATGGCGCGATAAATGTCGAGGTCGTCGCCATCGCCGAGAAAATCGGCCAGACGCGACTCCCCGTCCCGCGGCTCGAAGGAGGAAGCGGCCATTGTTCCTTCCGCGCCAGATGACCAGCCGCGCTCCGGGAATAGCGGAATCGCGGCGACAGATTGAAGGCTAACGTGAAGCCGGAGAAAAAGCGAGCGCGCCTCAATCCTGCGAGGGTCGATCTTGTTCCTGCGGCAGGATGACGACGAGGTCGTCCTTGCCCACCCGGTTGAGCAGGTTGCGCGCCTCCTCGTCGAGCAGGTCGCGATCGACCACCGGACCGCGCAGCAGCGCGATCCGCTTGTCCCACAGCAACTTCTCGGCGCGGACCTGATTCAGCTGGGCCTCGACCCCGGCGATCTCGCGGCGGGTCTGGAGGTCCGCCGCGACGCCGCGTCCGCCGTGAAAGGCGTGCCAGATGAAAAAGCCGCCCACCACCCCGGAGAAGAGATGGAACAGCAAAGGAATGGCGATGGAGGTGAAACGCGTGCGGACGACCATGGCGCGAGCATCGCCGGCAAAGGTTAGGTCACGGTTAATTCTCGTCGAACCGAGGCCGGCAAACGTTCCGTTACGGGAATTTGTCAGGCCTGTTTGCGCCAGCCGCCCTCTTCCGTCTCCTGCCAATAGGAGAGATCGGCGCCGCCTTGTTTCAACAAACGCCATTGTTCGCGCGCGGCGGCGAGCGACGCCTCGTCGCGGCCGTCGAACAGCAGGATCAGGCGCTCGTAATTCGACCCGGCGAAGGGCTCCGCCTCGGCGCCGTCGATGAGGAAGCGGATGCGCGCGCCATTGGGATTGTCGTCGCCGCAGGTCAGCCAGACCGCCTGCAAGGCGGGGTCTCCATCGCTTTGCGAACCGTGCGGGAGAAACGAATCCTCGGCGTAGGTCCACAGCAGATCGTCGATCGCCGCCAGCCGCTCCGGCGCACGGCACTGCACCACGGCCCGCCAGCCGCGCTTCAGCGCCAGCTCGATCAGGACGGGAAGCGCCTGTTCGAGGGTGCGCCTTTGCAGCTGGTAGAACCAGAACTCGGACATTTGGAGCGCTCTAAAGCTCGTAGTAATCCTTGACGAGCCGGTCGAGCAGGCGGACGCCCCATCCCGAACCCCAGCTCTGGTTGAGGTCGTTCGTCGGCGACGACATGCCGGTTCCCGCGATGTCGAGATGGGCCCAGGGCGTGTCGTTGACGAATTTCTGCAGGAACTGCGCCGCGGTGATCGAGCCGGCGTTGCGTCCGCCGGTGTTCTTGATGTCGGCGAATTTCGACTCGATCAGCTTGTCGTAAGCCGCGCCGAGCGGCATGCGCCAGACCTTTTCGCCGGTCTTCGTCCCGGCCTCGGTCAGGCGCTGGGCGAGTTCGTCATTGTTGCTGAACAGGCCGGCGTATTCCTGGCCGAGCGCGATGAGGATCGCGCCGGTGAGGGTGGCGAGATCGATCATGAAGACGGGCTTGCAGGCGTTCTGGACATGCCACAGCACGTCGGCCAGCACGAGACGGCCTTCCGCGTCGGTGTTGATGATTTCTATGGTCGTCCCCGACATGGCGGCGACGATGTCGCTCGGACGCTGCGCCGCGCCGTCGGGCATGTTCTCGACCAGACCGATCGCGCCGACGACGTTGACCGCCGCCTTGCGCGAGGCGAGAGCGTGCATCAGGCCGACAACGCAGGCGGCGCCCGCCATGTCGCCTTTCATGTCCTCCATTCCGGCGCCGGGTTTGAGCGAAATTCCGCCCGAATCGAAGCACACCCCCTTGCCGACGAAGGCGACCGGCTGGGCGTCCCTGCGCCCGCCGTTCCAGCGCATGATCACGACCCGGCTTGGCCGTCTCGACCCCTGCCCCACGCCGAGCAGCGCTCGCATGCCGAGCGCCTCCATCGCCGGAACGTCGAGGATTTCCACCGCGACCCCGAGCTTTTCCAGCTCCTTGGCCTTTTCCGCGAAGCTTTCCGGATAGAGCAGGTTTGGCGGCAGGTTGACCAGGGTGCGGGCGAGATCGACGCCGTCGGCGAGTCCCTGGACTCCCGCGACGGCGGCCTGGTCGGCGCCGGCGATCCTGATATCGGCCGGCTCGTCGTTCTCGGAATCGTCCTTGCTCGCCTTTTTGGTCTTGAACTGGTCGAATTTATAGGCGCGCAGGCGCAAGCCGAGGGCGAAATCAGCCGTCGCGGCGGCGGGGTCCTCGGGCGGCGCAGCGAAATCGAACAGGACGCGGGCATGAACCGCCTTGCCGAGCTTGGCGATGGTCAGGCCGCCGAGGCGCAGGAAATCGACCTTGTCGCCGTCTTTTTCCGGCGCGGTCCCGAGGACGAGAAGCCTTTGCGCGCCGAGGCCGGAGGGAGCCAGGATGTCGAGGGCGGAGCCGATCTTGCCCTTGAAGGCGGCCGCCTCGGCGGCGCGGGGAATCACCCTGGCGGCCTCGCCGAGCGCGGCGGCCGAGGCGGCGCCGAGCGCCAGCGCCCCGTCGGCGAAAACCACCAGGGCGTAGCCTCCGGCCTCGGGCGGCGCGGCGAGCGCCTCCGCTATGGACATTACGCCGAGCGTGACGGAAGCGGACATGGAAACCTCGTTTGGACGCGCGCGACGCCCGACGGCTTGCTGGCCGGCGGGACGATGGGCGGGAAAGGACGGACGTCAATATGCGACGGCGCGGCGAATCCGGTCAATGCGCGGGCCGCCCGAAAAGTCTCGACCGCGCGAGACCGCGCGAACGGGGCGCGACAAAAGGCGGCCTTGGAAAGGCCCAAGTGATCGGGCTATCTGCAATCTGGCTCCGCGCCCTTTGCGTCGCGGGGCTTTTGATCTATGTCGGGGCCCCGGCCGGCATCGAAAGCAGAACATGACCCTGGTCGAACGCTATATTTTCACGATCGCCGGCGTGGCCTTCATGGTTGCGCTCGGGGTGCTGACGGCCGTGATCTGGCTGACCGAATCCATGCGCGATTTCGACCTGATGACCACCAAGGGCCAGTCCATCATCGCCTTTTTCCACGTCACCGGCCTGATCATTCCCTCGCTTTTGATGGTCATCACGCCGATCGCCTTGTTCATCGCCATATTGTTCGCGCTGAACAAGCTCAACGGCGACAGCGAACTCGTGGTCTCCGCCTCCGCCGGCCTGTCGCCCCTCCAGCTGTTTCGCCCTTTCGCCGCCCTGATCGTGATCGGGACGTTGTTTTGCGGCCTCATGTCGCTGTGGGCCATGCCCTGGAGCTTCCGCTCCCTGCGTTACGCGCTCTCCGAGGTCCACTCCGAATTCCTGACCCGAATCGTCCGGCCCGGCGCCTTCAACATCATCGATTACGGGCTCTATTTTCATTACCGCGCGCGCGGACCGGGCGGCGCCCTGCTCGGCATTTTCATGCTGGACATGCGCGAGCGTGGCCAGAGCAACGTCTATATCGCGGAAAAGGGAATCGCGACCAATGTCGGCGACCGGAATTTCCTGGTGCTCGAAACCGGAACGATTCAGCGCCAGGACAGGGGCAGCGCGGCGCCAGCCATGGTGGGGTTCGATTCCTACGCTCTCGATCTCAGCCATTTCGGCTCCGCGGCGGACGGCGCGCCTTTGAGCCCGCGCGAGCGCACGACTTCGGACCTGCTGAATTATGACGTCTCCGACCCCTATGTGAAACTCGACGAGGGACATTTCCGCGCCGAGCTGCACGATCGGTTTGTCGCCCCGCTCTACGCCCTGGCCTTCGGAATGATCGCCTTCGCCGCGCTTGGCGCGCCGCGGACGACCCGGCAGAATCGCGGCCTCGCCATTGGCGGCGCGGTCCTGGCGGCGCTGCTGCTGCGGGTCGCCGGCTTCGGCGCCACGGCCCTGATGGCCCGACAGGCCTCCGCCCCGCCGCTCGCCTACGCCCTGCCGCTCGCGGGTTTGGCGCTGGCGGGGCTTTACGCCTTCGCTCCCGCTTTCGGCCTGTCCTTCCGGCGCGCGCGCGCCGTTCTCGCGGCGGCGTGAAATGATCGGACGCACGCTCGGCCTTTATCTTGGCTCGCGTTTCCTCAAGAGCGTGGCCGTCGTCTTTTTCACGATTTTCGTCCTGATCTATATGGTGACTTTCGTGGAGCTGCTGCGCCGCGCCAGCGACAGCCCCAATGCGAGCGCGGGCTTGGCCGCCTGGCTCGCGTTTCTGGAAACGCCGATCGTCGCCGAGCAGATTCTCCCTTTCGTCGTTCTGTTCGGGGCGATGGCCGCCTTCATCAATCTGACCCGCAAGCTCGAACTGGTGGTGGCGCGCGCGGCCGGCGTCTCGGTCTGGCAGTTCCTGGCGCCGCCGGCGCTGGCGGCGATCGGAGTCGGGCTGATCGTGATCACCGTGTACAATCCGCTCTCGGCCGCGATGAAGCAGCAATCCGAGGTCATGGAGGCGCGGGTTTTGAAAAACAAGCTGGTCGCCAACGACACCAGCATGTGGATCCGTCAGACCAGCCCGGCCGGGCAGTCGATCCTTCGGGCGGGAGCCTCGGAGAATTACGGCTTGCGCCTTCTCAATGTCTCGGCCTTCGTATTCGACAAGGAGGGGCGGTTCCTCGAGCGGGCCGACGCCGACGAAGCGGAATTGACGGGGGGCGAATGGCGGCTCTCCCATGTCGTGATCACCGCGCCCGGAGTCGCGCCGCGGAGAGCGGATGTTTACCAACTTGCGACTAATCTGCTCCCCAGTCAGGTGATGCAGAGTTTCGTATCACCGGAATCGGCTCCATTCTGGTCCTTGCCAGGTCTGGTGAAGGACACGGAGGAGGCCGGTCTCGACGCAATGGGGTATCGTTTGCGTTTCCAGTCTCTCCTCGCTTTGCCCGCGCTGCTCGCGGCCATGGTGTTGATCGCCGCCTCCTTTTCGCTGAAGCTGTCCCGCATGGGAGGCGTCGGCATGCAGGTTTTGGGTGGCGTCGGAGCAGGCTTCGTGCTTTATGTCGCCAGGAAATTCGTATCCGACCTCGGGGCCGCGGGGGTGCTGAGCGCGCCCGTGGCCGCGTGGTCGCCGGCGGTCGTGGCGAATATGTTGGGCGCGCTCACTCTTCTCAATGGCGAGGACGGCTGATGGCGGCAGCCCGTCCCAGCCGCCTCGCACGCCACATCGCCCGGCCGCGCGTCTCGCGCCTGGGCGCATTAGGCCTGTTTGCGGCCGGGTTGGCGGCTGTCGCCGCGTCCGTTCTTTCCCCGGGAGCCGCCGCCCAGACCATGAGCGACCGCATCGGCAACGCGAGCGGCGGCAAGAAGGGCCCGATGGTGGTCGAGGCCAACCAGGTCGTCTATGACGACAAGGCCCATGCGGTATCGGCGGTCGGCGACGCCCAGATCTATTATGAAGGAAAGGTTCTCGAAGCCGACCGGGTCACCTATTTCAAGGACACCGGCCGTGTGCTGGCGGAAGGCTCGGTCAAGCTCACGGACACCGACGGCTCGGTGACCCATGCCGACAAGATGGAATTGTCCGGCGACTTCAAGGAAGGTTTTGTCGACACCCTGCGCGCCGACACCAAGGAGCGCACCCATCTCGGCGCGACCCGCTCCGACAAGGTGGACGCGGACACGACCGTCTTCCTCAATGGAACCTATACGGCCTGCCCGAGCTGCGCCAAACACCCCGAGCGCCCGCCGGTGTGGCGGCTGCGCGCCAGGAAAATCATCCACAAGAACAACGAGCAGATGCTCTATTTCGAGGACGCGACCTTCGATCTGTACGGCTTCCCGATCGCCTATTTCCCGTTCTTCTCGAACCCCGACCCGAGCGTGAAGCGGCAATCCGGTTTCCTGATGCCATTGCCCAGCTTTGGCTCCACCACCGGCTATGGATTTCGGCATTCCCTATTTCTGGGCGATCTCGCCGAACATGGATCTGACCCTGACGCCGAAATATTACGTGCGCCAGGGCCTGTGGGGGGACGCGGACTTCCGCTACCGGCTGGACAACGGCTATTTCTATATTGACATCAACGGCATCCATCAGACGGCGGACAGCGCCTTCGCGCAGCAGCCCTGGGGCTCGGGCAACCAGACCAACCGCGGCTCGATCGCGTCCCAGGGAACGATCTGGCTCAGTCAGGACTGGAAGTTCGGCTGGGACGTGATGCGTCTGTCCGACAAATGGTATCTCTATGACTACGGTGTGCCCAATCAGATTCTCCGTCCCGTCCTCGACGGCAATGTCATCACCGAAACCTCGTCCGACGTTTATCTGAACGGCCAGGGCGACCGCGGCTATTTCGACCTGCGCGGCTATTCGTTCCAGGGTCTGACCAATTTCGACTATCAGCCGCAGCTGGCCGCCGTCTGGCCGATGCTGGACTACAACAAGACGATCGACCTCCCGCCCGAAAAGACATATGGCGTCGGCGGCCAGATCGAGATTGACGCCAATTTCACCAGTTCCTCCGCGGCGCTCGCCTCGTACCAGCAGACCAACGCGATCGAGGTCGACAATCTTTACGGCCTCCATCCGGTCTGCAACAATCCGGTCACCGGCAAGCCGGATTACACCCCTGGCGCCTGTATCCTGCGCGGAATCGGCGGCTCCTACACCACCGGCACGGTCCAACTGTCCTGGGAGCGCAAATTCATCGACCCGCTAGGCGAGGTCATCACGCCTTTCGCCTTCGTGCGCGCCCACGCCGACTATCTGGATTATTCGACATCCGGTTTCGCGACCTTCGGCTCGGACACCATCGCCAACGCCTATCAGAGCAATTATTTCACCGACAACAACCAGTTCCAGGGCACGGTGACGCCGGGCGTCGGCCTCGAATGGCGCTATCCCCTGCTGGCGAGCACCCCGATCGGCTCGCTGGTCATCGAGCCGATCGGCCAGATCATCGCGCGCCCCAACGCCCCGCCGACCTCGAACACGCTGGTGAATCTCGACGCCCAGAGCCTTGTGTTCGACGATTTCGAACCTGTTCGAATGGAACAAATATTCCGGCTACGACCGTTTCGAGACCGGCGTGCGCGCCAATTACGGCGCCCAGTTCACCCTCGACATGGACCAGCACGGCTATATCAACGCCTTGTTCGGCCAGTCCGCCCAGGTCGCCGGCGTGAATTCCTTCGATACGCCCGACGCGGCCAACGTCGGCCTGGAATCGGGCCTCAACACGCCGCTGTCCAATTATGTGGCGCGCGTTTCCTATGTGCCAAACGGCAATTACAGCTTCATCGCCAAGGCGCAATTCGACGAGGCGACCTGGGCGCTCGCCAGGCTCGACATCGCGGCGCACGCCCATTACGGCCCGCTGGATTTCAGCCACCCAGTTCGCCGATTACGAACAGCAGCCCCTGATCGGTTATATCTACCGGCGTGACGGACTGTTGTTCACAACGAAATATGACGTCACGGAGCATTATTTCGTTTCCGGCAACGTCAATTTCGACCTAAGCCGGCATTATTATTATCCGGCTTTCCTCCCCACGCCGCAGCCGCTGTTCTCGCCCGCGACCTGGGGGCTTGGCGGCGGCTATGCCGACGACTGCGCCAAGGTGACGTTGAATTACACCAACACGATTTCGGACCTTGTCGGAAATCCGCCGGTCTATGTTCGCAACCAGACGGTGCTGGTGACGATCGACCTGCGCACGCTTGGCCAACTGAGGTCGCCGATCAAAGTTACGCCCAGCCAGATCCAGGACGGCGTCCGCTACAACGATTGATTGCGGCGCGCCCCCGGCGCGGCGTGGCGTCGATCCGGCGGCGGCGCGGCGTCTTGCCCTGCCGGGCCTTATGCGTCTAATACGGTTTCTGCAGGATTGCCTGGCAACCCGCAAAAACGAAATGGCGTGAAAATCCTTCGAGTCGCTGGCGGCGACGCGCGGCGTCGGGGGTGAGGCTGTCACGGATCAAGGACATGGCATTGCGGCACAGAAACATACTCACCGGCTCGGCGCGGGCCTTCGCTCTCGGCCTGCTGGTCCTGGCGGCGCTCGCTCCGGTTTGGCGCGCGCGCGCGCAGGCGATCGTCGCCAGCATCAACGGCGATCCGGTCACGACCTACGATGTGGCGGAACGCGCCAAGCTGCTGCGGGCCATCGGCCAGCCGTCCTCGCCCTCGGCGGCGCTCGAAAGCCTGATCGAATCGCGGGTGAAGGCCGGCGAAATCAACAAGTACAATATTCACCTCCCGTCGAACCAATTGGGCCCGGCCGTTCATTATTACGCGGAAAAGGCTCACATGTCGGACGCGCAGCTCCAGCAAAGGATCGCCGCCGCCCATATCGAGCCCAAACATGTGGAGAATTTCTTCGGCATCCACGAGGGGTTCAACCTCTATGCGCGCGCGCGCAACCGCGCCGTCGAGGTGAGCCGCGAGGACATCGACGCCGAGCTGGCGCGCGACAAATCGATCTCGAAGGAAAGAACCTACACCCTTCGGCAGGTGGTCCTGATCGTGCCGCCCTCGGCGGGCGTGGCGGGCCTGCAGGCGGCCATCAAGAAGATGCAAGCCCTGAGCGCCCGGTTCACCAGTTGCGACGAGGGCGCGAAAATCGCTTCCGCAGCCAGCGAGTTCGTCGTCCGCGATCCGATCACGCGGACCTCGTCGCAGCTCGGCGACCAATTGTCTGCGATACTGGACAAGACGCCGATCGGCCATCTCACGCCGCCGAGCCGCGACAGCACCGGAATCGCCTCGGTCGCGGTCTGCGAGCGAAAGGCCGCCGCCACCAGCGCGCAGCGCGACGAGGCGCGCGACAAGGTCATGGAGCGCATCGTCGATAAGGAGGCCCAGGCGCTTTACGCCGAACTGCGCAGCCACGCCGTGATCGTCAAGACGGGTAAATGAGCGCGAGTCCCGCGCCCCCTTTGCCTTACCCAGGGGGATCCTTCCGGGATCGGGCCGGACGTCACACTCGCGCTCTACCGCCGCGCCCGCGACCGGGACGAAGCCTTTTTCGTCCTGGCCGATCCCGATCTCCTGCGCCGCCGCGCCCGCCAGCTCGGGCTCGCGGTCGAGATCGCCGAAACCGAGCCTGAAGAGGCGAAGAAAACCTTTCCTTCCGCCTTGCCTGTGGTCGCCCTGAGCGCCCATGCGCGGGGTGAGCCGGGGCGGCCGGACCCGGGCGACGCGGCGGCCACGATCGAATCGATCGCGCGCGCCGTCGAATTGGTTCACGCCGGCCGCGCGGCGGGCGTCGTCACCAATCCGATCGCCAAATCCGTGCTCTACCGCGCCGGTTTCGCCCACCCCGGCCACACCGAATATCTCGGCGAACTGGCGCGCAAGCTGTACGCGCGGCCGGCGCGGCCGGTGATGCTGTTGTGGTCGCGCGAGCTGGCGGTGGTTCCCGCGACCATCCATGTCCCGCTGGCGCGGGTTCCCACCTTGCTCAAGACCGACGATCTGGTCGAAATCGGCGAGATCGTCGCCGAGGCTTTTCGGCGCGATTTCGGCCTTGACCGGCCGCGGCTGGTTTTCGCCGGCCTCAATCCCCACGCCGGCGAGGACGGGACGATCGGCCGGGAGGACATCGACATCATCGCGCCGGCGGTGGCGCGCCTTTCCGCGCGAGGGTTTGACGTTCGCGGCCCCCTTCCCGCCGACACGATGTTCCACGCCGCCGCGCGGAAAACCTACGACGTCGCGATCTGCGCCTATCACGATCAGGCGCTGATCCCGATCAAGACGCTCGCCTTCGACAGCGGGGTCAATGTCACCCTCGGCCTGCCCTTCATCCGCACCTCGCCGGACCACGGCACGGCCTTTTCCATCGCCGGAACCGGACAGGCCAGCGAAACCAGCCTCGCCGAGGCGACGGCGCTGGCCGCGCGCATGGCCAAGGCGCGCATGGCCAAGGCGCGCATGAACGCCGCCCGCGCATGAGCGATCATCTGCCGCCGCTGCGCGAGGTCGTGGCCCGGCACGGGCTGAGCGCGAAAAAATCGCTCGGCCAGAATTTCCTGTTCGACCTCAATCTCACCGGAAAAATCGCCCGCGCCGCCGGCCCGCTGGAGGAGGCGACCGTTCTGGAGATCGGCCCCGGCCCCGGCGGCCTCACCCGCGCCTTGCTCGCTCACAGCGCGAAAAAGGTGATCGCGGTCGAACGCGACGACCGTTGCCTTGCGGCGCTGGAGGAAATCGCGCAAGCCTTTCCCGGCCGGCTGGACATTTTCCCCGGCGACGCTCTGGCGCTGGATTATCCCGCCTTCGTCGCCGAGCGGGCCGCGGAAGGCCCGATCCGCATCTGCGCCAACCTGCCCTATAATATCGGCACTCAACTGCTGACGACCTGGCTGACGCTCGATCCCTGGCCGCCGTTCTATGATCGGCTGGTGCTGATGTTCCAGCGCGAGGTCGCGGAAAGGATCGTGGCGACGCCGCGCGAGCGCGCCGCTTACGGCCGCCTCGGCGTGCTCGCCAACTGGCGCTGCGCGACCCGCATCCTGTTCGACGTGCCGCCTTCCGCCTTTACTCCGCCCCCGAAAATCACCTCCAGCGTGGTTGAATTGAAACCTCGCCCGGCGCCGATCGCGTGCGAAGTCAAGGCGCTCGAAACTGTGACGCTCGCCGCCTTCGGCCAGAGGCGCAAGATGCTGCGCCAGGCGCTCAAAAGCCTGCCAGGAAACGCCGATCCGACGGCCTTGCTCGAAGAAGCCGGGATCGAACCGACGCAGCGCGCGGAGGAAATCGATGTCGAGGGTTTTTGCGCCCTCGCCCGCGCGTTTTCCAGCCGCGCGGGATGGCGGTGAGAAAATCCGAAGCTTTCCAGCCCGCGGCGGATGGATCCGATGGGCTGGAAGCGTCACCGTCCGAAGCGGGGCGCATGGCCGGAACGGAGATCACGGGCGTTTGAGATCCGCTCAAGGGAAGGCGTTCAAGCGGATGGCTCAGTGAAACGCAAGCGCCGGCGCGCGCGTCCATGCGCCTTTCTGAAGGCCGGCGTGGATTCCGGCGGCCGGGGAAGGACCCGGAATGTGTTGTTTGTGCAACGGGTTCATAATTTTTTTACTTTTCGATCCAGCGCCCGTCAGCGTAACCCGTTAGAAAGCTTACGTTTGGGCAACTTTATCGCTGTCCTGCGGATCAAGGTCGCGGTTCAACAGGCTTGCCGGAATCGCCAACATCGGGAAACTTGAGCGCCGGCGAAGCTGGAATCCGGTTCGCGCCGGATGAACCGGCGACTTTGCCGCGGCGCACAAGCATAAGCGCGGCCTTTTATGCCTTTCTCTTGCGACAGGGCGGGAAACAGATGCTGGAGTTTTGTGGTCGCGGCGCGGCGCGCATTCGTTCCAACCGCAATGTCGGGGCTCTCCTGCTCTGCGCTTTGGCCCTGCCGGCTTTGCTCGCCGCGCGCCCGGCTGACGCTCAACAGGCGCCTCCGCTCGGCCCAAGGCTATTCTCCTCGATCCTCGCTTTCGGCGATTCCTATGCCGATATCGGCAATATTCAGCAGATCATGGCGACGATACCGTATTACGCGAACAATGTACTCCCGACGCTGAACTTCACCTATCCCACGGGCCGTTTCAGCGGCGGAACCAATTACGTCGACACGCTCTCCGCCATTTACGATATCCGGCAATACAACTTCGCCCTCGGCGGCGCGCAGACTGGGTTGACCAACGAATTTCCGGGACTGCCCGGCTTCGCCTATGAGTGGAGCGTCCTCCTGCCGCCGGGAACGCGGATCCCCGCCAGTGCTCTCGTCACCGTGAACATCGGCGGCAACGACGCGCGCTCGTACTACCAGAACGGCGGCACGATGGCCGGCGTCGCCGCCGCCGCGCAAACCTCCGCCTATTGGGCCATGCTGGGCATACATGCCCTCGTCGCCGACGGCGCGCGCACCATGGTCTTCACCGTCGGCAATGTGGCGCTACTGCCGGAAGCCTTCACGCCCGCCAACGCTCCAAACGCGCCGGTCGGCGCCGCCTATAGCAAGACATACAACAGCCTGATGGAGCGGGCGCTCGCCCCGGTCGCCGCGAGCGGCGTGCGCGTCGAATATGTCAATCTCGGCCTGATCGAACGGGAGATCGCTGCCGATCCTGCGCTTTACGGACTGAAGAGCGCGGGCTCCTGCGCTGTCGTCGGCGTGAACAACTGCATTCTCAGTCCGTCGATTCAGAGTCAGTACCTGTTCTATGTCGACGGCATCCATCCGACCTCGGCGGGCATGGCGATCATCGCGGATTACATCGCCAACCGGCTCGACGCGCCGGAGACTTTCGCGCCGACGGCGCAGCTCGGTCTCGGCGCCGCCGAAACCTTCGCCGCAACCCTGTTCGGCCGGCTCGACCTGTTCAACGCCGCAGCCATGCAGCCGGCGCCCGGTTTCATGGCCGACGCCAGCCCGCAAGCCGGCGCGCCGCAAAATCCCTGGTCCGTCTTCATGCAGGCCAATGGCGCCGTCGGAACGCGTTCGTCGACCAGCGACACGTTCGGTTATGACTGGGACGCGGTCGGCGGCGTCTTCGGCCTCGAATATCGCCTGACGCCCGAAGCGCTGGTCGGCGCGGCCTATAATTATTCGGCGCCGCAAGTGACGCTCGACCAAGGCGCCGGCAGCCAGAAAGCCGATTCCAGTCAACTCGGCCTCTACGGCGCCTATGACAAGGGGGCTTTCTTCGCCCAGGGGCTGGTGTCGTTCGGCTGGCTGAATTACTCCCTGTCGCGGCCCGGCGTGGTCAGCACTCTGACCGCCAGCCCGAATGGAACGACCTTCGGCGCGGCCGGCAAGACAGGCTATCTGTTCGACGTGGCGTCAGGCTGGCGCGTCGGCCCCATCATCAGCCTTACCTATGCGAGCGCTCATCTGGACGGCTATGCGGAATTGGGCGATCCCGCGCTGGCCCTCAACGTCAAGTCCCAGAACGCCGATGCTTTGCTCGGCGCGGCTGGCGCGCAGCTGCGCTATCGTTTCGACACGGCAGGCGGTCCGATCGACGCTTTCTTCAACGTGACGGCGGAAGACAATCTGGAAGGGTCGGGGCGCATCATCCAGTACAGCGCCGTTTCGGCGCCGATCATCGTCAACAGCTGGAACGCGATCGGCGAGCCGAACCGCGTCTTCGCGCGGCTGGCTGCCGGCGCCAGCATGAATCTCACCAACGGCGTCGCGCTGATCGCCAGTGTCTCGCAAACGCTCGGTCAGTCCGGCGGCGACGATTTCGTCGGCTCCGGCGGGTTGAAGATCTCCTTCTGACGCGTGGCGGCGTCCGTGGCGCGCCAGGGCGAGAACACCGAATATTCTGATGAGTTTCTCGGGGTGAATTGTCCGCGGCGGCAAGGTCTTGGAACGATGCCCGCGCCGGGAGAACAACGTCGATCCGTCTTTTGCGTTGCGGGCAAAAAACAATGGATGGCGGTAAAAATCGTTCACGCCGTGCGGTCAAGGCGCACGGATCAGCTTGCCGTCAACATAGCTTGCAATAATCGGGCAACGCCCGGACCGGAACGGCAAAACAGGATTCGTGACGAGATGTTCGCGCCGGTGGGGTCAAAGCGGGTTGGGGCCGGCATCGGCCCCCGAACCAGTGCGGTTTCTGGCGCGCGACGTCATATTCGAGCCACTAGCTCTCGGCCTTTTTCGGTCGCCCGCCCAGTGCGCGGACCAAAGCGATGACCGACGCCACAAGGGCCGCGACCCCAGCGATCAGGCGAGGGCTGCGAATGGCGAGACGCGCCGCGATCGGCGCGGCCCGAACCAGGACGTTGCTCTTGACCGCGTCCTGAATCTGGTCCGCCGCGCGATTGAGCGACTTCATCGCGACGAGAAGAAGCAGCCCGCCGAAAGCCAGCGCGCCGGCGCCGACGATCAGCGCCGCCTGCCAGGGCGCGAGAACGGCCAGCAAAGCGAGATAGGCGGCGAAGGCCATGAAGCCGACGGCGAGCAGCACCAGAACCGTCCCAACCAGCGCGCCAAGGGCGAAAAGCCGGAAACGGCGGGAAAGCAAGGCGGTCTCCACGCCAAGGGCCGAGAAGACGCCGCTCATGCGCCGCGCCCCCGGTTGCGCCACAGCCCAAGGATGAGGCCGAGGCCGAGCGCCGCCGCCAGCCAGGGCAAGGGATTACGCCGCATCGAATCCGAAAGTTCTTCGAGACCGGCCTCGCCGATGTCGCGGGCGTCGTCGGCCAGTCCTGCGAGATTGTCCGTCGCCGCCCGTCCCGCATCCTTCAGGGCCTGCACTGTCGCCGCCGGATCGGCGCCCAGCAAGGCCGCCAGATCTTCCATCGCCTTCTGGACGGCGTGAAGAGCCTGCGCCACCGAAGGCCCGGCGGCGTCCACGGCCGGTTGCGGGCTTTCCTCGGGTTCGGATGGTTTCTGTTTGCTCATGGCGGGCTCCTAGCCAAACCGAGCCTAAAGGCAAAGAATGACGATTCCGGTAAACGCGCGGCCTGCAAGTCGCGCGCCCCGGCCGCGACGCTTTCGCGTCAAGGCGTTTTCATGCCGTCCATTTTTGGCCCGGTCGAGGTCATGTCCATGACCGGCGCCGAGACCTCGATCTTGCCGGCCCTGGCGAAATCCAGCATCAGGGCCACGGCCTCGCCGGCCTTCAGCGGCTTTTTCAGGCCGATCAGCATGACATGATAGCCGCCGGGCTTGAGCGCGACCGAGCCATGGGCGGGAACGGCGAGACCGTTCGCGACCGCCCGCATTTTCATGATCCCGTTCGCCATATCCATCTGATGGATTTCGGTCCGGGCCGAAAGAGTCGACGACGCGCCGGTCAGCCGGTCCTCGGCGCTCGAAGCGTTTTCGACAATGAGATAAACGGCGCCGTTGGCCGCGCCGGGCGGCGTGGCCCGCGACCAGGGGTTCTCGATCCGGATCGTTCCGGTCTGGGCGAAGGCGGGCGCGGCGGCGGCGAGGAACAAAGCCGGAGCGACGAGTTTGCACAGGAATTTCATCGTTCTCACCTTTCACGCCGAATGGCGGGGGCGCGGGCGCTTCCGAGGGACCGCCAGCCGATCATCGCTGGAATTTGTAGAAATCGTGGTTGAGCGCGGCGGCCATGGCGTCGATGTCTGCGGACGAAACAGCGGCGCCGGCGCCGGCGGCGCAACGCCCGACCTGGCTTTGCAGCTGCGAAAAACTCGCAATCTTGCGGTTTGGGCGGGTGTAAAGGCTCAAGGCGTCGCCATCGGCGGCGCTGCTTCGGTGGCAGGCCCCGTTGCAGCCGATGTCGGCGATCAATTTGCGTCCGAGCGCGACTTTGGCGTCGTCGCCGGCCCAGGCGGCGGTCTGCGCCGCCAGAAGCAGCGCGAGAACTCTCAGGAACAGCATGGAGCGGTACTCCGAACTCGGCGCGAGCACGATGGTTTGCCGGCCAGGACCCGTCAAGAAAAAATCGCGTCTTTCGCCGATCGGAAGGATGGAGCGGGTGAAGGGAATCGAACCCTCGTATTCAGCTTGGAAGGCTGCTGCTCTACCATTGAGCTACACCCGCGCAGGGACCAGCTTATGCCAATCGGCGCAACGCTTGGCAAGCCTCGCGACGCCCCGCGGTCCGGCTTCAATCGGTCTCCGCGCCCAGAAAGCCGCCGCTCTGGCGCCGCCACAGGCGGGCGTAGACGCCGTCGCGCGCGAGAAGCTCGTCATGACGACCGTCCTCGACGATCCGGCCGCTGTCGAGGACGATCAGCCGGTCCATATGGGCGATGGTCGAGAGGCGGTGGGCGATGGCGATGGTGGTGCGGCCTTCCATCAGCTGGGTCATTTCCTCCTGGATCGCCGCCTCGACCTCGCTGTCGAGCGCGCTGGTCGCCTCGTCCAGCACCAGGATTGGCGCGCCTTCCAGAATCACCCGGGCGATGGCGATGCGCTGGCGCTGGCCGCCCGATAGTTTCACCCCCCGCTCCCCCACCTGCGCGGCATACGCGGCGGCGTGGCTGTCGCGCAGGGCGAGGATGAAGTCATGGGCGTGGGCGCGCCGCGCGGCGTCGAACATTTCCGCGTCGCTAGCCTCCGGGCGTCCATAGCGGATGTTCTCGGCGATGGTCCGGTGCAAAAGGGTGTTGTCCTGGGTCACCACGGCGATATGGCGGCGCAGGCTCTGCTGCGTGACCTTTGAAATGTCCTGCCCGTCGATGCGGATTACGCCCGATTCGAGGTCGTAGAAGCGCAGCAGCAGATTGACCAGCGTGCTTTTTCCCGCGCCGCTGCGGCCGATCAGGCCAACCTTCTGGCCCGCCGGGATGACGAGGTTGAGCCGCTCGATCACGCCGCTGTTCCCCATAGCCCGGCGCTGGCCATAGTGGAAGGCGATATCGCGGAACTCGACTTTTGCGCCGCTGCGCCCGACCGCCAGCTCGCCCGCCCCGGGCGCGTCCACCACGGCATAGGGCTGCGCGATGGTCTCCATGCACTCCTCGACCCGCGCCAGGGTCTCGAAAACCGATGTGACTTCGTTGCGGATCCAGCCCGACATGTTCACCATCTGCCAGGCCATCGGGACGACCATCACCGCGACGCCCGAGGAAATCCGGCCCGCCTGCCATTGCGCCAGAGCCAACGCCGGCGAGCCGACCAGCAAGGCGACGTTCATCGCGGTATGGCTGACGCCCATCAGCCAGATCTTGTGCAGGGCGGCGCGGAAACTGCCGCTGTGGCGCTCCAGTTCGGCGAGATTGGCGGCCATTTCGTCGCGCTCTCGGCCAAACAGCTTCACCAGGCCGATATTGGCGAAGACGTCGTTGACATGGCCGACCAGCTCGGTGTGATGGCGCGCATGGGCGAGTTGGAGCGCGCGCACGCGCGGCACGAAATAGACCAGCGAGGCGATGAAGGCCGCAAGCCAGATCAAGGTCGGCGCCGCCAGCCAGACGTCGAAGCGCATCATGGCGACGACCGAGGCGAAGACAAAAAAGCCGCAATACCAGATGGCGCTCATCGTGCTGCGCAAAGGGTCGCGCAGGGCCGCGCCGCCGTCCACCACCTTGTTGGCGAGCCGCCCGGCGAAATCATGGGTGAAATAGGCCATGGAATGGCCGAGCGTATAGCCCGCGAGCTGGTAGCGGATCAGATTGTTGAACCGCGCGGTATATTGGTGATCGTAAATCCACCACAGCAGCGCCATGCAGCCGCCCCAGCCGATCAGGATCGGGACGGCGGCGCGCCACAGCCAAGGGATGGCTCAGCACGTCGCGGGACGCCTGCGACGCATTGACGTCGTTGACCAGCCAGCCGACCATCACCGGAATCATCGTCGCGCCGGCGGCGACGCAGGCTTCCAGCACGAGAAGAACCATGAGCAGGCCCTTGATCTGGCGCACGAAATGCCAGACGAACGCCCAAAGGCGGGGCGGCGGCGGCCCGTCGGGCGATCCTTCGAGCGATATGATTTCAAGCGGCATGTCTGCTCCCCGAAACGGCGCGCTCCGCCCATAGCAGAAAGCCGGCCGCGAGACGAAGCCGCGCCGGCCGCATTCCGCGGCGCGTGGACAAGCGGCGCCGCGCGGCGCATAGTCGGCGTCGCCCCGGCCGGAACGGATGTCATGGACCAGACGATGCGGATTCTCGCCCTCGTGGCGATCCTTCTTTATATCGCCCCGCGCGTTTTCGGCGACCGCGTCTCCGACGTCCAGCGCCTGTGGCTGTGGCGCGCGGCTTCGGCCGCGCTCGCGGTCGGAATTGTCATCGCCTTGTTTGAAACCGTGCGCTGGTTCATGCGCTGAGCGTCCGCGGCCCGACCGTCAAACGAAACCACGCCCGCGCCGCGAAATTTATTTTTCCACCCTCCTTTTCGCCGCCGCGCGGTGATAACCTGTCCGGGTCTCGGCTTTCAGGCTTGCGGGAGCGGAGCGCGGCAAAAAGGGATTTGCTCATGAAAAAACTGCTTCTCGGCCTGTTGGCCTTTGCCATGTTCGCCGCCGAAATCCCGGCGGCCAACGCCGTCGTCTGCGCGCGGGGCGTCTATCGCGCGGGCTGCGCGGGTCCGCGCGGCGCGGCGGTCGTCCATCGTCCAGCCGTGCGTTGTTATTATCGTCGCGGCGTGCGCGTCTGCCGCTGAGTCTCTGGCGGATCACCAGCGTCGGGCGGCTCCGCGCGAGCGGCGCCGCCTTTCGCATATTCGAACATTCTCGGTCTTTAGTCGTGTTCGACGATTGATCTGAGGCGCCTACGCCGTTTAAGCTGGGACAAGGAAAGGCGCGTTCGGCGCGCCGACAGATGGAACCGCCCGAAATGAACGAACTTGCCCCGCCCGCCGCCGCCATTCCAGATCTGGCGACGGAAATAGAAGAACACGCTCGCGCCGTCGATCCGGCGCAGCAGATCGCGCAACTGCGCGAAGCGGTGCTGGAAAAGCTTTGCTATTCCGTCGGCAAGGACCGCAACACGGCGAGCGAGCGCGACTGGTTCGTCGCCGTGGCGCTGGCCACCCGCGACCGCATCGTCAACGACTGGATGCGTTCGGTGCGCGTCGCCTACCGGGAAAACCGCCGCCGGGTCTATTATCTGTCGCTGGAGTTTCTGATCGGCCGCCTGCTGATCGACTCGCTCACCAATCTCGGCCTGGTCGAGCCGATGCGCGCGGCGCTCGCCGGTCTCGACATCGACCTCGACAAGTTGCGGCAGGTCGAGCCCGACGCCGCCCTCGGCAATGGCGGCCTGGGGCGCCTCGCCGCCTGTTTCATGGAGAGCATGGCGACGCTTTCCATCGCCGCCCACGGCTATGGCATCCGTTACGACAACGGCCTGTTCCGCCAGACCATCACCGACGGCTGGCAGCACGAATATCCCGAGGACTGGCTGGCTTTCGGCAATCCATGGGAATTCCCCCGCCCCGAGGTCAATTACAATATCGGCTTCGGCGGCGACGTCGGCGCGGCGCCGCGCGATCCCGGCTCGTCCGCGCGGATCTGGCGCCCCGGCGAGACGGTGGTCGCGGTCGCCTACGACATTCCGATCGTCGGCTGGAGCCGCACCGAGAACAACAATTTCGTCAACACCTTGAGGCTGTGGTCGGCGCGCGCGCCGGACCCCATGCGGCTCGACGCCTTCAACGCCGGCGATTATGTCGGCGCCCTGGCCGACCAGGTGCATGCGGAATCGATCTCCAAAATCCTCTATCCGGCCGATTCCACCCCGGCCGGCCAGGAATTGCGGTTCAAGCAGGAATATTTCTTCGCCTCGGCCTCGCTCCAGGATCTCATTCGCCGCCATCTCCAACAAAACGGCGGCATCGAGTCGCTGCACGAGAAGGTCGCGATCCAGCTCAACGACACCCATCCGGCCATCGCCGTGGTCGAGCTGATGCGCATCCTGGTGGATATCCATCTGGTGCCCTGGGACCGCGCCTGGGAGATCACCCAGGCGACCTTCTCCTACACCAACCACACACTCCTGCCCGAGGCGCTCGAAACCTGGCCGGCCGCGCTGATGGAGCGTCTGCTGCCGCGCCACATGCAGATCCTCTATCTCATCAACGCCAAGCACCTCGACCGCTTGCGCGCCGAAGGCATGGACGATTCCGGCAAGCTCTCCGCCCTGTCGCTGATCGACGAGCATGGCGGCCGCAATGTCCGCATGGGCCATCTCGCCTTTCTCGGCTCGCACAAGGTCAACGGCGTCTCCGCGCTCCATACGGAACTGGTCAAGGAGACGGTGTTCCGCGAGTTCCACGAGATTTTTCCCGACCGCATCGTCAACAAGACCAACGGCATCACCTTCCGCCGCTGGCTGATCGAGGCCAACCCGCATCTGACGAAGCTGCTGACCGAAAACATAGGCAGGGATTTCTACGACCATCCCGAGGCGCTCAAGGCGCTGGAGCCGCTGGCGACCGATCTCGATTTCCAGGCGCGCTACGCCGCCGCCCGGCTCGCCAACAAGACGGCGCTCGCCGGCCTCATCGCCGACCGGATGATGATCAAGGTCGATCCCAATGCGATCTTCGACGTCCAGATCAAGCGCATCCACGAATACAAGCGGCAATTGCTCAATATTCTCCAGACCATCGCCCAATATAACGAAATCCGCGCCTATCCCATGCGCGATTGCGTGCCGCGGGTGAAGATCTTCGCCGGCAAGGCCGCCGCGAGCTATTACATGGCGAAGCTCATCATCAAGCTGGCCAATGACGTGGCGCGCGTGGTCAACAACGACCCCACGGTGCGCGACCTGCTGAAAGTGGTGTTCCTGCCCAATTACAACGTCAGCATGGCCGAGGCGATCATTCCCGCCGCCGACCTTTCGGAACAGATTTCGACCGCGGGCATGGAGGCTTCGGGCACCGGCAACATGAAAATGGCGCTCAACGGCGCCCTGACCATCGGCACGCTCGACGGCGCCAATGTCGAGATCAAGGAGCGCGTCGGCGACGACAATATTTTCATCTTCGGCCTCACCGCCGAGGAGGTGGCCGCGCGGCGCGCCCACGGCATCGACGCGCGCGAGACGATCAATCACTCGCCGATGCTGCGCGAGGTGCTGGAATTGATCCAGGACGGCGCCTTCTCGCCCGACGACCGACACCGGTACGCGCCGCTGGTCGACATGCTGACCTATCACGATTATTTCCTCGTGACGGCCGATTTCGACTCCTATGTGACGACGCAGATGAACGTCGCCAGGCGCTGGCGCGACCGCAAGTCGTGGTGGCGTTCCGCGATCCTCAACACCGCCCGCACCGGCTGGTTCTCCTCGGACCGGACGATCGCGGAATATGCCGAGGACGTCTGGAACGTTCCGGTCCGCACGCCATGACACAGAAAATGGATCGCGCGAGCGACGCCGACGTCGAGAAAATCGTCTCCGGTCGGCATCCCAACCCCTTCGCCGTGCTCGGGCCACACGAAAGCGGCGGCGGCGTCCTGGTCCGCGCCTTCGCGCCGGGAGCGACGAATCTTTTCGCCCATTTCGCGGACGGCCTGCGCTTTCCGCTCGAATCGCGCGGCGCGAACGGCTTTTTCGAGGGTTTCTGCCCTGACAAGCCGGCCTTCGCCGCTTATCGTCTCGCCGCCGAAAGCGAAGGCGGCGCATGGGACTGGGACGATCCCTATCGTTTCGGCCCGATCCTCGGCGAGATGGACGACCATCTGCTGGTCGAGGGCGCGCATCTGGAGCTTTACCGCCGGCTCGGCTCCCATGTCCTGACCCATCAGGGCGTCGAGGGCGTGCATTTCTCGGTCTGGGCGCCTCACGCGAGCCGGGTCTCCGTGGTCGGCGACTTCAACGCCTGGGACGGCCGGCGAAATCCGATGCGCAAGCGCGTGGACAGCGGGTTGTGGGAAATCTTCGTCCCCGAACTCGGCCCCGGCGCGCTATACAAATATGAAATTCTCTCGGCCTCCGGCGACCTCATGCCGCTCAAGGCCGATCCTTTCGGCCAGCAGGCGCAGTTGCGGCCGATGTCGGCCTCCGCCGTGCCGCGCACGGAAAAATTCGCCTGGAGCGACGCCGAACATCTCGCCGCGCGGGCGCAAAAAGACCCGCGCCGCGCCGCGATGTCGATCTACGAGGTCCACCTCGGCTCATGGCGGCGGGGCGAAGGCGATCGCTTCCTGACCTATGACGAACTGGCCGACAGCCTGATCCCCTACGCCCGCGACCAGGGTTTCACCCATCTCGAACTGCTCCCTGTTTCCGAACATCCGCTCGACGCCTCCTGGGGCTACCAGCCGATCGGCCTGTTCGCGCCGTCATCGCGGTTCGGCGACCCCGAGGGCTTCAAGCGATTCGTCGATCGCGCCCACCGCGAAGGGCTGGGCGTGATCCTCGACTGGGTTCCGGCGCATTTTCCCACCGACGAACATGGCCTCGCCTGGTTCGACGGCGAGCCGCTTTATGAACACGCCGATCCGCGCCGCGGCTTCCACCCGGACTGGAACACCGCGATCTACGATTTCGGCCGCCGCGAGGTCGCCAATTTCCTCGCCGTGAACGCGCTTTACTGGTTCGAGCAGTTCCATATCGACGGGTTGCGCGTGGACGCCGTTGCCTCCATGATCTACCTCGATTATTCCCGCCGCGACGGCGAATGGTCGCCGAACCAATATGGCGGCAATGAAAATCTCGAAGCCATCGCCTTCCTGCAAAGGGTCAACAGTCTCGTCTACGAGCGCTATCCCGGGGCGCTGATGATCGCGGAGGAATCGACCGCCTGGCCGGGCGTGTCCCACCCCGTCCACGCCGGGGGGCTGGGCTTCGGCTTCAAGTGGAACATGGGCTGGATGAACGACACCCTGCGCTATATTTCGCAGGATCCGGTCTATCGCCGCTGGAGCCACAACCAGCTTACCTTCGGCCTGCTCTACGCCTTCTCGGAGAATTTCGTCCTGCCGATTTCCCACGACGAGGTGGTGCACGGCAAGGGCTCGATCATCGGCAAGATGCCCGGCGACGAATGGCGGAAATTCGCCAACGCCCGCGCCTATTACGCTTTCATGTGGGCGCAACCAGGCAAGAAGCTGCTGTTCATGGGACAGGAGTTCGGCCAGACCGGGGAATGGAGCGAGGCCCATTCGCTCGACTGGCGTCTGTTGGAGTTCTGGCCCCACGCCGGCCTGAGCCGTGTGGTGCGCGACCTCAACAGTCTTTACCGGACCCAAGCGGCGCTCCACGCCCGCGATTGCGAGGGGGAGGGCTTCGAATGGCTGGTGGCGGACGATGCGGACAATTCCATCGTCGCCTGGCTGCGGCGCGGCGGGCCGGAAGATCCGCCCATCGCCATCGTGATCAATTTCACCCCGGTTCCCCGCGGCGATTATCGACTTCCCCTGCCCGCGCCTGGCCGCTGGCGTGAAATCCTCAACACCGATTCGCACGATTATGGCGGCTCGGGCCTCGGCAATTTCGGCGCGGTTCACGCGAATCCCGAGCCCTGGGGCGGACGGCCCGCCTCGGCCAGGATGATGGTCCCGCCGCTCGGCGCCCTCTACCTGCTGTGGGAGCCGGAGCACTGACCGGAGGTTTGATCCAGAACGAGGCGGGCCCGACCCGCCCGGCTTATGATAAAAAAGGAGCGCCTTGAACGGCGCTGGAGGCAACGCCCGATGACGAAATCCTTCACCGTTCCGCTGTCCAAACCCCCGGCGCATGGCGCCCCGCTCTCCCGTCACGCGCTCGCCTATGTGCTGGCCGGCGGGCGCGGCTCGCGCCTGATGGAGCTGACCGACCGCCGCGCCAAGCCGGCCGTCTATTTCGGCGGCAAGTCCCGCATCGTCGATTTCGCTCTGTCCAACGCCCTTAATTCGGGCATCCGCCGCATCGCGGTCGCGACCCAGTACAAGGCCCACAGCCTGATCCGCCACCTCCAGCGCGCCTGGACTTTTCTGCGTCCCGAGCGCAACGAGAGCTTCGACCTGTTGCCGGCCTCGCAGCGCATTTCGGAAAATATGTGGTATGTCGGCACCGCGGACGCCGTCTATCAGAACGGCGACATCATTCTCGACTACGATCCGAAATTCATCATCATCCTCGCCGGCGACCATATCTACAAAATGGATTACGAGCGCATGCTCCAGCAGCATGTGGACCAGGGCGCCGACGTCACTGTCGGCTGCCTCGAGGTCTCGCGCGAGGAGGCCAAGGGCTTCGGCGTGATGGGGGTCGACAAGACCAACCGCATCATCTCCTTCCTGGAAAAGCCGAAAGACCCGCCGGCGATGCCCGGCAAGCCAGACCGCTGCCTCGCCAGCATGGGCATTTATGTGTTCGAGACGAAATTCCTGTTCGACCTTTTGCGCGAGGACGCCGCCAACCCCGATTCCAGCCACGATTTCGGCAATGACCTGATCCCCCATATCGTGAAGCACGGCAAGGCGGTCGCCCATCATTTCTCGTCGTCCTGTGTGCGCTCGACCCAGGAAATCAGGCCCTACTGGCGCGATGTCGGCACGGTGGACGCCTATTGGGCGGCCAATATCGACCTGACCGGAATCGAGCCGGAGCTGGACTTGTTCGACACCAACTGGCCGATCTGGACCTATGTCGAGCTGACGGCGCCGGCCAAATTCGTCCATGACCTTGAAGGGCGGCGGGGCCATGCGGTTTCGTCGCTGGTTTCGGGCGGCTGCATCGTCTCCGGCGGCACCCTGCGCAATTCCCTGCTGTTCAGCCGGGTGCGGGTCAATTCCTACGCCCAGGTCGACCATGCGGTGATCCTGCCCGACGTGGACGTCGGACGGTCCGCCCGGCTCAACAAGGTCGTCATCGATCACGGCGTGCATATCCCTCCGGGTCTCGTCATCGGCGAAGACCCCGAACTCGACGCCGCCCGCTTCCGCCGCACGCCCAACGGCGTCTGCCTCGTCACCCAGTCGATGATCGACAGACTCTCTTTATGAAGCCGATTACCGCCCTTTCCGTCACGCCCGAAGTCTATCCCCTGGTCAAGACCGGCGGGCTCGCCGATGTCGCGGGCGCCCTGCCCGGCGCGCTGGCGGCGGAGCATGTCCAGTTGCGCACGTTGTGCCCCGGCTATCGCCCGGTGCTCGCCGCGCTGGAGAAGGCCGAAACGGTCGCCGCTTTCGACGATCTGCTCGGCGGGCCGGCGCGGGTTCTGGCCGGCAAGGCCGGGGGGCTCGACCTGTTCGCGCTCGACGCGCCCCACCTTTATGACCGCGACGGCGGCCCCTATGCCGGTCCCGACGGCCGCGATTTCGCCGACAACGCTTATCGCTTCGCCGCGCTCGCCAAGGTCGGCGCGGAGATCGGGCTCGGTCTGGTCGAAGGGTTCACGCCCCGCGTGGTGCACGCCCATGACTGGCAGGCCGGCCTGACCGCCGCCTATCTCCATTACAGCGGCAGGCCGCGTCCCGGCTCGCTGATCACCGTCCACAATCTCGCTTTTCAGGGCCAGTTCCCGGCCGCGGTCTTTCCCGCGCTCGGCCTGCCGCCCCGGGCCTTTTCGATCGAAGGCGTCGAATATTACGGCGGCGTCGGCTTCCTGAAGGCCGGGCTCCAGCTCGCCGACCGCGTCACCACCGTTTCGCCGACCTATGCCGAGGAAATCCAGCAGGGCCATTCCGGCATGGGCCTCGACGGCCTGCTGCGCACGCGCGGGAGCCAGCTCGCCGGCGTGCTCAACGGCATAGATACGGAGGTCTGGAATCCCGAAACCGACCGGATGATCGCCGCGCCCTTTTCCGTGAAAAAGCTCGCGGCGCGGGCCGAGAACAAGAAGGCGCTGCAGGCGCGCATGGGCCTCGCCCATGCGCCGGACCGCCTGCTGATCGGCGTGGTCAGCCGCCTGTCCTGGCAGAAGGGCCTCGATCTTCTGCTCGCCTGCCTGAATTTCTTCGACGAACACAACGCCCAGCTCGTGCTGCTCGGGACCGGCGACCCCGCGCTCGAAGCGGTCTTTCAGGACGCGGCCCGCCATCATCCCGGCCGCATCGCCGTTCATTTCGCCTATGAAGAGCCCCTCGCCCATCTGATCCAGGCGGGGGCGGACGCCATTCTCGTGCCCTCGCGTTTCGAGCCCTGCGGCCTCACCCAGCTTTGCGCCATGCGTTACGGCGCCGTGCCGGTGGTGGCGCGGGTCGGCGGGCTGGCCGATTCGGTGATCGACGCCAATGAAATGGCGGTCCACGCCAATTGCGCCACCGGCCTGCAGTTCTCCCCCGTCACCGCGGAGGCGCTCGGCGGGGCCCTGCGCCGCTGCGCCGCGCTCTATGCGCGCAGGAACGTCTGGAGGAAGGTCCAGATCAACGGCCTCAAGACCAATGTCGGCTGGTCGATCCCCGCCAAGCATTATTCGGCGCTCTATCGCGAGGTCGCGCCGGCTTGATCCCGGAAAAGCTCCTTCCCGGCTCGCCCGAGCCGCTCGGCCTGAGCCTCGTCGACGGCGGCGCCAATATAGCCGTCTATTCCGAAGCCGCGGAGCAAATCGAATTATGCCTGTTCGACGCGAGCGGTCGCCAGGAGCTCGCCCGCCTCGCCCTGCCGGGCCGCACCGGGCCGGTCTTTCACGGGTTCGCGCCGAACCTGCGCGCCGGCGCGCTCTATGGCCTGCGCGCTCACGGGCCATGGCGCCCCGAGCAGGGCCTGCGGTTCAATCCGAAAAAGCTGTTGCTCGATCCCTTCGCCCTGGCGCTCGACGGTCCGATCCGGCTGCACGATTCCTTTTTCGACGCCGACGCCGACAGCGGAGCTTTCGCGCCCAAGGCCGTCGCCGCCGCGCCGCCCCGGGCGCGGCCGCATCGCCGCGGGATCCCCTGGTCCGAAACCGTCATTTACGAATTGCACGTGCGCGGCTTCACCCGCCGGCTAGACTCCGCGCCCGAGAAGCTGCGCGGGACTTTCGCCGGCCTGGCCCACCCGGCCGCGCTCGCCCATCTGCGAGAGCTTGGCGTGACCACACTGGAGCTTTTGCCCTGCGCCGCCTGGGTCGACGAGCGCCATTTGCACGAGGTGGGCCTCGGCAATTACTGGGGCTACAACCCGATCGCCTTTTGCGCGCCGGAGCCGCGCCTCGCGCCGCGCGGCTGGCGTGAAGTGCGCGAAAGCGTCGCCGCCCTGCAGGAGGCCGGTTTTGAAGTCCTGATCGACGCGGTGCTCAACCATAGTGGCGAAAGCGACGTCCGCGGCCCGACCCTTTCCCTGCGCGGTCTCGACAATGCGGCCTTCTACCGGCTCGCCCACGACGACCCCGCGCATTACGTGAATGACGCCGGCTGCGGCAATATCCTGCGGTTCGACCATCCCGCGGTTGTGCGCCTCGCCGTGGAATCGCTGCGCGCCTGGGCGGTTTACGGCGGCGTGGACGGCTTCCGCCTCGATCTGGCCACGACTCTCGGCCGCCGCGCCGAGGGTTTCGACCCCCATGCGCCCCTTTTCGCCGCCATTGGCCACGACCCCGACCTGCGCGACCTGAAATTCATCGCCGAACCCTGGGACATCGGGCCCGGCGGCTATCAGATCGGCCATTTTCCCGTTTCGTGGGGCGAGTGGAACGATCGTTTCCGCGACGCGGCGCGCAGATTCTGGCGCGGCGATTCGGGCATGATCGGCGAAATCGCCACCCGCCTCGCCGGCTCGTCCGATCTCTTCGCGCCCGACAAGCCGCCCTCGCGGAGCGTGAATTTCATCACCGCCCATGACGGATTCACCCTGGCCGATCTCGTCTCCTACGCGCTCAAGCACAACGAGGCCAACAGCGAGAACAACCGCGACGGAACGGACGCCAACTATTCGTGGAACAACGGCGCCGAGGGCGAGACGGCGGACGTGGCGTTCTTTCCGCGAGGCGCCGCGACCAGCGCAATCTGCTGACCCTGCTGCTGCTCTCGCGCGGGACGCCGATGCTGTCGATGGGCGCGGAGCTCGGCCAGAGCCAGCGCGGCAACAACAACGCCTATGCCCAGGA
This sequence comes from uncultured Pseudomonadota bacterium, assembly GCA_963748385.1. Taxonomy (GTDB): domain Bacteria; phylum Pseudomonadota; class Alphaproteobacteria; order Rhizobiales; family Beijerinckiaceae; genus Rhodoblastus. The sequence continues at coordinate 46,619 of CAVVIQ010000009.1, forward strand.
CAATGAAACCACCTGGCTCGACTGGGCGAGACGCCGACCCGCGCCTGATCGCCTTCACCCGCGCCCTGACCGCTCTGCGCCAGGCGACGCCGGCCTTCCGGCAGGACCGCTTCCTGACCGGCGCGCTCCAGGATGGCCACGACCACGCCGATGTCGAATGGCGGGGCGCCGACGGCGAAATCCTCGGACCCGACCATTGGCGCGAGCACGAGCGGCGCTTCCTCGCCGCCTTTTTCACCGCCGATGGCTCGCGCGCCGGCCTGCTCCTCAACGCCGGCTGGACGGAAGCGCATTTCCGCCTGCCAAGCCCGCGCGAAACCCATTTCTGGCGCCGCGCGCTCGACACGATTGCCGAAGACGGCGCCGCCGACGGCGCCTGTTTCGATTGCGGCGAAATCCTCGTCGTCGCGCCGCGCTCGGCGCTGGTCCTGATCGAGACCGCCGACGAGCCGGCGTCGCGCGCGACGGCGCCCGAAACGCTCGACGCGCTCGCGCGCGCGGCGGGGATCGCCCCGGACTGGCATGACCTGGCGGGCAAACACCATGTCGTGCCCGATTCGACCAAGGCTGCCCTGCTCAAATCCATGGGCCTGCCCGCCGCCACGCAGGCCGAGGCCCGCGCCAGCCTGCGCCGCCTGGCCAAGGAGCGCGACCGCCGCGCCCTGCCTTTCGCCTTGGTCGCGGGCGAGGGCGCAACGATCGAGGCGCCGCTTGTCCTCGCCGGCGCCGCGGGCGCGACTCTGGCGCTGGAAGGCGAATTGTCCCCGCCCCGGCTGATGTCCTTCGACGTCGACAAATTGCGGCGTGAAGAGCGCCGCGCCTGCGACGGCGCCTCCTTCATTGTCCATTTCGCGGCCCTGCCGCCGCTGCCGGTCGGGCGATACAGGCTGACTTCTCGACGACCAGTCCTGCGCTCTGATCGTCGCGCCGCCCGCCTGCGCCTGGCCGCCGGCGCTCGACGCCCGCGCGTCCGGCGTCTCCGCCCAGGTTTACAGCCTGCGCCGCGAAGGCGATCAGGGGATCGGCGACTTCACCTCGCTCGCGGAACTGGCGGAAACGGCCGGCCGCGCCGGCTACGCCACGGTCGGGATCAATCCGCTGCACGCCCTGTTCGCGCGCGATCGCGACCGCGCCAGCCCCTATTATCCGAGCGATCGCGATTTTCTCGATCCGATCTATCTCGACCTCGAGGCGCTTGGCGAAATCACCGGCCTGGCGGGCGCCCTCACCGTTGAGGGGCGGAAGCGCGCGAGAAAACTCGCCGCAACCGGCGAGGTCGATTATCCGGCGGTCTGGGCGCTGAAGGCCGAAAAAATCGCCGCGCATTTCTCACGCTTCGAGGAGGCCGCGCGGCGCGCCCCCGATAACCCGGCGCAGCGCGATTTCGAATGTTTCATCGCCGAAGGCGGCGAAAGATTGCAGCTTTTCGCCCGTTTCGAGGCCGAGGCGCGGGGAAACGAGGTTCCCGCTCGCGCGATCCTGTTCGAGCAATGGCTGTGCGACCGCCAACTCGCCCGCGCCGCCGCACGCGGCCAGGCTGCGGGCCTGTCGATCGGCTTCTATCGCGATCTGGCGGTCGGGGCGGCGCCGGACGGCGGCGAGGTCTCTGCCGAGAGCGGATTCTACCTGCGCGGCGTCTCGGTCGGCGCGCCGCCCGACGCTTTTTGCGAAGCCGGACAGATCTGGGGCCTGCCCCCGTCCGATCCGCTCGCCATGGCGCGCGGAGGTTACGAGGCTTTCGCCAAATTGCTGCGCGCCAACATGCGTCACGCCGGCGCGCTGCGCATCGACCATGTCATGGCGCTCGAGCGCCTGTTCGTCATCCCGGAGGGCGCGCCCGCTTCGCATGGCGCCTATCTGTCCTATCCGCTCGGCGACCTTGTCGGCGTACTGGCGCTGGAAAGCCAGCGCGCGCGCTGTGTCGTCGTCGGCGAGGATCTCGGCACCGTGCCCCTCGGCTTCCGGGAAAAGATGGCGGCGGCCAATGTCCTGAGCTATCGCGTGCTCTGGTTCGAACGCTATGGCAAGATTTTGCGCCGCCCGGCGCCTATCCGCAAAAAGCCGTGGCCTGCGCCTCGACCCATGACTTGCCGACGCTCGCCGGCTGGCGGCGCGGCGCCGACATTGACGAAAAGGCCGCGCTCGGCCTGATGACGCCGGAAGCCGCGGAAAATGAACGCGCACTCCGTGCGGCCGACCTCGCCCGACTGCGCGTCGCGCTCGCGGCCGAGGGCTTCGAGCCGGAAAGCACTCGAGTCCGACGAAGGTTTCGCCGCCGCGATCCATGGCTTTGTGGCGAGAACGCCCTCGGTTCTGGCGATGATCCAGGTCGACGACCTGCTTGGCGAGAAAGTCGCCGTCAATTTGCCCGGCACCGACCGCGAGCGCCCCAATTGGCGGCGCAAGTTTTCGCGCGAGATCGTCGCCCTCCCGCCCCTGCCGCGCGGCTGACGCCTCGCCAATTTGTTTGCTGCGCAGGCTCGATCGCCGGCGGGCAGGCTGCGGATCATCGGTGTCGCTCTGTCACCCATGCATATGGCGGTGGTGCAGATCGGGGTAATGGGGATGGGAATGAACCAGCCGCTGGTGGCGGTGGGGATGGGAATGCGGCTCGGTCACCGGTCCGTCATGGCTGTGCCGGTGGTGCTCGTCGTGGACATGAACGTGCTCGTGCTCCCATTCCTCGTGGACATGGTCGTGTTCGTGCCGTTCGGCGAGATGGGGCCACAGGCCGAGGCCCATCAGCGCGCCGGCGACGAGCAGTTGGATGGTCGGCTGCTCGTGCAGGAGGGCCAGCGAGGCCAGCGCGCCGATGAAGGGCGCGAGCGCGAAATAGGCCCCGGTGCGCGCCGCGCCGAGCCGCCGGAGGGCGAGAATGTAAAAGACGAGGCTGACGCCGACCCCGAACAGCCCGACCAGTCCCGCCGCGCTCGACCAAGCCAGGCCGGGCGCCTCCGCGCCGCGCGCAAGGGCGGCGAAAACATTGACCGAGCCGGCCGCCAGCCCCTTGATCGCGGCGATCGACACCGGATCGGCCGAGGACAATCTGCGGGTGAGATTATTGTCGATCCCCCAGGCGAGACAGGCGCCGGCGACCAGCAGCGAGCCTTTGTCGAGCGCCAGTCCGCGCCCCTGCCAGGACAGGACGACCGCTCCGGCAAGAATGGCCATCGCCCCGGCGAACAGACGCGCGTCCAGATTCTCGCGAAAGACCAGCCAGGCGATCGCCATGGTCGCCAGGCCTTCGAGATTGAGCAGCAGCGAGGCGTTGGCGGCGCCGGTCGCGTTCAGGCCCGTCATCAGCAGCAAGGGCCCCAGCAACCCGCCGAAAAACACCACCGCCGCGAGCCACGGCAGATCGGCGCGGCGCAGAGGCGCCTCGGGCGGCGGCAGGCCGACGGCGCGCCGTCCCAGATGAAAGCCGGTGAGGCCGAGTCCCGCGCCGAGATAAAGCGCGCCGGCGAGCAACTGGGGATCGAATTGCCCAAGCAGCAGTTTCGACAGCGGCGCGGTCAGGCCGAAAAACACCGCCGAACCGAGCGCGAGCGGTACGCCCGGCCACGCGTGGCCCAGACGATGGAAAACGGACGGAGAAAGAGCCCGCCAAGGCTCAATGCGCCCGCATGGTGAAGACGGGGATGCGCGCCTCCCCCAGCACGTCGCGGGTGACGCCGCCGAAAAGCGTCTCCCACCACGCGCCATGCGTGAAGGCGCCGATCAGCAGGCTGTCGGCGCCAAGGCGCTCCGCCTCCTTCAGCAGGTCGTGGCCGACGCTTCCCGCGCTGCGGGCGAGATGGGCGATCTCGACGTTGAGGCCGAGGCGCTGGAAGAACTCGCGGGCGCTGGGCTCGTAAAAACCCGCGCCGGGCTTGGCGGCCCAGAGCACGGTGATCTTTTCGGCCTTCTTCAGCCAGGGCAAGGCGGCGCGCGCCGCTTCCTCCGCCGGAGCGCCCGGCTTCCAGCCGACGACAATATGACGGCCGATGACCCGCTCCCCATCCGCCACATCGCGCGGCGCGACCAGAACCAGCCGCCGGCCGCCGAACAATGCAGCGTGAAAGGCGTCGGCGGCGTCGAGATGGACCGGGCGGCTGACGACGATCAGATCGGCGGCGGCGGTGTCGAGAGCGACATTGGCCGCGACATCGCCTTCATCGTCGCGCCAGGCGATCGGCGGCGCCGCGGGCGCCGAATCGCGGAAGGAATCGACCACCGCCTTGACGCGCGCCGCGCGAACCTCGGGCGGCCCCTCGTAGATCTCCCGCAATTGCTGGATTTCCAACTCCTCGGCGTCCACGAGCGCATGGTGGGCGTCGAATCCGACATGGGCGGCGCAGATCTCGGCGGCGAAACCCGTGGAGGCGGCGACGGCGCATTGCAGCGTCGAAAGCGCGGTTTCCGCCTCCGGCAGCAACGCGCAGATGTGAAGCGCGATTTTTTCCGTCGATTCAGCCCCGGTGCTCACGGCCGTTCCTCCTTGCTTGCCTGTAATTTAGTCCCGCGACAGGCCGCCTTCCATGGAAAAATGACCCACGACGGCGCGGCTTGACAAAAAGACGGCGGCGCGTATGGTGCGCGCGAGTTTGGGCCGGAGCGATCCGGCCCCTTTTGTTCCGTCAACGGGCGCTGTCCGCTTCAAGGCTGCGGCCCAGCTTCGCTTTCAGGGTAACCGCCATGGCCAAGGCCGCCACGATCAAGATCAAGCTGCTGTCCACCGCCGACACCGGCTATTTCTATGTCACCAAGAAGAACGCCCGCACCAAGACCGACAAGTTCGCGTTCAAGAAATATGACCCGGTCGCGCGCAAGCACGTCGAGTTCAAGGAAACCAAGATCAAGTGATCTGTTGAAAAGCCAACGCAAAGCCGCCTCCGGGCGGCTTTTTTTGTTTGATGCGCAGATCGCGCGCGCAAGGCGTCAGACCTTTGAAGACACGGGCGGGCGTTGACATCAAGCGACAAGCCTCCAAATTCGACTGACAGGCCGCGAGCCTTCGGAGGAAGCCGAACATGAAAGCCGCAACCGCGCTCGCCTTTGCGCTCGTCGCCGCCGCGCCTTCGGCCGAGCCCCGAATCATGGCGACATCGACGGCCTGAGCCACAATCCCGATAGATGCGACACCGGCTATATCGGCGGCGATCCCGACTGATCCGCCTTAGAACTGGTAGCGCAGGCCGATGGTGGGATCGATGTTTTGGCTATGGAGGAAACCGCTGGCCACGCCGCCGTAAACCGTCGAGACCATCATGCCCGTATAGAGCGTTACGCGGGTGACCGGTTTGTAATTCACATGAAGGAATAGGAATAACGTCCGCCCGCACATTTGCGGCTGCTGGTCGTCGTTCCCGATCCCGTGCAGATGGTCGGCGGCGCGAGATAATCGTTATGGTTTTGCCAATAGACGCCGGTCGCGAGATCGAGGTTTTTCAGCAGCGCATAGCGAAAGCCGGTCCATACAGTATCGATTACGCGCGGAATGACATAGGCATTCGTCGTCGCCGCGCCGGGCGGGACGACAATTCCTTGCGGCGATGGTCGACAGGCCATAGGGATAGACATTGCTCGGGTCGCCGGTCCGCGCATAGACATAGCCAAGATAGAATTTGAACGGTTTCCAATCATAGCGCGCCAAGAGCGCGAGACCGCCGGTATTGGCGAGCGTCGCCTTGACGATCGAATTCGGATCGTAGCCGGCCGGCAGCGGCGCGCCGGAAAAGCTCGACAGGCTGACCGCGTTTTGCGCATAGCCGGCGACGGCGTCGAAGGCCAGAGGACCGAAATCGGCGCCGACCTGGACCTGATATTGCGCGGTGGCGGCGTTGCCGTTTTCATAGCCGCCGATCTGGCTCTGCGCGGCGAAGCGCAGGCCCTGGAAGGTCACGCGATAGGTCAGCGCCGTATTGATCCGCGCCGTCGCGCTGTCGCCGAAGCCCGCATAGATCGCCGAGAAGCCAAGCTGCGAGAAGGCCACGGACGCGACCGGATCGAAAGTGGCGAGCACTGACTGGGACAGCGAATTGGTGCGGCCAAAGGTCAGCGTCCCGTAGCTCGGATGGCTGAGGCCGAAAAAACCTTGCGAATTGTCCCATTGCCCGGCGCGGCTCGAATTGAACGCCGTGCGCTGATCTGGGAAGCTGTACAGATTGTTGTCGGCCAGCGATTGCGGGCCGTTGATCAGCCGGAGAGAAAAGGGATTGAAGCCTGTCTCCGCGACGCCGATCAGTTCCCATCGGCCGACGATCCTTTGCCGCAACGTGACGCCGATCACCGATGTGCTGGCGCCGTTGGGCGACCACAGCCAGTGCGTATTGGCGCTGTTGCGGGAAATGGCGTAATTGGGCTTGTCCGCGTAAGGCCCGACCGGCGCGCCCCATTGCTCATAGCCGAAGCCGCCGTCGATATTTCCATAAAAAGTCAGCGGCCCAAAGCGCAGCGGGCAAGCTTTGACCGACGAATTCAGATAAGCCCAAAAACTGCTGAAACAGGAGTTTTGGGCGGAGTCGGCGCGCGCCGACGCGCCGAAGATCGAGGCAAGAACAACAGCCCATAAAAATCGAGATCATTCCGCCCCCGGATGGCTCTCACCCGGTCCGTCCCGGGAAACAGGCGCCGACGCGCCTGGAAAAACCGTGCTTCCGAAATGTCTTCCACCCACACCAGCACATTCGTCAAGGCCTGAGACGCCGACCAGATCGCCCCGCGATCTTTTTCCGTGACAGGATTTTACAGGAATTTTCGGGGCGATGCGCAAAAGCGTCGTTAGCGCTCATTGACCAACGGCTTGCGGAAAAGCGCCCGCCAGTAGCGGATTCCCGCCGGGCCTGACAATGCGTCATCCAGGCTCTCAAGCACCAGGCCGCAATCGCCAAAAGCCTCGATATCCCTGCGCGCCAGCGGCCAGGGCGGGCCGTCGATCTGCTGGTGGTCGTCGCGGGCGCGGGAAATCGCCAGCAGGCGCCCGCCCGGCTTGACAAAACTTGCCAAGGCCTGCCGCATCGCGGGCATAAGTTCGCCCGGCAGGGCCTGCAAAGTATAAGTCTCGTGCACGAGGTCGAAAGCCTCCCGCCATCCGGGCGGCGACGCGAAAAGGTCGGCGACGACGAAATCTATCTTCTTGCCGGCAAAGCGGCCGCGCGCCCAATCCACCGCGCGAGGCGCGAAATCGAAAGCCGTCACCCTGGCGCCGCGACCGGCCAGAGCGGCGGCGTTGTCGCCAAGCCCGCAGCCGACATCGAGCGCCGTCACGCCGGCAAGATCGGGATTCTGCGCCAGCCAATCCGCCAGCAGGGGATGAGGAGCGAGATTGCCCCAAGGCACGCCCGCCGCGTCGCCCCCCGCCAGCTGGTAAACGGCCTCGAACCACTGCTGGCGCTTGGGGTCCGCCAGTTGCTTGCCCCGCCGCGCCGGGTCGATCGCGTCGAGTTGTTTGCGTGCGGCTTCGCGCCTCCGCGCGAAATCGGCGTCGAAAAGATCGTCATGCGGCGGCTTTTCGGCCATTCCGCTCAGGCCTCGGCGTCGAGCGCTTCGGCCTCTTCGCCCTCGCCGTTCTCGTCCTCGCTGATCCGCTCGACGGAGACAACCTTTTCTCCCTCCGCGGTATTGAAGACGATGACGCCCTGGCTGCCACGGCTCACGATCCTGATGCCCTGGACCGGGCAGCGGATGAGCTGGCCGCCGTCAGTCACCAGCATGATCTGGTCGTTCGCCTCAACCGGCATGGAGGCGACCAGTTCGCCGTTGCGGGCGTTGACCGCCATGGCGACGATGCCTTTGCCGCCGCGCCCGGTGACGCGGTACTCAAAAGACGAGGTGCGCTTGCCATAGCCATTGGCCGAAACCGTCAGGATCAGCTGTTCCGCTTCCGCCATTTCCTCGAACAGCGCGGGGGCGAGCGGCACGACGCGCTCCCCGCCCTCCTCCGTCTCCTCGGCTTCGACCGGTTCGCCGGCGGCGGCGCGCCGCGTCTTCTGGAAGGCGGCGCGCTCGGCTGGCGTGGCGTCGCTGTGCGTGAGGATGGACAGCGCGATGACCCGGTCGCCCCCGGCGAGATTGATCCCGCGCACGCCCATGGAATCGCGGCCCTTGAACACGCGCACCTCATCGACCTTGAAGCGGATGCACTGGCCTTTCGATGTGGTCAGCAGCACGTCCTGATCCTCGGTGCAGATCTGGACATCGACGATGCCCTCGCCCTCGTCGAGCTTCATGGCGATCTTGCCGGCGCGGTTGACCGAGGTGAAATCGGACAAGTTTGTTGCGCCTCACCGTGCCGCCGGTGGTGGCGAACATCACGTCCAGGCCCTCCCACAGCGCCTCGTCCTCGGGCAGAGCCATGATCGAGGTGATGCGCTCGCCCTGGGTGAGCGGCAGCATGTTGACGAGCGCCTTGCCGCGCGCCTGCGGCGCGGCGAGCGGCAGCCGCCAGACTTTTTCCTTGTACACCTGGCCGCGCGAGGAAAAGAACAAGACCGGCGCATGGGTCGAGGCGACGAACAGCCGCTGGACGAAATCCTCCTCGCGCGTCTGCATGCCGGAACGGCCCTTGCCGCCGCGCCTTTGCGCGCGATAGGTCGAAAGCGGCACGCGCTTGATGTAGCCGGCGTGCGAGACGGTCACCACCATGTCCTCGCGCTGGATGAGGTCCTCATCCATCATGTCGCCTTCGACATCGAGGATCTGGGTTCGGCGCGGCACGGCATGAGCCGCTTTCACGGCCAGCATTTCATCCTTCACAATGGCGAACATTTTTTCGCGCGAGCGCAGGATTTCGAGATATTCGGCGATTTCGGCCGCCAGTTTGTTGAGATTTTCCGCGATTTCGTCGCGCCCCAGCGCGGTGAGCCTTTGCAGGCGCAGGTCGAGAATGGCGCGGGCCTGGGCCTCCGAAAGGCGGCAATTGCCGTCCTCGTCGATGGAATGGCGCGGGTCGGCGATCAGCGCCACCAAAGGCGCCATGTCATGGGCCGGCCAGACCCGGCCCATCAAAGCCTCGCGCGCCGTCGCCGCGTCGGCGGAGGTGCGGATCAGGCGGATCACCTCGTCGATATTGGCGACCGCGATGGCGAGGCCGACCTGGATATGGGCGCCGTCGCGCGCCTTGTTGAGCTTGAACTTGGTGCGCCGGCTGACGACTTCCTCGCGGAAATCGATGAAGGCCTTCAGGCAGTCGGTCAGGTTCAGGCTTTCGGGCCGCCCGCCGTTCAGCGCGATCATGTTGACGCCGAAGGAGTTTTGCAGGGCGGTGAAGCGGTAGAGCTGGTTCAGCACCACGTCGGCCACGGCGTCGCGCTTGATCTCAATGACGATGCGCATGCCTTCGCGGTCGGATTCGTCGCGCAGGTCGGAAATGCCCTCGATCTTCTTCTCGCGCACCAGTTCGGCGATCTTTTCGATCAAGGTCGCCTTGTTCACCTGATAGGGAATTTCGGTGAAGACGATGGCCTCGCGGTCCTTGCGCAGGGTCTCGATGGCGGCGACCCCCCGGATCACGACCGAGCCCCGGCTGGTCTCATAGGCTTGCCGGATGCCGGCCCGGCCCATGATCGCCCCGCCGGTGGGGAAATCCGGCCCCGGCACGATCTCCATCAGTTCGGGAAGCGTCATGTCGGGCTTGTCGATCAGCGCGACGCAGGCGTCGATGACCTCGCCGAGATTGTGCGGCGGAATATTGGTCGCCATGCCGACCGCGATGCCGCCCGCGCCATTGACCAGCAGATTGGGGAAGCGCGCCGGCAGAACCGTCGGCTCCTTCTCCTTGCCGTCGTAATTGGGCTGGAAATCGACGGTGTCGGCGTCGATGTCCTCGATCAGCGCCAGCGCCGGCCTGGCGAGGCGCGATTCGGTGTAGCGCATCGCCGCCGCGCGGTCGCCGTCCACCGAGCCGAAATTGCCCTGGCCGTCGATGAGCGGCAGGCTCATCGAGAAAGGCTGGGCCATGCGCACCAGCGCGTCATAGATCGCCGCGTCGCCATGGGGATGGTATTTACCCATCACTTCGCCGACGATGCGGGCCGATTTCACGTAGGACCGGTCGGGCAGGAAATTGTTTTCCTGCGCCGAATGGAGGATGCGGCGATGCACGGGTTTCAGGCCGTCGCGGACGTCCGGCAGCGCGCGGCTCACGATCACGCTCATCGCATAAGCGAGATAGGAGCTTTTCATCTCCTCGGTGATGGAGACCGGACGAATGTCCGAAGAAGGCGGGACCGGATTGTCGTCTCTTTGGTCGGCCAAAATACGCTCGTTTCTCGCATGAAACCTTTTGGTCTTTCTATGTGATTCTCGCGGCGAAAGCCAATTTTGCGCATTGTTTTCCGGTGGAAAGGCGCGAGCGGCCGAAAGCGCGTCCAAAAGGGGGCGCTGGCGCAACGCCGCGCGATGGTGTCTATTTCAAATCCTGCCCAAAAGCGGCTTCGTCCAGGGGACGGGCATGGCGAACAAAGTCTTTGAAATCGGCCTGACCATGGCGGGCGCCATTTCCGCCGGCGCCTATGCCGCCGGGATCATGGATTTTCTGTTCGAGGCGCTCGACGAATATGCGGCGGCGCGGAAGAGTCCGGATTGGGACGGCCCTCGCCATGACGTGCGCGTGCCGGTCATGACCGGCGCCTCGGCGGGCGGCATGACTTCGGCGATCTCGGCCCTGCACGCCTTCCACGATCTCGATCATGTCCGACCGGGCGCCCCGCCGCCCGCGCCGGAACGCAACCGGCTCTATTCGAGCTGGGTGACCGACATTTCCATCGAGCGCCTGCTGGACACGAAAGACCTCGACGGGCCGCGCCAGCAGGATGGCGTGCTCTCGCTCTTGTGCTGCGACGTGCTCGACGAGATCGTCGAAGCCGCCTTTTCGCTCGCGCCCGGCGTGAAAACGCGCGACTGGATCGGCCGGGGCGCGGACCGCGGCCTGCGCGTCATGGCGACGCTGACCAATGTGCGCGGCGTGCCCTATTCCTTCCCGATTTTCGGCGGCGACTCGCCTGAGCGGTTCGGCATGCTGAACCATGGCGATTACTACGATTTTCTGATCGGCGTCGGCGCGCCGCCGCTCCCGCCGGCCGCCTGCGTCACCGGCCCGACGCCGCTCGACGCGGGCGATCTCGGGGCGGCCGAATGGGCGATTTTCAAGACCGTGGCTTTGGCGACCGGGGCCTTCCCGGTCGGCCTGCGGCCCCGCCAGATCGTCCGGCCGGATACGTCCTGGTTCAGCACGAACGGCGTCGTCGGCTATGACGACCCGGCGACGGGAACTTTTGTCAACATCCCGCCCGACGTGAATTTCCGCGAGGCGCCTTACGCTTATGTGTCGGTGGACGGCGGCGCGATCGACAACGAGCCGCTGGAGCTGGCGCGCCGCTTTCTTTCCGGCGGCGCGGCCCTGCGCAACGATCCAAACGGCGAAGCCGCCAGCAAGGCGGTCATTCTCATCGCGCCCTTCCCCAGCTTCGTGAAATCGCCGCCCGACGATTCCGGCATGAGGCTGACCCACCTCCTGCCCCTGATCGGCTCGGCCTTGATCGACCAGGCGCGGTTCAAGCCCGAGGAATTGCAAAAGGCGTCCGACGACGCCAATTTCGCCCGCTACATGATCTCGCCGACGCGCCAGGGCAATGGCTCGGACGCGGCGAAGAAATATCCCATCGCCTGCGGCGCCTTGGGCGGCTTCAGCGGCTTTTTGCACCAGAGCTTCCGCCGCCACGATTACCTGCTCGGGCGGCGCAACGCCCAGGCCTTCTTGCGCTGGAATTTCTCCCTGCCGACGACCAATCCGCTTTTCGACGGCGTCAAGATCAACCGCGAGCGCTGGATCGTCCGCGACGCGGGCGGACAGACCGGTTCGGTCGCCGCCGGCGCCGACCGGACCTTTGGCGCCAAGAAATTCGCGCCGCGAACCGACGCCGCCGCGACGGTCGAAGGCTTCCCGATCATCCCGCTGACCGAAAACCTGTGCCAGCCGATCGACATCGGCGCGGCGGACATGCCCCGGCCCGACCTCGTGTCGATCGACGACCTCGCCATGCGGATCGACCAGCGCGCGAGGGCGGTCGCCGACACGATGGTGAACGTCGATTTGCGGGGCTTCACCAAGAAAATGTGGCGCATCGAGTTCGAGTTTCTGAAACTGGGCGCGCGTGGCTTCGGCGCACATGTCGCGACCGAGGCCGCCGTCGGACAGGTCCAGGCCGCTCTCGACGAGCTGAAACAAGCCTTCGCCTGAGGGCGCCGCTGGCGAAAGCGCGGCGCGGGCCTATATTGAAAAAAAGGCGTTTCTCGGGAGAGGACGGAGATGAGCGAACGCGGAGCGGTCTGCGACGCCAGCGACGAAGCGAAATACTCAGCGGCTGAGCGCCAGCGCGCGGCCGCTTTCGCGCAGCGAGGCCGCCGCCTTCGATCAGGATTTGAGCGTCGCGCGCACGAGGGAAGATGATCTCGCGAACGACCCCGCGGCGGCCGACGTCGCTCTGAGGCGGGCGATTTTCGAGAAATGGCGGCTGATCCACGACTGGACGCGGCGCAATCCCCATCGCGACAAGCCCGGCGCCAGCCGCCCCGACCAATGGCGCGCGGCGCTGGAAAAGTTCCGGCCCCTGCGGGATCGCGAACTGATCGATTGGCTCATTTTGCAGATCGACGTGGCGACCAATCTCGCCAATGGCGTCCAGGACATGCGCCCCCGCGACCCCGGCCCGACCTGGCTGGTGACGCTGGAATATGTCTCCAACCGCAAGCGCAAGGCGCTGGCGACCCTGCACTGGGCGGAGGCGGCGGAAAAGGAAGGCTGCTTCACCGTCGATTCCGAATGGCACGCCCGCAGCGCCGCCATTCTCGGCCGCGAGCCGAGTCAATTTCGAACGCGGCGACGGCGGCCACGAAGGCGTGCCGTTCATTGTCGAGCGGGACAAATAGCCGGCGCCAGAAAGCACGAAACCGTGTAATCCCGCCGGCTGAATTTTCCGCGGGCCTCTAGTTGTTGAATTCAGCTCGCCGGCGGGAAGCCAGAAATCTGCATTGAGGACGGTTCGGTCTGGAAAGCTGTGATGGCTTGATCAAGGGACTTTGTCGAAAGGCCGAAGCCTTTTCGCGCCCTTTCCGTCCTGAAACCACCGATTGTCGCGACGAAAAGAACAAGGGGCCGGCTGGTCGCCGGCCCCCGAGGTCATTCGTCGCTGCGAGCGAGGATCAATATTTGGCGACGACCGGCGCCAGTTCGGCGCCGCCGAAGTGATAAGTCAGGCCCACCTGGACCGTCTGCAGCGAATTGGCGATTCCGAGGGGAATCGAGCCGTAGATCGTCTCCCAGGGCTGGGATTGGACGAGGTACGAGGTCTGACGGGCAAAGTCGATATATCGGTACTCGATATTCGCCGACCAGTTGTTGGCGAAGGCGTAATCAACTCCGGCTCCGATGAACCAGCCCGTGGCGCTGTTGCTCCCGGTGGCGCTGGATGCGCAATAGACGCCGCAAAACAGGTCGCCGCTGGCATCCGCGTATTTCCAGTCCGCGAAGGCGACGCCGCCCTTGGCGTAGAGCAGGAAATTGTCGATGGCGTAGCCGAGGCGCGCGCCGATGGTCCCCAGCGTGTTGGCGTGAACGGAACGATGAAGCGTCCACACGTCAGGGCCGAGGGGATAAGAGGCGCTACCCGAGCCGGTGAAGCCGCCAAAATCGAACTGGCCATCAAGGCCGAGCACCCAGCTGCCGATCTGGTAGTTGTAGCCCACGTTGAAACCGCCGAACCCGCCGTTGGGGCTCACGGATTGCGGACCCGAAATGCCGGTCAAAAGGGCAAGCCTGTAATAGTCGTTGATGCTGGAGCTGCCGAAGCCCGCGCCAACATGCGCGCCGACGTAGAAGCCGGTCCAGGTGAAGATCGGGGCCGGGGCGACATAAACCGGCGCTTCCTTGCGCGAAGGCAGGTCGCCCGCTAGAGCCTGTCCCATGAGGGCCACTAGGGCGACGCCGCCAAGGAGAATTTTATGCATGATTGCCTCCGGATTCGTTGCGCGAATTTTCTTTTCCGCGCCCATCGGTACCGGAAGTCGTAAAAAATTCAACGGACTTGGCTACTGCAACGCTTCCAGTTAACGTCTTATTATTCGTCTGTTGCCGTAAAGTAACACTTTGGCCGCGCGCGATCGGTTTGGCGCGCGGGAGACGATCACGCCGTCAGAACGGGATGTCATCGTCCAGCATGGCCGAGCTGCGGCCGCCGCCGCTTTCGGCGGGGCCTCGCTCCATCGGCGACTGGCGGCCGAGATTGCCGCTGGAGGCGCCGCTGTAGCTGCCCTCCTCGCCGCCCCGGCCCCGGCTGTCAAGAGAGTCAGTTCGCCGCGGAAGCGTTGCAGCACGACTTCGGTGGTCTTGCGCTGGTTGCCGTCCTTGTCGGTGAATTCGCGGGTCTGGAGCTGGCCTTCGAGATAGATTTTCGAGCCCTTCTTGCAATATTGCTCGGCGATCTTGCCCAGATTTTCGTTGAAGATCACGATATTATGCCATTCGGTGCGGTCGCGGCGCTCGCCGGTCGCCTTGTCGCGCCAGGATTCGGTCGTCGCCAGCGAAAAGGTCACGACCGCGTCGCCGGAGCCCATGCGGCGCACTTCCGGATCGCGCCCCAGATTGCCGATCAAGATTACCTTGTTGACGCTGCCCGACATGACCTGCTCCCTTAATGGCGACGCGGCATCTTATCTGTGCGGAACAAGCCGCGCGCGGATCAAAATCCTTTTTCCACAAGGCCCGCTTGTTCTATTTATGTTCTAGACCGTCGAGTCGAAACATGCAAGGGTCGAAGGGTGAAATCCGCCGGGAGACTCGCTAAATAAGCCGCGACGCCTCCACGGAAAGACATGATGGACGACAAATCCGCCAAGCCGAAAAAGCTCAAGAAGGCCGCGCCGGCGCCGGAAAAGGCGCTCGAGTCGGCGGAAAGCGCGGCCAGGCGCATCGGCGAGGGGCGGGTCATTTCGCTGCGCGGGGCGCGCGAGCATAATCTGAAAAACATCGACCTCACCATTCCGCGCGACAAGCTGGTGGTGTTCACCGGCCTGTCGGGTTCGGGCAAAAGCTCGCTCGCCTTCGACACCATCTATGCCGAAGGGCCAGCGCCGCTATGTCGAGAGCCTTTCGGCCTATGCCCGCCAGTTTCTGGAAATGATGCAGAAGCCGGACGTCGACCATATCGAGGGCCTGTCGCCGGCCATTTCCATCGAGCAGAAGACCACGTCGAAGAAACCCGCGCTCCACCGTCGGCACGGTCACCGAAATCAACGATTACATGCGCCTGCTGTGGGCGCGGGTCGGCATTCCCTATTCGCCGGCCACCGGCCTGCCGATCGAAAGCCAGACCGTGAGCCAGATGGTGGACCGGGTGCTGGCCCTGCCCGAGCGCACGCGGCTTTATCTCCTTGCTCCCATCGCGCGCGGGCGAAAAGGCGAATATCGCAAGGAAATCGCCGAATACATGAAGCGCGGCTTCCAGCGCCTGAAAATCGACGGCCAGTTTTACGACATCGCCGACGCCCCGGCGCTCGACAAGAAATTCAACCACGACATCGACGTGGTGGTGGACCGGATCGTGGCGCGGCCCGACATTTCCGCGCGGCTCGCCGAAAGCTTCGAAACCGCGCTCGAACTCGCCGACGGGCTGGCGGTGGTGGAATTCGCCGAAAGCGCCAAGGGGCCGGAAACGACAAGCCGCCCGAACGCATCATCTTCTCCTCGAAATTTTCCTGCCCGGTCTCCGGCTTTTCGATCGCCGAAATCGAGCCGCGGCTGTTCTCCTTCAACAGCCCGCATGGCGCCTGCCCGAGCTGCGGCGGCATCGGCTCGGAGCAGAAGGTCGATCCCGACCTGATCGTCCCCAATCCCAACCTGACCCTGCGCAAGGGCGCCATCGCGCCATGGGCCAAGTCGCCCTCGCCCTATTACGGCCAGACGCTGGAAGCCCTCGGCAGGGCGTTCAAATTCCGCATGGAGGACCATTGGGCCGACCTGTCCGAGGCGGCGAAACACGTCATCCTCCATGGCTCGGGCGACAGGGAAATCGTGTTCTCCTATGCCGACGGCCTGCGCTCCTACGAGGTGAAAAAGCCGTTCGAGGGCGTGATCCGCAATCTGGAGCGGCGCTATCTCGAAACCGAGAGCGACTGGGCGCGCGAGGAAATCTCGCGCTTCATGTCGGCGCGGCCCTGCGACGCCTGCGCCGGTTTCCGCCTCAAGCCCGAGGCGCTCGCCGTCAAGATCGACCACCGGCACATCGGCGAGATTTCCGAGCTGTCGGTGCGTGACGCCTCCGTTTGGTTCAAGGAATTACCGTCGAAAACTTGACGCAAAACGTCAGGAAATCGCCGCGCGCATCCTGCGCGAGATCGACGACCGGCTGAAATTTCTCGTCGATGTCGGGCTCGATTATCTCACGCTTTCGCGCGGTTCGGGGACCCTTTCGGGCGGCGAGAGCCAGCGCATCCGACTCGCCTCGCAGATCGGCTCAGGGCTCACCGGCGTTCTCTATGTGCTGGACGAGCCCTCGATCGGCCTACACCAGCGCGACAACGCCCGCCTGCTCGATACATTGCGGCGGCTGCGCGACCTCGGCAATTCGGTGATCGTGGTCGAGCATGACGAGGACGCCATTCTCGCCGCCGATTATGTCGTCGACGTCGGCCCCGGCGCAGGAATCCATGGGGGCGAGATCGTGGCCCAGGGAACGCCGGCCGACATATTGGCCGACGAGAATTCCCTCACCGGGGCCTATCTCACCGGCCGCCTGCAGGTCGCCGCGCCAAAAAAGCGCCGCAAGCCTGAAGCCGGGCGGCGGCTGCGGCTGACCGGCGCGCGCGGCAACAATCTGAAAAACCTCGACGTGGATATTCCACTCGGCCTGTTCACCTGCATCACCGGAGTATCGGGCGGCGGCAAATCCACCCTGATCGTCGACACGCTCTACAAGGTGGTGGCGCGGCGGCTCAATGGCGCGCTGGAGCACCCGGCGCCCTTCGACAAGCTCGAAGGCCTGGAATTGATCGACAAGGTCATCGACATCGACCAGTCGCCCATCGGCCGCACGCCGCGTTCCAATCCCGCGACCTATATCGGCGCCTTCACCCCCATGCGCGACTGGTTCGCCGGCCTGCCCGAGGCCAAGGCGCGCGGCTATGGGCCGGGCCGCTTCTCCTTCAACGTCAAGGGCGGGCGCTGCGAGGCCTGCCAGGGCGACGGGGTGATCAAGATCGAAATGCATTTTCTGCCCGATGTCTACGTCACCTGCGACGTGTGCAAGGGCAAGCGCTACGACCGCGAGACCCTGGAGGTGCGCTACAAGGACAAGAGCATCGCCGACGTGCTCGACATGACGGTGGAAGAGGCGGCGGAACTGTTCAAGGCCGTGCCGTCGATCCGCGACAAGCTCAACACGCTTGCCCGGGTCGGCCTCGGTTATGTGAAAGTCGGCCAGCAGGCGACGACGCTGTCCGGCGGCGAGGCGCAGCGCGTCAAATTGTCGAAGGAGCTTTCGCGCCGCGCCACCGGCGGAACCCTCTATATTCTCGACGAGCCGACCACCGGCCTGCATTTCCATGACGTGAAGAAATTGCTCGAAGTGCTTCAGGCCCTTGTCGAACAGGGCAACAGCGTGGTGGTGATCGAACACAATCTCGAAGTGATCAAGACCGCCGACTGGATCGTCGACCTGGGACCCGAGGGGGGCGACGGCGGCGGCCGGATCGTCGCCCAGGGCCCGCCCGAGGCGATCCTGCGCGAGCCCGCCTCGCATACCGGACGGTTTCTCAAGCAGGCGCTGGAGCGGCGGCCCCCCAGAAATCCGTGATGAACCTGAAATTCACGGCGCCATGTTCTTGCGTTTCCGCACATGCTGACATGCGAAAATTGCCTGCGGCCCCGTTCTGCGATCCATTCTATATTGCATGGCTGAGTTGCAAAGAACACGGGTTGATTTTTGCCGCAGCGGCGCCAAATGAGTTCTTAGCCGAACAATCCGGGCGGCGGCTTGGAGCTTTCGCGTTCTGGATCAGTTGTTTGACTGAGCGGGCGCCGAAAGTCCCGTTCAATTTTGCGCCCGCTGGCCCCTCCCCCGGCGGGCGCTTTTTTGCGCCATGCCATACCGGCCCATGCAGTCACGGCATGGCGATCAGCGCGGCGGCGACCAGGCGCTGCTCCCCGAGCAGGATATTATAGGTCTGGCAGGCGGCGCCGGTGTCCATCGGGTCGCAGCGGACGCCGAAATCGCGGAGTTTCTGGCGCAGGGCGGCGGGGACCGGCTGGAGCGACCGCCCGCAGCCGAACAGCAGAATTTCGACCGCGCCGCGCGGCAAAGCGAACAGGGGCGCGAGCGAAGCCTCGTCGATTTCCGAAAAAATCCTGGGCGCGAAGGCGTGGATTCCATCCGGCAGGGCCAGGACCGAGCCGCGATGAGACATGTCGCCGAACCGGAACCCGCCGGCGCCGAAAGCCTCTATGGCGTGGCGACCCGGTAGAAAGCCTTCGTATCGCGGCTCGACCGGCATCAGGCGGCTTCCGCAAGCATGTTTCGCAAGCCGCGGAAACGCCTTGGCGCGGCATTTCCGCGTCGAGGGTTGAATTTCCGCGCCAGCGGAATGCGATTGTGCTCGCGCAATCGCATCAGGCTCCGGAAAGCGGCCGCGCGCCGGTCTTGCCGCCGACGCCGGTGACTTCGTCGGCCGCCGCGCGGCCCTCATTGCGCAGGCCGAGATAGATCAGGGTCGGCGAGCAGATGAAGATCGAGGAATAAGTCGCGACGAAAATGCCCCACATCATGGCGAGCGAGAACGAGCGGATCACATGGCCGCCGAAAACGATCAGCGACAGCAGCGCCAGAAAGACCGTGGTGGCGGTCATCAGGGTCCGCGGCAGCACCGCGTTGATCGACAGGTCGATCAGCTCGTCGGTCGGCATCTTCTTGTATTTGCGCATATTCTCGCGGATGCGATCCAGCACGACCACGGTTTCGTTGAGCGAATAGCCGACGATGGTCAGGATCGCCGCGATCGAGGTGGTGTTGAATTCGAGCTGGGTGATCGAGAAAAAGCCCACCGTCAGCAGAAGATCGTGCATCGTGGCGGTGATCGCGGCCAGCGCGAACTGCCATTCGAACCGGAACCAGAGATAGGCCAGCACCGCCAGGATCGAAATGACGACGCCGAGCGTGCCCTGCTGCACCAGTTCGTTCGAGACGCGCGGGCCGACCACGGAAACGGCGCGGAAGTCGTAAGAATCGCCGAGGGCCTGTTTCACCTTTTCGACCGCCGCCTGCTGGGCGGAGTCGCCGCCCGGCTGCATGCCGAAGCGGATCGAGGCGTCTGCCGGCGTGCCAAAACCCTGCACTTCGAGGTCGCCGAGACCGAGATGGCTGGAAAGGTCGCGGATATAGGAGAGATCGGCGTTACCCGACCTGGCCTTCACCTCCATCATCGTGCCGCCGGAGAAGTCGATGCCGAAATTCATGCCGACGACGAGAAAGAGCGCGACCGCGACGATCGAAAGCACGGCGGAAAAGGGATAGGACACGCGCCGGAAACGCATGAACGGGAATTTGGTGTTTTCGGGCGCGAGGCGGAGAAGCTTCATGTCGGAGACCCGTCAGATCGGCAGCCTGGTCGGCCGCGCGTGGCGGTACCAGAGGGCGATCATCATCCGCGTCATGGTGACGGCGGTGATGATGGTGGTGAGGATGCCGAGCGCCAGCGAGACCGCGAAGCCGCGCACCGGGCCTGACCCGAGGAAATAGAGGATCGCCGCGACCACGAACATGGTGACGTTGGAGTCGACGATGGTGGCGAAGGCGCGCTTGAAGCCGGCGTCGAGCGCCGAAATCAGCGACCGCCCGGCATGGGATTCCTCGCGGATGCGCTCATAGATCAGCACGTTGGAGTTGACCGCCATGCCGATGGTCAGCACGATGCCGGCGATGCCCGGCAGGGTCAGGGTCGCGCGCAGCAGCACCAGAGCCGCGAAGATGAAGGAAATATGGATCAGCAGGGCGAGATTGGCGAAAACGCCGAAGACGCCATAGGTGATCAGCATATAGGTGACGACGAGCGCCGCCGCCCAATAGGCGGCGCGCTTGCCCGCGTCGATCGAGTCCTGGCCGAGGCCGGGGCCGACCGTGCGCTCCTCGACAATGGTGAGCTTGGCCGGCAGGGCGCCGGCGCGCAGCAGGATGGCGAGATTATTGGCCTGCTCGACCGTGAAGCGGCCGGAAATCTGGCCCGAGCCGCCAGTGATCGGCCCAAGGATGCGCGGCGCGGAAATCACCTTGTTGTCGAGCACGATGGCGAAGGGCCGCCCGACATTGGCCGAGGTCACCTGACCGAATCTCTGACCGCCGCGAATGTTGAAGCGAAAGTTGACCACCGGCTCGCCGCTGCGCTGGTCGAAGCCGGGCTGGGCGTCGGTGAGATCCTCGCCCTGCACCATGACCTGTTTTTCCACCGGCAGCTGGCCGGGCTGATCGGTCTGGTCGAGCATGTCGACGTCGCCGGGATTGTAACCCGGCTCGGCGACGAGGCGGAACTCGAGCTTGGCGGTGGTGCCGACGATGTTCTTGAGCCGGTCGGTGTCCTTGAGCCCAGGCACTTCGACCAGGATGCGGTCCGAGCCTTCGCGCTGGATATTGGGCTCGGTGGTGCCGAGGCCGTTGACGCGGCGGTTGAGCACCTCGATCGTCTGCTCGACGGCATGGGCGATCTTGTTGTTGATGGCCGTGTCGGTGAGCGTCAGCTTGAGCAGACCGTCGCCGGCGTCGGTGACGTCGAGGCCGGAGCCGCCGGGGCCGGCGGAGACCTGCACCAGGCTGTAAAGCTTGGGCATGATCCGCGCCCGCGCGTCGGCGTCGGGGATGCGGACCTGGACGCCGCGCGAACTCATGCCGATGCCGCCGGAAATCGGGATTTTTTGCTCGCGAAGCTCGCGGCGCAGGTCGTCGCGCAGGTTGCCGACCATGGTGCGGACCACGTCGCCGCGATCGACCTCATAGAGCAGATGCGCGCCGCCCTGGAGATCGAGGCCGAGCACGATCGAATTCGGCGGCAGCCACGACGGCAGGATCTGCGCCAGTTTCGCGCGATTGTCCGGCCCGATCATGCTGGGAATGCAGATCAGGATCGCGATCAGGGTCGCGGCGAGGGTGGAAACGATTTTCCAGGGGGCGTAGCGCATCATGGCGGGCGGCGGGTCCGTCTTTAGCCGTCAGGCGTTGTCCTTGACCGGCTCGCCCTTGGCGCGCACTTCGGAAATGGCCGACCGGGCCTGGCGCACCCGGACATTTGGGGCGATCTCGATCTCGACCTCGTTGTCGTCCACCGTCTTGGTCACCTTGCCGATCAGCCCGCCATTGGTGACCACGGTGTCGCCCCGGCGGATGTTGGCGACCAGGTCCTGGTGCGCCTTGGCCTTCTGCTGCTGGGGCCGGATGAGCAGGAAATACATGATGACGAGAATGATGGCGAAGGGCGCCATCTGCATCAGCACGTCGGCGCCGTTCGCGCCGCCGCCGGCGGCCTGGGCATAGGCGGGGGTTATGAAATTCATGTCCTGATTTCCACGCTGAGATCGCGCGCTCGCGCGCCGGGATCGATTTTGCGCCGGACTATAGCCATGGCAGGCCCGAAAGCAATGGCGGCCTGGGCAGGATTCTGGAAAAGAAGGGGGAAGATGTCGAACAAAGCCGGCGAAGGCCGCTCGTCCGCGTCGGCCTGTGGAGCCGCACGCCGCGAAACGGCGCCTTTACGCCGCCGCCTTCCCTGGTTTAGAATTTATCTAACGAACGCCAAATTGCTTCGGTCAGCGAGGCGGCCGTGTTTGAATGGCCCTGTTGCAACCAGCGGCGGCAAGACATGATCCTTTGTTCCTGCAACATGATCACCGATCGGGACGTCCGGGCCAGCGTCAGGCCGTGCGGCGCATCCGCGGCAAGCGCCCGCGATGTTTTCAAGCACAAGGGTTGCTTGCCGAACTGCGGCCGCTGCGTGCGCAATATCCAGGGTCTATGCGACCGCGAGGCCGCCGCCAGGGCGCAAGGCCGGTCGCGAATTCCCTCGGCGGGGCCGGCTCTCGCCATGGCCGCCGAATGAGCCGAGCCTGAGCGGAACGATTCACCCGCCGGCAAGTTTATGATTTGGCGCAAGAACATGGAGAAGCCCGATGCGCGGCGACGCGAAAGTCATTGAATATCTCAACAAGGGCCTGCGCAGCGAACTGACCGCGATCAACCAGTACTGGCTGCATTTCCGCATTCTCGACAATTGGGGCTACAAGGGCCTCGCCAAAAAATGGCGCGAGGAATCGATCGAGGAAATGACCCACGCCGACAAGTTCACGGCGCGGATTCTGTTCCTCGAAGGTTTTCCCAACATGCAGGAGCTGAACGGCCTCACCATCGGCGAGAACGTCAAGGAAATCATCGAGCTCGACCTCGCCTCGGAAGTGACGGCGCGAGCGCTCTATCTCGAGGCGGCGGCTTATTGCCTGTCGGTCAACGACCGGGTGACCATGAACCTGTTCGAGGAACTGGCCCACGACGAGGAAGAGCATATCGACTTCCTCGAAACCCAACTGGAGCTGATCAAACAGCTCGGCGTCCAGCTCTATGCGCAGAAGCACGTCGGCGAATTGTCGTCGTAACCCGTGCTTGTGACGACGAACCTCAGTCGGCCCGTTCCGCCTTCAGGTCGAAATCGACGCCGACGTCAAAGGAAACCCATTCGTCGCTCGCCCATTGTCCCTGCCCCACGCCGAAGGCGTCGCGCCTGAGGTCGGCATGGCCTTTCGCCTCGGCCTTGCGTCCGTCGATCGCCAAGGTGAAAGGCAGACGGATCTGTTTGCTCACGCCGCGCAGGGTCAGGTCGCCGACGGCCTCGTAGCCCGCGGCGGTTCGCGTCACCTGACGCGATTCGAACCGCGCCTGCGGGAAAGCCGCAATATCGAACCAGTCCTTGTCCGGCAACGCCGCATCGCGCTGCCTGTCGTCGGTCGCGGCGCTGGCGACATCGACCGTCACGACGATTTTCGTCTCGACCAGTTTTTCCGGATCGAGCGAAATTCTTGCGTCGAACCGGCTGAACCGCCCGGAAAATTTCTCGCCGGCCTGCTCGCCGGTGAAGGTCAACGCGCTGCCGGGCAAAATTTTCCAGTCGGCGGCGTGCGCCGTCGGGACTGCCGCCAGCAGCGCGGCGGCGAGGACCGAGCGCATCATTTTCCATTCTCCGGAACCCGGCCGAACAGGCTCATCCGCGCCAGCGGAACATCGCCCTTGACCGCATGGCGCAGAGCGCCGCCGACGTGGCCGGCGAGGACCGCGATCAGCGCATAGGCGCCATATTTGTGCGCGGCCACGAAAACCGCATGGATCGGCGCCTTGTCCGGCAGGTCGGCCAGGAACGGAATATTCGGCCAGGGCATGATTCCGAACAGCACGGTCGGGATGTTCAGCGGCGAGGTCGAGACGTCCGCCCAGCCGGTCAGAGGCAGGGCCAGCATGAAGAGATAAAGCGCGGCATGGGTGGCATGGGCGGCGTTGCGCTCCACCGCCGGCAGGGCGTCGGGCAAGGGCGGCGCGGGCCGGGCGAACCGCCACGCCAGCCGCGCCGCCGCCAGCAGCAGGATGACGATCCCGATGGACTTGTGAAGCTGAAAAAGTTGGATCACGCGCATTTTGGGAAGACCCGCGTGTTTCATCGCCAGTCCGACGCCGATCAGGGCGAATATCCCCAGGGCCATGGTCCAGTGGAGGACCACCGCGACCGGGTCGTAACGCGCGCGCGACAGGCTCGCCATGTCAGTGCTGCGACTCGAAAGCGGCATGGATGGTCAGATGGACCGTGTCGCCGATCATCGGCGCATATTTCGTCACGCCGAATTCCGTGCGCTTGATCGCGCCTTCGCCGTCGAAGCCGACCGTATAGCCCTTGGTGATCGGATTGACGCCCGCGCCGACGAAATGCGCCTTCAGGGTGAGCGGCCTGGTCACGCCGTGCAAGGTGAGATCGCCTTCGACGGTCGCCTGGCCGGCGCCCGTCGGGATCACCCTGGTCGAGACGAAAGTCGCCTTCGGATATTTGTCGGCGTCGAGCCATTCGGCGCCGCGCAATTCGCCGGTGAGCTTTTCCACCGGAGTGAGGATGGTCGCCGCTTCCACCGAAACGTCGAGTTTCGAATTGGCCGGATGGGCCGGATCGAGCTTGAGCGAGCCCGAGGCGCCGGTGACGACGCCGGAAAAGTTAGACAGGCCGAAATGCGAAACCGAGAACAGGACCTGGGTGTGGTAGGGCTCGACCCGATAGTCGCCGGCCTTGACGTCCTTGCCTTGGCCGCCTGGCGCCTGAGCGAGCGAGACCGAGACGGCGCCGCAAACCAGAGCCGCGCCGAGGGCGGCGACAACAATACGCTTCATGATCCGATTCCTTTTTCTCGAAACGGCGCCGACGTGGTTTGCGCCGGGCTTGCGACTAATCTGCGGCCTTTCGCCTCTGGCGTCCAGACGTTGGTTCATGATAGTTTCCATCTGATTGTCAGATAGAACATCCATGCGCGACCGCCTTTCGCTCGATCAGATCCGCACCTTCGTCGCCGCCGCCGAAGAGGGCAGCTTTTCGGCCGCCGCGCGCAAATTGGGGCGGGCGCAATCCGCCGTCAGCGATCTCGTACGCCGGCTGGAGGAGGAGCTTGGCGTCGCGCTGTTCGACCGTTCCGCGCGCCTCCCCCGGCTGACGCCCGCCGGAAGCCTGCTGCTGCGCGACGCCCGCGCCGTCGGCGGAGCCGTCGATTTCCTCAATTTCCGCGCCCGCGGCCTGACGGAAGGGATCGAGGCCGAGCTCTGGGCGGTGGTGGACGTCTATTTCCCGTTTCAGTCGATCACCGAGGCGGCCAAGGATTTCCGGCTGCGCTTTCCCGCGACGCCGCTGCGCCTCTACGTCGAGGTTCTCGGCGCGGCGACCGAGCCCGTTCTCGACGGCCGCGCCAGCTTCGCGGTGGCCGGCGGGCCAGGGCCGCTGCCGCCCGGCCTGAGCAGCGAGCCGCTGGCCGGCGTCGGGATGGCGATGGTCGCAAGCCCCGACCATCCGCTCGCGGCCGTCAAGGGCGTGATTCAACGGGACGAACTGGCGAAACATGTCCAGCTCGTGCTGACCGAACGCGCCAGCCGCCCGGACAGCCGCGAATACAGCGTGATGTCGCCGACGACCTGGCGCCTCGCCGACCTCTACGCCAAGCACGCCTTCCTGCTCGGCGGTCTCGGCTGGGGCTCGATGCCGCTGCACGCTGTAGAGCGCGACCTTGCGGAAGGCCGGCTCGTCAGGCTTGCGACGCCGGAAATTCCAGCGTCCGGCCTCGTCGCGCCGATGGCCGCCGTCTATCGCACGGCAGCGGCGCCCGGCCCGGCCGGACGCTGGCTGATCGAGCGCCTCAAAGTCTGTTCGGCGAGCGCCACAGAACCGCCGCCGCATTGACGAGCATCATGGCGGCGGGCGGCGATTCTCCCTATCTTTCAAGGATGGAGGAAAAAGCCAAAGCCCTGCCGAAACAGGGCGGGAGCGGCGGCCCGAAGGTCGCGCCCCCATATTCCAGCGCCGCGCAAAAGCCGCGCATCACCCGAAAATCGGGAGTTTGATCGTGAATAAATTCACCCTTCCCCATGACGCCTTTGTCTTCGTCGGCGACGGACGCAAGGCGTTGTTCCTGCGTAACGAGGGAGATGAAAAATACGCCAATCTGGTGACCGAGCGCGTATTGGCCGGCGAGGACAATCCGCCGAGCCGCGAACAGGGAACGGACAGGCCCGGCCGCGCTTTCGGCTCCGCCCATTCCGCCGCGCGCAGCGCCATGGAGCCGACCGACTGGCATGAGATCGAGGAGCATCGTTTCGCCGAGCGCGCCGCCGAGGCCCTGGAGACCATCGTGCGCGAGCGCGGAGCCCCGGCGGTGGTGATCGCAGCGCCCGCCAGGACGCTCTCCGACCTGCGCCGCAGCCTGCACGCCGACGTCAAGGCCAGGGTGATCGCAGAGATCGACAAGGATTTCACCAAAATGCCGGTCTGGGAGATCGAGAAGCATATCGTCGGCTGATTTGGGGTCGCGCCGCCCGTCCTCGAAGCGGCGCGGTCGCATTCCGCAAGATTGAGGCAAACTTGCGCCGTTAGTTTCGCGCCATTCCCTTTCCCCACGCGAAGGAGAGCGCGATGCGCGTGTGGCGCGATATCAGCATAAGAACGAAAATCCTCGTCGCGTTTTCCACCATGTTCGTGGCGCTGGTCGCGCTCGGCGACCTGGCGATGACCGGAATGGCGGAAATGGCGGAACAGTCCGCGACCATCCGCAAGGACTGGGCGCCCGCCTGGATGGAATTCGGCCGCCTGCGCAAGGCGGTGATCGCTTATCGCCTTGCCGAGACCGACGCGCTGCTGGCCACCGCGTCCGGCGCCGCGGGCGGCAAGGACGACGACGCCATGGCCGCCGCCGCCGCCGAAGTCGAAAAGGCTTATGACGAATATCGGACTTCGATCGTCGCTGGCGACGAATCGGCCAAAATCCTCGCTGGGTTCGACAAAAAATGGCCTGCCTTCCGCCAGGCGGCGCGGGAGACGGCCGCAAGCGCCCGCGCCGGCCGCCTCGCCGGCGCCGTGAAGGCCTACGCCGAGCCCGACAGCGCCGCCAGCGCCGCGATCGTGGGCCTGCTCGACCAGGGAATCGGGCTGAACCAGAAAGGCGCCTACGAGGCCGCCCGCAAGGTCGAGGAGACCTATCGCAACAGGCTATGGCTGCTGGCGCTGAGCGTGGCCGCCGCCATCGTTCTCGCCGGGACGATCAGCGCCGGCCTCGTCTTCGGCATGGTCGCGCCGCTGCTGGACGCCTCGCGGGCCGTCGACAGGCTCGCGCGCGGCGATCTCGACGTCGTGGTGAAGGGCGCCGATCGGGGCGACGAAATCGGGGCCCTGGTTCGCGCGCTCGAAATCTTCAAGGCCAATATGCGCCGCGCCCGCGAACTCGAAGCCGACGCGAAGGACGCCCGCGCCGGGCAGGAGAGCCAGAGGCGCGCCATGGCCGCGCAAATGGCGGACCGGTTCGAAGGCAAGGTCCGCTCGATCCTGACCGGAGTCCTGCGGGCGTCGGAAGATTTCCGCCAGTCGGCGAGAATCCTGAGCGACGCCGCGATCGAGACCGCCGCCCAGGCCAGGGCGGTCGCGCACGCTTCCGAGGCTTCGTCGAGCAATATTTCCTCCGTCGCCTCGGCGACCGAGCAATTGACCTATTCGGTCAGGGAAATCGACGCCCAGGCCCGCGAATCGCGGCAGATCGCAGGCGATTCCGCCCATCAGGCCGAGGGCGCCGACCGGCAGATGCGCGATCTCGCCGCCGCCGCCGACCGCATCGGCGGGATCGTCAACATGATCGCCGACATCGCCGGCCAGACCAATATGCTCGCCCTCAACGCGACGATCGAGGCGGCCCGCGCCGGCGAGGCGGGCCGCGGCTTCGCCGTGGTCGCGCAGGAGGTCAAGACGCTCGCCGAACAGACCACCAAGGCGACCGCCGAAGTCGGCGCCCAGATCAACGACATCCAGGCGACCAGCCAGCGCGCGGCGGAAAATATCTCGACGATCGTGCGGACCACCGAGCGCGCCAACACCATCGCGCGGTCCATAGCCGAATCTGTCTATCAGCAGGGCGAGGCGACGAAGGAAATCGCCGCCAATGTGCAAAACGCCTCCCTGGGCGCCCAGCAGGTCGCGGAGAATATAGGCGGCGTGCTCGAAGCGGCGCAAAGCTCCTCCGACGCCTCCAGCCGCATGCTCGACGCGGCCGGCGGCCTCTCCCGGCAAGCCGAGACCCTGCGCGGCGAAGTGGAAGCCTTCCTCGGCGCCCAGCGCGCGGCCTGAGCAAGGCGCGCGACAAAAGGAAGCGCCGTTTCCGGGTTGGTTTGATGGGCGCGTCAATGCATTATGGACCCATGAAGCCGGACCCGCGCGCAATCGCCCTCGCCTTTTCGCTCCTCGGCGCGGCCGGCGCGCAGGCAGGCGGGCTTTCGATCGCGCATGTCTGGGCCCAGCCGACGCCGCCCCGAGCCATTGTCGGGCGCGCTTTTCTGACCATCGTCAACAATGGCGCCGAGGCCGACCATCTCGTCGCGGCCTCGACCAATGTCGCGCGCGCGGCTGAGGTCAGCGGCGTCCGCATCCTCCAGGACGCGCCTAACCAGCGTCATCTGGTGAATATCGACATTCCCCCCGGAGGGAAAATCGTGTTCGCCCCCGGCGGCTATCACATCCTGCTGCGCAACCTGAAACATCCGCTCGTCGCTGGCGAGACGTTCAAGATCACCTTGACGTTCGAAAAGGCGGGCGACATCCCGCTCGAAGTCAAGGTCGAAGCGCCGAATCCCGCCAGCGCGCCTTGAAAACCCGGCCTACAAAAGATTCATATATGCTCTATCTTTTTTGGCGAGGCGCCGGCGAGGGCCTGGGCGTCATAGCCAAAATGCCTGAAATTCACAATGTTAGCGCATTGCAAGCCTGAATCCTGGCGCGACGAAACG
The DNA here is from genome assembly GCA_963748385.1 of uncultured Pseudomonadota bacterium. GTDB lineage: Bacteria > Pseudomonadota > Alphaproteobacteria > Rhizobiales > Beijerinckiaceae > Rhodoblastus. Next base: position 75,181 of record CAVVIQ010000009.1, read on the forward strand.
CCGCAACCTGCGTTGGGCGCGGCTTCCGCATTTGACAGAACCGGGATTAAAGTTTCATAAGGCTTACAACTTAATCTTGCCCGAGCGTTCGGCGGGCGGGAGCGAGGGCTGACCAATAGCCGGCCCGTCAGGGAGGGAATCGAACGGGCATGAGGGCGAGCGCGCGATTGTTGGCGAGCGCCAGAGTGGCGTTCTTCTGGGCGGCGAGCGGGGCCGGCGCGCGGCGCGACCCTACGCCAGGAGCCTGGATGGCCAGCAGAAAGCGCTGCCATTACTGGCCTGTCCGGGGTTCATGGTGGTCACCGGCGCGACCTGTCTCATCACCAATTTCGTCATGATTCACAGCTATATGACGATGATTGGAAAGACGCCGCTGGACTATGTCACGACGATGATCGCCGGGTATGGCGCGATCCCGCTGTCGAAGCCGGAAGCCGCCTATCTCGCGGAAACCGAGCCCGGCCGCCTGAAATGACGATTTGAGATCCTGATAGGCTGCCGGGCTCTCCCCTCCCCCCAAGCCTTCAGGTTAACTGGAGGACGTTCCCTACCCCTGGGGAATGTCCTCTTTTTTTTGTGATTTCTCGTGCGCCAGGAGGAGCGGAGCAGGACTCTTCGGTCGCCGCGAAAAATCGCCCGATGGAGCCCAGGACGATCCGCCGCCGAACCAACCTATCGGCCGGACGCGCCCGCGCGTTCGGCATCGAGACGATGAAATCGGCGGTCGGGCGGCTCGTGGCATGCAAAAAGGCTTCAATGGAAGCAAAGGGCCCGTCGCATCCCTGAAGACGCAACGGGCCCCGAAAGTCCCGGGTGGGGTCTCGCCGTCCCTATTCGACCGCGATGCGCGGCGCTTTCTTGGCCGGCGCCTGATTCATCGCATCGCGGACCTTTTCGGCCAGGATGAGATAGGGCCTGGCCTGGGGCGAATCGGGATCCTTGGCGATCACCGGCAGGCCGGCGTCGGAGGTCTCGCGCACCGCGGCGTCGAGCGGCGCCTCGCCGAGGAAGGGCACGCCCATTTTTTCGGCTTCGGCCTTTGCCCCGCCATGAGCGAAAATTTCCGTCCGCTCGCCGCAATGCGGGCATAGGAAATAGCTCATGTTCTCGAACAGGCCGTAGATCGGCACATGGACCTGATTGAACATGGCGATGCCGCGTCGCGCGTCGATCAGGGCCAGATCCTGCGGCGTCGAGACGATCACGGCGCCGGCGAGCCCGACATTCTGCGCCATGGTGAGCTGGGTGTCGCCGGTGCCGGGCGGCATGTCGACCACCAGCACGTCCAGTTCGCCCCAGGCCACGTCGCGCAGCAACTGGGTCAGGGCGGACATCACCATCGGGCCGCGCCACACGATCGCCGCGTCGTCGGGCACCAGAAAGCCGATCGACATCACCTTGACGCCGAATTTCTCGATCGGCTTCAGCGCGCCGCCCTGTTCCAGGTCGGGACGGCCGGAAATGCCGAACAGGCGCGGCTGCGACGGGCCGAACAGGTCGGCGTCGAGCAGCCCGACCTTGAGGCCGAGACGGGCGAGGCCGATCGCGAGATTGGCGGAGGTCGTGGACTTGCCGACGCCGCCCTTGCCGGAGGCGACCGCGACGATCTTCTTGATGCCTTCGACTCCCTGGCCATGGGTCGCGCCATGCGGCGCATGGCCGTGGCCATTGCCGCCCTTGGGCGCGGCTTGAGGCGCACTGTCGGGCGCGCGCTCCGAAGTCAACACCACCACCGCGCCCTTGACGCCGGAAACGGCCTTCACCGCGTCCTCGGCGGCCTGACGCATCGGCTGGCAATGAGGAGCCTGTTCGGGCGTCACCGCGATCGAGAGGAAAACCTTGCCCTCACGGATGCTGATTCCGGAAACGGCGCCGGTTTGCGGCAGCGGCGTCTTGCCGTCCGGTCCGGGAACCTTGGCCAAAGCCGCGAGAATGTCGTCATTATTGAACATGAATTGACCCTTTGCTGCGCTTTCCCCGTCCGATTGCGCGTGTTGTCGTTGCTGGCCCGGCAGGCCCTATGATCATGTGATCGGCGCCGGCAGGCCTGGTGCATGTGTGATCGGCGACGGCAAATGTCCAGCCGCCGAATGCTCGAAAAGGCAATCAGGCCCCGCCTTGCGGGCGGGGCCTGTCGATTGAGGCGCCGGCGTCAGTCGGCGGCGACGTCGAGGCCGGCCTCGCGGGCCTTGCGCTCGAAATATTTCTCCGCCTCGTCGGTGAAGTCGTCGGTGCGGACGTAGCACGACGTGCGCGGATGGTTGACCATGTTCGGATCGGGCTCGATCTCCATCGCCTCCAGGAACGCCGGCAGGCCGATGCGGTCGATGGTCTCGCCGATGCGCTCGTGCTCCAGCGCGTTGTCGGCGAAGAACTCCATCATCCGGCGCGCCAGATCGACGAGGTTCTGGTAGTCCTCGTCGGTCGTCAGCTTGAAGAACGGGATCAGGTTGATGCCCATCAGGTCGCCAACCTTCAGCGCGCGCTTGCCGCCGACCAGGATCGAGGCGCCGCGGTCGTCGCCCGGCTGCAAGGCCTTGCCGCCCATGACGTTCAGGCAGTGCATGCAGCGCACGCAGCTCTTGTTGTCGACCTCGAGCGTGTCGTCGTCGTTGAGCGACAGGGCGCGGGTCGGGCACATGGCGATCACAGAGTCGATCGCATATTTGCGGCCGACGCGCGCCACATAGGCCTTCACGCCGTCCTGGTTGACCTTCATGTCGTCGCGCCAGGTGCCGATCACCGCGAAGTCGGCGCGATGGATGGCGTTGACGCAATCGTTGCCGCAGCCCGAGAACTTGAACTTGAACTTGTAGGGCAGCGCCGGACGATGCATCTCGTCCAGGAACTCGTTGATCACTTCGCGATGCGCCTTGACCTCGTCATAGCAGGACAATTCGCAGCGCGCATGGCCGACGCAGGACATCGAGGTGCGCAGCGCCGGGCCGGCGCCGCCGAGGTCGAAGCCCATTTCGTTCAGCTCGTCGAAGGCCGGCTGGACGTTCTCGCTGGAGCAGCCCTGGAACATGATGTCGCCGGACTGGCCGTGGAAGGCGATCAGGCCCGAACCGTATTTCTCCCAGACGTCGCACATCTTGCGCAGGACGTCGGTGTCATAATGCATGCCGGCCGGCGGCTGGACGCGCAGGGTATGGAATTCCTTGGAGGCCGGGTATTTGGAGGCCACTTCCGAAAAGCGCGGAATCACGCCGCCGCCGTAACCGACGACCGACACCGTGCCGCCCTTCCAGAAGCCCATGCGCTCTTCATAGGAGTGCTCGAGCTGGCCGAGAAGGTCGTTCATCATCGGCGCATAAGTCGCGCCCGCGTTGTCGCGCAGCCGCTTCAAGCCCGTGACAAAGCTCGGCCACGGCCCGCTCTCGAGCTGGTCCAGCATCGGCGTGGGGTGATGGGTTTTGGTTTCTTCCTGTGACATCTATGTCCTCCTTCGCGACACGCCAAATTGCGCCGCCGGTTGGCTCATGCGTGATTTGCAGGCTCTCTCCTGCCGAGAGATCGCGACCCGACCCTGTTATTATGATTTTCGCTGATGATAACATGGATTATGAATATGAGAATGGGGCCGGGCGACAAATTTGGAATTTTTCTCAAAACAAGATAACAAGGTTGTAAATCAGCCTGTTACGCCTATATGAGCCACGTTTTCTTTAACGCGCTGCACGGGAGTTAAGCAATGACCGACGCGAATTGGCCGAGCGAGATTCGGCTCGCCGACAAGGGCAAAACGCTCAAGGTGACTTTTGAAAACGGCGAATCCTTCGCCCTGCCCGCCGAGCTTTTGCGAGTTGAGAGCCCGAGCGCCGAAGTCCAGGGCCATTCGCCTGCCGAACGCAAGACGGTCGGGGGCAAGCGCGACGTGACGATCCTCGCCGTCGAGCCGATCGGCAATTACGCCGTGAAGCTGCAATTCGACGACATGCACGACACCGGGATATTCACCTGGGTCTATCTCCATGATCTCGGCGCCCGCCAGGACGTGATCTGGGAAACTTATCTCAACGAACTCAGGGAAAAGGGCCTGTCGCGCTAAACCAAAATCGAAGGCTTTTCGGCTTCCGCCCCTTGCCAAACGTTTGATCTGGATCAATCTCAAACAAGAGAAGATCCGCGCGGGCGTTGGCTCGCGCCAAGCGTCGGGGGGTGGAGCCATGCAGGACAGCGTCCAGCCGGCCACGGCCAGCGTCACGCCGAGCAGTCGTCGCGCGGTCGTCATTCGCAAGTTGCAACAAGGCGACATTCGCCGGGCGTTGCTTGCCGGCTGGAACGATTTCAAGACCGCACCCATCTACGGCCTCGTTATCGGCGGTCTGCATGTGGCGATCGGCTGGATGACGATTTTCATCACCCGGCTCTCCGGAGTGCATTTGGTCGCCTATCCGCTGCTCACCGGCGTCGCGCTGGTGACGCCTTTTTCGGCGGCGGCGCTTTATGAGGTGAGCCGGCGGCTGGAACGGGGAGAAAGCCTGTCCTGGGGCGCGGTGCTTCGTTCGGTCAAGGCGAGCGGCGGACGCGATCTGGGCTGGATGTGCCTGGTGTCGCTGTTCGCCTTCATCATCTGGGTCGATTTCGCCACTGTCCTCTATCTGATGTTCTATGGGCTGGAGACGCCGGACCCGACGGCTTTCGTCGAGCAGGCGCTGACAACCTCCAAGGGAGTCCTCTTCATCCTCACCGGCAATATTTTCGGCGCCCTGATCGCCTTCGCGATCTTTTCGATCACGGTGGTTTCGTACCCGCTGCTGCTCGACCGCGACATCGATTTCGCCACCGCGATGATGTCATCGGTCAAGGCGGTCAAGACGAACCCCCTGCCGATGCTTGCATGGGCCGCTATTATCGCCGCATTGCTGGCCGCCGGGCTGTTGACCGCCCTGCTTGGCCTGCTGATCGTCCTGCCGCTGCTCGGCCACGCCACCTGGCATGTCTATCGCGCCCTAGTCGAGCCGGAGCCCCCGGCAGGAGGCGCCGGCTGACTGGAATCCATCGGCTGACGCCAACGCCGGCCTTCTGGCGCATGCGACGCCGCAAAGAGATGGAATACAGGATACGGTCGCGGGCCGCATTTCAAGACCGGCTATGGAAATCAGGCGAAGCGCGCCCTTGCGCCGCGCCAATGGATTTCAGCCACGCAGCAACAGGCAGGCGTCGCCATAGGAATAGAAGCGATAGCCCGCCTCGATCGCATGGGCGTAAGCCGTTTTCATGCGCTCCAGCCCGGAAAAGGCGCTGGCCAGCATGAACAGGGTCGATCGCGGCAGGTGGAAATTGGTCATCAGCGCGTCGACCGCGCGAAATCGATAGCCGGGCGTGATGAAGATCGAAGTGTCGCCGGAAAAGGGTTTTATCGCGCCTGAAGAATCCGCCGCGCTTTCAAGGATGCGCAGGGACGTGGTTCCCACGGCGACGATCCGCCCGCCCGCCGCCCGCGCCGCATTGAGCCGCGCCGCGACCTCCGCGTCTATCGAGCCCCATTCCGCGTGCATGACGTGATCGGCGGTGTCCTCCGCCTTCACCGGCAGAAACGTTCCGGCGCCGACCAGCAACGTGACCTTTTCGAGCGTCGCGCCGGCTTTCTCGACCGCCTCGACGAGTTGGGGCGTGAAATGCAGGCCCGCCGTCGGCGCGGCGACCGCCCCGCTTTTTTCGGCGAACAGCGTCTGGTAATCGCCGGCGTCGCGCGCGTCCTCGGCCCGGCGCGCGGCGATATAGGGCGGCAGCGGCATGTGGCCGAGGGCGAAAATCGCGTCGTCGAGCGCCGGGCCGGACAGGTTGAACGACAGCAGAACCTCGCCTTCCTTCCTTTCGGCGACCTCGGCCCAGAGCGCGCCGGAATAACAGACTGCGCCCTCGCGCGCTTCGCCGAACACCACTTTCTCGCCGGGCCTCAGTTTCTTCGCCGGACGGACGAAAGCCCGCCAATGCGAGGCGTCCTCGCGCTTGTGCAGGGTGGCCTCGATGCGCGCTTTCTGCTCGCCGCGCCGCCGCCAGCCGAACAATTGCGCCGGGATCACCTTGGCGTCGTTGACCACCAGCACGTCGCCCTTGCGCAGGAATCCGGGCAGATCGCGCACGTGAGCGTCGCGCAGGGACTCCGGCGCCACGACCAGCAGCCGCGCGGAATCGCGCGGCTCCGCCGGCCGCAAGGCGATGCGGTCCTCGGGCAGATCGAAATCGAACAGATTTACGCGCAAGCGAAAACTCCCGCTGCGGAAACTCCCGCTGAAGGAGCCGTGATAAGGCGGGCGCGGAAAAATCTCAAAAGAAAACCCCGCCGGAGCGGGGCTTTCGCTGTTCCTTGGCGAATTTCTCAGCGCGCGGCGACGACCGGGGCGGCGGTGGGGCCAAGCGCGACCCAGATATTCGGGTCCTGCTGGCTCTGGCGCTTCACCAGACGATAGGGGGTCTGGTCGATCGGCGTCACTTCGTCGTTCAGGTTGTCGAGGAGATATTCGCCGTGGTTGGTCTTGACGGTCAGAATGGCGTGGCCATCGTTGTTCTGGTCGCGGACCACGGTGATCAGCACGGCCTGGCGCGGGTAGCCGCGCTCGATCAGCATCTTGCGCTTCAGCAACGCGTAGTCTTCGCAATCGCCCTTGCCGTCGATCGGATAGTCCCAGCGGTCGACCACGCCCCAGTGATCCATGTCCGACACCGGCTCGACGGCGTGGTTGACGAAGGAATTGACCTGCTGGATTTCGCGCAGCGCGGCGTCGGTCAGGTTGACGTCCGTAGCCGGCAGCGCCGGGCCGGAGCACTCGCCCTTGTAACGGTTGCAAAAGTCGATCCAGCCATAGGGAATGCTGGTGTCGCCGCCGACCGAGGCATAGGCGGCGTCGGCGCCGGAAAAGGCCGCGGCGGGGGCGGCCGAAAAGGCGGCGGCGGCGAGCGCGAAAGCGAGGGCGAGAAGTTTCGAGAGGCGCATGTCATTCCCCGTTGTTGGAGAAATAATGACGCCTGTGTTCTGAGATCAATCTAAGTAAAAACGCCGCATTTTAGACAAATGCATTCATTTTTTGCTTCAATCAAGGTAAGTATAATTATGCCTCGCGAAATTCGCTCAAATTGTCGGCATTCGCCCAAAAGCCCTGATTTTCCTGGGTTCACGCATCGCCTCGCGGCGTAGGCCGTGCTTAAAGCTTTACTATCGCGGGGCCGTTCATTAAGATTCCCGGGCGCGAAAGGGTTAACCGGGGGCTTGAAACGGCGGAAATCGGCCACATTTCCGGGCGGTCATGGAAAAGGCGCAGAAGGGAAGCGCGGATGAAACCGGATTTCGACCCCTCGCGAATGAGCCCCGCCGACCACGCCGCCCTGATGGACGCGGTGCGTCGGCTGGAGCATGTCGGCCCGGCCCTGCGTCTGGCCAACGCCGTGGGGCGCAAAGTCAATTTCCTGAAAGACCTCGCACCCCAACGCGCGACGAAAATCATCGACGGCGCCGCGATGGCGGCGATGCGGGTCGCCTTGCGCACGGCGCTGGCGAGCCTGTCGGGCAAGCCGATGCGCGACCGCGACCGCGCCCACAAGCTCCTCGTCGCCGCCTCGGGCGCGGCCGGCGGCGCCTTCGGCCTCGCCAGCCTGCCGGTCGAACTGCCGGTCACCACCACGCTCATGCTGCGCTCGATCGCCGATATCGCCCGCGCCGAGGGCGAGGACCTGCGCGATCCCGAGGCCGCCATGGCCTGTCTCGAGGTTTTCGCGCTCGATGGCCGCGCGCCCAGCGAAAATGTCTCGGACTCCGGCTATTTCGCCATTCGCGGCCTGCTGGCGCGGTCGATTTCGGAAGCCGCGCGCTATATCGCCAGCCGCGGCGTGGCCGACGAGGCGGCGCCGGCGCTGGTCAAGCTGACGGCGCAGATCGGCGCGCGGTTCGGCTTCGTCGTCAGCCAGAAATTTCTCGCCCAGGCGACGCCCGCGCTCGGCGCCCTCGGCGGCGCGGCGATCAATCTCGCCTTCATCGACCATTTCCAGTCGCTGGCCAGGGGCCATTTCACGGTGCGTCGCCTGGAGCGCAAATATGGCGGCGATCACGTGCGCTCGGAATATGAGCGTATCTCCGGCGCCCGCCAACCCGACGAAATCACGCCGCCGGCGGCGTGAACGATTGCATCGGCCGGCCCCCTGTTCCGTGTCGGCGACGCCCGAGAGAGAGCCAGATGAAATCCTACCGCAAAGAGCTTTGGTTCGAGACGGCGGGCCGGCGCGCCTTCATCAACATCACGCCGCAGGTCGAGGCCGCCCTGCGCGAAAGCGGGGTGCGCGAGGGGCTCTGCCTCGTCAACGCCATGCATATCACCGCCAGCGTCTTCATCAACGACGACGAGAGCGGCCTGCACCACGATTACGAGGTCTGGCTGGAAAAGCTCGCGCCGCACGAGCCGGTCTCCGGTTACTGGCACAACCGCACCGGCGAGGACAACGCCGACGCCCATATGAAGCGCCAGGTCATGGGCCGCGAGGTCGTGGTCGCGATCACCAACGGCAAGCTGGACTTCGGCCCCTGGGAGCAAATCTTTTACGGCGAATTCGACGGCGGCCGGCGGAAGCGGGCGCTGATCAAGATCGTCGGCGAATGAAGGCGGCCAAAGCCGCCGTCTTCGTGCAATCCTGCGAAATATCCACCTCAACCACGACGACGCGAGGGAAGATGACATGACCGCGAAAAATCTGCATTTCGTCACTTTGCTCGGCAGCCTGCGCAAGGCTTCGGTCAATGGCGGCGTCGCCCGCGCCCTGCCCGCTCTGGCGCCGGAGGGCGTCACGATTTCGCCGCTCGGCTCGGTCGGCGATTTCCCGCTCTACAACGCCGACGTCCAGGCCCAAGGCTTTCCCGCTGCGGTGGAGACAATGGGCTCGGCGATCGCGGCGGCCGACGGCGTGATCGTCGTCTCGCCGGAATATAATTATTCCGTCCCCGGCGTGCTGAAGAACGCCCTCGACTGGCTCTCCCGCCTGCCCGCCGCGCCCCTCAGGCAGAAGCCGATCCTGATCCAGAGCGCCTCGCCCGGCGCGCTCGGCGGTGTGCGGATGCAATATCACCTGCGACAGACATTCGTCTTCCTCGACGCGCGGCCGATGAATCTCCCCGAAGCGATGATCGCCGGCGCCTATGGCAAGAGCGACAGCGCGACCGGCGATCTGACCGACGAGGCGACCAGGGATTTTCTGCGCAAGCAGCTGGCGGCTTTCGCCGATTTCGTCCGGGCGCTCGGCTAGCGGGTCTGACCGAACGCGCGCGCCGCCATGGCGCGAATGAATTCGGCCGTTTGCGCGGGTTCGGTGAACGGCAGCATATGGCCACCGTGCTCCAGCAAGACGAGATTCGTCGCCGGCAGCTCGCGCTTCAGCGCTTCGCCCTGGGCGCGATAATCCAGTATGGCGTCGTCGCGCGCGAACAGGACGCCAACCGGCATGGCGAGCTTCGGATAGGCTTTCACCATTTCAGGAATATCGGCGTTCGCCGCCATCACATCGGCGGAGGCCCCGCAAAAATTCGCCGGCAGCAGGTTCAGGTAACCGCCGCCCCTGGTCTGGAAATCGTCGGGAACCGCCTCGGGCGCGAAAACCAGCGCCAACCCCTTGGCGTTCATCAGCGTCATCGGCGCGGCGAGCGTCCAGGCGATGATTTTTCGCTTCAAGGGGGATGCAATGACCAGCCCGCGAAAGGGCTCCGGCGGTTCGCTGGCCCCATTGCTGAAGGGCGCGATCAAGGCAAGGCCGCCGATCTTGCCGGGAGCTTCGACGGCCATCGCCAGCGCCACGCCGCCGCCTAACGAATGGCCAACCACCAGCGGATGGTCGAGTTTGAGCGCGTCCAGAAACCTGATCAACGTCCTGGCCTGCGCGCGCAGGTTGGCGGGCGCGTCCTTGGCGCGGGTCGAATAGCCCGCTCCCGGCCGATCGACGGCGACGACGCGAAATTGCTTGTTCAGCAATCCCGTCAACGCATAGGAAAAATGATGGGTGTTGCTGGCGAGGCCCGGGATCATGAGAATGACCGGACCGGCGCCTTCGTCGATGTAATGCAGGTTTTGGCCATCGATCTCGATGAATCGGCCATCCGACGGAACTTGCCGCTCGGCCCACCGGGCCATGAAACCGGTGAAGCCGACAAGACCCGCGACGACGAGAACGACGCCGAGCAGAAGCCATTTGATGAATTGCATGGCGGCCTCCGCAAGGCGTTACGAGGTGACGAAAATCAGGACGATCAGCCTTGCCCGGGCTTCTTCTGCAAGCAAGTCCTGCGAACATCCGCCTCCCGCACGTCCTATGTCAAGCAGGGCGGGGAACGCTCTCGTAATGGCTCACCTCATTGAAATCGTGAATGCTCACGCCCGTCGTGGCGCCATTCTGATTGCGGACCGTCATGTCAAAACAGATGACCGCCGTCGACAGGACAAAGCCCGGCGGCGTCCGTTCCGTCAAGACGAAACGGACGCCGCCGCTTTCGAAAAAAGCTCAGGCGGCGTCGACGAGGATGACCTCGCTGTCGTCGAGCGCCGTCACGCTGAGCGTCTCGACGTCCTTGATCGCCGCGCCGTCGCGGGCGGCGATGCGGAGTCCATCGATTTCGACCGCGCCGGTCGCGGGAACGAGATAAAGGCGACGATCCTTGCTGGCGCGATATTCCGCCGTTTCACCGGCCTTCAGCGTGGCGGCCACGACGCGGGCGTCGGCGCGGATGGGCAGCGCCTGTTTGTCATTGGCGAAGCCGGACGCGAGCGTCACAAAGGCGCCGGCGCGTTCGCCCCTGGGAAACGGCCGTGTTCCCCAACTCGGCTTTTCGCCGGCGTGCGTCGGCAGGATCCAGATCTGAAAAATCTGCGTGACCTCCGACTCACGATTATATTCCGAATGCGCGACGCCCGTTCCCGCCGACATCACCTGCACATCGCCCGCCTCGGTGCGGCCGATGTTCCCCAGGCTGTCCTGATGCGTGATCGCGCCTTTGCGCACATAGGTGATGATTTCCATGTTGCGATGCGGGTGCGTCGGAAAGCCGGTCTGGGGTTGGATCGTGTCGTCGTTCCATACGCGCAACGATCCCCAGCTCACGCGATCCGGGTCATGATAATCGGCGAATGAAAAATGGTGTTTGGCGTCGAGCCAGCCATGATTTTCGCCGCCCAGACTGCCGAAAGGCCGAAGTTCGATCATTGATTGCCTCCTTTATGCCGTGCGCCGCGATTGACGAGGGCGGCGGACTATTTCACCCAATGTAATGCTTTTGATCTTTTCTGATCAGTCGGATAAAATCTCACGTTAGGTTCGAGGAAACAGAAATGTCTGGTCCTGGCGTCCCGACCTTCGATCAGTTGCAAATTTTCCTGGCGGTCATCGAAACCGGCAGTTTCGCCGCGGCGGGCCGCAAGCTCAATCGCGCCACCTCGGTCATCAGCTACGGCGTTTCAAATCTGGAGGCGCAGCTCGGCGTCGAATTGTTCGACCGCGAAGCGACCCGCCGGCCGCGCCTGACCGAAGCCGGACGCGCCGTGCTGGCCGAGGCCCGCACCGTCGCTCAGGGAATCGACGGTCTGCGCGCCAAGGTCAAAAGCATGCTCGACGGCCTGGAAGCCGAAGTTCACCTTGCCGTCGACGTGATGATTCCCTCAGCGAGGCTTGGCGCCTTGCTGAAGGCGTTCAACCAAAAATTTCCAACGGTCTCGCTCCGCTTGTCGGTGGAGGCGATGGGCGCGGTATTGGGCCTGGTGTTGGAGCGCCGCGCCGTGCTCGGAATTAGCGGTCCGCTGGCGATCGAAATCGACGAAATCGAGCGGGTCGTGGTCGGCTCTGTCGAACTGATTCCGGTCGCGGCGCCCGATCACCCTCTCGCCCAACTGGACTCGATTCCGCCGGGCGCCGGCCGCGATCATGTCCAGCTGGTGCTGACCGACCGCTCGCCCCTCACGCAAGGGCGGGATTTCGGCGTTTTGGGCAAGCACACATGGCGCCTCGGCGACCTTGGCGCCAAACATGCGTTGCTGCGCGAGGGAATCGGCTGGGGCAACATGCCTCTCGCCATGGTCGAGGCGGATCTCGCCTCGGGCGCCCTTGTGCGGCTCGCCATGCCGGACCATCCCGGCGCGGTCATCTCCCTTTCGGCGATCTATCGTCGCGACACGCCGCCCGGCCCGGCCGCGACCTGGCTTTTGCAGCAATTCATCGCTTGCGGCGAAATCGACAAGGGCGCGCTTGGCTTCGGCGAATTGTAGAAATTTCGGTCGCGCACCCGTCTTTTCGATATAATAGAACATTTTGTTGGAAGTTATTCGGCTGTTCAGCAAAGGTCGATGCTGCCAGTTTGATGTCCAGACGCGATCCGCCAACCCTCATCAGGCATCGCGCCAGTGACAACGCCTCAGCAAAGGACCATGAACATGAGAACTCCTGCATGTCGATTCCAGCATTCTCGGACCGGGCTCGGTCAGCCGCCTGCTCTCGGCGGAAATCGTCGCGGCCGAGAAGCGTCGCGATCCCTCGATTTCGGTGACTTATCGCGACCTCGCCGTCGACCCGGTCGGACATCTGTCGGGCGCGCATCTCGCCGCCTTTCAGGGCGCCGTTCCCGAGGAAGCTTCATTGCGGCGCGACGTCGCCGCGGGCCAGGCCGCCTTGGAGGAATTTCTGGGCGCGGACGTCATCGTCGTCGGCGCGCCGATGTATAATTTTTCGGTTCCGAGCCAGCTCAAGGCCTGGATCGACCGGCTTGCGGTCGCCGGCAAGACCTTTCGCTACACGGAAAAGGGGCCGGTCGGTCTCGCGCCCGGCAAAAGGGTGATCGTCGCGTCGTCGCGCGGCAGCATTTATGGCCCGGAATCGCAACTTGCCGCCCTCGACCATCAGGAAAACTATCTTCGCAGCGTTTTCGGGTTCTTTGGCGTCACCGACATGACCTTTATTCGCGCCGAAGGCCTTGCAATGAGTCCCGAGCATCGCGCCAAGGCCATCGACGCCGCCAAGGGGGAGATCGCTCAACTCGCCGCCTGACAAAAAGCACGGATCGGCCGGGTCCTCCGGTCGAACGCGCAATCAGTGCGATTCCGGTGACAGCTCACCAAACTGCCATTTCTTGGGCCCTGTTCTGCCGGGGCGCCCATCGCGGCCTGTGAGGGCGGCATTTTTGGGGGAGCTCCCGACCCAACCTGATCGGCGCTTTCACGCGCCCTTCTTCTCCGCGATCCGCACCAGATCGCGCAAAATCTTCCGCGCCCCGTCCAAACGGTCCTTGGCCCGGGTAAAATCGCCCATGAACACGATCTTCATGTCCGGGCGGACCTTGGCGTCGGCGCCCTGTTTGGCGATATAGCGCACCAGCGCGGCGGGATCGGCGAAAGAATTGTTGCGGAAACCGACGATGATCCCCTTCGGCCCCGCCTCGACCTTCTCCACATGGGCGTGGCGACACAAGCGCCTTGACGCCGACGAGGCTCATAAATTGCTTCACTTCGTCCGGCATCGGGCCGAAGCGGTCGATCATTTCGGCGGCGAAACTTTCGATTTCGGCCTCTTCGTCCAAGGTCGCCAGGCGGCGGTAGAGTTGCAGGCGCAGGTCGAGATCCTCGACATAATGTTCGGGGATGGTGACCGGCGTGCCGAGCGTGATCAGCGGCGACCAGGCTTCCTCGACCACGTCGCCGCCGCCCGCCTTCAGCGCGGCGATCGTCTCGTTGAGCATCTGCTGGTAGAGCTCGTAGCCGACTTCCCTGATATGGCCGGATTGTTCGTCTCCCAAGAGATTGCCCGCGCCGCGCAGGTCGAGATCGTGGCTGGCGAGCTGGAAGCCGGCGCCGAGCGTGTCGAGCGATTGCAGCACTTCCAGTCGTTTCTGGGCCTGCGGCGTGATGGTCTTGTTGACCGGCGTGGTGAAAAAGGCATAGGCGCGGGTTTTCGAGCGCCCCACCCGTCCCCGCAGCTGGTAAAGCTGGGCGAGGCCGAACATGTCGGCGCGATAGACGATCAAAGTATTGGCGGTCGGAATGTCGAGGCCGGATTCGACAATATTGGTCGAGACCAGCACGTCATATTTGCCGTCGTAAAAGGCGCCGATTCTTTCCTCCAGTTCTGTCGCGGCCATCTGGCCGTGGGCGATGGTGAATTTCGCCTCGGGCGCGTTCTGGCGCAGCCAGGCCGCCGCTTCTTCGAGGTCTTCGAGGCGCGGACAGACGAAAAAGCTTTGCCCTCCCCTGAATCGTTCGCGCAAAAGGGCCTCGCGCAGGATGAGGTCGTCGAAAGGCGTGACGAAAGTGCGCACGGCGAGGCGATCGACCGGCGGCGTGGCGATGATCGACAGCTCGCGCACGCCGGTGAGCGCCAGTTGCAAGGTGCGCGGGATCGGGGTCGCGGAAAGGGTCAGCACATGGACTTCCGCGCGAAGTTCTTTGAGCCTTTCCTTGTGGCCGACGCCGAAATGCTGCTCCTCGTCGATGATGACGAGGCCGAGATTCTTGAAGCTGACGTTCTTGCCCAGCACCGCATGGGTGCCAATGACGATATCCACCGAGCCGTCCGCGATCCCTGCGCGAGCGGCGCGCATGTCGGGGGTGCTGGTCATGCGCGACATCTGGGCCAGACGCACCGGCAGTCCGGCGAAACGCGCGGAGAAATTCTTGAAATGCTGGCGCGCGAGCAGAGTCGTCGGCACCACCACCGCGACCTGAACGCCATTGATCGCGGCGTCGAAAGCCGCGCGCAAGGCCACTTCGGTCTTGCCGAAACCGACGTCGCCGCAGATCAGCCGGTCCATCGGCTTTCCCGAGGCCATGTCCGAGAGCGTCGGCGTCGATGGCGCCGATCTGGTCCTCGGTCTCGTCATAGGGGAATTTGGCGCAGAATTCCTCGTAAAGCCCCTCGGGCGGCGTCAGTTTCGCCGCCGCATGCAGCATGCGGGCGGCGGCGATTTTTATCAGCCCCTGCGCCATCTGGCGGATGCGCAGTTTCAGGCGGGCTTTCCGCTCGCGCCAGGCGGTATGGCCGAGCCGGTCGAGCGGAACTTCCGTGTCTTCCGAGCCATAGCGCGACAGAAGCTCGATATTCTCGACCGGCAGGAAAAGCTTGTCGCCGCCGGAATAATGCAGCTCCAGGCAATCGTGCGGCGCGCCCGCCGCCTCGATATGTTTCAGGCCGACGAAACGGCCGATGCCGTGATCGACATGGACGACAAGGTCGCCCGCCGAAAGCGCCGAGACCTCGGCGAGGAAATTTTCGGCCCTTTTCCGGCGCCTGCGCTGGGGCGCGAGACGGTCGCCGAGAATATCCTGCTCGCCGATGACCGCGAGATCGCCGGCGACAAAGCCGGCCTCCAGCCCGATCACGGCGAAAGCGACGCGGGCGTCGCGCAGGCCCATGGCGTGGCTGAGCGAGGAAACGAGCTCCTGCTTTTTCAGCCCATGTTCGGCGAGAACCGAGCCGAGGCGCTCGCGCGAGCCGTCGGTCCAGCCGGCGACGACGATTTTCTTGCCCTCGCCCTGCAAGGCGCGGATATGGTCGACCGCCGCCTGAAAGACATTGGCGTTTTCGTCATTGCGCTCTGGCGCGAAATTGCGCCCCGGCGCGCCGCCGCAGTCGATGACTTTGATCGCGCCCTCGGGCGCCGCGAAAGGCGTGAAACGCGCCGTCGCAGCCTTGGCCAACGCCTGCGAGAACTCCTCCTCCGACATGTAAAGCTCGTCCGGCGGCAGCGGCTTGTAATTGCTGCCGGCCGGGTCGCTCGCGAAAACGCTGCGGCGCGATTCGTAATAATCCTGGATCTGCGCGAAACGCTCATGGGCGGCGGCTTCGGCTTGGGCGTCGAGCAGCAGCGGCGCGTCATCGAGGTACTCGAACAGCGTGTCGAGGCTTGGGTAGAACAGCGGCAGCCAATGTTCGAGGCCCTGCGGGCGGCGGCCCTCGCTCACCGCTTCGTAGAGCGTATCGCCGCGCGTCTGGGCGCCGAAATGGGCGATATAGCCCTGGCGGAAACGCTTGATCGTCTCGGCGCGAATCTGCGCCTCGTTGACCGGCACGAGATCGAGCGCGCGCAATTGCGCGGTCGTGCGCTGGCTTTCCGGGTCGAAGGCGCGGATCGTCTCCAGCACGTCGCCGAAAAAGTCGAGCCGCACCGGGCCGGGCAGGCTCGGCGGATAAAGATCGACAATGCCGCCGCGCAGGGCGTATTCGCCGCTCTCGCGAACCGTCGAAGCGCGCGCAAAACCGTTGGCGTCGAGCCAGGCGGCCAGCTCATGCGGATCGACCGCAGCGCCTGGCGTGGCGGAAAAGCTGGTGGCGGCCATGTCCTTGCGCGGCGGCAGGCGCTGGGACAAGGCGGCGACGGTGGTGAGCAGAATGCGCGGCTTTTCCAGCGAGGAGCGCGTGCGCGCAAGACGCGCCAGAGCGGTCATGCGCTGGGCGGCTATGGCGGAATTGGGCGAGACGCGGTCATAGGGCTGGCAGTCCCAGGCCGGGAATTCCAGGATTTCCGAGTCCGGCGCGGCGAAAGCCAAGGCCTCGCGGAAGGCGCGCAGGCGCCGGCTGTCGCGCGCGACATGGACCAGCGCACAGGAGCGCCCCTCGCCCGACTTCGCCACGGCGCGGGCGAGATCGGCGGCGACAAAGGCGTCAAAACCCTCCGGCGCCCGCGCGAGAATGAGCGAACGGCCTTTTTCGAGTTCGGCGGCGGCGCGGAGGAGGTCGTGCATGTTTCGAAAGGAATGTGAGGTCGTTAGCGCCTCCTCTTTCCGCTTCAGCGGGGAGAGGGGGAAGCGCCGTCAGACATGGATCGGCCCGTTATGGGTGTGGAAGGCCTTGATCTTGTGAAAAATCGGCCGGTCATAGGCCGGATCCACCGGCTTCGATCCGGCGAACCAGGAGAAGATGTCGGCGTCCTGCGCCTCCATGAAATGTTCGAGCTGATCGAGTTCGTCCTCGCTCAGTTCGCCGAGGCGGGCGTCGGCGAACTGGCCGAGCAGGAGATCGACCTCCCTCATGCCCCGGCGCCAGCAGCGCAGCAGGATTTTCTTGCGGCGCGGGTCCATCCCTTCGCTCGATCTTGTCGTCCCGGACATGGTCGCTCCACAATGCCGAAAGGCCCGCGCCGACAAATCGGCGCGGGCGGAAGGCGTCTTATAGGGCGGGATGAGGCCTGTGTCAGCCTGCGTTTCGCGATGCGCTCTATTCGCCGTAGCCGCGGGCCATGGCCGCCGCGAAGGCCGGGATGAAGCCGAACAGCAGGGCCTCGGCCCACAGGAACCTGCGGACGGCGCGTATGGCCGGCGCGTCGGGAAGCGCCGCGGAATCTTTCGCCAGGGCGCGCCTCCAACCGAGAAGCGCGATCGTCGGCTGGATCGACAGCAGGCCCACCGCGGCAAACGTGGCGATCTTCGCCCAGAAGAAGAAATTGACCGAGTAATAGGCCCAGCCTTTGGTCGCGAATACGGCGCGCGCAAAGCCGACGGCGAGGATCGCCGCCGCAAGAACGCCGTACCAGATATCGACGTTCGCGATGCGGCGGACATCCTTCGCGGTCATGTTCTCCTGTATGGATCCGAATTCGAAGGCGAGGACGCCGGCAAGCGTGAAAACGAGAAGGTGATGCGCAATCGCCAGGACCAGGTCACGCGTTGCGAAACTCATTTTCGGGTCTCCCTGCTGGCGGCCAGGGTAGAATAGGCCGTCTTGCGGGTGGGAACAGCCTTTTTTTTGGGCCCGCAACCGCCGGAGTCCGCGGCGGCGGGCGCCGGCGCGAGCCGGATTACCGGCTCGCCACCACTTTCAACTCGCGGACCTCGCCGCGCCGGTAGGCTTCCAGGAAGGCGCGGTAGTTGCGGAACGACACGCAGCCGTTGGAATTGCCGCGCTGGCCAAGCATGAAGGTGTGGGCGAGCAGTCCGCCGCGGCCATAGGTCGTTCCGCTGACCGGGGTCAGGCGGAGCGCCTGGACGCCATGGAACAGGCTCTCGCGCAGGGTCAGGCGGTAGGTCGCGGGCGGCGTCGAGCCGCGCATGCGCACATGGACATGGCCCGGATCGTCGAAATAGGGGCCAAGGCCGGAATGGGCCTCGAGCCGCTCGCCATTCGGCAGATAGACGGTATGGGCGGAAATGTCATAGACCGCCGTTCCGCCTTGCGCCTCGGCCGGCGCGGGCAAGGACGGGAAGGCGTGGCCAAGGCCGAACAGGCTGCCGCCGCCGTCGGACGGCGCATAGGCGAGTTGCGGACCCTTCGGCTGCTGATCGTTGTTGTTGAAGATCTTGTCGAAGAAGCTGCGTGGGTCGTTGCGGGCCAGCGTCGCGGCCTGGGCGCGTTCACGGGCGGTGGCGGCGGCGGCGCGGGTCGGCCCGGCGGATTGCTGGGCCGAAGCAGGCTGGACGCGCGATGCGGCGTCCTGTTCCTGGGCGGCGCGCGCCAGCGCGGCGAGTTCCGACGGGCGGGCCGGCGGCAGCGGCGCGCCATGGCTTTCGGCGGTGGCCTCGGCGGCGCGGTCCGCCGGCTGGGCCTGGTCGGCTTCGGCGGTTTCGACCGGCGGCAGCGCCGGCTTCAGCGGCGCGTGATCGACATCCTCAGCCAGGTCTGATTGAGCCTTGCCGGCTTGCGCGGCCGGCTGGCTGGCGTCGTCCCCGGCGAATTGCGAACCGGAATCGGGCGTCTCGATCTCGGCGAACAGGGGCTGGGCCTGAAGCGGCGAGAAGGACGGGCCGATCGGATCGGTGCGGGCGGCCTGCATCGCCGGCATGCCCGCAGCGTCGCCGTTGGGGTCGAACAGGCCGCCGAAGGGATTGCGCGGCTTTGCGAGATCGGGCTTCGCCTCGCCCGAGGCCAGATCGACATGGGGAAGCGCGGCGGCCGTTTTGACCGGGGCGCGCGCGAGTTCCGGATGCGGCGCAATCGCCTGACTGGCGAGGCCCCCCGCCAGACGCAAGGCCACGGCGGCGCTGAAGGAAAAGGCGGCAAGGCTGGGCATCGCCCGAACGAAGACCTTGCGCGGAAGGCTGGGGCGATCGTCCAGAACCGGATCGCAGCTCTCATAGATCCAATCGCTCATACGCCGAACCCCGCAAACTGAACAACGGTCGCGCCGTGGCGCGGTTCGGCTGAAGAGAGAACGGCCCCGAGAGGCGGCAGACGGCGAATCGACGCCGCATTGGCGCCGGAACCGTCCGTTCGAGAGGCATGGACGCCGAACGTCCTGCAATTGAAGCGTGTTATCCCTAATTTCCTCTTAACCGCCCCGGAAAAAATCCTCATATCGCTGGTCCGTCCTTGTTGTTTCCCGCCGTCGCGCCAACAAAGTCCGTTGGGGCGCAATCGACCGCCTACTCCGGGAAGCGCATGACGCCGCCCGAAGATATGACATTACGAAACAAGGGCTTGACGTCCGCGCCTCTCCCGATGCGCGAAATCGTCCCGGCGCGGATCGCATGAGAATCGACTCACACGAGGGCGCCGCCGCTTGAGCGGGTCGAAAAAAGGCGAAAAAAAAGGCGAAAATGCGGATCACGAGAATTTTATTTGACAGTGATCCAAAGAACACACTTGAATTGGCAGCGTCATATCGCCGCAGTCCGCCGCCGCCTCTCCCGCTAAGGCACTGAGTCGTTTAGTTTTTTGGTGAGTCGCGCCAGCGCTGAAGCAAAACGGCGTCGAGCGCCGCCAACCCGCCGTAAACCGCCACGCCGCACAGGCACAGCAGGGCCACGGCGGCGTACATCATCGGAATTTTGAGCCGATAACCCGCCTCGACGATTCGGAAGGCGAGGCCTTCCCCCTGCCCCGAGGCCCCCGCCGCCAGCTCCGCCGCCACGGCGCCGATCAGCGCCAGCACGCCGCCGACGCGCAGGCCGGTGAAGATCTGCGGCAAAGCCGAAGGCAGCCGCAGCAGAAACAGGATTTTTCCGCGCGACGCGCCCTTGAGGCGAAAAAGCTCGATCAATCCCCGGTCGGCCGCCCCAAGCCCGGCCGAGGCGTTGGACAGGATAGGGAAGAAGGCGACGAGAAAAGCGCAGGCGAGCACCGCCGCCGGCGGCGACAGATAGATCAGCAACAGGGGCGCGATGGCGATCAACGGCGTCACCTGCAACGCGATGGCGAGCGGCAGAAAGGTTTTTTCCAGCCAGGGCGACCAAGCGAACAGCAAAGCCAGCGCCACGCCGCCGAAAGCCGCCAGAACCAGGGCCTCCAGGGCCTCGGCCAGAGTGGTCGCCGTGGCGGTGAGCAATTGCGGGCCGTTGGCGCAAAAGGTCGCGAAAATCGCGCTCGGCGCCGGCAATTGCGCAGGGGGAATCGCCAACAGCCGGACCGCGGCCTCCCACAGCAGGAGCAAAGCCGCGAGCGCGACGAGGGGCAGGAGACGCGCGAGAATGTTGTTCACGCCGCCCTCCCCATCGCCTGTTGCAAAGCTTCCGCGATGCGCGCGCAGTCCTCGGCGAAAAGGGCGCTGCGTCGCAAGGGCAGCCCGCGCTCCGGCCCGCGTGCAAGCGAAAGCACCGCATCGATCCGGCCCGGCCGCGCCCGCATGATCGCCACGCGGTCGGCGAGATAGGCGCTTTCGTAAACCGAATGGGTGACGAAGACCACGGTCGCGGCGCTCCTGCGGCGCAGGTCGAGCAGGGCGTCGTTGAGCTGCCAGCGCGTGATCTCGTCGAGCGCGGCGAAAGGCTCGTCGAGCAGAAGCAGTTCGGGGTCGTCGACCAGAGCGCGGGCGATCGAGGCCCGCATTTTCATGCCTCCGGACAATTCGCGCGGCAAGGCGCGCATGCGGTCGGCGAGGCCCACCCGCGCCAGAACCTCCTCGACTTTTGGAGCGGCCTCGCGCCGGCTCATCCCCGCCAGCCGCAGCGGCAGATAGACATTGGCGAACAGATCGGCCCAGGGCATCAGATTCGGCTCCTGGAACACGAAGCCGATATTCGGCGCCGTCCCGTCACGCCAAAGAATTTCTCCCGCGTCCGGCCGTTCGATCCCGGAGATCAGCCGCAAAAGGGTGGATTTGCCGCAGCCCGAAGGGCCGAGCAGGCACAGCGTCTCGCCGCGCAGGAGATCGAGCCGCAGGCCTTCCAGTGTCGGGGCGCCCTGCCCCGGAAAAGCGAGCCGCAGATCGCTCAATATCGCCAGCGGCGCGCTCACTTTCCGGTTGACCCTTGCACGCCCAGACCCTTGTTGACGAAGGAATAATCGACGCCTTTCGCCAGATCGAGCCCTTCGGGCGCCGCGCCCGCCGAGGCCATGTCGCGATAGAAGCGCGCGATCCGGGCGCGATCCATCGCGCCGATCCCCCATTTCAGCGCATCGCCGGATTCGACGATTCCATGCGCCTTCATCTGCTGGATGGAAAAGGCGATCTGGGCATCGTCCATGTCGGGATTTTCCCGCTTGATCAGGGCGTTGGCGGCGCTGGCGTCGCCGTGCAGATAATGGACCCAGCCGAGGACCGAGGCCTCGACGAATCGCCGCACGAGTTCAGGGTTCTTCTCCAGCAGGTCGCGGCGGGTCTCGATGGTGGTGGCGTAGGTTTCGTAGCCGTGATCGGCGAGCAGGAAGACATTGGGCTGAAAGCCGCCCGAGCGGGCGATGGCGAAGGGCTCCGAGGTCAGATAGCCCTGCTCGATCGACTTTTCGTCGGCGATGAAAGGCGCGGAATTGAAATTATAGGTCGCGACTTTCGTGCGCGAAAAACCCCATTTTTTCTCCATCCACGGCCAGACGGTGGTGAGCGTCGCCAGCCCGACGAAGGCCTTGTCGGCCTTGGGCAGATCCTCGAAACGGTCAAGGCCCGCGCCCGGATGGGACATGAAGACCAGCGGATCCTTCTGGAAAATCGCGGCGACCGTGACGATGGGGACATTTTCGGCCAGCGCCGAAAATTCGCCGATCAGATTGTCGCCCATGTAGAAATCGGCGCGGCCGGCGGCGAGCAACAGGCGGTTGTTCTTCTCCGGCCCGCCGGGAATGATGGTCACGTCGAGCCGGTATTTCGCATAAGTTCCGTCCGCGACCGCCTGGTAGAAACCGCCATGCTCGGCCTGGGCCAGCCAGTTGGAGGCGAAAACCACCTTGTCCAGCGCGAAAGCCGGCGCGGCGAAAAACGCGCAGGCGAACAGCCACGGCAGGACTCTTGGCGGCATACGGATCACGGGGCGCCTCCGCGCGGATCGACCCCGGCAGGAGAAGCGAGCGCGCGGCGCGGGTCAAGATGGCGCCGCCGCAAAATTCACCTCATTTCAACCGCGCCTTGGCTTTTAGGCCGATTGACGCCGGCGGCGAAATTGCGTCTTGTCGAAAAAGTCGCCTTCCTCCGGCGCCAAAATCTCGCTCATGCAGCTTGTTCTCCTCATTCTCGCCGGTTTCGGCGCGGGCTTCATCAACGCCCTCGCCGGCGGCGGCTCCTTCCTCACCTTCCCCGCCCTGATCGCCGCCGGCCTGCCGGCGATCGACGCCAACGCGACCTCGACCCTTGCCTTGTTCCCGGCGCAGGTGGCGACGACCTACGCCTATCGCCAAAGCCTGGCGCAATCGCTGCAAGACCCTCGCATCGACGGGCGCCTTCTCGCGGTCATTTCTCTGGTCGGCGGCTTTTTAGGCGCCGTGCTGCTGCTGTCGACCTCCGAGCAGCTTTTCGAGCGCCTGATTCCCTTCCTGCTGCTTGGCGCGACCCTGGTCTTCGCCACCGGCATGGTCATGCCGAAACAGGCGGAAAAACAGCTTCTGGGCGCAACCGGCGTATGGGTCGCCCAATGTTTCGTCTCGATCTACGGCGGCTATTTCGGCGGCGGCATCGGCATATTGATGCTGGCGGCCCTGACGCTTT
This sequence comes from uncultured Pseudomonadota bacterium, assembly GCA_963748385.1. Classification (GTDB taxonomy): domain Bacteria; phylum Pseudomonadota; class Alphaproteobacteria; order Rhizobiales; family Beijerinckiaceae; genus Rhodoblastus. The sequence goes on from CAVVIQ010000009.1 coordinate 97,982, forward strand.
ACGGGCTCAAGGACATCGTGCTGATGAACAGCCTGAAAATGGCGCTGGCGACGTTGATCAACGCCACCGCGACCGGGGTGTTCCTGTTCTCGGGCCGCATCCACTGGCTGGAGGGCGTCGTCCTCTCCGCCGGTTCGATCGCCGGCGGGTTCGCCGGCGCGCACGCCGGGTCGCGCATTCCGCCGCTCTATGTGCGGCTGTTCGTGATTGTCATCGGCCTCGTGCTAAGCTTGCATTTCTATCTCAAGGCTTTTTGACCCGGAGCCGCCGATGTCCGCTTTGCCCGAGACCATGCGCGAGATTGTTTTTGACGGCGCCGGTGGACCGGAGGTCATCAAGATGCGCGAGGCGCCGGTTCCCGCACCCGGCCCCGGAAAGGTTCTGGTCGAGGTCGCCGCCGCCGGAATCAACCGGCCCGACTGCATCCAGCGCACGGGACTCTATCCGCCGCCGCCCGGCGAAAGCGATGTTCCCGGACTGGAAATCGCCGGAAGAATTGTCGCGCTCGGCGAGGGCGTCGAGGGCTTGAGCCTTGGCGACGAGATTTGCGCTCTGGTCGGCTCGGGCGGCTATGCCGACTATTGTCTGGCCGACGCGCCGCTCTGCCTGCCCAGGCCGAAACCTCTGAGCCTGACCGAGGCGGCGGGAATCCCCGAAACCTTTTTCACCGTCTACGACAATGTTTTTTCCCGCGGCGCCTTGAAGCCCGGCGAAACTTTTCTTGTCCACGGAGGTTCGAGCGGCATCGGCTCGACTGCGATCCAGCTCGCCAAACATTTCGGCGCGACGGTTTTCACCACCGCCGGATCGGCGGCAAAAATCGATTTCTGCAAAAAGCTCGGCGCCGACGCCGCGATCAATTACCGCGAGCAGGACTTTTTGGCCGAGGTGAAAGCGCTCACCGGAAAGAAAGGCGTGGACGTCATTCTCGACATGGTCGGCGGCCCCTATCTGCAAAAAAATCTCTCGGCGCTGGCGCCCGACGGGCGGCTGGTGCAGATCGCCTTCCTTCAGGGCGCCAGGGTCAAGGATTTCGACTTCATGAGCATGATGCTCAAGCGCCTGACGATCACCGGCTCGACCCTGCGCGCGCGCCCGCTGGCGGTGAAAGCGGGGATCGCGCGGGCCTTGCGGGAAAAAGTCTGGCCGCTGCTCGACAGCGGCGCCGTGAAGCCGATCCTGCACGCGACCTTCCCCCTTGCGGAGGCGCGCGCCGCGCACGGGCTGATGGAATCCTCGGCCCATCTCGGCAAGATCGTGCTGCTGACGGGGAGGTGAGCATTACGAGCCCGGCGGTCGAAATCCGACATTTCACTCTCGCCGGGAAGGGGTCATCCTGGAATTTTCCCGATAGAGCGCGCGCGGGCCGCAGCCCCTGAGGCCGGGTCAGCGCACGCTCTTGTCGAGCCAATCGGCGACGAAATCCGCGACCTCGTCCCAGCCCGGCTCGCCAATGACGAAATGATCGCGGCCGGCGAATTCCCTGAATGCGGTGACCGAGCCGGCGTGCCGGTACTTGGCGAAATTGCTGCGATTGAGCGAGGCGGGAATGATGTGGTCGTTCGAGCCGGCCGTCAGCAGCAGCGGAGCGTGCGGCGCCGCGAAATCAATGCGGCCGATAGCGCCGAGGCCGTCGCGTGGGACCATGCGCGATTCCGGCACGACGTAACGGTCATAGGCGGCGCGCTGGGCCTCGAGCGGCAACGTATTGGCAAAGGCGTACTGGAAGTCGGCGAAAGGCAACGCGCGCGGGGCGTAGCGCGAAGCGAAGGGGCTGATCATCGGCCAGTTGGCGCGCAGGAACGACCATGCGAGCGTGAAGACGCCCGCCGGCGGCGCCGAGTTCGATCGCCACTCCGGCCGCCGCGCTCCCTCGACTGACCAGGATTTGCGTCACCAGCCCGCCCATGGAATGGCCGATGACAATCGGTTTTTGCGGCAGGGCGCGCACTATGCCGTCGATATGGTCGACGACGTCGGTCAGGGTGAGGCGCCCGAGCGCCGCGTCGGGATGCGCGGCGCGCAACTCGGCGACCGTCTTGTCCCGGCCCGGCCAAGCCGGCGCCATGCAGAAGTAGCCCTTGGCGGAGAAGCGCTGGACCCAGTTCTCCCAGCACAAGGGCGTCATGAACATGCCATGCACGAAGACGATCGTCCGCGAGCCCATCGACGCGACCCCCATTTTGCCGAGCTGGCGCAGACCCGGGCCGGCCGCCGGCAAATCTCAGCCCGACACCCGCCACATCGCCACCGGATTGCGCCTAGTCTGCGGCCGTATCGGGCTCCATGCAAGCACTGACCCGCGACTGAACCGTCGCCGGCTCCTCGGCGGACCGCGCCATGGCGCGCCCAAGCTCGAAGAGCCACGTCGTCCGCAACCAACCCGCGCGCCAGAGACTCCGTCGCGACTTGCAACTCCTCAACGCGTTCTCGCGCGAGGATCTCTTCATGATCGCGATTTAATTCATTAATTTCATGGATTTAATAACTAAATGCTGCGAAGCGAGCGCTATCGCAGGCGTACGGGAAAGATTTCAGCCGTCATCTGCACATTATTGCCCAGCCCGTAATAATAGGACGCCGGCCGGGAAACCAGGCGCAGGAACTGGAACAGGCGGAAGCGCAGCAGCCGCGACAGGCTGGCGTGGCGCGGCGGCAGCAGGTTTTCGTGCGCGACATGGACGATCCAGCGCCGGCGCTGGATCGGCAGGTCGATCTGCTTGTGGCGGGCGAGGCCTTCCAGCCATTTCTCGACATCCGGCTCCTCCATGAAGCCGAAGCGCAGTTCGACGCCGATGATCCCGCCGCCGTCGGGAGCGCGGTAGAAATTGGTCACCTTGTAGCGGTTGTCCTCGACATAGGGAGCCTTGACATGGGTGACCTCGACGAAGATCAGGTGGCGGGGCAGCATGCCGGAGCGGTCCCACATCATCTGCGCCAGTGCGGGCGCGCGGTCTTCGAGCGAATTCAGCGATTTCGGCGACATCACCATGGCGCTGCGCTCGATGAAGGCCTCGCTCGCGCGATGTTTTTCGACCAGTTCGGCGAGCGTCATCGCGCTCTTGGCCTCAAGGGCGATGAAGATCGCCTTGCGGCCCCAGCGCCAGGTCGCCATCGCGACGAAGGTCGCCAGGCCGACCAGCATCGGGATGAAGCCGCCTTCGAAGAACTTCAGCGTGCTGGCGACGAAGAAAGCCCCGCTGATCGTCGTCAGCGCGCCCCACACAAGCGCGGTCATTGACCGGCTCCAGCCCCAGTAGCGGCGCGCGATCATGAACATCGCCAGCGAGGTGATGACCATGACCCCGGACACCGCGAGGCCATAGGCCGCGGCAAGGGCGCCGGCCGAGCCGAAGCCGAGCACCAGCGCCACGCAGCCGACCAGCAGCGCCCAGTTGACGAAAGGCGCGTAAATCTGCCCGGCGTGCCGCTCATGGGTGTGGGTGAGCGTGATCCGCGGGAAAAGGCCGAGGCGGATCGCCTGCGAGACCAATGAGAAGGCGCCCGAGATCAGCGATTGCGAGGCGATGACGGTCGCCGCCGTCGCCAACGCCACCATCGGATAGAGCGCGCCCTCGGGCGTCATGCTGTAGAACAGCAGCCCCTGCCGAACTGGCGCGCCCGAGAGCAGGTAGCTCCCCTGCCCCAGATAATTCAGCAGCAGCGCCGGAAAGACCACGGCGAACCAGCCGAGGCGGATCGGCGTCGCCCCGAAATGGCCGAGGTCGGCGTACATCGCCTCGCCGCCGGTGATGACCAGCATGACCGCCCCGAGGATTTCGAATTTTTCCAACCCGTCGGCCGCGAAGAGAAAGCGCAGGCCATGGACGGGATTGAAGGCCGCGAGAATCTCGGGATGGGCCACGAGCTGCGAAAAGCCGAGCGCGGCGATGACCAGAAACCAGACCAGCACGATTGGGCCAAAGATTTTTCCGACGCCGGACGACCCGCGCGACTGGATCGAGAACAAGGCCCCAAGCAGCAGGATGGTCAGGAACAGGATGGCGAAATGGCCGAGATGAGGCGAGGCGACATGGAGCCCCTCGACCGCCGAAAGAACGCTGATCGCCGGGGTGATCATGCCGTCGCCCAGCAGCAGGCCGGCGCCAAGCATCAGCGACAACAACACCAGCCGCGCCGTCCTGCTGGAGCGGTCGTGCAGCAGGCCGTAAAGCGCGAATACGCCGCCCTCGCCCTCGTTCTGCGCGCGCAGCACCAAAGCCGCATATTTGATCGACACGATGAGGGTGATCGCCCAGATCACCAGCGAAACGCCGCCAAGGACATGTTCCGGCGCGCGAGAAACGCCGTCGCGGAAAAGCTGGTCCATGGCGTAAAGCGGCGACGTGCCGATGTCGCCGTAAACCACCCCGATCGCCGCCAGCGCCAGCCTCGGCGCGGAACCGTGCGGCGTGTGGGAGGCGCCCGAAACAGGGACGGAAATTCGGGTGACGTGGCTTCTCAAGCCGGCGGGAAGATTCATCGCGTCTCCATTCTCGGAGACGAATTCTGTGTCAGCAAGCCCTTGTCCAGAAATGATCTGAATCAGTCCCCGCCTCAATTTTCGGCGATTTTTGCAAAGGCCGCATAGCTCGAAACCAACGCGAGAATGAGCTGCCGCGCCTCTTCATCCCGGATCAGGGCGAAGTCGCGCATCAAACGCGCCTCCTCCTCGGCCGCCCGCGCGTCATTGTCGGTGAGGCGGACATGTCCCTGCGCCGTGACCGAGAACCCCTCGAAAAACTCGGCGGGCTGCGCTTTCAGGACGCGCGACAGCGATCGCATCAGCCCTGCGGAGATTCGCTCCCGGCCCTCTTCGAGATCCTGCAGGCGGGCCACCGGAATATTCAGGTCGGAAGCCAGCCGCTCCAGCGACATGCCGCGGCTCTCGCGAACAATCCGCAGCCGTTCGCCGACATGTCGATCGATAAAATTCGTGGTCATGATGCCCGAACGCCAATGTGTCCCACCGGGAACGACGGGATATTTCTCTTTAACGAGCGCCCGCCCGCTTGATTACGCCATGTCGGCGCGGCGCCCCTCTTTTTTCTATTCTGTATCATCTTCACGCGCGACCGCAAGTTAAGCGGCGATTAATCATGAATTTCGTTAGCTCATTCCATTAGGACAGAAACGTGACGCAAGTCATGCATTACTATACGTAACTTTGACCAATCTGGCCGCGCCCGGCGCCCGCGCGGATCAAATGGCGACCGCCTCGAACAGGGCGGCGTCGAGCAAGAAAGATCCGTCGTTTTCAATCGCGAAATAAAGACGCGTCTCTTCGTCCGCCTGCTGCTGGAGCGCGCGGATCGCCTGCGCCAGGACAGCCGGCGTCCCGATGCGAGCGGTCCAGTCGGCGAAATCCATCCGCAGGCGCCAGGACCTTTCCGCCTTCACCGCGAAACCAGCCCGCGAAAACATGTCGCGCCATTCGGCGCGGCTGTAGTCGCGCACATGGGAAATGTCGCGCAGGAGTTCGATCGCCTGGAAAAACGTGTCCAGGGCAGGCGCCTCGGGCGAGACGACATCAATGAAGACCGCCGGCGCCCCGGCGCGCAGCACGCGGCGCGCCTCACGCAGGCCGGCCCGCGCGTCGCGCCAGTGATGCGCCGAAAAGCGTGTGGCGAGAAAATCGAAATAGGTGTCGGGAAAAGGCAGATTTTCCGCGCGGGCTTCAACGGTCTCGATATTTGAAAAGCCCCGGCGCCGCGCCTCGGCGGCGACGGCGGCGAGCATGTTTTGGGAAAGATCGACCGCCGTGACGGCGCCCGCCGCGCGCGCCAGCGCGTAAGCGACATGGCCGCCGCCGGTCCCGAGATCGAGCGCACGTTGCGGCGCCGCCTGGGCCGCGCACGCCGCCAAAGCCTCAAGATCGGCGCCGCCGGAATGGACGGCGCTCGCCACATAGGCCTGGGCGTGGGCGCCGAACTGGCGAGCGTTCAGGGAATCGCGATCCTCAGTCATTGAGGATCATTCGCCACGCCATTGCGGCGGACGTTTGGCGAGAAAAGCCTCCATGCCTTCCTGAAAATCGGCGCTGCGATAGCACATGACGACCAGATCCTCGCCGGTCTCCATCGGCGGGCGCAAGCGCAGGAGCGCCTCTTTTGTTGCGCGCAGCGTGAGGGGTGCATGGCCCGCCACCGTTTTCGCAAGCTCCTCACCGCGCGCGGAAAGCGCCTCGGGCGCGACGATTTCGCCGACGAGGCCGAAAATTCTGGCCTCTTCCGCATCGATCAGGCGCGCGGTGAAGATCAGGTCCTTGACCCGCGCGGCGCCGATGAGAGCGGCGAGGCGGCCGTAATTGGCGACCGAAAGGCAGTTGCCCAGAGTCCGCGCGATCGGGAAGCCGAAACGGGCGTTGCTTGCAGCCAGCCGCAGGTCGCAACAGGCGGCGATGGCCGCGCCGCCGCCGGTGCAGGCCCCGGCGATCGCGGCGATGGTGGGAACGCGGCACTTTTCAAGCGTCGACAGCACGCGCTCGATCTTGATCTCGTAATCGACGGCGTCCTGCGCCGATTGCAACGCGCGGAATTCGGCGATGTCGGTGCCGGAAGCAAAAGCCTTGTCGCCGGCGCCATAGATCAACAGCGCCTTGATCGAACTTTCGGCGTCGGCCTGTTCGCAGGCCTCGCGCAAATGCTCGTACATCTCGAAGGTCAGGGCGTTGCGCGCCTGAGGCCGGTTGAAGACGAAATGGGCGATCCCGTCGCGCGTCTCGTAGAGGGTGACGTCGTTCAAACCTCGCGCTCCCGTCGGCGAAAAACGTCCTGCCGCACGGACCGCCCGGCGGGTCCGGCTCGCGCCGATCGAGCCCGGAATCGGTCCCGGAACATTGCCAGCGCCATTGCGCCGATGCAACGCGCAAAAGCCGGGATTGGCGCGCCGCTGTCGCAGGCCGCGGGCCGATGTCCATACATCTCGAATGTGAGCGCGTTGCGCGGTTACGGCGCGGGTTGAGCGCGCAATGCGCTCCCGGCGCGACATCGCGCCGCCCGTTTCGTCCAGGGCCCGGAGGACGAAAGTATGAGATCGCGCCAGCTTGTCATACTTTCACGGGAGTGGCGATAATCGAGGCTTACCGAACGGCGCGCGCCGCGAGCAAGCGGCGGCGGGTGTATTTGTGTGGGAGGACGTCAATGTCGGAAAAAGTTTACGCCGTTCCGGCGGAATGGGAAAGCCGCGCTTTCATCAACGATGCGAAATACAAGGAGATGTATGCGCGATCGGTCTCCGATCCCGACGGTTTCTGGGGCGGAGCACGGCAAGCGCATCGACTGGATCAAGCCCTTCACCAAGGTGAAGCACACCTCCTACGATCCGCACAATGTTTCGATCAAATGGTATGAAGACGGCACGACCAATGTGTCGATGAACTGCATCGACCGCCATCTCGCCAAGCGCGGCGACCAGGTCGCCATCATCTGGGAAGGCGACAACCCCGCCGAGTCCAAGAAGATCACCTATAAGGAGCTGCACGAACAGGTCAGCCGCTTCGCCAATGTGCTGAAGGCCAAGGGCGTCGGCAAGGGCGACACCGTCACCATCTACATGCCGATGATCCCGGAAGCGGCGTACGCCATGCTGGCTTGCACCCGCGTCGGCGCGGTTCACTCGGTCGTTTTCGGCGGCTTCTCGCCCGATTCGCTCGCCGGCCGCATCGAAGGCTGCAAGTCGAAGGTCGTCATCACCGCCGACGAGGGTCTGCGCGGCGGCCGCAAGGTGCCGCTGAAAGCCAACGCCGATGTCGCGATCGACAAGACCGGCGACATGGTGAAAACCCAGATCGTGGTCAAGCGCACCGGCGGCCAGATCGCCTGGAAGGAAGGCCGCGACTGCTGGCTGCATGAAGAAATGGCCAAGGTTTCGGCCGACTGCCCGCCGGCCGAGATGAATGCGGAAGACCCGCTGTTCATCCTCTATACCTCGGGCTCGACCGGCGCGCCCAAGGGCGTGGTGCACACCACCGGCGGCTATCTCGTTTATGCCGCGATGACCCATCAATATGTCTTCGACTATCATGACGGCGACATCTATTGGTGCACCGCCGACGTGGGCTGGGTCACCGGCCACAGCTATATCGTCTATGGCCCGCTGGCCAATGGCGCCACCACCCTGATGTTCGAGGGCGTGCCGAACTATCCGTCGATCTCCCGCTTCTGGGAGGTGGTGGACAAGCATGGCGTCAACATCTTCTACACCGCCCCGACCGCCATCCGTTCGCTGATGGGAGCCGGCGAAGCGCCGGTCAAGAAGACCTCGCGCAAGACGTTGCGCCTGCTTGGCTCGGTCGGCGAGCCGATCAATCCGGAAGCCTGGGAATGGTATCATCGCGTCGTCGGCGACGACCGCTGCCCGATCGTCGACACCTGGTGGCAGACCGAGACCGGCGGCATCCTGATCACCCCGCTTCCCGGCGCCAACTCCTTGAAGCCCGGTTCGGCGACCCGGCCCTTCTTCGGCGTGCAGCCGCAGATCGTCGACGCCTCGGGCAATGTCATCGACGGCGCCTGCGAGGGCAATCTGGTCCTCGCCGATTCATGGCCGGGCTCAGATGCGCACGATCTATGGCGACCATGAGCGCTTCCAGCAGACCTATTTCTCGGCCTATCCGGGCAAATATTTCACCGGCGACGGCTGCCGCCGCGACGCCGATGGCTATTACTGGATCACCGGCCGCGTCGACGACGTGATCAACGTGTCCGGCCATCGCATGGGCACCGCCGAGGTCGAAAGCGCGCTGGTCGCCCATCCGGCCGTCTCCGAAGCCGCCGTGGTCGGCTATCCTCACGATATCAAGGGCCAGGGCATCTACGCCTATGTCTCGTTGATGACCGGCGTCGAGGCGACCGAGGACCTGCGCAAGGAGCTCGTCGCCTGGGTCCGCAAGGAGATCGGCCCGATCGCCTCGCCGGACGTCATCCAGTTCGCCCCCGGCCTGCCCAAGACCCGTTCCGGCAAGATCATGCGCCGCATCCTGCGCAAGATCGCCGAAAACGAGTTCGGTTCGCTCGGCGACACCTCTACCCTCGCCGATCCGACCGTCGTCGACGACCTGATCCAGAATCGCGGCGGCTGAATTCTTCAACTTGCGCTTTCAGCGAAGCCGGACGAGACATCGTCCGGCTTCTTGTTTTTTGGCGCGGGTGGCGTTCGAATTGTCTCGTCACGCGCGTTCCCGTCAAATCCCCCTCCGCCCACCGTTCAACCGGACCTAGAGCCTGTGAATTAAGCAAATCGTATAATCGCTTATAACGCGGCGCTAAGCTAATTTGCATTGAACAAATCACCTGATAGACTCTGCGAGCGTCGGAAAATCAAAAATCCGCCGGCCCTCGCAACTCGATCCGCGTGGGAGATCTTGTTCGCGGCAAAAAGTTCCTTACTATTCTTCTCCCCATAAGAAGAATAGTCTCGGAAAACACCTGTATTTTCTAGGGAGAGAAAGCAAAATGGCAAGCAACGATTCAGCAGCCCCCGCCCCGGCGTTGGGCAATCCCGCCGTGGTCGGCCTCGGCGGCTTCGGCATGACCACGCTGATGCTGCAATTCCACAACCTCGGCTTGATCAACGTCACCCCCGTGATCTGGCTGGGTTTCGTTTTCGGCGGCGGCGCCCAGCTGATCGCCGGCTTCCAGGAACAGAAAACGGGCAATAATTTCGGCTATGCGGCCTTCGCCGGCTATGGCGCGTTCTGGATTTCGCTCTGCGCCTACCTGCTCGGCTCGACTTCCGGCAACAAGATGCTGGCCTTGGCCGATAACGACGTCGCCTTTTTCCTGTTCGGCTGGACCCTGTTCACCGCCGGCCTGTGGATCGCGTCGTTCAAGATCAGCAAGATGATGTTCCTCACCTTCCTTACCCTGCTGATCGGCTTCGCCCTGCTCGATCTTGTGTTCTGGGGCCATAAGGAACTTCTGCATCTCGCGGCCTACGATCTCATCGTCTGCGCCCTCTGCGCCTGGTACATGATGTTCCACGTCATCTTCCACGGCGTGTTCGGCCGCGACGTTCTGCCGGTCGGCAAGCCGCTGGCGTGACCGCAACGGTCGTCGAAATGAAACAAGCCGGGGCGGTTTCGACCGCCCCGGCTTTCTTTGTTTCTTTAATCCGCTGTCTGGTCAGGGAACGACGCGCACGGCGCCCTTGGCGGCGCTGGTGGTCATCGCCGCATAGGCGCGAAGCGCCGCGCTGACCTTGCGGTCGCGATTTTCCGGCTTCCAGGCGGCCTCGCCCTTGGCCTCCATCGCGGCGCGGCGGCGCGCCAGTTCGCCTTCCGCGACATCGAGCCGCAGCACGCGGTTCGGGATGTCGATCTCGATCCGGTCGCCGGTTTCCACCAGGCCGATCGCCCCGCCCTCTTCCGCCTCCGGCGAGACATGGCCGATGGACAGGCCCGCGGTGCCGCCCGAAAAACGCCCGTCGGTGATGAGGGCGCAGACTTTGCCGAGGCCCATGCTTTTCAGATACGAGGTGGGATAAAGCATTTCCTGCATCCCCGGCCCACCGCGCGGCCCCTCGTAGCGGATCACCACCACGTCGCCGGCCTTGACCTTGCCGGAAAGGATTCCCTGCACCGCGTCATCCTGGCTCTCGAACACCAGAGCGGGGCCGGAGAACTTCAGGTTGCTGTCGTCCACGCCGGCCGTTTTCACGATGGCGCCGTCCTCGGCGAGATTGCCGAACAGGACCGCCAGGCCGCCATCCCTGGAAAAGGCGTGTTCGACGTCGCGAATCACGCCCTTCGCGCGGTCGTCGTCGAGCGAGTCGTAGAGGCGCGACTGGCTGAAGGCGACCTGCGTCGGCACGCCGCCGGGCGAAGCGCGGAAAAATCTGTTCAACTCGTCGGACCCGTTGCGCTTGATGTCCCATCGCGCCAGCGCGGCTTCGAGGCTCGGCGCATGGACCGAACGCACGTCGCGGTTCAGCAGGCCGGCGCGGTCGAGTTCGCCCAAGATTCCGATGATGCCGCCGGCGCGATGCACGTCCTCGATATGGACGTCCGGCACGGAGGGCGCGACCTTGCACAGAACCGGCACGCGGCGCGACAGGCGGTCGATGTCGGCCATCTTGAAATCGACCCCGGCCTCATAGGCCGCCGCGAGCAGATGCAGAACCGTATTGGTCGAGCCGCCCATGGCGATGTCGAGCGTCATGGCGTTCTCGAACGCCTTGAAGGTCGCGACGTTGCGCGGCAGCACGCTCTCGTCGTCCTGCTCGTAATAGCGGCGGCACAGTTCGACCGCGAGCCGGCCCGCCTGCAGGAACAACTCCTTGCGGCCGGCATGGGTGGCGACGATCGTGCCGTTGCCGGGCAGCGACAGGCCCAAGGCCTCGGTGAGGCAGTTCATGGAATTGGCGGTGAACATGCCGGAGCAGGAGCCGCAGGTCGGGCAGGCCGAGCGCTCCATCGCCGCGACGTCCTCGTCGCTGTTCTTCGCGTCAGCAGCCGCGACCATGGCGTCGATGAGGTCCACCGCCCTGGTCTTGCCGCCGATCACCACCTTGCCGGCCTCCATCGGGCCGCCGGAGACGAAGACCGCCGGAATGTTCAGGCGAAGCGCCGCCATCAGCATGCCGGGAGTGATCTTGTCGCAATTGGAAATGCAAACCAAAGCGTCGGCGCAATGGGCGTTGGCCATGTATTCGACGCTGTCGGCGATGATTTCGCGCGAGGGCAGGCTGTAGAGCATGCCGGAATGGCCCATGGCGATGCCGTCGTCGATAGCGATGGTGTTGAATTCCTTGGCGACGCCCCCCGCCGCCTCGATCTCGCGGGCGACCATCTGACCGAGGTCTTTCAGATGGACATGGCCGGGGACGAACTGGGTGAAGGAATTGACCACCGCGATGATCGGCTTGCCGAAATCGCCATCCTTCATGCCGGTGGCGCGCCACAGGCCGCGCGCGCCGGCCATGTTGCGGCCGTGGGTGGAAGTGCGGGAGCGATAGGGAGGCATTTTTTGTCCGGAATCTGGTTTGGCGCCTTTCCTACATCTTTGCGCTCTGCGCGTCCATGCGCCCCGGCGGCGGTGGTTCGCCGGCCCCCGTTTCCGCCGCCACCGCGCCAAAAAAAAGGCCCCCCGCGTTTTCGCGCGGGGGGCCGGGCTCCAGAATGGCGTTCACGCGCCCTGCTCTCTCAGGCGCGAAATCCCCTCTCGATAAGCTGTGTCAGATTTTGTTCTGGCCGACACAGAGGGCGGGCGTTTTCCGCCTCACCCGTTCTCGCAACCGTTCTGCAAGCAGCGGCTGACGAGCCACGCCGCGCCGAGAGTCAGCACCGCGGCGAAAATTCCAGCGTCCATTCCTAATCCTCTTGATTTTGCCGGGGCAGGCGCGCCCGCCCCGGCTTGACGCTTTCGCGTCGTCCAACTCGTGGCGGCCCGCACGCACCTGGCGGCCGCACCAACACCTGAAACCCTTTGAGCATGGGTTTCAGTGATTGCGTATATAAGATTTTGTTCAACAAATTGCAAATTGCGGCCTCTCTCATGTGCATCATTTTGGCTCATAATGGCCGTATACAACTGATATTCCTGTCATAACGGATCAAGCTCCGGTGATCGCGCGCAAGCTAGGCACAGGTGGAATTCTGCCTACTAAAACATTTATCGGAAGTACAACTTTAATCGCCCGAACATCGCAGCCACAGGCCGACGTCTTTCAACGCCAGATCGTTCATCCTGAAACGGACACGACTTGGCGCCGCCGCGCGGGCGCTTTATGAAGGCGGGAAAATCGCGTTGCCAGGCCGGAAAGATTTCATGACCACCCTTGACATGGAGGCGCGCCCTCCGGCCGGTCCGACCAATTTCGCCGCCGCGCTGCGCGCCTCGGTCGCAGCCGCGACCGACTGGTTGCTGGCGCGGCAAAAACCCGACGGCCATTGGGTCGGCCGCGCCGAATCCAACGGCTGCATGGAGGCGCAATGGCGGCTGTGCCTGTGGTTCCTCAGCCTCGACGACCATCCGCTTTGCGCCCGTCTCGCCCGGTCGCTGATTGGCGCCCAGCGCGAGGACGGCGCCTGGGAAATCTACCATGACGCGCCGAACGGCGACATCAACACCACGGTCGAGGCCTACGCCGCCTTGCGCTGCTCGGGCTATGCCGCCGACCATCCCGCGCTCGTCAAGGCGCAACGATGGATCGAATCCAAGGGCGGCTTGCGGAACGTCCGCGTCTTCACCCGCTACTGGCTGGCCCTGATCGGCGAATGGCCGTGGGAAAAAACGCCCAATCTGCCGCCGGAAGTGATCTGGCTGCCGTTGTGGTTCCCGTTCAACATCTATCATTTCGCGCAATGGGCGCGAGCGACCCTCATGCCGATCGCGATCCTTTCGGCCCGCCGCCCGACACGCCCGCTGCCGCCGGAGCGCCGCCTCGACGCCCTGTTCCCGCAGGGCCGCGCGGCCTTCGATTACGACCTGCCGGAAAAGAAGAACGCCGGCGGCTGGGACGTTTTCTTCCGCAAGACCGACAGGATTCTCCACGCATGCCAGGAATTCGGCCATCGCCACGGCCTGAATCTTTGGCGCAACGCCGCCGTCCGCCACACGCTGGAATGGATCATCCGCCACCAGGATTCCGACGGCGGCTGGGGCGGCATCCAGCCGCCCTGGATCTACAGCCTGATGGCGCTCCATGTCGAAGGCTATCGCAACGACCATCCGGTGATGGCCAAGGGCCTCGCCTGCCTCGACGATCCCGGCTGGCGCGTCGATGTCGGCGACGCCACCTTCATTCAGGCGACCAATTCCCCGGTCTGGGACACGATCCTGACCCTGCTTGCCTTCGACGACGCCGGCGCGCCGGACGCCGGGTCGGAGCCGGTCGAAAAGGCGCTCGATTGGGTGCTGAAGCGCCAGGTTCTGGTCCCCGGCGACTGGTCGGTGAAACTACCTCATGTCAAGCCGGGCGGCTGGGCCTTCGAATATTCCAACAATTCCTATCCCGACGTGGACGACACCGCTGTCGCCCTGATCGCGCTGGCGGCTTTCCGCAACGACCCGAAATGGCGGGCGCGCGGGATCGAGGTGGCGATCACGCGTGGGGTGGACTGGCTGGTCGCGATGCAGAGCGCGAGCGGCGGCTGGGGCGCCTTCGACAAGGACAACACCAACCTTTTGCTCACCAAGATCCCGTTCTGCGATTTCGGCGAGGCGCTCGACCCGCCCTCGGTCGACGTCACCGCCCATGTCATCGAGGCCTTCGCCAGGCTCGGGATTTCGCGCGACCATCCCGCCATGGCGCGGGCCCTGCGCTATGTCTGGGACCAGCAGGAGCCGGACGGCTCCTGGTTCGGGCGCTGGGGCGTCAATTACATTTACGGGATCGGCGCGGTCCTGCCGGCGCTCGCGGCGATCGGCGAGGACATGGGCGCGAGCGCCGTCGGCCGCGCCTGCGACTGGCTCAAATCGCGCCAGCAGGAAACCGGCGGCTGGGGCGAGAGCTGCGCCTCCTACATGCAGGTCGAGATGGCCGGGCGCGGGACGGCGACCGCCTCGCAGACCGCCTGGGCGCTGATGGGCCTCGTCGCCGCCAACCGCCCGCAGGACCGCGAGGCGATCGCGCGCGGCTGCCAGTTCCTGATCGAACGCCAGAGCGAGGGAACCTGGCCGGAGCCGGAATATACCGGGACGGGCTTTCCCGGCTATGGCGTCGGCCAGACCATCAAGCTCAACGATCCGTTGCTTTCCGAACGCCTCCGGCAGGGCCCGGAACTGTCGCGCGCCTTCATGCTGCGCTACGGCCTCTACTGCCATTATTTTCCGCTGATGGCGCTGGCGCGGGCGGCGAAGGCCCGGCGCGGCTGAGCTTGCTCAGACCTTGAAACTCCGGGCGAATTTGCGGATCAGCGCGCCGAGTCCGCGATCGGAGACCAGTTTGGCGGCTTTCGCGGCGGGAAACCATTGGGTTTCGCGCTCGTCCTTCTCCAGCCAATGGTCGCGCTGGCGGACGACGCGCAGCGGGAAAACCACAGCCCGGCACAATTCCTCGCCGCGCGTGAATCTCTTCATGTAATGGAAGGCGCCGACCGGCGTTTCGGCGATCACGCCGAGCAGGCCCGCCTCCTCAAGCGCCTCGATCGCCGCCGCAGTCGCGCCGCCGCGACCGGCCATCGGCCAGCCCTTGGGAACGATCCAGCGCCGCGTTTCACGCGACGAGACCAGCATGATTTCGACCCCGTTTTCCGTGTTGCGCCACGGCAAAGCGGCGTATTGCACACGTTCATGGGCTCCCGGCTCGACGGAACGCGTTGATTTCGCGCTTTTCCTGGTTTTCTTGCCGGTCTTGCGGGGCTTGGCGATCATGGTCCCAGCGCCCCCGCGCCCCAGAAGGCCAAAGCCGCGATCAGCCCCGCGGCCGGCATGGTGAGCACCCAGGCGACGACGATGTTCTGCGCCACGTTCCAGCGCACGGCGGAAACGCGCCGGGCGGAGCCGACGCCGATGATGGCCCCGGTGATCGTATGGGTCGTCGAAACCGGAACGCCGAGCGCCGTGGCGAGGAACAGGGTCATGGCGCCGCCGGTCTCGGCGCAGAAGCCCTGCATCGGCGTCAGCCGGGTGATCTTCGACCCCATGGTGTGCACGATCCGCCACCCGCCGGAAAAAGTCCCGAGCGCCATGGCCGTCTGGCTGGCGAGAACCACCCAGAGCGGGACATGGAAAGCCCCGCCGCTCAGGCCATGCGCATAGAGCAGGACCGCTATGACGCCCATGGTCTTTTGCGCGTCATTGCCGCCATGGCCGAGAGAATAGAGCGAGGCCGAGAAGAATTGCAGCACCCGAAATGTGGAATCCACTGCAATCGGCGATTTCCGAAAGCAGATCCAGGACACCAGCACGACCAGCGCGAGCGCCAGAAAAAAGCCGAGAATCGGCGAAAGCACAATGGCCGCGCTGGTCTTGATGATCCCGTTCCAGACGATGGCCGAAAGCCCCGCCTTGGCGAAGTCCCGCCCCGACCAGGCCGCCGATCAGGGCGTGCGAACTGGACGAGGGCATGCCGACGACCCAGGTGAGGATGTTCCAGACGATGGCGCCGGCCAAGGCGGCGAAAATCAGCCGGTCGTCGACGATATGCACGTCCACGATGCCGCCCCCCACCGTGTTGGCGACATGAAGGCCGAAAAAGGCGAAGGCGATGAAATTGAAGAAGGCGGCCCAGAAGACGGCGTATTGCGGCCGCAGCACGCGGGTCGAGACGATGGTCGCGATGGAATTGGCGGCGTCATGCAGGCCGTTGAGGAAATCGAACGCAAGCGCGACGGAGATCAGCGCGACGAGGACCGGGGAGACGCCAGCCATGGCCGCGTCTCACAAATGTTCGAGCAGGATGCCGCTCATCCGATGCGCGACATTCTCGAAATAATCGACGACCTTCTCCAGATGCGAAAAGATTTCCGCGCCGACGATATAGGCCATCGGCTGGCTGTCCTTGTGGGCGAGGTAAAGCTCCTTCAGCCCATGCATGTAGAGCTGGTCCGATTCCTCTTCGAGCGCGACGATCTTTTCCACCGCCTCGTTGATTTTCGTCGCATTGGCGTTCATCGACCGCAGCAGGGGCAGGGTCTCGCGCGAAATTCGCGCCGTCTCGACGATCAGGTCGCCGATGCGCTTCATGTCGGGATTGAACTCGACGACATCGAACAGCAGGATGTTCTTGACGGTTTGGCGCATCTGATCGACGGCGTCGTCCATGTCGCTGATCAGGCCATGAATGTCGCCGCGGTCGAAAGGCGTGATGAAGCTGCGCCGCAGGGCGAGCAGAACCTCCGCCGAAACCTCGTCGGCCTGATGTTCGTGACGGACCACCGCCTCGCAAAGTCGCGGAACCTGCTCGCCGCCGTCCAGTATGGCGCGAAGAACCCTGGCGCCGTCGAGCGCGATCTGGGCGTGGCGCTGGAACAGGTCGAAGAACCGGTCCTCCTTCGGCATCAGGGCCTGTAGCCAGCCGAGCATGGGCGCCTCCCCAGGATTTGACAGATAGACGAAGGTTTTGTGACAGGGCTTAGGGTGTCGGCCGCAATAAGTAAAGCCCACGCCCGCGAGAATGGGCCGGCGCGGGTTGTTTTGCGGCGTCCGGGTCGCCCGCCAGCAACGGATTCTCGCGCCTCCGCCACCCCTCCGATGCGCTTAAAAAGACATAATTTTCAAGTATGTTGGGGGTGACAAGAAGCGCCGGCATGGCGCCGGTCGCATTTGGAGGAGGCTGTTATGGCTGGCCTCATGGACATCAACAGAAAAGGCGCGCGCTTTCAGGATTACGCCAATTTCGTTTTTGGCGTGCTGCTGTTCATCGCGCCCTGGGCGCTGAATTACACCGATGAAATGATGGCCGCGCGCATGGCCTGGATCGGGGGGCTTGTCGTCGCCATTCTGTCGCTCGCCGCGATTTTCAAATTCGCGGAATGGGAGGAATGGGTCAATCTCCTGGTCGGCGCTGGCGTGTTCATCTCGCCCTATGCATTCCACTTCATGCACGTCATGCATGCGGTGGCGGCTCATTATGTGCTCGGCCTGCTGATCGTCATCGCGGCCGCGACCGAGCTCTGGGCGGTGCATCACCCGCAAGGGCGCATGATGTGAGGATCGGCCCGTGCTTCAATAAGCGCGGGCGATAAGGATTTCTTCCACCGCCGGGCGCCCCGTGAAAACGCAGGCGCCCTCCGGCTTCGACTGGCCCATGGGGACGTTGCGCAGGGTGAGTTTCAGCGCCTTCAGCCGCGCCTCGATCTCTTCCAGCTCCTTCCCCGTCAGCCGCGCCCATGGCGCGCGCACAAAGCCCTTGAAGACCGATCTGGCGTCGTCCTCCGCGGCCTCGCCGAAATAAGCGGCGATGGCGGGGAAGGTCGTGAGATCCGAACAGATATTTGCGTCGAGCCGCGCCTTGGCCTCGGCGAAGAGATTGGCCTGGATTTCGGCAAGCAGCGCCGGCGCCCGGGCGACGAATTCTCCGCGGGCGAGGCCCTGCGAGATGATTTTGTCGCCGTCGCGCAGCCGATCGCGACGGATCATCGTCACCTGAGCGTTGGCCATGTCGCGCGGGCCGATTTCGAGCAGGATCGGAGCGCCACGCCGCAGCCAGTCCCAGCGCTTGTTGGCCGAGCGGATCGGCTTCTTGTCGAGATGCGCCCGCAACGGCTGGCCGAAAGCCGTCACGCCGTCGAGTTCGGCCTTCACGGCCTCGCAATAGGCGAGAAGCTCGGCGTCTTCCGGCTTTTCCCTCAGCATTGGCACGATCACCACCTGTTTCGGCGCGATGCGCGGCGGCAGGCGCAGGCCGTCGTCGTCGCCGTGGGTCATGATGACGCCGCCGATCAGACGGGTGGACACGCCCCAGGAGGTGGTGTGGCAATATTCCAGCTCGCCGCTCGCCGACTGGAACCGGATATTCTGCGCGCGGGCGAAATTCTGGCCGAGATAATGCGAGGTGCCGGCCTGCAGCGCCTTCCCGTCCTGCATCATCGCCTCGATCGAAAAGGTCGAATCGGCGCCGGGAAAGCGCTCGTTCTCGGGCTTTTCGCCGACCACCACCGGCATGGCCAGCACGTCTTCAGCGAGTTCGCGATAGACGTCGAGCATTTTAAGCGTTTCTTCCAGCGCCTCGTCCTTGGAGGCATGGGCGGTATGGCCCTCCTGCCACAGAAATTCGGCCGTGCGCAGGAACAGGCGGGTGCGCATTTCCCAGCGCACCACATTGGCCCATTGATTCATCAGCACCGGCAGGTCGCGATAGGAGCTGATCCAGCGGCGGAAGGCGTCGCCGATGATCGTTTCCGAGGTCGGCCGCACCACCAGAGGCTCTTCAAGCTCCGAGGCCGGATCGACCACCAGCTTGCCGTCAACCGCCTTCAGGCGGTGATGGGTGACGACCGCCATTTCCTTGGCGAAGCCTTCGACATGGCTCGCCTCCTGGGCGATGAAGCTCATCGGGATGAACAGGGGAAAATAACAGTTCTCGTGGCCGGTCTCCTTGATGCGCCTGTCGAGCGCCGCCTGGATCAGCTCCCAGATTCCCCAGCCCCAGGGTTTTATGATCATGCAGCCGCGCACCGGCGAGGTTTCCGCGAGATCGGCCTGATCGACGACGGCCTGATACCATTCGGGAAAATTCTCTTCGCGGGTGACAGGGAGTGCGCGTTTCATGGGCAGGACCGCTTATTGTTCGTCCACTCGCCACAAGCCGAAACGCCAGCCGTCCCCTTTCCCCGCATGAAAGTCCGTCAGGACGTCCGCCTTTCGACGGGCCAAGCGGGAAGAGGGAGCGCCAATGGCGACCGCCCGTGCGGAACGGACAGGGAGAAGCGTCACTTCTGGACCGAAATCGCATCCTTGGCAACGTCTCGCCGCGCAGGGAACCGCCAAGGGCCTCTGCGGGTTTGCCCTTCCGGAACCGGCGCTGCGCCTGCGCGCGCCGCTCGCGGGATCAACGGAGAAAGGGAACGCGATGCGTAAATTTGCGACTGCGACTGCGCTCGGCGCCTGGATGGCGCTGATCGCGGCGCCTGCATTGGCCGCCGACGCCGCCAAGGAAATCAAGACGGCGGCCCTCCATGCCGGAATGGCCTCCACCTCCGATACGCTGCAAATGACGCGCGCGCATCTTCACCACACGCTGAACTGCCTGGAGGGTCCGAAGGGCGCCAATTTCGACGCCACGGCGTTGAATCCCTGCAAGGACCAGGGCATGGGCGCCATCCCGGATTCGCCGCCCGACAAGCGCAAGGCCCTGGAAGCGGTCGCCGATCAGGCCAGAATGGCGCTCGCGGAGCCGGACTTGGCCAAGGCCAAGGCGATGGCGGCGCAGGTCCGGAAAAGCCTCGGCGAATAAGGCGGCGCGGGCCTGCGCTAGGCGAATGGATGCGGGTCAGCGCCGGCTCCTGGCGGCCGTCGCCGGCTGGCGCCGCCGCAATTCGCGCGGCTCGACGACGATGCTGCTCGGGCTCAGGGCTTCGGGGGGCATGGCTCCCTTGACGCCGCTCGCCTGGCGCCAGGCGAATGGATGCGGGTCAGCGCCGGCTCCTGGCGGCCGTCGCCGGCTGGCACCACCGCAATTCGCGCGGCTCGACGACGATGCTGCTCGGGCTCAGGGCTTCGGGGGGCATGGCTCCCTTGATGCCACTTGCCTGACACCAGGCGAAATGGATGCGGGTCGGCAGGCTGCAATAGGCGCAATGGGTTATCGGCATGGCTCGCCCTCGGCAAAATGTTGAACACGCGTCCGGATCGTCGCCAATCCGGGCTCACCCGCCTTGCCCGATCCCTGCCCCTCATTCGGTCCGGCCGCTTTCCGCAGACGGTTTGCAAGAAACCGAAGCACGAATGATGCCAGAAACATGCTTAACGCCCGATTAATCGGCGCAGCCAAGCAAAAAAGCTTCCGGTCGCACGGCAAAAGAGCTATGACGCGACAGCGCGGGTCGCGCGGAATTTCGGAAAAGTTTCATGCTGTCAGGTCTGCTCGCTCTGGTTTTCGCCTCGGCTTTCGCCGGCGCGGCGCTTTATCTCGTCTCTGTCGAGCAGCCGGCCCGCCTCGCGCTCGACGACGCCTCGATGATTCGCGAATGGGCCCCAAGCGACAGCCGAGGCTTCGCACTGCTCGGCGGCCTCGCCGTGCTCACGGCGCTGGCCGGCCTCGCGGCCTTTGCCCATAATTCGGACGTCCGCTGGCTGTTGGGCGCGCTGATCGTGCTGGCGAGCTGGCCCTATACCTTTTTCGTCATCGTGCCGCTGAACAACCGCCTGTTGGCGACTTCCGCCGCCCGCCCCGACGCCGACGCCCGTGAAATCGTCACGTTCTGGGGACAGCTCGAATGGGGCCTGTTCGCCCTTGGCGTCGCCGGAACGGCGGTTTTCGCCTGGACTCTCGTCTAAACCGGCCGAGATCCGGCGGGCAGGCTCTCGACAAACAGTGTGCGGGTCGGGAAGGCGAAGGCCACGCCCAGTTCCGCCGCGATATCCATGATCCGCAGCAGGATTTCCTCGCGATATTTCAACTCCTGCCCGTAATCTTCCGTCACGATATGGAAGATCACCAGAATATCGAGGCTGCTTTCGCCGAAATCGTTGAAGCGCACGTGATAATTCGTGCTGTCGGCGAAGGGATGGTCGGCGATCAGCTTCCTGATCCCTTCCAGCAGCGCGGTCAGCTTTTCGCGCGACGTGTCATAAGTCACCTGCACCAGGAAGCGCTGCCGCCGCCGCGGGCGCGACGAAAAATTCTCGACCGTGGCGTTGACTACCGAATTGTTGGGGATCGAGATCAGGGAATTGTCTAGCGTGCGGATGCGCGTTGAGCGAAAGCCGACGGCTTCCACCGTGCCCAGGCTGCCCGAGAGCTTGATCTGATGGCCGACCCGAAAGGGCTTCTCGAACATGATGAGGACCGAGCCGAACAGATTGGCCACGCTGTCGCGCGCCGCCAGCGCCACCGCCAGACCGCCGACGCCGAAACCAGCCACCACCGAATAGGCCGGCAGGCCCAGGACGTCCGCTCCCTTCACCAGAATGGCGCTCGCGCCGATCACGCCGACGAACCGCGCGGCGAGGCGGAACAGCTGGCCGTCGAGGCTGCGCGTCTTGATGTGCTCCGACGCGATGATCGTTTCGGCGAGCAGAACCGCCGCCACCACGCACAGCCAGGCGGCGGCCAGAAAAGTGGTCAGCGTCCCGGCGTACGACAGGAGGATTCTTGGAGCGCCGCCGATGCGCAGGAGCGTGAACAATGTCGGCAGCGCCTCGCCAGCCACGAACATGACCGCGAGCGGGATGAGCATGCTGTAATAGCGGGGCGCGTCCTCGTCCCGCCGCGCCATTTTCCAGCGCCGCTTGATCTGGACGGCGGCCCAGATCAGCAGCGCGCCCAGCGCCAGACCCAGCCCTAGGCCCAGCCATTGCCAGATCGCCAGACTGAAGGCGCGCGCTCTGGCCCAGTCGGGTATTCCCAGGAGCAAGCCGACTGGCAAAATTTCGCTCAGTCCCGCCGGTGAACTGAGAAAGGCGTCGTAAATCGTGCCGGATTGGTCGAAGTCGAGCCTTTGCATCGCTTGAATCAAGGCGCGCGAGACCTCCGAACGGTCTGGCAGGCTCCTGACCCGCGCATAAAATTCCGGCAGGCGCTTCACGGTTTCGGCCGAAACGAGATATTGCCCGGCGCGCGGGCCGTTTTCGATCAGGGCGATATCGATTTCCGTATCCGGCAGACGCCATCGTTTCAGCCCGAGTCGCGCCATCCCGGCGCGATCCGGAATCTCGGCGAAGGCGGGAAGGTCGATGCGGTCGAGAACCTCCCGCAACTGAAGCGCGCTCTCGGGGCCGACCGTGGCGAGCAGCGCCGGGGAGACCTTCGACATGTCGAGCGCCCCGACAGCGCGGGGGAGCAACTCCGCGACCGCCGCCTCCGCCGCCCGCTCGTCGGCGTCGACGGCGAGACGGCTGGACTCCGCATAGCGGACGAGATTGGCGGTCCGCAATCGGTACAGCGCGTCGGTGACTTCCAGGAACCCTTGAAGCGTCTCGCGCGGGCTGCCGGTCGGGATCGGCTTCAGCGGATGGGCCTCATCCGCCAGAACCGAGCCGCTTCCGCCGTGCAGGAGGAGCAAGACCAGCGCCAGAACGACGCCGCGCAGGCCCGTTCGCCGACCCGCCGGGCCTATTTTCGCGACACCCAACGTCATTCTCCCCTCGAGCGCCGACGTGGCCGCCAATTAGCCACGAAACCGCGGGCCGGGCAACGCCTGGTTCCGCCGGCGCGACATTTGACAGGCGGCTTGCCGCGGGTCGAAACTGCGTCAGGAAAAGGCTGCCTCATGCATGCGATGGTTCTCAACAAAACCGGCGCGCCGCTGGAATGGACGGAACGCCCCGATCCCCTGCCCGGTCCCGGTGAAATCCGCCTGAAGATTTCCGCCTGCGGCGTTTGCCGCACCGATCTCCATGTGGTGGACGGCGAACTGCCCGAGCCGCGTGTCCCGATCATTCCCGGCCATGAAATCGTCGGCCGCGTGGACATGATCGGCGCCAACGTCGACGGTTTCGAGATCGGCGCGCGCGTCGGCGTGCCCTGGCTCGGCCATACCTGCCACGCCTGCGGGCCCTGCCTGAGCGGCCACGAGAATCTCTGCGACCATCCCGAATTCACCGGCTACACCCGCGACGGCGGCTATGCCGAGATGGCCGTCGCCGACGCGCGTTTCGCCTTTCCGCTCGGCGAAAAGGGCGACGACGCCGCGCTCGCGCCTTTGCTCTGCGCCGGGCTGATCGGCTGGCGGGCTTTCAAGATCGCCCTGCGCCACGCCGGCCGGCTCGAAAGCCTCGGACTCTATGGTTTTGGCGCCGCCGCCCATATTCTCGCCCAGGTCGCCGCCAAACAGGGCCACCAGGTTTTCGCCTTCACCCGGCCAGGCGACAAAACCGGCCAGGATTTCGCCCGCGGCTTAAGCGCCGTCTGGGCCGGCGGATCTGACGAGGAGCCGCCGGAAAAACTCGACGCGGCAATCATTTTCGCCCCCGTCGGCGCACTGGTCCCGACTGCTCTGCGCGCCGTGCGCAAGGGCGGCGCCGTGGTCTGCGCCGGCATTCATATGAGCGACATTCCGAGCTTTCCTTACGCCCTCCTGTGGGAAGAGCGCCAGCTCGTCTCGGTCGCCAATCTCACCCGCCGCGACGGCGTCGAATTCTTGCGCCTCGCCCCGGAGCTCGGGATCGAAACGACGACCAAAATCTATCCCTTGAGCGACGCCAATACGGCGCTTGCCGACCTGCGCGCCGGCGTCTTCGACGGCGCAGCCGTCCTCGTTCCCTGAGGCGTGAAGATCATGGCCAAAAAGAAACATGCGATCGACGCCGAAAAATTCCGGGTCAAGCCCGGCGAAAAAGTCGGGCTCAAGGATTGGCCGACGCGGATCGATCCGGTCTATGGCTCGAAGGAGGACTATCACGCCCTTCTGACCGACCATGTCGCGCGCCTCAGCGACCTCCAGCAAAAACTTTACGCGCGTAATCGCCACGCGCTGCTGCTGATCTTTCAGGCGATGGACGCCGCCGGCAAGGACGGAACCATCCGCCACATCATGTCGGGCGTCAATCCGCAGGGCTGCCGCGTCACCTCGTTCAAGCACCCGGGCGGCGTCGAACTGGAGCACGATTTTCTGTGGCGCGTGACGCGCGAATTGCCCGAACGCGGCATGATCGGCATTTTCAACCGCTCCTATTACGAGAGCGTGCTGATCCTGCGCGTTCATCCGGAATTGCTGGAGGCGGAAGGCTTCGATCCGTCAAAAGCCGACGGCGAATTCTGGCGCGCGCGCTACCGCTCGATCGCGGACCTTGAGCAGCATCTCGCCGCCAACAACGTTCACGTGCTGAAATTCTTCCTCCACCTGTCGAAAGAACAGCAGCGCCAAAAATTCCTCGCCCGCATCGACGAGGCGGAAAAGAACTGGAAATTCTCCCAGGCCGACATCGAGGAGCGCGGTTTCTGGGACGATTACCGCAAGGCTTACGAAAAATGCCTGTCGGCGACCAGCGCGAAACACGCGCCGTGGTTCGTCGTGCCGGCCGACGACAAATTGTCGGCCCGGCTCATCGTCTCGCACATCGTTCTGGATAAGCTGGAGTCGCTCAAACTCCACTTCCCCGAAGTGAGCGAGGCGCGGCGGAACGAGTTGCAGGCCATCCGCGCCCAGCTGGAGGCGTGAACAGGACGTTTTTGCGCGAAATGATGGACGCGCCGTGGCCTTCATGGTCCGTCCGCCGGTTGGATCACTTCCGCGCGGATGCGGATGGCCGAAAAATAAATGACGGCGAGCAGAACGGCTTGCGCCGGGAGACGCCAGAACAACTGGCTCTCGGAAAAGGCCGGAAACAGGTCGTGGCGCCGCCACATGTAGAAATTGGCCGGCGTGACCAAAAGGGTCAGGACGAAAAGTCCAACTCCTGCCGACCGGCGGGTGGAGGGAAACAGCAATCCCAGCGCGCCTAGAAGCTCGAAAAAACCGCTGACATAGACCGCCGCGCGATGGAACGGCAGATAGGGCGGCATGATCTGCAGGAAGAAACGGGTGAGCAGGAAATGCGCAATGCCGCTGGTCAGAAACAGCAAGGCGACCAGCCCCAGGCCGGCTCGACGAAGGTTTCTTGCCATCGCGCCCTCCGTATCGGCGCCGAAATCGACCCCAAATCCTATTCCCGCACCAGCGCGCCCGAATAGACCACTGGCCCGGTCGGCGCTCCGGTCGGCGAACCGCCCGGCGGCTCGACGCTGACCGCGAATGTCGCCATTTCAATCGGCAGGCCCCGCGGCGCCGGAAGGCGTTCCGCGCCGGCGGTCACGAGACCCATCGATTTCGGCTTTTCTCCGGGCGGAATCACCCATAATTCGAGACTCTTGCCTTCCGGCGCCTCCGCCGAAACGCTGCGGACATAAACGGTGTTGGTCGCCATATCGACGCGCACGATCAGGGCGGGTCGGCCGCCGCCGCGATTGACCGCGGCGAAATAAACGCCCGCCTGGCGCCGCGGCGATGTTTCACGATTGGCCACGAAAATCGCAAGGCTCGCCGCCAGCGCGCCCATTGCGATCGCGGCGGCGCGCCAAATCCTGACTTTTCGTTGCAGTACCGTGACATTATCGGCGGAAAACGGCGCGACTTGGGCCACCACCGGCGCGACTTGGGCCACCGACGCATCCGCCGCCGACAGCGCGCCTTCGATGCGCGGCCATAGAGTGGCGGGCGGCGCGACCGGCGCGATCAGCGTTGCGAGCGGCATGAGCCGCTTCTCCCAGGCGGCGACGGCGGCCCGCGCCTCGGGATTGGCGCCGATCTCGCGCGAAAACGCGGCGCGCTCGTTGGCGTCCAGCGTTCCGAGCACATAATCCGCAGCGCGCCTATCGAGATCGTCGCTCATCCGTTCTGTTCCAGGCAGGCCTTCAGCGCCTCAAGGGCGCGGTGCAGCAGGGTCTTGACCGTATTGACCGGCCGGCCGAAACGGTCCGCCAGCTCCTCGCGCGAATAGCCCTCGCAGTAGGCGAGGAGGATACAGGAGCGGACCGGTTCGCGAATCCGCTCGAGACAAAAACGCAAGGTCGAAGCGTCCATGACGCGGCCTACCTCGTCGTGTGGATCGACGATTTTTTCCAGCCAATCGACCCCATCCTCCCCCGGCTCGCGCCGGACCGGCTTTTTCACCCTGACAAAATCGATCGCGCGATTGCGGGCGATCGAAACCATCCAGGCGAGAGGCGCTCCCGCCTCCGGCGCATATTGGGCGGCGTTATTCCAGATCCGCAGGAATACGTCCTGCAAGGCGTCCTCGGCTTCCTGCCTGTCCCGCAAGATACGGAGCAGCACGCCAAAAAGTTTCGGTGAAGCAAGGTCATAAAGCGCGCGAAAAGCCGCGCGGTCCCCAGCCGCACTCGCCTTGATCAACGGCGCCAGATCGTCGTCTTGCACCCATTGCCCTCCAGCCACGCGAACGCTTTTCTTACGCGCCGCCGCGAGAATTGCCCGAACGCTTCACCGGTTCAAGTTGAACTGACGAGATAGTCGCGAATTTTCTCGAGGAGCGTGAGATATGTCGCCGCCTCCCCACTCCCGGCGCAATGTCGCACATGTCCATGGCGTGGCCTTCCATTTGTCCATGAGGCCGATACGGCGGCCTGCGCGGAATGGTTTCACGCGGCGCAGTGAAACTTGCGCCGGGCGGCCGCCGTACAGCCGAACGAGGCAGCTTCTGCCGGCCGCACAACAACCGGGGTCGAAGATGAAGAAAATCTGCAATCTCGCGCTGGTCGCCGCCTTTTGCGCCGGCCCCGCCGCCGGCGCGCCTTTGGCCTGGTCCGGCTGGGACGGCGATCTGTTCGCTCGGGCCAAGGCCGAAAAACGTTTCGTCATTCTCGATCTCGAAGCGGTCTGGTGCCACTGGTGCCATGTCATGGACCAGACCACCTATGCCGATCCGGCGGTCGATGAATTCATCGGCGAGAAATATATCGCGGCGCGCGTCGATCAGGACGCCAATCCGGACCTGTCCAGCCGCTATGGCGACTGGGGCTGGCCGGCGACAATCATTTTCGCGCCCGACGGAACCGAAATCGTCAAGTTGCGCGGCTATATCGAACCGCAGCGGATGAAGGCGCTGCTGCAGGCGGTGATCGACGATCCGACGCCCGGGCCCTCCGTTGGCGAAGAAGAGGCGGTGGAACCCGCCGCCACCGCCTTTCTCGAAAAGAATCTCCGCGCGGCGCTGATGAAGTCCTTCAACCAATCCTACGATTCAGACCATGGCGGCTGGGGCGGCGGGCAGCATTTTATCGACGCCGGCAGCATGGACCTCGACATGGAGCTGGCGGAAGCAGGCGACAAACAGGCGCAGGAGCAGGCGCGCAAGACCTTCGACGCCGCCCTTGCCCTGATCGATCCGGTCTGGGGCGGCGTCTATCAATATTCCGCGACGCCCGACTGGAAGACGCCGCATTTCGAAAAGATCATGTCGTTCCAGGCCCAATATCTACGGCAATATGCGCAGGCCTATGCGCAATGGCGCGACCCGCGTTATCTGGCGGCGGCGAAGGCGATCGAGTCCTATGTCACGACATTCCTGCGCGCGCCGGAAGGCGCCTTCTATGTGAGCCAGGACGCCGATCTCAACGCCCAGATCGATGGCCACGAATATTATGCCCTGGACCGATTGGCGCGCGAAAAACTTGGCCTGCCGCGCGTCGACAAACATTTGTACGCCCGCGAAAACGGCTGGGCGATCGCCGGGCTGGTCGGTTATTCCAACGCGACCGGCGACGCCCGCTCCTTGCAAATGGCGGAGCGCGCCGCGCGCTGGGTCCTGGCCAACAGGGCATTGCCGGGCGGCGGATTCCGCCATGACGACAAGGACCGCGGCGGACCTTTCCTTGGCGACACATTGGCGATGGGCCAGGCTTTTCTTGACCTTTATACGGCGACCGGCGGGCGCGACTGGCTGCGCAGGGCGGCGCAGGCCGGCGATTTCATCGGCGCCAAGTTCAAGATTGCTTCCGGCGGCTTCGCGCCGACCCAAACAGCCGAAGCAGGCGTCGGCGTGTTCAAGCGTCCCGATCCGCAATTCGACGACCAGACCCAGGTCGCCCGCTTCATGAATCTGCTCGATCGTTATACCGGCCAGGCCCGCTTCAAAAAGCTCGCCTCCGGAGCCATGCGCTATGCCGTCGGCGCCGCCGGGGATTCGGAGCGACCGCTTGCCGGCTTGCTGCTGGCGGATGACGAACTAAGCCATGAACCGGCCCATATCACCATCCTCGGCCGCAAGGATGATCCGGCGGCGCGGGATCTTCATGCGGCCGCCCTCGCTTTGCCGCTGGTCTATGAACGGATCGACTGGTGGGACACGCGCGAGGGTCCTTTGGACAATCCCGACGTGACCTATCCGGAAATGGACCGGGCGGCCGCTTTCGCCTGCGCCCATCACATCTGTTCGCTGCCGGTCGTTTCCGCCGCCGACCTGTCCCGGGCTTTGGCGACGATGGCCCAACGGCGGACCTCGACAGCGCGATGAACGAAACGCCCTTCAGTCCGGCGCTTCATCGACCCAGACGCGGAATTCGCGCAGGGCGTGCTGGCCAAAGAAATGAACCAAGGGGACGTCGGCGGCGTCGCGACCCTGCGCCATCAGGATGCGGCCGATGCGCGGCGCATTGTTGCGCGGGTCGAACACCCACCAGCGCCCGCCCAGAAACACTTCCATCCAGGCGCTGAAATCCTGCGCCTCATGGGGCGGCGGCAAGCCGACGTCGCTGATATAGCCGCTGCAATAGCGCGCCGGGATATTGAGCCCGCGCGCGAAGGCGATGGCGAGGTGGGTGTAGTCGCGGCAAACGCCGCCGCCCTTTTGATAGGCCTGCAACGCGGTGAGGGTCGGATTGGCCTGGTCGTAGGCGAAGCGGATGTGGTTGTGGACGAAATCGCAGATCGCCTGGACCCGCGCCCAGCCCGGCGCGAAGGCGCCGAACAGGCGCCATGCCTCATTTGAAAGCAGATCGGTCTCGCAATAGCGGCTGCCGAGCAGAAACTCCAACGCATCCGGCGGCAGATCCGCGACCTCGTGCTGGATCGCCTCGGTGTTGACCGCGTCATAGGCGCGTACGGCGTGGAATATTGTATCCGATTTCATCCGGATCAGGCCGGGCGGCGCGACCAGACGGGTGCACAGATTGCCGAAACCGTCGATATAGGTGTGCAGCGGCGCGACCGGGTCGGTGTGAAGATAATCGGGCTGTTCGAGTTGCGCCGCCTGGCGCTGGTGAACGTTGAGCAGACATATGATCGGCGTGACCGCCGCCGTCTCGTAGGCCATGTCGAAGCCGATGCGAAGGCGCATGGAAATTCCTGACGTTGACGCTCTGATCAGCGAATGATTTCTCGGACGCCGCGGCCGGCGAATCCCCAACGCCCTGCACGAAGTCGCGCGGCGCGACATCGCTGCGCCCGAGTTGCTCTACCCGAGGCGATCTTGTCGAAACAACGATGCTCTTGCAGGATTTATGCCGCTGCGTCGATCATGGCTTGCCAAACGCGCCAAACGAAAAAAAAGCCATGACGGACCATGGCCCGTCGTCGGTTTGTTCGATTTTTTGCGCTGCGCCAGGCGTCAGGAGTTCAGCTTCCAGCCGCCGTCGGCCTTGCAGGCTGTGCCCTTGCCGACCCTGGGCCGGCCGTTGATGTAAACCGTATGGGTGAGGTCGCGGCAATCGCCATTGGCGGCGCCGGGGGCGACATAGCCATAGGCTCCGTCGTCGCCGCGCCAGGTTTTCTTGTCGCCGGAAGCGAGCGCGTCGGATTCCGCCTTGTTGGCGGCCGTCCTGTCGCCGTTGTCGAGGCCCGCGCCGAGCGCGCCGCTGACGAGACCCGCATAGGGCGGCGGGGGCGACGCCACGGCGGCGGGCGGCGGCGGCGCGCCGCCAAGCTGAGCGCAACCCGCCAGAGAAAACATCATCGCGCCGGCAAACCCGACGCGGGCCAGAATTTTCACGACCAACCTCCAGAATCGATCACCGTGACCTTGAACGATCTTAGCGGCGGATGACGCGCCGCGAAAGGCGACGCCGACAAAAAGGCGCTCATCCGCGCGAAGACGAAACGGAAATTCTCGTCGGATCCATGATTCCGCCCGACATCTCCGTCAGGATCGCGTTGACACGCGCGCGATTCTTGACGAAAGCGGCGTTACAAAGCATGGGATGTCCCGGCGTAATGTGACGGATGTTCCTATTCCCGCCGTCGCCCTGGTGACTGTGCAACCGTGGAGCCCTCCATGAAAGGGATCGCCGCTTCGTTCCTGACGCTCGGCCTGCTCGCCGGCTGTGGCAAGAGCTCGACGCCGCCGCCCGCTCCGCCGCCGCAGGTTTTCACCCTTTCGGCCAAGGCGCAAAGCGTTCCGCTGCGCCGGCATTTCACCGGCCGCGTCTCCGCCTACCGGAGCGCGAATGTCGTCGCGCGCGTCTCCGGCGTGCTGCTCAAGCGCCTCTATCGCGAGGGCGACGACGTGCGCAAGGGGCAGGCGCTGTTCGAGATCGATCCGTCCTATTACAAGGCCCAGCTCGACAATGACCTCGCCGTGCTCGCCCAGGATCAGGCGACGCTGGTCGACGCCAAGCTGACCGCCGAGCGCGCCCGGAAATTGCTGCACGCCAATGCGGTGGTGTCGCAGCAGACCGTCGACGACGCCAATGCGGCGGAAGGCCGGGCCAATGGCAAGGTGCAACAGGACGAGGCCGCGATCGAAAGCGCGCGCCTGAACCTCGGCTACACCAATGTGGTCGCGCCGATCGACGGCGTCGCCGGGCAGCAGCAGGCGACGGTCGGCGCCCTGGTCGGCAATGGGGCCAGCGACAATGGCGCCGGCGGAACCCTGTTGGCCATGATCGAGCAGATCGATCCGGTCTATGTGAACTTCACGATCGACGCGGCGGACCTGACCACCTTGCGTCAGGCGCAGGCCGCCGGCAAGGTGAAGCTGGAGAAGCAGAGCCAGACCAAGGTCGCGGTCACCCTGCCGAACGGCGCCGCCTACGGGAGCGACGGAACCCTTGATTATTCCGGCGTGCTGGTGAACGCCGCCACCGGCGCGCTCAACCTGCGCGCGGTCATACCGAACCCCGACCGCATCCTGCTGCCGGGCATGTTTGTGATGCTCGCCGTCGATTTCGGACGCGAGAACGACGTGTTCCTCATACCGCAGCAGGCGCTGCTTCGCGACCCCGCCGGCGCCTATGCGCTCGTGGTCGCCGCCGACGGGAAGGTCGCGCGCAAGAACGTGAAGGCCTCCGACGCTTACGAAAACAACTGGATCGTCACCAGCGGCCTCGCCGACGGCGATCAGGTCATCGTCTCCGGATTGCAACGGGCGCGTGAAGGCCTGCGCGTCGTCTCCAGTCCATGGCGCGCGCCCGCGAAGGTAGGAAACAACGGCTTGGGCGCCTCCGAGGCGCAGCGGTAGCGCATATTCCCGGAAAGTTGCAGACTTTTTGGACAAGAATATACGTTAAAACAATAAACTAGAGCATTGTTCCGATCCATAAGGAACGGAAAACGCGCTAGCGCCGCTCAATCAGGAAAGCCGCCGGTGCCAAGTTTCTTTATCCAGCGCCCCATTTTCGCTTGGGTGATCGCCATCATGATCATCCTGTTCGGCGCCATTGCGCTGCGCTCGATGGGCGTCGATTCCTATCCCAATATCGCGCCGCCCCAGGTGACGATCACCGCCAATTATCCCGGCGCGAGCGCCGCGACCATGGAGACCACGGTCACCGAGGTCATCGAGCAGCAGCTGACCGGGATCGACAACCTGCTCTACTTCAGTTCGACCTCGGGTTCGAACGGGCAGAGCGTCATCACCCTGACCTTCGCGACGGGAGCCAATCCCGACATCGCGCAGGTTCAGGTGCAGAACAAGGTCAATCTCGCCGCGCCGCTGCTTCCGGCGCAGGTCACGCAACAGGGCGTCGCGGTCGTGAAGGCGACGCCCGACATATTGATGTTCATCGCGTTGAGATCGACCAATTCGTCGATCGACGCCCAGCGGCTCAGCGACATATTGGCGTCCGAGATCCAGCCGAGCATCGCGCGGGTGAACGGCGTCGGCAATACCTTCATCCTCGGCTCCGAATACGCGGCGCGGATCTGGCTCGACCCCGACAAGCTCCAGGCCTATGGCCTGTCCACCACCCAGGTTCTCAACGCGGTCAATGCGCAGAACGCGCAATTCGCCGCCGGCTCGATCGGCGCCGATCCCGCCGTCAAGGGCCAGGTCTTTACCGCGACCGTCGCCGGCGACAGCCTGTTCGACTCGCTGCAGCAGTTCCGCGACATCATCCTGCGCGCCAATAGCGACGGCTCGTTCGTCAAGCTGAGCGACGTCGCCACGGTCTCCTTCGGCGCGCAGAGCTACGGCGAGGCGACGGTCTTCAACGGCAAGCCCGCCGGCGGCCTCGCCGTGTTCCTGTCTCCCGGCGCCAACGCGCTGGCGGTGGCCGATGCGGTCAAGACCAAGATGGCCTCGCTCGCCCGTGATCTCCCGGCAGGCGTGACCTGGGACGTTCCCTATGACACCACCCCTTTCATCACCGCGTCGATCCGGGAAGTGCTGATCACGCTGGCTGAAGCAATCGCTCTGGTTTTCCTGGTGATGCTGATCTTTCTCCAGAACCTGCGCGCCACCTTGATCCCGACCCTGGTGATCCCGGTCGCCCTGTTCGGCGCCTTCATCGGCCTTTCGCTTCTGCGCTTCACCATCAATCAGCTGACCCTGTTCGGCATGGTGCTGGCCATCGGCATTGTCGTGGACGACGCGATCGTGGTGATCGAGAACGTCGAGCGCATCATGACCGAGGAGCGGCTCGATCCAAAGGCCGCGACGGCCAAGGCGATGCGGCAGATCACCGGGGCGATCGTCGCCATCACGGTGGTCCTCACCGCGGTTTTCGTGCCCTCCGCCCTGCAACCCGGCGCGACCGGAGTCGATCTACGCGCAATTCGCCCTGACGATCGCCGTGTCGATGGGCTTTTCGGCCTTCCTCGCCATGTCCTTCACCCCGGCCCTGTGCGCGGCGCTGCTCAAGCCCGAACATCATGAGGGCCGGAACGCCTTGTTCCGCTGGTTCGATCGCGTCTTCAACAGCACAGCGCACGGCTATCAGGGCCATGTCGGCCGGGCGGTCCACCATGCGCCGCGCTGGATGATGCTGTTCGCGCTGACGATCTTGCTGACCGGCTTCCTCTATCTGCGCCTGCCGACAAGCTTCGTGCCCGAGGAGGACCAGGGTTTCGTGCTCGCGCTCGTCAACATGCCGCCGGGCGCCACGCTGCAGCGCATCGACCGGGTGATGGAAGAGGTGCGCGACACCTTGCTGAAAAGCCCGGTAGGCAAGGACATCGACGGCATATTCCAGCCGGAAGGCTTCAGTTTCGTCGGCTCCAGCGAAAATGTCGGCATGGCCTTCATCAAGCTGACCGACTGGAGCGAGCGCTCCGAAACGGCGATGCAGCTGATTCCGCGGATCAACGGGATTTTGGCGGCCATACCCGACGCGCAGATCTTCGCCGTCAACCTGCCGACCATCCGGGGCTTGAGCCGCTTCGGCGGCGTCGA
Organism: uncultured Pseudomonadota bacterium; assembly: GCA_963748385.1. GTDB lineage: Bacteria > Pseudomonadota > Alphaproteobacteria > Rhizobiales > Beijerinckiaceae > Rhodoblastus. The sequence goes on from CAVVIQ010000009.1 coordinate 131,629, forward strand.
TCTCTATCTTCTCGCGCGCGCTGGCCAATCCCGCGGCCAGCTCGATGCGGCGGAAATGACATTGCTGGGCGAGGCGGCGAAAAACCCGAAGCTTTATCAGGTCCGGCCGAACGCCCTACCCAGCGCGCCGCAACTGGACATCGCGCTCGACCGCAAGCAGGCCGCGACGATGGGATTTTCGTTGAGCGATGTTTATAATACGGTGTCAATGGAGTTCGCGCCGTATTACATCAATCAGATGACCTATGGCGGCCGTGTCAAGCGCGTCTTTATCCAGAACGACGCGAGCCACCGGATGGGCCCGGACGCGCTGCGGCGTCTTTATTCACCCGTCGGCCCCGGCGCGCTGGCGCTGGGCGCGGCCCTCGACCCGCCGACGGGCGTCGCGCCGATCAATCCGTCGGCGGCCAACCCGTCGATCAGCCCCTATAATATGCTGCCGCTGTCCAGCGTGATCAGAACGAAGTGGGACGTCGGCCCAACTGTGCTGCAACGCTACAACGGCTATCCGGCGATCGAAATCGTCGGCAATCCAGGGCGCGGCTATACGACCGGCGAGGCGATGGACACGGTGCAAGGCATAGTCGATCAGTCGCTGCCTCCGGGCTTTGGCGCCGAGTGGACAGGGCAATCGTATCAAGAGGTGCTGGCGGGAAACGCCGCGACCGCGCTGATGGCGCTGTCCATCCTCATCGTCTTCCTGTCCCTGGCGGCGCTTTATGAAAGCTGGTCGATTCCGGTCGCGGTTCTGCTGGTGGTTCCCCTCGGCCTGCTCGGCATGATCGTCTTCAGCCTGATCGGCGGCGCGCCGAACGACATCTATTTCAAGATCGGTCTCGTCACAGTCATTGGCCTTGCCGCGAAGAACGCGATCCTGATCGTCGAATTCGCGATGCAAAGCCAGGCCGGCGGCGCATCGCTCTACGACGCCATCACCACCGCCGGGCGCCTGCGCCTGCGCCCGATCCTGATGACCTCGTTCGCCTTCATTCTCGGCGTGCTGCCCTTGGCGCTGTCGACAGGCGCGGGCGCGGTGTCGCGGCGCGAGATCGGCGATGTCGTGATCGGCGGCATGTTGTTCGCTACTTTGTTCGGCTTGCTGCTGATCCCCGTGTTTTATGTGAGCATCCGCCGTTTGCTTGGCGATCGGCTGCGCCACGATCTCGCGCAAGCGGCTCATAATCCGCCGCGAAACATGGGCGGCGAGGCGGGATAATCAGGGCTGAGGCAATTTCGAATACCCGAGCCGCGAGGTCGATCCGGCCCCGTTCGGCCTACGCAGCCATGATGCGGGCTTTTGCGCCCGCTGTCCGACCCTCGCCGCTGGGAGACGGCCACCACCGCCTCCCAGCGGTTCCATTTTCGCCTTGACGGCGCAGAAAGTCATAAGACAAGCGTTTCCCGCCCACCCGGAAACACGATCTGAGGCGTGGCCGCTCAACGCCCACCGTCCCTCAACCCCGGGGCAAGGCCGGCAAGATCAACAGCGCGCGCAACCCGCCGAGCGGCGAATCGCTCAAGGCGAGCCTTCCGCCATAGGCCGCCGCGAGATCGGCCACGATCGACAGGCCGAGGCCCGAGCCGGGCTTGCTTTCGTCGAGTCGCCGGCCCCGGCGCAGCGCCTCTTCGCGCCGGTCGGCGGCGAGGCCCGGCCCGTCGTCGTCGATGACGAGCCGGAAGAACAGGCGCGCGCCCTCGCCCGAGGCCAGCGGCTCCGCCATCACCCGCACCTCGCCGCGCGCCCATTTGCAGGCGTTGTCGATCAGGTTTCCCGCCATGTCGTCAAAATCCTGGCCTTCGCCGCGAAAGCGCAGATCCGGCGGGCAGTCGACGGCAAGGTCGATCGCCGGATAGATCTTGGCGAAGGCGCGGGCCATCGCCGCCAGGGCGGCGGCCGGGTCGGCCGAGGCGCCGATCGCCCCGGCGCGGGTCGCCGCGCGGGCGCGGTCGAGATAGAATTTGACCTGGTCGCGCATCACCTCGGCCTGTCCCGAAACCTTGCGCGCCAGTTCGGACTCCTCGGCGTCGGCCTCGTTGACGATGACGCTCAGCGGCGTTTTCAGGGCGTGGGCGAGATTCCCGACCTGAATCCGGGCGCGCTCGACGATTTCGCGATTTTGCGCGATCAGCAGGTTCAGTTCCTCGGCGAGCGGCGCGACCTCACGCGGAAAAAGCCCTGAAACCGCCTCGGCCTGGCCGCGCCGCACCGCGACGACCTGGCGCCGCAAAAGGCGCAGCGGACGTAGGCCGAAATAGGCCTGGATCGCCATGGCGACGACCAGCAGCAGCGCCAGAACGAAGAAAGTGACGCCAAGGTCGATCGCGAATTCCGTCACTTGCTGGTCCACGCTTTGGGTAGTCGCCGCCACCTGGACCAGAAAACGCCCCTGGTCGCCCGCATCGATCGCCCTTTCGAGCATTCGCAGCGGCTTTTTGCCCGGCCCGACGACATTGCCCCGCCGGCGCCCGTCCTGGTCGGGCTGCGCGTCGGCGTCGGAAAGGCGCGGCAGGCGCGAAGCGAACAGCGAGCGCGAGGCGCGTATGTCCGGCGGACTGACGTCCGTCCGCGTGATCTGCCAGTACCAGCCGGAAAAGGGCAGATCGAACTGGGGCTCCGCGAGCTGCCCGGCGCCCGTGGTTTCGTCCCGAGAACTGGCGATGTCGGCGACAAGCGCCCGCATATAGACATTGAGCTGGTCGTCGAGCGCGGCCTGGGCGTCGTTGCGGTAAAGCGCCGTCAGAACCAGCCCCGCGGCCGTCAGAACCACCACGCTGGCCAGGGCGGAGGACAGGAACAGCCGCCGCGCGATCGAGGACGAGTCGGGCCGCCACAGCCGCGCGAGCCTTCCTCGCGACGGAGCCAAGCGCCATGCCGAAAAACGGGAAAGAAGCGTCATGCTATCGCGTTTGATGGGCGGCTCCCTCGCGGTCGGCCGCCTCGGGCTCCAGCACATAGCCGAGGCCGCGCACCGTATGCAGCACGTCCACGCCGAGTTTTTTGCGCAGACGGCCGATGAAGACCTCTATCGTGTTCGAGTCGCGGTCGAAGTCCTGATCGTAGAGATGTTCGACGATCTCGGTGCGCGACACCACGCGCCCCGAATGGTGCATGAGGTAGGCGAGCAGGCGATATTCGTGGGAGGTCAGCTTGACCGGGGCGCCGGCGACCGTGACCCGCCCGGAGCGGGTGTCGAGCGCCACCCGCCCGCAAGTCAGTTCGCTCGAAGCGTGGCCGGCGGCGCGGCGCAGGAGCGCGCGCAGGCGGGCGAGCACTTCCTCGACATGGAAGGGCTTGGCGACATAATCGTCGGCGCCGGCGTCGAATCCGCGCACCTTTTCGGTCCAGCCGTCGCGCGCGGTGAGAATCAGCACCGGCATGGCGCGGCCGGCCTTGCGCCAGGCGGTCAGCGCCGAAATCCCGTCCATCTTGGGCAGGCCGATGTCGAGCACCACCGCGTCATAGGGCTCGGTGTCGCCGAGGAAATGGCCTTCCTCGCCGTCGAAGGCCGAATCGACGGCGTAGCCCGCCGATTCCAGCGCGCCGACGAGCTGGCGGTTGAGGTTTCTGTCGTCCTCGATTACGAGAAGGCGCAAATTCGTCCCCCATCAATGCAGGTTGCGGGCGCCGACGACCTCGCCGGTCCCGGCGTCCATGAAAACGCGAACCAGGGCGCCGTCCCGGCGCAGCAGACTGATCACATAGATATCTTCGTCGTTCCAGCGGCACAATTTGCCGGCGAGCGCCTCGGCCTGGGTGAGGGTCGAGGCCTTGAGCATCATCTCGAAGGGCGGGCGCAAATTTCCGGCCGCGACGCGCTGGCGGGTCTCCGCCGCCGAATAGCATATTTTCGGACCCGGCGGCGGCCCGGCAGGCAAGACCAGCCGCGCGCCGGGAACGACCGGCTCCCCGAGGTCTGCCGCCGCCGGGCCGTCGTAGCGCGGGCCGGCGAAACGCGGCGCGACAAGGCGGGGCAGATGGAGGCGGGACCCGCCGATCCGCAAGCCGCCGATACGCAAGCCGTCCGCGCGCGCGCCGCTCCCTCCCGGCGCGACGGCGCCGAGGAGGCAGAACAGCATCGCCAGAGCGCGGATTTTGGACATGCGATAGTTTGGCGACCGGAACCTGAATGCGGCGTGAACCGCCTTCCCCGCGGGGCCGCCGCCCGCGTCGAACGCGCGGACCGGCGCGCGAGATGTTTCCGCCCGCTTGCCAGCGGAACCGCCTTTATGCCACCAATGAAGGACGGGCGCAGCGTTTGCATCGGCGCGTCGGGAGTACAGATTGAGCGGTTTGAAAGCCTTGCCCCTCACGGCGATCGCCGCCCTGGCGCTCGGCTCGGCGGCGACTCTGGTTTCGCTTCAGGGCGGCCCCGGTTTCGGCGCGGTCCGCCTCGGCGCCTGGACGACATGGCCCCAGGTCGGCGATTCCGACATCGATCCCTACGCGCGGGCGAGCCTCGCGATCGACGGATCGCTGCCGCTCGGCGCGAAAGAAGGCCTCGCCTTCGTCGCCACGACCGACGACGACGGCGCGCCACTCGACGCGCGTTGCGACTATCATATTTTCGGCGAAGCCCCGGCCGCCCGTTTCTGGACCTTGAGCGCCTATGACGTCGACGGTCATTCGCGGCCCAATATCGCCCATCGTTTCGGAATGACCTCCAACTCCCTGCTGCGCGACTCCGACGGCGATTTCGTCATCGAGGCGGCGCGACAGGCGCGGCCCGGCAACTGGCTGCCGCTTGGCGAAAAAAGCCGTTTCATCCTGATCCTGCGCGCCTATCAGTCGAGGACCAGCGCGGTCGGCGACGCCTACGAGGGCGTGAACGTCCCCTCGATCGCACGGGGCGAATGCTCATGAGCGAAACCACTTCCGGTCCCGCGCCCGCCGCGACGACTTCGCGCCCGTCCCGGCCGCGCGCGCGGCTCCACGCCTGGACCGACCGCGCGATCCGCGCCGCTCCCTGGATCCTGGGCGCGCTGTTCGGCGCCGCCGCGATCCATCTCCTGACCATCCTCGCCTTGCCAACGCTGTGGCCTGGCGCGCCCTACCGCGCTCTGGCGGCCGGACTCCCTCTCGGCGAAACCGCGATTCTTCCTCGCCCCGGCTCCGACAGCCGGTCGGTGGCCTTTGCCGATCCTTTCACGGCCATCGCCCTTTGCCGGTTCGATCTGTCCGCCGGCGCGACGCGCATTCGCGCCCAGGCCGACGGCGTCCATCCCTTCTCGATCTCGGTGCGGCTGGCCGACGGCACGATCATCTATTCGGGCGGCGACCGGGACACGCCGAGCGGCCGTTTCAACATCAGACTGGTCACCCAGAAACAGGCCGACGCCGAAGACGCTTCCCAGAGCCCGGATCACGGGTCTGGCGACGAGACCGGACAAGACGCCGAGCAGGCGCCGAGCCCGGAAGGGGCCGAGAGCGACGAGTTGCGGCTGGCGGCGCCGAGCCTGAGGGGATTTGTGGCGTTTCGCGTCCTCGCCCTGCGCGAGGAGGATTACGACGCCGCCAGCGCGGCGCTGGCGTCCGCGCGATGCACGGTGGAAAAACCGTCGCCCTGACGGGTCCGGCGGGAAAGATCCTGAATGTTCAGGCGCGCTTCCTGCGTCGCCCCTTGCGCGAGGCGCCGCCCTCGGACGCGCTGTCCTTGGGGCCGTCGGCGCCGTCGTCGTGTCGCACGTAGCGAACGCCAAGGAAAAACAGAATCTGCGCCGGACCCTCCGGCGGCGAGCCGGCGGCGCGGGGCCGCCCGACGATGCGGAATGGCACGATTTCGCACATGGCCTTGTCCTCTGGCCCTCCCCCTGGCCCTCGCCGCCCTAATCGGCTTGTCCAGCGGGTCGTGTAAATTGAACTGGCGCATCCGTTAAAGATTGACCCACGAATTTCGCCTCCCCCATTAATCGGTCGCGATGGTTAATGATGCGTCAATAAAGCCCGGCTAGTTTCGCCCCGTCCCAAGATTTCCAGGGCCAAGCCCCATGCCGAACGACATTTACGCCCGCCTGCGCGAACTCGCCGCCTCCGCCACGACCAAACCGAGGGAATTGCGCCCGGTGCTGCTGCGCGTCGCCACCGATCTCTTCGCCCTGAACGACCAGCACACCGGCGAGGAGCTTCGCCTTTACGAGGAAATGGCGGGCCGACTGATCGACGACGCCGACGAAGCGGTTCTGAACGCCGTGGCGCGCAAATTATCGCTCTGCCTTGACGCCCCGCCCGCCTTGCTCGCGCGCATTCGCGGGCGCGGCGGCGAGCCGGCGCGTGAACTCCTGCGCAGGAGCCCGCGGATCGAACGGAGCGAACTGCTCGAGATCGCCGCGGGCGGCGCCTGCGACCAGGCCTGCGCGGTGGCGGGCCGCGACGATCTCGACCGCGAGATCGTCCGCAATCTCGCCGCCCGGCCCGAGCGGGAAATCTTGCGCGCGCTAGCCGCCAATCCCGAGGCGCCGCTCGGCCCGGAGGACATGCGCCTGCTCGCCGCGCGCGGGCGTTTCGACCACGAACTGGCGCGCGCGCTGCTCGGCCGCAGCGAGCCGACGCTCGACGGATTGCCGCTTTTTCTTTCCGCCGACGCACAAGAGCGGGCGCTGCTGCTCGCCCTGGCGCTGGAGGCCAATCTCATCCACGTCGGGCGGCCCGAGCCCGGCGCTCCGCTCGGCTCCGAAACGGCCGCGCGGATCGAGGCCGCAGCGATCCGCCGCAATCGCGCCTCTTTGGCGAAAATTCTGGCCGAACAGCTGCACTGCGACCTGCTCGCGGCGCGGCGACTTGTCGATGACGAGCCTGGCGACGCGCTCGCCCTCGCCTTCGTCGCCATCGGCCTCGCCCCGGAGGCCGCCGCGCGTGTCCTGCCCGCCGCCTTTCCCGCGATCGCCGGTTCTTCACAAGGTTTCGAGCAAGCGATGCGCTTGATCAGGACGATTCCGCGCCGCGTCGCCTTGCGCATGATCGCAGCCATCACCGGAACGTCGGGCGCTCATGCCCCCGGCGCCGCTCGCGCGCCCCTTCCCCCGACGGAAACGGAAAGGCGCGGCTCAAGCGAGCCGGCCGTCGAGCGACCGATCCGTCAGAGCCGCGTCTGAAAAAGTCTCGCGGAGGAAATGCGCCAGACCGGCGCCGGCGCCGGCGCGCGCGGCGCCGCAGAAACCGTTTGCCGCCGACAAGAACGGCCTGTAAAAGTTTTGTCGGCTGATCCCGACACCAACGAATATGAGCCGCTGCGCCCGGACCTACGACCTCGAAATCGACCGCGCCCGCGGACGGGCGCGGCGTGAAATCGTGGCTGCGATCGGCGCGCTGGTCGTCCTCTTCAATATTCTGGCGGCTGGCTTTCTAGGGGCCACGGCGCAGGCTGCGGCTTCGCGCCTGCTCGGCGATTCCGCCGGCGACGGCGTCGTCATCTGCACCGGCGCCGGGATGATCCTGGTCGATCACGACGGCAAGCCGATCGGGGACAAGGGTGGCGCTGTCCCTACGGCGCTCTGCCCGTTCTGCCTGCCGCTGATGCAGGGCCACGCCAGAGCCCCCGATCCCGTTGGCGTCGCGCCGGCGCCGGTCGCGCGCCGGGTCGCGCCTGCGCGCCAAATCGAGATCGCATTTTCCTTCGCCGCGCGGCTTTCCCCAAGCGCGCGGCCTCGAGCCCCTCCCGTCGTCTGATCCTTTTTGCTGGCGAAGCCTTGTCGTCGGAACGCGCCCGTGGCGCGACGACGCAAGACGCGCGGCGCCCTTGGCGGGCGCGAGGCGCGCCAAAACTTCGTCCCGCATCGGCTGAGCCCGCGACCGCCCTGCGTCGCCCCCCTCGCTCTCATTTTCGGGTCGTCTGATGGAAACCGCATTTTCCCATATTCCAGCGCCTTCACATTTCCACGCGCCGCCGGCGCTGGTCGTCGTCGATCGCCCTCGCCGCCGCGCAGACGAGGCCTTCGCGCCCCGCCCGCGCCAAGCCCGCAAGCTTGAGCCGGGTGAATGCCTGTTCGCCGCCGGACAGCCCGCTTTGGACCCTTATCGGCTTGTCGAGGGCTCGGTGATGGTCCTGCGCAATCTTCCCGGCGATCGCCGCCAGATTCTCGACATCGCGGGGCCAGGGCGGACCATCGGCTTCAGCGCCGGCGGCTTTCACGATTGCGACGCGGTCGCGATCTCGCCGGCGCTCGTTGTCCCGCTGGGCAAGGCGGGGATGAACCAGAGCGCGGCCATGCTCGCCGAGATCGCGCGTCTGCGCGACCTCGCCACCTTGCTCGGCCGCAAGACCGCGATCGAACGCCTCGCGACCTTCCTGCTCCAGATGATGGGCGAGGATTTCGAAACCGGGCGGCGTCTCGAAATGCGGCTTTCGCGCCAGGAAATCGCCGATTATCTCGGCGTGGTCATCGAAACCGTCTCCCGCAATTTCGTCGCCCTGAAAAAGCGCGGCGCCTTGAGGCGCGTCGGCCGCGAGGATGTCGTCATTCTCGACATAGCCATGCTGCGCCGAATCGCCGAGGGATCCGAATAGCCGGGCGTGGTTGCGAATTGACGCTCTCGCGGCTTTCCCGAAAATTTCGAGCCCGCCCGGTTGCGCGGGCAAACCAGGAGAAGACCATGCAGATGTTTCATAAACTCGCCGCCACGGCGGTTCTGTTCGCCGCCGTCGCCACGCCGGCGCTCGCGCAGGACGCTTCGATCCAGATCGAACAGCCCTGGGCGCGGGCGACGCCGGGCGGCGCCACGTCGGGCGCCGTCTATATGACCATCGACAACAAGTCGAACGCCGCCGACCGCCTGACGGGGGCTGAGTCCGACGCCGCCATGACCTCGCAGATCCATGAGATGAAGGTCGCCGGCGGCGTCATGAAGATGCGCGAAATCTCCGGCGGCCTCGCCGTCCCGGCGAATGGCGCGGTCGCGCTCAAGCCGGGCGGCTATCATTTGATGCTGATCGGCCTGAAAAAACCCTTGAAGGCCGGCGAGACCGTGCAACTGACCTTGACCTTCGAAAAGGCCGGCAAGGTCGCCGTTTCCGCGCCGGTCAAGGCCGTGCGTTGACGCCCTTGCGCTGGATGATTGCGGCGGCGGTCGGCCTGACGGCCGCCGTCGCGCTCGCCGTCGCTCTGGCCGAGGCGCCGCAGCGCGCCCGGCCGGCCGCGATTGGCGGCCCTTTCACGCTGGTCGACGATCTGGGCAGTACCGTCACCGAGGCGTCGCTGCTCGGCAAACCCTCGGTGATCTATTTCGGCTATACGTTCTGTCCCGAAATCTGCCCCACGACACTCACCGATCTGACGCATTGGATGCGCGATCTCGGCCCGGACGCCGACCGGCTCAATTACGTTTTCATCACCGTCGATCCGCAGCGCGACAACGTGAAGCTGATGCACGATTATGTGTCGTCCTTCGATCCGCGCCTGCGCGGATTCACCGGAACGCCCGAGCAGGTCGCCGCCGCGGCAAAAGCCTTTCGCGTCTATTACCGGCGCATTCCGACCTCGGACGGCGGCTATGAGATGGACCATTCCACCTTCATCTATCTGATGGGGCCCGACGGGAAATTCGTGACCCTCGTCAATTATGGCGAGAAGGACGCCTTTGCGCTCAAGAAGCTGAAACTCCTCGTTGCGATCAGGCCCTCATCGTAAACGCGCCGCGTCATACGAGATCGAGAAAATTCCTCCCCGCGCGGTCTTCGACCTCGACGATCCAGAGGTCGGGATCGAAATCGATTTCCTTGGCGAGACGCGCCTCGACGGCGGCGTTTTCGATCCATTCGTCGCGGTGGGCGCGCGAAAAAAGCCGCGCGACGTCCTCGCGCGCCTCGCTCTGCGGCGCGGGCGCGAACAGGGCCGCGCTGCCGTCGAGCCGGTCGATTTTCACGAAGATCGCCCCGGCCTCAGGCGCGCCGCGACGGCGCAGGAAAGCTGCGACATCAGCGCTGCCGCAGCGGCGAAGGTAGGCCGCGACCCATATGTCGGAGCGCAGGCGCATCGCAAAAGACCTTTGCCTTTACTCGACGCGCAAGCCGGACAGCGCCGACAGGACGCGGCGCGTCGCCGCGTCCAGCTCGCCGGTGACAGGCAGACGATTGGCGCGCTGGAAGGCCTCGACCGCCTTGCGGGTCCCGGCGCCGTAATCGCCGTCGGCCTTGACTGGCAGGCCGAGGCTCGCCAGCGCCTTCTGCGCCGAGAGCGCCACGCGCGACTGGGAGCGCGATTTTCCGCGCGCGCCCGCCGCGCCGCGCATTTCCGGCGTCACCACGCCGTCGTCGCCGATCAGGGCCCCGAGCACATCGCTCCGATTCTCCGGGGTCGTGACGGGCGCCGGCGCGGCTTGCGACGGCGCGGCGGCGGTCCGCTCGCCCGCGGCAGGCGCGGCGAACGCGTCCTCCTGGGCCGGATCGACCGGCCTCAGCGCGGCCTGTGGAATCTGCTCGTTCAGCAGCGCGTCGATCGAAGCCGGGCGGGCGGGTGGCGGCGGCGCGATCTTGAAGGTGGCGCCGAACAAGGGCGCCGGATGGCGGCCATGCTGGAGGAACAGGGCGTTGACCACGACCGCCGCCAGCAGGCCGCCCAGCAGCAGGACGCCGAGCGCGGGCGTGCGATAGCGCCACAGCGCAGCGAGGCGCGACGCCAGGCCCGAGGCGGCCTTTTTCGGTCGCCCGTTTTTCTGGGCGCCTTTGCGCGCCGCGCCCTTTTCAGGACGGCGCGGCTCAAGCGCAACGAAATCGAAATCGGAGGCGGCGGCGATCTCACGCAATTTTCTTCACCTGATCGTTGGAGCGGGCGATATCGAGGGGCGCCGGGGGCAAGCCGCGCCGGGCCAAGGTTTCGATCGTCACGGTTTTCTCGATCGACGCGCGTTTCTCGCGGCAGTCGCGCGGCAGGCGGACGGTGACGCGCGAGCCCTGGCCGGGGGCGCTTTCGAATGCGAGCGTCCCGCCATGCAGGGCGACGAGGCCGCGCACGATGGAAAGCCCAAGTCCGGCGCCTTCGTAGGGACGGTCATAGGTCGCCCGCGCCTGATAGAAGGGATCGCCGAGGCGGGGAAGGTCGGCCGCGCTCACGCCGATCCCGGTGTCCATGACCGCGATTTCGACGAAGGCGCCGTCCGGCCGGGCTTGAACCGCCACGCTGCCGCCGTCTGGCGTGAACTTGACCGCATTGGAGAGCAGGTTGAGCAGGATCTGCTTGGAGGCGCGCTTGTCGGCGACGATCTCGCCGACCTCGGCCGGACAGGCGCGCGACAAGGCGATTTTCTTTTCCTCGGCTTTCAGCCGCACGACGTCGGCGCAGAAATCGATCAGGCCGGCAAGGTCGAAATGTTCCGGCGCGATCTCGAAATTTCCGGTCTCGATTTTCGACATGTCGAGAATCGTGTTCACCAGACTCAGCAGATGCTGGCCGGACTGATTGATGATCCCGGCGTATTCGCGCGCGCGCGCCGCATCCTTGGGCGCCATCGACGGATTGGCGAGCATTTCCGAGAAGCCGATGATGGCGTTGAGCGGCGTGCGTAATTCGTGGCTGATGTTCGCGAGAAAGCGGTCCTTCCAGACGATCGCTCTTTCGCTTTCGACACGGGCCTGCTCCATCGCCTCGCGCGCCGCCTTCATCGGCGTCACGTCGCGCAGGATCGCCACGACAATTCCGTCCGCCGCGCGCGAACGGCGGGCCCGCATCTCCACCCAGATGAAGCGAGGAACAGGCGAGGGATTTTCTTCGATCGCTCCTGCCCGCAGCCGGAACTCCACTTCGGCGACATGCGGGCTCGCCGCCGCGTCGGCGACGGCCTTGAGAAAGGTCGGTCGGTCGGCGACCTGGATCAGTTCGAACAGCCCCCGCCCCATCAGGTCGCGCCGCGGGTGGCGGAAGGCGTTGGCGGGGTCGCTCGCCAGTTCGACCACCGAGCCGCCACGATCGATCTCGATCACCAGATCGCCGAGGGTGGCGGTCAATTCACGATAGGCGGCCGCGCTCGCCTCGGCGCGGCGGTCGCGCATCTCGCCGGCCCGCGCGCTCCAGGCCGCCAGCAGGGCGCCGTAGATCATGGCCGCGAAGACCGTCGCGTAATCAGCCGCGCCGGGGCCGGCGAGCGGATGGAGCCAGCCCAGCGCGGTGGCGGCGAACAGCGCGGCGACCGCAACGATCGAAGCCGCCGCGCCGCCAAAGGCAAGACGGGGCGCGCCGCCAAGCGCCGCTTCCAGCGGCCCGAGCAGGAAACAGGCGAGCGCCCCGACCGTGACGGCGCCATGGGCGATGGTCAGCGCGACGCCGAACAGCAGGATCGCGGCGGCGCAGATCGCCTGCGCCAGGTCGAAACGGCCCGTGCGATGCAGGACATAGACCCCGGCGAGCGGCGTCAGCAGGAAGCCGAAAGCCGCCGCGTCCCACGGGCTCGGCGCGCCCCGCGCCAGCAGGTAGAAGGGCGCGAGCGCCATGAAGGGCAGGCTGAGCGCAAGGCGAAATGCGACGAAACGGTCGCGTCGCCAGTTTTCGAAATCGAGCGGCCGCGCGCCATACCCGGCCTTCGCTGACTTTTGCCCTGAGACGCGCGGCATGGACTGGAACTCGACAGATGGAAAAGGCATTGCGAGCCTCACCATGCGCCCGCCGCGTTAAGCAGGCTCTAAAGCCGACCCGCCCGGGCGCCGCCCGCGGGGGTTCATTGTCGCCTTATGGTTTCGGCTTGGTTTCCGGCGCGCCGTCGCCGGGCGGGCGGGCGGCGGGTTCCGGGGGGTTAAATTTGCGGAAATTCGCGCGCAGGCATTTGACCGGAATTTTTGAATAAATCTCGACGCGTCGGCGCTATCTTTCCAGCCGATGACGTTATCGCCCCTCGAACCAACCGAAGGGCCGGGCGTCGAAAACCGCCGTCCTCGCGGACGGAGGATGGGTTCGTCGAAGGCTTTTGCAATGTTTCTGCTGCGCTGCCTGTTTTGGCTAGGTTTGGCCTTCTTCCAGATCGCCCAGAGGGAAGGGAGCGCGCCCGCGGCCTTTTTGCCCCCTGCAGCCGCGCAGACCTCGGCAGTCGGCCAAATGGCGGCGGCGGCCGGGAGCCATTGCCGCGCCCGGCCGGGCGCGTGCGTGGCGTTCGCCGCCGAGGCCGCGAAATTTGCAAGACTCGACGCCACGGCAAAAAGCCGCGACACGCTGACGCGGCGCGACCGCGCGCCGTCCTGGCGCGAAAGCGAATAAAAAACCCGGAGCGGCGCGCCGCCCCGGGACGAGAAAGACTTTTCCAGCCGAATCAGGAAAACCGGTTCGCGCCGGCCCTGATTATTTGCGCACGCGGCGGCGCTGCTGGCCCAGGCCCATCTGCTTGGCCAGATGGGAGCGCGCCTTGGCGTAATTGGGCGCGACCATCGGATAATCGGCCCCGAGACCCCATTTCTCGCGGTATTCCTCGGGCGACATGTTGTACTGGGTGCGCAAGTGGCGCTTCAGCGATTTGAACTGTTTTCCATCCTCAAGGCAGATGATGAAATCGTTGGTGATGGATTTCTTGATCGGAACCGCCGGTTTCGGCGCTTCGGTCGAGACCGGCGCGGCGCCGCTCGTCACGCGCAGGAGCGCGCTGTGGACATCGCTGATCAGGCCCGGAAGGTCAGAAGCCGGGACGGAATTATTGCTGACATAGGCGGAAACGATGTCCGCCGCCAATTCAATGTAGTTCTGCGTGCTTGAGTCGCTCATCGCTTTCCGACTTTCCCTTGGGCTGTTTCGATTTCCTTTCCAAGACAGCGGGACGATTCACCCACTGCCCCGAATAGCCTCCTCCCGGAGCTATTCGCTCGCTACTTAGACTTCTCAATAGGGCACGGTCGACAAATTTGCAATATCTCCCGAAGGGTTAGCCTCAAATTTATTCACAAAGATGTTCTGTCTCGGCTCCTCAACTCGCGAATTGAGTGGAAGCCCGAAATAATATCCCGTTCTTTCCGGCGCGCCGCCGCGCCGGCGCGGCGCGATTATTCTCCCCGTTTCGCCGGGAAAATAGAGAAGGCCCGGCGTTTTCAACGTTTTCGCCGCCAGGAAGATTAAGGACGAGGCCCCGCAAGAAACCGCCACGGCCGAAATCAAAAAAAATCATGGGGAAACCCGCTTGGCGAAAGGCGAGGACGGGGAAATATTGGTCCGCCTCTCACCTTAGCGAAGATCGCCGCAATGCCTTCCATCTTCTCGAAAGCCCTCAAAGCCCGAGCTCCCCGCGCGGAGAAGCGGCCACGCCGCCTTGTCGACCATGGCGTCGAGCGGATCGACGATTACGCATGGATTCGCGCGGAAAACTGGCGCGAGGCGATTCGCGACCCCGCCGCGCTCCCGAAGGAGATTCGCGCGCTGATCGAGGCGGAGAACGCTTATGCCGACGCAGCGCTTCAAGACCTCAAGCCGCTCAGCGAAAAGCTCTATGAGGAAATGGCCGCGCGCCTCGACGAGACCGACAGCGACCCGCCGGCGCGCGACGGCGACTGGCTCTATTACAGCCGTTATCGCGCCGAGGGCCAGCATGAGCTGATCTGCCGCAAGCCCGCCGCTGGCGGGCCCGAACAGATCCTCCTCGACGGCGACGAACGCGCCGAAGGCAAGGATTTCTTCAGCCTCGGCGACGCCGTCCATTCGCCCGACCACCGCCTCCTTGCTTTCGCCTGCGACGAGCGCGGCGCCGAATTGCATCGCGTCTACTGGCGCAACCTCACAACCGGCGCCGAAGGCGCGGACGTGGTCGAAAACAGCGACGGGACGGTCGTCTGGACCCGCAACTCCTCCGCCTTTCTGTACATGCGGATGGACAAGGACTTCCGCTCGTCGGAAGTGTTCCTGCACCGGCTGGGCGCCGACCCGTCGACCGATCGGCTCGTCTTCGCCGAAAAGGATCCCGCCTGGTTCGTCCATCTGCGCGCCGCGCGCTCGCGGAAAATGGCGATCGTCAAGGTCAGCGACCACGATTGCGCGGAAAACTGGCTGATCGATCTCGAACGGCCGGAAGCGCCCGCGCAACTCGTGCTGCCGCGTCGCGCCGGGCTGCGCTACGAGGTCGAGCCCGGCCGCGAACGCCTTTTCATGCGCACCAACGCCGACGGCGCCTTCGACTACAAGCTGCTCAGCGCCCCGCTCGACGCCTTTCCTTCGGGCGAGTGGCGCGAAGAAGTTCCCCACCGGCCGGGGCGCATGATCTTCAATGCTTCCGTTTTCGCCGATTACCTCGTCTGGCTGGAGCGCGAGGATTGCGCGCCGCGCCTGATGGTCAGGCGTCTCGGCGGAGGCGGCGAGCATCGGCTCGATTTCGCCACGCCCTGCCATCATTTGCGCCTGCAGCCCAATTTCGAATTCGAACGGCCGATCCTGCGCTTTTCCTATTCCTCGCTCGCCGAGCCGGAGGAAATTTTCGACTATGACCTCGCCACGCGCAAAAAAATTCTGGTCAAGCGCCAGAACGTGCCGAGTGGGCATCACGCCGCCGATTACCAAACCCGGATGGTTTTCGCGCCCGCCCCGGATGGCGAGACCGTTCCCGTCTCGATGGTCTGGAGCCGCAACCGCAAGCCCGGCCCCGGCCCGCTCCTGCTCTATGCTTATGGCGCCTACGGCGTCGCCTTGCCCGATTCCTTCGACGAATCCCGCTTCAGCCTGATCGACCGGGGTTTTGTCTACGCCATCGCCCATGTGCGCGGCGGGACCGAAAAAGGCTCGCGCTGGTACGAAGCCGGCAAGCTGGAGCGCAAGGCCAACAGTTTTTCCGATTTCATCGCCTGCGCCCGCCATCTCTGCGCGCTCGGCCTGACCGCGCCGAAAATGATCGTCGCCGAGGGCGGAAGCGCCGGCGGCATGCTGATGGGCGCGGCCGTCAATATGGCCCCCGAGCTTTTCGGCGGCGTCCTCGCCGAAGTGCCTTTCGTCGACGTGGTCAATACGATTCTCGACGCCAGCCTGCCGCTGACTCCGCCGGAATGGCGCGAATGGGGCAATCCGATCGAAGACGCAAAAGTTTTCCGCCGGCTGTTGTCCTTTTCGCCCTACGACAATGTGAAAGCCCGGGATTATCCGCCGATGCTGATCGAGGCCGGGCTGACCGACCCGCGCGTGACCTATTGGGAGCCGGCGAAATGGGCGCAGGTTCTGCGCGAGCGCATGACCGGCGGCGGGCCGATCCTGCTCAAGACCAATATGGAGGCCGGCCACGGCGGGGCCGCCGGCCGCTTCGACGAACTGGAGGAGGCCGCCCTGCGCCAGGCCTTCGCGATCGCCGCCGTGGGCGGCGACGTTAAAGTCTGATCAGCCACTGTGCTCGATGAAACGCTTCAATTCCTCCATCGAGGCGAAGCGATAGACGCCATGCGCGGTTTCCGCGTCGATCGAGCCATCCACATACATGGTGTAGCGGGCGCCATTGGCCTCATATTGCCCAAGGATCGCCGGGGTGGAGGCCGAGGCGGCGGGCTCCGCCGTCGGCTCGGCGGCGGCTTCGGCCAGCGGCTCCGGCGCGGGCTCATTGAGCGCCGAAGGCTCGGCCGGCGCCGCCGGCTCGCGCGCGGGCCTTTCAGCCTCATCCGGCGCTTCCGCCCTGATCAGTTCGTCGATGGCGGTGTCCCAGCCCGTGGCGGCCTTCGGCAGTTCGGGTTCGGCGGCGGCCTCCTCGTCCGGTTCCTCGGCGAAAACTTCATGGGCTGCGGCGTCATGGGCCGGAGCCTCATAGGTCGAGGCTTCGTAAGTCGGGGACTCATGAGGCGGGGCCTCATAAGTCACGGCCTCTTGGGGTTCGGCCTCGTCGGCGTGGGGCGCCTCGGCATGGAACTCGCGCGCAAAGGCTTCCTGGATCATGGCCTCGTGGATCTGGGCTTCTTGGGCGGCGACCTCGTCGGCGACCGCCTTTTCGAGCCAGTCCTGGTCCTCGTCCGCGCCATGTTCCTGCGGGGCTTCGGCCGGCTCTGCGGGCTCCGCCACGCGGGCCGCGCCGTACGCGGCGGTATAGGACGACGCGCGTCTCATCCAGGCCGGCGGCTGGGCGAAATCTCTTTCCGCGACCGGCGCCGCGGCCTCTTCGGCCGGCGCGGCCTCCACCGGCGCAGGCGCCGCAAATTCTTCGGCCTCGGGCGCCGGCGCCCACTCGACCGGCTCGGGCGGCGGGACAATCTCGGCCGCGGCCCCGGCCGGACTGGCCTTGGCGAGAAACAGCGCGGCCTGCGCGGCGGAGAGGGAAAGAATCCGCAATTGCCGCAGGATAAGGCCCAAGGCGATCAGGACGAGCCCGGCGCTGAAGGCGATCGTGCCCGAAATCACCATCGACCAGCCGCGTTCGACCTCGATATAGCCATAGCTGTTCACCGCGACGGCAAGGCCGATCAGGAACAGAAAGACGCCGAAGACGATGACAGTGCGATCCGCTTTCACGCTGGCGAAAACCTTTCTCCGCGAAAGAACGTCTGGGCCGGAACGCCCCGAATCAAGAGCATAATGGCAATTTGCTAAAAATGGATTCCACGATTTCCGCTTCTCAGGCGCTTTTTAAATCCTTGCGTCGCGTAAACGATCTTTCTACCCTGCCGTCGCGCCGTTTCTCGCCGGCGCATGACAGTCTCAGGAGAAATCAATGTCGTTCGTTCTAGATCCCCTGCCCTACGCCTATGACGCGCTGGCGCCTCATATGTCCGCGGAAACGCTGGAGTTTCATCATGACAAGCATCACGCGGCTTATGTCAACAACGCCAACAATCTGATCAAGGGCACGGAATGGGAAGGCCTGGCGATGGAGAAGGTCATCGTCGGCTCGCATGGCAAGAACCCCGCCGTGTTCAACAACGTCGCGCAGATCTACAACCACGCCGAATTCTGGAAATATCTGAAGCCGAATGGCGGCGGCAAGGTTCCGGGCAAGGTCGAAAAGGCCCTGGTCGAGACTTTCGGCTCGGTGGACAAGGCTCTGGACGACCTGGCCAACGCCGGCGTCACCCAGTTCGGCTCCGGCTGGGCCTGGCTCCAGGTCAAGGACGGCAAGGTCTCCGTCTCCAAGACCCCGAACGCCGAAAACCCGCTGATCCACGGCGCGACCCCGATCCTCACCGTGGACGTCTGGGAGCACGCCTATTACATCGACTATCGCAACCGTCGTCCCGATTTCATCAAGACGGTCCTTGGCCATCTGGTGAACTGGGAATATGTCGACGCCCAGTACGAAAAGGCGATGGGCTGATACGAGAAAACCCGGGCCGCCCGATAGCCCGTCTTCAGACGGGCGTCTAAAGACGCCGTATTGGGCGGCCCCAAACCAAGGCGCTCCGGCGCAAAAGCTTCAAGTTCGGTCTGAATGTCGAAATCGCGCATGTCCTTGTTCTTCAAGAGTCTGACGTCAGGCGCTCCGGTCTGCCGCGCCGAGGCCTTCGCCCCGGAGTTGCGTTACGACGCCGCCTTGTCGCTCGGCCAGTCCTGCATCTCGCGCTTTCACATCGACCGCATTCAACGCGAAAGGCATTTCCACCGCTACCGCCCGGTTTCCGGCTTTTTCAATTCCCTGACTCGCGACAAGGGCCACCGATGCCTGGTCGATCTTGTCGCATCGAATTTTCACCTGAGCGCGGAGGATTTCGACCTCAAGAAGGACGACCTGGACCTCTGGCGAGCTTATGCGCCCCGGCTCGGCATGTATTTCATCCACGATTTCAAATTCACCACCGAGGACAAGGACCGGTGCCGGATCGAGATGGGGCAGCAGGCGCCGAAGGCTCTGGCGAAATACAGATATCTTGGAGACAAGTTCATCGATCTGCTGCGAAGCGATCACAGAACTCTTTTCGTCCTGACGGATTCCACCCAGATTTCGGCCGACACCGTCGAAGACCTCGTTCGCGCCTTTCGCAACGTGAACAGCCGAGTCGATTTTTCGATCCTGCATATCGTTTTCGCCAACGACGGCGCGAAGACGATAGACCATCCCGACCTGATCGGCGTCTCGATGGACAACAGCGCGTCAAAGGACTGGACCGGAGTCCACGCCGGCTATGACGAAGCTTTCCGGAATATTTTCATCCGTCCCGCGCTCGGCGCCAAAGGATAGGCGCCTCAGATCAACTGATCCACCGTCGCGCAGATCGCCGCGACGTCGGCCGAATAGGAAAAATCCTCCGCCACCACATGGCGGATCGCGCCGGCGCGCAATTCCTCCTCCGTCAGCCTCTGGAACTGGACGACATGCTCGAGCCCCAGCATGGCGCAGAGATTGGCGGACCACCAGTCGTTCTGGCCTTCGCAGATGATTTCGACGACTTTCGTTCGCGGCGGGGTGAAGACGAGATTGGCCATGGCGGCGCCGAATTCGGCGACGACCAGCTCCGCGCGCGCAAACAGCGCCACCTGCTCGTCGAAACTCAGCAGGTCCGGCTGGATCGGCGCGACGCCGCGCGCGGCGAGCGCTTCGGCGAGTTCGGCGCGATTCTTCAGGATCCGGCCGTGCCGCACTCCGCGCATGATAAAGAAGCGGCGCGGCAGGTCCGGATATTTCTCGACCGGCGTATTGGCGCGGATCGCATCGAAAGCCTCGCGGCTGCGCGGATGGGCGGTATTCGGCGCCGAGCCCCGTCAGCCGGTTGCTGGTCACCGGGCGCTCGAGCAGATAATTACCGCGCGGCAGTTCGCGGATCTGTCCCGGCCGCACGCCCAGACGGTCGCAGATGGCCTGCTGCCAGGGCGTGAGCCGCCAGGACAGCATGGGCGCGCCGATCTGCGCCGCGAGATGGACGAGCGTCGCGGAATCGAGCAGGAAATGGCCGAAATGGGCCGAGTCCGACAGGACGATCAGCAGCCGTTCCTCGACGATGCGCGGCGGCGATTTCACCAACGACGGATGAAAGACGAAACGGCCCTCGCCGGTCTTGTCGCGCGCCATGCTGACCGAGGGCATCGCCCGCATGATCCGCGGCTGGTAAGGCCCGATCATGGAATGCGGCCAGATTTTTCCCTCGGGCGACATCAGCAGACCCGTCCGCGAGAACCAGAAATGCGGCCCCGGGCTTTCCAGCGTCAGCTTGGGCGCGACGAATTCACGGTCCTTGTAGAAGGCGCTTTCGCGCGTGGTCGAATTGCGGCTCAGCGGGTGCTCGCGAACCGAAACCGTCGCCTCGTCATAGACCACGCATCGCATTCCCGGCGACGGCAGGCGGCCCGCATAGGGCTCGACCGGCACGAGCTCCGTCGAATTCCAGCTCGACGGGAAAGCCCTTGACGAAATTGAGCAGGAAATGACGGATCGGCGCGCGGATTTTCCGCAACGGCTCGCGGATCGCCTTGCTCGCCGCGCGGGAGATGAGAAAGCGCAGCTTCGCCCAGCGAAGCCGGCCGCCGCGCAGGACGAATTTTTCCGTTTGACCCGTTTCGCTCACGCGAGCGTCTTCCTCGTCCGATGCCGCATCATATTGCTTCCGCAAGTCTGCGGAGAGAGGCCCGGGGCCAGATAATCGAACGGCGCGAGAATGGCAAATCGGCCGCCGGCGTCATTCGGCGGCTGCGGAATAGCCGAGGCGACGGTTTAATTCGTCGATCAGTTCGCCGGCGGCTTCCGCGATCACCGTGCCGGGCGGGAAGATCGCCGAGGCGCCCGCACGACGCAAAGCGTCGAAATCCTGCGGCGGAACGACGCCGCCGACCACGATCATGATGTCGCCGCGCCCTTCCTTTTCCAGCGCCGCGCGCAATTGCGGCACCAAAGTCAGGTGGCCCGCCGCCAGCGACGAAACGCCGACGATATGGACGTCGTTTTCGACCGCCTGACGCGCCGCCTCCTCGGGCGTGGCGAAAAGCGGGCCGATGTCCACGTCGAAGCCGAGGTCGGCGAAGGCCGAGGCGATGACCTTCTGGCCGCGGTCGTGGCCGTCCTGCCCGACCTTGGCGACGAGGATGCGCGGCCGCCGGCCGTCGTGCTCGACAAAAGCCTCGACCTGACGTTGGACTTTGGCGATTGCCGTGGAATTCACGCCGGCCTCCCGCTTGTAAACTCCGGAAATGCTCCTGATCTCGGCGCGATGACGCCCGAAAACCTTTTCGAGCGCAAAGGAAATCTCGCCGACCGTCGCCTTTTTCCGCGCCGCCTCGATGGAGAGCGCGAGCAGATTGGCGCCGCTGGCTCCCGAATTCTTGGCGCCTTCGGTCAAGGCGTCGAGCGCGGCTTGCGTTTCGGCCTCGTCGCGCTCGGCGCGCAGCCGCTTCAGCTTCTCGATCTGCTGCGCGCGAACCTTGGCGTTTTCGACCTTGAGCACGTCGATCGGCCTTTCGTTCGCGGGACGGAACTTGTTGACGCCGATCACCGCCTGTTTGCCGGAATCGATGCGCGCCTGGGTCCTGGCCGCCGCCTCCTCGATGCGAAGCTTGGGGATGCCGGCGTCGATGGCCTTGGCCATGCCGCCGAGCGCCTCGACCTCCTGAATATGGGCCCAGGCCTTTTGCGTCAGTTCGGCGGTGAGCTTTTCGACATAATAGGAGCCGCCCCAGGGGTCGATGATGCGTGTCGTGCCCGAACTCCTGTTGCAGGAAAAGCTGGCTGTTGCGCGCGATGCGCGCCGAAAAGTCGGTCGGCAGCGCCAAAGCCTCGTCGAGCGCGTTGGTGTGCAGCGACTGGGTGTGCCCCTGCGTCGCCGCCATCGCCTCGATCTGGGTGCGGACGACATTGTTGAACACGTCCTGCGCGGTCAGCGACCAGCCCGAGGTCTGGCAATGGGTGCGAAGCGGCAGGCTCTTTTCCGATTTCGGATTGAATTCCTTCACCAGGTTCGCCCACAGAAGGCGGGCCGCGCGGAGCTTCGCCACCTCCATGAAGAAATTCATGCCGATCGCCCAGAAGAAAGACAGGCGCGGCGCGAACTGGTCCACCGAGAGCCCCGCGCCGATTCCCGCGCGCAAATATTCGACGCCGTCAGCCAAAGTATAGGCGAGTTCGAGATCCTGGGTCGCGCCCGCTTCCTGCATGTGATAGCCGGAGATCGAGATCGAGTTGAATTTCGGCATATGCTGCGAGGTGAAGGCGAAAATGTCGGAAATGATCCGCATCGAATGTTTGGGCGGATAGATATAGGTGTTCCGCACCATGAATTCTTTCAAGATATCGTTCTGGATCGTGCCGGAGAGCTTTTCGGCGGAAACGCCCTGCTCTTCCGCCGCCACGATGTAAAGCGCGAGCACCGGCAGGACCGCCCCGTTCATGGTCATCGACACCGACATCTGGTCGAGCGGAATGCCGGAAAACAGCGTCCGCATGTCATAGATCGAATCGATGGCGACGCCCGCCATGCCGACATCTCCGGCGACGCGGGGATGGTCGGAATCGTAGCCGCGATGGGTGGCGAGGTCGAATGCGACCGACAGGCCCTTCTGGCCCGCGGCGAGATTGCGCCGGTAAAAGGCGTTCGAATCTTCCGCCGTGGAGAAGCCGGCATATTGCCGCACCGTCCACGGCTGGTTGACATACATGGTCGGGTAAGGCCCGCGCAGAAAAGGCGCGACGCCGGGGAAGGAATCGACCGCCGGCAGGCCTTCGACATCTTCCGCGCCATAGACGCTTTTCACCGCGATGCCTTCGGGCGTCAGCCACGGTTCGACGGAAAAGGCCGGCGCCGGAGCGCCCTGATCCTTCGGCAAGGCGAGGGTCGAGAAATCGGGAATGCGGCTCATTCGGGGTTCCGGCGTCCAGGTTTTTCGCGCAAGGCGCGTTTCGTCTTTTTCGCGCGAGGCGCGTTTCGGGGGGCCTTTATACGCCCGTCAAAAAAGCGGCGCCATTCGCCATCCGTCAGAGGCGACGGGCCGGTTTTTCCGAATGCGCGACGCCCGCAATTTTCGGCTTCCGCGATTGAACCTAAATCCTCTTCCTTGCGTTGTTTCAGAGATGAGTAACTTCTGGCGTGTCATCATTTCACCCTGCGGGGAACAAAAAGCCAGACGGGAGAGAAAATCGCCTGAGGTTACGCAGCCACGGAGGTCGATTGCCGACAGCCGGGAGGTGGATACTTGTTATCGCAAGGTGGGAGAAGTCGATGATCTCGCCGCACACGAAATCGGGTACTAAAATCGTCTGCATCAACGCCTCGGGCGTTGGCCCCGATGCGCATATCGACAAGGGCGCCGTCTATACGGTCGCCAGGATCGGTCTCGGCGTCCAGTGGAACACGGGGATGACCGGCGTTGGCGTCTTCCTCGTCGAGCATGACGAGTCGAACTGCTTCGACCTTTCCAGGTTTCGCTATCTGGAACTGCCGAGGAGCCTCACGTCGCTCCTGAACGCGATGCCGGTGGGAACCCAAAGGTTGTCGCCAGCTTGACTAGGCGAGGATGCGCCCGAAAGCCTTCCGCACCCCCTTGCGCGTCTCGGCCAGCTCCCTTTCCAGAAAGCCGAGATCGGGCAGGCCGGCGGCGGCGGCGATGCGACGTTTGACTCCTTCGGCGGCGTGGCGCGGGTCGGCGTCCTCACCGAGCGCCAACCGCAGCCATTGCGTCACCTTTGCATAGAGCGCCAGCGCCCGGAGCAGGAATCCCGCGGTTTCCTGGTCGAGAATTCCTGCCTTTCCGGCTTCGGCGATAATGTCCGCCGTCGCCGTCTGCCGCAGGCCGAGAAATTCGGCGCCGAAGCCGAGCGCGAGAAATTGCGCGATGAATTCCACGTCGAGCAGGCCACCCGAGGCGAGCTTCAGGTTCCAGGGATCGTCCTCGCCCTTCTCCTTCGCGATCAGCACGCGCATGTCGCGCGCGGCCTGCGCCAGTTCGCTCCTCTCGCGCGGGCGGAAAAGATTGTCCTTGACGGTCAGCACGGCTTCGGCGGCGAGGCTCTCGGCGCCGGCGACCGGCCGGGCGCGGGTCAGGGCCATGTATTCCCAGATTTCGGCCTCATCGGCCTGATAGGCGCGGAAGGAGGAAAATTGCGTCGCCAGCGGCCCCTGTCGGCCCGATGGCCGCAGCCGCATGTCCACGTCAAAGAGTTTGCCGCGCCGCGTCGGCGCCGTCAGCGCGGCGATCAGGCGCTGGGTGAGCCGGGTGTAATAATGCGTGGCGTGGAGAGGCCGCTTTCCGTCGGACTCCGGGCGCAGGGCGTCGAAATCGTAGAGCAGAACCAGATCGAGATCGGAGGTCGCGGTCATCTCCCTCGATCCCAGCTTGCCCATGCCCAGCACGACGCAGCGCCCGCCGACGACGACGCCATGTTCGGCGGCGAAGTGCTTTTCGACCCGCGCCAGACAGGCGCGGATCATCGCTTCGGCCAACGCCGAAAAAGCGCGCGCCGCCTGGTCCGGCTCGATCAGATCCGGCGAAAAGGCGCAGGCCGATCATGAAATTTTCCTCGCCCGCGAAGTCGCGCGCCGCGTCGAGAAAGGCTTCGAACTGCGAATTCCGCCTTGTGGAAAAGGGCGAAGCGCGCCGAAAAATCCGCCACATCCATCGGCGCGGCGGCCACGCCGCGGTCGATCGCCGCGTCGAGCACATGGGGCGATTGCGCGATGGTTTGGGCGAGGCGCGGCGCGCCGCCGAGAATGTCGGCGAAAAGCTCCAGCATCGCCTCATGCGACTTGAGCAGCGCGAAAAGTTCCGTCGCCGCCGGCATGCAGCGCCAGAGCGGCGTCGAGCGCGGCGAGGCCGGAATCGGCGTCGCCCGATCGGGAAAAGGCTTCGAGCAGCGCCGGGACCAGTTCCGTCAGCGCCTCGCGGGCGCGGGGCCCGCGCACCGCCGGGCGGCGCCCGAAATGCCAGCCTCGCACGGTTTCCGCGGCAAGGGCCGGATCGCGGAATCCCATGTCGCGCAAGGTTTCGAGCGTTTCCGGATCGTCGGCCGCGCCGGTGAAGACCAGATTGCCGGCGCGCGAATCGAGACCCGGCGCATGTTCGAACAGCCGCGCGTAATGTCGCTCCACCGCATGGAAATGGCGCAGCAGGTCACGGGAGAAGCCGGCCGTCCCGGCGTAGCCGCAGAAGCGCGCGAAATTTTTCAGAGCCGTTGCGTCCTCGGGCAGGCGCTGGGTCTGCTGATCGTCCAGCATCTGCAGCCGATGCTCGACCGCGCGCAGGAAAAGATAGGCGGCGCTCATGTCGTCGGCGGCGCGCGGCGTGATCCACTTGTCGGCGGCAAGCTGGCGCAGCATGTCGAGCGTGCGCGCGCCGCGCAATTGCCTGCGGCGGCCGCCGAAAATCAGCTGCTGGGTCTGGACGAAAAATTCGATCTCGCGGATGCCTCCGCGCCCGAGCTTCACGTCATGGCCGGCGACGGCGATCTCGGCATGGCCCTTGGCGGCGTGGATCTGGCGCTTCATCGCGTGAATGTCGGCGATGGCCGCGTAATCGAAATATTTGCGCCAGATGAAGGCGGACATCTCTTGGAGGAAATCGGCGCCGAGCGCGAGGTCGCCGGCGATCGCGCGCGCCTTGATCATGGCGGCGCGCTCCCAGTTCTGGCCGAGCGTCTCGTAATAGTGCCGCGCCGCCTCCAGCGAGACGGCGGGCGCGGTCGAGCCGGGGTCCGGGCGCAGCCGCAGATCGACGCGCAGCACATAGCCGTCGCCGGTGCGCTCCTGCAGAAGCTTCACCACATGCTGGGTCAGGCGCAGGGAATTGGCTCGCGCGCCCTGCCCGGCGGCCAGCGCCGGCGAGTCCAGGTCGTAGAACACGACGAGATCGACATCGGAGGAATAATTCAACTCCTCCGCGCCATGTTTGCCGAGAGCGAGAATCACCAGGCCGCAATCGCGCTCGGGCTCATGCGGATCGACGAGCGCGAGCTTGTCGCCGGAAAGGCGCAGGGCCACGCGCAGAGCCGTGGCGACGAAATGATCCGCCGCGCGCGCGAGAGCCCTGGTCGCGGCGACCACGTCGAATTCCCCCAAAAGATCGCCCAGGGCGACGATCAGGGCGACCTCCTGCTTCGCCTTGCGCAACAGGCGCATCGCGTGGGCTTCCGGGCAGTCCGCCGCGTGACAGGCCGAAAGGCGGCGCAGGGCCGAATCGAGCGCCGCGTCGGACTTTTTCTCGCGGATGCGCAACAGCCGCGCCGGATCGCGCCGCGCGAGCCCCCACAGGAACGGCGACTGGTCGGCGATCCCCGCCAGAACCTCTTCCAGACGCGGCCAGTCCGGCAAAGCGCGCAGGGCGGCGGCGGTTTCTTCCCCGGCGTGTTCGAGGAATTCCGCGACCCGCGCGCGGGCGGCGGCAAGTTTCGCCGGCCTGGGAATCGCAAGCGCCTTGGTTTTCATGTTCCGCCAACCTCTTTCCGGCGCGGCAACGAAAGGACGACGCGCAGGCCGGGCGCATTGTCCTCGACGCGCAGCGCGCCGTCATGGAGCCGGGCGACAGCGGCGGCGAGCGACAGGCCGAGGCCCGAGCCCGGCCGGCTGCGCGAGGCCTCCAGCCGCACGAAACGGTCCAGCACCCGCTCCCGCTCCGGCGCCGGAATGCCCGGCCCATGATCGCCAACGGCGATTTCCACCCTTTCGCCGGCCGGTCCGACAATTATCGCGACCTCCGGCGTCTCGCCAGGAACCTCGGGCGCGCCGTATTTCAGGGCGTTGTCGATCAGATTGGCCAGGGCCTGGCCGATCAGCTCGCGCTGGCCGCGGATCGGCGCGGGAAAAGGCGCCTCGACCCGCAGCGCGACCCCGGCTTCCTCCGCCGCCGGCTCATAGAGCTCGGCCATGTCGCGCGCGAGTTCAGCGGCGTCGAGATCGGAAAAATTCTCGCGCGAGGATTGCGACTCGGCCCGTGCGATCATCAGCAAGGCGTTGAAAATGCGGATCAGCCCGTCAGCCTCCTCGATCACCTGCTCCAGCGCGGCGCGGGCGCCTTCTTCGCCGCTTTCGAGCTGCAGGGCCTGTTCGGCGTTGTTGCGCAGCCGGGTCAAGGGCGTGCGCAGGTCGTGGGCGATATTGTCGGAAACCTGCCTGATGCCCTCCATCAGCCGGGCGATGCGGTCGAGCATGACGTTGAGATTGCGCGCCAACCGGTCAAGTTCGTCGTCGGCCCCCGAAAGCGGCAGGCGGCCGGTCAGATCGCCGCGCAGCAGGGTCGCGGCCTTGGCGCTCATCGCGTCCACCCGCTGCAACAGGCGCCGCGCGACGAACAGGCCGCCGAAGGCCGCGATCGACAGAAGCCATAAAAGCGAGGTGAACAGGGCCGAGCCGAGAATATGCCGCAGCCGCTCGCGATCTTCGAGATCGTGGCCGATCAGCAGGCGGAAATTGCCCGGCAGGGTGAAGATCCGGGCCAGGGCGTGGCGTTCGACATTGGGCTCGCCGAGGCGCTCGTAGTCGATTTCGACCGCCGTTTTCTGGTCGAGCACGCCGGCCGGCAGTTCGAGCACATTGCCAGCGACCGCGACGCCGTTCGGCGCGGCGACCAGATAGATCGAGGCCCCGGGCGCGCGCGCGCGGCGCTCCACCACCGCGACGAGTTGGGTCAGGCCGCCGGCCTCGAATTGATCGGCGAGCCCCTTGATCTCGGCGTCGATGGTCTGGCTGGTCTGCTCGTTGATCAGTTCGCGGATATTCTCGCCGACCCGCTCCATCACCAGGGTGAAGCCGAGGCCGACGATGACGAAATAGGCGATCGCCAATTTGAAGGCGGTGGTTCGGATCAGCCGCCTCCAGCCCAAGACCCTGCGCCAGCCCCGCCGCCTTTCCGCCCGCTTCATTGCGTTCCCGCCCTCGGCCGCGCCCGTCGCGGCCTTTTTTGGCAGGATCGGCCAAGCCGGCGCTCGGAGCAAGTTACCGTTTATCCACATCCCGGCGTGTATTCGCCCGATGGCGCGGGCGGCGAAAATCCTGCCTGTGAGAGCCCGCGAATTCATCGCGTCTGAAACGTGGCGTTAACCCTGCGGATAGCATGTTCGGGGGCGCGACGCCCTCCCGAGTCCGGCGATTCATTCGCCGGGTTCCGAGGCGTCGCGGCAGTGGTTTCAAGGCGAAGCGTTCATGTTGATGACACTCGACCAATGGCTTGCGCGATTCTTCGGCGCGGGCCGGCGCGCCGACCGCGCGGCGCCCCTCGCGCAGCGCGCCTCCTTCGGTCTCGACGGCGTGGAAATGCGACAGATCGACGGAGATTTCGACCTGGCGGAATGGGACGACGACGGGTCGCGATCGCCCTATCGCCCTTATGTCCGCCGGCCCCGTTCGGTGTTGCTCGACCCCGTCCCCGTCCCCAGGCCAGCGCCCCTGGTCGCGTCGCCACCGCTTCCCGACGCCGCTTTCGCGGACCAACGCGCCCGACTGGAAGCCGACGCGGCGCTGAAATCCCGCGCGATTCTCGCCGCCGCCCAGCAGGTCTGGGCGCCGGACCCGGAGCCCGCGCCGGAGTTCCAGTCCGATGTCGTCGTGGAATCGCCTTGCGAGCCCGGCGCGCCGCAATTCTTTCGCGCCGACCGGCCAAATGTCCGCTTCACCCGCACGCCGGAATCCGCGATCGCCCGCCGCAAGGCCGAGGAGGACGCCCAGCGCCTCGCCGCCGAGGAGGAAGCCCGCCGCATCGAGGAAGAATCGCGCCTCAAGGCCGAGGAAACCGCCCGCCAGCTGGAGGAGGCCCGCCTCGCCCAGGCCCATGCCATAAAAACTGCGGCCGACGATATCAACGCCAGAACCAAGCCGCGGGTGCGCTTCGCCCGCACGCCCGACCGCCCCCTTGCCGAGCGCAAGGCCGAAGCAAGGCTCCAGGCGCCCGAGCTCCTCCCCTCCTTCGGCGCCTTCGCCAGCATGGGCGCGCGCTTCTCCTTCCATGTCGGTTTCGGCGGCTTTGCGCGCCCGCCGGCTCCCCGTTCCGTCGAACCCGCGCCGGCTCCGCTCGGATCGGCTGAGAAGCCGCCGAAAGTGCGGATTCGCGTCAAGGCGGTCGCCACGCCGAGCGAACCGTCGCCCGAGCCCGCGGCGGCGCAGTCCAAGCCCGCCGAGCTTGCCCGCGCCTTCAAGCGCGTCAAGACCCCGGCCGGCGGCTTCCTCCAGAAATTCGACGCGCCCGCCGCCGACTACGAGCCTTTCGCGCTCGACATGCTGACGCTGCCGCCGCATCGCCACGACGACGGCCAGCCTGACGACGAACTGGAAGTCACCGCCGACGCGTTGGAAAAGACTCTTGAGGATTTCGGCGTGCGCGGCGACGTGCGCAACGCCCATCCCGGCCCTGTCGTCACCTTGTACGATTTCGAGCCTGCGCCTGGGATCAAGTCGTCGCGGGTGATCGGGCTTTCGGACGACATTGCGCGGTCGATGTCGGCGGTTTCGGCGCGGGTGGCGGTGGCGCCGGGGCGCAACGCCATCGGCATCGAACTGCCCAACCCGCGCCGCGAGACCGTTTTCCTGCGCGAGCTGCTCGCCTCGCCCGATTTCGTCGAGACCCGCCACAAGCTCGCCATCGCCCTGGGCAAGACCATCGGCGGCGAGCCGGTCATCGTCGACCTCGCCCGAATGCCCCATCTGCTCGTCGCCGGCACCACCGGCTCGGGCAAGTCGGTCGCCATCAACACCATGGTCCTGTCGCTGCTCTACCGGCTCAAGCCGCAGGAGTGCCGCCTGATCATGGTCGATCCCAAAATGCTCGAGCTCTCCGTCTACGACGGCGTCCCGCACCTGCTGACCCCCGTCGTCACCGACCCCAAGAAGGCGGTCGTCGCCCTCAAATGGGCGGTGCGCGAGATGGAGGACCGCTACAAGAAAATGTCCAAGCTCGGCGTGCGCAACATCGACGGTTTCAACGCCCGCGTCACCGAGGCCCGCGAAAAGGGCGAGATCATCTCGCGCACGGTGCAGACCGGCTTCGACCGCGAGACCGGCGAGGCGGTCTACGAGCAGGAGCAGATGGACCTCATCGTCCTGCCCTATATCGTGGTCATCGTCGATGAAATGGCCGATCTGATGATGGTCGCCGGCAAGGAGATCGAGGGCGCGATCCAGCGCCTGGCGCAGATGGCGCGCGCCGCCGGCATCCACCTGATCATGGCGACCCAGCGCCCCTCGGTCGACGTCATCACCGGCACGATCAAGGCCAATTTCCCGACCCGCGTCTCGTTCCAGGTGACGTCGAAAATCGACAGCCGCACGATCCTGGGCGAGATGGGCGCGGAGCAGCTGCTCGGCCAGGGCGACATGCTTTACATGCAGGGCGGCGGGCGGATTTCCCGCGTCCACGGGCCGTTCGTCTCGGACGTCGAGGTGGAAAGGATCGTGGCGCATCTGAAGATGCAGGGCCAGCCGGAATATCTCGACGCGGTGACGGTGGAGGACGACGCGGAAGACGACGAGGCGGAGGCCGCAAGCTTTGCCGGCGACGACGAGGGCGGCGATCTCTACGACCGCGCCGTGGCGATCGTGCTGCGCGACAGGAAATGCTCGACCTCCTACGTCCAGCGCCGCCTCTCGGTCGGCTACAACAAGGCCGCGACCCTCGTCGAACGCATGGAAAAGGAAGGCGTCGTCGGTCCCGCCAACCACGCCGGAAAACGCCAGATCCTCGCCGGAGGCGGAATCGACCGCGGAGCGTTCGACGGGGAGTGAGCGGCGGGCCCGAAGCGTGGCGCGCAGGCATGACGCGAGGGAGTTCCGCCATCCAGAGTCCGGCCGCGCCGCGCCAGCGGGCGACGCCTCTTGAATCAGAAATATTATTCGCCTAGACGTTCTGACTCAGAGGCCTGAACGCATTTCGCCTGTGAGGTCCTCAACTCAAGTCTTTGCCGAGCATTCGAGGGGAAATCAGCTGTGAGCCTCATTTCCTTTGGCTACCTGCGTAACGAAACCCGCGATCCGAACAGCCGGTTCGTCAGAGTCGAGGAAAATCGGCTTCGCGATATGCTCCGCGCCTTGTTGCGCGACGTCGAAGTCGATGAAAAATGGTACATGGATTTCAATAGCGACGTTCGCGCCGCGTTCAAGCAGGGAAAAGTCGCCTCGGCCCGCGACCATTACATCGAATCGGGCTATTTCGAAGACCGGTTTCCGCGCCCGATCAAAGTCGACGCGGAGTGGTACCTCAGAACCTACCCGGACATCGTCGACGCCATCAAGGCCAAAAAATTCGCCTCGGCCCAGGAGCATTTCGAGAGATATGGGTTCAAGGAGGGCAGGAATCCGTTCCCGGGCTGGTCATTGGTCTCCGACGCCGCGAAACATCCGCAAAAGGCGCCGGCCGGCTGAACCGTTCCCGGCCATGCTCACGCGATCGTTCCGCTCTCGCCCCAACGAGCCGGCGGACGCGAAACTGGCCTGAACGCTCTGCCCGTGTTAGCCCTTCGGCATGACCGAAAAGCCGAAATTCGCCGCCGTCGCGACCCTGGAAGAGCTGGCCGGCCTGTTGCGGCGCAACGACAGGTTGATGGGAATCGACCTTGGAACGAAGACCATCGGCCTCGCCTTGTCCGATGTCGAGCGCCGGCTGGCGACGCCACTCGAAACCATCAAGCGCCTCAAATATACGCCGGATGTCGAAAAAATGCTGGCGCTCGCCGACAAACATGGGGTTGCCGCCTTCGTGATCGGCCTGCCGCTCAACATGGATGGCACGGAAGGCCCGCGCGCCCAATCGACCCGCGCCTTTGTCCGCCAAACCGCGCCCCTGGCGCGACGTCCCTTCGTGTTCTGGGACGAAAGACTCTCGACCGCCGCCGTCACCCGCGAGCTGATCGCCCAGGACGTCTCGCGTGGAAAGCGCGCGGAAGTTGTGGACCGGATGGCCGCGGCCTATATCCTGCAAGGCGCGCTCGACCGCCTCAACCGGCTCGGCTGAGGCGCCGGTGGAGCAAGCAGAGCCCAAGGTCGTTACATAACATATACATAGTTCTGATTATGTGCTATAAATACCCCAATGATTGGTCTTTTACCTCATTGAGGGCAGATGGCCGATATATTGGAGGCGGGGAAAATCCTGGTGGGACGACACAACTTTTGGTTGCCATTCGGGGGGCATGAGGTCTAACTCTTCCGAGTGGCGCCAGTCGTTCATCGTCGTCGGCGCAGGGTGTAAAGGTCCCCGAAATCGCCATGACGGAAACATCGAAGAAGAGAGCGTCCGGGGAGGACAACGGAACGCAACACGCGCCCGAATATCCCGGCAAAAACGAAACATACGAATATTTCTTTGACGAGCGCGACGAGGACGAGCTGGAGGTCCACGCGTCTTCAGCCAGTCCGACGGAAGACGCAGCCCGCTATATCGCCGATATGGTCGGGGCTCTTGCGCTTATGGCGCGCGAAGCCAGACTCGACCTTCTCAATTATCTGCTCGACATGGCCCATGTCGAAGCCGAAATGCAGGCGCGAAGGAGCGAAGCGCCAGACGCAGGCGCCTGATCACCCGATCAGCGCCACCCGATCGCGCACCCTGGCGCTCGATCCGCCCTTCGATTTCCAGTTCCTGCAAAGCCAGGCGGATCTCCTGGACGGAGCCGCCGCAGACACGGGCGAGATCGTCGACGGCCACCGGCGCCGGCCCGAGCAGGCGCATGATTTTTTCGCGCGCGCTCGCGCTGTCGCCCGGATCAGACGCCTGCGACAGGTCCGGCGCGGCGTCCTCATCCTCGACGACGTACGGCGCGGCCGGCGCACGGGCGACAGGCTCCTGGGCTTCCGCCCAATCCCATTCGTCCCACAGCTTTGCCTCGAAAGGCGCGGGCTCCGGCTCGAACAGCAGATCGTAACGCGCCGCCCCGCGCGCGGCCAGGGGCGCGACGGCGTCGATGACGTCCCGCGCGCTCGCGCAGAGCAGCGCGCCGTCGCGGATCAGGTCGTTGGTCCCTTCCGCGCGCGGATCGAGCGGCGAGCCGGGCACGGCGAAGACCTCGCGGCCCTGCTCCTGAGCGAAACGCGCGGTGATCAGCGAGCCCGAACGCCGGGCCGCCTCGACCACCACCGTCGCCAGCGACAGGCCGGAGACGATGCGGTTGCGGCGGGGGAAATCGCGGCCGCGCGGCTCGTAGCCGAACGGCATTTCCGAAACAACGGCGCCGCGCTCCGCCATTTCCTCCAGCAGGGCCAGATTTTCCGGCGGATAGGGCCGGTCCAGCCCGCCCGCCAGCACCCCGACCGAGCCGGTCGCCAGCGACGCCCTGTGCGCGCCGGCGTCTATGCCCCGCGCCAGCCCCGAAACCACGACATAACCCACCGCGCCAAGACCCCGCGCCAGCCTTTCGGTCATGGCGAGGCCGGCGGCGGAAGCGTTGCGCGAGCCGACCAGCGCCACCATCGGCTTGCGCAGCAGCTCGGCGTCGCCGCGCAGGGCGATCAGCGGCGGCGGCGAATCGATGGCGCGCAGGCCTGGCGGAAAATCCGGCTCGGGCAAGGCGATGAACCGCGCGCCGAGTTTTTCCGCCTGCCGCCATTCGCGCAAGACTTTTTCGCGCGAGGCGAGTTTTACCGCGCGGCCCTTGCCCTGGCGGATCAGGTCGGGGAGCGCGCGCAAGGACCGCGCCGGCGTCGCCATAGCGCCGGACGAGGGCGAGAAAATGTGCGCGGCCCGATATTGTCGCAGCGGATGAGTTGCAGCCAGTCGAGTTTTTCCTCGTCGCCGAGCCGCCGCGGCTTCATTTCTTCTGGCCGATCCTGCCTTCGGTCCCCGCGCGCAGCCGGGCGATGTTGTCCCGGTGCTTGACCCACAGGATCGCGGTCATGACCGCGAGCAGCGCGGCCTGGGCGGGAAGGCCCAGAAACCACAGCACGATCGGCGACAGGGCGCTGGCGACCAGCGCCGAGAGCGAGGAAAAGCGCGACAGAAAGGCGACCGAGAGCCAGATCGCGATGAAGGCCAGCCCCGCCGGCCAGGCGAATCCGAACAGGCAGCCGAGATAAGTCGCGACGCCCTTGCCGCCCTTGAACCTCAGCCAGACCGGGAAAATATGGCCGAGGAAAGCGGCGAATCCGGCGATCGCCCCCGCCGCGGGCGCGAAACGGGCCATGATCAGCACCGCCGCCGTCCCTTTCAGCGCGTCGAGCAGCAAAGTCGCGGCGGCGATGTCCTTGCGCCCGGTGCGCAGCACGTTGGTCGCGCCAATATTGCCGGAGCCGATCGCGCGCACGTCGCCGAGCCCCGCCGCCCTGGCGAGCAACAGGCCGAAGGGGATCGAGCCAAGGCCGTAGCCGACGACGACGGAGGCCAGAACAAGCGGAAGCGGGATCATGCGCGCTCCATCGGCGCGCCGACGCGATGGACGACATGGCCGCCGACCATGGTGGTCTTGACCACGCCCTGCAATTTCGCCTCGTCGAAGGGCGTGTTCTTGCAGCGCGAGCGCAGATCGTCCTTGTTGAGCACGAAAGGCTCGTCGGGGTCGAAACGGATGAGGTCGGCCGGCGCGCCGCGCTTCAGCCGCCCCTGCTCCAGCCGCAGAATGTCGGCCGGGCGAGTGGTCATGGCGCGCAGAAGATTGGCCAGCGGCAGATGGCCGGCGTGGACCAGCCGCAGCCCGGCGGCGAGCAGGGTTTCTACGCCCACGGCGCCGAAATCGGCCTCGCCGAAGGGCAGGCGCTTGGTCTCGACATCCTGAGGATTGTGGTCGGAGAAAATCACGTCGATCAGGCCGCTGGCGACCGCCTCGACCAGGGCCAGCCGCTCCTCCTCGCGCCGCAACGGCGGCTTGACCTTCAGGAAGGTGCGGTAGGAGCCGATGTCGTTCTCGTTGAGCGTCAGATGGTTGATGGTGACGCCGCAGGAGACGGGCAGGCCTTCGGCCTTGGCCTTGGCGATGACTTCGAGCGCCAGTGTGGTGGAAATGGGCGCGGCGCAATAGCGAGCGCCGGTCATGCGCGCCAGCCTGATGTCGCGGTCGAGCGCGATGGCCTCGGCCTCGCGCGGCACGCCGGAAAGGCCGAGCCGGGTCGCCAGCTCCCCGGCGTTCATCACGCCCGAGCCGGCAAGGTCGCGGTCTTCCGGAAAATGGACGATCAGCGCGTCGAAATCGCGCGCGTAAGTCATGGCGCGGCGCAGGGTCTGGCTGTTGCGGATCGAGCGCGAGCCGTCGGTGAAAGCCACCGCGCCCGCCTCGCGCAACAGGCCGAATTCGGTGATTTCCTGGCCCTCCAGCGCCTTGGAGATCGCGGCGCTCGGCAGCACCCGCACCCGGCCGTGGTCGCGGGCGCGGCGTTTGAGGAAATCGACGACGGCGGGGTCGTCCACCGGCGGATGGGTCTCGGGGCTGGCGACCAGAGTGGTGACGCCGCCTGCCGCCGCGGCGGCGGTGGCGGTGGCGATCGATTCGCGATGTTCGGCGCCCGGCTCGCCGACGAAGGCGCGCAGGTCGATCAGGCCGGGACAGACGACATCGCCGCCGCATTCGATCAGGGCGACCTCGGCGGGCAGCGCGCCGCCGGTGACGCCCGCGCCGAAATCCTTGATCCGCCCATCCTCGACCAGAACGCCGCCGCGCGTCTCGGCCCCGCTTTCGGGATCGATCAGGCGGGCGTTGACGAAAGCCAGCGGCGGATGGGGCTTGCTCTGAACCATGACTTTCGATAGCGCGCGCCGGCCTTTTCGGCAATCCGGACGGCGCAGCATTCGGGCCGATTTTCGCGGCGGGTCTCAATGCTCCGGCGCGAACACCTGATTGCTGAAGGGCGAAAGCGTCGGCACCCTGATCTTTATGAAACCCTTTCCCGCCGCCTGATGACAGGAGTTGCAGGCGTCGGTCAGGCGCGCGAAGGATTTCTTGAACGCCGTTTCATCCTTGGCCTTGACGCTCTTCGCGATGTCGTCCAGCGCAGGCTGGCTGAACTGCTCGATCAGTTTCGCGAGCGGGACCTTGTCGAAATCCGGATAAAATCTCGCCGCATCGGCGAAACTCTTGCGCATCCGACCGATTTCGAATTCCGCCAAAGGCCAGTTCATTTCCGAACCGGCGAACGAGAGCTTGAGTTGGCGCCATTGCGCGCCGGCCATGATGTCGGCGAGATCCGGACTGTAGGGCGCCGGCGCCGCCGCGGCGTTTTCCTCCGCCCGCGCGGCGCCCAAAGCCAGACAGGACAGGACGAGGACAAGGATCAAACGCATTTCATTCTCCCGCGCCCATTGCGACGGCCCCCCGAAAGGGCGAGTCGCGGCGCGTCAAGCCTATGCCAGGCCGCGACGGATGACAAAATGTCGGCTTTTGCGCCGGACGCCGTTCCCGGGCCGGGCCGCCGTCGGGCCGCCCCGATCCCCACGCGCCCCAATTCGGCCATCATGTGATTGTTCTAACGGCGTATATCACGTTATGTTTATATGTGAACTTTCTCCTTGACGAGGCTTGGTCGGTAAATTACGTATACGTCAGCTCACGAGCGCCGAGGCGAAAAATTTCGCATGAGGGAAGGCTATGGCATGACGACGCCCCGTCATTCAGACAAAGCGCCCAGTCCGCGCGCCTATCGGGCCGCGCCGGAAGGCGACGCGATGACGGCGAAGACATTTTCGATCGCCGAACTCGGGGATGAACTCGGGCTCACCTTGCGCGCCATCCGGTTTTACGAGGCCAAGGGCCTGATCGCGCCGCGTCGGGTCGGCGCCGCCCGGGTTTACGGCCCGCGCGACCGGGCCCGGCTGATCCTGATTCAGCGCGGCAAGCGCATGGGTTTCAGCCTCCGGGACATCAAGGAATTCCTCGACCTCTACGGGGCCGATCCCACCCAGGTGGCCCAGATGAGGATCTTGCTCGGCAAGGCGCGCGAACGAATTGCGCGGCTGGAGACGCAGTTGCAGGACGTGAAGACGAGTCTGGCGGAATTGCGCGAGGTCGAACGCGCGACGCATGACATGCTGGCTTCCCGGGGAGTTAAAATTTCGTGAGGGGCGAAGGCCCGCTTTGAATGCTTTGCAGGAGACGAGAATGACCAGAACCGTGATCGCAGGCTATGCCCGCTCGCCCTTCACCCTCGCCAGGAAAGGCGAACTCGCGTCGGTGCGGCCCGACGACCTGGCCGCGCAGGTCGTCGCCGGCCTGGTGAAGAAAACCGGCGTCAAGCCGGAGGATCATCGAGGATCTGATCCTCGGTTGCGCCTTCCCCGAGGGCGAGCAGGGTTTCAACGTGGCGCGTCTGGTGAGCTTCCTCGCCGGCCTGCCCAAATCGCTTGGCGCCGCCACGGTCAACCGTTTCTGCGGCTCGTCCATGACCGCTGTCCACATGGCGGCCGGCGCGATCGCCACCGGTTCGGGCGAGGTTTTCATCTGCGCCGGCGTCGAAAGCATGAGCCGCGTGCCGATGATGGGCTTCAACCCCATGCCCAATCCCGAACTCGCGAAAAAGATGCCCGCCGCCTATATGGGCATGGGCGACACGGCCGAGAATGTCGCCGCGCAATGGAAGATATCGCGCGAAAGAACAGGAAGAATTCGCCTTCCGTTCGC
Organism: uncultured Pseudomonadota bacterium; assembly: GCA_963748385.1. Classification (GTDB taxonomy): domain Bacteria; phylum Pseudomonadota; class Alphaproteobacteria; order Rhizobiales; family Beijerinckiaceae; genus Rhodoblastus. The sequence continues at coordinate 168,908 of CAVVIQ010000009.1, forward strand.
AGCAGAAGACGGCGGCCGCGCAAAAGGCCGGCAAGTTCGTTGACGAGATCATTCCCATCGTCGGCCGCAAGGGAACGGTTTCGGTGGATGGCTGCCCGCGCCCCGACACGACGCTCGAAGGCCTCGCCGGATTTGAAACCCGCCTTCAACGCCGAAGGCGTGGTGACGGCGGGAACCTCCTCGCCGCTGACCGACGGCGCCTCCGCCGTGCTGGTGTGCAGCGAGGATTATGCGCGCAAGAACGGCCTGGAAATTCTTGCCGCGGTCAAGTCGATGGCGGTTTCCGGCTGCGAGCCGTCGATCATGGGCATCGGCCCGGTGGGCGCCAGCCTCAAGGCGCTGAAGCGCGCCGGGCTCGAGTCCAAGGACATCGATATTGTCGAGCTGAACGAAGCTTTCTCCAGCCAGTCGATCGCCTCGATGCGCGACCTCGGCTTGCCCGAGAGCAAGGTCAATCTCGACGGCGGCGCCATCGCGCTCGGCCATCCGCTCGGCGCGACCGGCGCCCGCATCGTCGGCAAGGCGGCCCAACTGCTGAAGCGCGAAAAGGGCAAATACGCGCTCGCCACCCAATGCATCGGCGGCGGCCAGGGCATCGCCACCATTCTGGAGGCGCGTGTGATGGCTGAGATCAAGAAAGTCGCCGTCATCGGCGCCGGCGTCATGGGCGCCGGCATCGCCGCCCAGGTCGCCAATTCGGGCGCGCCGGTGGTGCTGCTCGACATCGTGCCGCCGGACGCTTCGAACCGCAACGCCATCGCCGAAGGCGCGGTGGCGAAAATGCTGAAGACCGAGCCCGCGCCCTTCATGAGCAAGGCGGCGGCGAAACTGGTCACCACCGGCAACATCGAGGACAATCTCGACCTGTTGGCCGACTGCGACTGGATCGTCGAGGCGGTGATCGAACGCCTCGACATCAAGCAGGCGCTCTATGCGAAAATCGAGACCCATCGCAAGAAGGGCAGCGTGGTCTCCTCCAACACCTCGACCATCCCGCTGGCGAAACTCACCGAGGGCCTGCCCGAAAGTTTCGCGCGCGATTTCGTCATCACCCATTTCTTCAACCCGCCGCGCTACATGCGCCTGCTGGAGCTGGTGACGAGCGAAAAGAACGATCCGGCGACAGTCAAGACACTGACAGAGTTCTGCGATTATCGCCTCGGCAAGGGCGTCGTGCCCTGCAAGGACCGCCCCGGCTTCATCGCCAACCGCCTCGGCGTCTATTGGCTGCAGACGGCGGTGGTCACGGCTTTCGACACGGGCCTCGACGTCGAGGACGCCGACGCCATCATCGGCAAGCCGTTCGGCATTCCCAAGACCGGCGTGTTCGGCCTGCTCGACCTGATCGGCCTCGACCTGATGCCGCATATCAACGCCAGCATGGCGGCTTCCCTGCCGCCGGAAGACCCGTTCCACGCCATGAACCAGCCGGCGCCCTTGATCGAACGCATGATCAAGGACGGCTTCACCGGCCGCAAGGGCAAGGGCGGCTTCTATCGCGTCAATCGCGAGATGAACAAGCGCCAGGGAGGCGATCGACCTCAACAGCGGCGACTATCGCGTCCAGAAAAAGGCCAACGTCGAGGCGGTCAAGGAAGCCGGCAGGAACCTGAAAAAGCTGTTCGAACATGACAGCGTCTTTGGCCGTTACGCCTGGACCGTGATGAGCGAAACGCTCGCATACGCCGCGCTGCTGGTCGGCGACGCCGCCGACGACATCGACTCGATCGATGAGGCGATGCGGCTCGGCTACGCCTGGAAGAGCGGGCCGTTCGAACTCCTCGACAAGATCGGCGTCGACTGGTTCGTCGCCCGTCTGGAAAAGGAAGGCCGCACTGTCCCGCCGATCCTGCGGGCGGCGCAGGGCAGGAGTTTCTACCGCGTCGAGGACGGCAAGCGCCAGGCCTTGACCCTCGCCGGCGACTACCAGACCCTGCATCGCCCCGAGGGCGTGCTGCTGCTCGCCGACATCAAGCTGACCTCCAAGCCGGTGCTGAAGAATGGCTCGGCCTCGGTCTGGGACATCGGCGACGGCGTGCTCTGCTTCGAATTCACCAGCATGATGAATTCGCTCGACGCCGATATCGTCATGCTGCTGAACCAGACTGATCGAACTGGTGAAGAAGCAATACAAGGCGCTGGTCGTCTACAACGAGGGCTCGAACTTCTCGGTCGGCGCCAATCTCGGCCTGGCGCTTTTCGCCGCCAATATCGCCGGCTGGAACGAAATCCAGGGCCTCGTCGGCCTTGGCCAGCATGCCTACAAGGCTCTGAAATACGCGCCCTTCCCCGTCGTGGCGGCGCCCGCCGGCATGGCGCTCGGCGGCGGATGCGAAATCCTGCTCCATTCCGACGCCATCCAGGCCCATGCCGAGACCTATGCCGGCCTGGTCGAGGTCGGCGTCGGTCTGATCCCCGGCTGGGGCGGCTGCAAGGAAATGCTGGCGCGCTGGCAGAGCCTTGGCAAGATCCCGAAAGGCCCGATGCCCGCGGTCGGCCAAGGTCTTCGAATATATCAGCACGGCGCGGGTCGCCAAATCGGCCGCCGAGGCCCAGGAAATGCTGATCCTGCGCCCCGGCGACGCGATCACCATGAACCGCAGCCGTCTGCTGGCCGACGCCAAGGCCAAGGCGCTGAAGCTCGCCGAAAACTACAAGCCGCCGGAGCCGCCGACTTTCGTGCTCCCCGGCCCCTCCGGCAAGGTCGCGCTCGACATGGCGGTCGATTCCTTCGTCAACATCGGCAAGGCGACCAGGCACGACAAGGTCGTCTCGGGCGTTCTCGCGGAAATCCTCACCGGCGACGGGACGGACCCGACCGAGACGCTCACCGAAGACCGCATGCTCGAACTGGAGCGCGTCGGCTTCATGAAGCTCGTGCGCAACCCCGACACCCTGGCCCGGATCGAGCACATGCTCGAAACCGGCAAGCCACTCCGCAACTGAACCGCCGCACAGAGGAGAATGCTCCATGCCCGCCTATAAGGCTCCCCTGCGCGACATGCGCTACGTGCTCTTCGAGCTCCTCGGCGGCGACGACATCACGTCGCTGCCGGGCTTCGAGGATTTTTCCCGCGACACCCTCGACGCCGTGCTCGAGGAAGCCGCCAAGATCTGCGAGCAAGTGCTCCAGCCGCTCAACCGCTCCGGCGACGAGGAAGGCTGTCATTTCGAGAACGGCGTGGTCCGCACGCCGAAAGGCTTCAAGGAAGCCTATGACACATTCCGCGACGGCGGCTGGACCTCGATCGCCTGCGATCCCGACTACGGCGGCCAGGGCCTGCCGGCGGCGGTCAACACTTTGGTCGAGGAGATGATCTGCGCCTCGAACCTGTCGTTCGGCATGTATCCGGGCCTGTCGCATGGCGCCTATGTCTCGATTCACGGCTATGGCTCGGACGCGCTGAAGCAGACCTACCTGCCGAAACTGGTGGAGGGAGTCTGGTCCGGCACCATGTGCCTGACCGAGCCCCATTGCGGCACCGACCTCGGCCTGTTGCGCACCCGCGCGGTTCCCAATGGCGACGGCTCCTGCAACATCACCGGCACGAAAATCTTCATCTCGGCCGGCGAGCATGACCTGACGGAAAACATCATCCATCTGGTGCTGGCCAGACTGCCCGACGCGCCCAAGGGGGTGAAGGGCATCAGCCTGTTCCTCGTGCCGAAATTCCTCGTCAATCCGGACGGAACCCTTGGCCCGCGCAATGGCGTCGCCTGCGGCTCGCTCGAACACAAGATGGGGATAAGAGCTTCCGCCACCTGCGTCATGAACTTCGACGGCGCCCAGGGCTGGCTGATCGGCGCGCCCCACAAGGGCATGCAGGCGATGTTCGCGATGATGAACACCGAGCGCCTCGCCGTCGGCGTCCAGGGCCTCGGCCTCGCCGAGGTCCTCCTATCAGGGCGCCGACGACCTACGCCCGCGAACGCCTGCAGGGCCGGTCGCTGTCAGGGCCGAAATATCCCGACAAGCCGGCCGATCCGCTGCTCGTGCATCCCGACATCCGGCGCATGCTGCTCACCCAGCGCGCCTATGTCGAGGGCTCGCGGGCGCTGGCGGTCTGGGCGGCGAAAAGCCTCGATATCGCCAAGCGCCATCCCGATCCGGCCGAGCGCGCCAGGGCGGAGGATTTCATCGCTGTCATCACCCCGGTGATCAAGGCGCTGCTGACCGACCTCGGCTTCGAGGCGACCAATCTCGGCGTGCAGGTTTTCGGCGGCCACGGCTATATCCGCGAGAACGGCATGGAGCAGTTCGTCCGCGACTGCCGTATCGCCCAGATCTACGAGGGCGCCAACGGCATCCAGGCGCTCGATCTGGTCGGCCGCAAGATGCCGGCCCATGCGGGGCGGTACCTGCGCTCTGTCTTCCATCCGATCTCGGAGCATATCGCCGCCAAAAAGGCCGACCCGGCGCTTGGCGAATTCATCACTCCGCTGGAAAAAGCCTTCATCCGCCTGCAGCAGGCGACGACTTTCGTCGCCCAGAAGGGCATGGCCCGGCCCGACGAGGCCGGCGCGGCGGCGAGCGATTATCTCCGCCTCTTCGGCCTGACCGTGATGGCTTATCTGTGGGCGAAAATGGCCGAGGATTGCCTGCCCAAGGCCGAACAGGACGGTTTCTACCGCGCCAAGGTCGGCACGGCGCGCTTCTTCATGGAGCGCCTGCTGCCCCAGACCGGCGCCCTGCTCCAGGCGATCACCTCTGGATCCAGAACCATGATGGCCTTCGAGGACGCGGCGTTCTGAACGACAGGCGCCCGCCGGTTTTCCATAGCGGCGGGCGCCTTGCTCTACGGATAAAGCCCGCGCTCCTTGTGGGCGCTCAGCACGCGTTCGCAGGCGACGATGAAGGCCGCCGTGCGCAGCGAGACCTTGCGGCGCTCGGCTTTTTCCCAGATGTGGCGCAAGGCGCCGCGCAGGATTTTGGCGAGGCGGTCGTTGATTTCGTCCTCGTTCCAGAAATAGCTGGCGAAATCCTGCACCCATTCGAAATAGCTCACCGTCACGCCGCCGGCGTTGCAGATCACGTCGGGAACGACGGTGATTCCGCGCTCGGCCAGAATGTCGTCCGCTTCGGGCAGGGTCGGGCCATTGGCCCCTTCGAGCACCAGCCGCGCCGCGATCCGTTCGGCGCGCGCCGCCGTCAACTGGCCTTCGAGCGCCGCCGGGATCAGAACGTCGCAGGCGATGTCCCAGAAGGCCTCGCGGTCGATGGTCTCCGCGCCGGCAAAACCCGCGACCCGGCCCCGCCGCGGACATAGGCGACAAGATCGGCGACCGCCAGGCCGGCGGGATTGGCGACGGCGCCACGCGAATCCTGGACCGCGACGATTTTCGCGCCGGCTTCCGCGAAAAGCGCGGCGGCGGAAGCGCCGACATTGCCGAAGCCCTGAATGGCGACTTGCACGCCCTCCAGCGTCATGTCGAGACGCCGCAGCGCGTCGCGGCCGATCACGAAGACGCCGCGCCCGGTCGCCGACGCGCGACCGAGCGAGCCGCCGAGATTAACCGGCTTGCCGGTGACGACGCCGGTGCTGGCGAGCCCGGTGTTCATGGCGTAAGTGTCCATCATCCAGGCCATGATCTGGGCGTCGGTATTGACATCCGGCGCCGGAATGTCCTGCTGCGGCCCGATGATCGGGCCGATCTCGCTGGTGTAGCGCCGGGTGACCCGCTCGATTTCCTTTTTCGACAGTTTTTTCGGGTCGAGCCGCACGCCGCCCTTGGCGCCGCCGAAGGGCAGATTGACCGCCGCGTTCTTGATCGTCATCCAGCCGGCCAGCGCCATGACTTCTTCCAGCGTGACGCCGGGGTGAAAGCGCACCCCGCCCTTGCCCGGCCCGCGCGACAGGCTGTGCTGGACCCGGAAGCCCTCGAAATGGCCGATCGAGCCGTCGTCCATCTCGATCGGCACATCGACGATCAAAGTCCGTTTCGGGCGGCGCAATGTTTCCGCCAGATCCGCCAGTTCGCCGAGATGCGGCGTCACGCGTTCGATCTGCTCCAGAAAGGTTCCCCACGGGCCGGCCGAATCGGGCCGGACATAGGAAAGGCCGACATGAAAGGCCGACGCGCGATTCTCGGTCAAATCCGCTTCCCCCCTTGGACGGCTCCCGCGCCGCAAGCATGACCAAAACAATTCCCGGGTCGAGCCCCGGGAATATTCACGACCGGCGCGGATCGCGGCGCGGACGGCGCTTGCTCACGCCGCCCTTGGCGGTTCGCCGAGCGCCGCCAGCTCCCCGACTTCCTCGTCGGTGAAGACGCGGCTGCGGGTGATGAAGCGGATGCCCTCCGGCGCGTCGACGGTGAAGCCGGCGCCACGTCCCGGGACGGCGTCGATGATCAGCTGGGTGTGGCGCCAATATTCGAATTGCGCCGCGCCGATATAGAATTTGCAGCCGCCGATCTCGCCCAGAAAAACGTCCTGGGCGCCGACGCGGAATTCGTTCTCCGGAAAGCACATCGGCGCGGAGCCGTCGCAACAGCCTCCCGACTGGTGGAACATCAGCGGGCCGTGCTTTGCCTTCAGGCGCGCGATCCAGAGCAAGGCTTCCGAGGTTGCATCGACACGAGGGGGCATGAATTCCTCCGTTTGCTTGTCCTGCTTCATATAGGCGCGGTCGACGCCAAAAAAAACGCGCGGCCCCGTCGCCGGCGCCGCGCTTTTTCCATGGCTTCGCGCCTGGCGCGAAACCGGCCCGCAACTGAAGGCCGCGGGCCGGCGAGACGCTGCTCAGAAGAAGCCGAGCGCCTTGGTCGAATAGCTGACCAGCATGTTCTTGGTCTGCTGATAATGGTCGAGCATCATCTTGTGGGTCTCGCGGCCGATGCCGGACTGCTTGTATCCGCCGAAGGCCGCATGGGCCGGATAGGCGTGATAGCAATTGGTCCACACCCGGCCGGCCTGGATATGGCGGCCGAAGCGATAGGCGCGATTGCCGTTACGGGTCCACACGCCGGCGCCGAGGCCGTAGAGGGTGTCGTTGGCGATCGAGAGCGCTTCCTCCTCGGAGTTGAACTTGGTGACCGAAAGCACCGGCCCGAAAATCTCCTCCTGGAAGATGCGCATCTTGTTGTGACCCTCGAACACGGTCGGCTGGATGTAATAGCCGTGCTCGAGTTCGCCGCCCAGATGGGCGGCCCCGCCGCCGGTTAGCACCTTGGCGCCTTCCTTCTTGCCGATGTCGATATAGGACAGGATTTTCTCGAACTGGTCGTTCGAGGCCTGCGCTCCGAGCATCGTGCTCATGTCGAGCGGGTGGCCCTGCTTGACTTTCTGCACGCGGGCGACCGCCTTTTCCATGAACTTGTCATAGATGCGGGCGTCGACCAGAGCGCGGCTGGGGCAGGTGCAGACCTCGCCCTGGTTCAGGGCGAACATGGTGAAGCCTTCCATCACCTTGTCGAAATAATCGTCGTCCTCGTCCATCACGTCGGCGAAGAAGATGTTCGGCGACTTGCCGCCCAGCTCCAGCGTGACGGGGATGAGGTTTTCCGACGCATATTGCATGATCAGGCGTCCCGTCGTGGTCTCGCCGGTGAAGGCGACCTTGGCGACGCGCTTGTTCTGGGCGAGTGGCTTGCCCGCTTCGAGGCCGAAGCCGTTGACGACGTTCAACACGCCGGGCGGCAGCAGGTCGGCGATCATCTCGGCCAGGACCATGATCGAGGCCGGGGTCTGCTCCGCGGGCTTGAGCACCACGCAATTGCCGGCGGCGAGCGCCGGAGCCAGTTTCCATGTCGCCATCAGCAGCGGAAAGTTCCAGGGAATGATCTGGCCGACGACGCCGAGCGGCTCATGGAAATGATAGGCGACGGTGTCATGGTCGATTTCGCCGATGGAGCCTTCCTGGGCGCGCAGCGCGCCGGCGAAATAGCGCCAATGGTCGATCGCCAGCGGCAGATCGGCATAGGTGGTTTCGCGGATCGGCTTGCCGTTGTCGAGCGTCTCGACCAGAGCGAGGTCGGCGAGGCGCGCCTCCATGCGGTCGGCGATCTTGAGCAGGATGTTGGAGCGATCGGTCGGCGAGGTCTGGCCCCACTTCTCGCGAGCGGCATGGGCGGCGTCGAGCGCAAGCTCGATGTCCTCGGAGGTCGAACGGGCGCACTGGCAAAGAACATTGCCGGTGACCGGGCTGACATTGTCGAAATACTGGCCGCGAACCGGGGCGACCCACTTGCCGCCGATGAAATTGTCGAATTTCGACTTGATCAGATTCTTGCCGGTGAGATTTGCTATAGCTTCCTGATACATAACACTTCCTCCATGATTTCGCGCCTTGTGGCGCTTGTCGCAAACGCTTCGGGGCGCCCGGCCTCCCGCTTTGGACGCGGGCGGCCGTGCGGCGAAACGTTCAGCTTTTCGTCGGATTTCCTCGCGACCGTTTTGTCGCCGCGCGCAAGGCGATCACGTCGCATCGGGCGTGGATCAGCCCAAGCGAGGACGCCGCCGCGCGGAGAGATTGGGAACTCTGCATGACCTCCCCAGGACACGCCCGAAGCGGCCGGTCCGCCGCTTTGGAGGCCGGCATATTAGGACGCCGCATGCAAATTGATACTGCTCTTTAGTAGGATTGACCCTGAGCGTGACCGAAAAGAAGCGCGCCAATTCTTGCATCGCAACTAAATTTGCTGCGCTGCAGTAATATTAAGCGGAATTCAAGGGCGCTCCTGCTTTGCGCTTGGCGGAGGCGACACGATCCGAACCGCGTGGCGCAGCGCGCGTCTTCCCGGAGCGCCAGCCGCCCCGGTCGGCGCCCTGCCCCGGGCGGATCGCCATAGGACGTCTCAGATCGCGGGAAGCCCAGCCCGACGCAAAAGGTCGTCGAACTGGGCCCTGGTCTTGACGGGATGGGCGAACAGCGAGTTGCCGAGCGATACGGATTGCGGCGCATGGGCGCCGAACTGGGCGTGGCAGGTGATCCTCGGCTGGGTCTCCGCGAAATCCAGCGTCGTCAGCCCGTCCAGCGCCGCGATCGTCGGCCAGAGCGCCTCCTGATGGCCCCGCCAGCCCTGAGCGAGACGCGTCTCGGCCGCTTGCGCGAAACGTTTCGAGAAACTCACCAGCGGCAGGAAGGCGCTGGTGGCGACCGTTTGCAGGTCGACGTCCGACCCCGCGGGCGCCGCGAGGCTGTCCCACCACATCCACCCGTCCTTGTAATCCCGGGCGAAAAAGCTGGCGCCCAGATCGGCGGTGACGGCCTGCGCGATCAGGAATTCCATCGCCGCACGCGGATCTCCCAGAAAAACCACGTCATATTCGATCGCTATGTAAAAGTCATAACCCGGCAGCTTTCGCGCCGCAGCGAGCATTTTCAGGTCGCGGTTTCCAGGAATGACCCTGTAGGTTTTGCCTTTGCTGTGCCTGACGCCGCCAAATATTTCTGGATCCGTCAGGCTGACGGCGCCTTTGACGACGGACGCGATCGAGAAAGGGCCGCTCTGGTGGTGGACGGGCGCGAAATCGCCAAGGCCCGCGGCCGCCCGCCGAAATCGATCGAGGTTGAACATCTCGAACGCGCCGTGGCCGTGAAAATCATAGATCAGACAGATTTTTGCGCCGCGCATTTCGCCTTGGCCCGACATTCGCCGGATTCCGGCTCTGACGACGCCCAGATTGGCAGATTCCGGCGATTTTGGCGAGCGAGGCTCGATCTTCTTTTTGCCGAACGCTTCACGCCTGCCGCCAACCGCCCGGCCGCAAGCCGCCACTGTTCTAGCGCATGTGGCTTTCGCTGAAGAAATACATGGCCTCGGTCTTTTTCGCGTGAAGCGATCCTTCCCCTTCGCGCGCCGGCGCCTGGCGCGCTTGCGCGTCGCGGGCGTAAACCGGGGTGATTTCCCGAATATATCGCTCGAATTTACCGGCGGCCGCGGCCGGACCGTTCGACCCGCAAGCCGCATGAACGCGGTGGCGGACGGAATGTCTGGAGCCCATTGCGCTTCCCTCGATGTCGTCAGGCGCGGCGACGCCACATTGTCACGCATTCAGCGTGAAGGACGCCTTTTTTTCCACGTCGGCCCGAACGCGCCTCTGCATTTCCATGAAAAGCTTGAAGACACCGTAAAGCGGGTGTTTTGCATTCTCATTACATCCGCAAAAAATCATCCTCCATCGCCGGATCGCGGACAGCGCCTTGCGCCCCGCCCCGCAAAAATCTAAAGCTCGCCGGCAGCGAGGATGAGATGACCGAATACAAGCCGAAGTCCGACTTTCTCAATGTTCTTTTCGCGCGCGGCTTTGTCCACCAGTGCTCCGACGTCGCGGGGCTGGACGAAAAAGCGCTTTCGGGCGAGCTCGTCGCCTATATCGGCTTCGACTGCACCGCGCCCTCGCTCCATGTCGGCTCGCTGCTGCCGATCATGATGCTGCACTGGCTGCAAAGGACCGGCGGCAAGCCGATCACCCTGATGGGCGGCGGCACCACGCGGGTCGGCGACCCCTCTGGCAAGGACGAAAGCCGGAAGATGCTCACCGTCGAGACCATCGAATCCAACAAGGATTCGATCAGGAAGGTCTTTGAAAAATTCCTGACCTTCGGCCCCGGCAAGACCGACGCCCTGATGAGCGACAATGAGGAATGGCTGTGCAGGCTGAATTACATCGACTTCCTGCGCGACATCGGCCGGCATTTCTCCGTCAACCGCATGATGGCGATGGATTCGGTCAAGCTGCGGCTTGAGCGCGAGCATGAGCTGTCCTTCATCGAATTCAACTATATGTGCCTGCAAGCCTATGATTTCGTGGAGCTTTACAGGCGCCACGGCTGCATCCTGCAGATGGGCGGCTCGGACCAGTGGGGCAATATCGTCACCGGCCTCGACCTCGGCCGCCGCATGGGGACGCCGCAGCTTTACGCCCTCACCTCGCCGCTCCTGACTACGGCTTCCGGCGCGAAAATGGGCAAGACCGCCGCCGGCGCCGTCTGGCTCAACGCCGACATGCTTCCCGTCTACGATTACTGGCAATATTGGCGCAATACCGAGGACGCCGATGTCGAGCGGTTCCTGAAACTGTTCACCACGCTGCCGCTCGACGAAGTGACGCGACTCGCCGCCTTGCGGGACGCCGAGATCAACGAGGCGAAGAAAGCGCTGGCCAACGAAGCCACCGCTTTGCTGCACGGGCGGACGGCGGCCGAAGCCGCCGCCGAGACCGCGCGCAAGACGTTCGAGGAAGGCGTGCTGGCCGAAAGCCTGCCGACCGTGACCGTGCCGGAAGCCGAGATCGCGGCCGGACTCGGCGTGCTGACCGCTTTCGTCAAGGCGGGCCTGACGCCCTCGACCGGCGAGGCCCGCCGCCAGATCAAGGGCGGCGGGTTGAAGCTCAACGACGCGGCGATCGTCGACGAGCGCTATGTGCTCGCGGAAAAGGATTTCGCGCGCGACGGCGTCGCGAAACTCTCGGCCGGCAAGAAGAAGCACGTGCTGCTCAAGATCGGCTGAACCCTAAATCCGCACCGCCGCGAGATACATCATTTCGCCGCCCAGATAGGCCGGACGCCGTTCGCCTTCGTTGAGCGCGCGATAGGGCGAACGACCCGGCTGGTCGCTCGGCTCGGGGTCGAGCGCGCCCATGCCGACGATATGCGGCCCGTTGGGGGTGGCGATGAAATCCGCCTGAACGATCACCAGGCAATGATCCTTGTTGGCGTAGAGCAATGGACGTTTCCGCGTCAATTCGCCCACGATCAGGGCGTCGTCGATGGCCATGATGCCGTTTTCCTGGTCAAAGGCCGCATCGATCCGAGAGCGGAACGGCACGCCGCGATCGTCGATCCAGGAATTGTCGAGGATCCGGGTCAGGTCGCGGGTTCCCGGCGCGGGCTTGCAGGCGAGATCGCTGTACAGGAAATCGACCAGCTTCCTCTGGTCCGTCGGATGGCCGAGCGTGCCGAAAATCATCGAGCAGGAGGCGGCCCAGCACCAGTCGTCGCATTTCTGCGCGACGAATTGCGCATGCGGCACGAAGGCGCTGTCTGGCGCTCCCGCGAAAGGCATGAACGTTTCCGCATGGCTGGCCGCGGGGGCGAGCGCAGCAACGGACGCCATGAGCAGGAATGACCGGCGGTTCATCAAGACCTCCATTCCGTCCGCCGCGGCCGTCAGAGACTTCCACGATTCAATCGAATCGCGAAAGGGTTTATGAACAGTAAACGCGCGGCGGAAATTCCAGGAAAGTTGGGGACACCTCCTCGTTACGCTTCGCTGCCGAACAAACCGGCAATCTCACCAAGCAACTTTGGCGCCAAACCTCAGCTGTGGCGGGAAAGCCCGCGCACGCACATCCATAGGTTGGCGCATCAACAGTCAGGTTCGCCGATTGATTCGTCAATGCCGGCAAGTGCTGTTTGTCGCGGCGAGGCGGAATCGCGCCTCAGCGCCGCAGAAAATCTTTCAACCGTTTCAACGCCTCGACCATATCGGCTTCGACGCCGGCGTACGACAGGCGAAGGGCGCGCGATCCGCGCTGGGGATCGAAATCGACCCCGGGCGTCGCCGCCACCCCCGCCCGGTGCAGCAACTCATGGCAGAATCGCGTCGAATCGTCGGTGAAACGGCTGACGTCGGCGTAAATGTAGAAAGCGCCGTCGGCGGGGGCGAGTTCGTCGAGCCCGAGCGCCGGCAAACCGTCGAGCAAAAGTTCGCGGTTGCGCCGATAGCCCGCCTTCACCGCCTCCAGCTCCTCGCCCGAATCGAAAGCCGCCGCGGCCGCGATCTGCGACAGGGTCGGAGCCGAAATGGCGAGCGATTGCTGCAAGCGTTCGATCACGCGCGAAAATTCGGGCGGGACGACCAGCCAGCCGATCCGCCAGCCGGTCATGCAGTAATATTTGGAGAAGGAATTGACGACGACGGCGCGGTCGGAAAAGGCCAGGGCGGTTTGCGCCGGCCGGTCATAGGTCAGGCCGTGATAGATCTCGTCCGAAATGAAAGCAATTCCGCGACGGTCACAGGTTTCCGCGATTTCCCGCAGCGACTCGGGGGTCTGCATGGCGCCGGTCGGATTGGCGGGGCTCATCAGCAGCAGACCGTCGAGTTGGCGGCTTTCGTGGGCTTTTTCGATTGCAGCCGCCGTGACCGCGAAGCCGTTGGAGGAATCGACCGGCAGATCGACCGCTTCGACGCCCAGCGCCGCGAAAATGTTGCGATAGGCGGGATAGCCCGGATTCTGGATCGCGACCCGGGCCCCCGGATCGAACAGGGCCAGAAACGCCATGACGAAACCGCCCGACGAACCGGTCGTCGCCGCCACCCGCGCCGGATCGACCGCGACGCCGTAGAATTCGCGATAATGGCGGGCGATGCGCTCCCGCAGGCTCGCCAGCCCCAAAGCGTCGGTATAGCCGACCGACTGGCCGCCGAGCGCCGCGATCGCCGCTTCGCGGACGCGGCGCGGCGGCGGCGCCGAGGGCTCGCCGACCTCCATATGGACAATTCCGGCGCCGGCCCGCTCCAGCAGGCTCGCCTCGCGCTTGACGTCCATGGCGATGAAAGGCGCGATCGCCGCCCGCTGCGCGGATTTCAGGAGATGCGCCGTGTCGTTCATGACATTTTCCGGAAAAAACGCGCCGCAATTCGACCCCGGCGATCGAATGGTGCTAAGGAGGGTTAGATTTTTCCGCCGGAGTTGTCCATGACCTTCCCCAACCTCAGGGCCCTGTTCGCCGGGCTCCTCTGCCTGAGCGCCTTCGCCTTGCCCGCCCGCGCGAGCGAATTCACCGCGACACAGAAATCCGAAATCGAATCCATCGTCCGTTCCTACCTGCTCGAACATCCCGAGGTTCTGCGCGAGGTCGCCGTAGAACTCGAAAACAAGCAGCAGCAGGAGGAAACCGATCTCCATCGCCAGGCGATCGAGAAGAACAGAAGCGCCTTGTTCAATTCGCCCTTCAACGCCGTGGCCGGCAATCCGGACGGCAAGATCACCCTGGTGGAATTCTTCGACTATAATTGCGGCTATTGCAAAAGGGCGCTCGGCGATCTCAACAATCTGATGAAGACCGAGCCCGACCTGCGCGTGGTGCTGACGGACTTCCCGGTGCTGGGACCGGATTCGGTCGAAGCGGCGCGGGTCGCGGCCGCCGTGCGCAAGCAGATTTCCGGCGCGAAATTCTTCGATTTTCATCAGAAGCTGCTGTCGAGCCGCGGCCATGTCGGCAAGGATCAGGCGCTCGCGGTCGCGCGGGACATGGGCCTCGACATGGCGCGCGTCCAGAAGGATATGAATGACGCGTCCGTGCACGACGGACTCGCCCAAAATATCCAGGTCGGCGACGCCCTCGGCCTCAACGGCACGCCGTCCTATGTGATCGGCGACGAGGCCATCGTCGGCGCCGTGGGCTATGACCAGTTGAAGGCGCGAGTCGTTTCCATGGCCAAATGCGGCAAGACAAGCTGCTGACCAGCCGCCCAATCCCTTCTCCCGCCACAGGCCGTCCGCAAGGACGGCCGTTCTGACGAACGGCCTATGAGGAGAAGGCCTCCTCCCCTGTCGATCCATGCTCACGATCACCGATCTCACCTACCGGCTTGGGCCGCGTCTTTTGTTCGATTCCGCCGGCCTGGCGCTGCCCGAGCGCGCCAAGGTCGGCTTCGTCGGGCGCAACGGCGCCGGCAAGACCACTTTGTTCCGCCTGATCCGCGGCGAGATCGCCGCCGAGAGCGGAGCCATTCAGGCGCCGCGCGGCGCGCGCATCGGTTCGGTCGAGCAGGAGGCGCCGGGAGGCGACGGCAAGCTGATCGATTTCGTGCTTGCCGCCGATTCCGAGCGCGGCGCCCTGCTGGAAGAAGCAGAAACCGCGCAGGACCCGCACCGCATTGCGGAAATTCATGTGCGCCTCGCCGATATCGAGGCCCATGCCGCGCCCGCGCGCGCCGCCGAAATTCTGTCGGGCCTGGGTTTTGACGAAGAAGCGCAGAATCGCGCGTTAAAAGAGTTTTCCGGCGGCTGGCGGATGCGCGTCGCCCTCGCTGCGGTGCTGTTTTCGCAGCCGGACCTGCTGTTGCTCGACGAGCCGACCAACTATCTCGACCTCGAAGGGACGCTGTGGCTGATCGATTATCTCGCCCGTTATCCGGCGACCATCGTGGTCATCAGCCATGACCGCGACCTGCTGAACGAGGTCTGCGACCATATCGTCCATCTCGATCGCGCCAGATTGCAGCTTTATCGCGGCAATTACAATTCCTTCGCCCGCCAGCGCGCCGAGGCGAAAATGCTCCAGGCCAAATTCCTGAAAAAGCAGGAGGACCGCCGCGCCCATCTCCAGGCTTTCGTCGACCGTTTCCGCGCCAAGGCGACCAAGGCGCGTCAGGCGCAGTCGCGTCTGAAAATGCTGGAAAAGATGGGAAGCGTCGAGGCGATCGTCGATGAGGACGTTCTGCCCTTCTCCTTTCCCTCGCCAGAAAAGCCCTTGTCGCCGCCAATCATCGCCATGGAGAAGGTTTCGGTCGGCTATGGCGCGCGCACGATCCTGTCCGGGCTGTCCTTGAGCCTGTCCAACGACGACCGCATCGGCCTGCTCGGCGCCAATGGCAATGGCAAATCGACCTTCGCCAAGCTGGTTGGCGGGAGACTTTCGCCATTGGCCGGCGTTTTGAACAAATCGGCCAGGCTGGAGTCCGGCTTTTTCGCCCAGCATCAGGTCGAGGACCTCAATCTCGACGACACGCCTTATCTCGCCGTCCAGCGCCTGATGGCCGACGCGCCGGAGTCCAAAATCCGCGCCCGCGCCGCCCAGATCGGCTTTCCCAATGTCAAGGCCGACACCAGGGTCGCCAATCTTTCCGGCGGCGAAAAGGCGCGGCTGCTGTTGGGCCTCGCCACTTTCAACGGCCCGCATCTCCTGATCCTCGACGAACCGACAAATCATCTCGACATCGACAGCCGCGCCGCTCTGGCCGAGGCGATCAACGAATTTTCCGGTGCGGTGATCCTGATCTCGCACGACCAATATCTGCTCGAAGCCTGCGCCGACCGGCTGTGGCTGGTGGCCGACGGCAAGGTGCAGGCCTTCGACGGCGACATCGCGGATTACCGCAAGTTTGTTCTGGATTCCGCGCGGAAAAGCCAGAAGGACGGCGCGGAGAAGAAACGCGAGGCCCCGGCGGACGCCCGGCGCGACGCCGCCAGGGCGCGCAGGGACGCCGCGCCGATTCTGCGCAAGGTCAAGGCGGCGGAAGAGAAAATGACCCGTTTCTCCGATCTCATCGCCCGGGTCGATCTGACGCTCTCCGACCCCCGCGCCTTCGAGCGCAATCCGGCCGAAGCGACCAGGCTCTCCCAGCAGCGCGCCGACCTGCAACGCGCGCTCGACGCGGCGGAAGAGGAATGGCTGGAGCTGTCGTCCGAACTGGAGGCGATGACGGCCAGCTGAAATCCCGCGAAACCGCGCGAAACCGGTAGGCAAATCTTAAACGCGCTCACCTATCGTCGTCCGCGGCGCGAACGGACTCGCGCCTGCGAGGAGTTCGAACATGACCCAACTCGCGGCCGTGGATGAGGCGTGGCCGTCAGCCATCGACGTTTCCATCGTCATGCCCTGCCTCAACGAAGCGCTCAGCCTGCCGCATTGCATCGCCAACGCCCGCGAGGCCCTGGCGCAGATGCGCGACCGGCTTGGGCTGACCGGCGAGATCGTCATCTCCGACAACGGCAGCGAGGACGGCAGCCAGATGATCGCCCGGGCGCTCGGCGCGACAGTCGTCCATTGCCCGGCGCGCGGCTATGGCGCGGCGGTCGCCCACGGCATGCGCTCGGCGAACGGCCGCTTTCTGGTGATGGGCGACGCCGACGGCTCCTATGATTTTCGCGACGCGGTGGCCATGGTCGAGCAGTTGGCGCAAGGCGCCGATCTGTGCATGGGCTCCCGCTTCAAGGCGGGCATCGCCCCCGGCGCCATGCCCTGGAAAAACCGCTACATCGGCAATCCGGTGCTCACCGGCGTGTTGAACCTGTTCTTCCGCGCCGGCGTCAACGACGCCCATTGCGGCCTGCGCGCGCTGACCAGGGATTGTTTCGACCGTCTGGACCTGAGCAGTTCGGGGATGGAATTCGCCAGCGAAATGGTGATCAAGGCTGCGCTGAAGGGCGAGAAGATCGCCGAGGCCCCGGCCAGGCTGCTGCCGGACCTGCGCGACCGCCCGCCGCACCTGCGTCCCTGGCGCGACGGCTGGCGCCACCTGCGCTATCTCTTCATGCTGAGTCCGGTCTGGGCCTTCGCCGTTCCCGCCCTGCTGGCGGCGACCGTCTCGCTCGCGATCTGGGCGGCCGCCGGCCTCGCTTTCGCCGAAGGACGGTGGCGGGACACGGTTTTCGGCAATTACTGGGTGATCCTCGCCGGCTCCCTGCTCGGCCTGTCCCATGTCGCTTTTCTGCTCGCGGCCTCGGCGCATCTCCATGGACGCCGCGCCGGCTTCCGCAGGGCCTCGGGCGTCGCCGATCGCCTGGCGACCTGGATCAATCTCGAAACCATGCTGATTTCCGGAGGCGTCGCCGCCTCCGCCGGCTTCGCCATCCTGCTCGCCGTCTTCGGCTATTGGTCGCGGCATGATTTCCAGGCGATCGGCAGCGTCCTGCCCGCCGTCGTCGGCACGACGCTCATCGTGATCGGCGCCCAGAACGTCCTCGGCGGTTTTCTTCTCGCCATCGTCAATGGCCACCAGACCGAATTCATCCAGCCGGCGCGCGAGAGCGCATCCTCTCCGGCGCGGCCGCGACAGACGGAGGGAACCGAACGACCGAGCCGCGTCGCCTGAAATCCGCGACCGCATGAAGCCAAGGAGGCCGGTTCGCCGGCGCAGTCAATGAATCGCTCGTTCAGCCCAAGCAAACCCCTTCTCTCGATCATCATGCCGGTCTTTCGCGGCGAGAAGTTGATCGGCGACGCCCTGGAATTGGTCGCGAGCCAGATTCCGGCCGATGAGCGCGCCAAGGTGGAGATTCTGATCGTCGAATTCGAGCCCGGACGACGCGACCATGGCGGTCGTTCGCCGTTTCGCCGACCGTTTGACCTTGCGCCCCTATACGCGGCCCGATTTCACCATGTGGCACGCCAAGACCAATTTCGCGGCGCAAGAGGCGCGCGCCGACCATTTGTGCTGGCTGCATCACGACGATCTCTGGCTGCCCGGCCGGATGAAGGCGGTGGAAAACTGGATCGCCGCCTCGCCGGAGACGCCGTTTCATTTCGCGCCCAGCCTGTTCGCCGGCGAAGACGGCGCGACGCTCGGCGCCTGGAGCTGCCCGATCGACCATGAAGGCCCGCAGCCGCGCGAGGCCTTGCTGCGCGGCCTGCTGGTGCAGAACTACATCGCCGCGCCCGCCCCCGTTTTCCGCAAGGACGCCTGGCTGCGCTGCGGCGGGCTCGACGAGAATTTGTGGTACACCGCCGACTGGGACGTCTGGCTCAAGCTGGCGGCGCAGGGCGAGGCCTGGTTCCACAGGGAGGCCGCCACGGCGTTCCGGGTCCACGGCTCCTCGCTGACAGTCTCCGGCAGCCGCGACATCGCCGATTTCGTCAACCAGATGCGCGTGGTGCTGGACCGCCACATCGCCTTGCTGCCGGAAGACGAACGGCGGGACATCGAACCGGTGTGCGAGGCGTCGATCCTCGTCAACGCGGCGCTCGCCCGAGCCTCGCGCGGCGATCCCGCCGGGCTGCTGCGCGCGACGGCGGCGGCGATGCGGCTCGGACCGCGCGGCGTTGCGACTTATCTCCGCCATTCCCGCATCGGCGAGCGCGTCGGCGCGCGCGTCCGCGCCAGAATGAAAGGCGGCATGTGATGGCTTTGGGCCCTTTTTTTCGTCGCCTGTGCGGCCCCTATGAGCATCGGGTCAACGACGCCTATCGCTCGATCTATGTCAATCTCGACGACTTTGTCGTCCGGATCAGGACGGCCCAGCCCGAAGCGCGCCGCATCCTGGAAATCGGCTGCGGCGAAGGCGCGGTGACGGAGCGTCTCGCGGCCGCGTATCCCCAGGCCGAGATTGTGGCGATCGACATCACGCCTCGCCTGGGCCGTCTCTATCGCGGCCCCGCCGGCAAGGTCTCCTTCAAGCAGGCTCCCGTTCAAGAGATCGCCAGCGAACGTCCCGGGCAGTTCGATCTTGTCGTGCTCGCGGACGTGCTCCACCACGCGCCCGCGAACCTGCACCGGGAATTGCTATCCTCCGCCAGAGCCGCGCTGGCCGAGGGCGGCCTTTTCGTGTTCAAGGACTGGGAGCGCGACGTCTCGCCCATCCACGCCATGTGCTACGCCTCCGACCGCTGGCTGACGGGCGACCGCATCCGCTATCTGTCGGTGACAGAAATGCGGGACAAGCTCGATTTCGGTGTTCGGCGCGAAAGCCATCGAAACCGTGGCGCATGTCGCGCCCTGGAAGAACAACATCGCCTTCATGGTTCGCGGATGACGCGCGCGAGCAGCCATGCCGCCCATATCGGCCGCTATCTGAGCGTCGGCGGACTCTGCGCCATCGCGCACAACGTCATCATGATCGGCGGCGGACTGTTGCATTGGTTCTATGCGCTGAGCTTCGCCCTGTCCTATGTGGTCGTGACCTTGCTCGGCTATTTTCTTCATGTGCGCTATACATTCGGCGTCGCCCCGACCTGGCGAGGGCTGGGGCGTTTCGCCGGAGCCAACGCCTTGGGCGCGCAAATTTCCTTCGGCCTGACCGCCTTGTTCATTTCCGGTCTTGGCGTTTCGGCGGTCGTCGCGGCGCCAGTTGTCACCCTGATGCTGTTCTGCTGGAATTTCGCCGCCACCCATTGGGCGCTGCGCGTTCCCCGCCCGGCGCGATTCTGAAGGCCGGGCCCCGGTCAAATGCGGGTCGCGACGACATAGCCGAAACTCAGCAGCGGAAACATCCGTTCCGCGGCCCTGATCGCGGCTTCTCCGCCGCTGACCAGCCGGCCACGCACGCCTTGGTTCCTGGATTTCATTTCGACGAAATCGGAATGATAGGGCGTGATCGTCCAGTCTTCATAACCGGCGCGCCGCATCAGGGTCGAAAGCGTCTTGAAGGAAAGGATGCAAAGATGGTCCTGGTGCGTCGATTCGCGTCCCATCATGCCGATCAGGCCATTATGGAGCGCGGTTGCGTTCGGGGTTGAAAAGACCAGCTCCGCGCCCTTCAGGGCGTCGATCGAGCGAAACAGCTTAAGGAAGGCGAGCGGATTGTCGATGTGTTCGATCAGTTCGCCGGCGACGACGACGTCAGGCTTGAAATTCTCGCGTTCAAGAAAATTGGCGAGGTCGAAAATGTCGCCGCGGCGGATGCAGGCGTTGTCGCCGGTCTTGAGGCCGTCCGCGGGAAGCGCGGAGGAGGAATCGAGGCCGACGACGCGTTCCGCGCGTTTCGCGATCTCTTCGTGGAGCCAGTTCCCGCTGTTCCGCTTTTGCGCGAAAGCCGTTTCATCCATCGCGCCAAGATCGAGAACCCGCTTGCCCGCGCAAAACTGGCTGATCCAGCGGATGCGATCGACCGGCTTCGGAACGACGATCTTTTCGAGAGGGGTGTATTGCAAGGACTGAGGCGTGATTTTTGGCGCTCCCGCCACAGCGTCTGACGCGCCGATGCGAGAAGTCAATTCGGTTCGGGTCATTGTTCGGCCTCGTCTGACCAAGGGTTGATGACATTGCAGCCCGCCGCCTTGAGGCGCGAGGCCAGCATTGCGCGCCGGACCCGCGCTGTCTCGTCCGGCTGCGCGCCGAAATATTGCCCGATCGGCTGATAGAGGCTTTCCTGCGGTAGCGCCGCCGGCGCGCCGTCGCGGCACAGGGCGCCGATCAGGTCGTCGTCGAGAAAGTCCGCGAGGAGCCGCAACGGCCGGTTGGACAGGTCGGGGCGGTTGAGGACGAGATCGACGGCGAAAGGAGAGTCCCGCGATCCGACGATGACAAAATCGGCCTTCGCGGATTTGATCCGCGCATCGACTTGCGCCGACGCCGCATAGAGATCATGCGCGAACCACAGTTGCAGCGGCAAGACCGTAAAAATGGGAATCAACGCGGCGCGGCGGGTCAACGCGCGCAGCCAGACGCGGTTCCCGACCAGGCTCCGCCAACCCTGCGCCGCCAGCAGGAGCGCCGACCCGAGAGCCGGCTGGAGATAGCGGTAGCCGAAACCATGACCCTGATAGGGAAGAACGACCAACATCACGAGGATCGGCAAACCGGCGCTGGCCGCCAGCGCCAGGGTCGGACGCTCGCGGCGCGCCAGAACCAGCGCCGCAACCATAAGGGGGAGAAGCAAAACCGGCTGCCACGCGAAGAAACGCAGGAGATTGGCGGTCATGAGGAACCAGCGCGCCGACCCGCCGCTCGCCAGAATTTGCATCAAACGGGAGAAAAAATCCGTCCCCGTTCGGGCGCTGACCGAGGCCGGTCCCGCCACCAGTCCATGCACGAACAGCGGCCAGGCCAGCCAGAAGGCGCAGATCGCCGCATAGCCGGCCGCATAGAGGGCGACGCGCAGCCACGCGCGGTCCCGCAGCAGCCCGAACAGGAAGGGCGCGGCGAACAGGGGATGGAACAGCGGCTGATGCAGGCCGGTCGCGACGAAAGCCACGGCAAGCGCGCCCATGTCGGCGCCGCGCCGGTCGAGCAGGAACAGCCAAAGCCACAACAGATTCAGGGTCAGATGCGCCGTCATGGCGTAGGACGTCATGCCGCTCAGCAGGATCTGCCCGGAGGCGCAATAGAGCAGCGCGGCGACAACGGCGGGCTCCCGTTCCCCGGGCCAAAGCAGGCGGGCGCATTTCCACAGGGCGACCAGGCCCAGGGCGGTGAGGACCGGCCCGGTCAGCGCGGGATCGGCGACAAGGCCGACGAGCGCCCGCAGCGCCGCATTCATCGGCAGATAGGCCGAGACCCAGGCCGCCGGCTTCGAGACCGGCAGCATGAACATGGTGTTGAGGGCGTCGGCATGGACCTGCCACGGCGGCGGCAACGGCTGCGCCAGCAGGCCTTTGGCAAGAACGGCGGCGTCGAAATTCGCCAGCTGCTCGTCACGGGTCAGGTCGTAACCGCTCAGGATCAGATAACGCCCAAGATAACAGAACGCCAGAAGGGCGACCGCCATCCCGGCAAGCCGGGCGCCGTCAAGACGCAAGGGCTCGTTTCCCGCGCCGAGGCGAGAGCCCGCCGCCAGCAGCGACAGAAATCCCGCCAGCAACAACCAGAAATCCTGCCGGTAGAGGAAGAACGCCGCGAGATTGCCCGAGAGAGCCGCAGGCGAATGCCTGAAGGCCGCGAAAATCGCCGCCCAGAGCAGAAAGGCCGCCAGACAAAGGCCGCCAAGAAAGAGCGCCACGCCAGCAGGCGTTTCGGGGAAAGACGAGAAACGGCGGGGCGCGGTGGCTGGAAAGCCTGTGGATGGTTGGGCCTGTTCGAACATGCCCAAGGTTAACCCGGGCGCGTTAAGGCTTCCCAAAAGGCGCGATAAAGGTTTCATAATCCGGCCTTCTATGGAATCGCCGGACGAACGACAGGAGATGACATGCGCGCCCCTGGAAATCTCACGCTCGCGCTTGCCGCCGGCGTCGTCGCCGCGGCGGTTCTGGCGTTTTTCTTCGTCGATCGGCCCCTCGCCGCGTTCAGCTACGCGCATTTCCACCATGGGCGCGCACCCTTCGTCGCCCTGACCCATCTCGTCGATTTTCTCGAACTCGCCGCCGTCGGAGGCCTGGTCTGGGCGGGCGGAATGGTCGCGACCGGCCGTCGGCTCGGGGCGAACGGGCTTGTCGTCCTGCGCGTTTCGCTGGCGCTGTTTCTGGCGGAGGGCGTGAAACAACTCGCCAAATTCGCCTTCGGCCGGACCTGGCCGGAGACCTGGACCTCAAAGATTTCGACCTGCGGAAACCCGTCCTTCATCCGCGACGGCGCCTTCGGCTTCGCGCCCTTTCACGGCGGCGCCGGCTGGAGCTCTTTTCCCTCCGGGCATGAAACCCTGGTCTGCGCGGTCGCCGGCTGCCTGTGGGTGGCGGCGCCGCGCCTGCGGCCGCTCTGCGCCGCCGCGGTCGTCCTCGTCGGCGCCGGCCTGCTCGGCGCCGATTACCATTGGCTCAGCGACGTCCTCGCCGGCGGCCTGCTCGGCTGGACCATCGGGCTGTTCGCCGCGCGGCTGACCATTGAGCCGCGCGCCTGACCGGAACCGGCGGATTTCCGTTGAACCTCACGCCCCGCGTGAAATATTGGGCGCGGAGGCGAACGATGACCACATTCGACCGCAAGGGCCATTGGCAGGGCGTCTACACGGCCAGGGCCGAAACCGAGGTGAGCTGGTTCCAGACCACGCCCGCGCCGTCGCTCGACCTGCTGCGCCTCGCGGGCGCGGACCGCTATTCCGCCATCGTCGACATCGGCGGCGGCGCGTCGCTTCTGGTCGATCATCTGCTCGCCGAAGGTTTCCGCGATCTGACCGTGCTCGATCTCTCGCAGGCTGCGCTCGACAAGACACGGGCGCGGCTGGGCGAGGCGGCCGCAGGCGTGGCCTGGATCGCGGGCGACGCGACCGAGTGGACCCCGCCCAAAGCCTATGACGTCTGGCACGATCGCGCAGCCTTCCATTTCCTGACCGAGGCCGCCGACCGCGCCGCCTACATCGAGCGCCTGCGTCGCGCCCTGCGCGTCGGCGGCGCGGCGATTTTCGGGACATTCGCCCCCGACGGGCCGGAAAAATGCAGCGGCCTGCCGGTGATGCGCCATGACGCGGCGTCGCTCGCCGCCGCGCTCGGCCCCGGCTTCGAGCTTGTCGACGAGCGTCGCCACGACCACCGCACGCCCGCCGGCGCGACCCAGAAATTCCAGTTCAGCACGTTCCGCCGCGTGGCCTGAACATCGGGCGGCGTGCCACATGCGCCTTGCCTTTGCTGGAAATTCCGCTATAAGCCCGGCTTCGTCCTCCGGCCGGGGGCTGAACGGAAGGGCTTTTGAGCCAGGCTTTTCGCCGTCTTCCCGTGTTCCCGCCTTCGAAGGTTTCCATCGCGCGATCGGCGATCCAAGCCAGAGCGAGTTGGAAAAATGTTCCGTCGGGCCTTTCTCCGGGCTCGAAGGGCTCCGCGCCGGGATGGACGACATGAGTAGAGAAAGGCAAGCCCATGGCTCTTTACGAGCATATTTACATTGCTCGCCCGGACCTCACCTCCCAGCAGGTCGAGGCCCTTAACGAGCAGTTCAAGGCGACCATCGCCAGTCTCGGCGGTTCGGTCGGCAAGGTCGAATATTGGGGCGTCAAGTCCCTCGCCTATCGGATCAAGAAGAACCGCAAGGCGCATTTCACCCTGATCAATGTCGACGCCCCGGCGGCGGCTCTCGCCGAGGCCGAGCGCCAGTGGTCGATCAGCGAAGACGTGCTGCGCTTCATGACCCTCCGTGTCGAGGCGCTGGAAGAAGGCCCGTCGGCCATGCTGCGCAAGCGCGACGACGACGACCGCGGCGACCGCGGCGACCGTGGCGATCGCGGCGATCGTTCGGACCGCTTCGGCCGCGGCCCCGGCGGCCGCCCGCCGCGTCCGCGCCGTGAAGAAGCCGCCGAGGGAGGACAAGCATGACGACCGCCGCCGCAGGACCCGCCCGCCGCCCGTTCTTCCGCCGCCGCAAGACCTGCCCGTTCTCGGGCCCCAACGCGCCGAAGATCGACTACAAGGACACCCGTCTGCTGTCGCGCTACATTTCCGAGCGCGGCAAGATCGTGCCCTCGCGCATCACCGCCGTTTCGGCCAAGAAGCAGCGCGAACTGGCCCAGGCCATCAAGCGCGCCCGCTTCCTCGGCCTGCTGCCTTATCTGATCGCGTAAAGGCCAGGCGCCGCGCCGACAAACGGCGCGGCCCTTTCTAAAAGCTGGGGCAGGCTCTGACCTGCCTCTAACCGCCCACGCCAGTGGCCACGGGACAGCGAAAGATGAACGACAACAATCCGCCGGCGTCCTGGCCCGACCGGGCCGTGGCTTTCGGAGCCGGCCTCGCCGGCGCCCTCCTGTTCATCGTCTCGACGCGAGGCTCCAGCCTCGCGATGGCGCTCGCCTATTTCGCGCCTCTGCCGATGATGATCGGCGCCGCCGGCTTTTCCCTGCCCGGCGCCATGCTCGGCGCGCTCGCCGGCGCGGGCGCCCTGCTCGCCGTCGCCCATCCGCCGCTGGCTCTCGCGTTCCTGTTCGGCTTCGCCGCGCCGGCCCTGGCGCTCGCCGCCATGATCCAGTCTCCCTTCCCCTCGCGTAACCGCGAGGCTGCCGCGCGTTTCGCCACGCCGGGCGAAATGCTCGAAACCATCATTCTTCTGTCGATCCTGAGCGCCGGCGCCGGCGTCGCCATCCTGCTCGTCCATTATCGCGGTTTCGAGCCGGCGATGACGGCGGCGATGGAGCGCTTCGCCCCGGCCCTCGACGAAGTCGCCAAGAGCCTCGCGCCGATCTCCGGCGAAATCGGCGCGGAAGCGGTCAAAAGGCTCGCCATCATGAGCGCGCCGGCGGGCGTCGCCGCCTCGCAGGTTCTGCTGCTCGCGGTCAACCTGTGGCTCGCCGCGCGCACCATCGAAGTGTCGGAACGGCTGCGCCGTCCCTGGCCCGATCTGCCGGAAAATCTCGCCTTGCCTCGCCTTCTCGGCCCGATCCTGCTGGTCGCCGCTGGTCTGGCCTTCAAGGGCGGCCTGGTCGCCGTGCTGGCGGGGATCGTCGCCGCCGCGACCGGCTTCGGCTTCGCCCTTCACGGCCTCGCCGCCCTCCACGGCCTCACCCGCGACGTCGGCTTCCGCGGCGCCTGGCTTGCCGCGCTTTACGCCGCAGTGATGGTCCTCGAACCCTGGTCCATCGTCCTGCTCGCCCTGTTCGGCCTGATCGAATCCGCCCTTTCGCTGCGCGCGCGCAAGGGGCGCCAAGGCAAAACCCGAAACTGAAACCTCGAATAAACTGGAGATCGAATCATGGAAGTCATTCTTCTCGAACGCGTCGCCAAGCTCGGCCAGATGGGCGAAGTCGTCCGGGTCCGCGACGGCTACGCCCGCAATTACCTGCTGCCGCGCCACAAGGCCCTGCGCGCCACCGAAGCCAACAGGAAGCATTTCGAGGGCCAGCGCGCCCAGCTCGAAACCCGCAACCTCGAGCGCAAGGGCGAGGCGCAGACGGTCGCCGAGAAGCTGAACGGCCAAAGCTTCGTCATCCTGCGCCAGGCCGGCGAATCCGGCCAGCTTTACGGCTCGGTCTCGACCCGAGACATCGCCGAGGCCGCGACCGCCGGCGGTTTCTCCGTCGAGCGTCACCAGATCATGCTCAACGCCCCGATCAAGACCCTGGGCCTGCACAAGGCGCCGGTCCATCTGCATCCGGAAGTCGATGTCGAGATCGTCGTCAATGTCGCCCGCTCCGCCGAAGAGGCCGAACGTCAGGCCCGCGGCGAATCGGCCGTTGTGCGCGAGGAGACCTCGATGGCCGATCTTGGCCTCGAAGTCGGCGCGGCCTTGGCCGAAGCCGGCGACGTCGAGCTCTGATCCTGTTGTAAAGCCAACATTCTTCAAGCCGGGCGGGCGCGGGTCCGCCCGGTTTTTTTTCGCCCGTGGCGCTGGCGCCCGCGTCAAGCGAAATCGGGCGCGCCGTGAAATGATCGCGCGGCCCGTGTGGATAATGTGGACGGCCCCCTCGGCGCCAAAGATTTGTTCACCTCTTCCGCCCCGCTCCGTGGCACAAAGATCCGGCGATTGCGTATTCCATCGCAAAAATCCGATAATCAACAACGATTCGGCGCGGCGGCTCGGCCCTCGCGCCAGGAATGGCGCTTTTCATGGCCGCACTCGAAAAAAGAACCGACCGGGTCCTGATGGCGGTCGCCGCCCCCGAGGCTCTGGTCCGCGCGCCGCCCGCCAATCTCGAGGCGGAACAGGCGCTGCTGGGCGCGATCCTGGTCAACAACGACGCCTTCGACCGCGTTTCCGACTTCCTCAAGCCCGAACATTTCGCGGAGGAGCTGCACCGGCGCATCTACGAGACCGCCGCCCAGCTGATCCGCCTCGGCAAGCTGGCCACGCCGGTCACGCTCAAGACCTTTCTCGGCGACCACGACCTCGGCGGCATGACCGTTCCGCAATATCTGGCGCGGCTGGCGGCCGAGGCGACCACGATCATCAACGCCGTCGATTACGCCCGCGCCATTCATGACCTCGCCATCCGGCGCCAGCTGATCAATATCGGCAGCGACGTGGTCAACACGGCCTATGATTCGGAGGTCGATCACAGTCCGCGCGCCCAGATCGAGGAGGCCGAGCGCAAGCTCTACGCCGTCGCCGAAACGGGGCGCTACGAGGGCGGCTTCCACCGCTTCTCCGAGGCTCTGGCGAGCGCTGTGGACATGGCGGCGAAAGCCTGGGAGCGCGAGGGCGGGCTTTCGGGCCTCGCCACCGGCCTGCGCGACCTCGACCGGATCATGGGCGGGCTTCAGCCCTCCGACCTCGTCATCGTGGCGGGGCGCCCCGGCATGGGCAAGACGGCGCTGGCCACCAATATCGCCTTCAATGTCGCCCGCGCCTATCGCGGCGAGCCGGGCCCGGACGGCCATCCCATCACCGTCAACGGCGGAATCGTCGGATTCTTCTCGCTGGAAATGTCGTCCGAGCAGCTCGCCACCCGCATCATCGCGGAACAGGCGGAGGTGCCCGGCTACAAGATCAGGCGCGGCGACATCACCGAGGCCGAATTCCACCGCATTTCGCAAGCCGCGCGGGAAATGCAGTCGATCCCCTTCTATATCGACCATACCGGCGGCATTTCGATCGCCCAGCTCGCCGCCCGCGCCCGTCGCTTGAAACGCCAGCGCGGCCTCGACCTGCTGGTGGTCGACTACCTCCAGTTGCTCACGGGCGCGCGGACGCGCTCGGAAAACCGCGTCCAGGAGCTGACCGAAATCACCACCGGCATGAAGGCCCTGGCCAAGGAATTGAACGTGCCGATCGTCGCCCTGTCGCAATTGTCGCGTCAGGTCGAGTTGCGCGACGACAAGAGGCCGCAATTGTCGGACCTGCGCGAATCCGGCTCGATCGAGCAGGACGCCGACGTGGTGCTTTTCGTCTATCGCGAGGAATATTATCTGAAGAACCGGCAGCCGCGCGAAGGCACGCCGGAATTCCAGACCTGGCAGAACGAGATGGAGCGCGCCCACGGCAGGGCGGAGGCAATCGTCGGCAAGCAGCGCCACGGACCGACGGGAACGGTCGAGCTGTCCTTCGAGGGCGAATATACCCGCTTCGGCGATCTCGCCCACGACGACCATCTGCCCGTCCAGATGTGAGCGGTCCATGCCCTGGCTGCTGGGGCGGAGCCGCCGATTGCTTTGCGTCGCCCGCGATGACAAAAAGCCCGGCGGCTTTTCCGCCCTATCGAACCGCGCCGCGCGTCCGCACCCCCGATGAGGCCTGAGCAATGAGTTCCGCCCGAAAAATCCGCCTCGGCGTCAATGTCGACCACGTCGCCACCCTGCGCAATGCGCGCGGCGGCGCCGTTCCCGACCCGCTCCGCGCGGCGCAAATGGCGCTGGCGGCGGGCGCCGACGGGATCACCGCCCATCTGCGCGAAGACCGCCGCCATATCCAGGACGAGGACATGCGCCGCCTCAGGGAGGCGATCGGCGCGCCCCTGAATTTCGAAATGGCCGCGACCGAGCAGATGCTCGACATCGCCTTGAAAATCCAGCCGCACGCTTGCTGTCTGGTGCCGGAGAAGCGCACCGAGCGCACCACCGAGGGCGGCCTCGACGTGGTCGGCGGCCGCGACCGGCTGAAACCCTTCGTCGCCGAACTCTTGCGCGCCGGAATCCGCGTCTCCCTGTTCATCGAGCCCTCGCCGGAGGCGCTGGCCGCGGCGAAGGAAATCAAGGCGCCGGTGGTCGAACTGCACACCGGCGCCTGGTGCCACGCGCGCGAAATCGGCGAGACGACGAAAGCGGAGGCCGAATTCGCGCGGTTGCGCGCGGCGGCGGCCGAAACGCAACGGCTCGGGATCGAATGCCACGCCGGCCACGGGCTCGATTTCGACACGGCGCGCGAAATCGCCGCCTTTCCCCAGATCATGGAGCTGAACATCGGCCATTTCCTGGTCGCCGAGGCCGTTTTCGTCGGGCTCGACGCCTCGGTGAAACGGATGATCCAGGCGATCGCAGAAGGACGCGGCGAAAAATCGCCGCTACCGGGACGCGACGAAAAATCGCCGCTATCGGGACGCGGCGCATGATCATCGGCCTCGGCGTCGATCTCTGCGACATCCGCCGCGTGGAGGGAGTGCTGGAGAAATATGGCGAGCGCTTCACCCGCCGCTGCTTTACCCCGGTGGAGCGCGCCAAGGCTGACGGCCGCAAGGCCCGCGCCGCGACTTACGCCAAGAGATTCGCCGCCAAGGAGGCCTGCGCCAAGGCGCTCGGCTCCGGGCTGGGCCAAGGCGTCGGGTGGCGCGACATGGGCGTGGTCAACGATCCCTTCGGCCGCCCCTCGCTGGAGCTGACAGGCGCCGCCGCCGCCCGCCTGGCCAAGCTCACCCCGCCGGGCTTTGTAGCCCGCGTCCACCTCACCCTGACCGACGAATACCCGCTCGCCCAGGCGCAGGTGATCATCGAGGCGGTCGCGAAGGCGTAAAAGGGCTTGCCGCTCAGCAGCACCTGAAGCCGCCGGTCGAGACGCCGCCGCCGAAGCGGCGGTCCTCGCGGTTGCGGAAGAATTCCACGCGCGTCATCGGCGTCTCGTCGGGATGGAACTGCCGCCAATGCGCCAGATAGGCCTCGTAATCGGGCTGGCCGACCATCAGGGACGCCGTCTGGCGCAATTTGCGCCCCAGAATCCTAAGCCTCGACGGGCTGCAATCCAGGCAGATCATCGCCCACCTCTTTGGTTGTGACGCGCGGATCGGCATGAGCCCTGCGGATCGTGACGAAGCCGGCGGCCATCATGGCGAGAACCAAAGCGATGAAGAGCGCGGTCAGGCCCGCGTCCACATAGCTGTTGGCGATCACGCGATTCATCTCCTCGACGTTCTTGGCCGGGCCGAGCACCTTGCCCTGCGCCAGGGCGTCGGAGAATTTCCGCGCGGCGGCGAGGAAGCCGATCCCCGGATCGGCGTCGAACAATTTCTGCCACCCGGCGGTCAGGGTGCAGACAATCAGCCAGACGGTCGGCGCAATCGTGACCCAGGCGTAGCGCTCGCGCTTCATCTTGAACAGAACGGCGGTGCACAGGATGAGCGCGATGGCCGCGAGCATCTGGTTGGCGATGCCGAACAAGGGCCAGAGCGTATTGATGCCGCCGAGCGGATCGACCACGCCCTGATAGAGGAAATAGCCCCAGCCGGCGACGGCGAGCGCGGTCGCCGCGACATTCGCGCCCCAGTTCCGGGTCTGGCCGAGGGCCGGAACGAAATGGCCGAGAAGATCCTGGATCATGAAGCGGGCGACGCGGGTGCCGGCGTCCACCGTGGTCAGGATGAACAGGGCCTCGAACAATATGGCGAAATGGTACCAGAAGGCCTTGGCCGCCGATCCGCCCAGAAAGCCGGACAGGATATGGGCCATGCCGACCGCGAGCGTCGGCGCGCCGCCCACGCGCGACAATATCGTGTTCTCGCCCACTTCCTTCGCCGCGGCGGTGAGCACGTCGGGGCTGATGGCGAAGCCCCAGGACGAGATCGCCTGCGCGGCTGTCGCCGCCGTGGTTCCGATCGCCGCCGGCGGCGAATTCATCGCGAAATAGACCCCCGGCTCCAGCAGGGTCGCCGCGATCAGGGCCATGACGCCGACGCCGCTTTCCATCAGCATGGCGCCATAGCCGATCACGCGGATTTCGCTCTCCTTCATGATCATTTTCGGCGTGGTCCCCGAAGCGATCAGGGCGTGGAAGCCGGAGACGGCGCCGCAGGCGATGGTGATGAACAGGAACGGGAACAAGGCGCCTTTGAACACCGGACCGGTCCCGTCGATATATCTGGTCATCGCCGGCATGTGCAGCTCCGGCCGGACGATGGCGATGCCGACGGCAAGCGCGAGAATGGTGCCGAGCTTGAGAAAGGTCGAGAGATAGTCGCGCGGCGCGAGCAGCAGCCAGACCGGCAGGACCGCGGCGACGAAGCCATAGGCGATCAGAATCAACGCGAGCTGTTCGCCCTTGAGGGTGAAGAGCGTCGCTAGCGTCGGGCTCTGGCTCACCGTCTGGCCATAGACGATGCCGAGGATCAGCAGGACAAGGCCGATCAGCGACATTTCGGCGATGCGCCCCGGGCGGATGAAGCGGTTGTAGACGCCCATCAGCAAGGCGGTTGGCAGGGTCGAGGCGACGGTGAACGTTCCCCAGGGGCTGCCGGCGAGCGCCTTGACCACGACCAGAGCCAGCACCGCGAGCAGGATGATCATGATCGCCAGCACGCCGACCTGGCCGATGATGCCGGCGGCTACCCCCATTTCGGTCTTGATCATGTCGCCGAGCGAGCGCCCGTCGCGGCGGGTGGAGATGAACAGGACGACCATGTCCTGCACCGCGCCGGCGAAGACCACGCCGACCAGCAGCCAGAGCGTGCCGGGCAAAAAACCCATCTGCGCGGCGAGCACCGGACCGACGAGAGGGCCGGCGCCCGCGATGGCCGCGAAATGGTGGCCGAACAGGACATATCTGTCGGTGGGCACATAATCGAGCCCGTCGTTGCGCCGCACGGCGGGCGTCGCCCGCGAATCGTCGAGGTCCAGCGCCTTTTGCGCGATGAACAGGCTGTAGAATCGGTAGGCGATCAGATAGACGCAGACCGCCGCCGTCACCAGCCACAGCGCGTTGATGGTCTCGCCGCGGTGGAGCGCGATCGTCCCGAGCGAAAAGGCGCCGACGAGGGCGACGAGGGCCCAGGCGGCCCATGAAACAGCAGAGCCCCTGGCGGGCCGGACATTGGTCATCGACGCTTCCTCCGCGCCCGCTCTTGATCGGCGAGCAAGCCTTGAGAGCTAGCTTAGCCAGACGACAGGAATTTGAAAATAGCGGCCGTCCGCAAAAACCTTACCGCAAACAGAGTCTTGCGCCCTGTTCAAAGCTGGGTGACCTCGTCGAATGAAAAAGTCTCGCCGGGCGGATTTTCGCCGAGCCGAAGCGTTTTGGCGTCGACCATGTGATAGGGCGGGACCGGCAGATTGTAGGGTGCCGGCACGTTCTTGTAGACGCGGCCGGCGAGATCGTATTTCGAGCCATGGCACGGGCAGAAATAGCCGCCGGGCCAGCCCGGGCCCTGCTGGTCCTTATTGGGCTCGAACAGCGGAATGCAGCCGAGATGGGTGCAGACGCCGACCAGAACCAGCCATTGCGGATCGATCGAGCGATGCCAGTTGCGGGCGTAGGGCGGCTGTTGCAGGACCGACAAATCCGGGTCGCGCAAATTCGCGATCACGGCGGAATCCTGAAGCGTCGCCAGCGCCGCCGCCGGCCGGTTGACGACGAAGACCGGATGGCCGCGCCACAGCACCGAGATCTGCTGGCCCGGCGCGACGGCGGAAATATCGACGTCGAAAGGCGCGCCGGCGGCGATGGTCTGGGCGTCGGGCGACATCTGCGAAATCAGCGGCCAGATCGCGGCGGCGGTTCCCACGGCGGCGAAGGCGCCGGTGGCGACGAACAGGAAATCGCGGCGGTTGGGCGCCGGCGACGCAGAATTGGCGCGAAGGGAAGCGTTGGACATCTGCGCCTCGCTTTCTAGAAGTCCCCCGATAGGATTTGGGCGCCGAATCCGCGTCGCGCAAGGGGCGCGGCGGCCGGGGGTTCCTCCGTCAGGTGGGGAGCGGGGCGGATTCGTCGAGCTCGATCCGCTCCGGCTGCAGCAGCTTCAGCCTGCCGTCCGCGCCCACGGCCAGCCGATGAACGTAGAAATGGGGCGGGCCGCCATCCGGCCGCGTCATGACCGGCGACGGCGCCGAGACGATGCGAAGTCCGCCGCATTCGCCGACCCAGTCGATGTGCCGGTGGCCGTGCATCACCACCACGCGGCCCGCCAGCGCCTGCATCCGGCGGACGAACCAGGCGCCGTTGATCAGCGCCGTGCCGATGCGCTCCGACATCGCCTTGGCCGGCCGCGGATATTCCACCAGATGGTGATGCAGGCCGATCGCCCAATGCGCCTCGGGATAATGCGCCATGACCGCATCGATGGCCCGCGCCTGTTCCCAGGAAATCATCCCCAGGGCGTTGGTGAAGGAGAAATGGGTGTCGGCGTTGGAGTTGAGCAGGATGAGTCCGAGCCCGTCGTCCCGGTCGGGCGCCAGGGCCAGCGGAAAGGCATGGGTCCAGACGTCCGACAATTCCGCAGAAAAAACCGGCCTGCCCTCGTCCATGAAGATTTCGATCGCGCGGCGATGCGGCGCGAGCGCAGCCGACAGGCTGCCGCCCAGACGGCCGCCGACGGGATCGACGACGCGCGCGCGGTCGCCCTGGACGTCGCCGATGGCGGCAAGAACCCGCAATTTGCGCAGTCGCTTGACCGGGCTCATCGGCAGGTCGAGCCGCGCCGGATTGGAGCGGTCGACGATATTGAGATCGTGATTGCCCGGCGCGATCGCCATCAGTTCGGCAAGGACGGGATGGCGCGCGACAATATCGAAAAATTCGGCCCATTCGCTGGAGAGGCCGGCGTCGGTGACGTCGCCGGTGATCAGGATCGCATGCAGCGGCGCTTCCGCGTGCAAAACCTCGAGCCGCTCGAAAACCTGCTGCAGCCGGTCGTTGCCGCGCGGCCCCCCCGGCCGCTTTCGATGCGGAATCCGTAGCGCTCGCCGACGACATGAATGTCCGAGAGATGGGCGATGCGCCAGACGTCCCCATCGTCCTGCGGCGGGTCGAAATTCTCCAGATCGCGCGGCTGGTCCATGGTCGCGTCGGCGATCGCCCAGCCGAGCGCGGCGACGGCGACATAGGCGCCGACCAGCGCGGCGCTGTTGGCGAAAGCCGCCCGCGCCAGCCGCCGCGGCGCATCCAGCATGCCAAGGTCGCCCATGACAAGCGTCGCGGGCCAGACCTTGACCAGAACCAGAAGCGCGACGGCGCTGATCAGCAGGCCCGCGACCATGGCGGCGGCCGACCGCACGATCGGCAGTTTCGCGCTTCCCGCGGCGAGCTTTCCTTCGACCAGCTGGCGAAGCG
Organism: uncultured Pseudomonadota bacterium; assembly: GCA_963748385.1. Lineage (GTDB taxonomy): Bacteria > Pseudomonadota > Alphaproteobacteria > Rhizobiales > Beijerinckiaceae > Rhodoblastus. The sequence continues at coordinate 203,054 of CAVVIQ010000009.1, forward strand.
TCTCGCGGAACATTGCATAGAAGGGCTGGACGGCGAGCGCGTTCAACGACCAGAAACTGTGCTCGGCCAGTCGAAACAGCCGGCGCGACGAAAAAATCGCCAGGGCGGCGAGCGCCATGAGGACCAGGGCCGACCAGATCTCGACCTGAAAGGCGATGACCTTGCCGAAAACCTCGCTGAGCCAGATCGAAGCAAGTATCGGCGCCAGACCGAGAACGAGACCGGGCAGGCCGATCAGCAGGAACCAGGCGGCGGCGAGCTTCGGGAGACTGATCTCGACCAGAAGCGAGCCCGCGAGCCGGAGCAGCGATCGCTTTTTGGGGCTGGACGCGTCGCTCTCGACATCGCCAAGGCGCGGATCGTAAATGGGCTGCACCAGTCGCCTCCAGTCGTTTCCGAAAATACCACCTTCACCATAATCGGCGCCTACGCCAGCGTATATTCTTCAGCGTCGACAACTCGTCGCGCATGAGCCAGGCCCGTCTGCTGGCCCGTCGATTCCATTGGCGCTGCGCCTCGGCGGGATGATAAACATGCGGGAGAGACAGATCCGCCGCGCGCGGCGGGTGAGGAGGAGGAGGCCAGCCGTGAAGCTGATTGTTTTCGACATCGACGGCACCCTGGTGGACAGCCAGAACTGCATCGTTGAGGCGCAAAGGCGCGCCTTCGTCGCGCTCGGCATGGACGCCCCGCCGACCCGCGAAAAGGCGCTGTCGGTCGTCGGCCTGTCGCTGGTCGAAGCCTTTGACGCGCTGACCGAGGGTCGCGGCCCGAGCAGGGAGCTAGCCGAGGCCTACAAGAACGCCTGGATGCAATTGCGCAGCGAATCGAAAATCGAGGATCGCTGCCCGGCCTATCCCGGCGTGCGGGAATTTCTGCGCGAATGGTCGGAACGCAACGACTGCCTGCTCGGCATAGCCACCGGCAAGTCGCGCGCCGGCGTCGAGCGTCTGTTCGAGACCTATGGCTGGCGGAACACTTTCGCCACGGTGCAGACGGCGGATGACGCGCCCTCCAAGCCTGCGCCCGACATGTTCAACCGCGCGCTGGCCGAAACCGGCGTTTTGGCGCGCGAGGCCTGCATGGTTGGCGACACCGTGTTCGACATGCGCATGGCGCGTGACCTCGGCGCTCACACGATCGGCGTCGGCTGGGGCTATCATCGCCACGACAAGCTGAAAAAGGCCGGCGCGGCGAGGATCGTCAACAATCTGGACGAATTGCGCATCGAACTCGACGAGTTCCTGCAATGCGTGACGACCTGAGCGCGCTTTTCGTCGAAGCCGGCGAACGCGACCCGGTCAAGGCGGCGCGGCAGGAGCTGAAGCGCCCGCCGCCAAGAAAATTCTATTCGCAGGTCGGCGTCGCGGCGCGGGGCGAGGGTTTTGGCCTGACCCTCGACAACAAGCCGGTCCTCACTCCCGCCCGCGCGCCGCTGATCGCGCCGACACGAGGCCTGGCCGAGGCCGTGGCGGCGGAATGGCGCCGGCAAGGCGAATTCATCGACCCCGCCGACATGCCGATCACCCGCATGGTCAATACGGCGCTCGACGGCGTGAGCCGCGCCATGGCGGCGACAGCGGCCGAAATCGTCAAGTTCGCCGGCTCCGACCTCGTCTGCTACCGCGCCGGCCAGCCGGACAGTCTCGTCGCGGCGCAAAACGCCGCCTGGGAGCCGATTCTCGGCTATTTCCGCGAGGTTCTCGGCGCGCCCTTCCTTTGCGCCGAGGGCGTGGTCTTTGTCGACCAGCCCGCCGAATCCCTGGCCCTGATCGAACAGCGCGTGGCGCGCGAGGCGGAAAAGCCCGATGGCGCGCTGCGTCTGGCCGCGCTCCATGTGATGACGACGCTGACCGGCTCCGTCCTGATCGCGCTGGCTCTGATCGAGGGCGCGCTGGGCTTCGACGCCGCGTGGCAGGCCGCCCATGTCGACGAGGACCACCAATGGCGCCTCTGGGGCCGCGACGACGAAGCTAGCGAACGCCGCGCCGCCCGCCTCAAGGACATGCGCGCGGCCTATGAGCTTTATGCGGCGCTGGAGGAGTGAGAAGGGCGCGATGCGCCGGATTTCTTCGCGGGGCCGCCCTACTCCACGTCCTCGACCTTGTCCGGCCCGCCGCCATAAATGCGCTGGGCCAGCGCCGCCTCCATGAAGGCGTCGAGGTCGCCGTCGAGCACGTCGGTGGGGGTTCCAGAGACCACGCCGGTGCGCAGGTCCTTCACCATCTGGTAGGGCTGGAGCACATAGGAGCGGATCTGATGGCCCCAGCCGACGTCGGTCTTGGCGGCGTTGAGCTTGTCGGTCTCCGCCTGGCGAATTTCGAGTTCGCGCTCATAAAGGCGGGCGCGCAGCATGTTCCAGGCGGTGGCGCGGTTCTTGTGCTGCGAGCGCTCCATCTGGCAAGCCACCACGATGCCGGTCGGAATATGAGTGATGCGCACCGCGGAATCGGTCTTGTTGATGTGCTGGCCGCCGGCGCCCTGCGCGCGATAGGTGTCGATGCGGCAGTCGCTTTCGTTGATCTGGATGTCGATCCGGTCGTCCACCACCGGATAGACCCAAGCCGAAGCGAAAGAGGTGTGGCGCCGCGCGTTGGAATCGAAAGGCGAAATGCGCACCAGCCGGTGGACGCCCGACTCGGTCTTGGCCCAGCCGTGGGCGTTATGGCCCTTGATCAGCAAAGTGGCGGATTTGATCCCGGCTTCGTCGCCGTCGGTCTCTTCGATCAGTTCGACCTTGAACTTGTGGCGCTCGGCCCAGCGCGTGTACATGCGCAGCAGCATGCGCGCCCAGTCGCAGCTTTCCGTGCCGCCGGCGCCGGAATGGACTTCGATATAGGTGTCGTTGGCGTCGGCCTCGCCCGAGAACAGCGCTTCGATCTGCCGACGACCTGTCTCGGCCTTGACGGCTTTCAGCTGCTCGATCCCTTCGAGTTCGGCGGATTCGTCGCCTTCCATCTCGCCCAGTTCGATGAGAGTGACGGCGTCCTCGAGATCGCGCTCGATTTTTTCCATCGCGCCGAGCCGATCCTCGAGCTCGGTGCGTTCGCGCATCAGCTTCTGCGCGTTTTCGGGATCGTCCCAGAAATTGGGCTCTTCGGATTTGGCGTTCAGTTCGGCGAGGCGGCGGGTCGAGCTTTCGACGTCAAAGATGCCTCCTCAGCAGCCCGACCGACTGCTTGATCTGCTCTACGAGCGACACGGCTTCCGCGCGCATGACGATTCCTGATTCGAAAAATGAGGGACAAATCACGCCATCGGACATTGAAGATGGCCGGTGGCGTCCGCGCCGACCGGCGCGGCGCCGGCTGACGCCGGCGGATGGCTTGCCGCCGATTTGTCGGCGGCGAAGGCCGAGGATATAGGCGCCAAAAGGCCGTCAGTAAAGGCCGCCGGTTCCTGAGCCCACCTGGCCGTCCGAGCCTGGCGCGTTCGCGGCGGGCGCGGCGCCTTCGCCGCCGGCGTTATAGCTGTCGGGCGGGGCCGTGCCAGGCTTGAAAGCCTCCATGATCGAGCCCTGGCCCGAGGAGCGCATGCCGGAGTGGAGATCGACCGAAATCAGCTTGATGCCCGGCGGCACGCGGAAGGGGGTGTCCGGCTTGCCGGCGAGCGCCATTTTCATGAAGTCGCGGAAAATCGGGGCGGCGTAGAGCGCGGCCTGAGCCTTGGCGCCGGTGGAGCGCGGCTTGTCGTAGCCGAGATAGACGCCGACCACGAGATCCGTCGAAAAGCCGACGAACCAGAGATCCTTGGCGTCATTGGTGGTGCCGGTCTTGCCGGCGAGATGCCGGTTGAGAACCTTGATCGATATGCCGGTGCCGCGATCGATCACGCCCTCCATGATCGAGGTCATCTGATAGGCGGTCAGCGGGTCGATCACCTGCTCGCTATGGTCCACGAGCCTGGGCGGATTGCCGGAATCGTAGCCCTCGGCGTCGCAGCCGAGGCATTCGCGGTCGTCGTGACGGTAGATCGTATGGCCCCGGCGGTCCTGGATGCGGTCGATCAGGGTCGGCTTGATGCGCTTGCCGCCATTGTCGAGCATCGAATAGGCGGTGACCATCCGCATCAGGGTGGTCTCGCCGGCCCCGAGCGACATGGCGAGCACCGGCGTCAGGTTGTCGTAGACGCCGAAACGGCGGGCGTATTCGGCGATCAGCGGCATGCCGATGTCGCGCGCGAGCCGCACGGTCATCAGGTTCTTGGAATGCTCGATGCCGTAGCGCAGGGTGTGCGGGCCGTAATGACCCTCCTCGAAATTCTCCGGCCGCCACACTTCGCCATTGGGCTGGACGATCTCGATCGGCTCGTCGAGGATGATCGAGGAAGGCGTGTAGCCATTGTCGAGCGCCGCCGAATAGACGATCGGCTTGAAGGACGAGCCCGGCTGGCGCCAGGCCTGCACGGCGCGGTTGAAGGACGACTGGTCGAAGGAGAAGCCGCCGACCATGGCGAAGACGCGGCCGGTATAGGGGTCCATCGCGACCAGCGCGCCGGAAATCTCGGGCACCTGACGCAAGCGATACTGCCCGCGCTTTCCCTCGACCGCCTCGACATAGACCACGTCGCCCGGCGAGAGCGTCTGATTCAGGCGCTTGCGGGTCCAGCGGGCGCCTTCCGGGGCGATGACTCCGGTCTCGCGCTGCTGTGACAGGTCGCCCGATTTCTCGCGTGGCGGCTGAAGGCCGATGCGGGCGCCGGGATCGGAGGCGTCGAGCACGACGGCGAGGCGCCACGGCGCAACGTCGCCGAGCGCCGGAATCTGCCCCAGGGCGAGGCCCCAGTCAGACCCGATGTCGACCTGCTTGACCGGGCCACGCCAGCCATGCGCCTCGTCGAAGCGCACCAGCCCGTCCACCAGGGCCTTGCGCGCCATCAGCTGCATCTTGGGATCAAGGGTCGTGCGCACGGACAGGCCGCCCTCGTAAAGCTTCCTGTCGCCATAGCGGTCGCCCAGCTCGCGGCGGACCTCCTCGGCGAAATAGCCGGCTTCCATCGTGTCGGGCGAGAGCATGCGCGGATTGACGTTGAGCGGCTCGGCCATGGCCGCGTCGCCCTGCTGGCGCGTGACAAAGCCGTTTTCGACCATGCGCTCGATCACGTAGTTGCGCCGGGCGATCGCGGCGTCGCGGTTGTGGAAGGGGTTGTAATTGTTCGGGCCCTTGGGCAGCCCGCCGAGATAGGCGGCTTCCGCGAGGGTCAGCTCGTCGACCGATTTGTTGAAGTAATTCAGCGCGGCGGCCGCGACGCCGTAATTGCCGAGGCCGAGATAGATTTCATTGAGATAGAGTTCGAGGATGTGGTCCTTGGAATAGGCCTGCTCGATGCGCAGACTCAGCAAGGCCTCCTTGATCTTGCGGTCGAACGACCGCTCGTTGGTCAGAAGGAAGTTCTTGGCGACCTGCTGGGTGATGGTCGAGGCGCCCTGGATGTGGCGCGCGCCCTGGGCGAGAACCATGACCGCGCGCACGACGCCTTCCGGGTCGATGCCGTGATGGGTGTAGAAATTCTTGTCTTCGGCGGAGATGAAGGCGTCCTTCACCAGCGCCGGAATGGCGTAGGAAGGCAGGTAAAGCCGGCGCTCATGGGCGTATTCCGCCAGAATCGAGCCGTCGCTCGCATGGACGCGGGTCATGATCGGCGGGTCGTAGTTCTTGAGCTGGCTATAGTCCGGCAGGTCCTTGGCGTAGACATAGACCAGCACGCCGGCCGCCAGCGCGCCGCCCACGAAAAGGATCGCGCCCGTTGCGAAGAGAAAGCCGAAGAACCGGGCGATGAAACGCATTCAGTCACCTTTCGCGGCGGCCCGCGCGACGCCCTCCGCCGCGCGCCGAGCCGAATGTCGTGGATTCGCCGGGCCGGGCTCCGGCTATATCATCTCGTCCCGCGGCGCGCCAAACCCCGCCCTCTCCGCAGCGCTGGCGCGCGTTGCGGTCGCAATCGCAGCGGGCGCTAGTTGCCCGCGCTTTGTGTCGCTTTGAGGGCGGCAGCCGCCGCGGGCGGACGCTGTTCGGCGAAGTAATGGTCGATCGCCGTGGCGACCTGGGCCGAAGCCTTGTCGCGCCACTCTGGCGACGTCAGGTCGGCGACGTCCTTGGCGTTGGAGAGATAGCCGAGTTCGAGCAGGACCGACGGGACGTCCGGCGACTTGAGCACGACGAAGCCGGCCGAGCGCCTCGGATTCTTGTTGAGCCGCGCCGCGACCTTGAAATATTCGCCGAGCGAGCGGGCGAACACCCCGGAAAAAGCCCGCGTCTCGCGGCGGGTCAGGTCGAGCAGGATGTCGTTGACGTCGCTGGCGTCCTGAGTGGTTTCCTCGCCGGCCGAGGAATCGGCCATGTTCTCGTGTTCGGCGATCCGGCCGGCCTCGGCGTCGGAAGCGCGGTCCGAGACGGTGTAGATGGTTGCGCCGGAAACATCGCCGCCCGCGCCGCGCAGGGAATCGGCGTGGATCGACACGAACAGGGCCGCGTTGAGCCGCCGGGCGAGGCGCGTTCTTTCGCCGAGCGAAACGAAGGTGTCGTCGTCGCGGGTGAAGACGACGCGGTAACGGCCGCCGGCGTCGAGCTTCGCGCCCAGCGCCTTGGCGAAATCGAGCACGATCAACTTTTCGACCGCGTGATTCCGGCCCAGGGCGCCGGCGTCCACCCCGCCGTGGCCGGGATCGATGACGACGACAGGCTTGTCCGAGGGCGCCGGAGCGGAGGGAGTCGGCGCCGGGGCTTCTTCCGCGCGGGCCTGGCGGCGGGCGCCGGCGCGGGTCGCCGCGCCGAAGGCGGCGTCGGTCGCGGGGGCGAGGACCATGGTCAGTTCGACGCCCCCCGGAACCGGGGCGCAGCCGGTGGAGACGATCTGGGCGGGGCCGGTCAGATCGGCGACGACGCGCGATTTGCCGGGCGCGAGCCGGCCGAAGCGGAACGAAGCGATCAGACCGGCCGGCGGCGGCGGCGGAACATGGCCGTGGCGGCGTTCCGCCGGGGCCGGCTGCGCCTGGCCGGCGGCGGGATCAATCTGGAAATTGACCTCGGGCAGATCGATGACGGCGCGCGCCGGCGCGCCCAGCAGATAAGCGTCGGTCGGGACGCAGGATTGCATTGTGAAGGAGAGGCGGGATTCGCGGCCCTGGACCTCGCTATGGGCGGCGATGGCGACCGGCGGCGCGGATAGGGCGCGCGCCGGCGCGAAAGGCCCGGCGAGCGCCAGCGCTATGGCCGCGCCAATGGCGGCGCGTTTCGGGAGACGAAAGGCCGTGGCCTGGCGCATGTCGCGATCCAGAGGCTCTCAGTTGGGTTTCGGTTCGGATCCGCAAAGCGGCGATCCAACTCAACGCACGAAATCATTAAGGACCATTTACCTCATTAAGGCCTTTCGGTCTCCTGGACTGTCGCCGATCGGCAACAGGCGAGGAAAACTTGCCAAAGCCACGGTCGATCGTTTACAAGGAGATTGTTCCAGTCCGGGCGCGACGCGATTCGCGCCAAACGACAGGGCGATGGCCTTTCCGGCCGCCGCGCACGCCGGCGTTCCTGCAGATCGACGCGGCCCGGGTTTTGCCCGTCCTGACCGTCAGCGTTTTGGACATTATCCGGCGTCGCTGTCGCGCTGGAGGATAGGTGAAGATTTGTTCGGGCTCGCAAATAAACTTCGCGACGGATTTCTAGGCCTCGCGAAGGCTGCCGCCGGCGATGCGTTCGGCGATTCGCCGCGTCGGCGCGGCGTGTTTTTATCAGCGAGCCTGTTTTCGCCATTCCTCCGCGCGCCCTCACGCCGGTGGGGTTCCGCGCCCCACGTTTCACGCCGCGCTTCGGCGCGGCCCGCCGTCAATCCACCCGTATCCGCAACCCTATCTCGCAAGGCGCGCCCGGTTCGGCGCGTCGCGGCGCACGTTCTCCAGCCGGGGTCTTTCCCATTCGCCGGAGCGCGCGCTCGGACCGACGCGGCTCGCCGCCGCGCCTTGCCAACACGAGTTCGCAATGGCCAACAAAATGCTTATCGACGCCTCCCACCCCGAAGAAACGCGGGTGGTGGTGCTGAGAGGAAATAGAGTCGAAGAGTTCGATTTCGAATCCGCTTCCAAGAAACAGCTGCGCGGCAATATCTACTTGGCGAAAGTCACCCGGGTCGAGCCGTCGCTCCAGGCCGCTTTCGTCGAATATGGCGGCAATCGCCATGGATTCCTCGCCTTTTCGGAAATCCACCCCGACTATTATCAGATTCCCCACGCCGACCGCGCGGCTTTGCTCGAAGAAGAAATTCGCGCCCACCGCGAGGAGGAGGACGAGGAATCGGGCCGCCGCCGCAGCCGCCGCAACCGGCGCGGCGCGGAGCGCCGCAGAGGCAATGACGACGAACGCGTGACCGGCGAGGCCGGCGCCGAAGCGGCCGAGGACGGAGCCGCCGTCGAAACCGCCGCCATGGGCGAATCGATTGAGGCCGGCGCCGAAGAGGCGGAAGCCGAAACAATTCCTGTCGAGACGGCCGAGACGCCGGTCGCGGAAGCGCCGCAGTGGCTGCAGGAGGATCGCGAACTGGCGAACGATCCGGAAGGCTTCGCCGTGGTCGAGTCCGGCGACGAGGTCGCGCCGGCCGCCTCCGGCGATTCTGAACCCGCCAAAGGCGTTCCGCCGGAAGCCGCCCCGTTCGGCGAACAGGCGCCCGATCTTTGCGCCGAGGACGAAGAGGCGCGCGCCACCGCATTCCTCGACCGTGAGCAGCTGGACGAGGCGACGGCGCGCGGTCGGCGCGAGGAAGCCGGCGAGCAGGGCCGGAGCGGCCGGGAAGACGAAAGCGGCCAGGAAGGCGAGAACGGCGAACAGGACGAAGAGGAAACGGTCGAGCAGCTTGGCGGCGACGCCATGGACGAGACCCATTACCGCGCCCCGCGCCTGCGCCGTCAATACAAGATCCAGGAAGTCATCCGCCGCCGGCAGGTGCTGCTGATCCAGGTCGTCAAGGAGGAGCGCGGCAACAAGGGCGCCGCCCTGACCACCTATCTGTCGCTCGCCGGCCGCTATTCGGTGCTGATGCCCAACACCGCGCGCGGCGGCGGGATTTCCCGCAAGATCACCGACGCCACCGACCGCAAGCGCCTCAAGGAGATCGCTCAGGATCTCGACGTGCCGGAGGGCATGGGCGTCATCCTGCGCACGGCGGGCGCCTCGCGCACCAAGCAGGAAGTTCAGCGCGATTTCGAATATCTGATGCGCATGTGGGAGCAGGTCCGCGAACTGACGCTCACCTCGGTCGCCCCGGCGCTGGTCTATGAGGAAGGCTCGCTGATCAAGCGCGCCATCCGCGATCTCTACAACAAGGACATCGACGAAGTCGTGGTCGCCGGCGAGGACGGTTACCGGGAGGCGCGCGATTTCATGCGCCTGCTGATGCCGTCCCATGTCAAGAACGTGCATCATTACCGCGATCCGCAGCCGATCTTCGCCAAATGGGGCGCGGAATCCCAGCTCGACGCCCTGTTCCACAATCAGGTCACACTGAAATCCGGCGGCTATCTGGTCATCAACCAGACCGAGGCGCTGGTCGCCATCGACGTGAACTCGGGCCGCTCGACCCGCGAGCACAATATCGAGGACACGGCGCTGCGCACCAATCTCGAAGCCGCCGATGAAGTCGCGCGCCAGCTGCGCCTGCGCGACCTCGCCGGGCTGATCGTGGTCGATTTCATCGACATGGAGGAAAGCCGCAACAACCGTGCGGTCGAGCGTCGGCTGAAGGAGGCGCTGAAGGACGACCGCGCGCGCATCCAGGTCGGCCGCATCTCCCATTTCGGCCTTCTGGAAATGTCGCGCCAACGCATCCGCACCGGCGTGCTGGAAGGTTCTTCGGTAGCCTGCCCGCATTGCGCCGGCGCCGGCACCGTGCGCTCCACCGCCTCGGTCGCCGTCCATGTGATGCGCGTCCTCGAGGACGCGCTGATCAAGAGCGCCTCGCACAACATCGTCCTGCGCACCCGCGCCGACATCGCGCTCTATATCCTGAACCACAAGCGTTCGCTTCTGCGGCTGATCGAGGAGCGCTTCGGCGTTTCCGTGACCGTCGCGGCCGACGATTCCCTCACCGGCGGCGCCTATCACGCGCTTGAGCGCGGCGAGCCCGCCGCCGGGCTCTCCGACCCGGCGCGCCGGTTCGATCCGCGCCGTCCCATCGAGGACGCCGAGCCGATTGGCGAGGCCGAACTCGAGGCCGAACTGGAGGAGATCGAGAGCGAAGCCGCCGAAACTGGGGAGGCGGAAAGCGCCGAGGAACGGGGCGAGGCCGAAGCCCGCCGCCGCCGCCGTCGCCGTCGCGGCCGGGGCCGCGGTTTCGATCGCGAAGCGACCGGCGTGGACGCCAATGCGCCGCAGCCTTCCGATGAAGGCCTTGAATCGGTTGTCGAAATTTCGGACGAGTTCCCGGTGGCGCGCGCCGCCGAGGACGAAGCCGGCGAGAATGCGGCCCGCGAGGAGCGCCGCCGCGGCCGCGGCGGCTGGCGGCGGCGCGGCCGCGGCCGGTCGGACGCCGAAACCGTCGAATTCGCCGGCGACTGGCGCAAGAGCGAGGGGGCGGGCGACGAATCGGCCTCGGCGGCGGAAGGCGGCGACGCCCTGATCGAGACCCTGGCCGACGAGCCGGATTTCGCGCCGCTGCCGTCCTGGACAACGGAGCCCGCGCAGGCCGAGGCGCCGGAAGCTGCGCCCCAAGCCGCGCCCGAAGTCGAGGCCGCGCAAACGAAAGCGCCAGCCCCGGCGGCGACCGTCTCCGCGCCAGCGCCGGAGCCGTCCGTCCAAGCGGCGCCGGAGCCTGCGCGACCGGCTCCGCCGACCCAGCCAGAGCTGCCGGTCATCACCGAGGCCGATCCCGACAAGCCGAAACGCACCGGTTGGTGGGCGCGCGCCAAGGCCAATCTGACCGGCCATTGAGCTCGACCCATTGCGGCCAAGGCCGATTTTCGAGCTATTCGGCCTCGTTCTCAGGATAAGGAACTTTCCTTATCCTGAGGGTTTTTCATAACTTTTCCGCCGCGCATATAATCGCGGCGGAAGCGTGGGCCGAGGCGAGTCAGGATTTCATAGCCGATCGTGCCGGATTGTTTCGCCAGCGCGTCGACCGGGATATGCGGCCCCAGGATCTCGACGCTGTCGCCGCGCTGCAACGGGTCGGTTTCGCTGATGTCGACGATCGCGAGGTCCATCGAGATGCGGCCGACCACCGGGCAGAACTGGCCGCCGGCGAAGACATGGACGCCGGGCGAAGCTTCCGACCCGCTGCGCAGAAAACCGTCGGCGTAGCCCAGATTGATGGTGGCGAGGCGCCGACGGGAGGGCGCGGTCCAGCGCGCGTTATAGCCGGCGGTTTCGCCCGCCGCGACGTCGCGGACCTGAAGCACTTCGGTGTAGAGCTCCACCACCCGCCGCATGGGATTTTCGGCGCCGGGCGTGGGATTGCCGCCGTAAAGCGCATAGCCCGGCCGGCAGAGGTCGAGAAAGGGCTCCGCTTCGAGAAACATGCCCGAGGAATTGCACAGCGAGGCGGGCGCCGGCGGCAATTCGGCGCGGGCCTGCTCGAAACGTTCGATCTGGCGGCGGCTGCGCGGCGACGAAGGGTCCTCGGCCGAAATGAAATGGCTCATCGCCAGGACCAGCTCGCAATCGGCCATCAGCGCTCGGGCGGAAAAAAGGTCGGCGGCGGGCAGGCCGAGCCGGTTCATCCCGGTGTCGATATGGAGCGCCGCCGGATGGCGCGCGCCCTCGGCGCGGCAGAAATCGACCCATTCCACGATTTCCGGCAACGAGCCGAGCACCGGGATCAGGCGCGAGGCGACGAAAAGCGGCGCGGATCGCGGCGGCAGGCCGTTGAGAATGAAAATGCGCGTCTCCGGCGCGATACGGCGCAGCTCCCGGCCTTCGCTCAAATGCGCGACAAAAAAGGTCGCGCAGCCTTCTTCCAGCAACGCGCGGGCGACCGGCGCGACGCCGAGCCCATAGGCGTCGGCCTTGATCACCGCCGCGCATTCCGCGTGCCTTGCTCCACCTTGGGCGCGCGCGGCGAGCAGGCGCCAGTTGCCGGCCAGGGCGTCGAGATCGATTTTCAGGACCGCCTGCCCCCGCGCGCCGGCGTCCCGGGGGATAGGCCCCTCCGGCATGGAATCCCTCTCTTCGCCGGCAATGACGCGGCGGCCGTTCTTATGTCGCGGCGCGTCGTTCACCCGATCACCCGCTCGACGCTGTGGATCATCGGCAGAAGCTTCAGGCGCGACAGAATATCGTTGAGATGCTTCAGGTCAAAGACTTGAATGTCGATGATCATCTCGCGGAAGTCCGGGGATTTCTTGTTGAAAGTGACGTCGTCGATATTGGCGCCCTGCTCGCCGATCAGCGTCGCCACCGCGCCGAGGCTGCCCGGCTCGTTGATCGCCGCGACGATGATCCTGGCCGGGAACAGGGCCTGGGAATCCTCGATGTCCCAGCGCACGTCGAGCCAGCGTTCGGGCTGGTCGTCGAAGGCTTCGAGCGACGGCGACTGGATGGGATAGACCGTGATCCCCTCGCCCGGCGTCATGATGCCGACGATGCGGTCGCCAGGCACCGCGCCATAGCGCGCGAAGCTCACCGGCAGGTCGCCCTGGAGGCCGCGGATCGGCAAAGCGGAGCTGGCCGCGCCCGGCGACTTGAACTCGACCCCTTGCGCCTTCTGCAAGCGGAACCAGCCGGGATCTTTGCGGTCGGGCGCGGGCGCCTTCCGCTCTTCCTTGAACTCGGGATAGACCGCCTTGACCACGTCGCCAGAAAACATTTCCCCGCGCCCGACCGCCGCCAGCACGTCCTCGATGCTGGAGCGCGCGAGGCGCGGCAGCGACGGGCGCAATTTCTCCTCGGAGAATTTCTTGCCGGCGCGCTCGAAGGCGCGCAGCACGATCTGGCGTCCCAGGCCGGCGTACTGGGCGCGCACGGCGTCGCGGGTGGCGCGCCGGATCGCCGCGCGGGCTTTTCCGGTGACCGCAATCGATTCCCAGGCCGCCGGCGGGGTCTGCCCCTCGGCGCGCACGATCTCGACCTCGTCGCCATTGTTGAGCGGCGCGAGCAGGGGCGCGAGCCGCCCGTTGATCTTGGCGCCCACCGCCGAATTGCCGACATTGGTGTGGACGGCGTAAGCGAAATCGATCGGCGTCGCGCCGCGCGGCAGAGCGATCAGCCGGCCCTTGGGGGTAAAGCAGAACACCTGGTCGTGAAACAGCTCCAGCCGGGTGTGCTCGAGGAACTCCTCCGGGCTCGACCCTTCGACCAGCATGTCGATGGTGCGCTTGAGCCAGCGATAGGCGTTGCTTTCGTGCGAGAGCGCAGGCGCCGGCGCTTCGCGGCCGTCCTTGTAAAGCGCGTGGGCGGCGATGCCGAAACAAGCGATGTCGTGCATGTCGCGATTGCGCACCTGAAGTTCGACTCGCTGGCGGCCCGGCCCGACCACGGTGGTGTGGATCGAGCGGTAATCGTTCTGCTTGGGGGTCGAGATGTAATCCTTGAACCGCCCCGGCACCATCGGCCATTTGGTGTGCACCACGCCGATCACCCGATAGCACTCGTCGGTGTCGCCGACGACGACGCGGAAGCCGAAAATATCCGACAATTGCTCGAAGGCGAGCGACTTGCGCTCCATCTTGGACCAGACCGAATAGGGCTGTTTCTGCCGCCCGCGCACTTCCGCCTCGATGCCGCGCCGCGCCAGCTCCTCGGTCAGCTCCCTTTCGATCGTCCTGATCAATTCGCGGTTGGTCTCGCGCAAATCCTGCAGCCGCGTCGAGACCATGGCGAAGGCCTCGGGCATCAGATATTTGAACGAGAGGTTTTCCAGTTCGTCGCGCAGGTTCTGCATGCCCATGCGCCCGGCGAGCGGCGCATAGATGTCCAGCGTTTCCTCCGCGATGCGGGCGCGTTTTTCCGGCGAGACGTAATGCAGCGTCCGCATATTGTGCAGCCGGTCGGCGAGCTTGACCAGCAGCACCCGCACGTCCTCGGAAATGGCGAGCAGAAGCTTGCGGAAATTCTCGGCCTGCGCCGCGCGCTTGGAGACGAGATCGAGCTTTTTCAGCTTGGTCAGGCCATCGACCAGGCTGCCGATCTCCGGCCCGAACAGATTGTCGATATCGGCCTTGGTGGCGCCGGTGTCCTCGATCGTGTCATGCAGCACGGCGGCGACGATGGTGGCGTCGTCGAGCCGCAATTCGGTGAGGATCGCCGCGACTTCGAGCGGATGGGTGAAATAGGGATCGCCCGAGGCGCGTCTCTGCTGGCCGTGCGCCCGCATGGCGTAGACATAGGCGCGGTTGAGCAGGTCTTCGTCGGTATGCGGATTATATCTGCGAACGCGATCGACGAGTTCGTATTGCCGCATCATGCCGACGAAATTCTCCTTGCCGCGGTTTCACGCCGCTAATATCGGCCCGGCAAGGGCTCCGGGCAAGCGCGCATTTTCGCCAGCGCGCCGAAATAAAAGCCTCCCGCGCGGGAGGCGCGGGAGGCTTTGGCGAATCCTGCGCCAAACCTATTCCGAATCGTCGTCGGTTTCGGCCGGCGGAACCAGGCCTTCCAGGCCGCGCAGCAGGTCTTCCTCGGTCATGCGGTCGAACTGGACGTCGCCGCCCGTCTCGCCGACCGGCGTGGCCAAAGTGGGAACGACCTCCTCCTCGGGTTCGTCCACTTCGACATGTTTCTGCAGCGAGTGGATGAAATCTTCCTTGAGGTCCTCGGGCGCGGCGGTTCCTTCGGCGATTTCGCGCAGCGCCACGACAGGATTCTTGTCGTTGTCGCGCGACAGGGTGATCGGCGAGCCCGAGGAGATCATCCGCGCGCGATGGCTGGCGAGCAGCACGAGATCGAAGCGGTTCTCGACCTTTTCGATACAGTCTTCGACGGTGACGCGAGCCATTCGGCGACACTCCTGAAATGCGGACGCTGTTGGGATTCCCGCTTGATTACAGAAAAAACCTCGCCAAGGCAAGAACTGAAAGCCGGTTAACCCGCCCAGGCCAGCGCGCCGCCGCTGATCGCCTCGCTCACGCCGGTCGTGGTCGGGAAGGTCAGGGGCAGGCCCTTGGCCGAACGCACGGCGAGAAAGGCGAAGGCCTGGGCTTCGATCGCCTGCGAGTCCCAGCCGAAATCCTCGGCGCGGCGCACCGCCAGTTGTCCAGGCTCTGGCGCGCGCCGCGCCAGAGCCTGGACGATGGCCGGATTGCGCGCGCCGCCGCCGCTCAGGATGATCATGCGCGGCGCCTCGGGCAGAAATTTCAGGTGGGCGAGAATGCCGGAAGCGGTGAAGGCGGCCAGCGTCGCGGCGGCGTCGGGGGTGGACAGGCCGGAAACCGGCTTCGATGAAAAAGCGTTTCTATCCAGAGATTTGGGGGGCTTTTGTGAGAAATAGCAATGGGACATGAGCGCCGCCAGCGCCCCCTCGTCCACGTCGCCCGACAAAGCGCAGGCCCCATCCGTGTCCATCGCCGCGCCGGTGCGGGAAAACATCAGATCGTCCAGCAAGGCGTTGCCGGGGCCGGCGTCGCAGGCGATCGGGTCCCGGCCCTGCGCGACATAAGTGAAATTGGCGACCCCGCCGATATTGACGAAAAGCAAAGGCAGGACCGCGCCCGAGGCTTCGGCCAGAGCGCGGTGATAGACGGGGACCAGCGGCGCCCCCTGCCCGCCCGCCGCCATATCGGCGGCGCGCAGGTCGTGGACAACGTCGATCCCTATGGCGCGGGCGAGCGCCGGGCCGTCGCCGATCTGGACGGTCATGCCCCGCTCGGGCCGGTGCAGCACGGTCTGGCCGTGGAAGCCGATGACGTCGACCGACTCCGGGTTGATATGTTCCCTGGCCAGGAAATCGCCGATCGCCTCGACATGGCGGCGGGTGATCAAGTCCTCGGCGTCCTTGAGCGGACCCGGCCGCTCGTCGCGGCGGCCCAGAAACCGGGCGGCGTCCATCGCCGCGCGCAGCAGGGCGCGCTCCCCGTCCGAAAAGGGAAAAGAGGCGGTGGGTCCGAATTCCAGAACCTGACGGCCGTCGGTCTCGAGAAGGGCGAGATCGACGCCGTCCATCGACGTGCCGGTCATGGCGCCGATGGCGCGAAAAATTTTCGGCATGGACAAGCCCGCGGGGATTTCCAACAATATCGCGCGACGCAGGCTAATCCCAAAAGACTGGAAAGGCGACCATGATCGAACTTTTTTACTGGCCGACGCCCAACGGCCACAAGATCACGATCTTCCTCGAAGAAGCCGGGCTGCCCTTCGAGATCCGCCCGGTCAATATCGGGGCCGGCGACCAGTTCAAGCCCGATTTCCTGAAAATCGCCCCCAACAACCGCATGCCGGCGATCGTCGACCATGCGCCGGCGGACGGCGGGGCGCCGATCGCGATTTTCGAATCCGGCGCCATTCTCGAATATATGGCGGAAAAGACCGGAAAATTCCTGCCCCGGACGACGCGGGGAAAATATGACGTTCTGCAATGGCTTTACTGGCAGATGGGCGGGCTTGGCCCGATGGCCGGGCAGAACCATCATTTTGCGATCTACGCGCCGGAGAAAATCCCCTACGCCATCGACCGCTACCGCAAGGAGACCAACCGGCTCTATGGCGTGCTCGACCGCCAGCTGGCGAAAACCCGCGACCGCGGCGGCTTCATCGCCGGCGAATATTCCATCGCCGACATGGCCTCCTATCCGTGGATCGTCCCGTGGAAGAACCAGGGCCAGACTCTCGACGATTTCCCCGACCTGCGCCGCTGGTTCGACGCGATCCGCGACCGCGCCGCCGTCAAGCGCGCCTATGAGATCGGCGACCGCGTCCGTCCGCAGCAGCCGATGAATGAGGAGGAGAAAAAGGTCCTGTTCGGCCAGACCGCCGACAACACCAAGCGGTGAGCCATGGCCGAAAGCTTCGCGGCCATCCGCGCGCGGGCGGAAAAGCGCAAGGGCGGCGCGGCCGCCCTCGCCGAACTGCTGCCGAAGCCGACGGACAATGCGGCGCTGGCGCGAACGCCTGACGACCGCGTTCTCGCCGAAATGACCCGGCGCATTTTCTGCTCGGGGTTCGTCTGGCGGGTGATCGACCAGAAATGGCCCGGCTTCGAACAGGCGTTTTTGGGCTTTTCGCCTAAGCGATTATGTTTCGAGCCGGATGAATTCTGGGAAAGGCTGGCGCGCGACCAGCGCATCGTGCGTAACGGCGCGAAGATCGCCGCCGTGCGCGAGAATGCGTTTTTCGTCAGCCGCGTCGCGAAGGAGCATGACTCGTTCGCCCGCTTTCTCGCCGCCTGGCCGCCGGACGACGAAATCGGCCTGCTCGCTTTTCTCGCCCGCAACGGCGCGCGGCTCGGCGGCATGACCGGACAATATTTCCTGCGCTTCATCGGCTGGGACGCCTTCATCCTGTCGCGCGACGTGGTGGCCGCCTTGCGCGAGGCGGGCGTCGGGATTTCCGACAAGGCGAACTCCAAACGCGATCTCGCGGCGGCGCAGGCGGCGTTCAACGCCTGGGCCCGCGAAACCGGCCTGGACCATGCCCGGCTTTCGCGCATCTGCGCCATGTCGGCGGGCGAAAATTACGATGCGCGCATCATCCGCGAGCGGATGAACGGCGACGAATGAATTTCGGCAAGCCCGAAAGGCGCAATCGTTGGTCGCGCCAGATCACCCCCCGATCACGCTGGTGACCACCTGGCCGCCGCGGTCGATCTGGAGCCTCCAGACATAGGGATTCTGCCCGGCGACGCGCTGGAGGTCGCGGGTGGTATGGATTTTTTCGCCGTTCAGCGAAAGCACGATGTCGTCCTTCTGGAGGCCCACCATGGCGGAGGGACTGCCGTCCTGCACGCCGATCACGGCGACGCCCTCCGTCGCATGGGCGATGGAGAATTCCTCGATCGTCGCCGGGGAAATATTGACCACGGTCGCCCCGGCGAAGGGCGAGGAGCCGCCGATGGTGAGCTGGTCGCGCGGCGGGCGCTCCGGCGCGGCGGTCAGTTTCAGCGGCACGATCTCGCTTTTGCCGTTGCGCAGGACCGAGAGCGAGGCGACGCCGCCGATCGGCTTGTCGCCGAGGCGATAGCCGACGCCGCCCGAGTCATAGACCTCCCTGCCGTCCACGGCGACGATGACGTCGCCCTGTTTCAGCCCGCCTTCCGCCGCCGGACCGCGCGGATCGACCTCGGCGACCAGAGCGCCGGCCGGCCGGACCAGCCCGAGGGAATCGGCGATGTCGCGGTTGAGATTCTGCAAGGTCGCGCCGAGCCAGGGCCGGTGGACTTCCTTGCCGCCCGCCTTGGCGGTGGCCAGGACGCTTTTCACCATATTGACCGGAATGGCGAAGCCGATGCCGACCGAGCCGCCCGTTTGCGACACAATCGCCGCATTGATCCCGATCAGCCGCCCGTTGATATCGACCAGCGCGCCGCCGGAATTGCCGGGATTGATCGCGGCGTCGGTCTGGATGAAGAAGCCGTAGTCCGAAATGCCGGTCTCGGTGCGCGCCAGGGCCGAGACGATGCCCTGGGTCACGGTCTGGCCGACGCCGAAGGGATCGCCGATCGCCAGAGCGAGGTCGCCGACCTGGATGGCGTCCGAGTCGCCCAATTGCAGCACCGGAAAGGTCGCGTCCCTGGCGGCCTTGATCCGCAGGATCGCGAGATCGCTGCGCGAGTCGCGCAGCAGGATGTCGGCGGGAAACTCGCGCCGGTCGGCAAGCGCCACCTTGACCTCGTTCATGTCCTCGATGACGTGGTTGTTGGTCACGACGAGGCCGGAAGGATCGACGATCACGCCCGAGCCGAGCGATTGCGCGGTCGCCCCGCCTGGCCGCACGCCCTCGCCGAAAAAGCGCCTGAAAATCGGGTCGTCGAACAGGGGGCTGCGCCGCGGCGCGCGCTCGACGCGCTGGGCGTAGACATTGACCACGGCCGGGGCCGCCTTTTTGACCACCGGCGCGAAACTCAATGTGATCTGCGTTTCCGAACCGGGCGGCTGACGCGCCGTCTCGGCGTGGAGCGGGGCGGCGAAGGAGGCGAGAACGACGGCGGCGACAATTTTGTGGATCATGCGAATCCTCACGGGCTTCCGCCAATATAGGAGCCGCCGCGTCGATGAAAAAGAGAGCGCAGGGCGCAGGGCGGATCTGGCGGCGAATCCCCGTCGGCGTAGACCGCTTGCACGTCTTTGCTTGGCGCCGATGAAAAGCTTCCTTTTTCCCTCGACCGCTCATGGTTCTGTTGACGCAAAGATAACCACATCTCGCGCTATGTACTTTAGGTTATTTTCCCGCATGCTTCGCGCCTTCCCAAAAGGAAGATTGGTTGCTTTACTAAGCAGCAATGCTCGAATTCAATTGACGGAGCAAGAAAATGAAAAACCGCATCCGTGCAATCCTCGCCGGCCTGGCCCTGGCGGGAGCCGTCTCCGGAGCGAGCGCGGCGACGATCGTCGACAATTTCACATTCACCGACCAAAGCGACGCCGTGGTGGCTTATGGCTCCTTCAGCTATGATTCGTCGGATAGCGGCGTGCTGAGCTACGCGGATCTCTCCAGCTTCAGCGTCACCTTGGATGGATCGACCTACAACTTGTCATTCGTCAATGGCTTGGCCGGCGACAACGGCGCCTACGTCTATTTCGGTTACGACACGACGACGAACACCTTCGTTCCGGCGTCGGTCCCCGGGTCTGTGGGGAACTACAGCGGCATACTCGCGGGCGTGAACGGCGCCTTGAACAATGGTTTCTTCTTCGATCCGCTGCCGCGTCAAGCCGATCCCGCCGGAACTGGCTCCGACGGAGTGTTCGCCAGTTATTACCCTTCGTACGTGACGCTGACCGCGACCGGATACGCGATCACGACGGTTCCGGAGCCCGCGACATGGGCGATGATGCTGTTGGGCTTGGCGGGCGTTGGATTGATCGGTTGGCGCCGCAATCCGATCTCCCGGCGTCTGGACTAGGCCGCCGTCGCCACATCGTTCAGGGGAAGCCGCCATCGGGCGGCTTCTTTTTGACCGACCGATCCAGACGATGCGTCCCTGCGGCGGGAGTTTCTGGATCGGGTGTCCAGGCAAAAAGAATTTGTCCCGGCCTTCGTCAGCGGCGACAATGGACCATGCGCCCGCCGCCTCCGCCCAAGCCCGAACCGATCACGCCGCGCATCCTCCTGCGCGCGTACGCCGCCGGCCTGTTCCCGATGGCCGAGGAGGCGGACGCCGAATATCTGCACTGGTTCGACCCGCGCGAACGCGGGATTTTTCCCCTCGATGGCCTGATCGTCTCGAAAAGCCTCGCCAAGGCGATCAGGGCGGAAAAATTCGACATCCGCGTCGACACCGATTTCGGCGCCGTGCTCACAGGCTGCGCCGAAAGCCGGCCCGGGCGTGAAAAGACCTGGATCAACAAGACCATCGCGACATTATTTCACGAATTGTTCGAGATGGGATTCGTCCACACCGTCGAGGCCTGGCGCGGCGACGAACTGGTCGGCGGGCTTTACGGCCTGGCGTTGGGGGCGCCTTTTTCGGCGAAAGCATGTTCCATCGCGCCACCGACGCCTCGAAAATCTGCCTGACTTTTCTCGTGGCGCGCCTCCGGTGTGGCGGCTTTTCCCTGCTCGACGCCCAGTTCGTCACGCCGCATCTCGAAAGCCTCGGCGCCATCGAAATCCCGCGCGCCGATTACCTGCGCAGGCTCGACGCCGCGCTGGCGAAACCGGGCGATTTTCACGCCCTCGACGCCAACGCCGCGCCGGAGGCCATTCTGGCTCTCGCGCGCGGCGCCTGACGCTTGTTTCAATGCATGAAGGGCAGGTTCTTGAGCAGATTCTGCGGGCCGGACGGCTGTGGATCCGGTTGCGGCGCGGGCGCGGGGATGTCGGCCGGCGGAATGGGCTCGGCGTCCGGGTTTGGCGGCGGCTGGCGCTTGTGCTTCGAATGTTTGGAGCGCGGGGGCTGCGCCGGCGGCGCGATCGGCTCGCCTTCGCCGCGCATGCCCGGCGCCGGTCCGACCTCGACCGGCGGCCCGAGATCCTCGCCCGGACCGGCCGACGGCTGCTCCGGGGCGGGCCTTCTCGCGCCCCGCCCGTGCGGCGCGGGGGCCGGCGGCGGGGGCGCCTCGGTCTCGGGTGGTTGGGCCTCGGGCGCTTGGGGCCCGGGAGATTCCTCATCGGGCGACTGCGCGCCCGGGTTCTGCAGTTCGGGCGAATCGACGTCGGGCGGGCTCGGCGGCAGGCTGTCGATGGACGGCTCGACCGGCTCCGCCGGCTGGATGGTGCGGCGCGCCTTGCCGGCGGGGGCGCCCTCGGCCGGCTCCGGTGTGGCGTTGGGCGGCGGCGCGCGATTGACCTCGGGCGCGGCGTTCGCCGGCGAGGGCGTGACTTCCTTGCCGCCAACGCAATCCTTCAGCCAGACGTCGAAAACCGGATGCTCCACGCCATGGAGGCCCGGGCTGGCCGAGAACATCCAGCCGGAAAAGATCCGCTGCATCTTCCCGTTCTCGACGTCGTCGACCTGGACGAAGCCATCGGTCAGCGGCGTTTCGGTCTGGGGGCGGGTGAGGCAGACGCGCGGCGTGATCTGCAGCGTGCCGAACTGCACCGTCTCGTCGATGGCGACGTCAAACGTGGTGATGCGGCCAGTGATCTTGTCGAGGCCGGCGAAAACCGCGGTCGGATTGCGGATCTCGTCGGCGCGCGCGGAAGCCGCCAGCGCGCACAGGGCCGCCAGAACCGGGAAGAAGGAACGGAAAAACCTCATGATTGCGATGGAACCCCGGAGCAGCGCGTCACAGCCCGCGCTTCACGCTTCGGGCGACCAGGCCTGATAGTCCCCCGTGGCCTGCGGCCGCGTCCCGGAGGCGAGGGTCGAGCCCTGCGGACGCCAGGCGTTGGGCGTGCCGGTCTGGTTGGGGACATAGGGCTTTTCCCATTCACGCGGCTGGTAATCCGTCTCGGTGGGGAGCTCGTCGGTCATGTGGTGGAGCCAGCCGTACCAGCCGGGCGGAACTTTGGAGCCTTCGCTCTCGCCGTTGAAGATCACCCAGCGGCGGTTGAAGCCAAGCGCCTTGTCGATCTCGCCATTGCGGAAGCGATAATAGATATTGCCGAACTGGTCCTCGCCGACGCGCTCGCCATAAAGCCAGGTGTGGAGCCGCGTGTTGAGCGTCTGCCCGTTCCACCAGGTGAGAAATTCGACGAGCCATTTCATCGCGCTTGATCCCGTTTTCGCCCCGCCGACGACAATTGGCGCGGAATATGGCCGCGTCGCGACCTTCTGTCCAGTCGTTCCTTGTTCTACCGTGGCGCTCCGCCGAGGCTGAACGCCTGTCCCTGCCGAATGGAGATTTCGATGGTCGCCGCCTTCGCCGGCATATTGGCCTGCCAACTGGCCGGGGAGTTCCTGGTCCACGCCTTCGCCCTGCCCCTGCCCGGCCCGGTGCTCGGCATGTTCATGCTGTTCGCCCTTCTGGCGCTTCGCGGCGGCGCCGGCGCGCGCGCGGTTCCCCAAAAACTCGGCGCCGCCGCCGACGGCCTGCTCGGCCACCTTTCCTTGTTGTTCGTGCCGGCCTCGGTCGGGCTGATGCGCTATTTCGACATTTTGGCCGCCAATGCGCTGACCCTGATTCTCGCGGTGGCCCTGTCCACCGCCCTCGCCCAGGCCGTGACCGCCCTCACCTTCCGCCTGCTCGCCCGGAGCGCGTCATGATCCCCTCGCTGCTCAAGCCGCACCCGGAAGTCTGGGTCTATCTCGCCGCCAGCCCTTTGTCCTGGCTGACCCTGACCCTCGTGGCTTACCTCGTCGCCGATCGCATCTCGATCGCCTGCAACCGCCATCCGGCGGCCAATCTCGTCGCCCTGGCGGCGATTTTGATCATCCTGGCGCTGAAGGCGACCGGAACCAGCTACGAGACCTATTTCGCCGGCGCGCAGTTCATCCATTTCCTGCTCGGCCCGGCGACGGTCGCCCTGGCCGTGCCGCTCTATCGCAATTTCGAGCGGGTGCGCGCAACGGCGCTGCCGATCGCCGCTTCGCTCGGCGTCGGCTCGCTCGTCGCCATCGTCAGCGCGGTGGGAATCGCGAAGGTTCTCGGCGCGCCGCATGAAATCGTGGCGTCGCTGGCGCCGAAATCGGTCACCTCCCCGATCGCCATGGGCCTTGCCGAAAAGCTCGGCGGCGCGCCCTTTCTCACCGCGTCCCTGGTGATCGCGACCGGCGTGTTCGGCGCGATCATCCTCACGCCCCTGATGCGCGCGCTGCGAATCACCGACCCGGCGGCGATCGGCATGGCCGCCGGGCTCGCCTCGCACGGCGTCGGCGCCGCCCGCGCCTTCCAGATCGATTCGACCGCCGGGGCTTTTGCGGGAATCGCCATGGGCCTCAACGGCGCCTTCACGAGCATTATTCTGCCGCTTTTCAGACCCTTGCTCGGTCTGTGAATAAGGCGAGATTGTGGCTGCGCCAACAGGTCGGCGATTGCAAATTCTTTCTTAAGATTTGGTTGAAATTTTCCCCACAATCCTCAAATTCTAGTGGTATGTCGAAATTTTGACGCAATATCTTGACGTTTTTCGCTGGCTGGATTTAACTCATTTCATTCCGGCGCCGTCGCCGACCACCCCGAAGTTGCAAGGCTCAAGCCCGATCGCAACGAGGGGCGCGCGGCCAAACGAGCGCCGGGAGTGACGGACGCGCGCCCCAAAGCCGCGTTTTCGCGCAGCTTTCATTTCATGTCGTGTGGCTAAGGCGTTCGTCTGGTCCGGCCGGGGGATTCCCCCGGGTCGATGACTCATGCGGCGCCTTCGGCCCCATACGCGAGTTCATAAATTTGTGGCGCGGCGGCGCCAGACGCAAACCGGGGGAAATGATGAGGATCGAGCGGCTCTACACCAAGGCGGGACAATCTCCCTATCAAGCGATCGAGTTCCGCGAGACCAAGAGCGAAATCCGCAACCCGGACGGCTCGACCGTCTTCTCCCAGAACGGGATCGAGGTTCCGGCGGCCTGGAGCCAGGTCGCCTGCGACGTGCTGGCCCAGAAATATTTCCGCAAGGCCGGGGTTCCCGCCCGGCTCAAGCGGGTCGAGGAAAATTCCGTCCCCTCGTTCCTGTGGCGCTCGGTCCCCGACGAGGCGGCGCTGGCCCAACTCCCCGAAAAGGAGCGTCTCGGCGGCGAGATTTCGGCCAAGCAGGTGTTCGACCGGCTCGCTGGCGCCTGGACCTATTGGGGCTGGAAGGGCGGCTATTTCAACACGGAAGAAGACGCCCAGGCCTTTTTCGACGAAATGCGCTTCATGCTGGCGCGCCAGATCGCCGCGCCCAATTCGCCGCAATGGTTCAACACCGGCCTGCATTGGGCCTATGGCGTCGACGGCCCCGGCCAGGGCCATTTCTTCGTCGACTACGACACCGGCGTGCTCAAGGCCTCCGAATCCGCCTATGAGCACCCGCAGCCCCACGCCTGTTTCATCCAGTCGGTCAAGGACGACCTCGTCAACGAGGGCGGCATCATGGACCTGTGGGTGCGCGAGGCGCGCCTGTTCAAATACGGCTCCGGCACCGGCGCCAATTTCTCGTCGCTGCGCTCCGAAAACGAAAGGCTTTCCGGCGGCGGCAAGTCCTCCGGCCTGATGTCCTTCCTGAAGATCGGCGACCGCGCGGCCGGCGCGATCAAGTCGGGCGGCACCACGCGGCGCGCCGCCAAAATGGTGGTGGTGGACGTCGACCACCCCGACATCGAAGCCTTCATCGACTGGAAGGTGCGCGAGGAGGAAAAGGTCGCGGCTCTGGTCGCCGGCTCGAAAATCATGCGCAAGCACATGAAGGCGGTGTTCAAGGCCGCGGTGAATTGCGAGGGCTCGGGCGACGATTGCTTCAACCCCGAAAAAAACCCGGCGCTGAAACGCGAGATCAAGCTCGCCCGCCGCGCCCAATGCCCGGACAGTTTCATCAAGCGCGTGATCCAGTACGCCAAGCAGGGATTCCGGGAATTCGACCTGCCCGAATATGACACCGACTGGCAATCGGAAGCCTATCTGACCGTTTCCGGCCAGAACTCCAACAATTCGGTGCGCGTCACCGACGGTTTCTTACGCGCGGTGGAGCAGGATGGGCCGTGGAATCTAACCCGCCGCATCGACGGCAAGGTCGCCAAGACCGTCGCCGCCCGCGACCTGTGGGAAAAGATCGGCTATGCCGCCTGGGCCTCGGCCGATCCCGGCCTGCAATTCCACACCACGATCAACGACTGGCACACCTGCCCGGCGGGCGGCGAAATCCGCGCCTCCAATCCGTGCTCCGAATATATGTTCCTGGACGACACGGCCTGCAATCTCGCCTCGCTGAACCTGTTGCAGTTCCGCGATCCGGAGACGAAAAAATTCGACGTCGCGGCCTATGAGCACGCGGTGCGGCTGTGGACCGTGGTGCTGGAAATCTCGGTGCTGATGGCGCAATTCCCCTCGCGCGCCATCGCCCAGCTTTCCTACGACTACCGCACGCTCGGCCTCGGCTTCGCCAATATCGGCGGGCTGCTGATGTCCTCGGGCCTCGCCTATGACTCGCCGCGAAGGCCGCAGCCTGTGCGGCGCGCTGTCGGCGATCATGACCGGCGTGTGCTACGCCACTTCGGCGGAAATGGCGAAAGAGCGCGGCGCCTTCGCCCGCTACGCCGAAAATTCCGGCGCCATGCTGCGGGTCATCCGCAACCATCGCCGCGCCGCCCATGGCCAGAACGAGGATTACGAGGGCCTCGCGGTGACGCCGGTGGCGCTCGACGCCGCCTCCTGCCCCGATCAGGACCTGGTCGTCCACGCCCGCGCGGCCTGGGACAAGGCGCTGGAGCTTGGCGAAAAGCACGGCTATCGCAACGCGCAGGTCAGCGTGGTCGCCCCGACCGGCACCATCGGTCTGGTGATGGATTGCGACACCACCGGCATCGAGCCCGATTTCGCTCTGGTGAAATTCAAGAAGCTCGCCGGCGGCGGCTATTTCAAGATCATCAACCGCGCCGTGCCGGAAGGCCTGCGGGCGCTCGGCTACGGCGAAGCCCAGATCGGCGAGATCGAGGCTTTCGCGGTCGGCCACGGCAACCTGAAACAGGCGCCCGGCGTCAACGAGACGACCCTCGCCGCCAAAGGTTTTTCGTCGGAAAAGCTGGCCGAAATCGCCAAGGCCTTGCCGGGCGCCTTCGACATCAAATTCGTCTTCAACAAATTCGGCCTCGGCTCGGATTATCTGGTCAACGAACTGAAAGTCCCGGCGGAAAAGCTCGACGACCCGAGCTTCGACCTGCTGTCCTTCCTCGGCTTCACCAAGGGAGAAATCGACGCGGCCAATATCCATGTCTGCGGCGCGATGACGCTTGAGGGCGCGCCGCATCTCAAAAACGAGCATCTGCCGGTGTTCGATTGCGCCAATCCCTGCGGGCGCACCGGAAAACGCTATCTCTCGGTCGAGAGCCACATCCGCATGATGGCGGCGTCGCAGCCGTTCATCTCGGGCGCGATCTCGAAAACCATCAACATGCCCAACGACGCCACGGTCGAGGATTGCAAGGCGGCCTATCTTTTGTCCTGGCGCCTCGCGATCAAGGCCAATGCGCTTTATCGCGACGGCTCCAAACTGTCGCAGCCGCTCAATTCCCAGCTCATCGCCGATGACGACGAGGAGGACGAGGACGCGTTCGACGCCTTCATGGCCCAGAACCATCCGGCGCGCACGGTTCAGATCGCCGAGCGCATCGTCGAGCGGGTGATCGAGCGCGTCGAGCGCCGCCGCGAGCGCGAAAAACTGCCCGACCGCAGAAAAGGCTACACCCAGAAAGCCGTGGTCGGCGGCCACAAGGTCTATCTGCGCACCGGCGAATATCAGGACGGCCGCATCGGCGAGATCTTCATCGACATGCACAAGGAAGGCGCCGCCTTCCGCAGCCTGATGAACAATTTCGCCATCGCCATTTCGGTCGGCCTGCAATATGGCGTGCCGCTCGAGGAATATGTCGACGCCTTCACCTTCACCCGCTTCGAGCCGGCGGGTTTCGTGCAGGGCAATGACGCGATCAAGAACGCCACCTCGATCCTCGACTATGTGTTCCGCGAGCTGGCGATTTCCTATCTCGGCCGCAACGATCTCGCCCATGTCGACCCCTCCGACATCGGCCATGCGGCGATGGGCAAGGGCGACGACCAGGGCCGCGCGCCGACTTCGGGCCAGCCCTCGCCGACCGCGCGCTTCGTCTCGCGCGGCTTCGTGCGCTCCAAAGCCGACAAGCTGATGCTGGTCCAGAGCAACGCGTCCTGAACCGGCCAAAACGCCGACGGTCGCGGTGGTCAGCGTCGGCGCCACGGCGCTCAAACCCGGCGCCCTGGCCGAACCGACCAGCGCCAGCGTGCTCGACACCCTGACCTGGACCCCGCCGACCAAACTCCCCGACGACGCCCTCGACAAAAGGGCCGAAGCGCGGATGAAAGGCTATATCGGCGAGGCCTGCCCCGAATGCGCGAATTTTACCCTGGTGCGGAATGGGACGTGTTTGAAATGCGATACGTGCGGGGCGACGACGGGGTGTAGTTGAGGGAGATTTTGCGCGGCGGGCCGAAAGCTCGCCGTTTTTTATTCTCAACTCGTAAAAATAATCGCATTCATTAAAACTTAATGCATCAAATTCCTGAAACAGATTGCGGCAATCCCAAGAGGAAATACCAAGTCATGACTACGCAAATTTCGCTCTTCAACCATAAAGGCGGAGTGAGCAAAACCACAACCGCCTTCAACCTCGGATGGATGCTCGCGTCAAAAGGTAAAAGGGTACTTCTTATTGATTGCGACCCTCAGTGCAATCTCACCGGTATGTTCCTGGGCTTCACGGGAATAGCTGAGATAGAGGAGGCATATAAAGGTGGCGGCGTCAGGAACATTCGTGACGGGCTCGCGCCCGCCTTCGAATCGAAGCCCATTCCTCTAAAGCCCGTCGTATGTGAAATAATGCGGGGACAAGAAAATTTACTCCTGCTACCAGGCCATATTGGCCTCGCGGAATATGAAACAACTCTTGGCATTGCACAAGAATTATCTGGGTCGCTTGTTACACTCCAAAACCTTCCAGGCGCTCCGTCAACGCTGTTCAAACTAACTGCCTTACAATATAAGATAGATATCATTATTGTCGATATGAGCCCAAGCCTCGGCCCAATCAATCAGAACCTTCTAGCAACGAGTGATTTTTTTATTGTGCCAATGGCCCCCGACTATTTTTCGGTTATGGCAACAGAATCTCTCGCAAATATTCTCCCGAAATGGAAGGAATGGGCCACTAAAGCGAAATCTAACAAAGTATTACAAGCCGCCACCTACCCCCTGCCAGCCTGCGATCCAAAGTTTCTCGGGACGATTATTCAGAGGTATCGTGTGCGCGAAGGCACTACTCCGTCCACGGCGTTTCAGAGGTGGATCGACACAATCGACCAGAAGGTCAAGCAAACGCTTATCCCTGCTCTCCAAGCGAGCGGTATGTTATTACCTGATACCGCCTACGCTGCCGCCGGAATGTCCGCCGGCGACCCGATAATGCAGCTCTCTGAATTTAACGGTCTCATAGCGCAGTCGCAAAAGCACAATGCGCCAGTTTTTATGCTAACTGATGCTGAACTTGAGCAAACGGGAATCGTGTTAGAACGAACAAAAAAATCGATGGAGCAGTTTCGTCTGCTTTTCGACCAAGCAGCGGACCGCGTTATTACGCTGATAGAAAATGCTTAGTGCAATCGAGCAGTTTCGAGAAAACATTTTACGGGTCCGCAACCTTGGTGCATTGCACCAAGCCATTGATGCCATGACGACAGCTGCCCTTGATCCATCTGACCTTTTGCGCGCGCAATATGTTCTGGCCGTAAGCGCGCTGGACCACTACATCCACGAGGTCACGCGGACGGGGATGCTGGAAATATTTGACGGCACGCGGGGCGCTTCGCCCGCCTATTTGCGGTTTCGAGTTTCGTTAGATTCAGTAACGAATGGCGCGAGTAACTCTGCGCTCAGGGCCAACTTGGACGCCGAAATAAGGACGCAGCATAGTTACCTTGCGTTCCAACATCCCGGTAAGATCGCCGACGCAATTCGGCTTTTTAGTGAAATCGATCTGTGGGATAATGTCGCAAGACGATTAGGCATCGAAAAGAGAGACTTAAAAGAGCATCTCCGACTTATTGTTGATAGGCGTAATAAAATCGCTCATGAAGCCGATTTAGACCCTACTTATCCCAATACAAGATGGCCAATTTCTGCCCAAATGGTTGGAGATGTTGTTGATTTTATAAACTCACTAGCAGAAAGTATTTATATGGAGGTAGAGTTACGGGAGTTACGGTGACATGATACCAATTGCATAAATTGAGGTTCCGGTGACAGTGCATTTTTTGTCGCCCAATGCGCCACAAGTTCACATTCGCTCGTGGTGTAGCGGAGCGCCGCCCCGGCCACCAAATTTCGGTTCGCTTCAACGAAGGAAGCCGAGGCCGATGATTCCCGACAGGATCAGGTAGGCGGCGACGATATAATTCAGCAGCCGCGGCCTCAGGAGGATCAGGACTCCCGCCGCCAGCGCGACGATCGGCTGCAGATGGGCGACGCCGAGGTGCAAATGCATGAAAGATCCCCCACGTCGGGTCACCATCACGCGCCCCTCGCGATGGCGGGCGCAGCCTGGCTCACGGGCTTTTCTGGAACCTCAGATAGAACGCCGCGAAGACCAGGACGATGCCGACATTCGCCTTCAGCCGGTCCCAGAACAGACGCCTGAAGAACAGAACATCCGCGCCAACGATCATTGCGATCATCGCCGCGACATAAAGCGCGGCAGAGAGGTTTCTCGGTACGGGTTCCGCCTCTCACGCCCCGGCGAAGAATTTCCGCAACCTCGCCTCTTCGGCCTCGCCCATGCCGAGAACGGACGCGACGCGGGCCGAGGCGCGAAAACGCCTGAGCGCGGCGAGCTTGACGCTTTCGAAACGGTAAACGCCCTGATGCGGGCCGCGATAGAGAACCCTCTGGCCCTCCGCGACCTTGGTCAGCGCCAGATCGAGATGATCCGTCCCGAACAGCGCGTCCTGGATCATTGTCGCTTGTTTCGCCTTCACGCACGCCACTCCGCACAGAAGCGTGAAACCTAAAATCCGGTTTTTTCCATTGCAAACCAATATCGGCCGATGAGGCTTCACATTAACGTGAGCTGTTCATCCGGCGCTGCTGATCCAGAAATCTTTTCAGGAGCCTGCGGAGGCTCTCCCCACAACGCCGTCGCGCAGCGCGGCGTGGTCATTTGCGACAGCCATTCCGGATCGCGTCGCGGCGGCCGCCCCGCGTTCAGCAGCGACGGGGCGGCGCGAACCGCCCCGTTCCGCAGAGTTCAGCGACGGACGCCGCCGTGGCCAATGCCGCCACGGGCGAAACTGCCGCGGGCAAGACCGCCGCCGCGCACGCCAACGGGCGCCCGGCGTAGCCTGCACGACCCCAGCCGCCGTTGGCCCAACCGCGGTGGACCCAGCCGCCATGACCCCAGCCATAGCCGCCATAATAACCGGGTCCATAATAATAGCCGGGATAGGCGCCATAGCCGTAGGCGTAGCCATAACCGGGGCCATAAGCGTAGGCGTAACCGGGGCCGCAGCCAAGGACCGGATCGCAATAGCCGCCCGACGCGCAGCCGGACAGGCCGACACCCGCGGCGACGACAAGGCCGAGGGCGAAAATTTTCGCTTTCATCGGTTTCTCCCACTTCGACGGGGAAGATCATAACCCAGGTTCTCGGGAAGGCGAAAATTTTTGGCTTTTATAGCTATTTTTGTTGATCAGGCCCCAATCCGAAGTCCCCAGGCATGACGGCGCCCGCCGCCGGCTCTCCCCGTCATGCCGGCGCACGGCCGGCCGGGACGGACCCGATCGTCGTGGCGTTCGGCGCCATATCCGCCGCCCCGCCGACCGAGCGAACTTTTCCCGGTTCAGAGTTTCGGCGGCGTCAGGTTGGCCTTCCTTTTCCGCTCTTGCGCGTCAAGATCGGCGGATAAGACGGAAACATCGAGGATGCGGAGCATGGGCGCGCCATAATTGAACGAGAAGCTGATCTCGACCCGCCTCTTGTCGTCCCTCATCATCTTGTCGGGAGTCTTGTCGTCGGGAAATTTCCTGGCGAAATAGACCCATCCGCCATCCCCGCACGCCGGGGCCTTGCCGCCATACAGTTTATATTTATCGATGATAATCCTGGTCAGTTCCTCGCAATTCATGTTCGTCTTGATCGAATATTCGATATCGCTGAGAGACCTTGTTTCTCGCGTAAAACCCAAGGCGATGAAAGAGCCGTCGTCCAGCGTGCAGCTGGTGGGGCCATGTTCGACATCGACACATTCGTTGGCCATGATGCGCAACGCATCGGCCTGACTCATCCCGGTTTCAAAGTCCCGGACGCGATAGGCGGGGCTGTCGGCGAGACAAAAAGACGGAAAGAGAACTGCGCTTACCCACGCCACTAACGTCAGTATCTTCACCATGGCGCGTTTTTCCGGAAGCCTAATCACATCAGCCTGTCAGCTAAAACCTTCGTCGTCAACGGCGCCGTCATGGCGCTTCCCGCCGGGGGAACTCGCGTGCGGCGGCATGGCGTGGAGGACCGGGGGCCGGCCGCCAATCCACTCGGCCCTTCCACTCAACCCGTTCGGCTCCGCTTGCGTAGGCGCCTCTTCCCTGTTAGCTTTTCGCTCTTGAGCCATGGGGTGCTGCGCTCGCTTTCGAGCGGCGGCTGAGAACATACCCATCGACCTGATCTGGATAATGCCAGCGCAGGGAAGGCGGGCGGCGGGGCCGCGTCTCTTTCTTGCGAAACCATCATGCGAGCAGGGAGCGCGCGATGAACGTCCATTCCAAGACCGGACAGAAAACTCCGTCCGCAGGCCGGAAAACGTCACCACCGGCCCGATCCCCGGCTCGCGCAAGCTCTATGTCTCGCCAGCCTGTGCGCCCGACATGCGCGTGCCTTTGCGCGAAATTCCGCTCGATCCGTCGTGCGGAGAGGCGCCCTTGCGTGTCTATGACCCCTCCGGCCCCTATACCGAGGCCGATCCGCACATCGATCTCGCCGCCGGCCTGCCCTCCTTGCGCGAAAGCTGGGTCGCCGGACGCTCCGGGGTGGAAGCCTATGCCGGCCGGGCGATCAAGGACGAAGATAACGGCCATGTCTCGGGCGACGCTTTGGTCGCGCCCTGCCCCGCGCAGCGCACCCTCCGTCGCGGCCGCGACGGCGGGCTGGTCACCCAATATGAATTCGCCCGCGCCGGGATCATCACCGAAGAAATGATCTTTTGTGCGCATCGCGAGAATCTCGGCCGCGACGCCGCGTTGGCCGGCGCCGCCGAGCGCCGTCAGGACGGCGAGAGCTTTGGCGCGGAAATCCCCGATTTCGTGACGCCTGAATTCGTGCGCCAGCAGATCGCGTGTGGAAAAGCGATCATTCCCGCCAATATCAACCACACCGAACTGGAGCCGATGATCATCGGCCGCAATTTTCTGGTAAAAATCAACTCCAATATCGGCAACAGCGCCGTCACCTCCTCGGTCGCCGAGGAAGTCGAAAAAATGGTCTGGTCGATCCGCTGGGGCGCGGACACGGTGATGGACCTTTCCACCGGGCGCAACATCCACAATATCCGCGACTGGATCCTGCGCAATTCGCCGGTTCCGATCGGCACCGTGCCGATCTATCAGGCGCTGGAAAAGGTCGGCGGCGACGCCCTGAAACTCGACTGGGAAGTGTTCAAGGACACGCTGATCGAACAGGCCGAACAGGGCGTCGATTATTTCACCATCCACGCCGGCGTGCGGCTCGGCTATGTGCCGCTGACCGCCAACCGCGTCACCGGCATCGTTTCGCGCGGCGGCTCGATCATGGCGCGCTGGTGCCTGTCGAAGCACAGGGAAAGCTTCCTCTACGAGCGCTTCGACGAGATTTGCGACATCATGCGCAAATATGACGTCTCCTTCTCGCTCGGCGACGGCCTGCGCCCTGGCTCGATCGCCGACGCCAACGACGCGGCGCAATTCGCCGAACTGGAGACGCTCGGCGAGCTGACCAAGATCGCCTGGGACAAGGGCTGCCAGGTGATGATCGAAGGCCCCGGCCACGTGCCGATGCACAAGATCAAGGAGAACATGGACAAGCAGCTGCGCGAATGCGGCGAGGCGCCCTTCTACACGCTCGGGCCGCTGACCACCGACATCGCGCCGGGCTATGACCATATCACTTCGGCGATCGGCGCGGCGATGATCGGCTGGTTTGGCACCGCCATGCTCTGCTATGTCACGCCGAAAGAACACCTCGGCCTGCCCGACCGCGACGACGTGAAGACCGGCGTGATCACCTATCGCATCGCCGCCCATGCCGCCGATCTGGCCAAAGGCCATCCCGGCGCGCGGCTGCGCGACGACGCCATGAGCCGGGCGCGCTTCGACTTCCGCTGGCAGGACCAGTTCCACATCGGCCTCGATCCAGACACCGCCCTGAAATTCCACGACGAAACCCTGCCCAAGGAGGCGCACAAGGTCGCGCATTTCTGCTCGATGTGCGGGCCGAAATTCTGCTCGATGAAGATCACGCAGGATCTGAGGGTGGAAGCCGCCGCGCTGGCCGAAAAGGGAATGGCGGAAAAGAGCGCGGAATTCCTGGAAAAGGGCGGGAAGCTCTATCTGGAGAGCTGAACGGGTCGCGCCTGGTGTTGACGATCATGGGCTCGGAAAGCCGCAGCGATGACAGCGTTCGGCTCGTGGCCGACCTTCCCCGTTATGCCGACGACCGTCTCGGCATGACCCCGAGTGGGCCCGTCGCCAGCCTTCCACCCCGATACGTCAAAGACGGCTCGAAGCAGTCGTAGGCGCGGTCACCTGCGATGGTCTCATCACGCCCAAGGTGGTCCTTTGCGGAATTGTTTCTGCACGGCGACGAATAGCTCAAGACTGCTCTTGGATCCGCCGCGCCGTCGCAAACTGCCCAGTCATTGGATGAAAATCTTAGTCACCTGGGGAGGCTAGGCGCCTCGGCCAACGCGAACTCGGCGAAGGCGCTCAGAACGCAATGCGTCCACGCAGGATTTCCCACCACATGACCCAGTCGCCCATCAGGCTGTAGATCGGATATTTGAATGTGGCGGGCCGGTTCTTCTCGAAAAAGAAATGTCCGGCCCAGGCGAAACCGTAGCCGACGCCGAGCGCGGACAGAAACCACCACAGGACGCCACCGCTCAGCGCGAAGGCGATGAGGCAGAATAACGCGAGCGTCGTGCCAACGAAATGCATTCGGCGGCAAGTGCGGTTGGCATGTTCACCGAGATAGAACTCATAAAAGTCGGCAAAACAGGCAAAACTGCTGTTTGGAGAGGATGGGTCAGGCATCGCGCATCCCTTTCTTGAAAACGGGACGCCAACGAGAATCTCACAGCAAACTCCGGATCGTCAATTGGCGTGCAAATTTGCCTCCGACGCAATTTCGAGGTCTTTTTGGTATCTTGAAATCCGTCGCTTAGCTGGCGCGCCGGGAGAATCCGACCAATTTCGGGTTCGCGACCGCGTCGCCGATCGCAAAAAAGTCCCGATCTGTCAGGCGCAAGAACAGAGCAAGGGATGCTCGCCGCCGAACTGGCGTTCGGGGTAGAGAAAAGTTTTAGCCGCACTTTTCCGGTTCTCACCCGCGAAACTGGAACTGCTGGTCAAGCCTGGAGCTTGGCGACCGTCTGCCGCGTCGCCACCTCAGTACATTGCCTGACATAGTGACGTCCTTCCGGAATCGGCTCGAAGCGGAAGTCGAAAGAGGCCGCAAAGAGCGCCAGCTTGCGAACTTTTCCGGACCTTCGATCAGCCTGCGCGAAGGGTGGCGATCTGTACCCAATTT
Source organism: uncultured Pseudomonadota bacterium (assembly GCA_963748385.1). GTDB lineage: Bacteria > Pseudomonadota > Alphaproteobacteria > Rhizobiales > Beijerinckiaceae > Rhodoblastus. Next base: position 237,992 of record CAVVIQ010000009.1, read on the forward strand.
CGCGGAACTGAGGGTCTAGAAATCGGTCGTGCAGCCACCTAAATCAATGGATCGCCGAAAAAGCCTTGCCCGGCAAAGGCGAATAATTGCCGGAACGGCAAACCTCCGAGGAGGTTCCCATGACATGGAGCGTTGAAGGCACATACATTGAAGCTTGCAACTGTGAGGCAGCGTGCCCTTGCATCTTCCTCTCGCCGCCAACCGAGGACGATTGCAAGGTCCTTGTCGGATGGCACATTAATAAAGGCCGTCATGGCGACGCCGTTCTCGACGGCCTGAACGCCGCGCTGATCGCATTTGCGCCCGGGAATATGAAGGACGGCCAGTGGAAAGTCGCCCTCTATCTGGACAGTCGCGGCGACGACAGGCAAAAGGCCGCGCTCCAAGGGATATTCTCGGGCGCCGACGGAGGACACCTCGCCAACCTCGGACCGCTGATCGGCCAAGTCTTGGGCGCGCGGCCTGCAAAAATCAGTTTTAGCGAAGGCGCAAACCGGCAATACCGTTTTGAGGTGGATGGCGCCGCTTCAACCGAGATGGCGCCGATTCAGGGCCAAGGCGGCGGAACGACCGAAATCAAGGGTCATCCGCTCGCGATATCGCCGGGACAACCTGTCACCGTTTCCCGCGCTTCACACCTCAAGATCGACGATTTCGGGATCAAGTGCGAAGTCGGAGGGCGAAATGGCTTCTTCGCGCCATTCGCATACCAGAGCTGACCAAAGCCGGACCGCGTCGTCGCGCGACCTGATACTTGAGCGCCCCTGGACGGCGGCAGGCATTTGGGCGGCGACGCTTGCAGGGTGGCTCGCCCTGCTCTGGGGCGCCTTCAACATGGACAGTCCCGCTGCCCAATTCGCCATGCCGATGGGCCAATGGTCGGCAGCGAACTGGTTGGCGGTGTTCGTCATGTGGACCGTTATGATGGCGGCGATGATGCTGCCTTCGGCGGCCCCGATGGTGATGTGTTTTTCGGCGCTGAACCGGCGGCGCGGCGACGGCGCGAGAACTTTCTTTTTCGCGGCCGGCTATCTCGCATTGTGGGCTGTTTTCAGTGGCGCAGTGACTGTTGCGCAGTGGGCGCTGCAATCTGCTGGTTGGGTCTCGCCCATGATCGTGAGCGTGTCGCCTGTGTTCAGCGCGGCGCTTCTCCTGATTGCAGGCGTTGTTCAGTTCAGCACGTTCAAGAATGCCTGCCTGCGCGCATGTCGTTCGCCACTTGGCTTCCTGATCAGCGATTGGAGCGATGGGCTTTTTGGCGCTTGGCGGATGGGAATGCGCCACGGTCTTTATTGCACTGGGTGTTGTTGGGGCCTAATGGCGCTTTTGTTTGTCGGCGGAGCCATGAATCTGCTCTGGATCGCCGCCCTCGCCATTTTAGTCGCGATTGAAAAACTCGCGCCGAAGGGGGACTTGGTCGGCCGGTTGCTGGGCGGGGTTATGATTGGCGCCGGTGTACTGAGTTGGAGCGGGCTTTTAGCGCCATGACAGCGAAGCGCGACGAATGGCGTTGGCCCGCAGCGCGCTTCCGTTATCGATAGTCCGGCGCACTCGCATGGGATCGCCGTTCACGCGCGAGGCAGATCCCGTTTCGGCGGCCGTTGCGTTCGACCCATCAATTGCGTTGGTGTCCGAAATCAGGTTGCGACGTCGATGATTCAGGGATCAGGCGCAGGTCCGCTTCGAGCCGATCCCTTTGTATCGTCGTTGTGGCCTGCAATGTCCGGAACTGGCGCCAAGCGGCCCTTGCCGGTGACGCTGAAGGACTTCCGCTATTTGCAATTCTTCACCCGGCTCACGCGATTCCTCGTCGCCCGCCTAGGCGCATTCGCGTTTCCCGATCGTGCCGGACTACGCAAAGGCTCGTATTGGAATTCGGCAATCATCAAAGAAAGCGGCGCTTCAAACGGAACGAAGATCGTACAGGGATGATATCGAAATCCCACGCGACGGCTGGCAACCCGGGCATCTTCACATGCGGTGCATGGTTTGCGGCGCAGGCGACATCGCGCCCGTAAGTGTACTGATCCATTGAATGATCGCATCGGCGACTTTGCGCCAATCAGATTCAAGCATCATGCCGTGGGCCATTCCGTCGAACATCAACGGTTCGACGCCATAAGCGCGCGCCGTGGCTTCCACCTGGTTAGGCCGCAAGATTGCGTCGTTTTGTGCGCCAACGACCAACATCGGCGTCTTAATCCGTCGAACATCGACGAGATTCAATGCGAGATAATCGAGAAAGCCGAGAAAGGATTCGTCCTGAAAAGTCGCGTAGTAACGCGCGACCTCGGTTTCCGGCATTTCCGGCGAAAAGACTAATTCATGCACCTTTTTGACGTCGGAAATTATGGGCCGAAAACTCAATGTCAGATTGCACTTTATGACGTCGAGTGGCCGCTCGCGCAATAAGCGCAGAAAGCTCCGCCAAATGCCGGTCGGCGGGGTGCTCGCAAGCAATACGGCGCCGGGCAACGTATGGGTCTCCAAATATTTTTGCACCACGAACCCGCCCATGGAATGCCCTATCAGGACAGGCGGTTCCGGCAACGTTTCGACTACGCTCTCGATGTCTGCGACATAGTCTTTGATGCGGGTGAAACGCAGCCTTTCGCGACCTTCACTCGCGCCATGCCCGCGCAGGCTCGGTGCGTGAACCGTAAAACCCTTGGCGGCGAAATAGTCGAGAAAGAATTCATCCCAGATTTGCGCCGAGCACCATGATCCGTGAACGAACAATAGGGGCGGCCCACCACGTGGCGTCGGCGGCGTCTTCGAAATGAGTTCGAGTTTCATTGTCCTTTCCTAAAAGAACTTGTTCAACATGTCGTTGGCTATACGATGCTCGAAACATCGGCCGGGAAACAGTGCTCTGGATTGCATAATTTTCGCACCATGAAACGGATTGAAGAAAGGTGCGAAAAACATCCAACTCTGCTCCGGCAGTCAGCGGCCACTATAATATTGACGGAGTTGAAAAGCATCGCATTTATTCAAACAAATTTTCGTGTTCGATGATGCGACGCGTAATGCTGTGTTTCGTCAGCGCATCAGCGTGCGAAGCGCAAATCCAATGGGGTTATTTTTGAACGCGGATTCACGTTGCGCCGTCAGAGCATGCGCTTTCGTCTGAACTTAAATGTCTACACATGTCACCAAGCCGTTTCCCGCCGTCCCGGGTCATTCACAGCCGGGAGCCGCGAGCGGCTTTCGAACCGCCAGCCGAAGTCAGGCGATCTCGACTTCGGCGTCGTCGATCTCGGTCATGACGCCGTCGCCGCTCAGCGCATAATCGTGGCCCCGCCAGTGGACCTGGCCGGGCAGGAAGCTGGCGATGAAAACCGCGAAGCTGAACAGGTCGCGGACCGGGCCGAGCCAGAGCGCGTGATCGTGTTCGGGAAAGCGCCGGTCGATCTCGAATTGCAGGATCATCCGGGCGAGCGCGGCGGCGCCCAGGAGGGCGATCGTCGCCGGCGAAAAGCCGCCGGCCAGCACGGCGAGCAGGGCCCAGGCCACCGGAAAGGTCACCGCCGAGCCGATATGGCCGAGCGGGATCGAGCGAATGGATGGTGCGCGCCCAGCGCAGGTCGCGCCGCCACACTTCGCCAAAACTGCGTTCCGCATGGGCGTGGCCGACGACGAAATCGGCGACGGCGATTTTCTGGCCCGTCTCGCGCACCGCCTCGCCGAGCATGTAATCGTCGGCGAGCTGGTCCTTGACCCGCTCGAAGCCGCCGATGGCCTCGAGCGTGCTCCGGCGCAGGGCGATGGTCGCGCCGACGCAAGGCTCCGCCATATTGAGCGCCATGCCGGTCAGCACATTGGGCAAAAAGCCGTAATCCACCCCCATCGCGCCGAGCCGCGACCAGAAGCCGGCAAGCGGTCTTCCGCGATAAAGGCAGGTGACGAGGCCGACGTTTGGGCGCTCGATCGCCGCCGCCAGCCGGTCGAGATAATCCGGCTCGACCGAAATGTCGCTGTCCGCCAGCACGACAAAAGGATGCTCGATGCGGCGCGACAGACTGATGAGATTGGAGACCTTGCCGTTGGTCCCGTGGACCGTGGCGTCGACCGCCAGCTCCACGCTGAGCTGCGCCGGCGCGCCCTCGATCTTTCCGTCGCGCGCCTGCGCGACGATGCGCCGCGCGACCGCCGCAGCCGGATCGTCGCGCTGGTGGACGCCGAAAATGACCTGCACCGGCCCCGCATAGTTCTGGCGGCAGAAGCTCAGCAAATGCTCGTAAAGCCCTGTTTCAGCGCCATAAAGTGGCTTCAGCACCGTCACGCCGGACGATTGCGCCGGCGCGGTGGCGGCGTTCGGACGAGGAAAACGCCTCAGGCTGGCCAGAGCGAGAAAAGTATAGAGGATCGCCACGACGCAGACGAAGGCGAAAACCGCCGCGACAGGCGCCGCGCCGATCCAGTCCCCCATCATGCCAAGCCAGGCGCCGTCCATCATTCCTTCCGTCCGTTCATGGCGTCAGATAGTTTTGCGTGCGCTCGCGCAGAGCCTTCACCGAGGCGTCGAAACCGTCCTGGTTCAATCCGCGCAACGAGCGGCGCCATTGCGCCAGTTCGCTGATCGAGCCTTCGGCGAGAAGGTCGCCAATCTTCCAGCCCCCGGGCGTCTGGCGCACGACATAATCGACCGTCATCGGCGGCCCCTTGTCAAGAACGATCCGCGTCGTCACCACCAGGGCGCCGTCGCGCGCGACTGTCTTGTCGTCGCGCTCGAAGCCCTTGCCGTTGAAGCCTTCGAGATGGGCGGCGTAGGATGCGGCGACATAATCGGCGAAAGCCTCACTCCATTCGGCCTTCCGGGCGTCGGTCAAGGCGTCCCAGCCGGCGCCGTAAACCATGCGCGCCATGTCCGGCAGGTCGAAGGTCGCGCCGATCGCCGGCCGCAGGGCGTCATAGCGCTGCTTGACGCTCATCTCGCCGAGCTTGCCGATGATCCCCGACTGTCCGTCCTGGAACTGTTTGACGGCGGCGACCGCGGCGGCGGAATCGTCGGCCCGCGCCACGGAAAGCGCGGGCAGGACGGCAAGAGCAGCCAGGACCAGACGGCGATCACAAACCATGAGGCTCCTCCCGGGACGAAAATTTCTCGCCGAAAAAGAAGCCGCGCAGGCGCGATCCCTCCATCCGCCGCCACAGCCACAGGCCCGGCGCGCCGAGGACGAAGTCGGGAATGCGCTTGATCAGCGACAAAGCGATGGCGGTGGGCGAAGCGATGCCGAAGGCGGCGCAGAGCGCAATATAGCCGCCCTCCTGCACGCCCCAGGCGCCGGGAATGAGAAACCCGCCCGCCTTGACCGCATGGCCAAGGCTTTCGATGGCCAGGGCGGCGCCGAAGGAGCGCGGATCGCCGAGCAGACGAAGCGCGAGCCAGATTTCAAGCACGCCGACGAACCAGGCGCCCATATGGATCGCGAGCGCCGCCGTCAGGCCGGAGCGCCGGCGCAATATGCCGTCGAAAGCCGCGCGCAGCGCGGGCAGGCCGCTCACCGACGCCCAGCCGGCGCGGCGCTCGACGAAAGCAGCAAGCCGGTCCATCCAGCCCATGGCGAGCAGGCGCGGCGCCAGCCAGAAGCCGGCGAGCGCCGGCGCCATGACGCCGAGACCGGCCAGGATGGCGAGAGTGAGATCGGCGTTGACCCTTTTGTCCGCGAGGAAAAACACGCCGAGCAGGGTGAACAGCACCTGGGTCGCGGTCAGCGCCAGCAGATCGCCGATCACGCTCGCGGCGGCCTCGCCGCCCGCCACGCCATCTTTCCGCAGCAGGCGGGCGCCGATCACGTCGCCGCCGATCTGCGCGACGGGAAGCAGATTATTGATGGATTCCCGCACCCAGCGCAGCCGCGCCATCGGCCAGGGACGCGGGCGTGGGCGCGGCAGCAGGGCGCGCCAGGCGAAACCCGCCAGAACAGTCTGGGCGAAGCGGATGGCCACGATCCACAACACGCCGAAGCCCGCCGAGGCGAACGCGCGCGCGACATCGCCCGCGCCCTCGTAGATCGTGAGGGCGGCGAACAGGCCGAGGCCCAGCAGGAGGGCGAATCCGGCGGCGGCTTTCATCGACAAGCACTTAAACGCATTTCGCCGTCCTGTCAGCCCGAGCGGCCGCGCCGACGCGCAATATGCTGAATGTGTGGCCGCAAGGATGCAGTGGCTCATCGCCCCTTGGGCCGGTCGCGCGCGGCGCCGGCGCGGGCGAAAGCCTCGGCGAAAGCATTGCCCGCGACGGGGCCGGACTTCTCGCCGCGCGGCGCCGGCTCCCTTTCCTGCCTGCGGCGCCTTGGCGCGTCCTGTCAGCCGAGGCTGGCGCGGCTCGGCCGCGTCGTCGAGTCGCATGGTGAGGGCGATGCGCTTGCGCGGGACATCGACCTCCACAACCTTGACCTTGACCACGTCGCCCGGCTTGGCGACCTCGCGCGGGTCCTTGACGAAATTTTTCGACATGGCCGAAATATGGACCAGCCCGTCCTGATGCACCCCGATGTCGACAAAGGCCCCGAAGGCCGCGACATTGGTCACCACGCCTTCCAGCACCATGCCGGGCTTGAGGTCCGAAAGCTTTTCGACGCCCTCCTGGAAATTCGCCGTCTTGAATTCCGGCCGCGGGTCGCGGCCGGGTTTTTCCAGTTCGCGCAACACGTCCGTCACCGTCGGCGCCCCGAACGTCGCATCGACGAAGCTCTTGGCGTTCAGGCCGCGCAAAATCTTGGAGCTGCCGATGAGGACATGGATGTCGCTCCTGGTCGCGGCGAGGATCTTGCGCACCAGAGGATAGGCTTCCGGATGCACGCCGGAGGCGTCGAGCGGGTCGTCGCCGCCGCGGATGCGCAGGAAGCCGGCGCATTGTTCGAAAGCCTTGGCCCCGAGGCGCGGCACTTTCTTCAAGGCGTCGCGCGAGCGGAACGGCCCGTTGGCGTCGCGATGCGCGACGACATTGGCGGCCAGATTGGCGCCAAGGCCGGAAACCCGCGCCAGCAGAGGCGCGGAGGCGGTGTTTAGATCGACGCCGACCGCATTGACGCAATCCTCCACCACCGCGTCGAGCGCGCGCGACAAGTTGGATTCCGCCAGATCGTGCTGGTACTGCCCGACGCCGATCGATTTCGGGTCGATCTTGACCAGTTCCGCCAGCGGGTCCTGAAGGCGCCGCGCGATCGAGACGGCGCCGCGCAGGGTCACGTCGAGGTCCGGCAGTTCGCCCGCCGCAAAGGCGGAAGCCGAATAGACCGAGGCTCCCGCTTCCGACACCACGATTTTCGTCATTTTCTGCTCGGGCAGTTTGGCGACCAGCTCGCCGGCGAGCCTGTCGGTCTCGCGCGAGGCCGTGCCGTTGCCGATGGCGATCAGTTCGACCTTGTGCAGCCGGCACAGCCGCGCCAGCGCCAGCAGCGCCTCGTCCCAGCGCCGCTGCGGCTCGTGGGGATAGATCACGCCCGTGTCCACGACCTTGCCGGTGGCGTCGACCACCGCGACCTTGACGCCGGTGCGAAAGCCCGGATCGAGTCCCATGGTCGGGCGCGGGCCGGCGGGAGCGGCGAGCAGCAGGTCGCGCAGATTGCCGGCGAAAACCTTGACCGCCTGGTCCTCGGCGTTCCGCCACAGCCGCGCGCGCAGATCGACGGCGAGCGAAATCTTTATCCGCGTGCGCCAGGCCCAGCGGGCGCAATCCATCAGCCATTTGTCCGCCGGCCTGCCGCGATCGGCGATTCCGGCGCTGGCCGCGACCGCCAGCTCATAGGCTTTCTCGCCAGTTTTCTCGTGACTGGCGGCGGCGTCCGTTGCGCTTTCCGGCTCCAATGCGAGGTCGAGAATTTCCTCCTTCTCGGCGCGAAACAGCGCCAGGATGCGATGGGACGGCAACTTTGGCAGCGGCTCGAAGAAATCGAAATAATCGGCATATTTGGCGCCTTCCTGCGCTTTGCCGTCGCGCAGCTTCGAAACGACCCGCCCGCGGGCCCAGAAGTTTTCGCGCAAGGTTCCGATCAGCTCGGCCTTTTCCGAGAATTGCTCCACCAGAATGGCGCGGGCGCCTTCCAGCGCCTCTTCAGGCGTTTTGACGCCCTTGGCTTCGTCCACATATCTCGCCGCTTCGGCGCGCGGATCGCGGGTCGGATCGGCAAGAAGATCGGCGGCGAGCGGCGCGAGGCCGGCCTCGCGGGCGATGGTCGCCTTGGTGCGGCGTTTGGGCTTGTAGGGCAGGTAAATGTCTTCGAGCCGCGCCTTGGACTCGGCGCCGAGGATTTCGGCTTCGAGTTGCGGCGTCAGCTTGTCTTGCGCTTTGACCGATTCGAGGATCGCCTTGCGGCGCTCCTCCAGCTCGCGCAGATAGCGCAGCCGCTCCTCCAGATTGCGCAGTTGCGTGTCGTCAAGCGCGCCGGTCGCCTCCTTGCGGTAGCGGGCGATGAAGGGCACCGTCGAGCCGGCGTCCAGCAGTTCGACCGCCGCGGCGACCTGCCGCTCCTCGACCTTCAGCTCCTCGGCGATGCGGCGGGCAATCGAGACCATGCGCGACTCCTCATGACAGCGGGCCGCGCTTGTAGCGCCGTCGCGGCAGGCGTTGCAAGCGCGGCGACCGTGGACCTTTCGGCAAGAACCTTATTCTTCCATTTGAGAATGAAGAAACGCCTCGAAATCCGGAAAAGCGCGCGGGAGGGCGTCAGGCGCTGGCGGAAGCGGGAATTTCGCGCCTTCTTGCCAAACCTCGAGATGGGCGTCGAACATGTCGAGATTGCTCCAGTCGGGCGTTATTCCCTGATGGGCGCGTCGCCATTCCGGCTCATTGCCGGCCAGAGCGGCGATGAGGTCGGCGAGCGCGGCGCTGTCGCGCGCGGGAAAAGTGAAACCGTTGACCCCATGCTTAACCCGCTCGCCGAGGCCGGCGATGTCGCTCACGATCACCGGACGGCCGAACATCCAGGCCTCCGACACCACCAGTCCGAACACCTCCCACCAGGTCGAAGGCGCGATCACCCAGTCCACCATCATCATGCGCTCGGAGAGTTCGTCGCGCCCATAAAGCCCGAGTTCGTGGATGCGCACGCGGTCGTCGTCGAGCGCGCGAATCTGCTCGATCAGGCCGTCGACCCTGGCGATATAATCCCTGGTCGCGTAATGGCGGTTGCCGCCGTTGATCATGATTTCGACCCCGCCCTCGGGCAGGCGCCGCTCGCGCGCCAGCAGAAGGATCGCGTCGAGGATGACGTCGACGCCCTTGTTGTCGACGAACTGGCCGAAGAAGCCGAAGCGGTTGACGCCGCGGCTATGCCTTAAGCGATCGACGCCCGGCGCGGGACGGACCAGGCCGTTGGGAATGACCCGGCTTTTCGCCGGATCGAGCCCCCAATCCTGGTAGCGTTGAGAAATGAATTGCGAGGGGAAGAAGAAAAAGTCGCATTCGTCGAACAGCGCCTGGAGGCGCGCCGTCCGCAAGGCGAAAAACTCCGGGCGCAGATGCCCGAAACAGCGGTGGCAGTCGATCGGCGTCGCCTTCGGACAGAGATCGCGGCTGGTCGTCCTGACCATCTGGCCGTCGGCCATGCAGATCGCCATCATTTCATGGAAGGTCACGCAGATCCTGGCCTCCGGGGCGGCAAGACGCGCAGCGCGGATCGATTCGACCCCGACGCGATGGTAATGGTGGAAGTGAATGACATCGGGCGCGATCTCCGCCACGAGATCGCGGAAATACTTGAGAGATCGCCAGTCGCCGACCGAGTGATGGGCGTAATCGTAATGCTGGGGAAAAAAGAAATACTGGTTTCCTTCGCCCGGCATCGGCGCGATGGGCGCGCCGGGCTTGCCGAAATCGCTCTCCTGCCCGGCCTCCAGCGCAGCGACCAAGAAGGTCTCGTGGCCGCGCGCGATCGCCGCCTGGCGCATGTCGTCCGCGACCTGCTGGGAGCCCCCCGGCGTGACGGACGGGTGCATGAAGCAGACGAAGAGGATGCGCATTTCAGCCTTCCGTTAAATCTTGAGCCGTCGGCTCCTGAACCGGCGCTTCGGGCGGATCCCGCGGCAAATCGCGCCGCGCCGTCATGAGTTCGGGACTGGACAGGAACAGGTCGGCGTAGCGCGCGGAGAACAGTCGCCAATTCGCGAGTTCGGCGCCGCGAAACTGCTCGCCTTTCGATCTGGAGCCCTGCCCTTCGAGATGAATGAGCCGCAAGTCGGGGTCGACCGCGACCGGTCCGTTTTTTCGCGCCCAGCGCAGGGACAGATCGGCGTCTTCGTAATGGCTGTAGATATAACGGCTCGAGAAGCCGCCGACCTTCTCGAACATGCGCCGCTCGAAGGCCATGACCGCGCCGGAGACGGCGGGAACGACGACGGGACGTTTCCATTTTTCGGCATGGAAGGGAACGCCCTTGTCGAAATGTTCGACCCGCGCGAGCTTGACCGAAACCGGCGACGCGTCCCGGCCGGCGAGGTTCGGTCCTCCGGCCCGGATGAAGACGTCCTGTTCGAAATACATGCCGGAATGCATCAGATTCTGTTCGTCGTAGAACAGCAGGCCGCCCCACAGCACGTCGCCCAGATCGTCGCGCGCCAGGGCGCGCCGCAGGGGTCCAATCTGCGTTCGCATCGGGTAGATGTCGGGATTGACGAGCGTGATCGACGCGCCGCGCGCCTGCGAAACGCCGATATTGTTCGCCGCGCCGAAGCCGACATTGTCCGCCGCCACCACCACCGTGATCATGACGTCATAGAGTTCGGCGATCATCCGGCCGATGCGCAGGGCGGCGGCCCCGTCCTCGGGCGAATTGCAGACATAGACCCATTCGCCGAAATCCACGCCCATCCGCTTGAACAGCACGGGCTGGAGCAGCATCGGCTCGACCGAGCCGAACAGGACGGTCACGAAGGACCGCGCGACCGGGCGCGGACGAAAGGTCTCGACATAGGGCGCCCGCGAATTGGCCTCGACATGGGCGGCAAACAGCGAAACCACGGCTTCGCCGGCCGATCCGGCCATGAATTGATAGGCGGCCGCGTCGAGTCCGCGATGGGACCGGGCGTTTTTCAGGCGAATGAGCAGAGTGTCGAGCAGGCGCCGGTCGGACCAGACTTCGGGAGTGGCCGTCGCCTTGAATTGCGCAGCCGGAGAGCGGGCGTAAAGCGTCAACTGCTGCTTGAGCAGGTTTTTCGACAGCGTGCGCCCGAAAATGACAAATCCGTAATCATGGGCGACATTGCGATAGGAGCTTTCGACGTCCGGGCGCATGTGGCGGAAAACGGCGTCCGGCGGGATCTCGACGATGAAATCGGGACAGGCCAGGCGCCATTGAGCCGGATCGACGCCTTCGTCGCCGAGCCAACCGGAAATCATGAAACAGCCCGATCCCGAAACGGCGAACTGTTCGACGCCGCCCGCAAGATTCATCGGGTCCCGGCTCAACAGGGGCGCCCGGTTCTCGTCGACGCCATGGGAAAGGTAATGATGGAAGGCGTCGCGATGGCGCCCCGCCGTGATGCCCTCCCGCACGTCGGGATTATGTTCGAGATAGGCCTCTTCGCTGAATTTCGGAAAAGTCACTTTGAACATCGAGGCGGCCGTTGGCGAAGGAAAGAGCGAAGCCGATCGGATATGCGGCGCCCATGCGCCCTGTTCAGATTACCTGTCGTCGGCAAATGGTCCAGGCATTTCTCGCGAAAAGGTTTTTTGCGATTTCGGTCATGCGGCTAGCCCGGCAAGGCGATCGCCGCGACGAGGCGGCCGTAATCCGGCTCCTTGCGGTGGGTCGTCCGGCGATAGGAAAAAAACCGCGCCTCGTCGGCGTAAGTGTCGAGGCCCAGATTTTCGAACTGGCCGATCCCGGCCCGCTCGGCGCGCGTTGCGAGAAATCCCGGCAGGTCGAAAAGATGATGGCCCGGCTTGCCGGACGGCGCGAAGAATTGTGAAAAGCTGACGTCCTCGGCCTCGAAGCGGGCGAAAAACTCCGGCCCGACCTCGTAGCTCTTCTGCCCGATGGTCGGGCCGAGCGCGGCGGATATATTTGCGCGCCGCGCCCCCAGCGCCTCCATCGCGGCGACCAGAACTTCGACCACGCCGGTCAGCGCTCCCTTCCAGCCGGCGTGGGCCGCGCCGATGACATGCGCCGAAAGGTCGGCGAACAGCAGCACGCCGCAATCGGCGCCGGTGACGCCGAGCGCCAGACCGGGCGTGGCGGTGACCAGCCCGTCGCAGCGCGGCCTTTCCCCCTCCGACCAGGGCGCGGAAACGGCCAGGGCGTCGGCGGAATGGATCTGGTAGGGGACGAGAAAATTCCGCGGCGCCACGCCGAGAACCCGCGCCATGCGCGCGCGGTTTTCGGCTACCGCCGTGGGATCGTCGTTCGAGCCGACTCCGCCGTTGAGGCTGGCGTAAACGCCCTCCGAAACGCCGCCCTGGCGGGTGAAAAAGGCGTGCGCCGCGCCTGCGAGCGCGGGGGCGCGAATCGCCGCGCGGGCGATTTCGCTTTCGATCACGCGGTCGCCGCCGGTGGAAAACCGGGCGCCTCCTTCAGGCTGCGCCGCGTGACCGCCATCGCCTTGAACAGGGCCCCCATTTCGCCCTCGCCGTCGCCGGCGAGCCGCGCCAGAGCGGAATCGACCGCCGCCGCCTGTTCGGGCGGGGCGTTGGCCTTGAGCGTCTCGGCGCGCTGGAAAATTCCCAGCTCCTTGAGAAAGGCCCCCTGCTCCACCGTCCCGTGGACCCGGGCGTTGGTCGAGGCGGCGGCCCGGGCCAGCGCCGAGAAATCGACATGGGTGGTGAGATCGGCAAGGCCGGGCTCGGCAAGCGGATCGACAAATTGGTGGGCCTTGACCGCCTGGAGCGTCTCGCCAAAGGCGGTGCGCCCATAGCCATAGTCGATCGCCAGAGCCGCGCCGTTGTCGGTGACGATCCGCGCGGCGATGCGGGTCATCAGGCGGTAGGCGACAGCGCCCAGTTCGAGGACTGCGCCGGGGGACGCCTCGGCCTTGATGTAGGGCTCGACCTCCGGCTTGAGGCCGAAGGCGAGTTGGCCGTCGGGGTCGAGGCCGACGAGCCTCTCCCTCCAGCCCTGGGCCGTCTTCAGGAACTGGCGGACGGGGAGCGCGTCGAAAAACTCGTTGGCGATGAAGATCGCCGGGCCGGGAGGAATCTCGTCGAGGCTCTTGCGCCACGACGCCGTCTTGCCGCTGGCGGCGAGCGCTGCGCCCTGCCGTGCGGCGAGCAGGTCGCTGGCCTCGACCAGTTCGACCTCGATCGCGGCGAAAAATTCCGGCGCGGCGCGGGCGGCGCGCAGGGCGTCGGCCATCAGCGCGCCGCGTCCCGGCCCCAGTTCGACCAGCCTGACACGCGGCGGCGCGCCGATCTGGCTCCAGATTTCCGCCGCCCACAGACCGACCAATTCGCCGAACATCTGCGAGATTTCCGGCGCGGTGACGAAATCGCCGTCGGCGCCGAAAGGATCCCGGCTGGTGTAATAGCCCTTGGTCGGATGAGTGAGGGCGAGCGCCATATAGCGTTCAAGCGAGATCGGTCCCTCGTCGGCGATGATCTCGCGTATGTCGTCCTTGAGCGTGTGCTCCTGCGCCCCCATCATCGCCCCTCCGCCGTCAAATGATCCGCCGCGGGTCGGCCGCGCCGCAATGAATAAACAACCAGAAACGCTCCCAGCGCAACGAGCGGAGCGGAAAGAATCATGCCCATGGTCGCGCCGCCGAACAGAAAACCAAGCTGCGGGTCCGGCTCGCGGAAAAATTCCGAGAAAATCCGCGCCAGACCATAAAGGCCGATGAACAGACCCGAGGTCAAGCCAGGACGCCGGAAGGCGCCTCCGCGCACGGCGAGCGCCATGACGATCCCCAACGCGACGCCTTCGAGCCCGGCTTCGTAAAGCTGGCTTGGATGGCGCGGCAGCGGCCCTGCGCCGGGAAATACCATCGCCCAGGGAACGTCGCTCGGCCGGCCCCATAATTCCGGCTTGATGAAATTGGCGACGCGCACCAGGAACAGGCCGATCGGCGCGACGGCGCAGGACAGGTCGGCGACGCTGAAAAACGGGATTTTCTCGCGGCGGGCGAAGAGCCAGGCGCCCAGCGCAGCGCCGGTCAGGCCGCCGTGGAACGACATGCCGCCGTTCCACACCTGCGGAATTTCGAGCGGATGCTGGAGGAAAAACGGCAGATTGTAGAACAGGACGTAGCCTGTGCGTCCACCAAGCACCGCGCCGAAGGCGACATAAACCAGCAGGTCGTCGAGACTGTCCGGCGAAGGCCGCGGGACGTCGCCCCATAGCGAGTCGCGGCCCGCCAGACGCGCAGCGATCAGCCAGCCCAGAATCAGCGAGACGATATAGCCCATGGCGTACCAACGGACCGGAAAGGGTCCGAGATGGACCATCACAGGATCGATCACCGGAAAAGGCAGCAGGAAAAGCGGCATGACGGCGTCTCTGGGCCAAATGAATCGGCGGCGATTCGGCGGAATCGCCGCTTCCCCGTGTTCTATCGCGTTCGCGGCGCTTTTGGCGAAAGCGTTCAACAAAATTCTTGCGCCGCCGCCGTCTTACAGCCATTTCTCAGCGACATGCATCTTTCGGAGCCCCGATCATGAGCGCCTCGCCCAACCGTTTTTTCGATGACATGTCGCGCCTGTTCAGCGGCGCCGCCGGCGCCGCCCGCAGCCTCGGCCGCGAAGCGGAAATGGCGATCAAGACCCAGGTCGAACGCCTTCTCGCCGGGATGGATGTTGTCACGCGCGAGGAATTCGAGGCTCTGCGCGACATGGCGGTCGCCGCGCGCAACGCCAATGACGCGCTGGAGCGGCGCATCGGCGAGCTCGAAGCGAAGATCGGCGAGCTGGAAAAGAAAGCCTGAACAAGTCCGATAAGCTGTGGACGCAACGTCCGCCCGGATGGACGGCGCCGCGCGAATCCAGCACCTTCGCCCCGGGTCGCGGACGGGATTCCGTCGCCGGATAAATCCGATTATATTGGTTTTGTGCGGTGATTCGGTTGCCGACTCAGTCGTTTAGGGGTCTCGTCCTCGCACGAGTGCAAGCCGCGTTCCCGTGATCTTCGCCGCGCCGCTCGCATATTGCGCTGCGCCGCCTGGGACCGATACATGCTGCTGTCTGGAATTGAAGCCAACGAGAGGATCGAACATCCGGTCGATGTGGTCGAGCGGATCGCGCTGCTGCGCGACTGGGCCTTCGACCGCGACGATCCCGACGAAATCTCGATCGGCGTGGCGGGGCGCTGGGCGGATTACACCGTCGCTTTCACCTGGCTGCCGCAACATGAGGCGCTTCATCTCGGCTGCGCTTTCGATTTCAAGATTCCCGAACGCCGCCGCGCCGAGACGGCCCAGCTCGTCGCCAGCATCAACGAGCAATTGTGGGTCGGGCATTTCGACGTCTGGTCGAAAGACAATGTGGTGATGTTTCGCCACGCCATGCTGCTGGCCGGCGGCGCCGAGCCCGGCGACGCCCAGTGCGAGGCCGCGCTGGCAAGCGCGATCGACGCCTGCGAGCGTTATTACCAGGCCTTCCAGTTCGTGGTCTGGGCCGGCAAATCGGCGGACGAGGCGCTGGAAGGCGCCCTGATCGACACCCGCGGCGAGGCCTGATGGCGGCCGATCTCGTCCTGATCGGCGCGGGCAAGATGGGCGCCGCGCTGCTTGGCGGCTGGCTCGTCGCCGGAATTTCTCCGCGCGACATAGCCGTCGTCGAGCCTCACCCATCCGAGGCGCTCAGGATTCTCGCGGCGGAAACGGGTTTTACGCTCAACGGCGCGCCGAAGCCGGCGCGGACGATTGTGCTGGCGATCAAGCCGCAGCTGCTGGACCAGGCTGCGCGGAACATTGCCCCCTGGCTCGATTCCGACAGCCTGCTGATCTCGATTCTCGCCGGCAAGACGATCGCCGATCTCGCCGCGCGCCTGCCGGCGCGCAACATCGTGCGCGCCATGCCCAATACGCCGGCGGCGATCGGGCGGGGGATCACCGGCGCTTTCGCCAATTCCCATGTCACGCGGGCGCAGCACGACATGGCGCAAAAACTGCTGTCGGGCGTCGGGGCGGTCGAATGGGTCGGCTCGGAACAGGCGATCGACGCGGTCACCGCCATTTCGGGCTCCGGCCCGGCCTATGTTTTCCTGCTGGTCGAGGCCTTGGCCCAGGGCGGCGAGGCGCTTGGCCTGCCCGGCGATCTCGCCATGCGTCTGGCGCGCGCGACCGTCGAGGGCGCGGGCGAACTTTTACACCGCGCGCCGGAATCTTCGGCCGAAACTTTGCGTAAAAACGTCACCTCGCCCGGCGGCACCACCCAGGCCGCGCTCGACGTGCTGATGGCGCGGGACGGTCTCGCCGCGCTGATGGCCCGCGCTACCGCCGCGGCGGCGAAACGCGCTGAGGAACTCGCGGGCTGACCTTGCCGCGCCGCCGGTTTTGCCCCATTTTCGGGGGAGCAACACGGGAGCGTGACGATGGAAAAGGCCGGCAAGGACGACAAGGGCGCGCCCAGAAGCGATCCGCGCGAAAAAATCATCGACGCTTTGATGGCCCTTGCCGCCGAATGGCCGTGGCAAGAGATTTCGCTTGGCGACGTCGCCGGCCGCGCCGGCGTCAGTCTCGCCCAGTTCCGCGATCTGTTTCCGTCCAAGGGCGCAATTCTTGGCGGCTTTTCCCGGCGCATCGACAGACAGGTGCTCGAAGGCGGCCCCAGCGCGGGCGAAAGCGCCAAGGACCGGCTGTTCGACGTGCTGATGCGGCGTTTCGACGCCATGGCGCCCTACAAGGAGGCGCTGAAAAACATCAACGCCTGGGCGATGCGCGATCCGATCGCCCTGCCCTCGCTCAACCAGCTGGCGCTCAATTCCCTGCGCTTCATGCTGGAGGCGGCGGGCCTGTCCAGCGAGGAGCCGCTGGGCGCGCTGAAACTGCAGGGCCTGGCGCTGGCCTGGGCCCATGTCTTCCACGTCTGGCTTGATGACGACAGCGCCGACAGCGCCAGAACCATGGCCGCGCTCGACCGCGAACTGGCGCGCGGCGAGGTTTTCGTGGAGCGCGCGGATGAAGCCCGGCGCCGGCTGGAGCCTTTGGCGAGGCCGCTGATCGGGCTGGCGGAGCGGGTGCTCGGCGTCGTCGCAAGGCGATAGAGCGTTCTCCGCCCCTATTCCTTCGCCAGACAGCACTTCTTGTACTTCTTCCCGCTGCCGCAGGGACAGGGATCGTTGCGACCGACAGTCTTGAAACGGTTTTCCGCCGGCTCGGCCGGCGCCTCGTCTTCCTCGTCGAACGCCGCCAGAGCGTCGAGCGCGTCATCGACCGGCTTTACGCCGCGTTCCTCGAAAACTTCGCCGAGGCTGGCGGCGGCGCGGCTGGCGCGCAGGTCAGCCTGGAAATCCTCGAAAGTCAGGACGTTGCGGTCGATAAACCCCTGACGGAAGGCGCGCGCGGCAAAGGGCTCCAGCTCGCTCAGGCCCAGCAACGCGACGCAGCCCTGCCAGCCATACCAGACCGGATGGTTCTTTCGCGGCTGCAAGGTCTCGAAACATTGGGCGAGAAAAGCCCTGGCCTCCTCCATCGGGATTTCGCCCTTCGCGGCCAGAGCCGAATAACACTCGAGCGCCGCGACGCGGCCCCATTCGTCGGCCTGCGGCGCCTCGATCAGTTTTTTCAGCCCTTCGAGATCGCCCGAATAAAGGCTGAGCAGGATGGCGGGCAGCGTTTCCGAGGCGGCGTCGCCGATCATGTCGTAAAGGACTTCGCCTTCCATCGCGACGGCCAGCAGAGGCGCCCAGGCTTCGGCCTCGCGCTTCTCGGCCATCAGGTGCAGGCCGAAGAAAACCTTTTCCGCATTCTCCGGGCTGCGGTCGGCGCCCGAGGCGAAATTCCTGAGCGCGTCGAGCAAAGGCACCCGCGCTTCAGGCCATTTCTGGCGCAGAATCATCAAGGCGTCGAGCGGGAAAGTCTCGGCCCCGGAAAGATCGTCCAGAGCCATTTCAACCAGATTCATCGGGGCGTTCCTATACCGGCACCCTCACGCTGGCGCGCAGGCCGCCGAACGGGCTGGTGGCAAGAAAGATTTCGCCGCCGTGCGAACGGGCGACGTCGCGGGCGATGGCGAGGCCGAGGCCAGTGCCGCCCTCGTCCTGGTTGCGGGCCTCGTCGAGCCGCACGAAAGGCCGGAACACTTCCTCGCGCTGCTCCGGCGCAATGCCCGGCCCGTCGTCATCGACGTGAATCTGCAGGAATTTCGTGTCGCAGGAGCCTTCGAGGCGAATGCGGCGGCCGTGGCGGGCCGCATTGATCAGCAGATTGGAAAGACAGCGCTTGAAGGCGTCGGGCCGGACGGTCGCCGTCGGTTCGCCGGCATAGATCACTTCGGTGGCGTGGCCGAGGCGCTCGCCTTCCTGGCGCAGCGTTTCCAGCATGGCCGGAATGTCGGTCGGCGCCGCGGCCTCGCCGATGTCGCCGCGCGCGAAAGCAAGATAGGCTTCGAGCATGCGCTGCATTTCGTCCACGTCCGCGGTCAGCTCCCGCGCCTCGCTGTCGTCGCCGAGCAGGGCCAGCGACAGTTTGAAGCGGGTGAGAATGGTGCGCAGATCGTGGCTCACGCCGTTCAGCATGGTGGTGCGCTGCTCCATGGCGCGCTCGATGCGTCGTTTCATTTCGAGAAAGGCATAGGCCGCGCGTCGCACCTCGCGGGCTCCGCGCGGGCGGAATTCGATCTCGCGGCCCTTGCCGAATTCCTCCGCCGCGTCGGCGAGGGCGAGGATCGGCCTGATCTGGTTGCGCAGGAACAGGATGGCGACGGTGATAAGAACCAGCGAGGTCCCGACCATCCAGACGATGAAAATCTGGCTGTTGGAGGCATAGGCCTGGCTGCGCAGGGCGACGACGCGCAGGATGGCGTCTCCCATGTCCACCCGCACCTCGATGAAATTCGAGCGCCCCACCGTGTCGATCCAGAAGGGGCGGCGGATCTGCTTCGCGATCTCGCTCGACATGGCGCGATCGACCAGCGAGAAGAACGGCTTGGGCAAGGCCGGCGGCAGCGGCCCGGCGGGCAGAACCTCGACGTCGAGATTGAGGCGCCGGCGCGCGATCTCCTCCAGTTTGCTGTTGTCGGGATCGAGCTTGTGGAAATCGCGATAGACGTCGATCAGCGCGGCGATGTCCTGGGTCACCGCATTGGACAGGCGAAAGGTCACCATCTGCCAATGCCGCTCCATGAAGACCAGCGCCACCGCCGATTGCAGCAGGACCATGGGCAGGATGACGATAAGCAGCGAGCGCGCGTAAAGCCCCTTGGGCATGATTCCCGCGAGCGCGCGGCCGAAAGACCGCCACAGGCGCAAGGCCGGAAGGAGAACCTTCGGCGCCATTTTCATCTCTCGATCGCCAGTTTGTAGCCGAATCCGCGCACGGTCTGGAGATGCAGGGGATTGGCCGGATCGGTCTCGATCTTGCGGCGCAGGCGGTTGACCTGGACGTCCACGGTGCGCTCGTTGGCCGCGCCGCCGCCGCCGCCCAGCGCCTCGCGCGACACCGGCTCGCCCGGCGTTTCCACCAGCAGGCGCAGCATGTCGCGCTCGCGCTCGGTGATGCGGATCACATCGTCGCCCTGGCGCAGTTCGCCGCGATCGGGATCGAAGGCGAATTCGCCGAAACGCACGAAATTGGCGCCCGGCGCAGCCGGGGCCGGCGCGCGCGGCGCGGCGCGGCGCAGGATCGAGGCGACCCGCAGCGCCAGTTCGCGCGGCTCGAAGGGCTTAGCCATGTAATCGTCCACCCCGGCTTCAAGTCCCTTGACGCGGTCGCCGATCTCCGAGCGCGCGGTCAGCATCAGGATCGGCGCGTCGGCGAGCGCATTGTTTTCGGCGCGGATTCTTTTCGCGAATTCGACTCCGCTCTCGCCCGGCATCATCACGTCGAGAATGATGAGGTCGAAATGCAGCCCGCGCAGATGGGCGGCGGCGGCTTCCGCGCTTTCCGCCGCCGTCACCCGATAGCCCTCGGCCTGGAGATAGCGTTTCAGCAGCTGGCGGATGCGGCGGTCGTCGTCCACGACCAGCAGATGGAAGGCGTCATCCGCAAGGGGCAGGACTTCCTCTTCGTTCATCGGGCGTCTCCGAAGGCGTCTTTCTGCGGAGGATCGCGCATGGCGGCGAGGAAAGCCACCGCCTGCCCGCGCGCCCCCTCGGGCAGGCCCTCCAGCGCCCGAGCGAAACGGCGCGATTGCAGCCGCGCCAGCTCCAGCGCCAGGCTTTTTCCCTTGGCGGTCGGGAACATCAGGCGCTGGCGGCGGTCGAGCAGGCCCGGTCGCTGTTCGATGTAATTCTGGTCGAGCAGATCTTTCAGCACCCGCGACAGGCTTTGCTTGGTGATTTTCAACAGGTCCAGCAATTCCGCGACCGAAAGCCCCGGCCGGCGGTCCACGAAATAGAGCACGCGATGATGGGCGCGGCCGAAATTATAGCGCGTCAGCAGCCGGTCGGCGTCGGCGATGAAATCGCGATAGGCGAAAAACAGCAGTTCGATCAGGTCGAACATCGGTTCGGCCGCGGCCCGTTCCGGCGAAGACTTTTTCGCATCCCGCTCCAAAGTTTCCGCCATGCGGCCCGCCTCCCGAAGCCGATCGAAAATATGTCAGTTCTATTGACATATTTCAGGTCGCGGTTTAGTCGTCAAGCCTTCCTTTCGAGGCGCTTTCGAGGATTCCCCATGTCTGTGCTGCCTTTCGACCAACGCGACGGTTTCATCTGGATGAATGGCGCGCTCGTCGATTGGAGGGACGCCAAGCTCCATGTCCTCTCCCACGGCCTGCATTACGGCTCCTGCGTGTTCGAGGGCGAGCGCGCCTATGGCGGCGTGATCTTCAAGTCGCGCGAACATTCCGAGCGTTTCAGGAAATCGGCCCAATTGCTGGATTTCGACCTTCCCTATTCGGTCGAAGAGCTGATGGCGGCCAAGGACCTGGTGGTCGCCAAAAACGGCCTGAAAAACTGCTATGTGCGTCCCTTCGCCTGGCGCGGCTCGGAAATGATGGCGGTCTCCGCCCAGAACGCCAGAATTCACGTCGCCATCGCGGTCTGGGACTGGCCGTCGATGTTCGACATCGCCACCAAGATGAAGGGCGTCAAGCTCGACATCGCAGAATACCGCCGCCCCGATCCGATGACCGCGCCGTGCCATTCCAAGGCCGCCGGCCTCTACATGATCTGCACCATCTCCAAGCACCGCGCCGAGCGGCGCGGCTATGCCGACGCCATGATGCTCGACTGGCAGGGCCGGGTCGCGGAATGCACCGGCGCCAATATCTTCTTCACCCGGAACGGCGAAATCCACACCCCGATCGCCGACTGTTTTTTGGACGGCATCACCCGGCAGACCGTGATCGCCCTGGCCAAGGCCAGGGGAATCAAGGTGATCGAACGGCGAATCCTGCCCGAGGAGCTGGCGGACTTCGAGGAATGTTTCATCTGCGGCACCGGCGCGGAGGTGACGCCGGTTTCGGTCATCGGCGCCCATGATTTCGTCCCCGGCGCGATTTCGCGGACCTTGATCGAGGCCTATGCCGACGAAGTCCAGCCGAAAGTGGCCCAGCACGCCTGACGCCGCGTGATCCCTCCCCCCTTTTCGGGAGGGCGGCGAACGTCAGCGAGACGAGTGTCGCGCGCGCCCCGATTCTGGCCCCCTTGGTGGAGCCCTTGGGGCCGACGACAAAGCCAGGTCAATCGATGGCGCCTGCCCCGGTCGTGTCCTGACAGGTCGACGCTTCAGGTCAATCGAAACGAAAGCGGCGGCCGCGACTTGGTCGCGGTCGCCTGTTTTTTTGGAGCAGCGCGCTTTTCGTCCGTGAAAACCACGCTGCTGTTTCAGTAAAGGCTCACCAGCCGCCCGGACCCCAATCGTTCCCCCGGCCTTGGTTATAACCTTCGCCGTTGCCGTTGCCGTTGCCCCAGCCGTTGCCGCTCATGTCGGAGTTGCCGCCGAAGCTGAAGTTGCCGCTGCCATGGCCTCTTCCGTGACCATAACCACGACCATAGCCGCGACCATAGCCGCGGCCATAGCCGTCACCGTAATCATCGTCGCGATAGCCATAGCGGGGGCCATAGCCCGGACCGGGGCCATAGCCGGGACCGGGGCCATAGCCGGGACCGGGGCCATAGCCGGGGCCGGGGCCATAGCCGGGGCCGGGGCCATAGCCATAAGCCGCCGGCGGGGGAGCGCCGTAGCCGGCGGGCGGCACCGCCTGCGGAGCAGCATTGGGGGCCGGCGCAGGCGTTTGCTGGGCGAAGGCCGTGCTGGCGACGACGCCGGCGCCGAGGACGAGCGCCAGTCTGATCAAGCTTTTCATATCTTTACTCCCTTGTACTTGTGTATCAGGGCCATGATGGGCGGCCCCGGCGACAGAGCGGCTGAACGTTCTCGCGTTCGCGCCGCCATTTCCAGGTTCGCGCATTGGTCGATCCCGGAAAGAGGAACGCGCCACGGAGCAAACATGAAAAACGTCATCAGATCCGACGAATTGAACGGATCTGTCGAAGAATTGACCACACCGAAGTTCTGGGCCTGAAGCCGCCCATTCGGCAGAGGTTGGGTTTTGGCTAAGTCCACGCCGGCGGCAGGGACGCCGCGCAATGCTCTCCGTTTCCTCCAGACACGTTTGACCTCCCAGCCGCAATGACCGGTCTAAAGGGCATTTCAATCCGGGCGATAATTTCCCCGATAAGTTCCGAAAAAGACGCCCCTGGAAGAGAAAAACGCGTAACGGCTTTGGAAAGGAGACAGGGCTCGCCGACCCTGGTCGAGCCATGCGCTCGAGTTGTCGCGGCGGTTAGAACTGAAGGCCCGAGCAGCTCCGTGAGCCTCGCTTTCGTGCTCGATTGAGGTTAATTTTCGTTAAAACTACCCTCCAATGGTATTTCCTTTTACCGCTATAGCTGCTGCTTTATTCAAAAATTCATAGACCAGAATTGTAATGTTTTAAGATGCCTTCGCCAGATCTGTCAAGGCGCAATCCATGGCGTCGTTTCAGGCTATCGGAGCGGTCTGGCCGATGAGGGCGTCGCGATAGTCCCGGTTGAGGTTTGCGGGTTTCCGGCGAAACTTGAGGCTTTGCTTTTCTTTTCGGTTGCGAGCGATGTTCGTGGTCACGTGTTTGACGACGGCCACCTCGCGCACCGTGCTCTGGCGGTTCGCCGCCGAATGAACGTTGGAGCCGGACTCCCCCATCCGAACAAGACGCCAAGCCACCGATTTTGATCACGGGCGCCCCGCCGTTTCCCTATCCCCCGGTCATCGGCGGAAAGAACGCGATTTCCTGCGCGCCGACAATGCTCGCCTCGGGCCCGGCGTGTTTCTTGTCGACGGCGGCGCGGACGTTCGTTTGCGAAAAAGTCGCGGCATAGGCGTCGTCGCGGGCGCCGAGCCAGGCGATCAGTTCGGCGAGCGTGCGCACTGGTTCGGGGACTTCGACTTCCTCGGCGGATTTGCCGATGCGCTCGCGCAGAGAAGCGAAATAGACCAGCCTCATTCCTCGACCACATATTTGACGCCGGCTCGGAAATAATCCCAGCCGGTATAAAGCGTGAGGATCGCCGACAGCCACAGCAGGGCGAGGCCGATCCGCACCGTGCCGGGCAACACGGCTTCCCCCGCCCGCCCGGCGATGAGGAAGCCGAGCGCGACGATCTGCATCGTCGTCTTCCATTTGGCGACCTTGCTGACCGGCACCGAAACCTTCAGTTCGGCGAGGAATTCGCGCAGGCCGGACACCAGGATTTCGCGGCAGAGAATCACGATGGCCGCCCACAGCGACCAGCTTTTGATCGTGCCGTCGGCGACGAGAATCATCAATGCGGAGGACACCAGCAGCTTGTCGGCGATCGGGTCCAGCATCCGCCCGAGCGCCGATTGCTGCGCCCAGGCGCGCGCAATATAGCCATCGAAGAAATCGGTGATCCCGGCGATCACGAAAAGCCCGAGCGCGGTCCAGCGCAAGGCGTATTCGTCGGGCCAGAACAGGCAGGCGACCACAGCCGGCACGATGAGAACCCGGCCGAAGGTCAAAACATTCGGCAGGTTGAAATTGCGGCGGGCGCCGGAGCGGGCGGGGCTCACTGACATGTTCGAAAGGAAGCTTTTTAGGCGTTGCGCGTCAACGAATATTTCGGCTTCCACGACGCAAGGGGCCTTTTGTCGCGCCCCGAGCAGCCGGCGGGCGGAACGCGCTTCACCTCATCGGCTGACTTTCTGGCGCCGCTCACCCCTTCTCATGAAAATGGTCGAACACCAGTTTCGCCGTCGCCGCTGAAAAACCCGGCGTTTTTTCGAGATCGGCGAGCGCCGCCGCCGCCACCGCCTTCGCGGCGCCAAAGGCCTGAAGCAGCGCCCTTTTGCGGGCTGGGCCGATTCCCGCGATCTCGTCGAGCGGGTTTTTCGCAAATTCCTTCTTGCGGCGGGCGCGATGGGTTCCGATGGCGAAGCGGTGGGCCTCGTCGCGCAGGCGCTGGACGAAATAGAGCGCGGGATCGCGCGGGGCCAGTTTGAACGGCTCGCGCCCGGCGACGAAGAAGGTCTCGCGGCCAGCGTTGCGGTCCGGTCCCTTGGCGATGGCGGCCAGCGTCACGCCGGTCACGCCCAGTTCCTCCAGCGCGCCGCGCACCGCCTCGAACTGGCCGCGCCCGCCGTCGATCAGGATCAGGTCAGGCGTCTGGGGGAAGGCGTCGGGGTCCTCCGGCGCCGGCGTTTCGGTTTCCTTGAGCAGGCGCGAGAAGCGGCGTGACAGGACTTCGCGCATCATGGCGTAATCGTCGCCGGGCGTCACCGGGCCCTTGATGTTGAACGTCCGGTAATGGGTTTTCATGAAACCCTGCGGCCCGGCGACGATCATCGCGCCGATCGCCGAAGACCCCATGATGTGGGAATTGTCATAGACCTCGACCCGGCGCGGCGGTTTCGCCATGCCGAAAGCGGCGCCAAGCGCCTCCAGAAGTTTCAGCTGGCTGGCGCTGTCGGCGAGCCGTCGGCCCAGAGCCTCGCGGGCGTTTTTTGTGGCGTCGACGACCATTTCCTTCTTCTCGCCGCGCTGCGGCGCGACGATCTCGATTTTATAGCCTTCGCGCTCGGCGAGAGCTTCCTGGAGCCAGGCCGCCTCGTCGATAGCGTGGGAGAGCAGGACGAGTTTTGGCGGCGGGCGTTCGGCATAGAACTGGGCGACGAAGGGCCCCAGCACTTCGCCGGCTGAAAGACTTTTGTCGGCGCGGGGAAAATAGGCGCGATTGCCCCAGTTCTGGAAGGCGCGATAAAAAACCGCCTCGACGCAGAACTGGCCCGCCTCCTCGTGGAGCGCGAAGACATCGGCCTCGGGCGTGGCGCGCGGATTGATCCCCTGCTGGCCCTGGATCGCGGCCAGGGCGGAAATGCGGTCGCGCAGCCGCGCCGCCCGCTCGAATTCGAGCTTTTCGGCGGAAGCGTTCATTTCTTCCGCCAGCCGCTCGCGCACCGCGCGGGATTTTCCGGAGAGAAAGTCGCGGGCCTCGCGCGCCAGCTCGGCGTAATTTTCCGGCGAAATTTCGCCGGCGCAGGGGCCGGCGCAGCGCTTGATCTGGTAAAGAAGGCAGGGCCGGCTGCGATTGTCGAAGAAAGAATTCTCGCAGGAGCGCAACAGGAAGGCGCGTTGCAGCACGTTGAGGGTGCGGTTGACCGCCCCCACATTGGCGAAGGGCCCGAAATAATCGCCTTTTCGGCTGCGCGCGCCGCGATGTTTGGTCAGCTGCGCGCCGCGCTCGTCTCTTGTCAGCAGGATGTACGGAAAACTCTTGTCGTCGCGCATCAGCACGTTGAAGCGCGGCTTGAGCTGCTTGATGAGATTGGCTTCGAGCAGCAAGGCTTCGACCTCGGTGCGGGTCGAGACGAAGACCATCGACGCGGTCAGGGCGATCATCCGGGCGATGCGATTGGCGTGGCCGGCGAGGCGGGTATAGGAGGCGACGCGCTTCTTGATGCTTTTCGCCTTGCCGACATAAAGCACCGCGCCGTCCTCGGCGATCATGCGATAGACGCCAGGACCCATCGGCGCATGTTTCCAATGCGCGCGGATCGCCTTCAGGCCCCGCTTGAACGAGGAGGCGGCGGGCTCGGCGTCGAGATCGAGATCGACCCCGGAGCTTTCCTCGGCCTCGCCGGAAAAAAACTCTTGCGCCTCGTCCGGCTCCAGGAGCTCATCCGGCGGCGCGTCGATCTGGTTTTTCGGGTCGCTCATGGTCCTAATCTAGGCGCAAGCGCCGCGCCGCGAAATGGCCCACAGGAAGGGAAACCGCTCGATGCTGGACCTTTGCCTCAATTACGGCTAGCTATGGCTTTAACGAGACCTCAGTAAACCACGGGGCGAGACTTCATGGCGGGTTTTTCGGCGGTTTTTCGCGGCTTCGTTCCTTTGGCCGCCGCGCTGTTGCTTTCCGGCTGCAACCAGCAGGCCAGCCCACAGATTTCGGCCGTTCCGCCCGACAGCGCCCAGATCGCTCCCTCGGGCTACAGCCCCCGCCCGGCGACTCTCGCGGTGACCTCGGTGCAGGGCGCGCCCTCGCCGTTCCAGAACCAGTTCATGGCTTATTTCGACGCCGACGCGGCCAAGCAGGACGTGGCGCTGACCGATTCCGCGGGCGCGCATTATCTCGCCAAGGGCTATCTCTCGGCCTCTCTGGTCGATGGCGGCGCCCGGGTGACCTATGTCTGGGACATTTACGACCGCGACAACCATCGCGCGCAAAGGCTGGACGACGAGATCGCCATCGCCGGCGCGGCCGACGATCCCTGGCGGCTGGTCGGTTCGGAAGCTTTGGCGGCGCTGGCGGCGCGCAGCGCCGGCAACCTCGCTGCTTTTCTCTCGAATACGCCGGAGGCGCTCGCCGCCGCGCCAAAACCCGCGCCGGCCGCGGCGCAACCGGCTGCAGCGCCCGCCGATCCCGCGGCTCAAGCGCTCTCCTACGCGCCGGACCGCTGAACCGCCAGCCTTTTTGACAAAAGCGCGACAAGTTTCGCGCGCCATATTGTTCATCGCCCAACCCCCTGCTAAGACGCGCGCCAAAAGGTTCAGGCGAAGGCGGCGTAATGGCTGGCGCAATGAAAATTCTGGCGGGCAATTCCAATCGGCCCTTGACCGAGGCGATCGCCGCCTATCTCGGCTTGCCCCTGACGAAATGCCAGGTGCGGCGCTTCGCCGACATGGAGATTTTCGTCGAAATTCTGGAGAATGTGCGCGGACAGGACACATTCGTCATCCAGTCCACTTCCGCCCCCACCAATGACCATCTGATGGAGGCGTTGATCATGTTCGACGCCCTGCGGCGCGCCTCGGCGCGGCGCATCACCGCGGTCATCCCCTATTTCGGCTATGCGCGGCAGGACCGCAAACCCGGGCCCCGCACCCCGATCTCGGCCAAGCTGGTGGCCAATCTGATCACCCGCGCCGGCGCCGACCGCGTGCTGACCGTCGATCTCCACGCCGGGCAGATCCAGGGCTTTTTCGACATCCCGACCGACAATCTCTACGCCGCCCCGGTGCTGGTGCGCGACATTCAGGAAAATCTCAAGCTTGCCAATGTCATGGTGGTGTCGCCGGACGTCGGCGGCGTGATGCGCGCCCGGGCGCTGGCCAAGCGCATCAACGCGCCGCTCGCCATCGTCGACAAGCGCCGCGAACGGCCCGGCGAATTCGGAAGTGATGAACATCATCGGCGAGGTCAAGGGCCGCAACTGCATCATGATCGACGACATTGTCAATTCCGGCGGCACCTTGTGCAACGCCGCCGACGCCCTGATCCAGGCAGGGGCGGCGGACGTGCGCGCCTATATCACCCATGGCGTGCTCTCGGGCGGCGCGGTGGCGCGCATCGCCGCTTCCCGGCTGAAGGAACTGGTGATCACCGATTCCATCCAGCCGACGGAGGCGGTGCGGGTCGCCAAGAACATCCGGGTTGTCTCCGTCGCGCCCCTGATCGGCGAGGCCATCGCCCGCATCGCCAAGGAAGAAAGCGTCTCCAGCCTGTTCGACTGACGGCGCGCCCCGGTCGAATTTCAAGAAAGCACGCCGCCATGACCTTCGAGACCGACCTCAAAACCGTCATCCGCTCAATTCCCGATTATCCCAAGAAGGGAATCATGTTCCGCGACATCACCACCCTGCTCGGCAATGCGCGCGCTTTCCGCCGCGCGGTGGACGAGTTGGTGCAGCCCTTCGCCGGGCAGAAAATCGATCAGGTGGCGGGCATGGAGGCGCGCGGCTTCATCCTCGGCGGCGCGGTCGCCCATCAGCTTTCGGCCGGCTTCATCCCCATCCGCAAGAAGGGCAAGCTGCCGCACCAGACGGTCTCCATCGCCTACAGCCTGGAATATGGCGTGGACGAGATGGAAATGCATGAAGACGCGGTGAAACGCGGCGAGAAGGTGGTGCTGGTGGACGATCTGATCGCCACCGGCGGCACGGCGGAAGGCGCGGTCAAGCTCCTGCGCAAGATGGGCGCCGAAATCGTCGCCGCCTGTTTCGTCATCGACCTGCCGGAACTCGGCGGCGCCCAGAAGGTCCGCGATCTCGGCGTGCCGGTGCGCTCGCTGATCGCATTCGAGGGGCACTAGAGCATATTCCCGAAAAGTTGATAGACTTTTCGGATTAGAATATGCGTCAAAACAATGAGATAACGGCGCGCGTTCAACTCTGCAAATTACGAACGCGCTCCAACGGCGGGCGAAAGGGCGGACGTCGGTCTTTCCAGTGGTCGAAATTCGACGCCAGGCTCCCGGCCGCGATTGACCCGAAACGGCGACAAGCGGAATGCCGGGGCTTTTGCGGCAATGACTGCTGGGCGCCAAAAGTGGACATTCGATCGGGATGGCGCTTCCAACGCGGTTCGGCGACTCGCCTGACGGATGAGCGAGAACATTGCGCCTTTTTGCGCAAGTTGTGTATGGGCTGACGACTGCCTGGATCAAAGCGCGTGATCGGTATCGATCGCGGAAACATCGAGAAAGGCGCGTTCATGACAAGTCCTCGCATCGGCCTCGCCCTCGGCGGGGGCGCCGCTCGTGGATGGTCGCACATTGGAATTATCGACGCCTTGACCGAGGCTGGCATAGAACCGGCGATCGTTTGCGGAACCTCGATGGGAGCTCTGGTTGGCGCTTCTTACGTAACCGGGCGCCTGGCCGATTTACGCCGATGGGCGGAGGCGGCGAGCTGGCGTGAGATTGTGCCGCTCTTAGATGTCCGGTTGACGGGCGGGGGCCTCATTGACGCCAAACAGATAATCGGATTCCTGCGCGGGATCGGCGTCGGGGGCCCAATCGAAAGCTGCGCCAAGACTTACGCAGCCGTCGCCACCGATTTGGTCACCGGGCGTGAAATTTGGCTGCAGTCCGGATTGATCCTTGAAGCCGTCCGTGCGTCGATCGCGCTTCCGGGGTTCATTAGCCCCGCCAACGTAGACGGTCGGTGGCTATTGGATGGTGGCCTTGTGAACCCGGTCCCGGTCTCGGTCTGCCGCGCCCTTGGGGCGGATGTGATTATCGCGGTCAACCTCAATCGCGGCATGCTGGGACGACCCTCCGAGAGCCCTCCGGACGCATCGATGGCTTCTCCCATTCCGGCTGTCCCGAACGAGTTTTTCGGGCGATTGCTGAACCAATTACCCCCGGCGGCGCGCGAACAGGCTACGCAGATAGCTTTGCGGCTTCTGCCGGAAGGGCCATCGGCGCCGGGCTATTTCGATATTCTAACTAACTCCATCAACATCATGCAGGACCATATCACGCGGACCCGTCTCGCTGGCGAACCGCCGCATATCATGCTGATGCCGCAAGTGCAGAATATTGGCATGCTGGAGTTCACAAGAGCTAAGGCGGCAATCGCTGAAGGCCGAACATGCGTGGAACAGTCATTGCCGATGCTGAAACGTTATCTTTAGTTCCGGGGGGGGGAAAGACCGCTCTGGGTCAGATTGAGACTATCGCGGGCCTGTTCGGGAAGGTCGCCTTCGAGCCGAACGAGGCCGTTGTTGGAGGCGCCGTCGACGGTCGTAAAGCGTCCCCAGCTTCATCACCGGAACTCGTTTCGTGGGCTACAACCGGAAAAGCGCGGCCAAAACTCCACCCTCGCCGAACCCGAGTTCGGCGGAGATCGTCTTTTGCTCTGTTTTTGCGCCTGACCGATCAGGCCTTTTTCGCGAACGGCGAGGCGGTCGGACCGCCCTTGCCTTGCGCATTCTGATAGGCCGTGCCGGCGGCTTTTTTGGGCGCGTTCTTGTCCGCCTTCGGTTTCTTCGCCTCTTTGTTTCCCCTGATTTGACCTTTGGCCATGATTTCCTCCCACGTTGAAAGCGAAATAGGGTCTCGTCGAATCATTTGGCGCGCAAGGGCCGCGCGGCGTCGAGTGGGGAGTCAGCCTTGGCCCGGGGGCCCTTGCTGGGCTGCCTGGCTGGCGAACCCTCGGCGACCGGCGCCACCCTGGCGGCTTTGCCCGGCGCAAACGCCATCTTCTTGTGGGTGGCGCAATAGCTGTCTCCCAGCAGGCGCCGGCAGCCGCAAAAGCGGAAGGCGTCAAAATGCTGGGGATCGCCGATCGGCCAGCGGCACATGTTGCCGCGCAGTTCCGCGAGGCGGACCGGCCGGGAGCCGGGCAGCGTCGTCCATTTCGTGCTGACCGCCTGCGCGCCGATGAATCGCGAAGCCGCATCCTGCCGCTGCTCCAACACGTTCTTGAAATTGGGCTGTCCCAGCGAATTGCCGATTTTGTGCATTTTGATTTCGCTTCCCGCGAGAAGACGGCGTTCCGACGAAAACGCACGAGTTCTCTGATTGCTGGAAATTGCCGGACATCTTGCCGAAAGCCGTATATCGCCTTTCGCATTCCGCTTGCGCGGCTGGCGGAGAAAGCGTTTCGGGCTGGATAAGAATCCGGCGCAAATTACCCCGAGGTCGAAAGGCACTATACGACTTCGCCGTTGCTTTTGCGAGGTAATTCAGCTTCGCCACGACGCCGGCCGACGAAAAGCGTGCGAATGAAGGTCCATGATGGAGGCTCCGATGTTCAAGTCGGATTTTTTGGACGCATTCGACAGGCGCGTCGCCTTCGACGCCCAAACGACCGGCAAGCACGCGAACGATCGCTTCGAGCCATCGATCGAGACATGACAGGCCAATTCGGCGAACGACCGTTTCGGGGCGACGATGAGACGGTCACGTACCGATCGCCACGGACGGCTTCAAGCCGAACGCGGTCGTCGCCGAGGGGCGCCAGGTTTCCGATTTCGACCGCTAAGCCCGCGGGCCGTTGCGTGAAACGCCGCCCTTGTGGGCGGCCCCGCCGTTGCGCGCCGGGCGCTTGTCGCCGCCGGTGGGACGCGGGCCCGCGTTTCGGTGGACGTCCTGGCGATTGGCCTCGTGCTGGCGGCCGTGTTCGCGCCGCGCGTCGCCGTGCCGGCTGGGCGCAGGACCGCGTCGGTCATCGGGACGATGCGCCGGGCGGCCTTGCGGCTTTCCGCGCGCCGGCGGCGCTTCCTCCGGCGCATGCGGGTCGAGGCGCAGATCGGTGAGCGGAATGCTCTGCCGGGTCAGCTTCTCGATGGCGCGCAGATAGGCGCGCTCGCTGTTGTCGCACAGCGAAATCGCTTCGCCCTCGGCCCCGGCGCGCGCGGTGCGGCCGATGCGGTGGACATAGCTCTCCGGCACTTCGGGCAGTTCGAAATTCACGACATGGCTGACAAAATCGACATCGATGCCGCGCGCGGCGATATCGGTGGCCACCAGTACGCCGACCTCGCCATTCTTGAAACCGTCGAGCGCGCGGGTGCGCTGGTTCTGGCTCTTGTTGCCGTGGATGGCGTCGGCGGAAAATCCGGCGGCGTTGAGAAAGCCGGCGACGCGGTCGGCGCCGCGCTTGGTGCGGGTGAACACGATGGAGCGGCGAAAATCCGGGTTTCTCATCAGCTCGATCAGCGCGTCGCGCTTGCCCGCGCCCTCGACCAGGATCACCCTCTGCGCCACGCGGTCCGCGGTCTTGGTGACCGGGGCGACCGAAACCCTGACCGGATTGTGCAGCATCTCGTTGGCCAGCGTCGCGATCTCGCTCGGCATGGTGGCCGAGAAGAACAAGGTCTGGCGGGTCTTCGGCAATTTGGCGAAAATCTTGCGGATCGGAACCAGAAAGCCGAGGTCGAGCATATGGTCGGCCTCGTCCAGCACGACCGCCGTGGTGGCGTCGAGCCGGAGCGAGCCCTGCGACAGGTGGTCGAGCAGACGGCCCGGCGTGGCGACCAGCACATCGAGGCCGCCTTGCAGCGCCTTGAGCTGCGGCCCGAAGCCGACGCCGCCGAAGACCGTCGCGACGCGGAAACCGGCGTGTCGGCCATAGGCGCGAAAGCTTTCGCCGATCTGCGCCGCGAGTTCGCGGGTCGGGGCGAGCACCAGCACCCGCGCCGTTCTGGGCCTCAAGGGTTGCGGGAATTTCTGCAGCCGGGTCAACAGCGGCGTGGCGAAGGCGCAGGTCTTGCCGGTGCCGGTCTGGGCGATGCCGAGCAGGTCGCGGCCTTCGAGCAGCGGCGGGATGGCTTGTTGCTGAATGGGGGTGGGATGGACATAACCCTCGGTGGTGAGGGCGCGCAAAACGTTCTCGGCAAGGCCGAGCTCAGAAAAATTGGTCACGTGGCTTCTTACAATCGGGTCCGCAACGCCGCGCGTGTTTTTGAAACGCGGCGCTGTCGACGAAAGCCCCGCATAGATTGGGCTGTCAGCGAAAATGGCGGATTTGGGCCGGGCGACGCTTTGGGTTGCGTTCCTATGCGCCGGCGCCTCTTCTTGCTGCGGTGCAGCGCCCTCTCGATAACCCATCGCGCCGGAAAGTGCAAATCGGCGACGCAGGCTTCGCGCAACCATAGCGCGCTAACGACTCCGACGCCTGCGCCGCGATCCCGACGGCGCGCGAAGGAGGACGCGCCGGATGAAAGCCAGACTGCTCCTTTCCCTCGCCCTCGCCCTGATTTCCGCTTCGCCCGCGCGCGCGCTGGCCACAAGAGGCTGCCGGATCGGCGACGTCTGCGCCATGCAGAGCCCTTTGTTCGGCTGCAAGGATCTGAGCGACATCAAGCGCTGGATCGACACCTATGTCGACCAGAACCGCGAGGCGGCGGAGAAATATGTCGACGATCAGGTCGCGGCCGGCGAATGCGCCCGCTTCCAGACCGGCGACAGGCTGATTCTCGTGCGCTATCTCGGCCTGCGCCGTCTGGAAGTCCGCCGCCCCGGCGAGAGCCAGACCTTTATCATGCTGCTCAAGTAAACTATACGGCTCGCGCTGCAATCACGCGGGACCCCGGCCTCATGTCGAGCACGCTTTGCGCCATCGTCAGGAACGAGGCGCCCTATCTCGCCGAATGGGCGCTGTTCCATCGCATGATCGGCTTCGACCGCATCGTCGCCTATGAAAACGACAGCGACGACTCCACCCCGAAAATCCTCGAAAAGCTGAAACAAGCGGGCGTCATCGACGAGCACATAAGCTGGGCCAACATTCCGGACTCGCCGCAGTTCCGCGCCTACAGGGACGCGGCGTTGAATTGCGCGACTGACTGGCTCATGTTCCTCGACGCCGACGAATTCCTCAACATTTTCTCGCGCGCGCCGGTCAACGATTTCCTCGCCCGCTTCGCGCCGGATGTCTCGTGCGTCGCGGTGAACTGGCGCATTTTCGGCTCCTCCGGCCATAAGGATTTCGCGCCCGGCCTGGCGCTGGAGCGTTTTACCCACGCTTCCGCTTCGCATCACGCGGTCAACCGCCACGTCAAATCCTTTTTCCGGCCGCGCTGCGCCAGCGCCGTGCACATGCATGCGCCGATCATGGCCCTGGGCCGCTCCGTGCTCGCCTCCGGCGCGCCCCTGACCATGGCGACCCAGGGCATTTCCGACCGGCTCGACTGGTCTGTGGCTCAGGTGAATCATTATTTCGGCAAGTCTTTTGAGGAATACGCCGTCAAGCGCCGGCGCGGCGACGTGCTTCTGCCCGGAAACGACCCCGCGAAATTCGCGAAATATACCGACGAAATGTTCCGCGCCCATGACCTCGACGACGAGCCGGACGACGGGCTCGCCTGGGCCCTGCCCGAACTCAAGCGCCGGATTGCCGCGCTGGAAAAAGCGTGACACGGCGACCCGCGCGGCGATTGATTGTCGGCGCGAAGCAGGGAATCATGGCGCCGGCGAAAACCGGGGGACAGCGAAAAATGATGGGATGGGGTCGATGGGCGGGCGCGATCGTTCTCGCGCTGGAATTTTTTGGCGGCGCGCAGGCGCAGCAGAAAACCGTCAATGTCTATAACTGGACCGATTACGTCGGCCCCAACGTCATTCCGGGCTTCGAGAAAGAAACCGGAATCAAGGTCAATTACGACACCTACGACCAGAACGAGACGCTGGAGGCCAAGCTCTCCGCCGGCAATTCAGGTTATGACGTCGCTGTTCCCACTTTCACGCCCTTCCTGGTGCGCGGCGCCAAAAACGGCCTCTATCAGCCGCTGAACAAGGCGCTCCTGAAGAACTGGGGCAATCTCGACCCCGAAATTCTCGCGCTGATGGCCAGATCCGACCCCGGCAACCGTTATGCCGTGCCGTGGATCGTCGCCACCGACGGGATCGCGGTCAATGTCGAGAAGGTCAAGGCGATCATGGCGGGCGCCCCGCTCGACAGCTACGACCTGATCTTCAAGCCGGAGATTCTTGCCAGGTTCAAGGATTGCGGCGTCGAGATGATCGACAGCCCGACCGATGAAATCCCGGTGATCCTCAACTGGCTCAAGCTCGATCCCAATTCGGAAAAGCCGGAGGATCTCGAGCGCGCGGCGGAGGTCATGAGCTCGATCCGCCCCTCTATCCGCAAGTTCGAAATCCTCGGGATATATCAACGATCTCGCCAATGGCGACATCTGCATCGCCTTCGGTTATTCGACCGACATCAAGATCGCCGCGAAGCGGGCGAAGGAAGCGAACAAGCCTTTCCACATCCAGTATGTCATCCCGAAGGAAGGAACCTTGCTCTATCTCGACGCGCTCGCCATTCCCGCCGGCGCGCCCCACGTCGCGGAGGCCCACGCTTTCCTCGACTATGTCATGCGCCCCGAGGTCATGGCCGACACCGCCAATCTGGTCGGCGGGCGCAGCGGCAACGCCGCCTCCCTGCCCGATGTCAAACCGGAAATCGCCAACGACCCGACGATCTATCCGCCTCCCGAGGTCAGAAAAACCTTGTTCGTCCTGACCGTGCCGAGCCGCCAGTCCGACAAGCTGCGCACCCGGCTGTGGACGAAGATCAAGACCGGCCTGTGATGATTCGTGTCGAGGGCCTGACCAAAAATTTTGGCGGCGAGGTCGCGGTGGACAGGGTCGATCTCTCGATCGCCCGGAGCGAATTTTTCGCCATTCTCGGCGGTTCAGGCTCGGGCAAGACCACGCTGCTGCGGATGATCGCCGGCTTCGAGCGCCCGGACGAGGGGCGCATCCTGATCGACGGAGCCGACATGACCGCCGCGCCGCCGCACCGGCGCCCAGTCAACATGATGTTCCAGTCCTACGCGCTCTTTCCCCACATGAGCGTGGCGAAAAACGTCGAATTCGGCTTGCGCCAGGAGGGTTTTCGCGGCGCCGAGCTGCGGCGGCGGGCGGACGAGGCCCTCGATCTCGTCGCCATGCGCGATTACGCCGAACGCATGCCGCACCAGCTTTCCGGCGGCCAGAAACAGCGCGTCGCTCTGGCGCGGGCGATCGTCAAAAGGCCGAAGGTCCTGCTGCTCGACGAGCCCCTGTCCGCGCTCGACCGCAAATTGCGCGAGGCGACCCAACTGCATCTGCTCGACGTGCAGAAGAAGACCGGGGTCACCTTCGTCGTCGTCACCCACGATCAGGACGAGGCGATGACCATGGCCTCGCGGGTCGCAGTGATGAACCGGGGACGGATCGAACAGGTCGACACGCCGCGCGCGCTTTACGCCCAGCCGGTCAATCGCTTTGTCGCCGGATTCATCGGCGCGACCAACCTTCTGCCGGCCGAGGCCAGCGGCGAGGGTTTTCTGGGCGAAGGCGTCGCCGGCTTCCTCGTCGCGCCGGCGGCTGTCGCGGGCGCCGGGCCGTTCTGGCTCTCGATCCGGCCGGAGAACATCGGCATCGCCGCGCGCAACGCGCATCTGCCGCGCAGCAATGCGGAGAATGGCGTGGTGGAGGGCCTGTCCTATTATGGCGACCACACCGTCTATTTCGTGCGCGCCGAAGGCGGCGCCCTGTTGCGCGCCGCCCGGTTCAACGCCGTTCACGCGGCGCGCGCCTTCCACATCGGTGATGACGTGACCCTGTCCTGGCCGCCCGAAGCCGTCACGGTCCTTCGCGCATGACAGCCCGCAGCAAAGCCTTCCCTTCCGCCGCCCTGCCCTATGCCTGGCTGGTCGCCTTCTTTCTCGCGCCGCTTGTGGTCTCGCTGGCGATCAGCCTCACCCATGCGGTCGACGGCGTCCCGCCCTACAGCAACCCGCTTGAATGGCGCGCGTTGAATCTCGACAATTACCGCTCGATCCTCGGCGACGATCTCTACGCCGTCGCCTTGTGGAATTCGGTCCGCATCGCCGCGACCACCTCGCTGCTTTGCCTGGCGCTCGGCTATCCCATGGCTTACGCCATGGCGCTGGAGCCGCCGCGCCGCCGCCAATTGCTCTTGATGGCGATCATCCTGCCGTTCTTCACCTCGTCGCTGATCCGCACTTTTGCGATGATCAACCTGTTGAAGGAGACCGGGCTGATCAACCAGGCCCTGATCGCGCTTCATGTCGTCGACGCCGCCCATCCGCCGAGCATTCTCTATACGGACGCGGCGGTGCAGATCGGCATGGTCTACAATTACCTGCCCTTCATGGTGCTGCCGCTCTACGCCAATCTGGTGAAGATCGACTGGTCGCTGGCGGAGGCCGCCCGCGATCTCGGCGCGCCGCCATGGAAGGCTTTTGCGCGCATCGTCCTGCCCTTGTCCTGGCCGGGAATTCTCTCCGGCCTGCTGCTCGTCTTCATCCCGGCCTGCGGCGAATATGTCGTGCCGACCTTGCTCGGCGGCCAGAATTACGTGATGCTCGGAACCCAGCTCGCCAATGAATTCTTCCAGAACCGCGACTGGCCGACCGCTTCGGCGGTGGCGATCCTGCTGCTGGCGATTCTGGTTGCGCCCCTGCTGCTGCTGCAATGGTTGGCGCGCCGGGTGGAGGCGGCGTCTTGAACGGGCGCGGAGTCTTTCGCCGTTTTGTTCTGGCGCTCGGCCTCGCCTTTCTTTACGCGCCGCTGGTTCTGGTCGTGGTCTATTCCTTCACCGCCTCGAAGCTCGCCACAGTCTGGGCGGGTTTTTCGACGCGCTGGTATATCGAGCTCGCCTCCGACGAGGCGCTGCTCGGCGCGGCCTGGCTCAGCGTCAAGCTTGCTTTCGTCTCGGCCAGTCTGGCTCTGGCGCTCGGCGCGCTCGCCGGTTTCGCGCTGGCCCGTTTCCCACGCTTTTTCGGCCGGACCTTGTTCTCAGGGCTGGTCTTCGCCCCGCTCGCCATGCCGGAAATCGTCATGGCGATCTCGCTGCTGCTGCTCTTCGTCAATATGGGCGATTTTCTGGGCTGGCCGTCGCAGCGCGGCTTCGGGACGCTGGTCGTCGCCCATGTCAGCTTCACCCTGTCCTATGTCGCTGTGGTCGTCGCCGGGCGGCTCGCCGATTTCGACCGCTCGATCGAGGAGGCGGCGCTCGACCTCGGCGCCTCGCCGCTGAAAACCTTTTTCGTCATCACCTTGCCGGTGATCTCGCCGGCGCTTGCCGCCGGCTGGCTGCTCGCCTTGTCGCTCAGCCTCGACGACGTGGTGACCAGCCAGTTCGTCTCCGCCCCCGGCGCCACGCCTTTGCCGGTGGTGGTGCTGGGCAGCGTCAAGCTCGGCGTCAGCCCCAAGATCAACGCGCTGGGCTCGATCGCCATCGCGCTGGTTTCGCTGACGACGCTCGCCGCGTTCCTGTGGCAAAGGCGGCGCGATGGATCCGAGCCGAACGAAGCGCGCGATCCATCCCCTGCCCCGCAACCCATCCGTGGACGGGCCTGACGCCGCCGTTGCGCGCGCGCCCCGCGCGGTATAGATGCAAGGCTTGCAGGCCGGATTCGGCGGCAAACGCGGACGTGGCGAAATCGGTAGACGCAGCAGACTTTTTTTGGAGTGCCCGCGGGGAAATCCGCGGCGTAGAACCGCTCAAAGTCGGGGAACGCTAACGGGCTTACGTCCCAGGCCAATCCCGAGCCAAGCCCTTTTTCAGGGAAGGTGTAGAGACTGGACGGGCGGCGCCTAAAGCTCAAAGCCATGGCGAAGGGACAGTCCGGACCACGAACGTCAAAAACGGCGGCGAAAGCCGAAGTGGTGCGAAAATCTGCTTCTCGTTGAGAGTACGGGTTCGAGTCCCGTCGTCCGCACCAACCTGCCTTCGGTTTTCCTTCCGCCATGGGCGGCGCGACCAGACTGCGCGGAAGCCTTTAAGGCGATTTTTCGCCGAGGTTGCGCTCGAAAATCGCGCCGTAATCGCCGACCTTCGCCCAAACGTCTGCGCGCCAGTTATTCTGCAGCCCGAGCGCCGTCGCGTCGCGATCGATGGCGCGCGGCTGGCCGACGTGAAGAAATGCAAGGACCCGGGCCACTGCGGCCGCCCATAGCGGATCGCCGGTCGGCGTCGCCGCGACGATGGGAAAGACGGCGAGTCTTTCGGGCAGAAGGACGCTGTCGAAACCGTTGACGCCCTTTTCCCCGCGCAAGGCGATCAGGTCGGTCGTTTCCGACGCCGCGGCCCGGCAATGACGCGCATTATAGGCGTCACGCCATTCGACATCTTCCTGGAAGGGCATGGCGATGAAAAACTCGCCCTTTTTCGCGAAATATCCGACCAGGGCCTCGGCGGCGGGATCCGCCTCGTGGAGGCAGATCGCCGCGCCGGCGAGATCGTCCAGCTTTTTCGCACCCGAGCCCTTTTCAACCATGACGGCGTAGGACTCGAAGAAAACCGCCGGCCCCGGCGCGACTTTTCCGCCGAGCCTGTTTCGGGCGATCTCCGTTTCGGTCAGGAAAAGGAAGTCGAAAACGCCGTCGTTCAACGCTTTATCGTCCTCGGGCGGATCGAGAGTTTTGAATTCGTAACGCGCCTGCGGGCCGAGCGCGGCGATGGCGACGGCGTGGCAGACCTCCGGCAGGAGGCCGCTCCAGCCCGCTGGCGTCTCCCGCGCCAGGACTGGGCGCGGAAAAGCGGCGCAGGTCAGATGGCCGCGCGCCGCAACGCCGGCAAGGCGGCTTTGCGCGAAAGCCGGCGGCGCCGCGAGGGCGCCGGCGACCACGAAAGAAGCGAGGCGTTTCGAGAACATCGCGACCACCGCGAAACCAGGGGCCCCGGTCAATTGTATTTCGACAAGGTGGACGGCAGGCTGTTGAAGCCCGGCGGCGGGGAAGCGTCGATGTGCTGGCGTCGGTCCTCCGGGACCACGCCGATCGCCTTGCAGGCGCCGCCGGGCCAATCGCCGTAATGAGGCAGGCTGCCGACCACCTTCTCCGGGACCATCGCCAGCGCGGCAGGCAGCGGCGGCTTCGTCCCCTCGAGGCGGCCGAGGTCGAAACCCGAAAGCAGGCTCTGCGCGCCCGCCGGCGAGGAATCGCGCGGCCCCAAAAATTTCTGGCGGAAGCCCGGCGGGCCATATTGGTTGAATGCGGGAGAATCGCCGGCGGCGAGCGCACGCGCTTCGTCGGGAAGTCGCGCCAGCGGCGTCCGCCCGAAAATGGCGTCGATGGTCTCGATGATCGCGTTGTGGTCGCCTTCCGCGCTCGAAACCGCATGGGCCCGGGCGTAGGGCGAAATCAGGATCAGCGGGATGCGGCCGCCGCGCGCCAGCGGCAGCCGGTCCGGCCCATAGGCGAGGATGCGCGGCGCAACGTGGTCGTAATGGCCGTCGGATTCGTCATAAGCGATAAGAATCGCGCTTTCGCTCCACAGCTTTTCATTGCCCGCGACCGCGTTGATCACCCGCGCCGTCATGGCCTCGCTGATCTGGCGGTCGGCATAACCCGGATGATCGTCGTCGCCCGCCTTGGAGGCGCGGATCGCGGAAATATCGGCTGCGGTGAGCGGCGCGGGGAAATTCGGGTTCTGGATCGGCGGCGACAGCCCGGCGATGTTCTCGTAGCCGCCGCGAATGTAGATCACGCCGCCCTCCGGCAACCGGCCCTTGGCGACGTCGTCGAAAAAGTCGCCGAGGCCTTTCAGATTGGCGTTCATCTTCGGGTTATTGGCGATATAGCCGAAATATTGCGCGCCATTGTGATGGCTGACATAGCTTCTGTGGCTCGCTGTCGGGCCTGTGTCGGTGGGTTCGCGATCGTAACCTTCCTGATACCAGCGCCAGGACACCGGCGTCTCGCCGCTCCGGCTCAGGAAATCTATGTCCTGCCGGACGCCGGAAAGATCGCGTGGCTTGTCGAGGTCGGCGCCGGTCGCCTGCCCCGCGGTCTCGCCGAGCAGGCTGAGCGGCAGGCTGGCGAAGGTCAGATTGGCCATGATGTTGGTCGAGCCGTAATATTCGCCGCAACCCGCCGGCGCGCGGTCCTTCGCCGTACGATCGAATTGCGAGCCGAAAAACGGCTGGGCGTCGCCG
This sequence comes from uncultured Pseudomonadota bacterium, assembly GCA_963748385.1. GTDB lineage: Bacteria > Pseudomonadota > Alphaproteobacteria > Rhizobiales > Beijerinckiaceae > Rhodoblastus. The sequence continues at coordinate 278,710 of CAVVIQ010000009.1, forward strand.
AGCATCGGCGCGCCCCGGGTCGCTCCATCGGGATAGCTGACGCCGCACACGGGGGCGACGGCGGCAAAAGCCTCGCCCTTCGCGCCGTGCTCCACCCATTGCGACTCGCCCGCCTGACCGGACAGCATCGCCACCGCATTGGGGGATGACGGGCCGTCCTCGGTCGCGAAAACATTGTCGAAAATCGTGAAGCGCGACGCCCAGCGCCAGAGAAACGGGATTGTCTCGCAGTCGACATAGGACATGACCAGGCGCGCGAACTGCCTGCCCCTGGCTTCGCCGGCCGGCGTCCCGTTGGCGTAGCGGCCATATTCGTCCGCCGCGAAGCCGTCCATCCTGGCGATTCCATCCTTGACATCGAGCTTGCGGGCCATGCCGCCGTGGGAATGATCGACGCTGTCGGCGAAAGTCGCGTTCTGCCGCGGGCCGATGAGGAAGGGCCGCACACTGACCGTCAGGCCGGTCGCCTTATCGGTATAGTTCTGGGTGAAGCCGGGGGTCTCCGCCGCCGAACGGGGCTTTTCGCCGTCGGAAAAAAGGCCGTTGACGCCCGGGAATGCGGCGAACTCGCCGTCGAAGGACTGGTTCTCGTTGAAGATCACGAAAACGAATTTCACTTTTTCCCGCAGCGCGCGGATGAAGCGCTCCCGGGTCGCCGCGCCATATTCGAGGCCGGGATCTTCATCCCGCGTGAAAGGCGCGACATCCGGGCTGGGGTCCGGCTGAAGGCGCACCAGCGCGCGATCGGCCTGCCCAGCGAACGGGCCGCTCCGCACGCCGCTCGCCGGATCGCCGAGCGCCGGGGCGAGGCAAGCCGCCAAAGCGACGCCGGAAGCAAGGACGTTCTCGAAAGCTTTCGGCACGCGCGACGCCTCCGGGCTCAGAATCCGAACGTAGGAATTTTCGGCAGCAGTTGCGACCGCCCTTCGATGACGAAATCGCGGAATTTTCGCGCCGCCCTGCTCAATTCTCGATCGGGGCCGTGGAGCAGGAACCATTGCCGCACCAGCGGCAGGCCGATGACCTGAAGCGTGGTCAAGTGGCCGTCGGCGATCTCGGTCAGGCAGGTATGGGCGGAGATGATCGCGATTCCGAGTCCGGCCATCACCGATTGCTTGATCGTCTCGTTGGTTCCCATTTCGACGACCTCGAAAACCCGCCCGCCGCCGATGCGCTCGAGGAAGCGCTCCATGAGGATGCGCGTGCCCGAACCTTCCTCGCGGGCGAGGAAGCGCTCGCGCAGCAGGTCCTCGGCGAGAATGTCTGGGTCGCCGGCGAGGCGATGGTCCGGCGGCGCGATCAGAACATAGGGATGGTCGCCGAGCGTGACCGCCTCGACCTCGATATGGGCTGGCGGGCGCCCCATGATGGTCAGATCGAACAAGTTCCGCTCCAGCCCCTGCGATATTTCGCCGCGGTTGCCGACGGTCAGGGTCACCCGCACGCCGGGCGAGGCGCGCTGGAAGGCGGCGACGATCGAGGGGGCGAGATATTTCGCGGTGCTCTCCACCCCGAAGACGACCGAGCCCGAGGCGCCCGCCTTGAGCGCGGCGATCCGCTCGCCGACCCGCGCCGCCATGCGTTCGAAATCCTGCGCCAGCCCAAGCAATTCCAGGCCAATCTCGGTCGGCGTGAACGGCCCGTCGCCCGACCGGCGGAACAAGGGCGCGCCGATCAGCCCCTCCAGGGTTTTCAACTGGACGCTGATGGCGGGCGGCGTGACGTGCAATTGCGCGGCCGCGCCGCTGACGGAGCCGCGCTCGACCGTGGCGGCGAGAACGCGCAATTGCTTCCGGCTAAGGGCTTTGAGGTCGATCATTTAGATAAACTAACAGAGCCTTGCATTTTTTTAAATTTCTTTTTGGTCATAAAGTCGTAAAGAGTCCCCGCTGCCGGCGGTCAACAGCTGGCGCGGAGGATGCCCATGACAAATTCCCAAACGCCGGCGGCTGCCGCCGGGGGCGAAGCCCTTGATGCGTATCTCAAGACCTGGGCCGCCGCGGGCGAAGGGCGCGAGGGTCTCGCCAAGACCATCGCCGGTCTGGCCGGCGTGGGCGTCGCGCTTTCCGAAATCATCGCCGGCGGCCCCTTGAGCGGCGCGCTCGGCTCCGAGATCGGCGGCCGAAGCGCCGGCGGCGACAAGCAGCGCCAGCTCGACGTCATCGCCGACCGGCTGATCGTCGACGCCTTGCGCAAGACTCCGACCGCCTATTACGCTTCCGAAGAGGAAGAGGCGATCCTCACTCTCGACGGCGGGGGCGAATTCGCGGTCGCCTGCGACCCGCTCGACGGCGCGTCGAACATCGACTGCAACATGCCGATCGCCACGATTTTCGGCATTTTCCGCGCCACCCCGGGCGACGCCACCGCTTCCTTCTTCCGCAAGGGCGAGGAACAGGTCGCTGCCGGCTATGTGATCTATGGGGCCCAGACCGCCCTCCTGCTCACTTTGGGCGACGGCGTCGCCCATTTCGCGCTCGACCACAAGAGCCGCCAGTTCATGCTGGTGTCGCGCAATGTCCGCATCGCTCCGGCGACGCGCGAATATGCGATCAACGCCTCCAACTACCGCCACTGGCCCGACCAGATCCGCGGCTTCATCGACGATTGCGTCGAAGGCGAGAGCGGCCCGCACGGCAAGGATTTCAACATGCATTGGCTGGCCTGCACGGTCGCCGAGGCGCATCGCATCTTTTCGCGCGGCGGGGTGTTCCTTTACCCCGGCGACGACCGTCCGGGCTATCAGCAGGGCCGGCTGCGGCTGCTCTATGAAGCCTTCCCGATCGCCATGCTGGTCGAGCAGGCGGGCGGCGGCGCCACCGACGGCCTGGGCCGCATCCTGTCCAAGAAGCTCGAGAAAGTGCATCAGCGAACGTCTTTGATCTTCGGTTCGGCCGAGAAGGTCGCGCGCGTCGCCAATTATTACTCCGACGCCGACCTTAATCGCGCCAATTCCCCGCTGTTCGGCGAACGCGGCCTGTTTCACAACTGAGGACTGACAAGAATGTCCACCAAGCATCCCATCGTTTCCGTCGTCGGCTCCTCGGGCGCGGGCACCAGCACCGTCAAATTCACCTTCGACCAGATCTTCCGGCGCGAAGGCATCAAAGCGGCCTCGATCGAAGGCGACGCTTTTCATCGCTTCGACCGCGCCGACATGAAGGCGGAAATGGCGAGTCGCCACGCGGCGGGCGACCACAGCTTCAGCCATTTCTCCGAGGACGCGAACCTGCTCGCCGAGCTGGAAAGCTCCTTCAGGGCCTATGCCGAAACCGGCAGGTGCCTGTCGCGCACCTATGTCCACGACGCCGACGAGGCGGAGCGCCATGGCGTTCCCCCGGGCCATTTCACCGACTGGCGCGAGATCGGCGAAGACTCGGACGTGCTGTTCTATGAAGGCCTGCACGGCGCGGTGAAGACCGACAAGATCGACATCGCCGGCCAGGCCGATCTCAAAATCGGCGTCGTGCCGGTGGTCAATCTCGAATGGATCCAGAAGATCCATCGCGACCGCTCGCAGCGCGGCTATTCGACCGAGGCGGTCACCGACACGATCCTGCGCCGCATGCACTCCTATGTCCATGTGATCTGTCCGCAGTTCACCCAGACCGACATCAACTTCCAGCGCGTTCCGGTGGTGGACACCTCCAACCCCTTCACCGCCCGCTGGATCCCGACCGCCGGCGAATCCCTGGTCGTGATCCGGTTCACCAATCCGCGCGGCATCGACTTCCCCTATCTGGTGTCGATGATCAACAACAGCTGGATGAGCCGCGCCAATTCCATCGTCATCCCCGGCGACAAGCTGGATCTGGCGATGCAGCTCATCCTGACGCCGATGATCCTGCGCATCAACGAGCGCAGCCGTCGCGCCAAGTAATTCCGCAATACCGAAATCCACGAATCGTAATTCCTCAAGACTAAGGACCCTTCGCGATGAACGACACTAAGCTCGCGGAACGCGCTTCGGCGGCCGGCCCCGCCTTCGCCGACATGGCCAACGCCATCCGCGCCCTGGCCATGGACGCGGTGGAAAAGGCCAAGTCGGGACATCCCGGCATGCCCATGGGCATGGCCGATGTCGCCACGGTGCTGTTCACCCGTTTCATGCATCTCAATCCGGCGGATTCCGCCTGGCCCGACCGCGACCGCTTCGTGCTCTCGGCCGGCCATGGCTCGATGCTGCAATATGCGCTGCATTACCTGCTCGGCTATCCCGACATGCCGATCGAGCAGCTGGAGAAATTCCGCCAGCTCGGCAGCCATACCGCCGGCCATCCCGAATACGGCCATGCGCTGGGCATCGAGACCACCACCGGCCCGCTCGGCCAGGGCGTCGCCACCGCCGTCGGCATGGCGCTCGCCGAGCGCATGATGAACGCCCGCTACGGCAATGACCTCGTCGATCACTACACCTATGTGATCGCCGGCGACGGCTGCCTGATGGAGGGCATTTCCCACGAGGCGATCGACCTCGCCGGCCATCTCAAGCTCGGCAAGCTGATCCTTCTCTGGGACGACAACCACATTTCGATCGACGGCTCGACCAGCCTTTCGACCTCGACCGACCAGATCGCCCGTTTCCACGCCGCCGGCTGGCACACGATCCGCGTCAACGGCCACGACGAGAAGGAGATCGAGGCCGCGATCGCCAAGGCCCGCGCGCACAGCGACAAGCCCTGGCTGATCGCCTGCAACACCATCATCGGCTATGGCGCGCCGACTCGCGCCGGGACCTCCAAGGCCCATGGCGAGGCGCTCGGCGCCGAGGAAATCGCCGGCGCCCGCGAGAAGCTCGACTGGCCGCACACGCCCTTCGTCGTGCCGACGCCGGTGCTGAACGAATGGCGCAAGGTCGCCGCGCGCGGCGCCGCCGCCCAGGAAAAGTGGAAGGCGCGTCTGGCCGCCAGCGGCAAGGCCGCCGCCTTCAACGCCCAGGTCTCCGGCGAGCTTCCCGCCGCCGCCGAGGCCGCGCTGAAGGAGCTGATCGCCAAGCAGGTCGCTGAAAAGCCGAAGATCGCCACCCGCAAGGCGTCGGAAATCGCGCTCGCCGCGATCAACGCCGCGACCGACATGACCATCGGCGGCTCGGCCGACCTGACCCATTCCAACCTGACCATCACCAAGGGCATGGAATCGGTCCAGCCGGGCGCCTTCGGCGGACGCTACATCCATTACGGCGTCCGCGAGCACGGCATGGCCGCGGCCATGAACGGCATAGCGCTCCATGGCGGGTTCATCCCCTATGGCGGCACCTTCCTGATCTTCTCCGACTATGCGCGCGGCGCGATGCGCCTGTCGGCGCTGATGGGCGTCCGGGTCATCTATGTCCTGACCCACGACTCCATCGGCCTCGGCGAGGACGGCCCGACCCATCAGCCGGTCGAGATCATGCCTTCGCTGCGCTCCCTGCCCAACATGCTGGTTTTCCGTCCCTGCGACGCCGTCGAGACCTCGGAAAGCTGGGCCGCGGCTCTCGCCGAGAAGGCCACGCCCTCCTCGCTCGCTCTCAGCCGCCAGGCGCTGACGCCCCTGCGCGCCGAGGCTTCGAGCGAGAACCTGACCGCCAAGGGCGCCTATGTGCTGCGCGAGGTCGATGGCGCCCGCGACGTGACCATTCTGGCTACCGGGTCTGAAGTCGAGATCGCGGTCGCCGCCGCGCATGAGCTCGCCATGGAGGGGATCAAGGCCGCCGTCGTCTCGATGCCCTGCTGGGAGCTGTTCGAGCGCCAGAGCGAGGACTATCAGCGCAAGGTGCTCGGAACCGCGCCGCGCGTCGGCGTCGAAGCCGCGCTGCGCTTCGGCTGGGACCGCTGGCTCGGCGAGCGCTCCGTCTTCATCGGCATGAAGGGCTTCGGCGCCTCCGCGCCAGCGCCCGAACTCTACAAGCACTTCGGCATCACGGCGGAAGCCGTGGCCGCCGCCGCCAAATCCCTGATTTCTTAAGGAGTGACGTCATGGCCCGCATCACGCTCAGGCAATTGCTGGACCACGCCGCCGAACACAGCTACGGCGTGCCCGCTTTCAACGTGAACAATATGGAGCAGGCGCTCGCCATCATGGAGGCGGCCCGCGCGGTCCACGCGCCGGTCATCATCCAGGCGAGCCGGGCGCCCGCGCCTATGCCGGCGACATCATGTTCGCCAAGATGATGGAAGCCCTTGAATTGATGTATCCGGAGATTCCACTCTGCATCCATCAGGATCATGGCGAGCGGGTCTCGACCTGCCTCTCGGCGATCCAGAACGGCTTCACCTCGGTGATGATGGACGGCTCGCTCAAGGAAGACGGCAAGACCCCGTCCACTTATGAGTACAATGTCGCCATCACTTCCGAAGTCTCCCGCCTCGCCCACATGGTCGGCGCTTCGGTCGAAGGCGAGCTGGGCTGCCTCGGCTCGCTCGAAACCGGCCACGGCGAAGCCGAGGACGGCCACGGCTTCGAAGGCAAGCTCGACCACAAGGACCTGCTGACCGACCCGGACGAGGCCATGGCTTTCGTCAAGGCCACCAAGGTGGACGCGCTGGCGGTCGCCATCGGCACCTCGCACGGCGCCTACAAGTTCACCAAGAAGCCGACCGCCGACGTTCTGGCGATCAACCGGATCGCGGAAATCCACGCCAAGATCCCGAACACCCATCTGGTCATGCACGGCTCCTCCTCGGTGCCGGAGGAATATCGCAACCTGTTCAACGAGAACGGCGGCGAGATGCGCGAGACCTATGGCGTGCCCGTCGAGGAGATCGTGCGCGGCATCAAGTTCGGCGTGCGCAAGGTGAACATCGACACCGACCTGCGCCTTGCCGCCGCCGCCGAGTTCCGCCGCGTCGCCACCAAGCACAAGTCGGAATTCGACCCGCGCAAGTTCCTCAAGCCCGCGATGGACGCCATGGGCAAGGTCTGCCGCGACCGCTTCGAGGCTTTCGGCTGCGCCGGCAAGGCCCAACTCATCAAGGTCAAGCCGATGAGCGAAATGGCCAAGCTCTACGCCAGCGGCGCGCTCGACCCGGTCATCCCGGTCAAGTCGGCGGCCTGATTTTTCAAGCCGGCGCCGTTCGCGCGGCGCCGGTTCTTCTCGAACAAGATTTCGCGTCGCTGTTCGCCAGCGACGCGCCCGGAATGCCCAGGAAACCGTTCGGGCAGACAGCAAAAACACTCAACCACGCCAAGAACAAACCACGCCAAGGAAGACGAAAATGGACCAGTCAGATCGCTACGCCAATCTCAAACTCAAGGAAGCCGACCTGATCGCGGGCGGCCGCCATGTTCTGTGCGCCTATATCATGAAGCCCAAGCCCGGCTTCGGCACTTATCTCCAGGCGGCGGCGCATTTCGCCGCCGAATCGTCGACCGGCACCAATGTCGAAGTCTCGACCACCGACGATTTCACCCGCGGCGTGGATGCGCTGGTCTATGAGATCGACGAAGCCAAGGAGATCATGAAGATCGCCTATCCGGTCGAACTGTTCGACCGCAACATCATCGACGGCCGAGCGATGATCGCCTCCTTCCTGACCCTGACCATCGGCAACAACCAGGGCATGGGCGACATCGAATACGGCAAGATGCACGATTTCTATGTGCCGCCGGCTTACCTGCGCCTGTTCGACGGCCCCTCGACCACGATCAAGGATCTGTGGCGCGTGCTCGGCCGCCCGGTGGTCGACGGCGGCTTCATCGTCGGCACCATCATCAAGCCGAAGCTCGGCCTGCGTCCGAAGCCCTTCGCCGACGCCTGCTACGACTTCTGGCTGGGCGGCGACTTCATCAAGAACGACGAACCCCAGGGCAACCAGGTCTTCGCGCCGTTCAAGGAGGCCGTGCGCCTCGTCAACGACGCCATGGTGCGCGCCCAGGACAAGACCGGCCAGGCCAAGCTGTTCTCCTTCAACATCACCGCCGACGACCACCACGAAATGGTCGCGCGCGGCGAATATATCCTGGAGACCTTCGGCCCCAACGCCGATCACGTCGCCTTCCTGGTGGACGGCTATGTCGCCGGCCCGGCGGCGGTCACCACGGCGCGGCGCACCTTCCCCAAGCAGTACCTGCACTATCACCGCGCCGGCCACGGCGCCGTGACCTCGCCGAGCGCCAAGCGCGGCTACACCGCCTTCGTGCTGTCGAAGATGTCGCGCCTGCAAGGCGCGTCCGGCATCCACACCGGCACGATGGGCTTCGGCAAGATGGAAGGCGAGGCGGCCGACAAGAACATGGCCTTCATGCTGACCCAGGACAGCGCGGACGGCCCGTTCTACCACCAGGAATGGCTGGGCATGAACCCGACCACCCCGATCATCTCGGGCGGCATGAACGCCCTGCGCATGCCGGGCTTCTTCAACAACCTCGGTCATTCCAACCTGATCATGACCGCGGGCGGCGGCGCCTTCGGCCATATCGACGGCGGCGCGGCCGGCGCGACCTCGCTGCGTCAGGCGGAACAATGCTGGAAGGCCAAGGCCGATCCGATCGAATTCGCCAAGAGCCACCGCGAATTCGCCCGCGCCTTCGTCAGCTTCTCGCATGACGCCGACATGCTGTTCCCCGGCTGGCGCGACAAGCTCGGCCAGGCCGCCGCGTAATTTCACGCGACGAAACCAATCCCCTCTCCCCGCGCGGCCCGTCGAAGGACGGACGCCCTGCGCGGGGAGAGGGAGCCACAACGCCGGTCCGCCGGGCCGCTTTTGAGGAAACGCCCATGAAAGCCTTCGACCGCAGCATCAAGATCGCCCCTTCGATCCTTTCCGCCGATTTCGCCAATTTCGGCGCCGAATGCCGCGCCATCGAGGCCCAGGGCTGCGATTGGGTCCATGTCGACGTCATGGACGGCCATTACGTCCCCAACATCACTTTCGGCCCGGCCACTTGCGCGGCCATCCGCAAGCACATCAAGGGCGTGATGGACGTCCATCTGATGATCGCCCCGGTCGATCCCTATATCGAAGCCTTCGTCAAGGCGGGCTCGGACATCGTCACCGTCCATGCCGAGGCCGGCCCCCATCTCGACCGCTCGCTTCAGCTCGTCCGCTCGTTCGGCGCCAAGGCCGGCGTGTCGCTCAATCCCTCGACCCCCGCCAATGTGATCGAATTCGTCCTCGACCGCATCGACCTCGTCCTGGTGATGACGGTCAATCCCGGCTTCGGCGGCCAGAGTTTCATCGAGAGCCAGATCGAGAAGGTTCGCCAGATCCGCGCCATGATCGGCGACCGTCCGATCCATATCGAGATCGACGGCGGGATCACCCCGGAAACCGCGCCGCTGGTCGTCGCGGCGGGCGCCGACGCTTTGGTCGCTGGCTCAGCCGTGTTCAAGGGCGGCTCGGTGGACAATCCCGAAGTTTACGGCCGCAACATCGCCGCCATCCGCGCGGCGGCGGAAGCGGCTCGGGTCAAGTCGGCCGCCTGATCCGCCTGACAAAGGCTTTTTCAAAATAGAGCGCTTGCGGTTGGTCCAACCGCAAGCGCTTTTTTTGACCCGTCACGCCATCCGCGCCTTGGCCTCGCGGCGGCGCGCATGCAGCACCGGCTCGGTATAGCCATTGGGCTGTCGCGCGCCCTTGAACACCAGATCGCAGGCCGCCTGGAAGGCGACGCTCTCGTCGAAATCCGGCGCCATCGGCCGGTAATCCGGGTCGCCGGCGTTCTGGCCGTCCACCACCGCCGCCATGCGCCGCATCACCTCGCGCACCTGATCCTCGCTGCAAATTCCGTGGCGCAGCCAGTTGGCGATGTGCTGGCTGGAAATGCGCAGGGTGGCGCGGTCTTCCATCAGGCCGATTCCGTGAATGTCCGGCACTTTGGAGCAGCCGACGCCAGAATCGATCCAGCGCACGACATAGCCCAGAATCCCCTGCGCGTTGTTCTCCAGCTCCGCGTTGATTTCCTCCGGCGACCAGTTGACCCGGTCGGCGAGCGGGATGGTCAGGATGGCGCCTAGTTCCGCCGGCGGTCGCCGCGCGATTTCCTTCTGGCGCGCCGCGACATCGACCTCATGATAATGGGTGGCGTGCAAGGTCGCGGCAGTCGGCGACGGCACCCAGGCCGTATTGGCCCCGGCGCGCGGATGGGCGCCCTTGGTCTTCAGCATCGCGGCCATCATGTCCGGCATCGCCCACATGCCCTTGCCGATCTGGGCGTGGCCCGGCAGGCCGGCATCCCAAGCCCACATCGACATTGTTGTCCTCATAAGATCGCGATCCACGCCGCGTTTTTCATGTCGTTCTTGCGGATCATCGGCCCGGCTTCCATCGAGGTGTGAATCTCGTCGCCGGTGCGGTCGAGGAAGCCGGTGTTGATGAAGAACACGCGGTCCTTCGCCGCGCGGACGCATTCGGCGAGATTGACCGTGGTGCGGCGCTCCTCGTCCATGATCCCGATCTTGATGGTGAAGCGGGGGAGCCCGAGCGCTTCCTCGACGCGGGCGAAAATTTCGCTGGAAAATGCGACCTCCTCCGGCCCGTGCATCTTCGGCTTGACGATATAGATCGAGCCGGCGCGGCTGTTGCGGAAGCGGCCGAGCCCTCTCAGGTCGTAAAGCGCGATGAGGCTGGTGAACATGGCGTCGAGCAAGCCCTCTGGGGCCTCGGCGCCGTCGATCAGCGCCGCGTCGGTGGTCATCAGATGGCCGACATTGCGCACCAGCAGCAAAGCCCGCCCGGGCAGGACGATGCGCTCGCCCTCGGGCGAGAAAAAGCTGCGGTCCGGCGCCATATGGCGCTCGAATTCCTTGCCGTTCTTTTCGAAAGTCGCGGCAAGGTCGCCCTTCATCAGTCCGAGCCAGTTGCGATAGACGGCGACCTTGTCCTCGGCGTCCACGGCGGCGACCGAATCCTCGCAGTCCTGGATCGCGGTCAGCGCCGCCTCAAGAACGATGTCGGAGACGCCGGCGCGGTCGGCCCGGCCGATCGGATGGGCGCGGTCGACTCGAATTTCGACATGCAGGCCATTGTGCTTGAGCAGAACAGCGCTCGGCGCCGAAAGCTCGCCGTTAAAACCGGCGAACAGGCGCGGATCGGCCAAAGCGGCGACGCCGCCGGCCAGTCGCGCATGCAGCGCGGCGTTCTCGACGAAATATTGCACGACATCGCGATGCGAGGCGCCGGTCAAAGGCGCGATCCGGTCGAGGAAATCGCGACCCCAGGCGATCACGGCCTCGCCGCGCGCCGGGTCGTAGTCCTTTTTCGCGGCGTCTGGCGGCAGGATCGCGTCCGTGCCGTAAAGCGCGTCATAGAGAGAACCCCAGCGCGCATTGGCGGCGTTGAGCGCAAAGCGAGCGTTCAGGATCGGAACGACGAGCTGGGGTCCGGCCTGCATCGTGATTTCTTGATCGACATGGGCGGTTGCGACCGAGAATTTTTCGCCGCGCGGAACGAGATAGCCGATTTCGGTCAGAAAGCGCCGATAGGCCTCGGCGTCGAAAGCCTGGCCCTTGCGCTCGCGATGCCAGGCGTCGATCCGCGCCTGAAGCGCGTCGCGCTTTTCGAGAAGAGCGCGGTTGCGCGGGGCGAGATCGGCGAGAAATTTTTCCAGCCCCGCCCAGAAAGCGGCGGCGTCGAAGCCGAGGCCCGGCAGAACCTCGCCATTGATGAAATCATGCAGACTGGCGGCGACTTCCATGCGCCCATAGCGGATTCGACCCGACATGCCATCCCCTCGCCCGGCCGCTCAGCCGCGGCCGGTTTGCTTCCCGCGCGGCGAGCGCCGCGCCTCGATCTTCAGGGCCGCGGACTTAGCTGACGGCGCAGCCTCTTGCAAAGCGAAAAAACGCGTCCCGTCGATGGGGAGCGGGGCGCCGGCGCGTGGCATGGCGACATCCTGTTCGATCCGCATCGCCCGCGAGGCTGAAAGCTCGACGCGGGCGATTCACCGGCTGATTGACTTCGCCGTGTCGGAAGCTCCATAGAGAACCGGCCCAGGCAGAGTGTCCCATGACTTCCGTCACCCTGATCGACAATTACAACTCCTTCACCTTCAATCTGGTGCATTACCTCGGTGAACTCGGCGCCAAAGTGAAGGTCTTGCGCAATGACGCGGCGACCGCGGAAGAAATCGCGGGCGAGGAGCCCGACGCCGTAGTGCTGTCGCCCGGCCCCTGCACACCGCACGAAGCCGGCGTGTGCCTCGACCTGATCCGCGTGGCGAGCCCGCGCATCCCTATTCTTGGCGTCTGTCTCGGCCATCAGGCCATAGGCGAGGTTTTCGGCGGCGAGGTGGTGCGCGCGCCGCAGCCGGTCCATGGCAAGATCGCGGATATCTTCCACAATGGCGAAACCGTGTTCCGCGGCCTGCCCAGCCCTTTCAAGGCCACCCGCTATCACTCGCTGGTGGTGCGCCGCGACCCCCTGCCGACGGAGCTCGCGGTCACCGCCCATACCGGCGACGGGCTGATCATGGGCCTGAGCCACGTCACCCGCCCAACCCATGGCGTGCAGTTCCATCCCGAGAGCATCGCCTCGGAACATGGCCACGCCCTGCTGCGCAATTTCCTCGACCTGGCGAAAGCCTGGAACACCGCCAAACGCGCCAGATAACATGGACGCCTTCAAACCCTTTCTCGCCAAGCTCGCCGACCGCAAATCCTTGAGCCGCGCCGAAGCCGAGGAAGCCTTCGGCCTGATCCTCGCCGGCGAGGTCTCGCCCGCGCAAATCGGCGCCTTTCTCATGGGCCTGCGCGTGCGCGGCGAGACGCTGGACGAATTGACCGGCGCGGTTTCGGCCATGCGCGCCCGCATGTTGCGGGTGACGGCGCCGGAAGGCGCCATCGACGTCGTCGGCACCGGCGGCGACGGCGCCCAGACCTACAATATCTCGACCCTCACGGCGATTGTCGTCGCCGCCTGCGGCGCGCCCGTCGCCAAGCATGGCAATCGCGCCGCCAGCTCGTTTTCCGGCGCCTCCGACGTGTTGACGGGTTTGGGCGTGCGCATTGGCGCGCCCGTCGAAAATATCGAAAAATGCCTGCGCGAGATCAATATCGGCTTCATGACGGCGCAGGCCCATCATCCCGCCATGGCGCTCGTCGCGCCGACCCGCAAGGAGCTCGGCGTCCGCACCCTGTTCAACCTGCTCGGGCCGCTCTCCAACCCGGCGGGCGTGAAACGGGCGTTGATCGGCGTCGCCGACGCGCGCTGGATGGACCATATCGCCCAGACGTTGAACAGGCTCGGCGCGGAAAAGGTGTGGATCGCCCATGGATCGGACGGTCTGGACGAGATCACCACCACCGGGCCAACGGAAATCATCGAACTCGACTTCGGTCGCACCCGCCGCTTCTGGATCACGCCGGAAGAGGCTGGGCTGCCGCGCGCCGCGCTCGCCGACTTGCGCGGCGGCGATCCCGCGCATAACGCCGCCGCGCTGCGCGCCGTGCTCGGCGGCGCGCAAAACGCCTATCGCGACATAGCCGTGCTCAATGCGGCCGCCGCATTGATCGTCGCCGGCAAGGCGGAGGATCTGATGCAGGGCGCGCGCCTCGCGCAAGAAGCGATCGCAAGCGGAAAGGCGCGCGAGACGCTGGAGAATTTGATAAAACTTTCGCGTGAAGACGAAAGCGAGGCTTCACAGAATAGGAATTAGGCGCCAAGGTCAGGTCATGTCGGACATATTGAGAAAGATCGAAGCTTACAAGCGCACCGAAATCTCGGAGGCGAAGGTGCGCGTGCCTTTTGCGACGCTTGAGCGCAAGGCGCATGACCGCGATCCGCCGCGCGGTTTTTTGCGCGCCATCGAGGCCCAGGTGCGGGCCGGCCTGCCGGCGCTGATCGCCGAAGTGAAGAAGGCGAGCCCGTCCAAGGGCCTGATTCGCGAGCATTTCGACCCGCCGGCGCTCGCCCGCGCCTATGAGGCGGGCGGCGCGACCTGCCTTTCGGTGCTCACCGACGGCCCTTCCTTCCAGGGCAAGCTCGACGATCTCACCGCCGCCCGCGCCGCGACTCATCTGCCGTCCCTGCGCAAGGATTTCCTGTTCGATCCCTATCAGGTCCACGAGGCCCGCGCGGCCGGCGCCGATTGCATTCTCATCATCATGGCCTGCGTCAACGACCGCGAGGCCAAGGCGCTCAACGCCGCCGCCCACGACCTGCACATGGACGTTCTGGTCGAAGCCCATGACGAAGCCGAACTCGACCGGGCGCTGGCGCTGGAGACGCGGCTGGTCGGGATCAACAACCGCAACCTGCGCGATTTCACCGTCACGCTCGAAACCGCCGAGCGCCTCGCCGCCCGCGCGCCGAAGGACCGCCTGATCGTCGCCGAGAGCGGCATCGCCTCGCACGAGGACATCGCGCGGCTGCGCAAGGCCGGCGTCCATATTTTCCTCGTGGGCGAATCCCTCATGCGGCAGGCCGATCTGCGGGAAGCGACCCACCGCCTCCTCACCGGCGCGCCCGCGGCGCAACCGGCCTAAAACAAAGGAAACCCCTCATCCGGCGCGAAGCGCGAGACGGATGAGGGGGAACCCCGCGCTAGAGCGCGGCGCCCTCACCCTCGAAGGCGCGCACCCACATGGCGCAAATCCCCGAGCGCACGATGTCGTCGATTTCGAATTCGATCACCGGAACCGGGAGATCGCGGGCGCGGATCAGTTCGATCATCTTGCGCAGGCCCGACCCCTGATGGATGTCGGACTGGTTGACGTCGCCATTGACCACGCTGACGCAATTCTCGCCGACGCGGGTGAGGAAGGTCTTGATCTCGGAGACCGTGGTGTTCTGCGCCTCGTCGAGCAGGATGAAGGCATTTTTCCAGGAGCGCCCGCGCATCACCTCGAAGGGCGCCATTTCGATATTGCCGCGTTTCAGCGCGATGTCGAAGGCGGCGTCGCCGATGCGCTCCTTGATCGCGTCCGCGATCGGAACCGCCCAGGGCGCGAATTTTTCCTGAAGCGAGCCCGGGAAAAAGCCGAGCGAGCGGCCGCAGGGCACATTGGGGCGGGTGAGGATGATCTTGTCGATGCGTCCGGCGCGGAAGAGATCGGCGGCATGGGTGGCGGCGATCCAGGTTTTTCCGGTTCCGGCGGGGCCGAGGACGACGATTTGCTGGCTTGATTTCAAGGCGGCCAGATATTGCGCCTGGGTTGGGGTGAGGGCCTTGATGGGTGGAAGGACGCGATCGTTCTGGAACTTGTTTCCCTTGAACTCGATGATTTCTGCATCTCCGTATTGGCGGGAATTGCGGCTCTTTCTTCGGTCCAGTTGCTTGCCCACGCGTAAACTCCTCATAGGTGAATCGACGGGCGCGCCATCCGCGTTAAGGCGGACAGCACGTTGGAGGGATATGCGGTTCTACTGGAAAAACGGCGAGAGCGGCTTGTGCGCGCTTAAGTTTGAGTGACGCCATCGGCCTGCTCCTCGCTAGAGTTAGGATAGGCGATTCGCTCCAAATACAAAGTAAATAATTTCTTCTTTCTTTGCTTATGCGCTGGGCAGATTGCGCGCCAGCGCCTCCAGCACGGCCATGCGCACCGCGACGCCCATTTCGACCTGTTCGCGGATCAGGCTCTGTTCGCCGTCGGCGACGCTGGAGTCGATTTCCACGCCGCGGTTCATCGGCCCCGGATGCATCACCAAAGCATCGGGTTTGGCATAGGCCAACTTGTCGGAATCGAGCCCGAAAAAGCGGAAATATTCGCGCGTGGAAGGGATGAACGAGCCGGACATGCGCTCGCGCTGAAGACGCAGCGTCATCACGATGTCGGCGTCGCGCAAACCGTCGCGCATGTTGTTGTGAACCTCGACGCCCATCCGGGCGATTCCGGTGGGAATCAGGGTCGAAGGGCCGACGACGCGCACCCGCGCGCCGAGCGCCGAAAGCAGGATGATATTGGAGCGCGCGACGCGCGAATGCAGCACGTCGCCGCAGATCGCCACCACCAGCCCCTCGACGCGGCCCTTGGCGCGGCGCATCGTCAGGGCGTCGAGCAGGGCCTGGGTCGGATGTTCATGGGCTCCGTCGCCGGCGTTGACCACGGCGCAATCGACTTTTCGGGCCAGAAGGTGCGCGGCGCCCGCCTGATGATGGCGCACCACGATGATGTCCGGCCGCATGGCGTTGAGCGTGATCGCGGTGTCGATCAGCGTCTCGCCCTTTTTCACCGAACTGGTCGCCACCGACATGTTCATCACATCGGCGCCCAGCCTTTTGCCAGCAAGCTCAAAAGAGCTTTGGGTGCGGGTCGAGGCCTCGAAAAACAGGTTGATCAAGGTGCGGCCCGAGAGCGTGCCCTTCTTCTTCTCCGCCTGGCGCGACACCGCGACCGCCTCCTCGGCGAGATCGAGCAGATGGAGGATGTCGAGCCGGTTGAGACCCTCGATGCCCAGAAGGTGCTTGTGGGGGAAGGAAAAGCCGGCTGCGGACATTTTCGGGGCTCGATCTGAGAAAACGGCGGGAGATGGATGCGCAAAATTCGGGCTCGGCGCAAGGACCATTTGACATGACGGCCCCGCTCGCCCATTTTCCCCCGCCGTTCGGGCCGGGGGGCCCGCGGGACTTGCGGGCCGGACAAAGGGCCTTCGCGCCATCGTCCGTTGAAAATGAACGATGGCGCCCGCGCCACCGGGCGCGGCGGCCGCTGACGCGGCCGGGCGCCTTTTTCCGACATGGCGGAAAAAGGCAAAAAGACTTCAGAGGTCGCCACATGGACGTCGTCATCGTCGAATCGCCGGCCAAGGCCAAGACGATCAATAAATATCTGGGCCGGAATTTCGATGTCGTGGCCTCTTTCGGCCATGTCCGCGACCTGCCGGCCAAGGACGGCTCGGTCGATCCGGCCGCCGATTTCAAAATGCTTTGGGAAGTGGACGGCAAGGCCGGAAAGCGCCTGTCCGACATCGCCGCCAAGGTGAAAAACGCCGACCGCATCGTTCTCGCTACCGACCCGGATCGCGAGGGCGAGGCCATTTCCTGGCATGTTCTGGAGGTTCTGCGCGCCAAGCGCGTGCTCAAGGACAAGCCGGTCGAGCGGGTGGTGTTCAACGCCATCACCAAGGACGCGATCCTGGAGGCGATGAAACATCCGCGCCGGATCGACGAAAGTCTGGTCGAGGCCTATCTCGCCCGCCGGGCGCTGGATTATCTGGTCGGCTTCAATCTCTCGCCGGTGCTGTGGCGCAAACTGCCCGGCGCGCGCTCGGCGGGACGCGTGCAATCGGTGGCGCTGCGCCTCGTCTGCGACCGCGAACTCGAAATCGAGAAATTCGTCGCGCGCGAATATTGGTCGCTGATCGCCTTTCTGCGCAACCAGGACGGCGCGCCCTTTTCCGCGCGCCTCGTCGGCGCCGACGGCAAAAAGATTTCGCGGCTCGACATCGGCGCCGGCGCCGAGGCCGAAGCCTTCAAGCGCGATCTGGAAAAGGCGGCGTTCCGCGTCGTTTCGGTCGAGTCCAAACCCGCCAAACGCCACCCCTACCCGCCTTTCACCACCTCGACCTTGCAGCAGGAAGCCTCGCGCAAACTGGGCATGGCGCCGGAACAGACCATGCGGGTGGCGCAGAAGCTTTATGAAGGCGTGGACATCGGCGGCGAAACCGTCGGCCTCATCACCTATATGCGCACCGACGGCGTCGATGTCGCTCCCGAAGCCGTCGCCGGCGCCCGCGCGGTGATCGGCCGCGAATTCGGCGACAAATATGTGCCCCACGCCCCGCGCAAATATCAGGTCAAGGCCAAGAACGCCCAGGAAGCCCACGAGGCGATCCGCCCCACCGACATGTCCCGCCTGCCGAAGGACATGGCGCGCCACCTCCAGCTCGATCAGGCGAAGCTCTATGAGCTGATCTGGACCCGCATGGTGGCGAGCCAGATGGAATCAGCGCTCCTGGAGCGCACGACCGCTGAAATCGAAGCAAAAGCGGGCGGCCGCACGCTCGATCTGCGCGCCACCGGTCAGGTCGTGCGTTTCGACGGCTTCCTGAAACTCTATCAGGAGGGCAAGGACGACGAGGAGGATGATGAATCCGGCCGTCTGCCGCCGCTGGCCCAGGATGAAATCCTCAAGAAAGACCGGATCGAGGCAAGCCAGCATTTCACCGAGCCGCCGCCGCGCTATACCGAGGCGACGCTGGTGAAGCGCATGGAGGAGCTGGGCATCGGCCGCCCGTCGACCTACGCCTCGACCCTCGCCGTTCTGCGCGACCGCGACTATGTGAAGCTCGAAAAGAAGCGCCTCGTTCCCGAGGACAAGGGCCGGCTGGTCATCGCCTTTCTCGAAAGCTTTTTCGGCCGTTATGTCGAATATGGCTTCACCGCCGGGCTAGAGGAGCAGCTCGACCGCATTTCCAACGCCGAGATCGACTGGAAGCAGGTGTTGCGCGATTTCTGGCGCGATTTCTCCGCGGCGATCGACGGCACCAGGGAATTGCGCACCACGCAGGTGCTCGACAGCCTCAACGAACTGCTCGGGCCGCACATTTTTCCCGCCAAGGAGGACGGCTCCGATTCCCGCGCCTGCCCCGTCTGCGGCAACGGACAAATGTCATTGAAACTCGGCAAGTTCGGCGCCTTCATCGGCTGCTCCAACTATCCGGAATGCAAATATACCCGCACCCTGTCCGACCGCGGCGAAAGCGCGGGCGCCGCCGAGGGCGAGCGTCCGGGGGTGAAAGTTCTGGGCGAGGACCCGAAAACCGGCCAGGAAATCACTTTGCGCGACGGGCGTTTCGGCGCCTATGTGCAGGAGGGCGAAGGCGACAAGCCGCCGCGCTCCTCGCTGCCCAAAACGCTCAAGCCGGAGGACGTCTCGCTGGAAAAGGCGCTGGCCCTGCTGTCGCTGCCGCGCGAGGTGGCCAGACATCCCGAAACCGGCGAGGCGATATTGGCCGGCATCGGGCGTTATGGCTCTTATGTGCAGCACAAGAAGACCTACGCCAATCTGGCCAAGGACGACGACGTGCTGGAGATCGGCGCCAATCGCGCCATCGACCTCATCATCACCAAGGAGGCCGGCGGCGCGCGCGGCGCGGGCGGCGAAATCCGGAAGCTCGGCGACCATCCCGAAGGCGGCTCCATCGCCCTCAAGGCCGGCCGCTTCGGGCCCTATCTCGCCTGGGGCGCGGTCAACGCCACTCTGCCGCGCGGGACCGACATGACCGGCCTGACTCTGGAAAAGGCGGTGGATCTGGTCAACGCCAAGGCTTCCGGCGCGCCGGGCGGGGGGCGCATCCTCGGCGAACATCCCGACGGCGGCCCGATCGTGGCCCGGGCGGGGCGTTTCGGCCCCTATGTTTCGTGGGAAAAGGTCAACGCCACCCTGCCCAAGTCAATGACGCTCGACGATATCGGGCTGGAGCAGGCGATAAGGCTGATCCAGGACCGGATCGCCTCGGGCGGCGCCACGGTTCCGAAGAAGCCGGCCACGAAAAAGCCGGCCGCGAAAAAAACGGCCGCAAAAGGCGCCAAAGCGAAAAAGGTCATCGTCGATTCCGACGAGCCCCCCTTCGAAGTGGGCGGCGCCGCCAAAAAACAGGCGAAAAAGAAACCGGCGGGCAAGGGTTGAGTCGACCGCCTCACGCCCGCAGAGCGATCTTTTCGCGTTTGCGCAGCCAGGCGGCGTCGAGCAGCATGAGTCCGGCCCAGCGATAGACGTTGCGGGCGCTGATCTGCTCCGCCATCACCCCCATGCGCTCGGCCTGCTCTTCCTCGCTCATGGCGAGCGCGCGGTCATAGGCTTGCGCCATGCAGCGGGCGTCATAGGGATTGACGATCAAGGCTTCCGGCAATTCGCGGGCCGCGCCGGCAAAGCTCGACAGGATCAGCACGCCGCGCTCGTCGTCACGAGCGGCGACGAATTCCTTGGCGACCAGGTTCATCCCGTCGTGCAGGCTCGACACCACGCAGGCGTCGGCGGCGCGGAACAGTTCGAACACCTCGTCCGGTTCGTGGTGGCGAACCACCAGATGGATCGGCTTCCAGCCGTCGCGCGCATAGGCCGCGTTGATCCTGTTCGCCAGTTGCTCGGCCTCGTGCTGCAAGGCGGCATAGGCTTCGAGCTTCGAGCGCGTCGGCGCCGCGACCTGGATCAGCACGAATTTGCCTATCCATTGCGGCGACATGGTCAGGAGATCGTCCACAGCGCGCATTCGATCGAGTATGCCCTTGGTGTAGTCGAACCGCTCGACGCCGACGGCGATGCGGACATCCTCGCCCAGGCCGAAACGGGCGCGCACATTCGCCCGGCACTTCTCGACCGACGGCTGGCCGATGAGCGCGCGGGGCGGCCATTCGATCGAGATCGGATAGGCCCGCACCAGCGTCTCGGCCCCCCGCAGCCAGATCGAGGAATTCTCGCGGTCGATCCGGCTTTCGATGAGGCGATCGGCGGCGTCGAAGAAATTGTTGCAGTGGAACTGGGTGTGGAAGCCGAGGATCGACGAGCCGAGCAGGCCGTCGAGGATTTCCTCGCGCCACGGGCAGATCGAGAACGTCTCGGCGTTGGGCCAGGGAATGTGCCAGAAGGTCACGATCGTCGCCTTGGGCAGACGGTCGCGGATCATGCGCGGCAGCAGCGCGAAATGATAATCCTGGACCAGGACGATCGGATTTTCGCAGGTCGCCTCCTCGACCACCGCCTCGGCAAAGCGCAGGTTGACCGCCCGGAAGCTGGCCCAGTCCTGCTCGCGGAAAGTCGGGCGGACAAAGGCGATATGGCAGAGCGGCCACAGGCCCTCGTTGGCGGCGCCGAAATAATAGCCGTCCTGCTCCTCCTCGGAGAGCCAGACGCGCCGCAGACCGTAGGACGGGCTGTTCGGCGGAACCATCAGCCGGTCGGCGTCGTCGACTGTCTCCCGGTCGGCCGAGCCGCCGCCATGGGCGATCCACACGCCGCTGCAGGCGCGCATCACCGGTTCGAGCGCCGACACTAGGCCGCTCGCCGGAATCTGCAATCTGATCTCGCCGTCGATCCGGTTGTGGATATAGGGCTCCCGGTTCGAGACGGTGATCACCTGCGCCCCGGGCAATTCGTCGCGCAGCAACTGGCGCAGGCTTTCTGGCGTCCATTTGACATGAAACGCCTGGGCGAATCCGCGTCGGACAAGCAGGTCCGCAAAGATCGCGCCGATCCGACGATCGGCGCCGGGCTGGCCGTTCGTCTCCGGCTCCGGCGGACGCTGGCTCGCCTCCAGCGCCCCGCGCAGCGACTGCATCCAGCTGCGGCGCAAGGCGAGGAACACCGCCGCCGTCAGAACCACGAAGCCCGTGGCCAAGGCGGCGAGCGCGGCGGTCACATAGATCTGGACATGGCGCTCGCGGCGCTCGGCCACGTCGAGATCGTCGGCGACCAGCAGCCGGCCATGCGCCGCGCCGACCGTCAGCGGAAAGGAATTGACACGGATGCGATCGCCCTTGGCCGTGGTCAGGTTCGCGCCCTCGCCGTTCTGGCGCGCGAAAGTCTTGCAGTGGAGCGTCAGCGGCAAGCCGGGAGTCGCGATGGCGAGCCGGTCATCGGACGTGCAGAATCCAAGGCCGAGAATGCTCTCGTTATCGGCGATCCCGTCCATCGTCGCGCTCAAGGCGGCCTCGTCGCCAACGCCGGAAACCGACGCCCGATCGCGCATCGACCGGTAGATCGTTTTGGCGCCGACATCCAGATCGCGCTCGATCGAGTCGCGGATGATCATCGAGGACAACGAGCCGATGGCGACGATCAGAACCACGCCGGCGAGGGCGCCGAGCACGGCGTAAAGGACGCCCGGCCTTCCGAAAAAATTCCGAAAAGCCTGGCGCGGGGAAATCATCGCGCCTCCTCCCAGTTCTTCGACAGGCGCCAGGCGCAGAGGATGATTCCGACCAGCGAATAGGTTTGCGGGAAATTGCCCCAGAGTTCGCCGGTTTCCGGATCGATGTCCTCCGACAGAAGCCCGACATGGTTGCGCCGGGCGAGAATTTTTTCAAACAGGCTTCGCGCCTCGTCCGCGCGGCCGATCGCGGCCAGCGCCTCGACATACCAGAAAGTGCAAATGGTGAAGGCGGTCGAGGGCGCGCCGAAATCGTCGGGCTCGGCATAGCGGAAGAGATAGCCATGGCCCCCAAGCGCCTGGCCGATGACCTCGACAGTCGAGATGAATTTCGGATCGTCTGCCTTGACCAGGCCGAGTTCGACGAGCAGCAGCGCGCTGGCGTCGATATGGTCGGAATCGAGACTGCCGGTGAAGGCGTTCAACTTGGCGTTCCAGGCGCGCGAAAGGATCGCCTCGCGCAGGCCGTCGGCCGATTTTCGCCATTGCTCCGCCCGGTCCTGCAGGCCGAGCCGCGTCGCGATGCGCGCCAACCGGTCGCAGGCGACCCAGCACATGGCGGCCGAATAAGTGTGGATCGACGGCTTGTCGCGATATTCCCAGATGCCGGAACCCACCGTCAGCGCCAGCGCGAGCGCCCGCATGCCGAGCGGCTCCAGCATGGCGAACAAGGCTTCGTCGCCCTTTTTCGGCAGGCGCTCGTCGAAGAACATCTGCGAGGCGGCGAGGACCACGCTGCCATAGACGTCGTGCTGGACCTGATTGACCGCTTCATTGCCGATCCGCACCGGGCCAAGGCCGCGATAACCGGCAAAATCCGGCGCGATCCGCTCCTCCAGATTGTTTTCTGGCAGGACGGCGTACACCGGGCGCAAATTTGCGCCGCCCTCCATCGAAATCACATTGGTCACATAATCGATGAACCGCTCCATGGTCACCGAGGCGCCGACGCGATTGAGCGCGAGCACGGTGAAATAGGCGTCGCGAATCCAGCAATAGCGGTAATCCCAGTTGCGCTGCGAATGCGGCGCCTCGGGTAGCGAGGTGGTCAGCGCCGCGACAATGGCGCCGGTCTGTTCGAAGCTGCATAATTGGAGGGTGATGGCGGCGCGGATCACCGTCTCCTGCCATTCGAACGGCAGGTTGAGATGGCGCACCCAGCTTTGCCAGCTCTCCAGGGTCTTGTCCTGGAATTCGCGGCCGATGCGCGCGATCGAGTCCCCGAGGGGCTCGTCGGCATGCAGGACCAGGGTCAGCCGGCGCGACAGGACGAAGGCGCCTTCGGTCGCGACATAGGAGACCGGCGCGTCGGTGGTGAGCCGGATCGAGCCGCAATCCGTTGCGTAACGCATGTGGTTGCTGCCGATCACCGGACGCGGTCGCAGCGAGCCGCAGCACATGCGCGGCCGCATCCGGACCCGGATGCGGCACAGGCCCGACAAGGGCTCGACGATGCGCACGATGGACGGCGGATTGTACAGCCGCTCATGGAAGTCGAAGCGCGGCGCGAAATCGGTGATCGAAAAGGCGGCCCCGTTTTCCGAGCGCAGAACCGTCCGCACCATGGCGGAATTGCGCAGATAGCTCTGTTCGCTCTCGGCCTTGTCGTCGTCGAAGGCGATCGAGAAAAAGCCGTCCTCCGGATTTACGCCGTCGATCAGGGCGCAGAATACCGGATCGGCGTCCACGCGCGGCCAGCACATCCAGACGATGGCGCCCGAGCGATCCACCAGGGCCGATAGATTGCCGTTGCCGATCACGGCGAGGTCCAGCGACGGATGGATCGTCATGGGTCTCGCCCTCCCGAATGGGACAGAAGCGCCAACAATTCCATGAGCCACGCGCGCACCGCGTGCGGCCCGGCAAAATCCGCTTCGTCGGCGCAAAAAAACTCGCCCGCGACGGTGAAGCCGAAGCCGCCGCGCGCGGCGCAGGCCTGCATCGCCGTGATGTCCATATGATCGTCGCCGATCATCACCGGCTTGCGGCCCGCGAAAGGCGAGCCCACCATGAAACGGGCCAACGCGCCGCCCTTGGAAAATCCGCCGCTGAGGATTTCGAACACCTTGCGGCCGCGCAACAGGCGCAAGCCCCCGTCCGCCGCAGCGACATAATCCGTCAATTCGCGTTCGAGACGCGGTTCGGCCGATTCGGCGGCGCGGAAATGAACCGCGATCGAGGCGCCCTTGTCCTCGATCAGGAGGCGCGGCTCGAAAGCGGCGAGGCGCTTTATGTCGGCGAGCACGCCAGGTTCCAGGACGGCGCCTTGCGGGGCCGCGCCGGCGTTGGGATCGAACCGGATTTCCGCCCCGTGAACGCCCGCCGCCCGCCCCCGGAACGGCGCAAGCCGGTGGTCGAGATCGGCGATCTCGCGCCCGGTGACGACCGCCAGCGCCCCGCCAAGCACGTCCGTAAGCTCTGTGAGCAGATCGGCCAGACCGGCTGGCGCCGTCGCCGCGCCGGGCGTCGGCGCCATCTCGATCAATGTGCCGTCGAAATCGAGAAAGAGCGCCATATCGCCGCCATCGCGCGGCGAAAGTTCGAGGAGTCCTGCCGGTCCTGGTCCTCGGGCTTCAAAATTCAACAGGTTCCGCCTTTCCGCCCATTCGCGCGGCCCGGCGCCGAGGGCGGCGTCAGCTCGACCCTCGCGGCGGAGCCATTGCGCAATCAGTCAACGCCGCGCGGGGCTCCGTTGTTCCCCAATTTGCCACGCAAAAGCCGCGCCCCTGAGGCAAGGACGCGGCTGGAAAGTGGCGCTTCGGCAGTCGGTCAGTAAATCGGGAAACGATTGGTCAGCGCTACCACCCGCGCCTTCACCGCCGCTTCGACCGCGGCGTTGCCGGCTTCGCCGTTTCTGGCGAGGCCGTCGAGGGTCTCGACGATCATTTCGCCGACCTGTTTGAACTCGGCGGTCCCGAACCCGCGCGAGGTGGCGGCGGGGGCGCCGAGGCGGACGCCAGAGGTGATCCAGGGCTTTTCCGGATCGAAGGGCACGCCGTTCTTGTTGCAGGTGATCTCGGCGCGGCCGAGCGCCGCCTCCGCCGCCTTGCCGGTGATCGTCTTCGGCCGCAGATCGACCAGCATCAGGTGATTGTCGGTGCCCCCGGTCACGAGGTCGAGCCCTCCCGCGAGCAAGGTTTCCGCGAGCATTCCGGCGTTCTCGACCACCTGGCGCGCATAAAGCTTGAATTCGGGGCGCAGGGCCTCGCCGAAGGCGACCGCCTTGCCCGCGATGACATGCATCAGCGGGCCGCCCTGAAGGCCGGGGAAGATTGCCGAATTGATCTTTTTCGCGATCTCCTCGTCGTCCGTCAGCACCAGCCCGCCGCGCGGGCCGCGCAAAGTCTTGTGAGTGGTTGAAGTCACAACCTGGGCGTGGGGGAAGGGCGAGGGATGGGCGCCGCCCGCCACCAGCCCGGCGAAATGGGCCATGTCCACGAAGAGATAGGCGCCGACGGCGTCGGCGATGGCGCGAAAGCGCTCGAAATCCCAGAAGCGGGCATAGGCCGAGCCGCCGGCGATGATCAGTTTCGGATGGTGCTCATGGGCCAGCCTTTCGACCTCGTCCATGTCGATGCGTCCGGTTTCGCGGCTGACGCCGTAAGAAACCGGCCTGAACCAGCGCCCCGACATATTGACCGGCGAGCCATGGGTGAGATGGCCGCCCGCCGCGAGATCGAGGCCCATGAAGACGTCGCCCGGCTGGAGCAGCGCCAGGAAAACCGCCTGATTGGCCTGGCTGCCGGAATTGGGCTGCACATTGGCGAAACGGCAGCCGAACAGCCTGGTGACGCGCTCGATGGCGAGATTTTCGGCAATGTCCACGAACTGGCAGCCGCCGTAATAGCGCTTGCCCGGATAGCCCTCGGCATATTTGTTGGTGAGCACCGAGCCCTGGGCTTCCAGCACCGCGCGCGAAACGATGTTTTCCGAGGCGATCAGCTCGATTTCCCGGCGCTGGCGGGAGAGCTCCAGTCCGATGGCGCGGGCGATCTCGGGATCGGATTCCGCGAGCGAAGCGCCGAAAAAGCTGTTCGAGAGTTTTTGGGCCGTCGCGGCGTTGGCTGTGCTCATGGCGCGCTCCATCGGGCAAGAGATTTTGCGGGGAAGAGAGTCCGGGCCCATTATCACGCGGACAGCCGCGAAGAAAGGCCGCGTGCGAAAAAGCAGCGCCCCGGAGGGGAACCCGCCGGGGCGCGAAACGGCCAGGAACCGATTACCGCTCGTCCGGTCCGGGGTCGAGGCCGGGGCCGCGGTCGATGCCGGGACTGGCGCCGGGATTGCCGCCGTCTTGCGCGACAGGCTGGACCGTGGACCCCGCGCCCTCGCTGGCGGTCGAGAATCCGTCGCGCTGGTAAATGTCCTCGCGGAACTGCACGATGCCTTCGGGCGTGCCCCAGGCGGTGATATAGACCCAATAGACATTGACCGGCGGATCGATCTTCACGTCAAGCCGCTCGCCGGAAGCGATGACCTGATCGATATGGTCGCGGTCCCAGCCCGGCTGGTTCTTGAGCAGCCAGGCGACATAGTCGCGCACGTTCTGGAGGCGCATGCAGCCCGAGGAGACGAAGCGGAAATCGTCGCCGAACACGCCCTTCTCCGGCGTGTCGTGCATGTAGACGCCGTAAGGATTGTTGATGTTCACGCGCACCACGCCGAGCGAGTTGGCGGTGCTCGGATCCTCACGGAAACGGTAGTTGACCGCCTCCATCGAATGCCAGTTGATCTGGCTGGGCTGCACCTCGTTGTTGGCGCCGTCGTAGATGCGAATGTGATTTTCGGTCAGATAGTTGGGATTGGCCTGCATGCGCGGGATCAGATCCTTGCGGATGAGCGAGGCCGGCACCGTCCAGTAGGGATTGAAATCCACGTCGAGCGCGCGGGTCTGCATGACCGGCGACTGGCGGTCGATGCGGCCGACGCCGGCGCGGTGGCGGGTGGCGATCGTGTCGTTCTCGACCGTGTCGACCATGGCGGCGGGAATATTGGCTTCGACGAAGCGGTCGCCGAGATTGGCCGCGAAAGAGCGCAGGCGGACGAGGTTGACCTGGAGCTGATTCAGCCGGTAGTCCGCCGGAACGTTCATCACCGCGAGGGTTTCGCGCGTGGCGACGCCGGTCGGGATCAGGCCGTGGCGCGCCTGGAATCTTTTCACCCCCGCCTCGACATAGGAGTCGTAAATCCCGGATTCCGAGGCCGCGGGATCGAGATCGCCGGTGATGGCGAGCCGCTTGCGCAGGGCGAGAACCGCCGGTCCGCTCGATCCCAGCTTGAGCGTGGCGCCCGCGGGAACCTTGTTCCAGCCGCCATTGGCGACGATGGCCTGATATTTCTGGATCGCCGCTTCCGTCGCGGCGAGCGTGCGCGGCGACAGCAGCGGCGCGGAGGACCTTTCGACCGACACGCTGGCGTCGGCGTCATAATGCTGCGCCCATTCCGCCTGGCCGAAGCCATCGATGGCGTGAGCGGGGGCGGCGCAGGCAAGAGCGCCGACGGCGGCGCCGAGAGCGAAACGGGCGGCCGCGCCCCACAGGCGCGGCGAAAACGGATGGTTGCGCGAAAAGTCGGCGTTATTCAAGAGTATGGCTCCAAGCAAACCCAAAGGCCCAGGCTGATCGTTCCTGCGTGGCGCACACGCCGGCGCAAAGGCGCGCGCGGAAGACAAGCGCGCACGCGGATAGAGTTGATGACGATGGTTAAAAAGGCCCGAATAGAGCGGCGATTTTAAGGCGATCGACCGCGCTGTCTTAAGCCCCTGAGGCTTTTTCCGCAAGATTTTGCGCCGCAAAATGAAAAAGCCGGGCCATGGGCCCGGCGGAAATTTTGGATCGAGGCGGAAAGGCGCTGCGCGCGGAAATCAGAGGCGATATTTGATCTGGTCGGTCCAGAAGCGCTCCAGGCGCGCCAGGGCGTTGTTGACCGTCCTGAATTCGTCCACCGACACGCCGCCGATCTGTTCGACCGTGAGAACGTGTTTTTCGTAAAGTGTGGCGACGATGTCGCGCACTTCCTTGCCCTCGGGAGTGAGGCTGATGCGGACCGAGCGGCGGTCGACGCGGGAACGGGCGTGGTGGAGATAGTCCATTTCCACCAGCTTCTTGACGTTATAGGACACGTTGGAGCCGAGGTAATAGCCGCGGGTGCGCAGCTCGCCGGCGGTCAGTTCGGAATTGCCGATGTTGTAGAGCAACAGCGCCTGCACGGCGTTGATGTCGGTGCGGCCGCGGCGGTCGAATTCGTCCTTGATGACGTCGAGCAGGCGGCGATGGAGGCGCTCCACCAGCGTGAGCGCCTCAAGGTAAACCGGACGCACCTCGGCGTGACGTTCGGCCCGGCTGGCGGAAGGGGTGCTTTTCATCATCGGGTTCATTGTCGTCGTCCCTGCGGTCTGCTGTGCGCCGAACATTTCCCGGCGGCCTCGATGCACGCAATCTAAACGGCGCGAATGAAAACCGGTTTAAACAACAGGCTGAATCCCGCGTTACCGGGATTTGCGTGAATTGAAGTGAATCCCAGGTGAATTAAAACAAGTCTTTACGTTGATATTTGTTCAATCTTGCGTGTTGTTCCGCCGCGCCAGAGCGCGCAGCCGGGCGATGAGATCGTCGAATGCGGAAGGCTCTCCCGATAGGCTGTCGGCGCGCCACGACAGGAAGAGATAGAGGCCAAACAGCACGGCGTCGACGAATTTCAGCGCGCCGCCGAACAGGAAGAAAGACGGCTTGAGCATCGCCACGAAAAATTGCGCGATCAGGGTCAGAAGCCAGACCACCCCGCCCCATGGCGCCAGCAGCCACAGCCCCACGGCGGCGACCGGGTTGAGCACGGCGAAGAAAATGATCGCGGTCATGGTCGCGGCCGACAGCTCGTCGAAGGAGCCATGCGCCGGGGCGATGATGCGCAGCCAGAGCTCCAGTCCCTGAAGGATCCACAGCAGCGCCACGACGCGGACGAACACGGTCAGCGCGAATATCCGGCGCGCCTCCTCGGCCTCCGGGCCGGGCCGCCCGCCGACCTTGATGGCTCCGTAGTCTTCGGCGTCGAAATTCCCGCGCCCGCGGGCCGACCTGTCCATCGCTCTTTCCTGCTCCAGAACCCGCCCGCGATACAGCATTTGACCATGCGCGGCAAAATTTTTCGCCGCCTCGCCGCGATATGCTATGGGTGTCGCGTCTTACGGAACGAGATCATGACCGACGCCAGAAGCCCCGCTCTCAACCTTTCCCTCGGACTCGTCCACCGCCCCCGCCGCAACCGCAAGGCCGAATGGGCGCGCCGTCTGGTGCGCGAGCACGCGCTGAGCGCCGACGACCTGATCTGGCCGATCTTTCTCGTCGAGGGCGAGAATGTCCGCACGCAAGTCGCCTCCATGCCGGGGGTCGAGCGCCTTTCGGTGGATCAGGCGGTCGAGGCGGCGCGCCGGGCGGCGGAACTGTCGATCCCCGCGCTCGCGCTCTTTCCCTATACCGATCCGAGCCTGCGCGACCCCAACGGCTCGGAGGCGCTCAACCCCGAAAACCTCGTCTGCCGCGCCTGCCGCGCCATCAAGAAGGAAGCGCCCGGAATTGGCCTGATCACCGACGTTGCGCTCGACCCTTACACCAGCCATGGCCATGACGGGGTGATGGAGGGCGAGACCATCCTCAACGACGAGACGGTGGCCATTCTGGTCGAACAATCGCTCAACCAGGCCCGCGCCGGCGCCGATGTGATCGCGCCCTCGGACATGATGGACGGGAGGGTCGGCGCGATCCGCGCCGCGCTCGACGGCGAGGGCTTCATCGACGTCCAGATCATGGCCTATGCCGCCAAATACGCCTCGGCCTTCTATGGCCCGTTCCGCGACGCGATCGGAACCAAGGCGGTGCTGACCGGCGACAAGCGCACCTACCAGATGGACCCGGCCAATTCCGACGAGGCGTTGCGCGAGGTCGCGCTCGATCTCGAACAGGGCGCCGACATGGTGATGGTCAAGCCCGGCCTGCCCTATCTCGACATTATCCATCGGGTAAAGGAGCGTTTCGCCGCGCCAACCTTCGCCTATCAAGTTTCCGGAGAATATGCCATGATCATGGCGGCGGCGCGGAACGGGTGGCTCGACGGCGACAAGGCCATGCTCGAAAGCCTTCTCGCTTTCAAGCGGGCGGGAGCGGACGGCATCCTCACCTATTTCGCGCCGAAAGTAGCGGAATTGCTCAAAAAGAGCGCGTAACGGCATAGACTGAGACCCATGCCGAAATCGACGCGCCAGGCCTTTCCGCCGGAAATGCGGGAAACGTCCTCTGTTGCGAGGGAAGGGGCATGGGCGCAGGCAAGGCGCGAATTCGGCGCGAATAGATCGACTTCAACAAAAATTGTTCCCGGAAGAGGGATTGAGGACGCGCCGGTTGTTCCTCCGGCCGCTTCAACCCGCGGACATTCTTCAGCTGGTCGTGCTCACCAACGATCCGCTGGTCGCGGCCGGCGTCTCCTTCCTGCGCCAGCCCTTCACTGTGGCCGACGCCGAGGCCCTGATCGCCATGCCCCGCTCGCAAAAAGGCTGTTTCGCCGCGGTGCGCGCCGGCAGGGACGGCCCGATGATCGGCTGCGCCGGCGCCGTCTCCCGCAACGCGATCGACATCGAGATCGGTTTCTGGCTCGGCGTTCCCTATCACGGCAGGCGATACGGCGCCGAAATGGCGGAAGCCATGCTCGACCGGCTGCGCGAAGTCTTCCCCGAGCGGCGCGTCGTCGCCGAATGCCCGCGCGAGAATTCGGCGTCGTGGCGGCTTCTGCAAAAGCTCGGCTTCGCGCCGAGCGAGGGCGCGGCCGCGCGCAAGGGCGCCCAGCTCCTGGTTTTCCGGCAGCACGCCGTCGCGGAATGACGGACTCCCGGCGCGCCGCTCTTGCGCGGCGCGTCCTTCGCCGCCAGATTAAGGTTCCGCAGCGAATTTGGAGCGCGCGACCATGACTGAAGCCAACAGCTGGAACGCCGGCCACCCGGCGGTCTATCCCCTGGCCCCCCTGCCCGCCAGCGCCCTGGAAGGCGTGCGGCGGCGCCGCATTTTCGCGATCCTGCTCGACCTGATCCTGGTGTTGCTTCTCTCCTTCGCGATTTTTTTCGGGCTTGGCCTGCTGACTCTGGGAATTGCCTGGCTGCTGCTGCCGCCGCTCTTTCCCTTCGTCGCCTTTTTCTACAACGGCCTCACCGTCTCCGGCTCGAACATGGCGACGCCGGGCATGAAGGCGATGGACCTCGAAATGCGGCTGACCGACGGCTCGCGCGTGCCCTTCATCAACGCCTCGGTCCATGCCGTTCTGTTTTACCTGAGCCTTTACCTGTTCGCGCCTATCCTGCTGTTTTCACTGTTCTCATCGGACAAACGGTGTCTGCACGACATTCTTGCGGGGTCATCGTGCTTCGCCGCGCTTGACGTGAAAGGGAACGGCCTTGACCAGCGAGCCGCGCGACCCGCCGCAGTTCTACCTGACGTCGCCCGCGCCCTGCCCCTATCTTCCCGACAAGGAAGAGCGCAAGGTTTTCACCCATCTGGTCGGGCGCCGCGCCGCGCCGCTCAATGACGCCCTGACCCATTCCGGTTTCCGCCGCTCGCAGACCATCGCCTATCGCCCCGCCTGCGACCATTGCAAGGCCTGCGTCTCGGTGCGCATCCTGTGCGACGAATTCACGCCGGGCCGCACCCAGCGGCGCATCCTCGCCCGCAACGCCGATCTTTCCGCGACCATGGGCGCGGCGCAGGCCGACGCCGAACAGTTCGAGCTGTTTCTCGCGCGACAATCCTGGATTCCCGCCACGGCGACGGCGGCATGGCCGACATGGCCAAGCCCCGACTATTCCATGATGATCGAGGACAGCCATGTCGAAAGCCGGCTGGTGAGCTATCGCCTGCCTTCCCCCGCCGGCGGAGGCCCTTTGGTCGCGACCTGCCTCACCGACATCCTCGAAGACGGCCTGTCGATGGTCTATTCCTTTTTCGACCCGAACGAGCCGCAACGCTTGTGCGCTCGGACATGATCCTCGAACACGTCGCCCGAGCCCGCGCCCTGGGCCTGCCCCACCTCTATCTCGGCTATTGGGTCGAGGGCTCAAAAAAAATGGGCTACAAGGCGCAATATCTGCCGCAGGAGCGATTGGGGACGGAAGGGTGGAAACGGGTGGGATAGGCCGAGTTCGGCCCGTCGCCGTTTTCGGGTCGCGCCCTGCGACCTCCGCTGGAACCGTGGCGGCGGACGATCCGCGATCCGCACACAGGCTGACGCCTTCATCAACGCGAAAAAAGTCCGCGTCGGGTCCGTGAGAATTTTAGGCCTCTGTGTACGCCTGAAAATATTTGGGTCATACTGGGACAAAAGAAAAAGAATCAATCCTTGTGGCTCAGGGGGGCTGCGTGAGCGAAACGCCGCGAATGTCGCCAGCGGACGACGTCGCGTATCAAAAAGACGGGCTGGAGCGGTTGCGCGATTTCAGCGAGGCGCTGCAGCGCGGCGATACGCAGGCCGCTTTGAGGCGGCGCGCGACGCGTGCCTTGCCGCGCCCGAATAGGGCCGAGGCGCATTACGCCTATGGCCAGGCCTGGATGGCCGCCGGCAAGCCTGCGCGCGCCGAGCAGGCTTTCGCCATTGCCGTCAAGCTGCGGCCGGGCTTCGCCGACGCTTGGGTCAATTATGGCCTCGCACGCTACGCCCAAGGCGCGGTCGACGACGCCAAGAGGGCGATGACCCGCGCCTTGCAGGCGCGCCCGGCCATCCCGCCGCGACCGCCAATCTCGCCGCCTTGCTGCGCCTCACCGGCGGCTACGAGACGGCCGAGACGCTGTTGCGCGAGGCGCTGGCGCGCAATCCGCACGACGCCGGCGCGCGGCTCAACCTCGTCGCCGACGCTGCAGGAGGAGCAGCCGGCCGAGGCGCTGGCGCTTCTGAACGAAGTCGATCCCCCCGCCGACGATCTCCCCGCCGCCCGCCACTGGCATTTGCAACGGGCGCTGGCGCTGCTCGCGCTCGGCCGGCCGGACAAGGCGCGCACCGCGCTCGGCGAGTTCGACGCGCTCGGCCCCGCGCCGCCCGAACTCAAGCCGATGCGGCTGTGGCGCGACGTGCTGATCGCGTTCGCCGAAGACCGTCGCGCCGACGCGCCGCGGCGGCGCAAGCAATGGAGGTCGCGCTCGAAAAAATGGGGCCGGTCGCGGTGCTCGAACACAAGATCATGGCGCACTACGACCTCGCCAAGTTCTGGTCGCGCGAGGGCGACGACGCCAAGGCTTTCGCGCAATGGCGCGCCGGCCACGCGCTGTTGAGGCGATCCAGCCGTTTTCGCGCGAGGCGACGCGGGCCTATGACGACGCCGCGATCGCGACCTTCACGCCGGAGCGTTTCGCCAACGGCCCGCGCGCGAAAAATGCCGATCCCGCGCCGGTGTTCATCGTCGGCATGCCGCGCTCGGGCACGACGCTCGCCGAGCAGATTCTCGGCCGCGCACCCGCAAGCGCATGGCGCCGGCGAGCGTTCGGCGCTGGGCCGGCTCGCCTGGCGGCTCGGCGGCGGCGAAAGCCCGAGCGATCGCCGCATCGCCGCGCTCGACCGGGCGACGCTCGACGCGGAGGCGGAGGCTTATCTCAGAGAATTGCACGCGCTCGCGCCGGACAAGACCCGCATCGTCGACAAGATGCCGGGCAATTATCTCTATGTCTGGCTGATCGCGCTGCTGTTCCCGAAAGCGAAGATCATCCATTGCGTGCGCGATCCCCGCGACATCGGCTTTTCGATCTTCACCTTCCGCTTTCACGGCGAGCACGGCTACGCCCACGATCTCGCCGATCTCGGCTGGATGATCGGCGAGCAGGACCGGCTGATGAAGCATTGGAAGGCGCGCTTCCCTGCCGATCCTGACCTTGCGGCTCGACGACTGGGTGAAAGATTTCGACGCGACGCTGGCGCGCGTGCTCGCCCTTGTCGATCTGCCGCCCGACCCGGCCTGCGCGCGCTTCTATGAGGTCCGACAGCCGACGTCCGCACGGTGAGCCGGCGCAGGTCAGGCAGCCAGTCAACGCGCGCGGCCTCGGCCGCTGGCGCGCCTACGCGAAAGAGCTCGCGCCGCTGATCGAAGAACTCGAACGCGCCGGCGCGCTCGATGGCTGGGAACCGGACGACCGGCCAGTTGAAGCCGCGACGCAATAGAAATTGACTCCTGACGACGATCAGCCTGTTCTCTCTGCTGAAAGGGCTTCGCCATGACCACGATCATCGAGGGCACGCGCCGAGACCAGACCACCTTCGCCTACACCGGCCAGATCGAGACCGTCACGATCGGCATCGCCGGCTATTACGACATCACGGCCGACGGCGCGCAGGGAGGCGCGGTCACGGCGCCGCCGGCGGCGCTCGGCGCGATGGCGAGCGGCGAGGTTTATCTTGCGGCCGGCGCGCAGCTGGAGATCGTCGTCGGCCGGCGGGCGCGGCCACCGGCGACGGCGGCGGGCGGCGGCGGCGGCGGCAGCTTCGTGATCGAGACCAACAGGGTCGGGCGCCGTCAATGTCGACGAAGTGATCGCCGGCGGCGGCGGCGGCGGAAGTTACGGAGTTGGCGGTGGCGGCACGGCGGGCGGGCCCTGCCGACGGCGGCAGCGGCGGCGGCGGCGGCGGCGAGGGCGGCGTCAACGGCGCCGCCGGCCGCAGCGGCTATACTGGCGGCGGCGGCGGCGGCTTCAGCGGCGGGAACGGCGCTATTACCGGCGGCGGCGGCGGCGAAGTCGCCGCAAAGGACGGAAGCACGAAAGGCATAACTTTCGCGGCGGCGCGCTCGGCACAATGGGCGCGGCGGATTCGGCGGCGGCGGCGGGTGGGGATGACGGCGGCGGCGGCGGCGGCGGTTTCGGCGGCGGCGGCGGCGCGGGCTTAACGGGGGCGGCGGCGGCGGCGGCTCCTATGTCAACCCGACGAACGATGGCCAGAACACGCTGGACGCCAGCCTCACCCCCGCCGCCAACACCGGGGCCGGCTCGGTCACCATCGCCTATGTCCCGACGCTACTCGACCGCCGGGACCAACACGTTCGCTTCGACCGGACAGGTCGAGACCGTGGTGGTGCAGACGTCCGGCTATTACGACATCGCCGCCGATGGCGCGCAGGGCGGCAGCGGCGCTGGCGGCGCAGCCGGCGGCGACGGCGCGACGGCGAGCGGCATCGTCTATCTTCAGGCCGGCGCGCAGCTCGAAATCGTGGTCGGCGGCTCGGGAGCGAACGCCAGCAGCAATGGCGGCGGCGGCGGCGGCGGCAGCTTTGTCATCGAGACCAACAATGGCCGGGCGCGGTGAACGTCAATGAAGTGATCGCGGGCGGCGGCGGCGGTGGGAACGTCGTCGCGGGTGGCGGCGGCCGGACCGGGGCGACCGGCGGTGACGGCGGCGGCCTTGGCGGCGGCGCCGGCGGAACGGGCGGCGCCGCGGGCCAGGCCGGCGATTACGCCGGCTACGGCGCCGGCGGCGGCGGCTTCACCGGCGGCGCCGGCGGCTATCCGGGAGGCGATGGCAGCACAAGCGGAACGAGCTTCTCCGGCGGCGCCCGCTCGGCCGGCGGCGGCGGCGGCGGGTTCGGCGGCGGCGGCGGCGGCGGCCCCACCGGCGGCGGCGGCGGCGGCGGTTATGGCGGGGGCGGCGGCGGCGGCGAGAGCGGCGGCGGCGGCGGCGGCGGATCCTTCGTCAACGCGGGCGCGCTCGCCGTGGCGAAAACCGCCGCGACCCACACGGGCGCCGGCGCCGTCGACATCACCTATGTCCCCGCGGTCGCGACCACCGGGACGAACACCTACAATTACACCGGCGCGGTCGAGACCGTCGTGATCACGACCTCCGGCTATTACGACATCGCCGCCGACGGCGCGCAGGGCGGGAGCGGCGATGGCAGCGCCGGCGGCGCCGGCGCGATGGCGAGCGGCGAGGTCTATCTCCAGGCCGGGGCGACTTTCGAGATCGTCGTCGGCGGCGCGGCGGCGGGTCGGGGACCGGCGGCGGTGGCGGCGGCGGCGGCAGCTTCGTGATCGAGACCAACAATGGTTCGGGCGCCGTCAAGGTCAATGAAGTCATCGCCGGCGGGGGCGGCGGCGCTGGCCA
This sequence comes from uncultured Pseudomonadota bacterium, assembly GCA_963748385.1. Taxonomy (GTDB): domain Bacteria; phylum Pseudomonadota; class Alphaproteobacteria; order Rhizobiales; family Beijerinckiaceae; genus Rhodoblastus. The sequence goes on from CAVVIQ010000009.1 coordinate 314,547, forward strand.
CGCCGGCGGCGGCGGCGGCCGGACCCAGCCGACCGGCGGCGCTGGCGGGGGCGGCGGCTTAGCAGACGGCTCCGGCGGAAAGAACGGCGCGGCGGGCGACGGCGGCGGATCGGGCGGTGGCGGCGGCGGCTTCACTGGCGGCGCAGGCTCCGCCGGCGACGGCAACGGGGAAACGGGAGCACGGCGGGCGTGACCTTCAGCGGCGGCGGCGGCGGCGGCGGCAAGGGCGGGTTTGGCGGCGGCGGCGGCGGCGCCAACAACAGTCATGCCTCCGGCGGCGGCGGCGGCGGCGGCGGCTATGGCGGCGGCGGCGGCGCGAGCGCACAAGGCGGTGGCGGCGGCGGCTCCTATGTCAACCTGACGAACGATGGCCATAACACACAAAACGTCACCCTCACCCCCGCCACCAATACCAACGCCGGCCTTGTCACGATCGTCTATGAGGGACCGGCCTGCTATTGCCGCGGGACGCTGATTTTGACGGATAGGGGCGAGACCGCCGTCGAGGATTTGCGGATCGGCGATTCTGTCGTGACCGCCTCGGCGCCTTGCGTAAGATCGTCTGGATCGGAACCCGCGCCTATTCCGCCCGCTTCGCCGCCAACAATCCCGATCTCCTGCCCATCCGCTTCAGGGCGGGATCGCTGGATTATGGCGTGCCGCGGCGCGATCTGCTGGTTTCGCCCGAGCACGCGATGTTTCTGGACGGCGTGCTGATTTCGGCGAAACATCTGTTCAATGGCGCGACCATCGTCCAGGAAAAACCGGGCGACGACATCCATTATTTCCACATCGAACTCGAAAGCCACGACGTGTGATCGCCGAAGGCGCTCTTTCCGAAAGCTTCGTCGAAGACGACAACCGCGGCATGTTCCAGAACGCCCACGAGTTCAGAAAACTCTATCCCGAGGCGCGGCCGAAGGAGATCGTCTATTGCGCCCCGCGCGTCGAAGACGGTTTTGCCCTCGACCGCGTCCGGCGTCGTCTTGCGGACCGCGCCGGCCTCGATTATCCGGAAGCAACCGATTTCGGCGCGCTTTTCGGCGAGGTCGAACAATGCGGCCCTGAGGGCGTCTCCGGCTGGGCGCGCAACGCGGCCTTCCCCGACGCGCCGGTGTGCCTCGGTGCTGGTCGACGGCGCTTTCGCCGGCTACGCCTATGCGGACGCCGAGAGGCCGCACGGCGGCCATGGCTTCGCCTTCCGCTTCGCCGCGCCGCTCGATTGTTCGCACGAGCACCCATCGAATTGCGGCGCTCGGCCGACGGGGCTGTCTCGGACTCCGCATCGAGCCTGCCCGCCGATCGGCGGCCTAGCCGCCGGCGCGGTCGAAGGCTGGGAACCGGACGTCGGGCGCGTTGAAGCTGAAATCTGGAATTTAATTTTCTACGACGATCAACCTGTTCTCTCTGCTGAAAGGGCGCCGCCATGACCACCACGAGCAATAGGCTGACCTCTCGACGACCAGGACCACCTATCAGCTACACCGGCGCGGTCGAGACCGTCGTGGTGCAGACGTCCGGCTATTACGACATCACCGCCGACGGCGCGCAGGGCGGCACAGGCGGCGGCAGCGCCCCGCCACGGGCGGGCTTGGCGCGATGGCGAGCGGCGACGTTTACCTCCAGGCCGGGACAAAGCTCGAGATCGTGGTCGGCGGCTCGGGAGCGAGCGCCAGCGGCGGCGGTGGCGGCGGCGGCGGCAGCTTCGTGCTCGAGACCAACGGAACGGGGGGCGTCGTCGCCGATGAAGTGATCGCCGGCGGCGGCGGCGGCGGCGGCTGGGCCGATATCGGAAGTACGCTCAGCTACGCGGGCGGCGGCGGTCAGGCAGAGCCCAATGGCGGCGACGGCTACCGAGGGGCCCTGGGCGCCGGCGGCAGCGGCGGCGGCGGCGGCGCCGTCGGCGGCGGTGGCGGCGGCGGATTTACCGGCGGGGCGGGCGGCCCGCAGCGGGCTACGGGTTGCCCGGAAGCACAAGCGCCAGGCCTGGCTTCTCCGGCGGCGTCGGCGGCGCCAGCGGCGGCGCGGGCGGCGGATTCGGCGGCGGCGGCGGCGGCGGATTTCAGCGGCGGCGGCGGCGGCGGCGGTTATGGCGGCGGTGGCGGCGGCGGCGGCGGCGGCAGTTATGACGGCGGCGGCGGCGGCGGCGGCGGCGGCTCCTATGTCAACCCGACGAACGAGGGCCAAGACACACAAAACGTCACCCTCACCCCCGCCGCCAACAACGGCGACGGCCTTGTCACGATCGTCTACGAGGGACCGGCCTGCTATTGCCGCGGCACGCTGATTTTGACGGATAGGGGCGAAACCGCCGTCGAGGCTTTGCAGATCGGCGATTCTGTCGTGACCGCCTCGGGCGCCTTGAGGCCCATTATTTGGATCGGAACCCGCGCCTATTCCGCCCGTTTCGCCGCCAACAATCCCGATCTTCTCCCGATCCGCTTCAAGGTGGGCTCGCTCGCGGACGGCGTTCCGCGGCGCGACCTGCTCGTCTCGCCCGAACACGCCATGTTCCTCGACGGCGTGCTGATTTCGGCCAAGCATCTGGTCAATGGCGCGACCATCGTCCAGGAAAAGCCTGAAAACGACATCGATTATTTCCACATCGAACTCGAAAGCCATGACGTGCTGATCGCCGAAGGCGCGTTGTCGGAAAGCTTTGTCGACGACGACAGCCGCGGCATGTTCCAGAACGCCCACGAGTTCAGGAAACTCTATCCCGAGGCGCGGCCGAAGGAGATCGTCTATTGCGCCCCGCGCGTCGAAGACGGTTATATCCTCGACCGCGTCCGCCGGCGCCTCGCGGAACGCGCCGGCCTCGACTACCCGGAAGCAACCGATTTCGGCGCGCTTTCGGGCGAGGTCGAACATTTTGGTCCTGAGGGCGTGTCCGGCTGGGCGCGCAACGCGGCCTTCCCCGACGCGCCGGTGTGCCTCGACGTGCTGGTCGACGGCGAATTCGCCGGCTACGCCTATGCGGACGCCGAGAGCCCCAACGGCGGCCATGGCTTCGCCTTCCGCTTCGCCGCGCCGCTCGATTGTTCGCACGAGCACGCCATCGAATTGCGGCGCTCGGCCGACGGGGCGGTTTTCGGGAAAAGGATGTTCCTGACCGCTCGCCCGGGAATTTCCGATTGGGAAATATCCGAACGTCTCCGGGCCTGAGGCGCGCGTTTCGCGCTCGTCGATCGCGGCCGGCGCCGCTGGCGCCGACCTGCCGATGCGGATCAGGTCGCTATGGCTCCTCGACCGGACTCCGCCCGTTGGAGCCGGCGGTGAACAGCGCAGGTCGGACGACCAGGCCGCGGTGGGGGGGGTTTTCCCCCGCCCCACCGCCTCACTCGTCCTCGCGCAGTCCGCTTTCCTCCAGCGCGAGGATGGGCAGGAACTTCATTCGGTCGTCGCGCAATTTCCGCAATTTGTTCAGCGTCGTTCTGACGCCGATGAGCAGGCTCATCTGATAGGCTTGCAGCAACGGATCGGCGGCGACGTCGGGCGGCGGCAGGGTTCCTTCGCGGGCCGGCGGCAGGGCGCCCGACGTCTCCTGCATCCGCATCCGGATCGCCCGCGCCAAAAAAGCCGCGGCGGCCATGTCGCCGGATTGCGTCGTGGCGATCAGGTTCTGGAGCAGCGCGGGGAGCGCCGCCCATTTGCATCGAGCCCGCAGATCGCGCCTTCGCTTCGAGCCGCCTGAAGCTTGTCGGCGAAGGCGACGGCCTCCTCCGAGGCCCCGGCCTCCACCGCTTGCGTCAGATTTAGCAGGCCCGCGACGAAAAAAGTCTGCTTGGCCTCGACCAAAGCGGCGTTCAGGCTGTTTTCGATCTCCGCCAGCGCGACCTGATTCTGCTGGACGATCGCCGTCTCGGCCTGCTGCTGCAAAAGGTCGGCGGCGAGGGTCGCGCTCGCCAGGGCGTCAGAGCCCATGTCCTGCCGCTGAATGTCATTGGCCTGAACATCCTCCGTGATCGCCGCCGCCGAATCCGGGGCGGCGGAATAGAGGCCGATGGAGACGTCGGATGGCGCGGCGCCGTTCAAATATTCGTTGAGCGCAGCCCGGGCGGCTGTGTCCTCCGGCTGAGTAGCCGGCGCGGAAGCGCCGGAAGAGCCGCTCGGCTGTGGCGCGGCGCTTTGCGCCAGACGGACCGCGGTCGCGACGTCCGGCGCGACTCCATTCAAGCCCGGGACCGACATGCGCGCCTCCTCAGCCGCGTGGCATGAAAAAGGCCGAAGCTTGCGCCAAAGTGGCCGCGCGATCGGCGACGGAGCTAATCGCCCCCCGACGCTTGCGGTTTTGGCGGTCTGATCCTTTTGCGCGTCTGCGGCTTTTCGCGCGGGCCTTCGACCAGTCGGACGATGGCGCCCCAGAGGGTGCGCACGTCCTGCTGGGTCAGGTTCATGCGGTGGAACATGTTGCGCAGATTGCGCTGCATCACCGGGCGCTTCGACTCAGGCCGGAAGAAGCCCGCGGCGTCCAGCTTGCTTTCGACGAATTCGAAGAAGGACAGAACCATTTCGCGCTGGGCCGGGGGCGAGCGTTCTTCGCGCGCGAAAGGCAGGACGCCGCCCTCTCGCGCGCGAAAATATTCATAGCCGCACAACAGCACCGCCTGGGCGAGATTGAGCGAGCCATAGGCCGGATTGACCGGAAAGGTCAGGATGGCGCTGGCGAGCGCGACGTCGTCATTGTCGAGCCCGGTGCGCTCAGGGCCGAACAGGATGCCGTGCTTCTCGCCGGCCAGCGTGGCGGCGGCGCATTCCGGCATGGCGAGCGCCGGAGTCTCGACCCTCTTGAACTGGCCGCGCTCGCGCGCCGTGGTCGCCCAGACATAATCCAGGTCGGCGACCGCGGCCTCGGTGGAGTTGTAAACGGAGGCGCGCTCCAGCAGGTGAACGGCGCCGGCGGCGGCCGCATAGGCGCCCTTGCGCCGCGCGCCGGTTCGCGGCCAGCCTTCGCGCGGAGAAACCAGCCGCAGGTCGCACAGGCCGAAATTGGCCATGGCCCGGGCGCACATGCCGATATTCACCGCGAGCTGCGGCCGCACCAGAATGATCGCTGGGCCGCCCTCGAACAGCGGTTTCGTCCGATCCGTCCCTGCCCCGACCACAGCGCGCCCTCCGAAAAGGAGCGCAAACTAGAGCCTTTTCGGGGAAAGGGAAATCCGGCTTCGGCGAGAGCCGCGCGTCACGCGGCGTCGGCCGGAAAATCGAGAATCTTCCGGGCGATGGCGACCAGCTCCTTCTGTTCGCTCGGCTTCGAGAAAACGAGATCGGCGCCACTGGCCCTGGCCTGGTCATGGACCGTTTTTTCGGTCGATGTGGTCAGCACCACGGCTTTCAGGTCGGGAAGGCCCATTTCGGCGCGCAGCATTTTCAGGAAACGCCCGCCGTCCATCACCGGCATGTTGAGATCGACCACCACCACCTTGGGCAGACGGTTGACCAGATCCCTGAGCGCGACCTCGCCCATGGCGTCGAGGCCGTTGACGCTGTGGCGGATGTCCAGCTTGAGCCCACGCTCCCAGGCGACCTCGTTCAGGGCGCGGGTCAGCAGATAAGCGTCGTCCCGATCGTCCTCGATGATCAGAATCTCGACTTCCCGCCCCACACTCTCGTCGTTCGCCATCCCCAAACCTCTCGACTGCGTCCGAATGAATTTATGACAAGTGGACGAGAACATTATCAATTAAACCTGCGGCGAAGCCGTTCTTATTTGCAGCGCAGCATGAAACCCGTACGTGAAATGATAGAGCGCTCGCGTTAAACTTGCAATTGGAAGGCGCAAGCGCGTGCGCCAAAATCGCGTGAATGGCCTGACTCCATGAGGCGTGAAAACGATGCGCGACGAGAATGAAATGCTCCGGTTGGCTTTCGCGGCCTCCCCCGCCGCTATGCTGCTGCTCGACGGCGACGGGCGGATCGAGCTCGCCAATGAGGAAGCCGAGCGCATATTCGGCTATGGCCACGGAGAGCTGGCTGGAAAAAGCGTCGAAGAGCTCGTGCCCGCGCATTTGCGCGCGGCGCATCGGGGTCATCGCGCCGGTTTCGCTGCGGCGCCGGCCCGGCGCCAGATGGGCAGCGGACGCGATCTCGTGGCCCTGCGCCGCGATGGTTCGGAATTTTTCATCGAGGTCGGGTTGACGCCGATCGCAACGGCTTCCGGCCCAAAGGTCGCCGCCTTCGCCATCGACATCAACGCGCGCCGCGATTCCGAATACGCCCTACGCCGCGCCCTGCGCGAACTGGAAGTGGCCAACGAGAATCTGGCGCGTTTCGCCTATGTCGCCTCCCACGATATTCAGGAGCCCTTGCGCAAGATCTCCGCCTTCGCCGACATTCTCAACGCGGCCATGGTGAAGGACGACCGCGAAGAGGCGCTTTACGCGGCCGACGTCATGGCGTCGTCGGCCCTTCACGCCCGTCGGCTGGTCGCCGACCTGCTGGCCTACGCCCGTGCGGCGAACCAGTCACCTGCGATCGAGCCGATCTCGATCAAGGCGGCGCTGGAGCGCGCGCTCGACGCGCTCTCGCAGACCGTCGTCGAAACAAAGGCTGAAATCGCCTTGAAGGGCGAAGATTTCCCGGTCGACGCCGACCGGCTGCAGCTTCATCAACTGCTGCAGAATATTCTGTCCAACGCCTTGAAATATCACAAACCGTACTTGCCTCCTCAGGTGAGCGTCCTGCTTGAGCCGGGCGAAACCGAAAACCGGCTGACGATCGCGGATCGCGGCATAGGCTTCGCTTCGGCCGACGCCGAAACTATTTTCGAGCCTTTCCGCCGTTTGCACGGGCGCGGCGATTATCCCGGGACCGGCATCGGGCTCGCGATCTGCAAGACCGTGGCGCAGCGGCACGGTTGGCGGATGGCCGCGACATCCACGCCGACGGTCGGCGCGGCGTTCGAAATCGTCTTTCCCATAGCCGCAGGCGCCGGACGCGGCGCGGAGCTGTGAGACGCCCGACGCCCCCGGCGCCAAAAATTCGTTCCCAACCCGTCCAAAGCCGTACTAGGCGTCAGGAACCGCCGATGCTATAGGCGCGGCGGACGCGTCGCGGTGGGCGCGGCGCAGGCAAGCCGAGCGAAAGGTCAGCGTATGAGCAAGATCAAGGTCGCCAATCCGGTCGTCGAAATGGACGGTGACGAGATGACTCGCATCATCTGGCGTTTGATCAAGGACAAGCTGATCCATCCCTATCTCGACCTCGACCTCAAATATTACGACCTCTCGGTAGAGCACCGCGACGCCACCAACGACCAGGTGACGGTCGATTTCGGCGGAAGCGACCAAGAAATATGGCGTGGCGGTGAAATGCGCGACCATCACCCCGGACGAAGGCCGGGTGAAGGAATTCAACCTCAAGGAAATGTGGAAGTCGCCCAATGGCACGATCCGCAACATTCTCGGCGGCACGATCTTCCGCGAACCGATCGTCTGCAGGAACGTGCCGCGCCTCGTGCCCGGCTGGACGCAGCCGATTGTCATCGGCCGTCACGCCTTCGGCGACCAGTATCGCGCCACCGATTTCCGCGTGCCCGGCAAGGGGCGCCTCTCGATCAAATTCGAGGGCGAAGACGGGACCGTCATCGAGAAGGAAGTGTTCAAATTCCCCGGTTCGGGCGTGGCCATGGCCATGTACAACCTCGACGAATTGATCCGCGATTTCGCCCGCGCCTCGTTGAATTACGGCCTGGAGCGCCATTGGCCGGTCTATCTCTCCACCAAGAACACGATCCTCAAGGCCTATGACGGGCGCTTCAAGGATCTGTTCCAGGAGGTTTACGAAAACGAGTTCAAGGCCAAGTTCGACGCGGCCGGCATCACTTACGAACACCGCCTGATCGACGACATGGTCGCTTCCGCCTTGAAATGGTCGGGCGGCTATGTCTGGGCCTGCAAGAACTATGACGGCGACGTGCAGTCCGACACGGTGGCCCAGGGTTTTGGTTCGCTCGGCCTGATGACCTCGGTGCTGATGACCCCGGACGGCAAGACGGTGGAGGCGGAAGCCGCCCACGGCACTGTCACCCGCCACTATCGCGAGCATCAGAAGGGCAAGGAAACCTCGACCAATTCGATCGCCTCGATCTTCGCCTGGACCCGCGGCCTCGCCCATCGCGCCAAACTGGACAACAACGCCGAATTGGCGAATTTCGCGCAGACGCTGGAAAAAGTCTGCGTCGACACGGTCGAGTCCGGCTTCATGACCAAGGATCTCGCCCTGCTCGTCGGCCCGGAACAGAAATGGCTCTCGACCACGGGCTTTTTGGACAAGATCGACGAGAATTTGAAGAAGGCCATGTCGGCGTAAGCCGACAAAAGACTGAAAGACACGGCGTAAGCCGACAAAAATTCGAAAATCACGGCGTAAGCCGACTAAACTCAAGCGAAGCGGCGTAAGCCGACAGCGATTCACAAGGCGCGGCGCAAGCCGATAAAACGTCAAAGAGCGCGGCCCAAGCCGGAACGCGCCTTCAACGACAAGCGGGCCTTCACGGCCCGCTTTTTCTTTTCTCACCCCGCCTGGCGCCGCGCCCGCTCCATGGTCGAGAGGGCGTAAAAACCACGCGCGGTCGAAACCAGCCGGCCGGCCTTGAGCATGCGGTGTAATTTTACAGACAGATTGCCCTTGGTAATTTCGAAACCCGTCTCGGTCAGCAACTCGAAGATCGCATCGACATGCAGGCCGCCGACCTCCCCTTCGAGGATTTCGACGATCATCGGCTCGACCTCGCTGGCCCGTTCGTTCTGGGGCCGCCCCACCACCGACAGGAAGGACTCGCCGCGCCGGGCCCCGCCGTCGCCAGCGGCGGCCAGGAATTCGACGGCCGAGCGCCGCAGGTCGAGGCCGGCGGCGGGGTCCTTGGCGGCGAGGCCGGCGATGACGATCTCCATCCTCGCCAGCAGACGGCGCGTCTCGTCGCGCGCCTCGCGCGCCGCGAGCGCGAGAAATTCCGCGTTCTGTTCGAAACCCGCGCTCATTCCGCTCTCCCGCCGCTCTCCTGTCCCGACGCCGGCCGAACCGGAACAAAAAGTCAACATTCTCGGCCACGTCAAAATTCTAGCGAAAAGCGGGCAAATTTACGAATGAAAACTTTACATTTCATTCGCCATGATTAACACTAGAAGCCGTAAATTAACCTATCTTATTGAACAATTTACATATCCGCCGAAACGCCAACCGGAGACGCAGAATGACAAGAAGGACATGGTTTGCCGGCAAGACCGCGACGGGCGGCGGCAATTTGATCTTTCAATTCTTGCTGCGCCTCGCCGGGCCCGCCCGCGCCGCGACGCCGGGGCCCAAACCGGGCGGAAGGCGCGCGGTTGATTCCGGCGCCGAACCCTGCTGGACCGCCGCCGTCAATCGCGGCGGCGACCTTCCGCCGTTCCGCCTGTCGATTCTCAACGCCGATGACTTTTGCTCTCCCATGCGGCTGGAGACCTATGGACGCGACCCCGGCCCCTCCGGCCCCTCTGGCCCGGCCGGAATGTGAGCGGCTGGAGCTTTTGAGGCAAATCCGGAGATCGCGCCCCACTTCCGATTTGTAGAGTTTATCGGCCCGATATATACAGGCCGCGAAATTCGTTGGGGAGACTGGGAATCATGGCTCCGGCCGATGACATCGAAACCTACCGTCCATCCGAGGACGAACCGTTCATGAACGAGCGGCAGCGGGACTATTTCCGTCGTAAGTTATTGACGTGGAAAGAAGAAATCTTGCACGAAGCGCGCGAGACCCTCGCCGCGCTCCAGTCCGAGAGCGAAAACCACGCCGATATCGCCGACCGCGCCTCGTCGGAAACCGACCGCGCCATCGAATTGCGCGCGCGCGACCGCCAGCGCAAGTTGATCTCCAAGATCGACGCCGCCATCGGCCGGATCGACGATGGAACCTATGGCTATTGCGAGGAAACGGGCGACCCGATTTCGCTGAAGCGCCTCGACGCCCGGCCGATCGCGACCCTGTCGATCGAGGCCCAGGAGCGGCACGAGCGCCGCGAGCGCGTCTATCGCGACGACTGACTCGGCCCCTGCCCCGCCGCAGGGCGTTCGCCGTTCAGAAAAACGGGCGCGAAAGGCTTCGACCCTTCGCGCCCGTTTTTTGCGTCTGCTGCGCCACTATTACCGACTCTTCGACGATCACGACGCGTCGCATTCGCTGATAACGGGTTCTCATCGATGAGAACCCGTATGACGTCATTTGTTCAAAGGCCGCCCGAGAAGCTTGGCCATTTCCTCTTCCAGCGATTCGAGCGGCTCGAAATCGATGTCGAATTTGGCCTCGGCGACCGGCTCCGGCGGCGGCGCGGGCTCGGCGGCGGGCTCGGGCTTCGACTCGGCCACCGGCTCGGGCTCCAGCTTGACCTCCGGCTTCGGCTCCGGCGCGGGGAAAGGCGGCAAGGGCGGCAGAGGCGGCAAAGCCTCCACGGGCGGCGCCGTGACGGCGGCCTCGAATGGCGGCGCGGCGGGCTTTTCGACCGGCGTCTCGGCGGGCGGCGGCGTCACGCGCCGCGCGAAGGTCGGCGCGACGAATCGGGGCCTCGGCGGCTGGTCGCCCGCCGGGGCGCCCGGCGGCGTGAAGCGCGGCGGCGGCGCGAACGGCTTGGCCGGTCCGACCCGAGGCGGAAGCGGGAAGCGCGGCGCCGGAGGCGGCTGGACGGGCGCGGCGGACTCGGCAGGCTGCGCGCGCGGCGCCGGAGCCGGCTCGGCGGCGGCGGCCGGCGGCGGAACGTTCGGCGGCGCGGCGAGCGGCGCCGGAGCGGGTCGAGGCTCGGCGGCGGGCGCCGGCTGGAGCGGCGGCGATGGGCGCTCGGGCGCCGAAGGCGCGTGATGCGGCGCCGCGACCGGCGCCGCCGGAGCGACGCCCGCGAGCGCCTCCATCGGGCGCGGCGGCCGCGCCTCGCGCGGCTCGACCCGCACGATGCCGGACTCGACCAGCACGTCGTTCGGGCCGCCGATCATCAGCAGATGTTCGATATTGTCGCGGCGCACCAGCATGAGCTGGCGTTCCCCGTCGAGATCGTAGCTCTCGACGAAACCCAGCCGCAATTGCCGCGACTTCGACCCGCGCGGGAGGCGGCGGCGTAGATCGGCCGCGATCTCCACGATCTTCAGGATCAGCAGGAAAGCGACGAGAAAGGCGACGCCGGCCAGACTCCAGGCCAGCATTCTGTTTTCTTGCAAAAATGTCGGCATGGCCGCCGCCCGTCTCCCTGACCCCGGACCAACTCACCTTAATCTATAGCCAAGCGCGGCGCGCTTGTGCGTAAAAGGTTAAGATTTGGTTAACATCCCGGACATCGGCTCGCAATTCCTCTTCCACGCTGGCGCCGAATCCTTAAAATCTCAGGCGCAAAAAAGGGCGCGAGGCCGCGCGCGAACATTTCACCGAATCACGGAAACGTCTAGACTCCGGCGACGCCGCCCTTTCCATAAGGTTTTCATGAGCCAGACGACCTCCCATTCCAGCGTCGATCGCTCCGGACGCGCCGGCAGCCCGGGGCTGGTGCTGTTGCTGGCCGCCGCCCTGCTCGCGGTGATGGTCTTTTTCTCCCTGCTCGGACACGAGCGGGCGGCGCCCTTCATCGTCCCGCTTCTGGCTTTTCTCGCCTTCGTCGGCGTATCCGCCCTGCTCGCCTACGCCGTCGGCTTCCTTCAGCTCGTCGGCGCCCATGCGCGCAACGACGTCACCAAGGCGATCGCGGACACCAGCCCCGACGGGATGATCGTCACCGAGGGCGAGTCGCGCGTCCTCTACGCCAACGAAACCTATCTGGCTTTCTGCGGCGCCCACGACGAATCCGGCCTGCGCACGGTGGACCGCCTGTTCTTCGGCGCGCCGGAGGCGGCCGAGCCGCTCTACCGGCTTGCCCAGGCCGCCCGCGACGGCAAGCGCGCCGCCGAGGAATTGCGTTTGACTCCGCCTCTGCTCGGCGACGGCGAGTTCGGCTGGTACCGCATCCGCGTCAGGCCGATCGACCGGCCCTCCGGCTCGTCCGCGGCGCTCTGGACCATTTCCGACGTGACCCGCGAGCGCGAGCGCCACGAGAATATCTTTCAGGAATTGCAGCACGCGATCGACTTCCTCGATCACGCCCCGGCCGGATTCTTCTCCACCGAGCCGAACGGCGATATTTCTTACATGAACGCGACTCTCGCCGGCTGGCTCGATTTCGACCTCGCTCAGGTGGGCTCGGGCGGGCTAACGCTGCGCGACATCGTCGCCGGCGACGCCGCCGCCATGCTCTCTTCCGGCCCTGGCGCGCCGAATACGGCGCGCACCGAGCAGATCGACCTCGACCTGCGCCGCCGCGACGCAAGCCGCCTGCCCGTGCGCCTGCTGCACCGCATCGCCTACGGCCATGACGGCGCGCCCGGCGCCTCGCGGACCCTCGCCCTCAACCGCGCGCCGGGCGAGGAGCCGGCCGAGGAGGCCCGGGCGGCGGAAGTCCGTTTCGCGCGTTTCTTCAACTGCACCCCGATGGCCATCGCCAGCGTGGACGGCGACGGCGCGATCCTGCGCTCCAACGCCGCCTTCGCGCGGTTGATGCCCGGCGCCTTGCAGGACGCCGCCGGGCGGCGGCTCGTCGTCCATGGCGTCGCCGCGCCGCATCGCGACGCCTTGCGCGCGGCGATCGCCGCGGTGGCGTCCGGCGGCGAGGTCAATGATCCGATCGACGCCGCGCTGGAAGGCTCGGCGCGTTCGGCCCGGCTGTTCGTCGCCCCCAACGAGGAAGGAAGCCAGCGCGGGGCGCTGGTTTTCGCCCTCGACACCACGGAAGAACGCAATCGCGAGGAGCAGCTCCACCAGTCGCAGAAAATGCAAGCCGTCGGCCAGCTCGCGGGCGGCATCGCCCACGACTTCAACAACGTGCTGACCGCGATCATCGGCTATTCCGAGTTGCTGCTCGCCAATCACCGGCCGACCGACCCGTCCTTCCAGGACATCATGCAGATCAAGCAGAACGCCAATCGCGCCGCCGGACTGGTGCGGCAACTGCTGGCCTTCTCGCGACGTCAGACCCTTCGCCCGCAAGTCCTGCAGCTCGGCGATGTCCTGTCCGAACTGCAGATGCTGACGCGGCGCCTGGTCGGCGAGAAGATCGAGGTCGATCTGCGTCATGGCCGCGACCTCTGGCTGGTCAAGGCGGACCTCAACCAGTTCGAGCAGGTCATCGTCAATCTGATCGTCAACGCCCGCGACGCCATGCCCGACGGCGGCAAGATCTTCCTGCGGACCAAGAACATCCCGGCCGCCGAATGCGCGGCCTTCGGCGAGCAACTGCTCCCCGCCGCCGATTATGTGCTGATCGAGGTCGAGGACACCGGCGCCGGCATCCCGCCCGACATCATCGGCAAGATTTTCGACCCGTTCTTCACCACCAAGGAAACCGGAAAGGGCACCGGCCTCGGCTTGTCCATGGTCTATGGCATCGTCAAGCAGACCGGCGGATTCATCTTCCCCTATTCCCAGGTCGGGCGCGGAACCGTTTTTCGCATCTTCCTCAACCGCTACGTTCCGATCGACGAGCCGGCGGAAGCCCCGAAAGTCGAGGAGGAGAAGAAGAAGGCCTCCGCCGACCATACCGGACGCGGCGTGGTCCTGCTGGTCGAGGACGAGGAAGCCGTGCGCGCCTTCGGCGCCCGCGCGCTCGCCTCGCGCGGCTATACCGTGCTGGAGGCGGAAACCGGCCTCGACGCCCTGCGCGTGGTCGAGGAAACCACGGAACATATCGATCTCGTCATTTCCGACGTGGTGATGCCGGAAATGGACGGCCCGACCATGTTCGGCGAATTGCGCAAGCGTGGCGTCAAATGCCGCGTGGTTTTCGTCTCGGGCTATGCCGAGGACGCCTTCGCCAAGAACCTGCCGGAAGGCGAGGAGTTCGGCTTCATGCCCAAGCCCTTCACTTTGAAGCAGCTGATCGAGACGGTGAAGGAGAACATGCAGGGTTGAGCGACTGATAGGGTCTCCACAAGATTGCTTCGCAATCGGCGGAAACACTTACGGCGCGAAAATCCTTGAAGTCGCGGGCGGATTTTCGCGCCGGCGGAACACGAACTCCGGATGAATCATTTGGAATTCGCATGAACGGCGCCGAAAGGCGCCGGCCAATCTGCCGGGTTCAACGCGATTTCGTCTCGGGCGCGCAATATTTTCCCGCGCGGCCGAGGAATTCGCACTGGCGTTTCGATGAGACATCGGCGCCTGCCGCGTTCGTTTTTTCGACGCAATCCGCGCCGGCGCGGCCGAGATAGACGCAATCCTCGGCGTCCCCCGCCGACAGGAACCGGGGCGAGCTCATATGCGACAGCAGCGCCCACAAGATGAGCGCGGCCACAGCGATCGAAACGTCCACGGCCAGATGGCGCGCCTTGCGGCGCGAAAAATGGCGGAGATCGAAACCCTTTGAGGCGGCGTGGAGGTTCATCGAGGTCCTCCTCTACGATGGAAAGAACTTCATTCGCGCCAAATAAGGCCGAAAGCCGTAAGTTCTCCATGTCGATCGGACGCCCTCGGCGTCAGGAAGTCATAAAGAAATCAAAGGTCGAAGCCGCACACCGGTCAGACTTCGAGCTGGCCGCCGAGTTCGACGACGCGACCCGGCGGAATGCGGAAAAATTCCGTCGCCGGTTCCGCTGGAGCCTGGCCGTCACCAGGCATAGATTGGCCGGACCATGTTTCGATCCGGGCTCAAATGTTTTCCTTCCTGTCACCCTCCCGACGTTCGCTGATCTACGCCCTCCGTGGCGGCTTTCTCGTGCGGCCTCTGGCGATCGCCCTGACGCTCGGGGCGGCGGGCGCGACGCTTTCCGATCTGGAGGAACGCTTCCCCGGCTTGCGCAGCCTGGCGCCGAAAATTCTGTTTCCTTCCGAAACCGACGCGCAAGCCGCCGAGACCATTCTCGCCACGATCGCCAGTTCGACCATGACCGTCGTGTCGATCGTCTTCGCCATCCTGCTGATGAGCCTGACGCTGGCGTCGACCCAGTTTTCGCCCCGCCTCCTGGTGAGTTTCGCGCGCGACAGGGTCACGCAATGGACGCTGGGAATCTTTCTCGGCACATTCAGCTATTGCATCGCCGCGATGCCGGCGGCGCGCGTCGAGCCGACGCCCTTTTCGCCGATCCTGACCGTCGCCGGCGCCATGGCGCTCACCCCGGTCTGCGTCGGCTGGCTGATCTATTTCATTCATCACATCTCGACCGCCATCAGCGTCAACCATATCGTCGATCGCATCAGGCGCGAGACGGAAGGGGTGATCGATGCGCTGATGCCGGAGCCACGCCGGACGATGGCTCAGCCGGAAATCATCGGCGCCTTTCCGGGCGAACTGGAGGTGACGATCGCCAGCCGGGAGTCCGGCTATATCCGCTACGTCGACATCGGCCGGCTGCGTGAACTGGCCAGGGCTTACCGCGTCTGTCTGCGGCTGGAGCGTCGCGTCGGCCATTTCACGCCGGAGGGAGCGCCTCTGATGCGGCTGACGCGCGGCGACCGCATCACACCTGAGCGCGCGCTGCAATTCCTTGCCGCGATTGACCTCGGGCCTACCCGCACCTTGCAACAGGACGTCGAATTCGGGGTGGTGCAGATCGTCGACGTCGCTTTGCGCGCCATGTCTCCGGCGGTCAACGATCCGACCACCGCCATTTCCTGCGTCGACCAGTTGTCGAGCATCCTGATTCGATGGATCGGCCGGCTGCCGCCGCGGAGCGCCTATTACGGCCCGCCCCACATCCTGCGCGTGGTCGTGCCGTGGGTCAGTCTCGACGGCCTGCTCGATCTCGCCTTCGAGCAGATCCGCCATTACGGCGCCGCCGATGCGGCCGTGAGCCTGCGTCTGATGCGCGCGCTAACCGACATAGGCAGCACGACGACCGATCCGAATTTGCGTCAGGCTCTGCTGGCGCGGGGGCGGCGGCTCTATGCCGGCTGCGAGGGGAGGATCCAGAGCGACGATCTGGAAAGATTGCGCCGCCGCCTCGATCGGCTCGAAACGGGGAAAGGCTGGCGCGACGCCGCCGGCGGGGCGGAATGATTATTCCGCACAAACCACTGCGCACGCGCGAGGCTTCCGAGCGTCGCGGCGCAGGCCCATTCGCCGGTTTTCTTTATGCGACTTTTATGCGGAAGCGCCAAGGCCACCATGGAATCCTTGCGGCGAAGCGCCCTATCTGGCCTCTCATCGCCTTCTGGATCCGAAAGGCCCCGTGTTTATATCTCGCCCCAATCGCGGATTTCCGCGAAATGCGCTCATGGCGAAAACGGCCGCAGGCCCATCCGCCCGTCGCCGAGCGCTTTCCCCGATGCACGACGCGCGCGCCTTCGTCGCCGCGCTCGTCCTGTGGGCCATTCTGTTTTACGCCAGCCGCCCAACCATTTCCCATTCCGATCAAGGGGAAGGTTGCGCAATGAACCACGGGGCCTCCGCGCATTGCGCTGAACCCGCGCCGCAACGCCGAAACTGACGCTACAGCGCCGAGGACTCACAAAAAATATCAAAAGGCATTCCCAGGCCGGTCAGACTTCGAGCTGGCCGCCCAGTTCGACGACGCGCCCTGCCGGAATGCGGAAAAATTCGGTCGCCGACAAGGCGTTGCGGTGCATGAACTTGAACACGTTCATCTTGATGCGCCGCCATCCGAAACGCCCCCTGGGCACGATGGTGAGCCGGCCGACGAAGAACGACGTATCCATCATGTTGAACGTCATCACCCCTTCGCCTTGCTGGCTTTCAAGGACGCGCGGGATATTGGGTTGCTCCATGAATCCGTAGCGAACGGTCATGGCGTGGAAATCGTCCGGCAGGTCGGCCGATTGCAGCCGATTCTTGCGATCAATCCGGGGAACCTGCGCCGTCGCCACATTGAGCAGGACGATGCGCTGGTGGATGACCTTGTTGTGCTTGAGATTGTGCAGCAAAGCCACCGGCACGACATCGGTCCGGCTGGTGAGATAGACCGCCGTGCCGGAGACTCGCGCCTTGTCATGGAATTTCTTGATGAAATCGGAAATCGGGAAGGTGTCGCGCTCCAAGGCGGCGCGCATCGCCGCATAGCCCTGGCTCCAGCTCGTCATCAGGAAATAAAGGAAGCTGGCGACGACGATCGGAATCCATCCGCCCTCGAAAAATTTCACGAAATTGGCCGCGACGAAGGAGCCGTCCACGCAGATGAAAAAACCGGCGACCACGAGGCTCACGGGCAGGCTCCAGCGCCAGACCTCTCGCATGGCGAGATACATCAGCACGCTGGTCAGCAGCATGGTCAGCGAAACCGCGACGCCGAAGGCCGCGGCGAGGTTGTCCGACGAGCGGAAGGTCGCCGTCAGCACCAGGGTCAGCGCCATCAAGGCCCAGTTGACCAGCCCGACATAGATCTGGCCATAGCTCTGCGCCGAGGTCTGGGAGATTTTCACCCGAGGCAGCAGGCCGAGCTGGATCGCCTGGCGGGTCATCGAATAGGCGCCGGTGATGATCGACTGGCTCGCGATGACGGTCGCGATCGTCGCCAGCGCCACCAGCGGAACCCGCAACGACCCCGGGCAGAGATCGTAAAAGGGATTGCCCGCCCGACCGGACGGCGAGTCGATCAGAAGGGCCGTCTGCCCGGCGTAGCTCAGGATCAGCGCCGGGAACACCAGCCCGTACCAGGCGAGGCGGATCGGCGTTGCGCCGAAATGGCCCATATCGGCGTATAGCGCCTCGGCGCCCGTCGCGCAGAGAAAGACGGCGCCGAGCACCAGAAAGCCGGTCAGCCCGTGGCCGAACAAATAGCGCAGGCCGACCACCGGATCGAGCGCCCGCAGCACAAGGGGATGACGCAGGACCGCCATCAGGCCGAGAACGCCGATGACAATGAACCAAGTCACCATGACCGGGCCGAAGAATTTGCTGATCCGCCCCGTGCCCTGGGGCTGGATGCTGAACAGCGCGATCAGGACGACGATCGACAGCGGCACGACATAGGGCGAAATCGCGGGATCGACGCCTTTCAGTCCTTCGAGCGCGCTGAGCACCGAAATCGCCGGCGTGATGGCGCCGTCGCCGAACAAAAGGGCCGCGCCGAGCATGCCTATGGCGATGATCGCCGGGCGTCGGCCATGCTTGACGCCGAGCAGCGACATCAGCGCGAGAATGCCGCCTTCGCCGTCATTGTCGGCGCGCATGATCACCGCGACATATTTGACCGAGGTGACGATCACCAGCGTCCAGACGATCAGCGAAAGCATGCCGAGCGCCGCGCCCGGCGAAAAACTGCCGCCTGACCAGTCCACCGCCGTCTTGATCGTGTAGAGCGGACTGGTGCCGATATCGCCATAGACCACCCCGAGCGCGCCCAGCGCCAGCATCCCGGTGGTTTCCCGGTGGACAGCGCCCTTCGGCGCCCCGGCGTCAACGGTCATGATGCCCTCCCAGGGATTGAAAAATTGCATTTCCTGGCGCCGGGCGCCCGGCCGGGACGGCGCATGCTAAGCATGATCCCGAGCGGAACGCCATGCCCTTTCATGAGACTGCGGGGCGACGCGACCGGGATTGATTCACCGGTCGGATCGGATATGGTCGGAAAAAGCGCCTCTCGATTGCGCGGGGTCGTTTATTGGCAAGGGAGCATGACATGACGTTGAAGGGCTCAAAGACCGAACAGCATCTCAAGGACGCTTTCGCCGGGGAATCCCAGGCGAATCGGCGTTATCTCTATTTCGCCAACAAGGCCGACGTGGAAGGCTACGCGGACGTCGCCGCCCTGTTCCGCTCGACGGCGGAAGGCGAGACCGGACACGCCCACGGCCATCTCGAATATCTCGAAGCGGTCGGCGATCCCGCCACCGGCCTGCCGATCGGCCCGACCAAGGACAATCTCGCCTCGGCGGTGGCCGGCGAGACCCACGAATATACCGACATGTATCCCGGCATGGCCAAGGACGCCCGCGCCGAAGGCTTCGACGAAATCGCCGACTGGTTCGAAACCCTCGCCAAGGCCGAGCGTTCGCACGCCAACCGCTATCAGAAGGCGCTCAACGAACTCGGCTGAGCCGCCCTGCTTTCCCATGACACTTCAGGACGCCGCCGTTTCGCCGCGCGGCGTTCTTCATTCGCAAGATGGGTGGGGCCGCATGCAGGCGGCCCCGTCCCGACATTGGGAGAACGCATATGGCCGGGCCTGTTCGCGAAGGCAATCTCGAAGCCCCGACGCGCCATCCGCTCGACTGGCTCAACCCCGAATTCTATGACGAGGCCGCGCTCCACAAGGAGATGGAGCGGGTTTTCGACATCTGCCACGGCTGCCGCCGTTGCGTCAGCCTGTGCCAGGCCTTCCCGACCCTGTTCGATCTCGTCGACAATTCCGAGAGCATGGAGGTCGATGGCGTCGCCAAGGCCGATTATCCCAAAGTGGTCGAGCAGTGCTTCCTCTGCGACCTCTGCTACATGACCAAATGCCCCTATGTGCCGCCGCACCAGTGGAATCTCGACTTTCCCCACCTGATGCTGCGCGCCAAGGCCGTCGCGTTCCGCAAGGGCGAGACCAAATTCCGCGACAAGCTCCTCACCTCCACCGACGCCATGGGCGCGATCCTCGCCAAGCCGGTGATCGCGCGGACCGTCAACGCCGTCAACGGCGCCGGTTTCGTTCGCAAGGCGCTGCAAAGCCTGCTCGGCGTCCATGCCGAAGCCTGGCTTCCCTCTTTTGCCGGAAAAACCATGCGCCGCCGTCTCGGCGATCTTCCCGCCGACGCGCAGGGCGAGCCGGCGGGGCGGACAAAAGGCAAGGTCGCGCTGTTCGCCACCTGCTACATGAACCACAACGAGCCCGGACCCGGCGAGGATCTGGTCGTCGTCTATCGCCACAACGGGATCGGCGTCATTCTGGCGCCGCAGGAAAAATGCTGCGGCATGC
This sequence comes from uncultured Pseudomonadota bacterium, assembly GCA_963748385.1. GTDB lineage: Bacteria > Pseudomonadota > Alphaproteobacteria > Rhizobiales > Beijerinckiaceae > Rhodoblastus. The sequence goes on from CAVVIQ010000009.1 coordinate 334,452, forward strand.
CCAAGCTCGAACTTGGCGATCTCGAAGCCGTCAAGCGCGCCAAGGACTATAACATCCCCATCCTCGCCCGGCTGGTGGACCAGGGCTACGACCTCACCGCGCTGGTTCCCTCCTGCGTCCTGATGTTCAAGCAGGAGCTGCCGCTGATGTTCCCCGGCGACGCCGATGTGATGAAAGTGAAAAACGCCTTCTTCGACCCGTTCGAATATCTGACGCTGCGCCACAGGGAAGGCAAGCTGAACACCGATTTCAAACAGGGCCTCGGCAAGGTCTGTTATCAAGCCGCCTGCCATCAGCGCGTGCAGAACATCGGGCCGAAGACCAAGGAGCTGCTGGCGCTGATCCCCGGAACCGAAGTGGACATGATCGAGCGCTGCTCGGGCCATGACGGAACCTATGCCGTCAAGGCGGAATTCCACGATTCCGCGATGAAGATCGTCCGCCCGGTCGTATCGCGGATCAACCAGGCCCAGCCCGATCATTACGGCTCCGATTGCGCCATGGCCGGACATCATATCGCCTGCGCGCTCAAGCGCGGCGAACCGGAACATCCGATGACCCTGATCCGCAAGGCGTACGGAGTGTGACATGCTCACGCATCAAGACCTCTACAGTCTCGAGCAATATCACCGCCTGCGCCCGGAATTCCGCGCCAAAGTCATCGCCCACAAGAAGCTGCGCAAGGTTGAGCTCGGGCCGCACGCCTCGCTGCAGTTCGAGGACCGGCTGACGATGCTCTATCAGATCCAGGAGATGATCCGGCTCGAACGCATGTATGAGCCGGAGCTGATCCAGGAGGAGCTCGACGTGTACAACCCGCTCATCCCCGACGGCGCCAACTGGAAGGCGACGCTGATGATCGAATATCCCGACCCCGAGGAGCGCAAAGAGGCGCTGGCGCGCCTGATCGGCTTCGAACAGGCAGTGTGGATGCAGGTCGGCGAATTTCCCCGCATCGCGCCGATCGCCAATGAAGACCTGGACCGCACGACGGAGGTCAAGACCTCGGCCGTGCATTTCCTGCGCTTCGAACTGACGCCCGAAATGGTCGCGGCGGTCAAAGCGGGCGCGCCGATCCACGCCGGCGCGGACCATCCGGACTATTCGGCGAGCGTCACCCTGTCCCCGCCGACGAGGGACTCGCTCGCCGCCGATCTGGCGTGAGCCTGGGGCAAGTCCAGGCGCAACCGAGCCAAGGGGCGCAGTTCCCACTCCAGCATCCACCCCCGGGACCTGGCTTGAAGAAGCCGCTTCCCTTCATGGGCAAGCCGGCAGGCGGAGGCGTTTGACCGGGACGATCGGAACGGTTTCCGACGAAGCCGCTCACGGCCAAGGCCCGAAAAAAACGCGCTCGGAAAAGGCTTCCGATTCATTTCCCGCTGGCGTTGCGCTTCGCGCCGGGATGGATGGCTCCGCATGACCTTGGGGGAACAACAATTCCTTCATACAATTTGCGCAATGTCTCGACTTGGACGATCGAACAAGCCCCTGATGTCAAGGACGTTCTGCGCCACCGGAGCCTCCGACCATGGATATCAAAACGGTGATCCGCCCTCGAGAGCCGCAAGAGTTTCCCAACTGGTTCTTCTCGACGCTCGATGTCGAATTCGACAGGCCGTCGAGAAGTTTCTGGATGTACTACAAGGCGGGCACGCCTCCGTGTTATACATTGCAGACGATCAACGACATAATTGACGTGCGCGAGTCCCTTCGGGCCTTGTTCAACGCCAATGGACCGGAACAATTTCCGGTCCGTTACTTCATCATGGCCTCGAAACGACCGGGAATATTCAATCTCGGGGGCGACCTCGCGACCTTCGCGGAATCGATCCGGAAAGGCAGCCGCTCGGCCTTTCGCCGTTACGGCCACGCCGCGATCGATGGGCTTTATGGCCTGTTGCAGGGTTTCGGCCTGCCGATCGTCACGCTCGCGCTGGTTCAAGGCGACGCCCTCGGCGGCGGTCTGGAGGCGGCGATGGCCGAGGATTTCCTGATCGCCGAGCGCAGCGCGAAGCTGGGCGTCCCGGAAGTCGCCTTCAACACCTTTCCCGGCATGGGCGGCGCGAGCACGCTGACGCGCCGCATGGGCGCGGCCTGGGCGGAAGAAGTCATGACGTCGGGCAGGATCTTCTCGGGCGCCGAAATGCATGCTCATGGCCTCGTCGATGTCCTTGCGCCCGATGGCGAGGGAGTCGCCTGCACGCTCCGATGGATCGAAGGCGGGGACGAGCGTTTCGCCGATCTGCGGGCGATCGCCCAAAGCCGGCGCGCCTGCTTGCCGATCACTTATGAAGAACTGATCGCAATCAACGACGAATGGGGTCATTGCTGTTCTTCCGTCGAGCCGGCGGACATTCGCCACATGGAGCGACTTGTCGCCGCGCAAAAACGGAAGATGGGCTCGGGCGCCGGAAGCAAGGGTCCATGACGCCATCGCAAAGGCCCGCCGGCGAAGTCCCGAGGCACGCCCTTCCCGCAGACACCTATGCCGATCTGGTCGACTCGCTGTTCGGCACCAGCGCGTCGTTCTACGCCGGCGCGATCGCCGGACTGATCGCGCCGACGGTCGCCTATATCCGGACCGAGCGCCCCATCTTCATCGAACTGGCGTTGGCGATGTGTCTGGTCACGTTCTATCGAATGGCCGTGATGATTGCTTATCGCGCCCGCAACAGAGGCTCGTCGGCGGCGGGTGTCTGGGAAGCGCGTTACGCCCTTGGCGCCGTTATCTTCATGCTTCTCGTCGGCGTCACCGGCGCGGCCCTCGTCTGGGTCGAGGCGGACCAGATCAGTTTGCTCTATGGCCTGATCATTCTGCTGGGCGCCGCCGGGGCGGTCGCCGGACGCAACGCGGGTCGGCCGAAGATCGTCATGGGGCAGATCATCGTGCTCACTGTGCCCCTCTTCGTCGCGTTCTGGAGGCAACCCGACGGATGGCGCGTCGGCTTGTCCGCTCTGATGTTCCTGATGCTCGCTTCCGTCGTTTCGACGACGAAGTTCCTGAATCGTCACCTTCTCAGGGCCATGTTGAGCGGCCGGGAGGCGAAAATACAAAAGGACCGGTTCGACACCGCGTTGAACAATATGGCGCAGGGTCTATGCATGGCGGACGAGAACGGCGTCCTTTCGGTCGTCAACCGCCGCCTCCCCGAGCTGTTCGGCGTCGATGGCGACCTGATCGGCCTTACGACGCTTGAATTGGCCCAACAGATCGTCAAGGCGAAAAACCTGCAACCGCGCGAAGCGGTGACTTTCATTGCGGGCTTCGAACGGCACATGAACCGGCTGAAGCCGGGCGTGTTCACGGCGGCGCTCAAGGAGCGCATTTATGATTTCCGCTGCGACCCAATGGACGACGGCGGTCTCGTCATCGTGACGGAGGATGTCACCGAAGCGCGTCTGGCGTCGCGCAAGATCGAACACATGGCGATGTTCGATTCCCTCACCGGCCTGCCGAACCGCTTCCAGTTCCGCGCGAGGTTCCAGGCGGCGATGGAGCGGCTTGAGGGTCAAGACGCCGAGGTTTCCGTTCTTTATGTCGATCTCGATCTTTTCAAGGAGGTCAACGACACGCTCGGACATCCCATCGGGGACAAGCTGCTGCGCGAAGTCTCGCAGCGGCTCGTGGATTCCGTCCATCGGGGAGCCGTTGTCGCCCGCTTCGGCGGCGACGAATTTGTCATTCTACTGCCACCTTCGTCGGAATCCGACGATAACGACATCATATGCCAGCGCCTTATTGGCGCCGTGAGCGAACCCTACGAAATCGACGGCAATATGATCATCATCGGCGCCAGCATCGGCTCCGCTTCGGCGCCGCGCGACGGTCGCAACGCCGACGATATCGTGAAAAACGCGGACATGGCGCTTTATCATGCGAAGGCCGACGGTCGCGGCTGTTTTCGTCATTTCACGGTGTCGATGGACGAACAGGCGCAGAAAAAGCGCCAGATTGAAATCGCCCTGCGCGACGCGATCGCGAACGATGAACTGGAAATTTACTACCAGCCCATCGTCGACGTCCGCACCGGCCGCGTCAACGCCTGCGAGGCCCTGCTTCGTTGGCGAGACCGGCACAAGGGGTTCATTCCGCCGTCCGTTTTCATTCCGATCGCCGAGGAGACCGGCCAGATCGTCGAGATCGGGGAATGGGTGCTGAATCGCGCCTGCCGCGAGGCCATGGCCTGGCCGGACGACATACGTGTCGCGGTGAATTTTTCGCCTTTGCAGTTCCGGCGCGGCAATGTCGTCGAGACGGTGCAGCGCGCCCTGCGCGAATCCGGGCTCCAGCCGAACAGGCTCGAAGTGGAAGTGACGGAAACCATCGTCATCCAGAACGCCGACGCGACCTTGACGGCGTTTCAGGCGCTGGCCGCGCTGGGCGTCAGACTGTCGCTCGACGACTTTGGCACCGGTTACTCCAGCCTCGGTTACCTCAATCGCTTTCCCTTCCACAAGATCAAGATCGACCGCAGTTTCGTCCGCGATCTCAGCGAGCCTAAATCGCTTGCCGTCATCGCCGCCGTCACGCACCTGGCGAAGGACCTCGGCCTTTCCCTGGTCGTCGAAGGCGTCGAGACCCTGGAGCAGCTTGAAACGCTGATGCAGCGCGGCATTTACGAGATCCAGGGCTTCCTCTTCTCGGAGCCCAAGCCGCTCGCCCAAATCTCCGCTTTGCTGAATTCGCCGACGCGCGTCGTCTTTCAACGCGCCGCGTGAACGCGCCGTCATACCCATTGCGCATGAGTCATGCGGAACGGGTTTCAGGCGGCGTGCGCCGCCCGAACAAGTTCGAAGGGCACGGGCATGACCAGACGCTGGGCGCGGTACATGTGAGCCAGCGCATTGTGACGGCGCAGGCTTCGACCGAGAAAGGCCTCCAGCGCCGCGTCGTCCTCGCCGGACGCCGATTCCACGTGGCGGACAAGAAGGAGATCCCGCATGGCCGCCGCGTCGAGCACGTCGCGCTCGAGCATGATCTGTTCCGCGCGCGCCACGCCGATTTTTCGCGCGAGGAAGGCGTAAGCCGCGCCATAAGGCGAAAGCGCGAATGTCGCGGGAGCTTCCGCGGCGATCATCGAACAGGAAAGCGCGAATTCGAGGTCCGCGCCGGCCATCGGCCCGCGGACCCACGCGACCGCCACGACGGAGGACGTCGCGATCAGATTGGCGCAAGCATGGATGAGCTCCGGCAAACCGTCAAAGCCGTTCCGTGTTTCGGAAGCCCCGAGCCGATGCGCGAAATCGAAAATCAGGAATTTGGGGTTCTCGTCCAGGGCTTCTTCCAAAGCGTCCGAGAACTGTTCGATATCTTCACGGCGGAAGCCCGGCCTTTTCTTGGAAACGACCGAAGAGTTCGAGTTCCACGAGCTTGCGCGATGTCCCATGGATGGCCCCAGGATTATGGATCGGTGGAAGTTCAGAAGGGAGAAGCTGGCCTGACGATTGCACGCCTTCTTCAAATACTAGCATGTCGGGCTCCTTGAGGTTAATGAAACATTAACACAAAAGCCGATCAAGTCATGCCTGTTGGCGGGAAAGCATGGCGTCTACTGAAATCATGGTTAATATTTTTAATATTTATTCGTTAATGCGAGGCGCGCTTCTCTCTCGCTCCCCCGCCCGTGAGCGGCTCCCCTCGTTGAGCGCCATTTCTGGTCTTCCCGATCAGGATCCCGCCTTTTCGCGCGGACGGCGGGGGGCCGGGCGCGCGTCCATGTCGCCCGGCTCCAGAACCTTCCGCAACACGGCGCCCAATTCCCTGAACATCGCCTTGCGGCTTGAGGTCAGCCGCCAGGTCAGCGCGATGACGCGCGGCGGGCTGTCGCCTTCCAGCGGGCGGGCGACGAGATTCAGGCCGCGCAAAATGCCAGCCTGAATCGCCATGTCCGGAACCAGGGTGACGCCGAGCCCGTTGGCCGCCATCTGCACCAGAGTGTGCAGGCTGGTGCCCTGATAGCCGCTGTTGCGCCGCGCGCCTTCGAGCGAACAGGCGGCCAGCGCGTGTTGGCGCAGGCAATGGCCGTCTTCGAGCAGCAGCAGGTCTTCCGCCTCCAAGTCTCCTGGCCGGATTATTTCGCGCGACGCCAGGCGATGATCCGGGGGAACGACGACGAAAAACCGATCCCGTCCCAGCTCCATCGTCTCCAGACCCTCGCAAGGATAAGGCAAGGCGATGATCGCGGCGTCGGCCTGACCGCTTTCGAGCCGGGCGAGGATCGGCGCCGACTGCTCCTCGCGCAGATAAATTCTGAGCCGCGGAAAAGCCTCGCGGAGGGCCGGCATGATGCGGGGCACGAGGAACGGCCCGATGGTGGGGATGAAGCCAAGCTGGAGCGTTCCCGAATGCGGGTCGCGCGCCTCCCGCGCCGCCTCGACCAGTTCATCCGCGCCGTGCAGCAACGCCCGGGCGCGCCGCGCGATGTCGAGGCCGATGGGGGTCGGGATGACCACGCGCTTGGTGCGCTCCAGCAGCTTGACCCCGAGATGGTCCTCAAGCTCCTGAATCGCGGCGCTGAGCGCCGACTGGCTGACCAGACATTCCACCGCCGCCGCGCCGAAATGGCGGCGCTCGACGACGGCGACCAGGAAACGCAACTGGCGAAGGGTGGGAAGCGGCGTCATGGCGGCGAGAATAATCGATAAAATGGGTTAATAAAACTATTTTTTTGAATTTCACTCGATCAATGGCTCAGTTTAGGGATTACCGCGACGCACAAATTTGTGTCGCAATGCAGCACCGGAGAAACGTATGTCGCTCATCAGCACCGCCGTTAAGCCTTTCCAGGCCAAGGCCTTCAAGCAAGGCAAATTCATTGACGTGACCGAAGCCGACCTGATGGACAAGTGGTCGGTGGTGTTTTTCTATCCGGCCGATTTCACCTTCGTCTGCCCGACCGAACTCGAAGACCTCGCCGACAATTACGCCGAATTCGCAAAACTCGGCGTCGAGATCTATGCGGTGTCCACCGACACCCATTTCTCGCACAAGGCCTGGCATGACATGTCGCCGGCGATCAGGAAGATCGATTATGTCATGGTCGGCGACCCGACCCATGCGATCTCCCGCAATTTCAACGTCCTGATCGAGGACGCCGGCCTCGCCAACCGCGGAACCTTCGTCGTCGATCCCGACGGCATCGTCCAGATCGTCGAGATCACCGCCGGCGGCATTGGCCGCGACGCCAAGGAGCTGCTGCGCAAGATCAAGGCCGCGCAATATGTCGCCGCCCACCCCGGCGAAGTTTGCCCGGCCAAGTGGCATGAAGGCGAAAAAACCCTCGCCCCGTCGCTCGATCTCGTCGGCAAGATCTGACCGGCGCTTTCGGCCCTTTTCGGTTTTCAGGCCCCGGGCTTCGGCCCGGGGCCAGGTTTTGCCCGCATTACGCCCTTTAGAACCGGAGACTTTCCCTATGTTGGACGCGGCCCTCAAAGCCCAGTTGCAGGCCTATTTCGAGCGCATCCTTTTTCCCGTCGAACTGGTCGCCTCGCTCGACGGCGGCGAAAAATCGCGCGAAATGCTGGCCCTGCTCGAAGAACTCGCGTCCATTTCACCGAAAATCACTTTTTCCCGCGACGGCGCCGACGCGCGCCGGCCCTCCTTCGCCGTCAAGCGCGCCGGCGCGAACGTCTCGGTCGGCTTCGCCGGCCTGCCGATGGGCCACGAATTCAATTCGCTGATCCTGGCCGTACTCCAGGTCGGCGGCGTGGCGCCGAAAGAATCGCCGGAAGTCATCGAGCAGATCGAGGCGATCGAAGGCGACTATCTGTTCGAGACCTTTTTCTCGCTCTCCTGCCAGAACTGTCCCGACGTGGTGCAGGCGCTGAACGTCATGAGCGTGATCAATCCGAAAATCCGCCATGTCGCCATCGACGGCGGTCTGTTCCAGGACGAGGTCGCGGCGCGCAAGATCATGGCTGTGCCGACCGTCTTCCTCAACGGCGAGGTTTTCGCGCAAGGCCGGATGAACGTCGAGCAATTGCTGGCGAAAATCGACGCGGGCGCCTCGGCGCGCGCCGCCGAAAAGCTGAAGGACAAGGCGCCTTTCGACGTGCTGGTGGTGGGCGGCGGACCGGCCGGCGCGGCGGCCGCGATCTATGCCGCGCGAAAAGGCGTCACGACCGGCGTGGTGGCCGAGCGTTTCGGCGGCCAGGTGCTCGACACCAGCGCGATCGAGAATTTCATCTCGGTGCGGCACACCGAAGGCCCGAAGCTGGCGGCGGCGCTGGAAAGCCATGTCAAGGAATATGGCGTGGACATCATCAACGCGCAGAAGGCGGTCGAGCTGATCCCGGCGCGCGATCCGGGCGGCCTCGCGCAGGTCCGGCTGGCGAGCGGCGCGACCCTTTCGGCGCGCACGATCGTGCTGTCGCCCGGCGCGCGCTGGCGCCAGATGGGTGTGCCCGGCGAGGAGCGCTATCGCAACAAGGGCGTGGCTTATTGCCCGCATTGCGACGGGCCACTGTTCAAGGGCAAGCGCGTGGCGGTGATCGGCGGCGGCAATTCCGGCGTCGAGGCGGCGATCGACCTCGCGGGCCTCGTCGCCCATGTCACCTTGATCGAATTCGACGGCCATCTGCGCGCCGACGCCGTGCTGCAGGATAAATTGCGCTCGCTGCCCAATGTCCGGATCGTCGTATCGGCCCAGACCACCGAAGTTTTGGGCGACGGCGAAAAGGTGACCGGCCTGACGTACAAGGACCGCGCGACCGGCGCGAATCATCGCGTCGATCTCGAAGGAATCTTCGTGCAGATCGGCCTCGTCCCCAACACCGAATGGCTGCAGGGCGCGATCAACTTGAGCCCGCGCGGAGAGATCGAGATCGACGCGCGCGGGGAGACGTCGGCTTATGGCGTCTTCGCCGCCGGCGACGCGACCACCACGCCCTACAAGCAGATCGTCATCGCCATGGGCGGCGGCGCGACCGCCGCGCTCTCGGCCTTCGACTGCCTGATCCGCCAGGCCCCGCCCGCGACCTCTCAGGCGGCGTGACAGCCCTCCCCGACCGGGGCCCAGACTGCTATAGCGACGTGACGCTCCCCCGGAACGCCGCCGTGACTCAAAGCCCAAGCCGGAAAAAGATCCTGATGTGCCCGCCGGATTTCTTCGGCGTGGACTATGTCATCAATCCCTGGATGGAAGGGGAGACCGGCCGCGCCGACGCTGCGGAAGCCCGCCGGCAATGGCGCGATCTGAAAGCGCGGGTCGAGCGCCATGCCGATGTCCTTCTGCTCGCGCCCCATCCCGGCCTGCCCGATCTCGTCTTCACCGCCAACGCCGGCCTACCCAAAGGCGGCAAGGTGGTGATCAGCCGCTTCCGCTTTGCCGAGCGGCGCGGCGAGGAGGTCTTTTTCCGCGACTGGTTCGAAGCCCATGGTTTTTTCGTCGTCGACCCGCCGAAAAACCTGTTTTTCGAAGGGGCCGGCGACGCGCTTTACGACGAGGCCGGCGATCTGTTCTGGGTCGGCCATGGCTTCCGCTCGGACGCGGGCATGGCGCCCTTTCTCGAAAAGGCCCTGGCGAAGCGGACAGTTCCGCTCCGCTTGACCGACCCGCGCTTTTATCACCTCGACACCTGTTTCTGTCCCCTGCCCGGCGGATTTCTGCTTTATTTTCCCGGCGCTTTCGACCCCGCCTCGCGCGCGGCGATCGAAGCCCTTGTCCCCGCGGACAAACGCATCGCCGCGGACGGCGCCGAAGCGGAAGATTTCTGCTGCAACGCCGTGGCGCTGGGAAAAACCCTGATCCTGAACGCCGCCTCGCCGCGCCTGCGCGACCGCCTCACGCAGGCTGGATTCGCCGTCGACGCCACGCCGCTCACCCAATTCATGAAAGCCGGCGGCGCGGCCAAATGCCTGACGCTGGAACTCTAGCCTTCAGCCCGCCCGCGCCCTCGCGCCGTTGCCCTTCCCGCTTCCCGCCGCCGCGCGAAAGAAATTCGCTTGAACGCGAGAACAAATCATGTACATTCACAACCTGTGAGCTGATTGCGCGGGGGGCCGCGCCCATGCCAAAAGGATAGAGCCGATGTCGCAAGCGAATCTCCGCCTCGTGGAAGGAACCTCCGTGGACAAGACCAAGGCTCTCGACGCCGCCCTGGCCCAGATCGAACGCGCTTTCGGCAAGGGCTCGATCATGCGCATGGGCAAGAATCAGCCCGTCGTGGAAATCGAGACCATTTCCACCGGCTCGCTCGGCCTCGATATCGCGCTTGGCGTCGGCGGCCTGCCGCGTGGCCGCATCATCGAGATTTATGGCCCGGAATCCTCGGGCAAGACCACCCTCGCCTTGCACACCATCGCCGAGGCCCAGAAGAAGGGCGGCGTCTGCGCGTTCGTGGACGCCGAACATGCGCTGGACCCGGTTTACGCCCGCAAACTCGGCGTCCAGCTCGACGATCTGCTGATTTCCCAGCCCGACACCGGCGAACAGGCGCTCGAAATCACCGACACGCTGGTCCGCTCCGGCGCAGTTGACGTTCTGGTGGTGGATTCGGTGGCGGCTCTGGTGCCCCGCGCCGAAATCGACGGCGAAATGGGCGAGGTTCAGCCCGGGCTGCAGGCGCGTCTGATGAGCCAGGCCTTGCGCAAGCTCACCGGCTCGATCTCCAAGTCGAAGACCATGGTGATCTTCATCAACCAGATCCGCATGAAGATCGGCGTGATGTATGGCTCGCCGGAAACCACCACCGGCGGCAACGCCCTGAAATTCTATGCCTCCGTGCGCCTCGACATCCGCCGCATCGGCGCGATCAAGGACCGCGAGGAGGTGATCGGCAACCAGACCCGGGTCAAGGTCGTCAAGAACAAGATCGCTCCGCCCTTCAAACAGGTCGAATTCGACATCATGTATGGCGAAGGCGTCTCGAAATTCGGCGAATTGATCGATCTTGGCGTGAAGGCGGGCGTCGTCGAAAAATCGGGCGCGTGGTTCTCCTTCGACAGCCAGCGCCTCGGCCAGGGTCGCGAAAACGCCAAGGCCTTCCTGAAGGCCAATCCGGAAATCGCCGCCCGGATCGAGCAGACCATTCGCGAGAACGCGGGCCTGATCGCGGAGCGCATTCTCGACAATATCGATCCCGGCGCGGAAGATCACGACGCCTGAAGAGACGCGCAGGCGCCCGCTCCGGCTTCAAGATAAATTGACGCCCGCTCTCGACAGGCCCTTGGCCTGGCTATAGATATTCGGCCCGCTCCGCCCGGAACGATCGCGACATCGCGGCGGAGCGCGCAGGTAGCGAGGCGGCGCGCCGGCGGTCATGACAATGACCGATGGCGTCCGCGCCGACTGGCGCCGGAGGGCGCCCTTGCCTGCGACTTGTCACGAGCAAGGCCGGTTAGAAGATCGAGAGCATTCCATGAGCGGCGTCAACGAAATCCGGTCCACTTTCCTCGGTTATTTCGCCAGGAACGGCCATACGCTTGTCGAGTCCTCGTCGCTGGTGCCGCGCAACGACCCGACGCTCATGTTCACCAACGCCGGGATGGTGCCGTTCAAGAATGTCTTCACCGGCGCCGAGAAGCGCGACTACGTCCGCGCCGCCTCGTCCCAGAAATGCGTCCGCGCCGGCGGAAAACACAACGATCTCGACAATGTCGGCTATACCGCCCGGCATCACACTTTTTTCGAAATGCTCGGGAATTTCTCCTTCGGGGATTATTTCAAGGAGCAGGCGATCCATCTCGCCTGGACACTCATCGTCAAGGAATTCGGCCTGCCGAAGGACCGGCTCCTGGTCACCGTCTATCACGACGACGACGAAGCTCATCGCCTGTGGAAGAAGATCGCCGGCTTTTCCGACGACCGCATCATCCGCATCGCGACAAGCGACAATTTCTGGTCGATGGGCGAGACCGGCCCCTGCGGCCCCTGCTCCGAGATCTTCTTCGACCAGGGCGAGGCCTTGCGCGGCGGGCCGCCCGGCAGCCCGGACGAAGACGGCGACCGGTTCCTGGAGTTCTGGAATCTGGTCTTCATGCAATATGAGCAGGTCGCGCCGGGCGAGCGCATTCCTCTGCCACGCCCCTCGATCGACACCGGCATGGGCCTGGAGCGCATCGCCGCCCTGATGCAGGGCGTCCATTCCAATTTCGACATCGACCTGTTCCGCGCCCTGATCCGCGCGGTCGCCGACGCCACGGGCGTCGATTCCGACGGCCCGATGCAGGCGAGCCACCGCATCATCGCCGACCATCTGCGCGCCTCGGCCTTCCTGGTCGCGGACGGCGTCCTGCCGGCGAACGAAGGGCGCGGCTATGTCCTGCGCCGCATCATGCGCCGCGCCATGCGCCACGCCCAGATGCTCGGGGCCCGCGATCCGCTGATGTGGCGGCTCGTCCCGGCCCTGGTGCGCGAAATGGGCGCCGCTTATCCCGAACTCACCCGCGCCCAGGCGCTGATCGAGGAGACGCTGAAGCTCGAGGAAACCCGCTTCCGCACCACGCTCGCGCGCGGCCTCGCCATCCTCGACGAGGAATCCCGCGACCTGCGCGAGGGCCAGAATCTCTCGGGCGATGTCGCTTTCAAGCTCTACGACACCTACGGCTTCCCGCTCGACCTGACCCAGGAGGCGCTGCGCGCCCGGAAAATCGGCGTGGACAAGGACGTTTTCGACGCCGCCATGCAGCGCCAGCGCGCCGAAGCCCGCAAGGCCTGGGTCGGCTCCGGCGAAGCCGCGACCGAAGCCGTCTGGTTCTCGATCAAGGACAAGGTCGGCGCGACCGAATTCCTCGGCTATGAAACCGATGAACGCCGAGGGCGTCGTCGTCGCCTTGCTGCGCGACGGCGTCGAGGTCGATTCGCTGAAAACCGGCGAAAGAGGTTTTCTGATCCTCAACCAGACGCCGTTTTACGCCGAATCAGGCGGCCAGGTCGGCGACACCGGCCTGCTCCACGCCGGCGAAACGCGGATTCGCGTCGAGAACACCGCCAAGAAGGTTGGCGAACTTTTCGTCCACGACGTCGTCGTCGAACAGGGCGAGGTCAGGAACGGCATGGCGCTCGAACTCGAGGTCGACCAGCGCGCGCCGCGCCGCGATCCGCGCCAATCATTCGGCCACCCACCTGCTGCACGAGGCCTTGCGCGAAGTGCTCGGCGACCATGTCGCGCAAAAAGGCTCGCTTGTCGCGCCGGACCGGCTGCGCTTCGATTTCGCCCATCCCAAGCCGGTCACCGATCAGGAACTCGCCGAGGTCGAGGAAATCGCCAATCGCGTGGTGCTGGAAAACGCCGCGGTGGCGACGCGCCTGATGGCCGTGGACGAGGCGATCGAATCCGGCGCGCGGGCGCTGTTCGGCGAAAAATACGGCGACGAGGTCCGCGTCGTCTCGATGGGAGCCGGCGTGCGCCGCCCCTTCTCGGTCGAATTGTGCGGCGGCGTCCATGTCGCGCGCACCGGCGACATCGGCCTGGTGTCGATCGTCGGCCGCAGCGCCGTCGCCGCCGGCGTCCAGCGCATCGAGGCCAAGACCGGCGCGGCGGCGCGCCGCCATCTCAACGCCGAGGCGCGCGTGCTGCACGATCTTTCGAGCCTGCTGCGCGCGCCGGCCGAGGACGCCGCCGAACGGCTCTCCGCCCTGCTCGAGGAACGCAAGAAGCTGGAGCGCGAACTGGCCGAGGCCCGCAGGAAACTCGCGATGGGAGGCGGCGCGCGCGGCCGAGCAGCCGGTGCGGGAAATCGCCGGGGTCAAACTGTTCTCGCGCGCCATATCGGGCGTCGAGATGAAAGACCTCAAAGCGCTGGCCGACGAGGCGAAACAGTCGATCGGCTCAGGGATCGTCGCCATTGTCGGCGTCGGCGAAGACGGCCGCGCCGGCGTGGTGGTCGGGGTCACGCCCGACTTGACCAAGAAATTCAACGCCGTCGATTTCGTCCGCCTCGCCTCGGAAAAGCTCGGCGGCAAGGGCGGCGGCGGCCGGCCGGACATGGCACAGGCCGGCGGCCCTGACGGCGCGGCGGCCGAAAAGGCGCTGGCGGCGATCGCCGAAATGCTGGAGACCCGCGCCGCGTCCTGAACCGCGTTTTTCGGCCGCCGCCAGACTGGATCTCCCGCAACAAGCGCCGGCGCGAAAAGCGCCGCCACCGCCCGATTCGCCCGGAATCGCTGGTCGCCGGGCCTGACCTCAAGCGTCCACGCAACAAACAGTTTCGCGCAAGTCGCCGCGCGCTTGCGCCGAATTCGCGATGCGCCAACCGGCTCTCAAATCCTTCAATTTCGATTTCGGCCTGAATCAAACACGGTCGGAATGCGACTTTCGGCTGATTTGCCTGACCTCTCCAGGCTTCAGAACCGCTTTGGCCTCACGAAAATGTGACATTTCTACAACTCAGGCCAAATGAATGCGCTGAAATGGCGGAAACAGGGCAGGTGTGGCGCGCCGACGCTATCCGAGCGCTCGCCTGATCGATTAATGTGCAGTTCTCGGATCACCCGTGCCGACAATATCGCGGCTAACGCTGGATAGAAGGCGCGGGAACGAAGTGAGAAGCGTTTTTTTCGAAGTAGCAAAAGCCCTCGGGAGGGGTAATAGAATGAACACGAAATCCAAAGTCATCGGCGCCGCCGTGGGCGCTCTCAGCCTCTGCGGCCTGAGCACCGCTGCTTTCGCTTTCCCCCAGACTCCGCCGAGCGCCTTGGTCGGCCTCGACCTCGCGACCCCGCTGCCGGAAGGCGTCTATTTCCTCGACATCGCCAGCGTCGGCGGTCTCCAGCTGAACGGCCCGGCCTTCAATCCGTATACGTATACCTACGGCACCGCCTACCCCTTCACGACCGCTTCGTCCTTCAACTGGAACATCCCGGCGATCGTCTGGCAGACCCCGTGGAGCCTCGGCGGCGTCCATCTGAGCTTCCTGTTCGCTCTGCCGGAAGCCGAAGTCGGCACCTACGCCACTCAAGAGTATGGCATGTACTCTCGCAGCCAGTTATGCCACCGGCACCTATCAGTACGGCCTTTATACGCCGTACCTGCAGGCGACCTTCGCCTATGCTTTCGGCAACGGCATGTCGCTCAGCTACTCCCCCGGCGTCTATATCCCGATGAGCGGCACCGCCGGCTTCGATCCGCTGTTCAACCAGTGGTCGTTCAACCAGATGCTGGCGTTCGCCTACCACGTGAACGGCTGGAACCTCACCGCCAACGTTCAGTATAACATCGTCGGCAACACCCAGAACGGCTACCTTCCCTATGCCGGCATCACGGTCGACCAGGGCTGCGCGGCCACAGGCCTCGGCCTCGGCTTCAGCAGCTGCCAGACGCTGCTGACCGACACGGTCTCCTATAACATCGGCCTGACCAAGACGATGGGCAAGTGGGAAGTCGGTATCGTCGGCTACGGCTTCTCCGATACCAGCAGCGGCCTCGTCAACCGGCTTTACGGCCTGCATGACGTCAGCAGCTTCCCGGTCTATGGCGGCAAGCAGTCCGCGTTCGCTCTCGGCGGCCTGGTCGGCTACAACTTCGGCCCGGTCATCACCCAGCTGATCATCGGCTCGGACATCACCGGCACGAACCTGCCGACCCGCGACACCCGCGGCACGCTGCATGTCATCATCCCGCTGTGGAACCCGGAGACCCCGAAGGTCGTCGCCGCCAAGTACTGATCTCTCGATCGGTCAGGCCGGCTCATCGGCCCAGCAACAAAGCCGACGATGGTTCGCCATCGTCGGTTTTTTTATTGCCTGAAATCAGCAGCCTGGAGAAACGGCCCCGGTTCGCCGCGCGCAATGACGCTTCGCGACCGGACCGAGCGCGTCGCCCGGTTCATGGACAGGCTGGCCTCACCGGCCAAAGCGAAGCTCCGCACGCCGACCCGCTGTCCCGCTCCTTCCTTGCCGTCACGCCGGCTCGAAGAAGCGAAAGGCGCGATGATCGTGCTCGATTTCGTCCCGACGCATCCAGCTTCGTCGCCACGACGGCAGACGCATTTGGGCGAGCCGCGAGCCCGGATGCAATGGTCAGGCGATTCGGCCGGACAACGCCAGGTCTGGCGGCGGCGCCGTCACGCAACGCTCGCCGCACGCCTGGCGCAAGCTTAGAGCGTTTCCCACCCGTCTTGACGCATTTTGCCGAGGGGGATTTCGCCTCGGCGCCGGGAGCGTGGCGCAAGTCGCGTCGCGGACACGGCTAAGCCGCGACGCCGCGGCCGGGGCGGAAAAGCCCCCGGCCCCGGGCTACCTTGGCTTCGAGGTTTGTGAAATCGGCGCCGAAGCTTTGCCGCGCTGACGGCGCGACGTCATTTCTCCCCGGCCGCAGGCGCCGTTTCGGTTCTCAGCGCCGGCGCGTCGGCCTTGGCGGGCGCCCCTTCCAGGGACTTCAATTCGGCGACCGCCCCGAAATATTCGAAATAATTCTTCGGGCAGATCTCCGCAGCCCTGGCGAGTTCAGCCTTCGCCCCTTCATCGGCCTTTTTCGCCATCAACCCGGCCCCGACATAAAAACGCGCCTCGCATTGCTGGTCGGGCGTCCCGGCCGCGGCGAGGACCTTGTCCGCGCCGATTTCTCCCAGATCGAATTGAACCACCGGCCAGGGCCACGCATTCCGGGAAAATCTGGCCGAATTTTTCTCGAGTTCAGCCTTGCCTTCGTCGGCGCCGGTCGCCAGGAAAAGCCAGAGCGCGGTATAAATATTCGAGGGGTCGCTCCTGGCGCTCTGCCGGAGCGCTTCGACCGCCTTGGCCTTGTCGCCCTTGAGGAAAGCGGCGACGCCGAGGTTGAGCAGGGCGAAGGGATCATTCGGCGTGATTTTCAGCGCCTGATCGAAATCCGCCATGGCCCGGTCGGGATTGTCCTTGCCGAGCCAGACGCCGCCGCGTTGGATATGGGCGCGCGCGGACGCGGCGTCCTGTGCGACCAGCCGGTCGTAATCCGCCAGCGCCTTGTCCATCTCGCCCCTGGCGAAGAGCAGATCGCCGCGATCGGAGAAAATCGCCGCGTTGTTTGCGCCGAATTCGATCGCCTTGTCGAAGTCCGCCAGGGCCTTGTCGCTTTGCCCGCCGCCCTTTTCGATCATGCCGCGGGTTTGAAAGGCGACGGCGTTCCTGCCGTCGAGCTCGATCGCCTTGTTGCAATCGGCGAGGGCCTTGTCGGCGCTCTTCAGTTCAAACAGGGCGAAACAGCGATTGGAGTAGGCCCAGGCGATCTGGGCGCCCTTCCATTTGCCGGAATCGATGAGCCTGGAGCAAGCCTCGGCGCGCGTTTGCGGGGCGATCCCGCCGCCGTGATTCGCGCAGGCCTCGGCCTCCGCCGACTGTTTTTTCGGGGCCGGCGCGGCGCCGGGCGTGGGAACCACGCGGATGGCGGATGGATCGACCATTTGCTCTGTTTGAGGGGCCGCCCCCGGCGCGGGCGCCTGAGCGAGGGCGGCGCCACTCAAAACGACGGCGCTCGCGGACGCCAGCAGACGGACCGGAATTTTCATTTCTCCTCCCCCAGGGAACCGAAAAACTTTTTCTTCGACAGCGATGAGCGTTAACCGATCGCAGCCACGAGAAAAAGCCCAAATTTGGCGGGGACCCGCTCCAATCGGCCTATTGCCAGAAAGCCGCCAAACAGTGCAAATGCGACCCATGCGCCGTCTCATTCTTTTCCGCCACGCCGAAGCCGTTCACTCCGCCCGCTATCGCGACCATGAAAGGCCGCTGACCGAGACTGGCCGCAAGGACGCCGCCCACGCCGGCCGGCGGCTCGCCGAACCGGCCTTGCCGATCGACCTGGTCCTGGTTTCCGACTCGCTGCGGACCCGCGAGACCTGGGACCACGCCCGCAACGCGCTGAACGAGGCGCCCGACACGCGTTTCGAACGCAAGATTTACGAGGCGGAGCGCCACGACCTGATGGAAATGGTCCGCGAACAGCCGGACTCGGTCAAAACCTTGATCCTGGTCGGCCATAATCCTTCGCTGGCGGATTTCGCGATCCATTTCGCCGGCCGCGGCGAGCACGAGGCGCTCAAGCGGCTGGCCAAGGGTTTTCCAACCAGCGCCATCGCCTTGTTCGAAATCGAGGGCGGCGATTGGCGCAAATTGCGCTGGGGCGACGGCAGGCTTGTCGCCCTTTGGGCCTGAAGACCGCGAGACCCCCATACCTGATGATATGCTTTAGGTAAATTATCATGGTAAATCATTTCATTATCATAATTATTTCGTTGAACGACTGAAAGGTGTGGCGCAAGGCCGGCCTTTGGTCGAACCATCTGCGCCGACACAATTCTGCTTCGCCGGCGCGCTCCCGCGATGAAATCGGCGCCGACCGCCTGTTCTTTCGCCCATTCCGTCCTAAATTCGGCAAGGGTTCAGCTCGAACCCCCCGGAGCGCGCCTTGTCCGTCCTGACCGATCTTTTCAGCGAAATCCGCAACGGCGGCGCCAATGTCGCGGAGCTGATGTCGCGCGGGCGCGGACTTCGCCTCGGAGTCACCGGCTTGTCGCGGGCCGGCAAGACGGTTTTCATCACCGCCCTCGCCCAGCAGCTCGCCAATCTGGCGCATGCCGGCGCCGAAGGCCGCAGGAACCCCCTGCCGGTTTTCCGCGTCGCCGCCGAACGCCGGGTGATATCGGGCCGGCTGGAGCCGCAGCCGGACGACGCCGTGGCGCGCTTCGCGTTCGAGGATCATGTCGCCGCCCTGGCCGGACCGGACCGCCAGTGGCCGCAATCGACCCGTCAGATCTCGGAGCTGCGGCTGCGGCTCGATTTCGACCGGCGGACCGGCCTGCGTCCCGGCCCCTCGTCCTTCATCATCGACATCGTCGATTATCCCGGCGAATGGCTGCTCGACCTGCCCCTGCTGGAAAAATCCTATGCCGAATGGTCGCGCGAGACATTCGAAAGCAGCGCGGTTGCGGCCCGCGCGCCGCTGGCGGCCGAATGGCGCGGCTTTTCGGCCGGGCTCGACGCGAACGCCCCGGAGGACGAGGCGGTCGCGCGGCGGGCGGCCGCACTTTTCACGTCCTATCTGCGCGCGTCCCGCGCCGAACGCTACGCCCTCTCCACCCTGCCGCCGGGCCGTTTCCTGATGCCGGGCGACCTCGAAGGCTCCCCGGCCCTGACCTTCGCGCCGCTGCCGCCGGCCGAGGGCGGCAACGCCCCCAGGGGCTCGCTGGCCGCGATGATGGAGCGCCGCTACGAAGCCTATAAAAGTCATGTCGTGAAACCCTTCTTCCGCGACCATTTCGCGCGGCTCGACCGGCAGATCGTGCTGGTGGACGCCCTTTCCGCGCTCAATTCCGGACCAGCGGCCTTGCGCGACCTGCAGCATGCCCTCGACGAGGTGCTGGCGGCCTTCCGGATCGGGCGCGGCAATGCGCTGAACCGGCTGTTCCGCCCGAAAATCGACCGGATTCTGGTGGCGGCGACCAAGGCGGATCATCTGCATCACCTCAGCCACGACCGGCTGGAGGCGATCCTGCGGCAATTGACCGCGCGCGCCATTTCCCGCGCCGATTTTTCCGGGGCCAAGGTGGACGTGGTCGCGCTCGCCGCGATCCGGGCGACCCGCGAGGCCGCGGTGCGGCGCGGGCGCGAAACGCTCGACGCCATCGTCGGGACGCCGCTCGAGGGCGAAAAGCTCGACGACCGGATTTTCGACGGCGAGACGGAAGCGGCGATTTTTCCCGGCGAATTGCCGGCCGATCCCGAAAAAGCCTTTCGCGGCGACGGCCTCGCCCTGCCGGAGGGCGAGGCCGATTACCGCTTCCTGCGCTTCCGCCCGCCGCTTCCCACTTTCGGGACGGACGGCAAGCCGCTGCCTGCGCCCCATATCAGGCTTGACCGCGCCTGCCAGTTCCTGTTCGGAGACCGTCTGTCATGACCGACGCGCCCAGACCGCGCCCGCGCGCCTTCCGCCTCGACGAGCTTGCGACCGGCGGGCATGATTTCGCGCTGGAGGAGCGCCCCGACGCCTATGAGGCGGAAACCGCGCTGCTGCTCGGCGATCCGGACGAGCAGGCGGCGGAGGACGCGCAGGCCGTCGGCTTTCTGCGGCGCGCCTCCTTGGGCTGGGGCGGGCTGCTGGCCTCCTCGCTCGGCGGGCTGATCGTCTTTTCCTTGGGGCTCTGGCTCGACCAGCTGATCGAGTCCCTGTTCGCGCGCTCGGCGGCGCTGGGCTATATCGGCCTCGGCCTCGCAGGCCTCGCCCTGCTGGCGCTTGTCGCGCTGATCGGCCGTGAGGCGCGCGTGATTTTCCGTCAGCGCCGCGTCGCCTTGCTCCACAAGGCGCTGGCGCTCGCCCATGCGACCGACGACCGCGATCTGGCGCGGGCGAAGATCGGCGAACTCGCCGCGATCTACCAGGCCAGGCCGGCCACGGCGGCGGCCCGCGCCCATCTCGAGGATCTGCGCCGCGAGATCGTGGACGGGCGCGACCTGGTCGAAATCGCCGAGCGCGAACTGATGCCGCCGCTCGACGCCGCCGCCCGACAGGAAGTCGCGACGGCGGCCAAGAGGGTGTCGCTGGTGGCGGCGATCAGCCCGCGCGCCTCGATCGACCTGATCGTCGTCGCCAGCCAGGCCTTGCGCCTGATCCGCCGCATTTCGGAAATCTATGGCGGGCGCCCCGGCCTGCTCGGGGCGTGGCGGCTGGCGCGGGCGGTCGGCTCGCATCTCGCCATCACCGGCGGCATGGCGCTGACCGACGGGCTGGCGCAGCAGATCATCGGGCACGGCCTTGCGGCCAAAATCTCGGCGCGGCTGGGCGAGGGCGTGGTCAACGGAACCCTGACGGCGCGGATCGGCGTTTCCGCGATCTCCGTCTGCCGCCCCATGCCCTTTTTCGCCGAAAAGCCGCCGTCTCTCGGCGACGTCGCGCCGTTCCTGTTCAGCGATTCTTCGAAAAACGAAAAGCCTCAGCCCTGACGGGCGGGGGTTTCGACCACGACGCCATCGAGTTCCGGCGTCAGGCTGATCTGGCAGGACAGGCGGGAGGTCGGGCGCGGATCGATGGCGAAATCGAGCATGTCCGATTCCATCGGGCTCATCTTGGGCAATTTTTCCGCCCATTCCGGCGCGACATAGACATGGCAGGTGGCGCAGGCGCAGGCGCCGCCGCATTCGCCGACGATCTCGTCAATGCCGTTCTTGACCGCGACCTCCATCACCGTCATGCCCGGCTGGGCTTCGATTTCGCGCCTCTCGCCGGCGGTACTGACAAAAATGACCTTGACCATGCAGCATTTCCCTCAATCTGGCGCGGGCGGCGCCGGTTGCGTCCTTCTAATCGGGAATTAGCGGCTTCGCCACCGCCGCGGCTCAAAAATCGCCAGTACAGGATTCGGGATTGAGGGCGCGATGCGCGGCGGCGACCGTCTCCGGCGCTTTCCCGGCGGCGGCGGCGAAAGCCGTCAGGGTTTTTTCGTGGCCGGCGACGAAGGCGAGGACGCCGGCGAGAAAGCCGGGCTGCGCCGCCGCCGCGCGCAGCGAGGCGATCTCGATCCCGGTCAAGGCGAGAAAACGCGACAACAGCTCGGGATCGCCGGCGAGGAAGCCGAGCGCCGCGATGGCGAGCGACTCGGCCTCATGGCGAGAAACGGAGCCTGGCGTGGCGCGCACGGTCACGGAAAAGCAGCCAATCGTTAAATTCCTTGGCCAGTGTCGATCCGAATTTCTGTTTCGTCAATTTCTGTCGCATAATTTCCGTTGCGATCGGCCGCGTGAAAACGGCGGCCCGACGGTTTGGGCGGTGCGCGATGAAAAAGACGGTTCTGATCGTCGAGGACAACGAGCTGAACATGAAGCTCTTCAACGATCTGCTGGAGGCGCATGGCTACGCCACGGTCCAGACCAAAAGCGGCGTCGAGGCGGTGGGCCTCGCCCGCCAGCACAAGCCGAATCTGATCCTGATGGACATCCAGCTGCCCGAGGTTTCCGGCCTGCAGGTCACCCAATGGCTGAAGGACGACCCCGAACTGGCTGCTATCCCGGTCATCGCCATCACCGCCTTCGCGATGAAGGGCGACGAGGAAAAGATCCGCCAGGGAGGCTGCGAAGCCTATTTGTCCAAACCGATTTCAGTCGTGAAATTTTTGGAAACGGTGCGGAATTATATTGGCGACAAGTGACCGGGACGCAGCCCGGCGCGATCTGAAAGGACCGGCCCATGACCGCCCGCGTTCTGGTGGTTGACGACCTCGTTCCCAACCTCAAGCTGCTCGAGGCGCGCTTGACGGCGGAATATTTCGACGTGGTCACCGCCACCAACGGCTACGAGGCGCTGAAAATCTGCGAGCGGGACGAATGCGACATCGTCCTGCTCGACGTGATGATGCCCGGCATGGACGGGTTCGAGGTCTGCCGCCGTCTCAAGAGCAATCCCGAAACCCTCCACCTGCCGGTGGTCATGGTGACCGCGCTCGACGAAACCGCCGACCGCGTACGCGGGCTCGAAGCGGGCGCCGACGATTTTCTGACCAAGCCGATCGACGAGATCGCCCTGATCGCGCGCGTGCGCTCGCTGGCGCGGCTGAAGTTCGTCATGGACGAATTGCGCAACCGCGCCGAAACCTCGGCGAGCCTCGGGGCCTCGGACGCCATCGGCCATGCGCTCGACGACGGCGTTGGCGGCCGCGTCCTGCTGGTCGAGGACAGGCCCAATACGGCCCAGCGGGTTCTGTCGGCCTTGCGCGGCCGCTATCAGGTCGACATCGAGAGCGAAGCCCATCAAGCCCTGTTCACCGCCGCCGAGCGCGACTATGAACTGATCATCGTCAGCCTCGGCCTCGCCGATTTCGACGGCCTGCGCATATGCAGCCAGTTGCGGTCGCTGGAACGCACCCGCCACACGCCGATCCTGATGCTCGCCGATCTCGACGACCGTCAGAAAATCCTGCGTGGCCTCGATCTCGGCGTGAACGATTATCTGGCCCGTCCCATCGACGCCAACGAACTCGTCGCCCGCGCGCGCGCGCAGGTCCGCCGCAAGCGCTATGCCGACGCCCTGCGCTCCAACGTCCAGACGGCGATGGAGCTGGCGGTGATCGACCCTCTCACCGGGCTCAACAACCGGCGCTATCTCGAAACCCATCTCGGCGGCCTGCTGGAGCAGGCCGAGCGGCATGGCCGGCCGGTTTCGATCATGATCCTGGACATCGACTTCTTCAAACGGGTGAACGACACCTACGGCCATGACGCTGGCGACGAGGTGCTGAAGAATTTCGCCCTCCGGGTGAAGCGGAGAGTGCGCGGCGCCGACCTGATGTGCCGTCTGGGCGGCGAGGAATTCGTCGTCGTCATGCCCGACACGAAACTGGCGGTCGCGCAGTCGGTCGGCGAGCGCGTCCGCGCCGCCGTCGCCGCCTTGCCCTTCCCCATCGACAATGGCGAACGCGCGATTCCCGTGACTGTTTCGATCGGCGTCGCCGATTCCCTGGGCGACGAATCGATCGACGCCCTGTTGCGACGGGCCGACCAGGCGCTCTATCTCTCCAAGAACGCCGGCCGCAACCGCGTCACCGGCGCGGCGGCTTAGCCTCGCCGCCTCGCCAGAAGCTTTGTCGGCGGGGCGCTCCTCCTTGACCGCCGGCTTTTAAATTTTTAATTAGAATAGTTCCACGCGCCTCGGCGCGGGAAAGAGCCATGGAACGGCGACAGGGAGAGCTTTTGATGAATTTGCCACCGCGTGACGGAGACGGCTATCTCCAGGACATGAACCAATGGACGCTGGAAATCGGCAAGGCGATGGCCGAAGCCGACGGCTTCGAGATGACCGACGAGAAGTGGGACCAGATTCTCAAGGCGCGTGAATTTTTCGACGAGAACCAGACCGTTCCGCCGATCCGCAAATTCGCCGCCTTTGTCGGCAAGCCGAACAAGGAAATGTTCGACCTCTGGCAGACCGGGCCGATGAAGCCGATCACCAAATATGGCGGCCTGCCCAAGCCGACCGGCTGCGTCTGAAACTGTTTTCCGCCGGGTGACAGGCCCGGCCCGCCAATATACGGGGATCCATGCGGCTTCCCTGATCGCGGATCGGATGGATCGTATCGGCGCTCTGGTTTTGGCCGGGAGCGGCGTTGCGACAAAAATGTTCCGCCGCCGGGAAACAGGCTTGGGGTCCTCGTGAATTCTTCGCAAATGAATTGCGGCGAAATGAATTCCATTCCGTTTCGCATCCGCCAGGTCGCTTCGCTCGAGGCCATTCCGGCGCAAGACTGGGACGCCTGCGCCAATCCTCCTTTTGCGCGGGAGGGGGTGAGCGAGCGGTTCAATCCTTTTCTGTCCCACGCCTTTCTCTCCGCCCTGGAGGCGACCGGCTGCGTGGGACGGGGCGCGGGCTGGCGTCCCGCCCATATGGTCGCGGAGGCGCCGGACGGGCGGATCGCGGCCTGCGCGCCGGTTTATCTCAAAACCCATTCGCTCGGCGAATATGTGTTCGACCAAGGCCTCGCCGAGGCCTATCAGCGGGCGGGCGGACTTTACTATCCCAAGGCGCTGGTCGCCACGCCCTTCACGCCGGTTCAGGGCCGCCGGCTTCTGGTCGCCGCCGACGCGCCGCCCGGCGCGCGCGAGGCGCTGCTGGCGGGCTTGCGCGCCCTGCCCGAGGCCGCCGGCCTCTCCTCGCTGCACATCAACTTTCCCGACGCCGCCGACCAGGCTTTCCTCGTCCATGCCGGCATGATCCCGCGCACCGGCCAGCAGTTCCATTTCTTCAATCGCGGCTACAAGAGTTTCGACGATTTCCTCGGCGCTATGGCGTCGCGCAAGCGCAAGGCGATCCGCAAGGAGCGCGCCGAGGTTCTTGCCGCCGGCCTCGTCGTCGAAAGGGTGACCGGACGCGACCTGACCGAGGCGCACTGGGACGCTTTTTTCGACTTCTACACGGACACCGGCTCGCGCAAATGGGGCCGTCCCTATCTGACCCGCGGGTTCTTTTCGGCCATCGGCGCGGCGCTCGCCGACCGCATCCTGCTGGTGGTGGCGCGGCGCGAAGGGCGGCTGATCGCGGGCGCGCTCAATCTCATCGGCGACGACGCGCTTTACGGCCGCAACTGGGGCGCGATCGAGCATCACCCCTCCCTGCATTTCGAGCTGTGCTATTATCAGGCGATCGAATTCGCACTTCAACGCGGGCTCAAACGGGTCGAGGCCGGGGCCCAGGGCGAGCACAAGTTTTCACGCGGCTATGAACCGGTTCCGACCTTTTCCGCCCACGACTTCGCCGATCCGCGCCTCGCCGCCGCGGCGGCGGATTATTTCGCCCGCGAGGCCCGCGCGGTGGACGCCCTGATCGCGGAATATGCGGCGAGCGGTCCGTTCCGCAAAGCTTGACCGCGCGCCCTGGCTTGGGCAGGCTGCGGTCGTCATGCGGAGCTGTTCATGAACGCTTACGATCCCAACAATATTTTCGCCAGAATCCTGCGCGGGGAAATCCCTTGCGAGAAGGTGTACGAGGACGAGAACACGCTCGCCTTCATGGATGTCATGCCGCGCGCCGACGGCCACGTGCTGGTTTTGCCGAAACACGCCGCGCGCAATCTGCTCGACATCCCGCAGGACACGCTCTCGACCCTGATTCTCTCGGTGCAAAGGATCGCCCGCGCGGCGAAGGCGGGCATGGAGGCGGACGGCATCACCGTCCACCAGTTCAACGAGCCGGCAGGCGGCCAGAGCGTGTTCCACATCCATTTCCATGTGATTCCGCGCTGGGACGGCATGGGCCTGGGCCATCACGCCGCCACAATGGCCGATCCCGCCGATCTCAAGCGCCACGCCGAAAAGATCAGGGCCGCGCTCGCCGCCAAGGCCTGAGTTTCAGCGCCCCAGCCAGACCGAGACGACGATCGTCGCCACGCCGGCGCAGACCGCCGCGAAGACCGAACGGCGGAAGGCGAAGAACGCCGCCGCCGCGACGGCTAACGCCGCGCCGCGCGTCCACAAGGGCGCGGCGGCCAGTTCGCGCGACGGCAGGACGACGATTTTCACCACCACGCCCACCAGAAGCACCGTGGCGACGCTGCGCACGAAACGGAAAAGTTCGGAGTCTTCGTCGATGCCGTGGGAAATCGCCACACCCAGCACCCGCCAGATTTCGCTCGGCAGGAAACCGAACAGGATCAGCGCCAGATAAGGCGCAAGGGCCGGATCGGCGGAAAAAATGCTCATGCCGACCGCCGAGCCAAGAAGCCGGCGAGCCAGGCGCCGCCACCGCCGACCAGAGCCAGGACGGGCAAATCGAAACCGCCGCCGACGAAGCGGATCGCGACCGGCGCGAGAAGGACGCCAAACAGCATGGCCAGCCAGTCGGCGCCGGAGCGCGCCGCGCGCGCCGTCGTGGCGAGGAAATAGATCGGCGACAGCATCATCATGCCGGCCCCGAGCGGCCTCGGCAAAGAACCTGTCATCCAGAAACCGGCGGCGGTCGAGATGATGGTCAGACCCATGCAGGTCACCGCCACGCCGAAAAAATAGGGCAGCCGCGCCGGGCGCTCCAGATCGGGCAGGCCGCGCAGGGATTCCGCCCAGACCGTGACGGCGATGAAATGCGCGGCCGCCAGCAGGACGGGCAAGCGCGTGCGCCGGCCCCGCAGCATCGGCAAGACGGAAAGGCACATCGGCAGCAGGCGCACCGAAGACAGGCTGACGGCGAAAGCGATCGCGGGAGGCGCGGTTTTCGCCAAGGCGGCGCCGAAGAACAGCAACTGGCCGGGCCCCGCCCAGACGAGGAGCGTGGAGAGCGCCGCCGCGCCGACCGGAAAGCCCGCGGCGCGGGCGAGCGAGCCGACGCCCATCAGCGCGATGGCGACATAGAAGGCCGGCCCCGCGAGCGCCCGTCGCGCGCCCGCAAAAAACCACGACCAGGACCAGTCGTCGACGAACGGTCCGGCGCGCTCCGAATCGATGCTCACATTTCCGCCAGACGCTCCAGATGCGCCACGTCGAGCAGGCGGACGCCGTCGGGCACGATGACGATGATTTTCTCCCGCGCCATTCGGGTCATCATCCGGCTGACGGTCTCGACCGTCAGGCCGAGATAATCGCCGATGTCGAGGCGGGTCATCGGCAGCGGCACATGGACCGAGGGGCCATGAATGCGCGCATAGCGGCTGCGCATCCCGATCAGGAAGCAGGCGATTTTCTCTTCCGCGGTGCGGCGGCCAAGCACAACCATCTGGTCCTGCGCCATGGTCAGCTCATGCGCGGCCATGTTCAAGACGGCGCGCATCAGCCGCGGCTTCTTGTCGAGAAGATCGGAAAAGCCCTGTCGGGAAAACTGGCAGATCTTGACCGGCGTCAGCGCGTCGGCGGTGAACATGTGGGTCGGCTGCATGGCGAGGCCCAGGAAGTCGCCCGGCAGGGCGAATCCCACTACCTGACGGCGGCCGTCCGGCAGAAGCTTCGACAGGCGCAGCGCGCCCGAAGTGATGTTGGAGACGAAAGGCGCGTCGCGGCCCTGTTCGAACAAGGTCGCCTTGGCGCCAAAGGACAGGGTGCGCCCGATGCGCTCGAGCAGTTCGAATTCGTCGGCGTCGAGGGACTCGCAGACGCTCAGGCCCTTGGTTTCGCAATCGGCGCATTCCAGCCCGAGGCCGGTCGCCGGCCGGTTGGAGCAGACCAGATTGCGAGCGCTCGATTCGATGCGTCCGAAGACCGTATCGAATAGGACTTTTTCGGCCAAAGTCTCCAAGACGCGCTCCCTCTGGCCCGAATCCACCCGATCCGAATTGTTTTCTGCCTACAACAATAGCACGCCCGGCGAAGAGGGCAAATTTTTGATCTTCGTCATGGACAGGCAAAAATGCCCGTTGGCGCAACGGCTTGGCCCAGGCCGCGGCCGCAGGCGCGGCGAACCGCCGCGCCTTGCCCTGGCGCGCCGCTTCGCCTATTGCTTGCACGATCGCCGCCCCGCCCGCGATTCCAAAGCTTCGGACAGCGGAGCGTCGGCGCGGAACAGGCGCCAGTCGTCGGCCACGGGGCAGGTTGCGGCAGCCGAAGTGAAGAGGGTCGCCCTTTGGAGGGACGGCGTTTCGACCGGATCAGCTTCCTCGCCGCGAATACGCCGGAGGCGCAACACGCGCGCGCGCGGCTGGTCGGGCGTTATGGCGACGTCCATTTCGACGAGGCCGAGGTGGTGGTGGCGCTCGGCGGCGACGGCCTGATGCTTCAGACCCTGCACCGCTTCATGGGCCGCAACATCCCGATCTATGGGATGAATCGCGGTTCGGTCGGCTTCCTGATGAACGAATATCGCGAGACAGGGCTGCGCAAGCGCCTCGACGCGGCGCAAAGCTCGATCATCCATCCCCTGATCATGGTCGCGGAAAACGGCGCCGGCGAAAACGCGACCGCCCACGCCATCAACGAGGTGTCCCTGCTGCGCCAGAGCGCGCAGGCGGCCAAGCTGCGTGTCTACGTGGACGGCCATGTCCGGCTGGACGAGCTGGTGGCCGATGGCCTGCTGGTCGCGACCCCCGCCGGCTCGACCGCCTATAATCTCTCCGCCAACGGGCCGATCCTGCCTCTGGGCGCGCCGCTGATGGCGCTGACGCCGATCTCGGCCTTCCGCCCCCGACGCTGGCGCGGCGCCCTGCTTTCCGACAGGGCCGAAGTAACGATCGAAGTGCTGGAGGCCGACAAAAGGCCGGTCGCCGCCGTGGCGGATCATTACGAATTCCGCGACGTCGCGCGGGTCCGGGTATCCACCGACCACGCGATCGGGCTGCAACTGCTCCACGACCCCGGCCATTCGATGGAAGAGCGCATCCTGCGCGAGCAGTTCAGGCCCTAGGCCTGTCAGACGCGCGATACGAATGGAAGGAAGGCGATGTCCGAGCACGGAAAGCCCATGCCGCGCGGCCTCGACGAGACCATTCTCGCCGACGAGAAATATTCCTTCTCCCGGCTCACCTATGAGTTGCGCCGCGCCGACGGGCGCTGGGAAAGGCACGAGCGCAACCTGTTCCGCCGGCCCGACGCCTGCGTGCTTCTGCCCTATGACGCCGGGCGCGGAAAAGTCCTTTTGACGCGGCAGTTCCGCCTCGGCGCCTTCATGAACGACAAGACCCCCGGCCTGCTCGAAGCCTGCGCCGGCACGCTCGACGAAGGCGAAGCGCCCGACGTCTGCATCCGGCGCGAGGCGATGGAGGAAATGGGCCTGGAGGTCGGCGAATTGCGCTTCCTGTTCGAAGCCTTCGTCAGCCCCGCCGCTTCCACGGAAAAGCTCTATTTCTTCGTCGCGCCCTTTTCCCCCGACGCGCGCGTCGCCGATGGCGGCGGCATGGAGGAGGAAGGCGAGGAGATCCAAGTGGTCGAGGCGGATTTCGCCGAAGTTCTGCGCGAAGCCGAAGCCGGCGCGATCCGCGACGGCAAGACCCTGACCTTGCTATACTGGCTCAAGGCGTCGGGGTTGATGGGCTAAGCATATTCCCGAAAAGTTGATGGACTTTTTGGATCAGATTATGCGGCAAAGCCAGGAACGAGCCGAGCGCGTTCGAACTCTATGATTTGCGAACGCGCTCCAGCCCGGCTCAAGCCGCCATCAATTCCTTTTCCAGCGCGACCAGATCGACCACGACGTCGGTCTCGGCGAGCGGCTCGGTCATCCGCTCCACCCGCGGCTCGGCTTGCGGCGCGGTTTGCAGCAGAGCCGGGCGCCGATCGGCAGGCTCCCCGGCGTTCGGGAATGGCGCGACAGACCCGGCCTTTTCCGCGCGCAGGCGCGCGACATTCTTGCATCCCGCCTCACGGGCGGCGTCCGCCTCGAAACGGCGCAGCAAAGCGATCAGCCGATCGAGCCCCTCGTCCCGCGCCGCCTCGCATTCCGCCAGCGCCGCCTGGACCAGGGGCAGGCGCAGGGCGCCGTTTTCCGCGCCTTCGTCCGGCCCGTCGCTCCCGCTTCGGGCGAGCGCCGCGAGGGCGGCGCGAAAGGCGGTCAGCATCGGCGCGGGCAGGCCCGCCCTGGCGTAAAGCGCGGCGAAGGCGGTCGAGGCCGGCTCGCGGAGGATTCCCTCGACCCGGCGCGGGCCCATGCCGGTGAGCTCGGCCAAAGTTGCGGCGAAAAGGCCGCTCTGGCCGCACAGCAGGGCGCGCAGCGCGAGGCTGGCGGTAAGCTGGCCGGAGCTGCGCAGATAGGCGGCGAGCGCCGCCGTCTCCCCGGAAACGGCCGTGCATCCGGCGGCGATGATCATGGCGGCGCGTTCGCGCGAATCCCTGGCGACGCGCTCCGAGCGCGCGGGCGAAAGCCAGTTGCGCTCGACCGCATATCGAGCGAGCTGACTCGCCGCCGCGGCGGCCAGCGCCGCGCGCGCCGAGCCGGGAAGCCACGACCGCTGGAGCAGGGCCTCGCGCAATTCGGCGTCGTCGCCGAAACGTTCGACCATCCGCCGCATCGCAAATTCCGGCAGATTGGCGCCTTCGTTCACCGCGAGCGCGATGAGGGCCTCGCGGGGCGCGATTTCGGCCAGGGCCGAGCAGACGGCGGGAGACAGTTCGGGGCGCAAGGCGATCGCCGCCTGAACGACAGCGTCGCCGACCGCGGCGCAATCGATCAGCTGGGCGTCGGTCAGCAGCGGCGAGCGGGAAAGCACCACCGAGGCGATGTCGGACTGATCGAGGGCGAGGGCGAGGACGATGGCCGGCGGCGCCCGCCTGGCGCCGGAGAAGCCTTCCGCCAGGGCGCGACGCACCAGCGGCGAGGGATCGTCGAGCATGGCGTGAAGCGCCTGCTCCGCCTCGGCGCGCTCCTCCGCTTCCATGTCGCTGTAAAGATAGGCCCGAGCCAGGGCGGAGACCCCATCCGCGCGCGCGCTGGCCGAAGCGTTCTCAGACCACAGGATGAATTTACGAACGATCATGCGAGCCTCGCCGGGCTTGGGGGCCGCCGTCCGCGCGGACGGTTAACAGAGCATCGCCAAACAAGGTAAAGTTTCGCTTAATCGCCGCCTCGATTCGCGGCGCGCCGCCCGGGAAACTCAAGCCATGCGCTCCATTCTCATCGTTCCCGCCGCGCGATCCTCCGCACGGACAGCGCTGGCGAGCGAGGCCGACGCCATCGCCATCGACCTCGCCGCCGTCGGCGACGAAGAGGAAGCGCGCCGCGCCGCCATCGAAATGCTCGGCCTCTTGCGAGCCGCCGGCAAGACGGCACTCGTTCTCATCCACCCGCTGGCCTCGGGCCGCGCCGACGCCGACCTCGACGCGGTGATGGCTGCGACGCCCGACGGAATCGTCCTTCCCGACGCCATCGGCGGGCGCGACGTCCAGCACCTCGGCGCCAAGCTCGCGGTGCGCGAGGCGGAAAACGACCTGCCCGACGGCTCGACCAGAATTCTCGCGCTCGCCGCCGACTTCCCCGCCGCGGTGTTCGAACTCGGCTCGCTCGCCCGCGCGACGCGCCGCCTGATCGGGATTGGCCGCGACGAGCGCCGGCTCGCGGAAAGGCTTGGTCTCGCGCTTGCGGGAGAGGAAAGGCCGGAGCCCCTGCGCGCCGCGCGCGGCCTCGCCGTGCTGGCGGCGGCGGCGGCGGGCGCGCCCGCCTTCGACAGCGCGGAGCCGGGCGAAGGCGAATTTTTCGCACGCGCCTGCGCGCGCGCCGCGCGGGACGGCTTTTCCGGCAAATTGGCGCTGACGCCCGATCAGGCGCGGGCCGTCAACGCCGCCTTCACGGTCAGAAACTCGTGATCAGATCGTCGAGATCGGGCCGCGCGCGATCCTCGGGCGGATTGTCCACCCGGCCGATATGGATGAAGCCGGCGATTCTTTCGTGCTCGGCCAGGCCGAAACGCGCCATCGCCTCGCGGTCATAGGCGCACCATTCGGTGAGCCAGGCGGTGCGGAAGCCCATCGCGGTCGCGGCGACGGTCAATGCCATGCAGACCGCGCCCGCCGACAATTGTTGCTCCCATTCCGGAATCTTCGCATGCGGCGCGGCGCGCGACACCACCCCGACGACCAGCGGGGCGCGGGCGAATCGGCCGCGCTCCAGTTCGAGGCGCTGGGGATCGGCGTTCGGCTCGCGGCGGGAAAGAATTTGGGCGAGGATTTCGCCGGCGCGCGCGCGGCCCTCGCCCTCGAAAACGATGAAACGCCACGGCGCGAGCTTGCCATGGTCGGGCACGCGCGCGGCGACGGCGAGCAGCGCGCGCAATTCCTCGGGCGTCGGGCCGGGGCCGCGCATGGCGATCGGCGGGACGGAGCGGCGCGCGGCGAGAAGTTTCAAGGTGTCGTTCATGAAAAGATCCCGGATTTTTGCCGGACAAAGCCCTAAAATGGCCGCTTTGTAAACCGATGGCGAGAGCGGGAACGGAGGGGCCGGTGCGTCGCGCGAAGACTGATCTTGCTGAAATGCGAAAGCGCGCCCTTGGCGCGCTGCTTTTTCTCGTCCTCCCGGCCGCGGCGGCCGCCGAGACGCCTCCCCTGCCCGCGCTGACTCCGGCGCCGCCGGTCGCCGGCGCGCCGGGCCCCGATGCGGCGGCGCCCGCCCAGGACAGCCAGCCGCGTGTGGCGGTCTCGTTCAACGCGGTCTTCGCGCCCGGCGACATCCAGGCGATCGGCTCCGGGCTGATCTGGCGGGTTTTCGACGCCCGCGCCGGCGACAACGGCGGCCACGCCCTGATCACCGAGTTCGAACGATCCGGCGCCGACTTTCGAGCTTCCCGACGGCGATTACATCGTCCACGCCGCCTGCGGCCTCGCCGGCGCGAACAAACAGATCGCGGTCAATGGCCGACCGATCAACCAGCGGCTGGTGATGCACGCAGGGGCCCTGAAGATCGAGGGGATGCTCGGCGACGCCCCGATCCCGCCGGCGCGGCTCGACATCAAGGTCTATCTGCCCGACCGCGACGATCCCGAAGCCAAGCTGATCATTCCCAGTCTCAAGGCGGGCGCGCCGGAATGCCTGCCCGAGGGCGCCTATCATATCGTCTCGATCCTGATGGACGTTTCGCCGGGATCGACCGTTCCGACCAATTCCAATGTCAGCGCCGACATGCGGGTGCAGGCGGGCAAACTGACCGACGTGATCCTGCGCCATCGCGCCGCCAACATGACCCTGAAACTGGTCAACGCGCCCGGCGGCGAGGCGCTCGCCAACACCAGCTTCTCGGTCCTGACCCCCGGCGGCGACGTGATCCGCGAAATGATCGGCGCCTTTCCCAACATCGTCCTCGCCGAGGGCGAATATGTCGCCATCGCCCGCCACGACAACACGACCTATCAGGCGACCTTCAAGGTCGTCGCCAATCAGAACCGCGATGTCGAAGTGCTCGCGACCCAGCCGGCCCCGTGATCCGGGACCATGATTCAGGACAAGGCGCTTGCGCATGGCCCGACGGATGATCAATGATTGCCGGACGGAGTTCGACTCAT
Organism: uncultured Pseudomonadota bacterium; assembly: GCA_963748385.1. GTDB lineage: Bacteria > Pseudomonadota > Alphaproteobacteria > Rhizobiales > Beijerinckiaceae > Rhodoblastus. The sequence continues at coordinate 367,748 of CAVVIQ010000009.1, forward strand.
GCGCCTTTTCGCGATTCCTTTCCTTTTCGCCGTTACGGCGTCCCTCCCGGCCCTGGCCGCCCCGCCCGACCCAGACCATGGCAAGATCATCGCCCAGCGCTGGTGCGCCACCTGCCATGACGTTGCGGTCGGCCAGAAACAGGCCAGCGTCGACGCTCCGAGCTTTTTCTATGTCGCGCGGCACATGGACAAGCGCGACCTGACGTCCTTTCTCACCGACCCGCATCCGAAAATGCCGGACATGAGCCTGACCCGGCAGGAGATCGACGACCTGACCGCCTATATCCGCTCGCTGGCGCAACCGGGCCAAGGCGAATAGCGGCGGCCGGGGCTCTGCGGCCGATGCCGGCGGAACAAGTGAACGGAGCCCGTCCTGAACCCGATCGGCCGGCGGCCGCGCCGGAAGCCCCGGCGCGAAGCCGTCGAGAGGTTCTGCGCCGAGTCTATGCGCGAATTTGGCGGGACCGGATCCTGTCCTTCGCCGCCGCCGTCACTTTCTACATGCTGCTGGCCATTTTCCCGGCGATCGCCGTGCTCATCGCCATCTATGGCTTCTTCGCCAATCCGACCGTGATCGGCGCGGAGATCGACAATCTCGCCGGCGTGCTTCCCGGCGCGGCGGTCGAGCTTCTGAAAATGCAGGCCGAGCGCATGGCCAGCCAGCCGCCCGGAACCATGAGCGCGGCCTTCGCCACCGGCCTCGTGATCTCGATCTGGAGCGCGAACGGCGGCACGAAAGCCCTGTTCGACGCGCTGAACGTCGCTTTCGGCGAGCATGAAAAACGCGGCTTCTTCAAGCTCAACGCCCTGTCCCTGCTCTTCACCTTCTGCGTGATAGGCTTCACCACGGTCGCGCTGCTGGCCATGATCGCCTTGCCCTATCTGCTGGGCTGGCTCGGCCTCGGCGGATGGACCCATGCCCTGCTGGCCGACGGCAAATGGCCGGCCCTGGTCGCCGTCAGCGAAGTCGGCATCGCCGTTGTCTACCGCTTCGGACCGAACCGCGCCTCCAGCCGCCTGCGCCTGGTGACATGGGGAAGCTCATTCGCCGCCGTCGCCTGGCTGGCGGCGTCGCTCCTCTTTTCCTGGTACACCACCAGTTTCGGCAGCTATGACCGGATCTACGGCCCGCTCGGCGCGGTCGTCGGCTTCATGACCTGGATCTGGCTGTCGAGCTTCTTCGTTCTGGTCGGAGCGCTGCTGAACCACGAAATCGAGTTGCGCAAGGCGCAGGCCCCTTCGGCGCGAATGGCCGATTGACGGCCGTCACGGCGCCGGCGGCGAGGAACATTCTGTTCCTGAAAAACGCGCCATCCGCCGAACGCCGCAGTTCGATTTCGTGCGGACGTGACGGATCGAGCGGCGCGGCGAGACGGAACGCGAAGCCCCGACCGCCCTGTGGCCTTTCGCCTTCCGCATAGGCGTAGCCTGCGAAAGCGCCATCGACCAGCACGTCAAGGCACACCGGCGCGTCGGGGAAGGCCGCGTTGCGCGCCCAGCCCGAGACGCCCTCATGGTCGCAACGTTCAACCTCGCCGAAAAGCGCGCCGAAATCGGTTGCTTCCGGGTAGTCAAGGCCGGCGCGCTCCGCGAGGCGCCGCCGGACGCGATCGAGGGCAAAACCATCTTCGACGCGCGGCGCGCAATAGACGATCTCCTTCGGCCGCGCCTCGGGATAGAGTTTTCTGAACTCGTGGGCGTTGTGGAACATGCCGCGGCTGTCGTCGTCGACGAAGCTTTCGGAAAAGGCGCCTTCGGCGATCAGCACGTCATGGTTTTCCAGTTCGATGTGGAAATAATGGATGTCGTTTTCAGGCTTTTCCTGGACGATGGTCACTCCATTGACGAGATGCTTGGCCGAAATCAGCACGCTGTCGAGGAACATGGCGTGCTCCGGCGAAACCAGCAGATCGCGCCGCGGCACGCCGACATCGAGTGACCCCGCCCGGAAGCGGATGGGGAGAAGATCGGGATTGTTGGCGGCGAAACGGGCGGAATAGGCGCGGGTTCCGATCCAGACGATCTTCCGCCGGGCGCCCGAGGCGGTCACGACAGAATCGCCGATCTTCAGATTCTCGACCGCGACCTCGCCGTTCGCGGTGGCGATCAGCGTCCCGGCGCAATAGCAGGCGGCATAGGTGATGACGTCCGCCGAGGTCGACGAATTATAGGCGAGGTTGAACTGGTTCTGGTAATAGGTTCCGTCCAGCGTCAGGGTTTCCAAAACCTGGGTGCCGCTGGCGTTCTCGACCTCGAGAGTCCCCGACGCGCCATTCTGGGTCCAGACGAGGATATCGCCGGCCGAACCCGAGGACATGACGTCGATGGCGTCGCTGGTTGGGCCGTCCGCGCCCGTGAAGCCCGAAATCACGCCGTGGAAATTGCTGGTGAAGGTCGAGCCCGAGCCCTCGCCGGTCAGGTCGAGCGTTCCCCAGTGGGAGCCGGTGGTGAACGTAATCGTCGGATTGACCGTGGCGGTTCCCACGACCCCCTTCAAGGCGAGGTCGGAATTGCTGTACAGGTCGCCGATGGAAAACGCCGTCGCGGTGGTGGCGTCGATTTGGCCGCCGTCGACGCCGACCGTCAGCACCTCGCCGGGGGCCGTGCCGATCGCCTCGACCGAGCCGCCGTCGAGAGCGGCAGTATAGGTGCCGTAACCGGTAATCCCGGTCGAGGAGCTGACTCCGCCGGTCCCGTAGACGTCGCCGCCCGACAGCTCGATGCTTTGAGTAAGGTTGACCTGCGCGCCCGCGCCCAACAGGTCAAGGTTGCCGGCGCCGACATTGATCCATTGCGCTGTAAGGGTGACGCCGGCGTCTATGTCGAGCGTGCCCAAGCCATTGACCTGGGCATAGATCGCCGTATCGGAAGTTGCCGTGCCGGGCGAAGTGGGGCCAAGCGCCAGCACGTCCGTGGCGAGGCTGCCGGTCTGGAGCTGAGCGCCCCCTGGGCCTGTCCCGGTGTAGATCAAGGCGCCGTTGAGGTCGAGCGTGCCGCCGCCGCTTTCCTTGATTTCCCCCCCGTATTGGCCGGAGGCGGTGATCGAAGCGTTGACCACGCCGTCGCCGGAAATCGCGACAGGGGAGTTCGCGAGGTAGATGCCGGCCGCGTCGGTGAAGGTGGCGCCGGCGCCATCGAGCTTGATCGTGGCGTTGGTGGTCGTGTTGAGCGCGTCGGTCAGCGTGAGCCCCCCGCCGGCGCCGATTTCGAGCGTGCCATAATCGCCATTGCCGCTGGGGTCGATCACCGAGATTGCGGTGTTGCCGGCGGCGTCGAACTTCAGCGTGTTGCTGGACCAACCATAGAGTTCCAACGTCCCCGCGGTCACCTTGCCCTGCAGATCGAGCGTCCCGCCGACGCCGCCATAGCCTTCGTTGTAGTTGGCGGCGATCGTGCCCGAAGTAGCGTTTATGGGGCCTTCGACGGTCCCTGCGCCTTCGAGAATCGCGCCGGAGCCGATCGTCAGGCCGTTGACGTTCGTGTCATCGAGAGTCGCGGTCCCGCCGTCGAGCTTGATCGCGCCATTGGTGATGCTTTCGGCGCCAGTGATGGTCAGCGAGCCCGTCGGGCCGATCTCCAGCATCTGGTTGGCGGTGCTGATCGAGATCGGCGCCCGAGGCCGGCCGTTCCGCCGATTTCGAGGTCGCCGCCAGCGGTGGCGATGGCCAGCGTCCGGTCCGTTCCCGCTCCCTGGTTGACCTGCCCGGTCAGGTCGAGCGTCCCGCCGCTGGCGGTGATCGTTCCGGCGCCTGTGCCGTTGAGCAGGTCGATGCCGACCGTTCCATAGCCTGTAATCGTCGTCGTCGTCGCGATCGTGCCGTTGGCCGACGCGTTGCCCGGATTCTCGACGATCGACCCGCCGGCCATGGTGATGCCCGCGGCGTCGGTCAGCTGGACGGCCCCCGTCGTGCTGTCGAGCTGGACCGTGTTGCCTGTCCCGACGGTGAGGGCGTCCGTCAGCCCGAGAGAACTCGCGGTCGAGCTTTCCGCGCCGATTTCGAGCGTGCCGGCCGAGCCAGAGAAAGAAAGGCTGGTCGCATAATTAGCCGTGGCGGCGGCGCCGGCGCCGAGCACCAGATCGCCCGCGACGATGGTGAGCGCATCCATCGGCGTCGCGGAGGCCCCGACCGCGCCGTCGATGTCCAGCGTTCCGCCGACGGTGATGGTATTGGCCGTGCCCGTGCCGCTTTTGGTGACGGCGCCCGTAATTGTGCCATAGCCGGCGATCGCGCCGCTGCTGGTTCCGCTGCCGAGCGCGACAGACGGATCGTCCAGGGTCCCGCCATCGAGGATGATCGTTCCCGTGTTGGTGATCGTCCCGGCGCCGGTCGTTTCCAGTTCGCCGTATACGTACAGGTCGCTGTCCTTGTTGATCAGCGTCCCGGCGACGCTCAGGGTCGCGCTGGAGCTGACGTCGATATATCCGGACCAAAAGTCGGTCCCCTCGGAGCCGCCCTCGTTTGTCAGCGTGTGGTCGAGGGTCAGCGTGCCGCTCTCGACAGTGATGTCGCCGGTGTTGGTGACGCCGACGGTCCCGCCGTCGAGCGTGCTCGTCCCATAGCTGAAGATGACGCCGCCAAGGGTCGTCGTCGTATTGCCGAGGTTGATCCCTCCCGAGTCGGTCAGCGTGCTCCCATTGAGGTTGATGACGTTGTACTGGCTGACGCTCAAGGCGCCGGTCAAGGTCAGCGACGCCGCCGAAGTGAGCGCGGGGCGCCGATGTCGAGCGTCGCCGGCGCCGAGATCGAGCCGCTGAGCGTCACCGTGGAAGCGGTATTGCCGGAAGCGTCGAACTCCAGCGTTCCCCCGGCGGCGACCGTCGGCGTAAGGGTCCCCGTGAGCGCTTGCTGCAGATCGAGGACGCCGCTCGCCGAATTGGCGCTGATCGCTCCCGTATGGCTCGCGAGCGAGAGGTCGACCGTTCCCCACCCGGAGATGGGCGTGGCGGCGGAAAGCGTCCCGGCGCCGGTGAGCGAGCCGCCCGCGAGCGTGATCCCATAATTGTCGGTCAGGCCGTTTGTGCCGGCGACATTGACCGTGTCGTACTGGTTGACGGTGAGCGCCGTGGAAAGCGTCAGCGAGCCGCTCGAAGCGATATCGAGGGTTGCGACAGAACCGCTCGTTCCGTTCAACGTGGCCGAATAAGCGACGCTCGATGCGCCGTCGAGTTGGAGGGTCGCGCCCGCGCCGACGGCGAGCGTGGCGCTGGTCCCCGAGCCGTAGACCGTGTTTTTGAACTCCAGCGTCTGTCCGCTGACATTGGCGTCGATCGCGCCATAGTCATAGAAGTAGTCGGTGGCGCTGCCGGCGGCGACGACCCCCGCGCCGCTCAGGGTGGCGCCGGCTTCGTTATATAGATTGCTATGGTAGTTGAGCGTGGCGAGGGAGCTGCTCGTCCCGTTCAGGGTGATCGCGCCATAGTTAACCAGATAGTTATTGGCGTTGAGCGTCGCGCCGGCGCTCAGCGTGACCGACCCGCTGGCATAGCTATACAATTCGTTGTTCAGGGTCAGCGCGCCGCCGGTGACGTTGACGGCGCCGTAATTGAGAATCTCATAGGCCGAGATCGAGCTGGTTCCGCTGCTCGTGATCGTCCCGGCGCTCGAGGTCGAAGTGCCGTTGTAGAGATAGCCGCTCGTCGAAAGGGAGCCGCCGACGAGAGAAATGGTTCCGGCCGTGTTGTTGACGGTCGTGGCGGTCAGAGAATTGCCGCCGATGTCCAGGCTGGCGTTGGCGTTGTCGAGCGTCAGCGTCGTGATCGTGAGGGGCGAAACGTCCAGCGTGACGGTATAGGTTCCCGACCCCGAAAGCGTAGCCGTATCCGCGCCGGTATTGCCGTTCTGTCCAGGGTAGCCGGTGGAGGGACTCCAGTTGGCGGGATTGCTCCAATTGCCGCTGCCTGCGTTCCAGGTGTAGCCCGTCATCGAATTGCTCCCTTACCCGACATTTCCCGGACCGACGGTCCATCGGTCCCTGATCGATGCAGTTCAGGCCGTCCGCTTTCCCATCGGATTGCGGAACGGCGCGACAACGGCGAACATCCCAGCGCGAAGCCGGAAAGGCCGCCTTGGCCGGCCTGCGAGGCGACCTTCCAGCCCGTCTCGCAGGCCGCCGGAGGCGTCGACCAACGTCCAACTGTCGGCCAGGCCATCTCGTCACCGCCATATGTCGCAACCGCTCGACAGGTCGACGCCATTTCGGCCTCCCGCCCAACGTGCGGATTGGGGGTCAGGAAAATTCAGCCTCGATTCCCCAACGGAAGCATCGAAAAACAACGAAAACAATAAAACAATGATTTGGAGCAATTTACGTATAATTACGGAGAGGAAATTTCAGGCATTCCGACCCTGGCGCAGAGGTTGATCGCTGCACAAGCTTCGGGGCGTCATTGCTATGGTCTTGTCATGAAATGATTTTTTACAGACGGCGGTCCTGACGCCGTGCTGAACGCGCACGCTGTTGCAGACTTGCACAGCGCCGCGGATGTCGATCGAACGATGGTGCTGGCGCTACGAAACGCGACTCATGGCCCTTGGACTTCAGCCCAGGTCAGGGCGCCGGATTGCCGCGGATCTGATGGATGGCGTCGATTCGCCTTTCGACCTCCGGGTCGAGCGCATGGGGCGCTTCGAGGATCAGCTTGAGCTGGTCGAGATTGGTCGCGCCGACAATATTGGCGGTGACGAAGGGCCGCGAGGTGACGAAAGCCAGAGCAAGATGGACGGGGTGGAGGCCATATTTCCGCGCCAGCGCCAGATAGTCCTCGATGGCCTCGTCGGCGCCCGGCTTCTGGTAGCGCTGGGCGCGATCGAAAAGGGTGAAGCGCGCGCCCTCGGGTCTTCCGCCGTGCAGATATTTGCCGGTGAGAAAACCCTGCGCCAAAGGCGAATAGGCGAGCAGGCCGACCTGTTCGCGGAAAGCGAATTCGGCGAGGCCGATCTCGAACTGGCGGTTGAGCAAATGATAGGCGTTCTGGATCGCGACGAGACGCGGCCCCGCGCCGGCTTCCGATGCGCGCAGGAACTGGCTGACGCCCCAGGCGGTCTCGTTGGACACGCCGAAGTGACGGATTTTTCCCTGTTTCACCAGTTCGCCGAGCGCGGCAAGAGTCTCTTCGAAGGTGACGCCGTCGGGTCCGCCGCGATCGCGATAGGCGTTTGAACCGTCCTCGAACAGGTCCATCGGCCGGTCGGGCCAGTGCAGCTGATAAAGATCGATACGATCGGTTTGCAGCCGCTTCAAGGAACGTTCGACCGCGAAGAAAATGTTCTTGCGATCGAGCCGCGCCACTGCGCCGTCGCGAAACCAGGGCATGGCGGTGCGCCCGACGATCTTGGTGGCGAGGACGATTTCTTCGCGATTTCCTCTGGCGCGAAACCATTTGCCGATGATCGTTTCCGTCGCGCCATAGGTTTCCGCGCGAGGGGGGATGGCGTAAAGCTCGGCGGTGTCGAAGAAATTCACGCCCCTGGCGACGGCGTGATCCATCTGCGCGAAAGCGTCGGCCTCGCCGGTCTGCTGGCCATAGGTCATGGTGCCGAGGCAGATTTCCGAGACTTTCAGATCGGTGCGGCCAAGCGGGCGTTGCTGCATTCCAAAGCTCCTGTCGCGGCGAAGCATAAGCTTTTCGCGGCGAGGGGAAAGACGGGAGCCGGCGTCTCAGAACCCGAAATGCGCCCGCGCCTGGCGCAGGCAGGCCATGAATCCGGTGAGGTCGCCGCAGCCCGGCAGGGTCACGTCAGGGCGGACGACGCGGCGGCCCTGCGCCTTGAGGGCGCCGTCGAGCATGAGATTGTCGGCATTGGCGAAATTCTCGATCAGCAGGCCCTGCGCGTCGCAGAATTCGCCGCCGGGCGCGCCCTGGACGCCATGGGCCGCCGCGACACGCTCGAACAAGGGCGCGGAATCGTTGGTATAGGCGAAGACCGGCTTGCCCAGCGCGGCGAAAAAACCCAGTTCGAAGGCCGTGCCAAGGTCAGCGTTGACCCCGCGAAAGGGCGTCAGATTGAAGATTCCGGCGTCCGCTACGCGCATCAGCGCGACATTGGCCGAAAAGATTTTCTCGTCCATTTTTTCGCCCGGCGCGGCCGCGAGGTCATGGTCGAGCGGAACAAATCCGACAAAGCCGAATTCCTCGCACAGGCTTTTCTTACGCAGGCCGATCGCGCGCGCGTCGGGCAGGAAGACTTCGGGTCCGGCGAGGTAGATTTTCGGATTGGCCAACAAACGCGCGCGCTCCCGCTCACCAAGCGATGGAATTCTTCGCGCGAATGTAGCCGTTCGGCCAAGCGCCCGAAAGCGCCAAACCGGGCCGGCTATTTTTGCGGCTGCGGCTGAGCCTGCGCGTGGCGCGTCGTCAGTTCGAAGCTGGCGTTGGCGTTGGTGCTGTTCGTCGGGCCGCCGAAGCCGCGTTCCGACAACGAACTGTTGGCGTTGATATTGACGAGGCGGCAGTCCGCATTGAAGGCGGCGGACAGCGCGCCGCATTCCGCCTTGAGGCTGTCGTAAATCGCGCTCCGCGCGGCCTCCATCGCCTTGGTCTGATCTTCGGGATTTTGCGACGCGACGGCCTGCCGCTGAATGTTGATATTGACGGTGACGCGCACCGCGTCGGGCGAGGTCGGCCACATCTGCGCCGAGGCTCCTGTCGGGAAAAGCGCGCCGGCGGGGAAAAGGATGACAGTGGGGAAACCCGATAATTCTTGGAGAAAACATGATGGTCGTCCTGGATGAATGGAAGAACGCCGCAATGGTAATCGCGACAAATTAAGTGGAATTGAATCCGGGTCCGGGCATTTGAACGGCCCGCGAAGAATACGCGCCTCACGTCCACAGATTGATCTTGTTCGCCCTGCTTGTCGGTAAAGCCGCCGAGGATGATCAGGACGAAATCATAGACCGTCCACACCACGAAACCGCCGCCGGTCAGCAATTGCAGAATTCCGGTCCAGATCTTGCCGACATAGAAGCGGTGAAACCCGAACAGGCCGAAGAAGAAGCACAATAGCGCCGCCGGCAATATGCGCTTGGTCGAAGCGGTGTTGGGCGCGCCGCAATGCGGGCAGGCCGTCGCGGTTTCGTGGATGGACTGGCCGCAGCCACGGCAAGGAATCATCGAACCCTCCAGAAAGAACCCGCCGGGATCTCCGGCGGGCCGAGCCTAGCGCAAATCCGGCGGCGTCGCCTCCCGCGTCAGCGAGGCCATGGCCTCGTCGAGCGTCGCAAAGGTCTGCGCCGGCGAGCCCAGCCGCCGGATCGAGACCGTGCGGTCCGCCGCCTCCTTGCGGCCGACCACCAGCAGCACCGGGATCTTGGCCAGCGACAATTCGCGCACCTTGTAATTGATCTTTTCGTTGCGCAGGTCGGTCTCGATCCTCAGCCCCGCCTTGCGGGCGAGCGCGGCGATTTCCAGCGCGTAATCGTCGGCGTCGGAGGTGATGGTGCAGATCGCCGCCTGGACCGGCGACAGCCACAAGGGCAGATGGCCGGCGAAATGCTCGATGAGAATGCCGGTGAAGCGCTCCAGCGAGCCGAAAATGGCGCGATGGATCATCACCGGGGTCTGCTTTTCCGAATCCTGCCCGATGTAGAAGGCGCCGAAACGGCCCGGCAGGTTGAAATCGACCTGCGTGGTGCCGCATTGCCATTCGCGGCCGATGGCGTCGCGCAAGGTATATTCGAGTTTCGGGCCATAGAAGGCGCCCTCGCCCGGATTGATCCCGGTCTTGAACCCTTGGGCGGCGAGAAGGTCGAGCACCTTTTGCAGCGCGGCTTCCGCCTTGTCCCAGCCCTCGTCGCCGCCGACGCGTTTTTCCGGCCGGGTCGACAGTTTCACGACAATATCGTCGAACCCGAAATCCTTGTAGATCGAAATGACCATGTCGTTGATCTTCATGGCTTCCGCCATGATCTGGTCCTCGGTGCAGAAGATATGGGCGTCGTCCTGGGTGAAGGCGCGCACCCGCATCACGCCGTGGATCGCGCCCGACGGCTCGTAGCGATGGACGATGCCGAATTCCGAGATCTTCATCGGCAGGTCGCGGTACGACTTCAACCCGTTCTTGAAGATCTGCACATGGCCGGGGCAGTTCATCGGCTTGAGGGCGAAAACGCGTTCGTCTTCCGTCTTGGTGATGAACATGTTCTCGCGATAGGTCTGCCAATGGCCGGAAGTCTCCCACAGGGCGCGGTCGAGCACCTGCGGCGTATTGACCTCGATATAGCCCGCCGCCTGCTGGCGCCGGCGCATGAAGGAGATCAGGGTCTGGAACAGGGTCCAGCCCTTGGGGTGCCAGAAGATTGTCCCCGGCCCTTCCTCCTGGAAATGGAACAGGTCCATTTCGCGGCCCAAACGCCGATGGTCGCGGCGCTCGGCCTCCTCGATCCGGTGGAGATAGGCGTCGAGGTCTTCCTGTTTGGCGAAGGCGGTGGCGTAGATGCGCTGGAGCATCGGCTTTGACGAATCGCCGCGCCAATAGGCGCCCGCCACTTTCATCAGCTTGAAGGCGGCGCCGATTTTTCCCGTCGAGGGCATGTGCGGGCCGCGGCAGAGATCGAGCCAGTCGCCCTGCTTGTAGACCGAGATTTTCTGGTCGGCCGGAATCGCCTCGACCAGTTCGACCTTGAACGCCTCGCCATGTTTTTCGAAATAGCCCAAAGCCTCGTCGCGGCTCCATTCCTCGCGCACGATCGGCTTGTCGGCCGCGACGATCTCCCGCATCTTCCTTTCGATCGCCACGAAATCCTCGGGCGAAAAAGGCTCGGCGCGATAAAAGTCGTAATAGAAGCCGTTCTCGATCACCGGGCCGATGGTGACCTGCGTGCCGGGAAAAAGCGCCTGGACCGCGTCGGCCAGCACATGGGCGGCGTCGTGGCGGATCAGTTCCAGCGCGCGCGGGTCGTCGCGGTTGAGAAATTCGACCTTGGCGTCGGCGCGGATGGGCGTCGCGGCGTCGACCATCTGGCCGTCGAGCATCATGGCGACGGTCTTTTTGGCCAGCGAGGGGGAAATGCTTTTGGCGATGTCGAGGCCGGTGGCGCCGGCGTCATAGGAACGCGACGCGCCATCGGGAAAAGTGACCGAAATCATCCGTCTCTCCTTGCTCACTCGCCGAGACGAGCCGGCGTAAGCTTTTTTGGGACCGCCTTCCTAACGCGATTTGGCGCGGCGGCGCAACGAGGCTCTGCGAGCGGCGTCACGGGCCCTGCAAAAGCCGGAAGTTGACGGGCGGGCCCCGGCTGGGCAAGAGTGCGCGCCCTGTCATACGAATTCCGCATGAATCATGCGGAATTCGTATTCCGCTGGCGCCAAAATCCGCCCGTGATTCGCAGGATTTTCGCGCCATGGCGTTTCCGCGGGGATTGCAGCGCCATCTTGCGGCAACCGTATAACAGGCTGCTCGACGCCCCATGGGTCATTGGAAACATCATTTCAGAATCGCCCTGCTGGCCATTGCGGCCGCGCTCGCCGCCGCTTTCGGCAGCCTGTTTCTCTCCAGCGGGACCCGAAACACCGAGCCGGCCGAGCCGCCGCTCGCCGCCAGGCCGGTGACGACGACCCCGGTCGCGGACGAGCCGGAAGCCGCCCAAAAGACGCCCGCTGAAGCCCCATCGGACCCACAAAGGCTTGCCGCGCTCCAGAACAAGCTGGCGCAGGCTCCCGAATATGGGCCCTTCCTCGCCAAACTCCGCGCCCTTTACCCCGCCGACTACGACGACGCCGCCAAAGCCGCGCTGTCTCAGGAGGTCGAGACCCGGGACGACGCCGCCGACCTGTTCGTGAGCCTAGCGGTCCAGACCCTGCGGCGCGATCGCGGCCTGTTGGGCGCCAAGGCCGGCGGCGCCGCGCTCGACCAGTTTTTCGACACGCACGCCGAGGTGCTGAAACAGCTCCAGGGGGACGATCCCGCGCTGTGCGTCGATTTCCTCAATGGCGCGCCCGCCGACCGTTCGGCCGCCTTCGCCGCCGCCCATCGCGCCTTGATGGCCGAAGAGGCCCTTGCCGGGCTTGAGGCGATCGACGACGGCGCGCAGAAGAAAATCGACCGCGAAGCGCCCGCCCCCGCCGATTTCGACGATCTGGAAAAGCTGATGCTGGCAAAGGGCGTGGACAAGGCCGGCGTGAGCCTGCTGCTCGACGGCAAGACGCCCGATCCGCCGTTGAGCGACGCGCAGCAATGCCAGAATGGCGTCACCTATCTCGACGCGATGAAGGCTTTGCCCGATCTCCAGCGCTATCGGCTCTATGCTCTCGCGCTGGAGGTGATGGCGCATGAATAGTCAGGATCGGGGGTTTTCCGCGTCGACCGGCTCGCAGACGGGGCGCTTGCGCCACGAACCGTAGCGCCAGGGACGCAGGGCGTCGGCGCCTTCCGGCAATTCCGGCGGAACCGGGTCGAAGCCGGAATCTCCCCAGGGGTGGCAGCGGCAGATGCGGGAAAAACCCATCCAGCCGCCGGCCCACAGGCCGTGGCGCGCGATCGCCTCGTCCATATAGGCCGAGCAGGTCGGCAGATAGCGGCAGTTGCGCCCCGCCACGCTCGACAGCGTGACCCGATAGGCCCGGATCAGCCCGCGCGCCAGCAGAGCCGGCGTTTTCGCCAAGAATTCTGGGGGCCTGGTCATTCGAGGGACCTGTTCACATCCTTAACCCTTGGTACAATTCCGCGCCCGACTGTGGCAAGAAAGCGACGCCCACGCCAATCTTGAATTTGCAAGGAGAAACGCCTAGTCCCCTCTCTTGGCCGCTGGTAAAAGTGAAGGCAAGATTTGGGGGAATTTACGTTGAAACTTTCCTTTCGCGCCCTGGCCATTGCGGCCGCTTTGTTCTCGAGCGCGGCCGCCCGCGCCGATGAATATAACTTGCCTGGCCTGATCAACCCGCCCCCGGGGACGCCCGCGGAGTGGATCGTGGACGTCTCGGCGATGGCGGGCGTTGCGCCCAACTTCCCCGGCGCGAACACCACGTCCTTCTTCGGCCTGCCTGGCGTCGCGATCCGCCGCAACGGCGAACCCGAGCGCTTCAGCAGCCCGGACGACAGCGTAAGCCTGGCCATCATCAAGAACGACCTGTTCGCGATCGGCCCGTCGGGCAATTGGGTCAGCAGCCGCAATGTCAAGAACAACTGGCGGCTCTTCGGCCTGGACGACGTCAATGCCAGTGTCGAGATCGGCGGTTTCGCCGAATGGACGCCCCTGTCCTTCCTGCGCGTCCGCGCGGAACTGCGCAAAGCGGTGTCGGGCTATGACGGCTGGGCGGGCCTGATCGGCGCCGACGTCTGGCATAAATGGGGCCGGTGGACCCTGTCGGCCGGTCCGCGGCTCAATTTCAACAATGACCAATATGCCGACGCCTTCTTCTCGGTGCAGCCCTGGCAGGCCGCGCTCAACCAGATGGTCGGCGGCCCGCTCACCCCGTACAAGGCGACCGGCGGCCTGACCTCGGCGGGCGTCACCGTCGCGGCGCGCTATGAATTGTCCGAAACCTGGCGCGTCAGCGTCTACGGCAATTATTCGGGCCTCACCGGCAGCGTCTCCGACAGCCCGGTCGCCACCCGCGCCGGCTCCACCAACCAATATGCCGCCGGCGTCGAGCTGCGCTACAGCTTCCTCACCAAGGATCTCTACTGGATCCCGAAGTTCTGAGCTTTCGGCCTGAAAGCGGCCTGAAACGCGCGCGGTCCGGTTCTGATCGGACCGCATTTTTTTGCGCTTGAGCGAAAAAACGAGGGAAAATCAGTCGCGTTTCTTCAGATGGTCCTCGAGATAGACCAGCGCGACCTGGCGGTCCGCGTCACTGGCCGATTTCATGTCCTGGTCGTAGAGGGCGTGGACCCATTGCTGGACCTTGCCGTTCGCGCCTTCGCGCGCCAGGGTCAGCCACATCAGGCCGCGCGCCCGCTGGACCGGCACGCCGTCGCCGCAGAACAGCAGATGGCCAAGCAGCGCCTGGGATTCGACATGGCCCTTCGCGGCGGCGAGATTGAGCCAGCGCGCGGCTTGACGGTTGTCCTTGGAGAGCCCGGCCGCTCCGTCCATGTACAGCCGGGCGAGATTGTACTGGGCGTCGGGATCGCCGAAATTGCTCGCGGCGTAGCGGAACATGCGCATGGCGTGGTCCGGGTCCGCCTTCAGGCGCGATCCGCCGATGCCGTTGAGCTCGAACACGCCGACCGCGACGAAGGCGCTGGCGGCAACGGAATTGTCGCGCCAGTTGGGCGCGTCCTCGTCATATTTGTCGACGATCTGCAAAAAATATTGATAGGCCTTGTAATCGTCGTGCGGCACGCCGTCGCCGTCGGCGTACATCTTGCCGAGCTTCCATTGCGCCAGCGTCTCGCCGCCGGCGGCGGCGTATTTGAGCGCGTCGACCGAGGAAGCGGCATGCCCGGCGCGATAATCCTCCAGCGCCGCTTCCAGCGCCTGATGAGGATTCTTGAAAATGTCGAGGGTCTTGTTCGAGGACGAGGCGGGTCCGGAGCCGTCGAAGGCGAATGACGGCCCGCCGCAGCAAGCCATGCAAAAGCACGCCAGAAAGATTCGCCGCAACGCCGACATCAAACGCAGTCTCCCGGCGCCCTGCCCCGGAGGGCGCCCGCACCCGAGAACTAGCTTTTCCTTTATGGCTGAATCGCGGCGGCGCCTTTTCAAACTTCGGGCATTGTGAAGTTGAATTTCGGCTGTGGCGCCGAAGCCACAAATCGCGCTGACCAATCGGACCGGCAAAAGCTTGATTCACGGAAGCAAAGCCAGATTGGCCGAAAAAGGTTGCCAAAAAGCCAAGCTCGCGGATCGCGAAGAATTGAACGCGGCGCGGAGGCGCCCTTTCTCCCCACCGGCCGTTCAATCGAACGCCCGATGGGGAGAAGGAACCCGCCCGCTCACCCCAGCAATTTCAGGGCGGCGGTGAATTTTTCGAGGCGCGCCGTGGCCAGTTCGCGGCGCTCCTGGTTTTCCTCGACCACTTCTTCCGGCGCGCGGCGCAGGAAGTCGGCGTTGCCCAGCTTGGCGTCGATCCTGGCGATTTCCTTGCTTTCGGCGGCGACGGCCTTTTCCAGCCGCGCGCGTTCGGCGTCGAAATCGATGACCCCCTCGAGCGGCAGCGCCAGAACCGTTCCGCGCGCGACCAGCTGAACCGAATGCGGCGGCGCCTTGGCGCGCGTCTCGATGCCGGAAAGCCGCGCCAGCCGCTGCATCGTCTCGGCCCAGCGTCTGGCGCGGCGCTCGTCGGCGTCCGACGCCCCGACCAGAACCAGCGGGACTTGCGCGCCCGCCGGGACATTCATTTCGGCGCGCGCCGAGCGCACCGCCGAAACGACATCGACCAGCCAGCCGATTTCCGTTTCCGAGTCCGCATCCTCCAGCCCACGCAGATCGGGCCATTGCGCCAGCGCCAGCATCGACTCGCGCGGCCAATCCTGGCCGCGGATCGCCCAGATTTCCTCGGTGAGGAAGGGCATGAAGGGATGGAGCAGCTTGCAGATCTGGTCGAGGACGAAGGCGATGGAATCGCGCGTCTCGTCCTTGGCCGGGCCGTCCGGCCCCTGCAACAGGGGCTTGGCCAACTCGAGGCTCCAGTCGCAGAAAATATTCCAGACGAAGCGATAGGCCGCGTGGGCCGCCTCGTTGAACTTGTATTGGGTCAGCGCGGTTTCGACCTCGGCTGTCGCCCGCGCCGCTTCGCCGATGATCCAGCGGTTGAGGATTTCCCGAGGCTTGGTCGGGTCGAAGCCGTGGCGTCCCCGGCACTGGTTCATCTCCGCGAAACGCGCGGCGTTCCATAGCTTGGTCGCGAAATTGCGATAGCCTTCGACGCGCGAGGTCGCGAGCTTGATGTCGCGCCCCTGCGCCGCCATGGCCGCCAAAGTGAAACGCAAGGCGTCGGCGCCATAGCTGTCGATGAGATTCAGGGGATCAATGACGTTCCCCTTGGATTTCGACATTTTCGCGCCCTTCTCGTCTCGCACCAGAGCGTGGAGATAGACGTGGCGGAACGGAGCCTTGTGCTGGAAATGCAGCCCGAACATCATCATGCGGGCGACCCAGAAGAAGATGATGTCGAAGCCGGTGACCAGCACGTCGGTCGGATAGCGCGCCGCGAGATCGTTCCTGTCCTCGGGCCAGCCGAGGGTGGACATCGGCCACAGGCCCGATGAGAACCAGGTGTCGAGCACGTCCTCGTCGCGGGTCAGAAGGTCGGCGGCCTTTTCGGGATCCTCGGCGATCGCCTGGGCCTCGGCGTCGGTGTAAATCTCGCGCTTGACCGCGTCGGCCAGCGCGTCGGCGAGCGCCTCCTCCTCGCTTTCGGCGACATAGACCGCGCCCCAGGGCGAATACCAGGCGGGAATCTGGTGGCCCCACCACAGCTGGCGCGAGACGCACCAGGGCTGGATGTTCTCCAGCCAGTCGAAAAAGGTCTTTTCCCAGTTTTTGGGTACGAAGCTCGTGTCGCCCGAGCGCACCGCCGCGAGGGCCGGGCCGGCAAGGGCCTTGGCGTCCACATACCATTGGTCGGTGAGCCACGGCTCGATCACCACGCCGGAGCGGTCGCCATGCGGCACCTGATGCTCGTGGGTCTCGATGGTCGCGATCAGGCCGCGCGCCTCCATGGCGGCGATCACCGCCTTGCGCGCCTCCTCGCGCGACAGGCCATGCAGGCTTTCGAGCGTGTCGGACAGGTCGTCGTCCTCGATCACGCCTTGCAGGAAAGCCTCGTTCTCCTTCAGCAGCAGGCGCGCCTCGGCGTCGAGAATATTGACCAGCGGCAGCTTGTGGCGGAGGCCGACCTCGAAATCGTTGAAATCATGGGCCGGGGTGATTTTCACCGCGCCCGAACCCTTTTCGGGATCGGAATAGGAATCGGCGACGATCGGGATCAGCCGCCCGACCAGAGGCAGGCGCACGAAACGGCCGTGCAGATGGGCATAGCGCTCGTCTTCGGGATGAACCGCCACCGCCGTGTCGCCAAGCATGGTCTCGGGGCGGGTGGTGGCGACCACGATATAGTCCCCGGTCGCGGCGCCTTTCTCGTCGGCCAGCGGATATTTGAAATGCCAGAGCGAGCCCTTGACGTTGTGCGACACGACCTCGATGTCGGAGACCGCCGTGAGCAGCTTGGGGTCCCAGTTGACGAGGCGCTTGTCCTTGTAGATCAGCCCGGCGCGATAAAGCTCGACGAACGCCTTGAGCACCGCCTGCGACGAGCCGGGGTCCATGGTGAAGCGCTCCCGCGACCAGTCGCAGGAGGCGCCGAGGCGTTTAAGTTGATTGACGATGGCGCCGCCGGATTCCGCCTTCCAGGCCCAGACCTTTTCCAGAAAAGCCTCGCGGCCCAGTTCGCGGCGGCCCGGCTCGCCGGCGGCGGCGAGGCGCCGTTCGACCACCATCTGGGTCGCGATGCCCGCATGGTCGGTTCCCGGCTGCCACAAAACGTTCTTGCCGCGCATGCGCTCGAAGCGGCAAAGAATGTCCTGCAGGGTGTTGTTGAGGGCGTGGCCCATGTGGAGCGTGCCGGTGACGTTCGGCGGCGGGATGACGACCGTGAAAGTCTTGGCCCCGAGGCGCTCGGGCCGGTCGGCGCGGAAGGCGCCCGCAGCCTCCCAATCGGCCGCGATGCGGGCCTCCACGGCGGCGGGATCGAAAGTCTTTTCCATCATGAGCTGAAAACCGGATTCGCGGGATTTTCGCGCAACAAATCCGAGCGCGGCCCGCAAGTCAATGAAGTTGGCGCGGTTCAAGGAAGTTCGGGCGCGAAGATCCGCCCCGCGGCCGTCGATGGCGGAAGCGCGCCGGCCGGGTCCATCCTCGTCCCCTTGCGGCGTTCGGGGAACCACCGTCCAAAGACGGAATGTGGCGGGAGAACGCGCCGCCATCATAGGGCGTCGAAAGACGCCCGTCCTTCGACGGGCTAAGGGGCGTCGAAAGACGCCCGTCTTTCGACGGGCTATGGCGACGGACGAAGGGTTCAGCCCTTGCCGCGGGCGATGCGTTCGATTTCGACGCGGACCAGACGTTCGACCACGACGGGCAGATTGTCGTCGAGCCACGCCTTGAGCATCGGCCTCAACATTTCCCGCGCCACCCGCTCGATCATTTCGGGATCGCGCAGCATCAAGCTTTCCGCCAGAGCCTCGAACGAGGCGCCGACGCGGGCGCCGCTGGCCGATGAGAGCAGCACGGGCTGGTCGGCCTCCGCCTTCTGGCCGGGGCCGGGGCCGGAGGCGGCGCGGCGATGCGGCGTTCAGCTGGTCGCGGCGGTTCGGGCGCCTTCTCCGCGGCGGGCTCGGGCGCCGTGGGCGCAGGCGGCGTGGAATCTTTGGCGGCGGCCGGCGGGAGCCGCAACGAAGTCGACGCGGCCTTGAGTCGCGCCTCGGCCAGCTGGGCGACGGTCGCGGCCGGCGCGAGCCGCGGCGCTTCGGCGACGGCGGCGGCCGGTTCGCGCGCCGCGGGTTCGGCTGCCGCGGATTTGGCCGCCGGCTCCGGCGCCGCTTTCGATGACGGCGCGGCCTTGACGGCTTCGGCGACTGAGGCGAGCCCGGAAACGGGCGTCGCCTCACGGAGCGAGGCGCGCGCGGCCGGAGCCCCCGCCGGCGCGAAATCGCGCAAGTTCAATGACGGCGCCTTGTCCGGCGCGAGGACGACGCGAGGCGCCAGAGGACGCAAGGCCGGCGGCGGCGCCGGCGATGGCGCAGGCTCGGCCGCCGCCGTGACGGGGCGAACAGGAGCGGCGGAAGCCAGCTCGGGCGCGACGGCGCGGGGACGGCTCAGCGGCAGCGCGTCGTCGTCGGCGATGATGCGGCGGATCGAGGCGAGTATCTCATCCATCGACGACTCGCGCACGGCGGCCTCCGCAGGCGAAGGGCTGGATTGGGACGGGCCGTTTTCTACGGTCATGTGTCTCATTGCTCGCGACGAAACGCGCCAAACGGCGAAAAAGGGAAGCGGTCGCGATCCGAGTCGCGACCCGATTAAGTTGCGCCCTTGCGCCGGCGCGCGCAAGGCCATGGCGCGCCGCTCCGGTCGCCGCCCACCGTTTTTTATGCGGCGGCGGAAACCGCCGCCGATCAGCGGCCGTCCGGCGTGTCGACGCCGAAGAACCGGTTCTTCGTCTGCTGATAATGCTGGCTCGGATTGTACTCGACCACGCCGAGGCCGAGATCCTGGGCGGAAAGCCGGCCGATGGCGGCCATCACCGCATAGGAGCCGACGACCCGGTCATGCTGGGCCTGCACCAGTTCGACGCGCGTGTTGAGCAGGGTTTGTTCGGCGTTGAGCACGTCGAGCGTGGTGCGCTGGCCGACCTTGGCTTCCTCGCGCACGCCGGTCAGCGCGATTTCCGCCGCCTTGACCGCCGCCTCGAAGGAGACGATCGCGGCGCGGGCCGCCTGCAACTGCCCCCATGCGGTCACCACGCCGGCGCGAACCTGGTTGCGCGCGCTCATCACCGCGATCTGCGCCTGGTTCATCTTCTCCTTGGCCTGGCGAATCGCCGCATATTCCTGGCCGCCCTGATAGATCGGCACATTGAGCTGGCCGCCGATCGAAGCGGCAAAAGATGTTATAACCCGGAAAGCCGCTGGTGTCGGTCGAACTCTGCACCTGGCCGACCACGTTGACGGTTGGCGCGAGCGCGCCTTCGGCGACCTTCACCCCGTCCAGGGCGACATCGACCTCGTGGAGGGCGCCGAGAACCGCCGGATGTTCGGCCAGGCCGATCGCGATCGCCTCGTCGAGGGTCGGCGGCAGCAATTTCTCGATCGGCCGCGCCGGCTGCAAGCGCGTCGGCTGGATTCCGATCACCCGGCGGTAGCTCGCGACGCTCCCCTGCAGACTGGATTCGGCGACGGCCACGTCGGCGTCACCGGTGGCGAGCGAGGATTCCGCCTGGGCGACGTCGGTTCGGGTCACCTCGCCGACCTGGAAGCGGTCGCGGGTCTGCTGCAGCTGAACTTGGAGAACCTTGACGTTGTTGCGCCGCAGGCCGAGCACCGCCGTGTCGCGCAGCACGTCCATGAAGGCCTGCGCGCCCGCCTGGAGCGTCGTCAATTCGGTCAGCCGCAATTGTTCGCGCGCCATCAGGACCGAGGATTCCGCCTGATTGACCGAATTGGCGGTGCGCATGCCGTCGAACAGGGTCTGGTTCACCTGCGCCTGGCTGGTGATCGGCACGCCGGCGAGCTTTTGCTTGCCCGATTGGCCGAACAGACCCGTAATATTGGTGACCTGATAGTTCAGCGAGCCCTGCGCCTGCGCCTTGGGCATCCAGCCCGACTTGGCCTGGGGCACGGTTTCGTCCGTCGCGCGGACCGCGGCGCGCTGCTGGTTGATGTCGGGGTTATTCAGATAGGCGCGCGACAGGGCGTCGGACATGGTCTCGGCCACGACCGGACTCGATCCGAGAGCGAGGGCCGCCAGCGTCGCGCCGACAAGAGATGAACGCCGCAAAATCAATATCCCCACAAGGCGCCACTCCGCGCGACCGGACGACCGGCGACAGGCCTTTGCGCCCGTCCTTGCTGGCGGGCGCCGGATTCAAACGAAGATTTAAAGACATGAGCCATCGCGTCAACCTGAAGTCCTGCGCCGGCGCCCCGGTTTCCGGGGAATCCCGCTGGCGACATGTACGATTATTCGAAGACTGCGCCCAAAAAGCCACAGATCGGCGAGCATGAACGGCGCGACGCCTGCCCGCGGCAAATTCAGAAAACGAATTCCGCCGGCTTGGCGAAAGCTTCCAACGCGCCCGCCGAGGCGTCGAACAGCGGACGCGGCGACGCCCGCCCGCCGGCGCGCCGGTACAGAACGGCCTTGCCCGTGCGCGCGCCGGGCCTGTCGGACACGATCGCGACCAGCCGGCCGCCGTCCGCCAGCTGGTTCAGCAGGGCGCCGAAAGCGCCCTGGCTGACGCCGTCGACGACGATCGCGTCGAAAGGCCCCTCGCCCGGCGCGCCGGCCTCGAGCGCGCCTGAAACCGATCTGGCGTTGGTCAGGCCGAGGGTCTCGAAATTGGTCGCGGCCCATGCGGCGAAGTTCTCGTCGTCATCGAGGCTGACGACCGACTTGACGAGGCCGGCCGCCAGAGCGGCGGCGTAGCCGGTCGCGCCCGCGACCACCAGCACCCGGTCGCTGTCGCGCAGATGCGCCTCCTTGAGCAGGCGGGCGAGAATCAGCGGCGCGGTCATTTCACGCCGGCCCTTGCCGGAAAGAATCAGTCGCGCGTCGGAATAGGCGAGGCTGGCGAAGGCGGGATCGACGAAGATTTCACGGGGAACGGCCCTCATCCGGGCCTGAACGCCGAGATCGGAGACGTCGAAGGTGCGAATTTGGCGCTCGACCATGGTTTCCCGCAGCGCGGCGGAAGAGGCGAAGGAATCGTTCTGCATCGTTCGTCCGTCGAAAATCTCTCTCGCCGGAAGGGCTTCGGCCCGGTCGGCTATCCGGCTTTATAAGCAGAGGCCCACGCCGTGTCCACTTGACGGGGCGCCGAAGAACGTCGCAGGCTCCCGCAAGCCTGACCGGGAGCGCCAATGGAAGACTCGCCGACCGAAGATTTCGAACACGCGGAACACGCCGAGCACGCCGTCCATCTCGGCGACCGCCGCCTGATCCTGGTGTCGATCACCATCGCCATGCTGGCGGTGCTGGCGGCGACGGTCGGCAGTCTCGAAACCATCGAGACCGCGGCCACTTTGGGCGCGAAGAACGAGGCCGTGCTGATGCAGGCCAAGGCCAGCGACGCCTGGGGCTTCTACCAGGCCATGAGCATGAAGAAGAATCTTTACGCCGCCCTGTCCGAGGCCGCGATCGCCAAGGCCCCGGATTTCGCGGCCAAGTCCGACCGCTACGCCAGGGAGCAGGACGAGATTCGCGCTCAGGCCAAGGGATATGAGGCCCAGGTCGCGGCGGCCCAGGAGAAGAGCGAGGTCCATGAGCGGCGCCACTACATCCTCACATTCGCCGTGACCCTGCTCCATATCGCCATCGCGGTCGCGACGATCGCCATCATCATGCGCGGACTGCTGTGGCCCTGGCGCATGTCCATCGGCATGGGCGTCGCGGGAACTCTGGCCGCCGCCTTCGCCTATTTCGCCTGACTCCGCATGGAAGGAAAAAGCCCCGGCGCGGGGCCGGGGCTCGATCGGGATCTTTACTGCTTGAGCTTGGCGTTGCACTGGCTGTAATAGCCGCCGCCCTTCTCGATCCATTTCAGGCCGCCATTGCCGCCTGTCGCCTTGTTGGCCTTGTACTGGTCGAGACAGGTGTGCATGCGCGCCTTGCCGGCCGACTCGCTCTTGTAGGCGGCGCTGACCGCAGTCGGGAAGACGACCGGGCCGGAAGCGGCGGGCGCGGGCGCGGGCCTGGCCGGGGCCGCCGTCGCGGCGGGCATGGGGGCCGGAGCGGGAGCGGCGGCGGGAGCCGCCGGCGCCGCGGCCGGAGCCGCGGCCGGCGCGGCGCCGCCAGCCTTCAGATCGGCGCGGCATTTCGACAGGAACTCGAGCCAGGTCGCGCCGCCGAGCTGGTTCGCGGCTTTGGCCGCCTGATATTTTGTCGAGCACTGCTTCATCGCCGATTCGGCGTTGGCGGCGCCGGCGCCGATCATAGCGAGGGCGCCAGCGAGCATAAGAGCGGAACGGAAGGACATGGAGAACTCCCCGGAAAGCCGGCGGCCAGTTCGCGGCGCCGACGCGTGGTCAAGCTTTCGGATTTTTTCGCCGCCGTCAATGTGGCGAAGGTCAGTTTGCAGGCTTCGAAAGCCTTATTTTTCTAGGCCCCTGCCGCTGAACCGGAGATGAACGGGTCCATAACGACATTCGGCCATCCTTTCGACCCGTCGAAAGGATGGGCGCCCGCCGGCGTCAGCCGGCGCCGCGCCGGTCGGCGCGGACGCCATCGGCCCTGCTCGACGCCCGATGGCGAACAGCAAAACCGGGGCTTTTGGCCCCGGTCTCAGAAGGAATTCCGATCAGCTGATCTTGGCGGAAATGATCTTGTCCGGATCCTTGACCGGCTCGCCGCGCTTGATCTTGTCGACGTGCTCCATGCCCGAGATCACCTCGCCCCAGACCGTGTAATTGCTTGTCGAGGAAACGGGCGTCGCCGAAGCAGATGAAGAACTGCGAATTGGCCGAATGGGGATTGGAGGCGCGGGCCATCGAGACCATGCCGCGCACATGGGGCGCGTTGTTGAATTCCGCCTTGAGGTCGGGATATTTCGACCCGCCGGTGCCGGTGCCGTGCGGGCAGCCGGTCTGGGCCATGAAGCCGTCGATGACGCGATGGAACACGATTCCGTCGTAGAAGCCTTCGTTGACCAGCTTCTTGATATGGGCGACGTGGTTCGGCGCGAGATCGGGACGCATGCGGATCACCACCGTCCCTTGAGTGGTCTCCAGCGTCATCAGATTGCCTTCGTCGGACATGTGCTTTCCCTGTTGTTGATGGAATTGGCGGCGCAGGACGTTATTTCACGTCCGAGCCGAGTTTCATGCTGATGATCTTGTCGGGATTCTGCGGCGGTTCGCCGCGCTTGATCTTGTCGACAACTTTCATGCCCGAAACCACCTCGCCCCAGACCGTATATTGGCCGTCGAGGAAGGGCGCCGGCGCGAAGCAGATGAAAAACTGCGAATTGGCGGAATTCGGGTCCGAAGCGCGCGCCATGCCGACCGTGCCGCGCGCGAACGGCGTCTTGGTGAATTCGGCCGGAACGTCCGGCAGGTCCGAGCCGCCCATGCCGGTTCCGGTCGGGTCGCCGGTCTGGGCCATGAAGCCGTCGATCACGCGGTGGAACACCACCCCGTTGTAAAAGCCGCGCTGCGCCAGAGTCTTGATCTGCGCGACATGTTTCGGCGCAAGGTCGGGACGCATGCGGATCACCACCACGCCGTCCTTGAGCTGCATGTAGAGCAGGTTGGACGGATCGTCGGCGGCGCGGGCGGCGCCGCCGGCGACCAGGCCCGCGCCGAGCGACAGGAAGCCCGCGCCGAGCGACAGGAAGCCCGCACCGTGCGACAAAAGAGCGGCGAACTGGCGGCGGCTGACGGGCCGCGCGGAAGACTCCTTCATGAAAGCTCCTTCATTTCTGCGCCTTGCGGCGTAACGCTTCGACCACGAGCGGGGGCGCGAAGGCCGAGACGTCGCCGCCCATCAGGGCGACCTGACGGACGAGCGTCGCGGTTATATGGCGCACATTGAGGCCGGCGGGAAGAAAAACCGACTGCACTTCCGGCGCCATCACCCCGTTCATGCCGGCCATCGACATCTCATAATCGAGATCGGTCCCGTCGCGCAGGCCGCGGATGATCAGGCCCGCGCCCGCCGCGCGCGCCGCCTCGACGGCAAGGCCGTCGAAGGTCACGACCGCCAATGTGCAATTCCGCGCCGCCGCTTCGGGCGCGCAGACCTTCATGATCATGTCCGAGCGCTCTTCCGCCGAAAACAAAGGCGTCTTGCCGGGGTGCAGGCCGATGGCGACGACCAGCCGGTCGCACAGCCGCGAGGCCGCGCGAATGACGTCGACGTGGCCATTGGTGACGGGATCGAACGAGCCCGTGTAGAGCGCGATGCGTTGCATGAAGCATTGCTACAGAAAGCCAGCCTGCGACGCAAGGATGCCGGAAGGAACGATTTTCGCCGGGCGCGAACCACGGCTTTAACTAAAGATTAACCATATTCCCGCCCTGATCTCTTCGCGGTCGCAGCATGCGAATCTGGTTCTCGCGGCGACCGATGAAACGCTCGCCCGGAGAGAAAATATGCCTGCGCCCGCCACTCGCCGCCCCGCGTCGCCGAAGGCTTCCGCCATCGCCAAAGCCGCCGCGCCCGCCAAGGACGCCAAAACCGCCAAAACCGCCAAAACCGCCGCGCCCGTAAAGACCAAGGCCGTCGCGAAAAAGCCCGCCGCCCCGGCGCCCGCCGCTCCGAGGGACGCGGTCATCGCCCGGCTGGCCTATGCTTTCGCCGAAGCGCGCGGCTTCGCGCCCGGCAATGAACTCGACGACTGGCTCGCCGCCGAGGCCCATTACGAGGCCATGCCGGAAGGGGCGCGCCTGGCGGTTCCGTGAGCAGAGCGGCCATGATCCCCTCGCCCCGCATCGCCCGTCGCAAGACGGGCGTCCTTGCGGACGCCCTATGCGGAGCGAGAGGGGGAAGACCTCGCCTTTATTCGCCATCCAGCAATTTCGCGACCGAAGCGTCGATCCTTTGCGTCTGACCGGCTTCGATCAGGACGGCGTGGGCAGGCTCACCGCGACGAGCGCATCAGCCGCACGTCGAGATCGCGGACTTTCTTGCGCAAAGTGTTGCGGTTCAGCCCTAAAAGTTCGGCGGCCTTGATCTGGTTGCCTCTTGTCGCCGCCAGCGCGATCGAAATCAGCGGATATTCGATCTCGCGCAGAATGCGGTGATAGAGGCCGGGCGGGGGCAGTTTGTCGCCATGGACCTTGAACAGGTCGCTCAGGTGGCGTTCGACCGCCATGCCCAGGGATTCGTCGGGGTCGCGCGACGACGCGGCGGCGGCGGGCGCCGCGCCGGCAGGCGCCGCGAGGTAGGAGCCGGTCTCGCGCGAAATGTCGAGGCCTAGCTCGCTGACGATGATCTGCTCGGAAATCATCTCCTGCGGATAGAGCGCGGCGAGGCGGCGGACGAGATTTTCCAGTTCCCGGATATTGCCCGGCCAGCGATAGCGCTTCATGCGCTCGAGCGCCGCCGGCTCCAGCGATTTCAGCGGCAGACCCTCGCTGACGGCCTGGTTGAAGAAATGCCGGGCGAGGTCGCCGATGTCCTCGGCGCGCTCGCGCAAAGGCGGCAGGCGCAAGGGCACGACATTGAGGCGGAAGAACAGATCCTCGCGGAACAGGCCCTGCTGGATGAGGATGCGCAGATCCTTGTTGGTCGCCGCGACGATGCGAACATTGGCCTTGATCGGGGTGCGGCCGCCGACGGTGGTGTATTCGCCCTGCTGGAGCACGCGCAGAAGCCGGGTCTGGGCGTCCATCGGCATGTCGCCGATCTCGTCCAAAAAGAGCGTGCCGCCCTCGGCCTGTTCGAAGCGCCCGACCGAGCGCTGGCTGGCGCCGGTGAAGGCGCCCTTCTCGTGGCCGAACAATTCGCTTTCGATCAGGTCGCGCGGAATGGCTGCGACATTGATGGCGACGAAGGGCCCCTTCTTGCGCTTGCCGTAATCGTGCAGGGCGCGAGCCACCAGTTCCTTGCCGGTGCCCGATTCGCCGGTGATCATCACCGTGAGGTCAGACTGCATCAGCCGCGCCAGGGCGCGATAGATGTCCTGCATGGCCGGCGAGCGCCCGATCAGGGGCATGCCTTCCAGTTCCTCGGGCTCGGGGGCGGGCGGCCGGTTTTTCGGCTCGCTCAGCGCCCGTCCGACGACGGCCAGCAGCTCTTTCAGGTCGAAGGGCTTGGGCAGATATTCGTAGGCGCCGCGCTCGGAAGCCTTGATCGCGGTCATGAACGTGTTCTGCGCGCTCATGACGATGACCGGCAAATCCGGCCGCGCCTTTTTCACCCGGGGCAGAAGCTCGAAAGCGTTTTCGTCGGGCATGACCACGTCGGTGATGACCAGATCGCCCTCGCCGGCCTGAATCCAGCGCCACAGGGTCGCTGCGGCGCCGGTGGTTCGCACTTCATATCCCGCGCGCGTCAGCGCCTGCCCCACCACGGTGCGGATGGCCGCGTCGTCGTCCGCCACGAGAATATTGCCGGTGGGCATTCAAGAACCTCCAAGACCTTCCACAATCAGGCGGCGCGGACGGAATAGACGGGCATGAGCACCCGGAAAAGCGTTTTTCGCGGATGGGATTCGCATTCGATGACGCCGCCGTGATCGCCGATGATCTTCGCCACCAATGCAAGTCCGAGGCCAGAACCCGACGTCTTGGTGGTGACGAAGGGATCGAACAGATGGGGTATCATATCCTCCGGCACGCCGGGGCCGTTGTCGCGCACGCAGAACTCCAGAGGCAGGCTGACCGGCGCCGCTTTTCCAGGCGCGCGGATGGAGACGCCGGGGCGAAAGGCCGTCGTCAGCTCGATCTCGCCATCGAGGGAATCCTCGCCGATGGCCTCGGCGGCGTTCTTGACCAGATTCAAGAAAACCTGGACGAGCTGGTCACGATTGGCGAGCACCGGCGGCAACGACGGGTCGTAGCTCTGGATGAAACGAATCCGCCGCCCGAAGCCGGCCTGGGCGACGCGGCGCACATGATCGAAAATCTCGTGGATATTGACCGGGCCGCGCTCGACCGGGCGGCCGTCGGAAAAAGCCTCCATCCGGTCGACCAATGACACGATGCGGTCGGTCTCGTCGCAGATCAGGCGGCAAAGGGCGCGGTCGTCGTCGTTCACCGCCGTATCGAGCAGTTGCGCGGCGCCGCGAATGCCGGACAGCGGATTCTTGATCTCGTGGGCGAGCATGGCGCCCATGGCCGACAGCGAGCGCGCCGCGCCGCGATGGGTAAGCTGGCGGTCCATCTTGTCGGCGATGGTGCGCTCCTGGAGCATGATCACCACGCCGTCCGCGATATTGGGCAGAGGCGCGATGTGAATGTCCACATAACGCTCGGCGCCGATCCTGGGCGTGCCGAGATCGACCCTGTATTCGTTGATCGGCGCGCGGCGCTGGCGCACCATGTCGATCGCGGAATTCAGCGGCGAGCCGAAGGGGAGAAGGTCATGGAACTTGATCTTTTTCAGATTGTTGCGCGACATGTCGAAAAACAGCTCCGCCGCCGGATTGACGTCGCGGATCGAGCCGTCGCCCGCCACCGAGAGCAAAGGATGCGGAAGAGCGTTGAGCAGTTGCGCGGAAGGGCAGTCGCCGCTGCCCGGACCTGCCAGTTCTTCATGCGCCTTTTGCGCCGTACGGCCTATTTTTTGGGCAATTCTGCTTGTCATGCCGCCTCCCTCCCGCGCTCGCGCGCGTAAAGCCGATCGAGGAGACCGAAAACCTCCGCCGCGTCCTCGCTTTCGACCAGACGCCGCCGCGCCGCCGGCTCGAGCCCGCCGCCTTCTTCCGCCGCGACATCGGCATAGGCCGCGAGATGTTTGCGGGCGTGGCGCAGGCCCTGGCGCTCGCCCACCAGCTCCAGCAGGGTCGCGAGATGTTCGCGCGCCGCCTCCCGCCGCGCCTGCGCCGGAACTGACGGCCGGGCGCGGCCAAAGCGCAGGAAAAAAGCGATATCGCCGACAAGCCACGGCCGCCCGAGCGCGGCGCGGCCGATCATCGCGGCTTTCGCGCCGGATTGGGCGAGCATGGCGCGGGCGTCCTGCGGCGAGCGGCAGTCGCCATTGGCGACCACCGGAATTTTCACCGCCGCGCAGACCGGGCGGATCGCCGTCCAATCCGCCGAACCCTTGTAGAACTGGCTCCGGGTGCGGCCGTGGACAGTGAGCATTGCGGCGCCCTCCGCCTCGGCGCGGCGGGCAAGCTCCGGCGCGTTGAGCGAATCCTCGTCCCAGCCGAGACGCATTTTCACGCTGACCGGAATGGTCACTGCCCGAGTGACTGCTGCGACGAGCCGGGCGGCGAGGTCGAGATCGCGCATCAGGGCCGCGCCGGCGGCGCCGCCGACCACCCGTTTCGCCGGACAGCCCATATTGATGTCGATCAGATCGGCGCCGGCGCCCTCGATTCTTCGCGCGGCTTCAGCGAGGCTTGCCGGCTCCCTCCCGGCGATCTGCACGGCATGGGGCGAAACCCCTTCGCCCAGCGCGCGGGTCAGGCTTTCGCGCCCGTCCTCAGCAAAATCGTCGCTCGCCACCATTTCAGAAAAGGCGAGGCCGGCGCCGAAACGCCGCGCCAGCCGGCGCATGGCGAGATCGGTGATCCCGGCCATGGGGGCGAGAAAGGCGGGCGCCTCGATGGCCAACCCGCCGATGCGCAAAGACGGTCCCGTCGCGTCAATGCCCACATTCTGTGCAATACCCATCATGCTTGCATTTTAGCCATTTTTTTGCACGCTGCAACGGCAAATGGAGTGGGAGAAGCGCGCAGGGTTTGACCTCGGCGCGGATTCGCGCGACATGTCCCGGCGCGAAAAAAGGCGGGAGCGCATGGCCGAGGACGAGGGAGCGGGCGACGCGGTTTTTCTGGTCGTCGCGGCGGGGCGCGGCGCGCGCGCGGGGGCCGGCGGGCCCAAGCAATATCGCGAACTCGCCGGCCGCCAGGTTCTCACCCGCACGCTCGAAGCCTTGCTCGGCGGCGCGCCGGACGCCCGGGCCCTGGTGGTGATCCACGCCGACGATCTCGACCTCTACCAGGCCGCCGTCGCCCCGCTTTCCGAAAATTTCCGCACGCGCCTTTTCCCCCCGGCCGTCGGCGGCGCGACGCGGCAGGACAGCGTCTGCAACGGGCTGGAGGCGCTGGCCGCGCTCGGCGTCGCGGAGAACGCCGCCGTTCTGATCCATGACGCGGCGCGGCCTTTCGTGCGGCCCGAACTGATCGCCCGCGCCCGCGAGACGGCGCATGAAAAAGGCGCGGCCATTCCCGGAATCCCGGTGATCGACACGATCAAGCAAGTCGCCGAGGATTCGCGCATCGTCGCCACGCCCGAGCGCGCCGCCTTGCGCGCGGCGCAGACGCCCCAGGCCTTCCGTTTCGGTTTGATTCTTTCCGCCCACCGCGCCATTCGCGCCGACGGCGGCCGCGAACTCACCGACGACGCGGCGGTGGCGGAATGGGCCGGCGCTTGCGTCTTCGTCTTTGCGGGCGAAGCGGAAAACATCAAGCTCACCACCCCCGAGGATTTTTTTCGCGCGGAGGCGAAATTGCTGAAGGATCTGCCCGATATCCGCACCGGCCAGGGCTTTGACGTCCATGCTTTCGGCGAGGGCGACCATGTCTGGCTCGGCGGGGTCAAGGTGCCGCACGATCGTGGGCTGGTCGGCCATTCCGACGCCGACGTTCTGCTCCACGCCATCACTGACGCGGTGCTGGGCGCGATCGCCGACGGCGACATTGGCGCCCATTTCCCACCGAGCGACCCGCAGTGGCGCGGCGCCTCGTCCGACCGCTTTCTGCGCCACGCCGTCGAGCGCGTCGCCGCGCGCGGCGGAAGACTCGCCCATATCGACGCCACCTTGATCTGCGAACGTCCCAAGGTCGGGCCGCACCGCGACGCCATCCGCGCGAGAATCGCGGAAATCGCGCAACTGCCGCTCGACCGGGTGGCGGTGAAAGCGACGACGACCGAACGTCTCGGCTTTACCGGCCGGCAGGAAGGCATTGCGGCCCTGGCCATGGCGACAGTGCGGCTGCCTTGAAAAAATCACCCTGCGCGAGCGGGGCTAGGAGCGAAGGCCGTAGGGCGTCGAAAGACGCCCGTCCAAAAGCCGGGCGGCGGCCGAGCTGATGCGAGGGACCGTCGTCCGCGACAGCGGACGACTAAAAGGAGGCGAGATGCAGGATGAAATGATCGCTCTGGCGCGGCGCGCGCTCGACGCCTGTCGCGCGCGCGGGCTGAAGATCGCGCTTGCGGAATCCTGCACCGGCGGGCTGATCGCCGCCGCTTTGACGGAAATTCCCGGCTCGTCGGACGTTTTCGAGCGCGGCTTCGTCACTTACAGCAACGAAGCCAAGCAGGAGATGCTCGGCGTCCCCGGCGATCTCGTCGCCGCCCATGGCGCGGTGTCGTCCCAGGTCGCGGAGGCGATGGCGCTCGGCGCGCTGGACCGTTCGCGCGCCCAGATCGCGCTTTCGGTGACCGGAATTGCGGGCCCGGGCGGCGGCTCGGCGCAAAAGCCGGTCGGCCTCGTCCATTTCGGCCTCGCCCGCGTCGAGCGCCCGACCCTGCTGGTCGAGAAGCGCTTTTCCACGCCGGGCGACCCTGTCCCGCCGCGCGAAAGAATCAGGCGGCAGGCGGCGATGACCGGGCTGGATCTGCTGCTGGAAGCCGCCGAGCCGCGACAATACGCCTGACGGGGCGCCCCGCCCCGTCGTCTCCCCTTGCGGGAAAAGGCGGCGCGTCGCAGAATCGCGATGAACTTGCGGTTTGCCGGCAAGCCGAGGACCATGAATTTGTCCGACCGCCGCGCCGATCCGGAAAAATCGCCCGCGCCGCGCGTCCTCGCGCTCGGGGACGCCGCCGCGACCGTTTTTTTCCGCGCCCGCATCGCGCCGGAAGTTCACGCCCGGGTCCGCGCCTTCTGCGCCGCGCTCGCCGCCGCGCCGATCGAGGGCGTCGAGGAATGGGCGCCGGCTTTCGGCTCCGCGACCGTTTGGTACGACCCGGACCGCATTGCTTTGGGCGAACTGGCGCAGAGACTCGCCGCGCTGGCGCAGGCGCCCGAAGCCGAAACGCCGCAAGGCTCCCTGTTTGAAATTCCTTTCTGCGCCGAAGGCGATTTCGCGCCCGACCTCGAAGAGATCGCGCGGCTCAAGGGTCTGACGGCGCAGGACTGGCTCGAGAAATTCGGCGAATTGACCCTTGAGGTCTATATGCTCGGCTTCCAGCCCGGCTTCGCCTATCTGGGCGTGCTGCCGGAGGCCCTTTCCGTCCCGCGCCTCGCCACGCCGCGCCCGAAAATTCCCGCAGGATCGGTCGCCATCGCCGATTCCATGTGCGCCGCCTATCCTTTTGAGAGCCCCGGCGGCTGGCGCCTGATCGGCCGCACGCCGGCGCCCCTGTTCGATGTGGCCAGTGATGCGCGCCCCGCCCTGCTCGCGCCCGGCGACCGCGTGCGCTGGCGCGTCGTGTCGCGCGCCGAATATGACGCGCTGGAAGGCCGCTGCGCCGCCGGCGACCTGCGGGTCGAAAAATGATCGCGTTTCTGACAGTTCTGCGCCCCGGCGCCGGCGTCACGGTTCAGGATTCCGGACGCAGGAATTTTCGCGCTTTGGGCGTTCCGCTTTCGGGCGCGCTCGATCCGGTCTTTCTTGCCGCCGCCAACGCTTTGGCGGGCGCGCCGGCAGCCGCCGCCGGACTCGAAATTCTGCTCGCCGCGCCGGAGCTTCGCGTGATGGAAGGCGCGGCGCGGATCGGGCTGGCCGGCGATGTTTCGGGCGCCATTTTGCGCGCGCATGGCGAGCGCGACGAGATATCTTCCTGGCGCGGCGTGGTTTTGCGCGAGGGCGACGCTCTGGCGCTGAAACTCGGGCGCGGCACGGCCTATCTCGGCTTTTCCGGAGGGCTCGATCTGCCGGGAATTCTGGGTTCGCGCTCGACTTTTCTGCGCGGAGGCTTCGGCGGACTGGAAGGCCGCGCCTTGCGCGCCGGCGACGCGCTTCGCTGCGGCGCGGCCCAGGGCGGCGATTTTTTCGCGCCGCCGCTGGTTCATGAGCCGGGCTCGATCCGCTTCATCCCCGGCCCGCAGGACGATCATTTCACGCCCGAGGCGCTGAAAGAATTCATCTCGACGCCATGGCGCGTCGGCGCCGACAGCGACCGCATGGGCCTGCGCCTCGCCGGCCCACGCCTCGCCCACAACGCGAAGGGCGCCAATATCGTCTCCGACGGAGCCACACCCGGCGCGATCCAGGTTCCCGGCGACGGCCAGCCCATCGTCCTGCGCGCCGACTGCCAGACCTCCGGCGGTTACGCCAAGATCGGCTGCGCGATTTCCGCCGACCTGCCAAAGCTCGCCCATCTCGCCCCGGGCGATTCTCTGGGCTTCACCCCCGTCGATCACGCCCAAGCCGCGGCGGCCCGGCGCCGGGCGCGTGAAATTTCTGAACAGTGGCGCGCGAAGATCGCGCCGGCGGGAATTCCGGATGAGCGGAGATTATGGACCGAAAATCTGATCGGCGGCGCGACTTCGGGGGACTGATCGGTTTCCGAAGGCCGCCGCCCGCTCCGCGAAGCTGGCGGCGTCGCATGTCCGAAAGCGGAGGACCGCCGCGCGGGCGGGGCGGCGGGTCATTCCAAGCGCTAAAAAAGAAAAGCCCGGCGCGCCGGCCGGGCTTTCCTACTTCGACTGGACGAACTCGACGCTACGCTAACCAACGCCGCCCCGAACCGCGATGCGCCCGAACCGGGACGAAACTGCGCGAATGACGAACTCAGTGCGCCGCGGTCTTGACCTTGGTCATGGCGCCTTCGACCGGCTTGAACGCTTCCTTGGCGATATTCGCATACATTTCGCCGAGCTTGGTCATTTCGGCGACCAAACCTTCATAGGAAGACTTGGCGTACTCCTGCTGCAACTGAACCGCCTGATCGAATTTGTTCACGCCGAGGAGCTTTTCGATGAAAGCCGCGCCGCTTTCCATCGACCGTTTCGAATAATCGGTGGTTTCGGCGGCGATCGCCTGGATCTGCTTCGACATCTCGGTCGCAGCCGTCTGCACGGCTTCGAAATGCTCCTTGCCGAAGTTCTGATATTCCTCGAAGTTGTTGGCCATTTGAACACCTGTCTCACGGGCTGCCGGGCGGCCCGAACCCCAAGCGGCTAGCACTGTCCGCCGCTCATCCTGCAATTTATGTGCAATGCACAAATTGTCAAGGGTTTTTGTTGCACCGCACAATTTTCACGATTTCAGTTTCCACGCTTAACCGGCGGGTAACCGCATTCCCTTAAAGTTTGGTCAGGTTCACGTCACGACGCCTCGTTTTGCGTCCCGGAAACGGCCATCGGATCATCGTATGTTCAAGCGTCATTCGCGCGTCGGCTTCACCGCCAGAATGCTTCTTTCCGCCCTCGCCGTCGCCTTCGCCGGCGCGGGATTCTCCACTCCCGCCCAGGCCCGGCGCCACTACCGTCATCATCGCGTGCATCACGCCCACGGCGCTCATCACGCCCATTTCGCGGTCCGTCACGCCCACCACGGCGGGGGGGTCGCTGTCTCGACCAACGCCGCGATCGTCGTGGACGGGGCGACCGGCCGCGAGCTTTTCGGCGTCGACGAAAACGCCCTGCGCCATCCGGCCTCGATCACCAAGGTGATGACCCTTTATCTGCTGTTCGAACAGCTGGAACAGGGCCGCCTGCATCTCGGCGACGAAATTCCGGTTTCGGCTCACGCCGCCTCTCAGGCGCCCTCCAAGCTCGGCTTGAGGGCCGGATCGTCGATCCGGGTCGAAGACGCCATCAAGGCGATCGTGACCAAATCCGCCAACGACATGGCCGTCGCGGTCGCGGAATATATCGGCGGCTCCGAGAGCCGTTTCGCCGAGCAAATGACCGAAAAGGCCCATGCCCTCGGCATGGCCAGCACGCATTACGCCAACGCCTCGGGCCTGCCGAACCCCGAACAGCTCACCACGGCGCGCGATCTTGCAATCCTCGGCCGCGCGACCCGGGCCCGCTTCCCCGAATATTTCCACTATTTCTCGCTGCGCGAGGCCTATGTCCGCGGCATGCGCCTCCATAACCACGATCATCTCCTGGGCCGCGTTCCGGGCGTCGACGGCATGAAGACCGGCTACACCAACGCTTCCGGCTACAACCTGCTCACTTCGGCGAACCACAACGGCCATTACATCGTCGCCGTGGTCATGGGCGGCCGGACCTGGCGCTCGCGCGACGCCTATATGGAATCGCTGATCGCCAAATATATCCATGAGGGCGGCTCGCCGCGCAGCGCCGCCGATGTCGCCGAACATGAGGAGCCGGCGCAGGCCGAGCCCGCCGCGGAAGCCGCGCCGGTCGCGCAGGCCGCGCCGCCGGCGGCCGGGCGCGCGCCCCGACCCGCCTTCGTTTCGGCGCAGTCCCGCGACAGGGACGAAAGCGCCATCGCCACCGCTTCGATCCCCCATCGCCATGGCGCTGCGCGCGCCGCCGACACCGCCGCGGCGACCAGCGTCCCCACGCCGGTGAGCCATTGGATCGCCGGCCCCTCCGGCGTCTCGGCCCTGCGCGCCGCAACCCGTTTCCGCGCCAATAACGGCGCCTCCGAAACGCCGACGCGCGCCAGCCGCGAGCGAATCCGTCCCCGAAACCCGGCGAGAGCCCCGACATTTGGCGAAAGCCGAAGCTCGGTCGGAAGACGACGCCCCCGCCCCGCGCGCCCTGCCTGAAAAACCCCCGGCGGCCGGCTGGATGATCCAGATCGGCGCCACCGACGACG
Source organism: uncultured Pseudomonadota bacterium (assembly GCA_963748385.1). GTDB lineage: Bacteria > Pseudomonadota > Alphaproteobacteria > Rhizobiales > Beijerinckiaceae > Rhodoblastus. The sequence continues at coordinate 402,765 of CAVVIQ010000009.1, forward strand.
CCGGCAAGGCCGCGGAACTGCTCGACAAGGCCAAGGCCAGGCGCGGCGCGCTGCTCGCTTCCGCGAAGCCCTTTACCGAGAAGGTCCAGAAGGGCCATGGGACCATCTATCGCGCCCGTTTCGCCGGGCTCGAGGAATCGAAGGCGGCAGCCGCCTGCAAGGCGCTGAAACATTCCGGCTTCAGCTGTTTCACGATCAAGGATTGATCCGCGCCGGGGAGCGGCCCGCCGTCTCTCCCCTGCAAGAGGTTTCGCGTTTGTCCGCGTTTTTCGAGTTGAGGAGCGTATCAGCCTTGACGACGCATCAGCCTATCCTTGGCCTGATTGAGCCGGGCCGCGTCATCCGTCGTCCCCCCGTGATCGGGATGACGTTCCTTCATGAGGCGCCGGTGCGCCCGAACAATCTCCTCCGGGCGCGCGCCCGGTCGAAGACCCAGCGTCTGATAAGCTTCCTGCTCGCTCATTTCGCCGCCGCCGCGCCGCCGCGGCCCGCGCCCCCCCGCGTGCGCGTCACCCTCGCCTGCCGCGCCCCATCCGGGAAAGCGGCGGTCGAGATAATTGTCCAGCAGTAGAACCGAGTCGGGATCGAAGGCGGCGCAGTCCTCGCGCAGGCGCATGATTTCCTCGCGCGACAGGCCGCTCAGCCTCATGCCCGCGAAGCTTCCCGAAAGCACGGCGCCGTCCACGTCGCCGCTGGCGTGGTCGAGCGTCATTTCGAGATAAGCCGTGCGGATTCGCGAGACGCCGGGTCCCGGGCGGCGGCGGGCGAAGATCTTGCTCCACGAGAAGCGGTCGCCGCTGAAAAGATAGAAGGACAGCCCGCCCAGTCCGATGGCGAGGCTCAGCCGCCCGCGCAACAGCAGGAGCAGCGCCGCCGCCGCCGCGACAACCCCGCCGCCGTTTCGGACATAAACGGCGACCCGCGCCGGCGAGGCCCGTCCGAGTTCCCGCAGCAGATAGACGCCCAGGATCAGCGTCAGAAGCCCGACCAGCAAAAACGGCATATCGTCTCCAACCTTATTTCAACTGGCCGAGCAGCAGGCGGGCCTCGCGGTCGCCGGCCTCGGCGCGGTCGCGCAAGGCCTTGTGGCCGCCCGCCGCATAGGCGGCCGCCGCCCGCAGCAAGGCGGCGAGACGGCCGGGCGCGCCGGAATCGAACGTGGCGTAGGCCCCGCCGGTGAGCCGCGCCAGATCCTTGAAACAGGCCGCCGCCGTGGCGTCGCCGCCCTCATGGAAGAAAAAGCCTTTCACCCCGAGCAGGCCGAGTTCGCCGGCGATCCGGCCAAGATTGTCGGCCTTTTCCTCCATGGCGTCGCCGACATAGACGAAGGCCCCCAGCGGCCCCTCGCCACGTTCGGCGCGGATATGGCGCAAGACCCGTCCGATCTGGGTCTGGCCGCCCCTCACCTCGATCTTCGCCATAGCCGCCCCGAGCCCGGCGCCGTCGCGCATGAAGGCGGAGGCGCGGCATTCGTTGAAGCCGCGAAAATAGACGAGCTGGATGTCAAGCCCGCCGCAGCCGGAGGCGGCGGCGAACATCTGCCCCTGGACCTGCTGGGCCAGGTCCCAGGTCGGCTGGCGGCTCATGGTGGCGTCGAGCGCGAAAATCAGCCGCCCTCGCCCTGGCTCGCTCTGGCCCGCAACTCTGGCCGGCGCGCGGCGGATCGCCTCGGCGAAAGCCTCGACCTCCGCACGCCCCGTTCCCGCCAAGGGGTTTTTGCCCTCGTCGCTCAAAACTTCCTCCATCGCTCCCGATTAGATGGACGATGCGGCGGCAAAGGCAAGCCCCTCTTCCGCCGGGCTTCCTGCGGGGTTAAAACAGACCATGACGCTGCATCTTCTCAAACTCTGCGTCGGCGCGGATTCGGTCGCCGATTTGCGCGCCTGGACAAAAATGCGCCGTTCGCGCGGCGCGGGCGTCCACGCCCATGTCACGAGGATGTTTCCCAAGCGGGCGCAAGAACTGCTCGACGGCGGCTCGCTCTATTGGGTGATCAAGGGCCAGATTTCCGCGCGCCAGAAACTGATCGGCGTCGAACCCTTCGTCGATTCCGCCGGGGTCAAGCGCTGCGCCCTGCAACTCGACGACGAGGTGATCGCCCTGCGCCCCCGCCCCCATCGCGCCTTCCAGGGCTGGCGCTATTTCGACCCGGCCGAAGCCCCGCCCGACCTCGATTCCGCCGCGAGCGGCCTTGCTGAAATGCCGGAGGCGCTGCGCCGCGAATTGTCGGCGCTGAGGCTCATCTAGTGGTGAAAATCACACGCCTGGCGCCCAATGGCCACGACTGGAATCGGCTCGATGCGGCCGTACGACGCAAAGGTCCGGCCGGCGGCTATCGCCCCCTCAGCGGACGTTCCGGCAGCGAAATGAACCAGCGCTCATGACCCAAGGCGGAAATTCAAGCGGCAAATGAACCGCGACTCCAACCGGCGGAGGGCCGTTGTTTGCCGAAAGTCTGCTGATGTCAGGTGAGCGGCCGAAACCGACTCATGTCTTTTTCGACGACCGGGAGAGGCATGTCTCCTTCGCGACCGGCTCCCTCGCTGCGTGTCGGGCGCCGCATCATGGACTTTTCAAGCCGTCACGGCCCGTCGTTCCGTTTCACGTCTGCCCCATGCGCGCCGCCGCAGCCCGCGATCGGGCGCACGCAGGCTTCGTTCACCCCGTGGGGGCGGGACGGGAGGCCGATCCATGCGGCGACGAGATCCCGGTCGAAGCCGGCCTCACAGCGACCGTCAACCCGCATCAGCGGACGGCGGATCAGCAGTGGGTCCGCGACCATCGCCGCCAAAGCCTCGTCCGGCCCGAAAGCGTCCGGATCGATTTCGCCCGATTTCACGCGGGGGGAAGAGCGATTGAACCATTCGGCGACCGGTTTCGCGCCGAAGAAAGGGCGCAGGGTCTCTGGCGTCCATGGCCCGGCCAGCAGATTTCGCGTGTGGACTTCGTGGCCGAATTCGGCGAGCAGCGCCTTCTGCCGCGCATTGCCGGCGCAGCCGGGCTTTTCGTAAAATTCCACCTTCGCCATGGTTACGCCCCGACGCGCAATGCATTGCGCTCCACGACAATCCGGCAAGCAAACTTCAGGCCATGGCCTGTGAGCATCCTGCCGGAGCGCAAGGGACGGGCGCTGATCCGTTCAAAGCTCCAACCGGAACATAGCCCTCGCTATTCGCGCCGTTCTGGCCTGCGAGAATGACTGGAAGCTGATTGCTGCAGAGGCGGCAGGGATCGCTGTCGGTCAGCATCTCGGTTCCCGACATTTGCGGGTAATCGAGGCCCTGATCCGATTGCCTGCGCGCTTGGACTTCCGCGCGGCTCATTCGGCGCCAGCGATGGCAAGGAGAATGCTGTCCTTGTCGACATTGCTGATCTGGAGGGTCAGGGGTCCCCTCGTCAGATAAAAACGTACGCTCTTGTGCAAGCCAGGGCAGTTGGCTTGGCCGGTAAAATCGACTGCATTCATCCGCTCGCCGTTCTGGATGGCGTCGATCCATCCCGCATCTGAAAGCGTTATTTCATACAATCCCGGCTTTTCGATCGTGGCGAAGGTCAAGACCGCGGCGAAGCTTTGCGGTTTCGGCTCTTTTTGTGGCCGAAGGACAAAGTGGGTATCCGCACCAGGCTTGAGCGAGACGCGGTAAGCTCGGTCGACCGCCGGCAGAGCCGTTCCGGGGACAATTTCAGGCGGCGTGGATGAAAACCACGCCTTTTCGCGCGCCAAATTCCATTTGAACTTATCGCATGTGTTAGCCTCCTGTCCTTTTGCGCTCGCCGATATGGCGCAAACCAAACCAAGCCCGAAAGCGAGGCCAAGATAGCGTTTCATGAGCGCCTCCCGAGAGAGTGCCGTATTGATTGGGTGGAATTAACGGCTGCGAAGGCCATTGTGCAATGACTTTGTATCACAAATTGCGCCCATAATTGTGAGCGCGGCAGGGAATATTATTCTGCATCCAACTTACACGACGGCGATGATGACGCCTGACGACTTGATTGCGGCGCTCGCGGCCTGGCCGGTCTTTAGACCCTGTTCCTCCACTGACTCATTGTTGACCACGACTGTTTTAAACCGCGCGAATACCTTAGAAGCCGTTCGACGAAACCGCTCTCGAAACAATACGCCTTCCACGCCTCGTGGCAAAAAGTCGCGGCCCTTGGCCGCTCCTTCGGCCCGCGCCGTCAATCCTTCCGCCCGTCGTCGCCGCATGGCCAAACTTGAATGGCTTCCGGGTCGATCCTGGCGCGGCATACGCCATCGGCGGGGCCGGCAGGATCGGCCTGAAGCGTGAGAATCGTATCGCCGATCTGTATCGTCATTCGGCGCTGGCCGTCGCTGGTCTGTCCCCGGAAAGGTGGTCCGCAAGCCGGTTATCTTTCTGTCCTGCTGCCGGTTCGAAAACCATACTTCAGGGAGGACCACCCTTCCGGGGACAGACCACAGCCGCGCGAGGCAATTCCGACCACCATTGCTCCAAAGCGTCGGCGCTTGCGGCGACGTCGGCCGATAACGCGCCAGCAAAGCGCGCCCAATCGCCGCGCATGACCGGACTGACCGTGGTGACGATCGGCAGTTCCGCCTCAATCGCCGCGCCGAAGGCGTCGCAAAGGCCTCCGCGCGCGGCTTCGACCTTCCCGAATTTGCTCAGGACAACCAGGTCGGCGCCGGCGGCGATGGCGCGTTGTGCGGCGGCGCAGGCTTCGACAAGACCTCCGGGGTCAAGATTGCAAGCGGTCGAGCCGGATCCGAGGTTTTGCGATATGGAAATGCGCGCGCCGGTTGTGAGATCGAGAACCGACAAAGCCCCGCAGGCGCCACCTTCCGCGTCTTGCGCGACTTCGATGATTCCGGCGACACGCAGTCCCTGTTCCCGCCGCTTCTCGACGAAATCCGCCAGCAAAGTCTGCCGCGTGGAGCCGGCGACGCCGACAATCGCGGCTATTCTCGCGGCCGGAGAAATAGCGGCAAGGTTCATGACTGCGCTCCAATCGCGATAGCGCCTTCATCGATTTGGTCGGCCGCGGCGTCCCGCGCCGACAGGAGCTTGATCGCGCGAATCGTCGCTTCGGCTATGGCGCGCCCTCGCTCGTCTATTCCGGTCCAGCAAGCGACGCGGCCGCGAGGATCGATTTCCAGCAGTTTCACACCCGCGGGCGTGACGGTCGCGTCCCGTGCGACACCGCGAACGAAGCCGTCGAGCGGCGCGCGAACGGGGCTGCCGTCGTGGCGGCCGATCACGAAGCCCTTCGAAACCCACATGCCGATGTCGACAGGCGTCCGCCATATGCCCGGAACATCGGAATAGACAAAGCGTTTTCGGCCGACGCCGCCCAGCTTGCGCGAAATCCCGTCCGCTTCCTCGGTTGCTCCGGCCGCGACAACAGCGCCGGTCCGGGCGGGTCGAGTTTCGACGGCGATGTCGCAATTGACCCCAACGACAAATTTGGGGCCGAGTCCGATCGTAACCCGCGCCAGTCGCCTGAGGTCGGGAGTGATATGGTGTTTCTGCATGCGCGCATCGACCAGCGCGTCGGCCGCGCGCAAGGCGATCAGATCGGTCAGCGACAACGCCGTGACGGCGACCTGTTCCCTGCTTGAAACGACCGCAGCAAGTTCCAGCAGGCTATCGGCGCGCGCGCCGACGAGCCCGCCGACTTCCACGTAATCGTCGAACAGGGCGTCGTGAAAGGCCATTCCACGCCGGATCACCGGCGGAAATGGATCGTGGCTCATGACGACGGCATATCCCGCCCGAGTGAGCGCGACAGCGACAGCCGAGGCGATCTCGTTCGTGCCCAGGACGACCGCGAGGAGTTGGCGTTGAAAGGACCACAAGCGAGAACGGGCGTTTGACATTGGCGACCCCATTTGACGACGATCGTTATGCAAACAGCGAGCCAGTTGCGCTTAGTTTGAAAAATATTCGATTTCGCAATGTAGTCGTCTTACATTTTGAGCTTTGCCATTCTCCTCAAGCCCGTGCAAATCGACGCGCCATTCCGCGTTCATGTCGGTAAAACGACGCCATTGTCGCAAACTGGCGTCGCCATCCTCGGCGTTGAAATTTTAACGCACCCACCGGATGGCTGCTTGGGAAGATCGCAGTCGCTCAAAGCAATGCCCGGATCGGCCGAATTGAGACGATTCCGAAATCCCGGTCGACCGACTATAAATTTCCGTTTATGGCGCAACCCTGCCGTCACGTCTCGGTCCGCTCTCCGTCCCGAACCAGACCATCGGCCTATGACCGCAAGCCGCCGGTAGCAGCCAATGCCCGTCGGCGCGTATCGGCGCCAAGGAGCCGGTCGCTGGCGACCGCGAACGACGCCTTGGCGCCGGAAGCCCCCATTCGTCTTCGCGCCTGACCGCCGCGAGGCGCCCAGATTCTTCTCTTTTTCGGCGGGTTCAGGTCGCGCAAATGCGGAATCTCGATTGCGGATTGGCGCTAAATAGTTTATCTAATAAACTGTTTATTGGATAACCTGTATTGAGTGGCGCATGGAATCGAACTGGGACGCAATCATCATCGGATCTGGCATGGGCGGCCTGACCGCCGCTGGTCTGTTGGCCAAAGTCGCCAGGATGAGGGTCCTGGTGCTCGAAAAACACTCGGAACGCGGCGGGCAGACGCACGTCTTCCGGCGCGATGGGGCGCCCTGGGATGTTGGCCTGCATTATGTCGGCCATTTGCAGGAAGGAACGCTTGAGCGCAGGCTGCTCGACTTCCTGTCGGGCGGAGCCTTGCGCTGGAACCGGATGCCCGACGATTTCGAACGCTTCGTCTATCCCGGCCTGACCTTCGCCGTTCCTTCCGATCCGTCGCGCTACGAGGCCCGGCTGATCGAGCGATTCCCCGACGAGGCCGGCGCCATCCGTCGCTATTTTCGCGACCTGCGCTCCGTCGCCCGCTGGACGATCCTGGGCATCCAGCAGCAGATGGCGCCGGCGCCTCTGGCCTGTCTGATCGCCCAATACCGCCGCCTTGGCGCGGCCGAGGCCACGCAGACCACCGGCGCCTACCTCGCGCGCCATTTTTCCTCGCCGCTGCTCAAATCCCTGCTCGCATCGCAATGGGGCGACTATGGCGTCCCGCCAAAGCAAAGCGCTTTCGCCATTCACGCCCTCGTCGCCGGCAGCTATTTTGACGGCGCATGGTTTCCGCAGGGCGGCGCCGGGCAGATCGCCCGCACCTTCGAGCAGGGAATCGAAACGAGCGCCGGCGCGATCAAGGTCTGCCAGGAGGTGATGCAGATTGTGACGAGCGGCGGACGCGCCATCGGCGTGAAGGCGATCGACCAAAGCGGCGCCGACCCGGTGGAAGTCGCTTATCATGCGCCCGTCATCATCTCCAATGTCGGCGCGCAGCTCACCTACCAGCGCCTGCTCCCCGTCGATGGTGAAATCGGTCGGCGGACGGCGAAGGCGCGCGCCTTGCTAGACTCCCTGGTCGGGGGGTTGTCGGCCGTCAACCTGTACGTCCGCCTCAAGGAGCCCGTTTCCACTCTCGGCGTTCAGGGCGAGAACTACTGGATCAACACCGAACTCGACCACGACGATGTGGAGGCGCATACGGCCATGGTCCTGGCGGGCGAACCGCGCCACGCCTATCTGTCGTTTCCGTCAGCCAAATCCGGCGACGAGCGCTTCCACACCGCCGAGATCATCGCGATGGTTCAGGCCGACGCGTTCAAGGCCTGGCGCGGCACATCCAGCGGGAATCGCGGACGCGACTACGCCGAACTCAAGGAGCGCATCGCGCAGGGCCTGCTGCGCCTTGCCGACACAGCCGTGCCAGGCTTTTCCGCGCTGGTGCGCTATAGCGAATTATCCACGCCGCTGACCGTCGAGCATTTTACGTCGCGGCTGGACGGCTGTTTCTATGGGCTGCCGGCGACGCCGAAAAAATATCGATCGGCCGGGTTTTCCGCGCGGACGCCGATCGATGGCCTGTATCTCAGCGGCTCCGACGTCGCCAGCCTGGGCATTGTCGGCGCCATGATGGGCGGGGCGGCGGCGGCCAGTCAGGCGCTCGGCTCCGCCGGATTCCTGCGCATCATGGCGCAGGTGAACCGGCCCCCCGCGCCTTCGTCCGCGGCGGCGCGCCCGGCGCCGAAGAAGCGCGCCCGGCTGCTGACGAAGACGGCGCTGACGCCGTCGATCTGGCGCCTGGAATTCGAACTCGACGAGCCTGTGAACTTCGTTCCAGGGCAATATGTCAAGCTGCGCGTCGCCCCATTCGAATGGCGGGATTATTCGATCGCGGCGGCGGCGGGAAATCGTCGTTGTCTTGCTGGTGAGCAATCGCACCGGTGGCGACGGCTCCCATTACGCCGACACCGTGCAGACTGGCGCCGCGACCGAAATCGAGGCGCCGTTCGGCGCGTTTCGGTTATGGCGCAACGAGCGCAGAAAAGTGTTTGTCGCCACCGGGACCGGGCTCGCGCCCTTCCTGCCGATGTTCGAACAGATGGCGCGGCTCGGCGAGTTGCAGACGGCCGAATTGTACTTCGGCTGCCGCTCCCTGTCCGAGGACATCACCGCGGCTTTCGCCGGCCTGCCGCCGCGCGTCGTCCGCTGCGTGAGCCGCGAGGCGCCGCCGGCGGGCGGCTTCGCCGGACGTGTGACGAGCGCCCTGGCCGGGCTCGAATTCGATCCGGCGGCGACGGATTTCTATATTTGCGGCTCAGCGGCTATGGTGGCCGATTGCACGATGATTCTGGAGCGCGCTGGCGCGTCCCGGATCCTGACCGAGCCTTATTGAGCGACCCGCCCGCGCCACGCGATGAAGAAATCCTGGTTCACCCAGACCGAAGCCTTTTTGCTGCATGAAATCGTCGCCCGTCTCGACCGGCTGGGGCGCAAGCGCGTGCTCGACGCAAGGGGCGTCAGCTATCCGGAATTTCTTGTTGCGATGGCGGTGCGCGAAATGACGCGCCCGACGCATGGAGAAGTCGGCGACCTGCTGGATATGAGCAAGTCGCTGGTCAGTCAGCGGGTCGCCGGTCTGCTCGCCAAGGGGCTTGTCATGCAACAGCGCGACGCGCAGAACCGCAGACAGGTGCGGCTCGAACTGACCGAAGCCGGCCAGGCCGCGCTCCAGGAAATCTATCTGGAACTGGCGAGCAGCGCCTCGAAAATATTCGACGCCCTCGGCTCCTCGCGCCCGCGGTTCCTGCAGTCGCTCCAACTTTTGCGAGACGCGCTCGCCGCCGAGGAGGAACGCGCCGACATGGCGCAATCGCGCCCGGGCCACGCCCGCTATCGCTCGAGCGAGCAATAGGGTTCGCAAGCCGGGCGCAACGACGCGCGATTTGGCGGCTCGCCGCGAGACGCTTCAGCACCCGCTTCCGTCGGTCCGGGAAATTCATGGCGAGGCGTCGTTCCGGCCGCCATCGGCCAATGCCGCCCATTCGAGCATTCACCGCCCCCGCCTGGAGCCATTTGCTGGCGGGAAGGCAGCGTCGGATTTCGACGGCCGGCCCTAACTTTCAGCGGCGGACTCCTGCGGTTCGGTGACGTTCAACTGGCGATAGTCGATGCGCGGCACGCCGTTGTCGCGCGCGACAAGGATGTCGGCGAAGACCTCGTCGAATCTGATGTCGCGCCAGGCGTAGCTCTTGCGGACATTGACATTCTGGCCCGAAACGTCGTCGAGCCCGACGAAGATCACCACGAAAAAGGCGTCCATCGCCTCCAGCTCCTCGGGCCCCTTGCCGAAGATCGGACTGTCTCCGTCCACGACATGAAACAGGGTCCAGGAAAAGGCGAAAATCGGATTGCGCGCCTGTTTCAGGGCAAGCTGGAGGAACCGGCGATAGCCGACGCCCTCGACCGTGGCGTCGCTGTAGATCATCCAGATTTCGGCCCTCGCCTCATTGACCGAACTGCGGCGGGCGTTGACGAAACGCGCCGTCAGCGTCGGGAGGCCGTCGTGCCGGGCGAGCGTCATGCAATCGGCGAAGATGACCCGGGCGCGGGGCCGCGAAAAGCGCGCGAAAATCAGGCCGGTGAACACGGCAAGAGTCGACATGCCGGTGAAGATTTCCAGCGTCGCGATCGAATGGCCGTAAATGTTCTGCGGATGCATGTCGCCATAGCCGACCGTCGCCAGGGTCTCGATCGAAAAGAAGAACAGATCGACCAGCGAGCCCGGCCGCGCGTTGGCGACGGCGTCGCCTCCGAGCCAGTACAGAAAGGCGAACAGCAGGTTCATGGTCAGGAAATAGAGCGCGTAGCCGGCGAAAAAGGCCGGCCAGGACACGCTCATGCTGTTGTGAAAGACGTCGGTCCAGAACGACTGGTCGAGGCCGCGGGTCAAAAACTCGCGGTCGCCGATGCGCACCAGTTGTTCGCGTTCGGTCCGGCGGCGGATCAAAGGTTTTCCCACTTCTCTATGACCCAGCTCTCGGCTCGCGCGCCTTCACGCCATTGCCGGAACGCGGGCAAGGCCAGAACGCGGTCGCAATAGGCCCGCGCGGCGGGCTGGAGTTCGAGCGCATAAACGTCGAGGCGGGTGGCGACCGGCGCGAAAAAGGCGTCGGCGGCGCAGAAATCGCCGAACAGGAATTCGCCCTCGCTTTGCGAAAAGATCGTCTGGATGCGGGCGAGATCGGCCCGCGCCGCTTCTTCCAGCGGCAGCGGCGCGGCGCGACGGGCGCGGCGGAAATTGGTCGGGCAGGCTTGCCGCAAGCCCTGAAAGCCGGAATGCATTTCGGCGCAGAGCGAACGCGCGCGCGCCCGTTTTTTCCGGTCCCGCGGCCAGATGTTTTTTTCCGGAAAAGCTTCCGCCAGATATTCGACGATGGCGAGCGAATCCCACACCGCCAGATCGCCGTCGCGCAGCGCCGGAACCTTTCCGGTCGGCGTCTCGCGCAGCATCTTTTCGCGCGAGCCTTCGACATAGAGCGGGACGACCTCCTCCGAAAAGGGAATGTCGAGCGCGCGCATCAGAAGCCAGGGCCGCAGCGACCAGGACGAATAGGCCTTGTTGCCGATGAAAAGTTTCAAGGTCATGGCGTTTCTCAGAATCTCGGCGCCGCCGGATGGCGCGGCGGCTCACAAGGCGCTCCTGCCTTCTTCCAGGCGGAAAAGCCGCCCTCGATATGGGCGACCGGAGCAAGACCCATGCGCTGCGCCAGATGCGCGGCCAGCGCCGAGCGCCAACCGGCTGCGCAGAAGAACACGAACGTCTTGTCCTGCTGGAATTGCGGCTTGGCGTAGGGGCTCGCCGGATCGATCCAGAATTCGAGCATGCCGCGCGGGCAATGGAAGGCGCCGGTGATTCGGCCCTCGCGGTCGAGTTCGCGCGGGTCGCGCAGATCGACGAACAGCACGTCGTCGCGGCCGAGCAGTTCCTCCGCCTCGGCGATCTTCAGCGTCCGCACCGCCGCATTGGCCTCGGCCAGCATCTGCTGAATTCCATAGGTGATCCTGCTCGGCATCAAGCTGCTCCCTGATCCGGATTGGACCCCAGGGCGGGGGCTGCGTCAACACGCAAGGCTTGACCCGGCTCCGCCTTTCTCCGACAAGCTTTCATGCTTGACGACGATCCGCTCGCCCAGACGATTCTCGCGCTCTGCGCCACTCTCGGCCCCGGCAAGTCGATCTGCCCGACCGACGCGGCCAAGGCTTTCGCCGGCGCGCGCGAGGAGGATGAACTTGCGTGGCGCGGCCACCTGCCGCAGGTGCGCGGCCGCGCCGTGGCGCTCGCCCGCGCTGGGCGGCTGGTGATCTATCGCAAGGGCAAGCCGGCCGATCCCGACGATTTTCGCGGCGTCTACCGCATCGGCCTGCCACGCGGCGATTGAAGGCCGCCGACAGGGAGCGCCAAATGTTCTTCGTCGCCGCGAAAATTTTCTGGCTCCTCGCCTCGCCGCTCCATCTGCTGCTGATCCTGCTGCTGGCGGGGCTGATCTTGAGCCCCCTCTGGCGTCACGGCCGGGCTTTGGCGCTGGCGGCGGCCATCGCCCTGGCCTTGATCGTCTTCTCGCCGGCCAGCGCCTTGCTGATCCGCCCGCTGGAGGACCGCTTCCCCAGGAAATCCGAGATCATGCCGCCGCCCACGGGGATCATCGTCCTCGGCGGCGCCGTGGACGAGGGCGTCGCCCGCGCCCGGGACCAGGTCGCGCTCAACGACGCGGCCGAGCGCATGACCGAGGGCGCGGCGCTGGCGCGGCTCTATCCCGAGGCGCGGCTGGTCTTTTCCGGCGGCTCCTCCGCGCTGATCGACGATACGGCCAAGGAGGCGGATGTCGCGCGCCGGCTCTGGCGCGAGCTTGGCGTTCCCGAAAGCCAGACGCTTTTCGAGGACCGCTCGCGCAACACCTATGAGAACGCCCTTTTCACCAAGGAGCTGATCGACCCGAAAAAAGGCGAGCGCTGGCTTCTGGTGACATCGGCCTTCCACATGCCGCGCGCCGTGGGAATTTTCCGGGCCCTGGGCATGGAGGTCGAGGCGTTCCCCGTCGACTATCGCACCTTTGGCGACGCCCGGGACTTCCGCCCGCCGGGAGACGGCGCCCGCGCCATCCTCAATTTCGAAACCGCGGCGCGGGAATGGACCGGTTTGCTGGTCTATCGCCTGGCCGGAAAGACAGGCGCCCTGTTCCCCGCGCCTTGAGACGCCGGGCCTGCGTCATTTCGACGCCGACACCTTGCGCCCCACGCCATTGGATTGCAGGAAATTCTGCCAGTCCTGATCGTCGCCATAGAATGCGTTGCGATCGACCTTTGTCGGAATGCCGCGCACCCAGGCGTCGGATTGATATTGCCAGAACCGCCATTCGCGATCGCCATATTTCGCGGAAGGGCGCCGCTTGGTCGAGCGGATCCAGATCGGATAATCGGTCAACTCGCCGTCGATGATCGACTGGTAGAAATCGACCGTGGTGTAAACGATCGGCTTCTTGCCGTAATAGCGCTCCATCTCGGAGAGCATGGCGCGGATTTCGTGGAGCGTCGGCTCGCGTTCGAGACGGCGCCGGCAGGTCGGCAAATCCGGCGTCGCCTCGACGTCGAGCACCGGCGGCAGGGCGTCCGCCTCGGGCGGCACGTTCCTTTCGAACCAGGCCATGTTGTCCTGCCACGGCCGGCACCAATAGACGAAATGATAGGCGCCGTGCGGCAGGCCGGCAGCCTTGGCGCCCTGCCAGTTGCGGACGAATTTCGGGTCGATGCGGTCGCCGCCCTCGGTCGCCTTGATATAGGCGAATTTGACGCCGCCCTCATGCACCGCGTCCCAATTGACGTTGCCCTGATATTTGGACACGTCGACGCCGTGAACGGTGAAATTCCGTGCGAGCTTGGTCGCCTCGGTCTCCTTGTACTGGCCGGGCTTGGCGCCGACCAGAGGCCGCTCCGCGAAAGCCGAGGGAGCCTCGGCGCAGGCGGCGAGCGCGAGCAACACGCCCGGAAGCGCGAGACGCGGCATGATTTTCCAGCGGATATCATTCATGCGGGCAGATTACCTCGCTCGGGGTAATAAGTCCTTAATCTAAGTCACGCCAGTTCAACGCCTGAATTGAACCGCAATTTTCGGTTTTTGCAAGAGCCATGGGGTCGGCGCCGTTCGAATCCTCGCCTTTTCCGGTGATTGCGCCGAAGGCGGACGCGCGGCGCCAGGACCGGAAGGTTGTTTTCGAGCGCGGCTGTCCGGCTTCGCCATGGGGTCGTTTTGCGATGTGGGTAAAAAATCGGTTTATCGTCGCGGCCCTGGCGACCGCGCTCTGCGGCGGCGCGCAGGCCGAGCCCTGCGGCCCTCAGGCGCTCGGGGTTTCCCGGACGATCCTTGTCGGCGCCCCCGTCCATGTCGGGCTGAAAACCTATCCGCAGACGCTCGACCTCAAGGACCACGAGGTGGTCCTGACTTTCGACGACGGCCCTGCCCCGACCACCCGCCGCGTGCTCGCCGCGCTCGAAGCCCAGTGCGTCAGGGCGACCTTTTTCCTGATCGGCCGCAACGCCGCCGCCATGCCGGAGCTGGCGCGCCGCGAGATCGCCGACGGCGACACGGTCGGCAGCCATTCCTACAGCCACCCGATCCTGCCCAGCCTGCCGCTCGCCAGAGCCATGGCCAATATCGACGCCGGCGTGGCCGCCGTGGAGAAAGCGACGGGCGGCAAGAAAGCGCCGTTCTTCCGCTTCCCAGGCTTCGCCGATTCGCCTGTTCTGCTGGAGGCGCTGGACAGGAAGAACATGCCGGTGTTCGGCGCCGATCTCTGGGCTTCGGACTGGAACGTCATGACGCCGAAGCAGGAACTCGACCTGCTGATGGGCCGGCTGCGCCGCGCCCGCGGCGGGATCGTCCTCCTCCACGACACCAAGCAGGAGACGGCGGCCATGTTGCCCGACTTTCTCGCCGCGCTGAAGGCGGAAGGGTTCCATGTCGTGGCGCTCGCCCCCGGCGACGCCCCGCCCGCGCTGAAAAAAGCCCCCGCCGGCTGGAAATCCGAAACCGAAGAGACCCTGAAGAAGATGGGAATCCGCGGACCGGGACGCGGCGCGCCGAAGCCGGACATTCCGCTTCGCGAGCAGAGGGACCCGGCGACAGGAATGTGAGCGGGAGACATCCAAGCCTGGAGCTTGGTGCGGCCAAGAGGACTCGAACCTCCACCCCGGTTAAAGGACTAGCACCTCAAGCTAGCGCGTCTACCAATTCCGCCATGGCCGCGCGATTTCCGGACGAAAGCCCGGTCAATCGGTAGGCGCGTCGTCTAACAAATCGCTTCCGGCGTTGCAAGCCGTTCGCCGGTTTTTTCTCGACGCGCCTGCGGCTTCAGCGTTTCCGGTCCCGAATCTCCGCCAAAGCCGACCAGGGAAGGACAGCCCAATCGGGATCGTCGCACACGCGCGCGACGCGCGGAAAGCTCGCCCCCAGCCACAGGCCTTGCTCGTTGAGCGACCAGGCCGGAAAGCTCCAGACATCGGAGGCCGAATAATCGCAGCCGTCGTCGGCGTCACGTTGCGGCGTCATCTCCCTGGCGTAATGATGCTTCAATACGGCGACGATCTCGGGCGCGAAAATCTTGCTGCGATAATCCAGCCACGCGCCGCTGTCCTTTGGCGGAACCGGCCCTTGGCCGAAGGAGATCATGTCGTCGAGCGCCAGTTCGCGCCCGGAACGAGCGTCATAACTATGGCCCTCGTCCGAAAAATCCGGATGGGCGGCGCCGGCGCAGTCGTAATTCGCATGCCAGACATAGCTGATATAGTCCGGGCCAAGCCACAAACGCGTCGCGTCCGCGCTGTCCATCCCCGCCTTGCCATCGGGCCCCGGACAGGCGAACCACGCCGAGATCTCGGTCCATTGGTTATGGGCGAGCGACAAATTGACGGCGTCGAGCGTCGGCTTTGGATATCCGCCCTCCAACCGGAACAATTTTGCGCCCGTCGCGCTTTCTCTGAACCAGCGGATTTTCTTGCCGTTGACTGTCTCTTCCCCATCCGGGACGAGCCTGAGCCCAGCCAATTGCAGGCGCTGATAGAGGCTGAGCCCGGCAGGAAGATCGCCAGGCGCGTCGAGGGGGGCCGTGACGGGATGCAGCGACACGGGAAGCTCCCGGCCCTTCGCCGTCGTCAGGACGCCCGAGAGTCCGGGGCCGTCAATATGCAACGCCATTCGATCGCCGGTATTGCGCGACTCGAGCGTCAGCGTTCCATTCTTCCATTCGCCAGCCAGATCGATATCGAATTGAACGGTTCGATAAAAATAACGCCCCTCAGCATCCGCGCCGTCGCCGTCGAGCGTCACGACGACGCCGGCGTTGCCGACTGTCCCTTCATAGGTTCTCGGCGGGCCGATGGCGTTCGCCGCCGCGCTCCAAACAAAAAAGAGCGAGAGCGCCACGATGAACGTCGTGAGGTTCTTCATCCGGCCTTCGCCCGCGGTGAAATTTCCCGTCGACCAATTTGAGTTGATTGGCCAATTTACGCAAGCTAGAGCGCTTTACGCATTGTTGGACCGCGCGATAAGCGTCCGACACGAGACCATGAAATGACCGAAACCCACGCCAAACCTCCCGTCTCCTTTCGCGCCGCGCCCGGAGCGCCGCCGGTGGAATGGCGCGTGTCGGAAGGCCTGACCGATTATTCTCGCGCGGTGGCGGAAATGGAGGCGCGCGTCAACGCCATCGCCGAAGGAAAAGCGCGCGAGCTGGTCTGGCTGCTCGAGCATCCGCCGCTTTATACAGCGGGAACCTCGGCGCGGCCGCAAGACCTCCTCGACGCGCGATTCCCGGTCCATGCGACCGGACGCGGCGGCCAGTTCACCTATCACGGCCCCGGCCAGCGCGTGGCCTATGTGCTGCTCGACCTCAACCGCCGTGCGCGCGACGTGCGCGCCTATGTCTGCGCCCTGGAGAAATGGATCATCGCCGCCCTCGCGCTGTTCAATGTGCAGGGAGAGATTCGCGAGGGCCGCGTCGGCGTCTGGGTCCGGCGCCCGGAAAAGCCGGGCGGCCCGGGGGGCGAGATGGCCGAGGACAAGATCGCGGCGATCGGCGTGCGCATGCGGCGCTGGGTGTCGTTCCACGGCGTCGCGCTCAATGTCGAGCCGGACCTTTCCCATTTCGCCGGCATCGCGCCCTGCGGGATCAGAGAGACCTACCTTGGCGTCACCAGTCTGGTCGATCTCGGCCTGCCGGTGACGATGCACGACGCGGACGTGGCGTTGCGCCGCGCCTTCGAAGAGATTTTCGGACCCGCCGCGTCGGCCTGAAATCATACCATCGGCCTTGAAAAGGGCGGATGGTATCCGCGCCGACCGGCCGGTTGATAAACCCTTGGCCTGCTGACGCCGGCGGACGCCCCTGCTTCCGACGAGTTCGGAAGCAGCCGCCAAAGGCGTCACGTCCGAACGCCGCGCCGGCCAAAGCCCTGGGCCGCGCCGGGACGCCCCAACCGGGCCAACGAGGGCGCCGGCGCGAGATCGCGATGCTCCGGCGCCTCGTCGTCCGGCCCGCGCGGATGGCCGTTCTCGCCCGCGTCGCCGGCCCGGAAGAACATCATGACGAGAAGGACGAGGCTTCCGACCACGGCAACCACGGCGACGAGGCCCGCCAGGACGAGACCGGCGACGAAATGAAGCGCGGCGAACAATCCTGCGAGGACTCCGCCGATGACGGCGCCGCCGATCGGGGCGACGAGCCACCATCCGCTCCAGCCGAAATCATGCAGCCGCTTGATATGGTTCGCGAAAGAGATCCAGGCCGACAAGGCGACGAGGAAGAGGGCCACGCCGATGACCGAAGGCGGCGCGTCGTAGCCGACCTTGGCCTTATGCGCCGCGTCATAGGTCACGACCATGTAGCGACGCAGGAGGGTGAACTGGTAGATCCAGTTTACCGCGAGCTGGGTGAAAAACACGCTCGCGAAAATCGCGCGCCCGATCCGCCCGCGGAACGAGAACAACAACCAAAACAATCGATCGATCATGGCCAAACCCCACCGGTTGAAATGGGGAGAGACTGACCGCGCAACGTCAAAAGGGACTTAACTCGCTTGCCGAAGGAAAGACTTTTCAAGGACAGGCTTTTCCGCGGGTAAACAACATCGCGAAATTCTCCCCGCGTTCATCCGACGGCCCAGTTGTCGATGAGCCGGGTCCGGCCCAGCCGGGCGGCCACCAGCAGTCGGATCGGCCCTTCCGCGCGCGAACGGACCGGCGCCAGGCTTTCGGCGTGGCGCGCCTCGAAATAATCGAGCTGGAAACCGGCGGCCTCGATGTCCCTGCCCGCCTGCGCCACAACTTCGCCGACGGACGCGCCGGCCCCGATCTTTTCGGCGCTGGCGCGCAGGACGCGGGACAAGATCGCCGCCCGCGCGCGCTGTTCCGTCGAGAGATAGACATTGCGCGAAGACATGGCGAGGCCGTCCGGCTCGCGCAGGGTCGGCGCGCCGAAAATTCTGGTCGGGATGTCGAGATCGGCGGCCATGCGGCGGATCACCGCGAGCTGCTGGAAATCCTTCTCGCCGAAAAAGGCGCAATCGGCCTGGGCCTGATTGAGCAATTTGGCGACCACCTGCGCCACGCCGGCGAAATGATCGGGCCGGAACCTGTCTTCCAGCCCGGCCAGCGCCGGGCCGCCGGGAATGACTTTGGTCGAAAAGCCTTCGGGGTACATTTCCGCAGCCATCGGCGCGAAACAGCCGTCGCAGCCGGCCTCCGCCAGTTTGGCGAGATCGGCCTCGAAGGTGCGCGGATAGGCGGAAAAATCCTCGTTGGGCGCGAATTGCGTGGGATTGACGAAGATCGAGACCACGGCGCGGCGGGCTTTTCCGCGCGAAGCTTCGATCAGCGAGATATGGCCGGCGTGCAGCGCCCCCATGGTCGGGATGAGGGCCACTTTTTCGCCCGCGGCCCGCCATTGCGCGACGGCGCGGCGCAGGTCGGAAATTTTCGGGAAAACGATCGGCTGGCTGGACATCGCGGGCTCACAGGGCGGAGAGATTCTTGATGGCGCGGAATTTCGTCGCCGCCTCGGGGACATCCTCGCCGGCGACGCGGCGCAGGAAATCGACATAATCGGTCGCAAGCCCCTGGGCGGAGGCGGCGGCGACAATTTTCGCCATGTAGTCGGCCGGTGCCCGTCCGGCGCTTCTTTCGGGCGCGCCGACATAGACCAGAGCGCGGACCGGCGAAGCCCCCTCGCGCAGAACCGGCGTCGAGAATTTGACATAGGCGCCCTGCGCGACGCCCTCGTAGCGGTCAAGGGCCGCGAGATCGCCGAAGCCAACCTGCCACAGCACGCCCGCGACCGTGGCGGAGGAATCACGGACGACGGTGGCGAAGCCGTCCGGCATCAGGGCGAAGCGATGGCGCGCCAGAAACGCCCGGCCCAGCATACGCGCCGCGGGGCAGCGCCGCGCCATGGCGCCGGCGTCGATGTTGGAGCCATAGGCGAAATGCAACGGCATGGTTTGGGATTATCCGTATTGAAATTTGCCAGTTTGAATGTGAGGATAGCGGAGGCGCGTCAGTAGCGTCACGGCAGATATAAGCCGAAGTGGGAGGAAACAAATGAAAATCACAAAATTCGCTGTCGCCATCCTGTTCACCGCCGGCATGATCGGCCAGGCCGCGGCCGCGGATCCGGCGGGCATGTACCAGCGGCCAAACGGCGACAAGGTCAAGGTCTCGGTCTCCGGCGGCAGGCTCTATTGCAGGATCGTCGCGGGCAGCCAGCCGGGCTTCGAAATGTGCCACGGCATGGCCAACGCCGGCGGTTCGGTCTGGAAGGGCGCGAACATGAAACATCCCTCCATGCCCGGCATGATGACCTTCAACGGCACTGTCACCGTTTCCGGGGGCGGCCTGACCATCAAGGGCTGCGCGATCGGCGAATCCATGTGTGATTCCGAAAGCTGGACGCGCATCTGATTTTTTGCCGCGCGCTCCGGCGCCCCCTCTCCCCGCCAGCCTTCCGAGGGATGGGCGTTCTTGCGGACGCCCGAGGCGGGGAGATCAGGTTCCCCGTCTGGTGGTCGAAATCGAACATTTGGTTCCCGGCAGCGAAGGCTGCCAACGGCGGATGGCGGTCTTGGACCTAAGGATCGGTCTATGCAGATGAGCGGTCGAAGGCGCAAAGGCAAGGATGCGCTCTGAGCGGAAATTCCGCGTTTTTTAACGGACCCGTATTTTCGACTGCAAACTGCCGTTCAATTCGATAACGCCGCCGGAGACTGCGGGCGCATCCTTTTCGCCGCCGTTAAAATTAAAACCGGCCGCCCCCCCCGATGGACAAAACAGCAGAATTTGGCGCCGCTCGTTGGCGCCGCGCTCCATTCGTCGGCAGCCACAACACGGACCCGATCAGCCGGACACCCCGGGAGCGCCGGTGGATCGCCACATCTGGCGCGGAGCAGCAACCCCGACCAGCGCACCCGGGCGGTCGTCTTTCTTCGCGGTTCGACCCGACGCCAATCGGGCTGGTCTCATTCCGCCCCCTTCAGCGGTTTCACGCCACCCAACGCCGCCCCGTCCTTCATTAAAACTCGAAAGGGCGTGCTACGTGGGATTTTGGACTTTGCCGGCGTTTTCCTCCCGCGCCTCCATGCGATCGACCTCCTCGGCAAGTCTTCCGTAAGCGCAAATCAAGACCGCCAGATCCTCAGCCATCTCACGTAATTGCGGGACATCGCCACCGCCAACAATATTCAGCTTTTCTTTGAGCCGAGAGGTGGCGGCGCGCACCGCCTGAGTCCAATCGAGCGCCGGCCTGTTAGTTAAATTCTTGGCGACGTCAGGCTCGGGCGCAACCCCCCATGCGGGCAACTGGCCCACGTCGCGCAATTCTACGCCCTTCCGGATCGCGACCTTGCGGCGAACGACCCGGACCAGATCCTCTTTCCTGCCGACATTTTTTGACGGAGGCGCTCCCGAAGAATGTTGATACGAGCGCTTCTCTCGAGATTTCCGTAACATGACGCGCTCCTGCGTTGAGTTCCCGCAGGCAACGACCGTCACAAATCTTGAGCGTGATCCTCGATCCGCGTCGGATCGGACATGAGCACGGCCGACAGTTTGAAACGGCCAATTCCTTAACTTTAACATTAAATTAAGCCGTCGATTCCGGCAATGAGCCAGATCAACGTGGCGGCGGCGTCGTCCAAGCGCTTGGCCGCACATCGGCGCGCTCCGTCGTCCGGCGCTTTGATCACGTCCACAGGCGGTATCGCTCGGGTCAGCGGGCGAAGCGCGCGCCACGAAACGACGATCTTGTCATGGTGGAACGGCGATTCGACCGCCCGTCATCTTTGCCAATGTATGAGAGCGATTTCCGCTGGCGTCCGCACGCCGGCGTGCGACGGCACAACGCGCGCCGTATATTCGCCCGCCGGCCGCGCGCCAGGAATCGAGCCGCGCCAGAAATAGGCGCCGAGCGCTCCGGTGATCGCGCCGTCATGCGAGAGGGCTATGACCTCCGCAGCAGAGCCGGAGACCGGTTCGCCATAGATCTCGATGCGGACGTCCGCGGGGGCGATCTCGCCGAGATAGACAGGGACCGAGACCTCCCAGCCATCGGCCTGCCTGACGAAATCCGGCTGGCCGAAATGGATGTTCGGCCATGCGTTCTTCAGGCGCCCACTCCATGCCGCCATCGCCTTCGCGCCGGCGGCGCCATTCGCGACGCGCTTATGCAATGCTTCGGCGGCCGGCAGATAGGCCTTGTCGAGATATTCGCGCACCATGCGCGACGCGCCGTAATGCATGGTCAGATCAGTCATGCTGCGCCGCATGCGCGCCACCCAGGCGCGCGGGATTCCGCTGGCGTCGCGGTCGTAAAAGGTCGGCGCCACCTCGCGCTCCAGCACCGCATAGAGTTCTTCCGCATCGTGGCTGTCCTGATCGGCCGATTCCGCGATCTTTCCGTCGCCGATCACCCAGCCCAGATCGGGCCGGTAGGCCTCCTCCCACCATCCGTCCAATGTCGAAAGATTCAACCCGCCGTTGACCAGAACCTTCATGCCGCTGGTCCCGCACGCCTCCCAGGGACGGCGCGGCGTGTTGATCCAGACATCCACGCCGCAAACGAGCTCCTGCGCCAGCGAAATGTCATAATCTTCCAGAAACACCACCCGGCGACGGTATCGCTTGTCCTGCGCGAACCGAATCCATTCCCCGATCATGCGTTTGCCGGCCTCATCGTCCGGGTGCGCCTTGCCCGCGAGTACGAGTTGCGCCGGGCGCGTCTCATCGCAGAGCAGACGCGCCAGGCGACCCGGATCGGACAGAAGCAGATCGGGGCGCTTGTACGCGGTGAAGCGGCGGGCGAAGCCGAGGGTGAGGACATTGGGATCGAGCACGGTCTCGCTGACCGCCACGATCTCGGGGGCGTGGCCGCGTCCGCCCAGCTGGACGCCGAGCCGCGCGCGGACGCCGCGCACCAGCGCCTCGCGGGCGCCGCCGCGCAACGCCCATAGCTCCCCGTCGTCGATCATTTCGCAGCGTTCGCCCATGTTCTCCGTCTCATGACGCCAGCGCTCCTTGCCGCAGGCCTTCGTCCAGATCGCGTCGGCCGCGGCGGAATCCCACGTCGGCGCGTGAACGCCGTTGGTGATATGGTCGAACGGAACCTCATGTTCCGGCCATCGCGGGTACAGCGGCTGAAAAATCCGGCGGCTGACCGCGCCATGCAGCCGGCTGACGCCAAAACTCAAAAACGCCCGGCGCGCAGCCAGATAGGCCATGTTGAGCACGCCATCGGAGATTGGCCCCTCGGCGACGCCAAGCTGCTCGAGCTCCGCAAAAGTCGGCTCTCCCGCCGCCCAAGCCTGGACATAACGTCTGAGGCCATCCAACGGGTAACGGTCGAATCCCGCGTCCACCGGCGTATGGGTGGTGAAGACATTGCCGGCCCGCGTGGCCCACAAGGCCTCGCTGAAACTCAGACCATGACGCTTCGCGAAGGCGCGCGCCCGTTCCAGCACGGCGAAGCCGGCGTGCCCCTCGTTCAGGTGACAGACCTCGATTTCGGGATGCAGCGCCTCGACCAGGCGCCAGCCGCCAATTCCCAGGACGATCTCCTGCAGCATCCGCATCTCGCCGCCGCCGCCATAGAGCTTGCCCGCGATGCCCCGATCCACCGGGCCGTTCACCGGATCGTTGCTGTCCAGCAGATAAAGCCTCGTCCGCCCGACGATGACGCGCCACACCCGTAATTGCAGCGTCCGCCCCGGAAGCTCGACCGGAATGCGCAGCCAGCCGCCGCCCGCCTCGCGCACGGGCTCAATGGGCATGCTCGACGGATCGTTATAGGGAAAGGCCTCCAACTGCCGTCCATTGGCGTCGATCATCTGGCGGAAATAGCCCTCCTGGTACAACAGGCCGATCCCGATGACCGGTACGCCGAGGTCGCTCGCCGCCTTCAGGAAATCGCCCGCGAGCACGCCAAGCCCCCCAGCGTATAGCGGCAGCGCCTCGCCAAGACCGAACTCCATGCTGAACCAGGCGACGCCGCCCAGCGGCGCGCCCGGCCGCGCTTCGGCGAACCAGCTCCGGTCGGTCAGGTAAGCGCGCCGCGCCGCGACGAGCCGATCGAGATGCGCGACGAAACTTGCGTCCGCCGCAAGTTCGGCCAGACGTGGGGCCGAGACGTCTTCCAGGACGGTCCATGGATTTCGCGTTCCCCGCCACAAGACATTGTCCACGCGGGCCCAGAGTTCGTCCGCCTCGTGGCTCCATGTCCAGCGCAGATCGAGCGCCAGCTCCCGCAGGGCGGCGAGCGGCGCGGGCAGATCACGCAAGGGAATCATCGGTCTGCTCCTTCATGTCGCGCCCCTGAGTTTTCCGGTGGCCCGAACGTTCGGCGGCGCGCGCCAGGGTCGGAACCCGCGGCGGGCTCGCCGGGCGTCACTGACTGAATAGATGCAAGATCCAGGAATACGACAAATAACCGTAGGATAGCTCGCCGCTGTCACGCAACGGCGATTGGCGATCAATTTTTCGAGTTTCGCATCAGAATTTGGGACTCTCTCCATTCGACGCGAATCCGCAAGACGATGCTGGGCGCGTCGACAAGGCGCGAATTGGGCGTGGCTTCTGCATGATCTCTGTCATGGAAAGCGGAAGCGGGCCGCCAATTGACCACGCGAACTTGTTCCCGAGAACGACAGCTTTGAGATGTTGACTGACGTGTCCGGCAAGTTTGGCGTACGACCGCCTCGGGTCACGAGCGCTGGTTCGTCTGACAATCGGAAGGTCCGCTGAGTGCGCGACAGCGGGCGGCGGGACCTTCATCTCTCAAGACCGCAACGAGCCGAAACCGGTCATCGCCAGTGGGCGCCAAGCGTGCGATTCTACCACTAGCCGCGATTGTATGACGCCGCCATGGCGTCCCACGCCGCGCCCTCGTCCCATCCATAGGCGGCGGGGTCGATGATGTCGGTATTGATCCGGGCGAGCGGTTCGGAGAAATCGGTCTGGGTCGCGAGG
The DNA here is from genome assembly GCA_963748385.1 of uncultured Pseudomonadota bacterium. GTDB lineage: Bacteria > Pseudomonadota > Alphaproteobacteria > Rhizobiales > Beijerinckiaceae > Rhodoblastus. The sequence goes on from CAVVIQ010000009.1 coordinate 426,695, forward strand.
CGGACGTTGCATTCGAGCCCCAGGCGGGGCCCCAGTTCGGCCGCGACTCTCTGGGCGAAGGCGCCCTGGGTTTCGACATAGCCGCAGGGGCCGAAACGGCGCCCTTCCCTTTTCTCCACGCACTCAGCTACAAAGCCGGCATAAGCCAAGGCCAGCAAGTCGACATGGATATTGTCGCGCAAATATCGCGGGGTGCGGACTTCCGCCGTCTCGCCCTTGCGCCAGGTGTTGACCAGATAGGCGCCGAAACGCGGCTCTTCATACGGTCCGAAAGGATTGGCGATGACGAATTTGCCGAGCGGCAGGCCTGAAATCACGCACCAATATTTCAGCACCTGCCAGGTCAGCCCCTTGGACAGGCCATAGGGCGAAAAGGCGCGCATCGGCGCGTTGCCCGCGCCCTCGTCCTGCTCGAAAACGCTGCCCGTCGCCACCACCGCCTTCAGGCCGTTCCTGGCCAGACTTTCCAGCACGGCGCGCAGATTGCGGGTATTGGCGGCCACGGCGCCGACAACGTCGAAATCCATGCTGCGGTAATCCGCGACATGGGCTGCGTGATGACAAAAGGCGTCGAACGGCGCATCCCTGACGAGCGCCATGAATTTATCGTCGCCGAAACGAACATTCCGGCACGATTTCCGCGATTTGCCGCAGGCGCTCGACTCTTCCGCCGCGCACGCCGGAATAGCTCTCCGCCGTCCCGCGCAAAGGCGCCACCACTTTTGCGCCGCGCGCGAAAAGCTTTTCGGCGAACCACATGCCGGAGAATGAACTCGCTCCGGTGAGCAGGATTTTCATTTCAGGCCCCGCAACCGCTCAGGCTGGTGAAATTCCGCGTTGAAATCCGGCCAGGCGGCGTCCTTGGGCGACAGTTCGACCGGCTGGATCGGCCATTGCACGCCGAATTTCGGGTCGTTCCAGCGCACGCCGCGCTCTTCCTGCGGCGCGTAGAAACTCGACACCAGATAGAGCGCCTCGGTGTCCGGCTCGAGCGTCAGGATGGCGTGGGCGAAGCCGCGCGGCACATACATCATCAGCCGGTTTTCGGCGGTCAGCGTCTCGCCGAACCATTTGCCGAAAGTCGGCGAATCCGGCCGCAGATCGACGATCGCGTCCCACAGCGCCCCGCGCACGCAGCGCACCACCTTGACCTCGGCGGCGTCGCCAAGCTGGTAATGCATGCCGCGCAAGGTGCCCTTGGCGCCCGACAGCGAATTATTCATGTTGACGAAGCGGGTTTCGAGGCCCGGCGGCGGCAAATTCCCTTTCGCAGAACATGCGGGCGAAAAAGCCGCGGTCGTCGCCGCGCTTTTCCAGTTCGATCACCCGCGCGTCCTTGAGCGGCGTTTCGTGAAATTTCATCCCCATCCCTTTTTTAGACGGGCGTCTGTAGACGCCCCATAGCCCGTCGAAAGACAGGCGCCTGTAGACGCCCTATGCCCTTTCCAGGAAACCTTCGGCCCAGCGCAGGTCGCCGGTCAGGCGGCCGGCGTCGAGATGGGCCTGCAGCATCTTCAGCCGCATGAAGGTCGAGGCGCGGAAATTGGCGTCGGCGAAGCCCATGCCCGACAGTCCCTCGCGCAGCAGTTCGATCGAGCGCTCCAGCGTGATCTGCGGCTGGTGGTTGGGCGCGAGCGAGCGGAACAGGCTGAAATCGACCTTGTAGGAGCGGGTGTCGGGCTGGGCCTGGGTGTTGATCGAAACCGTCGTTCCCGGAATGGCGGCGGCGACCGCGTTGGCGAGATCCTTGACCTGATAGTTCCACACGTCCGAGCCGATATTGACCGCCAGCAGCGGCCCGCCATTGGCGGCGTCGCGCGACAGCGACCACTCGATGGCGCGGCACATGTCGCGCACGTCGATCAGCGGGCGCCAGGGCGTGCCGTCGGACAGAACGGTGATTTTGCCGGTGGCGATGGCCGAGGCGACGAAATCGTTGAGCACCAGATCGAGGCGCAGCCGGTCGGACATGCCGCAGGCGGTGGCGAAGCGCAGCGAGGTCGCGACCATGCCCTTGAGGTCCATCCCCGCCAGGGCCTTTTCGGTGTCGATCTTGGAGCGGGCGTAGGCGGTCTGCGGATTGAGCGGATCGCCCTCGCGTCGCGCGGCGCCCGGCGCAAAGCCGTAGACGCTGCAGCTCGACGCGAAGACGAAATGTTTCACCCCCGCCGCCGCCGCGAGTTCGGCGAGGCGCACCGAGCTGCCGCGATTGACCTGATCGGTCACCTCGGCGAAGGTCTGGCCCATCGGATCGTTGGAAATGGCGGCGAGCTGGACCACGCCGTCGACGCCTTCCAGCAGCGAGGCCGGAAGCTCGCGCACGTCGCCGTTGATCTGCGCGTCATAGACGCGCTCCGGCCAGACGGGCGCGTTGGTGGTGGACAGAGCGAAATAGCCGGTGTCGTGGCCGATGAGCGTGGCGTTCGGCCAGACCCGGCGCAGATGGCGGCCGAGAAGCGGGCCGATATAGCCCTGGTTGCCGGTGACGAGAATTTTCATGAGCGCCCCAATGCGGAGAGAAACAGCCGGGAAGCCGGCGCGGATGATTTACCAGACCTTCCAGGGCGCCTTGCCGGCCGCCCAGAGTTCTTCGAGCTGACGGCGGTCGCGCAAAGTGTCCATCGGCTGCCAGAAGCCGTGATGGAAATGCACGCCGAGCTGGCCTTCCGAAGCGAGCCGCTCCAGCGGCTCGCGCTCCCAGACGGTGCTGTCGTCCTCGATATAATCGCCGACCTTGGGCGAGCAGACGAAAAAGCCGCCATTGATCCAGCCGCCGTCGCCGACCGGCTTTTCCTGAAAGCCCAGAACGTTGTCGCCTTCGAAGCGCAAGGCGCCGAAACGGCCCGGCGGCTGGGTCGCGGTGACCGTCGCCAGCCGCCCGGAACGGCGATGCAGGTCGATCACCGCCGAAATATCCACATCGCCGACGCCGTCGCCATAGGTCAGGCAGAAGGCCTCGTCGTCCTTGACATAGGGCAGGACGCGTTTGATGCGCCCGCCAATCTGGGTGTCCTCGCCGGTCTCGACCAGGGTCACCGACCACGGCTCGGCGGCGGCGCGATGCAGCACCATTTCGTTGGTGGCGAGATGGAAGGTCACGTCCGAGGAATGGAGGAAGTAGTTATGGAACCATTCCTTGATGACATAGCCCTTGTAGCCGAGGCAGACGACGAATTCGTTCACGCCATGGGCGGCGTAGATTTTCATGATGTGCCACAGGATCGGCCGGCCGCCGATTTCCACCATCGGCTTGGGCTTGATCGTCGTCTCTTCGGAAAGGCGGGTGCCCAGTCCGCCAGCGAGCAGAACAGCCTTCACAGCGCAGCTTCCTCGCTCGCGGCCTCGTCACCGTTGAAAACCTCCGGCGCCTCTTCGTTCGCCGCACGAATATCTTCAATCAATTTCATGATATCACGCATCTTTTCCCTTAAATCGAAGGTTGAAATCCAGGAATCGGCCAGGCTGCGGAAGGCCTCCGAGCGCAATTTTTCGGGCGTGCAAGCCTTGATCACCCGCACAGCGTCCTCGGCATTGGGCAGGCCGTGGCAGAGAATTGCGCTGCGCCCCAGCCGGTCCGCGACCGCGGTGGTCTTGGAGAAGCAGAGCAGCGGCCTGCGCAGGACCATGGCCTCGGCGAGCACCAGGGGATTGGGATCCTCGCGCGACGACAGGAAGAACAGGTCCATCTGGCCGATATGGGCGTATGGGTTGTCGACCGCGCCGGCCACATAAAGATTGGGCGGTTTCTTCTCGACGAAATCCTCGTAGGCCGTGTTTTCGATCGACTCGTCGGGCGTCCAGCCGCCGACCCACAGAAAATCGCAGTCCGGGGCCGCTTCCGCCGTGGCCAGAAAAATGTCCGAACCCTTGCGCGGCGAGGCGTGGCCGCACATGCCCACGACCAGACGCTCGCCCTTTTCGAAGGGCTCGCCGGCGGCGTTGAGCGCGGGCGCCGGCGTCTCCGTCCGCCAGTGCGCGCACAGCCTCGATGTCGATGGCGATGCCGAAATCGACGGTCCTGGCCGGAATCATGCCAAAGACGTCGAGCACGTCGCGGAACAGGTCGCCCGCGGCGAGCACCGCGCCGTCGGCCACCGCCATGACCTCGATCTTGGTGAGGACATGGCGCAGCAGGCTGGACGATCTCGTCGGCCTTTTCGTGGACATGGATGATCGCGCGCCGCCCCGCCGCCTTGGCCGCGAGCACGAAAACCGAAGCCGCGAGCGAATTCACATAGACCAGATCGTCCGGCCGCTGCTCCAGCAGCGCCGCGGCCGTCCGGAACCTCTCCTCGAAGGGAACGCGAAAGTCGAATTCTCGCGCCGTCGAGCACGGTCAGACTGCTCGTCGCCGAGCAGATCCCTCAGCCAAGGGGCGAGCGGGCCGTCCTTGAGAACGATGACATGGACGTCCTCGCTGCTCGCCAGCTCCTTGGCGATCAGGCCGCCGACGCGAGGCGCGCCGGTCCGGGTGGCTTCGTGCAGAACCAGGGTGATCGACATGGCGGCCTACCGATAGACGATTTGATAGCCCATGTGACGAACGAGAGCCGGAACGGCTCTTTCGACGCCATGCGCGATCTGGCCGTCGATATGGAAATCGACGTCCTTGTCGCCGCCAAATTCCCATTCCTGATGTTTCAGGACGGAATGCAGGCGCTTCACCACATCGCCGCGGATCAGAAACATGAAGCCGCTGAGGTAGTCAAGCTCGCGATTGGCGCCGGTGATTTCGAGCAGATCGAGCAGCCGCTCATATTGCATCGAAATTCTTGCCCATGTCGGAAGAGCGCCATTCCTTGGCGCCGATCATGCCGATCGAGGGATCGTCCAGCATCATGTCGACGCATTCATCGGCGACCTCGGGGCTGCCGGCGATGGCGCGCAGCAGGGTGCGCCGCCAATGGTCGGCGCGCTCGATCGCGATATGCGGGCTCTTCTTGGTGTGCATGAAGGCGAACAGGTCGTAGCGGTCGATATCGACATTGTCGAGCAGGCGGGTGAAGCCGCCGATGTCGCGCCCGGAATTGTTGGACAATTGCAGGAAGGCGCCGGGGGCCAGAGCGCGGATTTCCTCGTGCAGCTCCGGCGTCCACGACAGGTCCACCAGATTGATGAAAATGTCGAAGCTGCGGTCGCGGAAATTCTGCGCGAAAGCCGCCAGTTCCTGCCAGATGTCGGGATAGAAGGCGTGGATCAGCACGCAGACATGGATCCGCTCCTGCGGCGGGGCGATGCGCAGGGGCGCCGCGCTGGTCGGCAGGTCGATCCGGATGTCGTCGAAGTAGAACTGCCAGCGGCCGTACATGCGGTCGCGCTCGCTGCGGCCGCTGGTCACGAAATGGTGGAAGGCCGCGAGGAAATCGCCGCTCATATAGGAGAGGTCGGGATTGAGCGCGACATAATCCTCGGCGAAAAAGCCAAGCGGAATGTCGCGGATGCTTCAGTCCCGTCCGCTTCATCAGCGACAGCGGGCGAGCCGAATCGTCCTTCCGGATCGCCGCTGCTGGCGCCAGTGCGCGTCAAGCTCGTTCGTCGTCGAGATCTTCGAGATCCCGATGGACCCGGCGGTAGAATTCCCGATCGAAATCGTCGCGGCACGCCAGAAGCTCGTCGAAGAAGGCGAGCAGACGCGGGTCGAGCGGCGTCTTCATGCGGTGGTCGGAGCGCAGCATGGTCGAAGGCGATTTCATCGCATGTTCGATTGCGCTGGTTCCGTCATAGTCGTCGCCGCGCTCCTCGTTGTAGACTTTCGTCGAGAAGAAGGGATGGGTGGCGAAACCGCCGGCGTCGCCCTCGCGCAGATAATGGACGAGCGCCGGCTCGTGGAGGTCGATCTCGTTGCGCGTCCGATAGAAGGCCGGATCGAGAAACAGATTGGGCAGAATCGTCTCGTCCAGGCAGCCATGGCCGAGATAATGGGCGATCGGCGGATCGATCAGGGCCTCGCCGCGCTCGGTTTCGATCTGATAGCGGTAAAGTCGGGGATCGAAAGCCGGGATCACCGCGAAATCGTGCAGCCTCCGATGCCTGACGAAATGTTCCAGCGGGTTGAGAATCGCGTCCGCGTCGGGGAGCGAAGCGAGAAAAGCCTCGGTATTGAACAGAGGCGACGGGTCGAAGCGCGCCGCGCCGCCGATGGTCAGGTAATGCAGCAGCGGGTTGGTCTCTTCCTCCGCATAGCTCATGAAGGTCGCGCGGTAGAAATCCGTGTCGAACAAGGGATAGGGATCGAGACCGGCCGCCGCGCCCTGCTGGATATAATGCAGGAGCGGATCGCCCTGCGCCGCCCCCATCTGGCGCCGGTAGAACAGGACGTCGAGCAGCGGGTGGGGACGAAGGCCCGCGCGCCAGCCGATCAGAACATAGTGCAGCAGCGGATTGTCAATATCCGAGACGAAGTCGGCATACAGCGACTTGTAGAAATCGGCGTCGAACAGGTCGGCGATGGCCACGGCGTGCGCCTTCACCCGGTCGGACATCATCGCCAGCCCGCGGATTTCCTCGGTCATGGCGAAGGAACGCCAGCGGCGCATGGACAGATCGAGCTGCCGCGCTCCCGCCCGCAGGCTCTGGCCGTCGCCGGCGCCCTGGCCGAGCGCGTCGAGAATCAGCCGCCGCTCGTCCGCGAGCATGCGCGCCAGCGCGACCATCTGGTTTTGATCCGTCGCGGCGGAAGGCGGCGGCGCGCCCGGGGATTTTCGGCGCGCCTTGCGCGGCGGCGGCTCTCGCCGCCTCGGCCCGGCGCTCTGAGAGGATTTTCGCGATCTGGCCGGCCAGATCGCCGTCTGTGACGCCGAACACGCCAAGCTCGAGCGACGTCGAACCATCGCCAACGGCGAGGATCAGACGGCAGGGCCTAGCGTCCGGCCGTCCCGGACCCGCGGCGATTCCCCGCTCCAGACGCTGGAGCCTGTCATTCGGCCAGGAACGCAGATCGAAGGAAAAGCCGGCGACATTGTTCGGCAGAAGTTGGAACAGGTCGGGCCGCGCTTGCGAAGTCGTCGTCCGATCGAGTTCGACGCCGTCGAAGGCGGCCATGACCTTGATCGGCGTCCGCGGCCGGACCAGATCGACCGCCCAGCCCTTCAGCGCGCCATCCCCGAAATGATCCAGCCCAAGCCGGAAGCGCGCGCCAAAAGACGGATTGTCGAGATCGGCGGCCGCCGCATGAACGAGATCGAGCGTGGGCTGCGCGGGCGCGCGCCAAGGCTCCGGCGGCGCCGAAGAGGTTTCGAAAGACGCCGCCAGAGCGACGCCGAGTTGATCGCGCAGCGCCTGATTGGTCAGTCCCAGCGCCGCGACGTCGATCCGCGACGGCTGGTCCGCGAAATCGAGGACCAGATCCGCCGACGCCGCCAGGCCGGCTTTATCGATGGCCCGCAATTTGTTCAGCGCCGCGAGCGGCCGTTCGAGGCCCCATTGGGTCAACGCGAATTCGAAGCCGGCGACATTGCCGGGCAGATCCGTTTCCAGATCGGGACGCGGGAGCCCGGTTTCGATTTCGCCAAAGGCGATCCCGGCGATGGTGAGCCGCAACCGAACCGGCTCGCCCGGCTTGTCGAGGCGCAAGGCCCAGCCGCGCATCCTGCCGGCGGTCAGGAAGTCGGCGCCCGCGCGAAACAGCGAACCGCCATGAAGCCATTCCAGTGAAGACGGGGCGATTTCGGCGACGACGAAATTTTCGGGCGCGGACGGCTCGGCATGCGATGCGACGCCCGCAACGCTCAAAGTTTCATTCAATGACGCCCCCCGCGACCCCTGCCGGGTCCGAAACGAAACTCAAAACATCCGGTCGGCCTGTCGCCGGAAAACGCAAATTTTTTCGACGAACCCCTTACGCGCGGAAACCTTAAACGACCATTCCGCCGGTCACAAGCGCAGCCGCGCTCCGACCGGAGCGCGATCGACTTCTACTTCCCCTGCCCGCATTTCGACGCCCTTGTCGGGCCGGGCCTGGCGGAGTTTGGCGTTTTTCCTCGCGGGCGCCACTTCGGGAAAACCGCAAATCCTGTTCCTGTTCCGCCCCTCGCGGCAAAAAAAACGGCGGCCCGTCGGGGCCGCCGCGATCTCGCTTCGACCGGCGCGGGCCTATTTCGCTGGCCCGGCGGGCGCCGTCGCCGCTTTCGGTCTGGCTTTGCGGGCGCGGGTTTCCGGCTCGACGCGCGCCTTCTTGCGCCGCGCCTCGACGAGCTCCTTGTCGGGACGCGGCAGCACCGGCCCGTCGGGGAAGACGAAGGCGAGCCTGGCGTCGTCGCCCGAGCCTGCCGTCACGACGCGCACCGTGCCGCCGTTCTTGAGCCGCCCGAACAGAACCTCGTCGGCGAGCGGCGTCTTGATATGGGTCTGAATGACCCGCGCCATCGGCCGAGCGCCCATTGATTCGTCATAGCCGCGCTGGATGAGCCAGAGCCGCGCCTCGTCGGAAAGCTCGATGGCGACATTGCGGTCCGCCAGTTGCGCTTCGAGCTGCATGATGAACTTGTCCACCACCTTGGCGATGACCTCGGTCGGCAGATGGGCGAAAGGCACCACGGCGTCGAGCCGGTTGCGGAATTCCGGCGCGAACATGCGGTTGATCGCCTCCACGTCGTCGCCCTCACGTTTGGCCCGCGTGAAGCCGAAGGCAGGGCGCGCCATATCGGCCGCGCCGGCGTTGGTGGTCATCACCAGAATGACGTTGCGGAATGAGATCTGCTTGCCGTTGTGGTCGGTCAGCTTGCCGTGGTCCATGACCTGCAACAGGATGTTGTAGAGGTCGGGATGGGCCTTTTCGATCTCGTCGAGCAGCAGCACGCAATGGGGATGCTGGTCCACGGCGTCGGTCAGAAGGCCGCCCTGCTCGAAGCCGACATAGCCGGGAGGCGCGCCGATCAGGCGGCTCACGGTATGGCGCTCCATATATTCCGACATGTCGAAGCGCACCATTTCGACGCCCAGCGCCTTGGCGAGCTGATTGGCGACCTCGGTCTTGCCGACGCCGGTCGGGCCGGAGAACAGATAGCAGCCGATCGGCTTTTCGGCGTCGCGCAGGCCGGCGCGGGCCAGTTTGATCGAAGAGGACAAGGCCGCGATGGCGTCGTCCTGGCCATAAACCACGCGGCGCAAGGTCGTTTCGAGATGCTGCAGCACCTCGGCGTCGTCCTTCGACACCGACTTGGGCGGAATGCGCGCCATGGTCGCGACGGTCGCCTCGATCTCCTTCACCCCGATCGTGCGCTTGCGCTTGGGTTCGGGGCTCAGCATCTGCGAGGCGCCCGTCTCGTCGATCACGTCGATCGCCTTGTCCGGCAGCTTGCGGTCGTGGATATAGCGCGCCGACAGCTCCACCGCCGCCTTGATGGCGTCATTGGTGTAGCGCAGCTTGTGGAACTCCTCGAAATAAGGCTTCAAGCCCTTCAGGATTTCGATCGTGTCCGGGATCGACGGCTCGTTGACGTCGATCTTCTGGAAGCGCCGGACCAGGGCCCGGTCCTTCTCGAAATATTGGCGGAATTCCTTGTAGGTGGTCGAGCCGATGCAGCGCAGGCCCCCCTGCGCGAGCGCGGGCTTGAGCAGGTTGGAGGCGTCCATGGAGCCGCCGGAGGTCGCCCCCGCGCCGATCACCGTATGGATCTCGTCGATGAACAGGATCGCCTTCTTGTGCTGCTCGATTTCCTTCATCACCTGCTTGAGGCGCTCCTCGAAATCGCCGCGATAGCGGGTTCCGGCGAGCAGCGCGCCCATGTCGAGGGCGTAAACCGTCGCGCCCTTGAGCACTTCCGGCGTTTCGCCGCGCACGATCTTGCGGGCGAGCCCTTCCGCGATCGCGGTCTTGCCGACGCCGGGGTCGCCGACCAGCAGCGGATTGTTCTTGTGACGGCGGCACAGAACCTGGATGGTGCGCTGCACTTCCGCCTCGCGGCCGATCAGCGGGTCGATCCGGCCCTCTTTCGCCTTGCTGTTCAGGTTGACGCAATAGGCTTCGAGCGCCGTTTCCTTCTTCTTGGAATCGTGCTCCTTGCCTTCGCGGGCGGATTCGGCGCGGTCGGGCTCCTCCTCGACGCCGCGCGGGGCCTTGGTCGGGTCGGAATGGCCCGGACGCTTGGCGATGCCATGGCTGATGTAATTGACCGCGTCGTAGCGGGTCATCTCCTGCTCCTGCAGGAAATAGGCGGCGTGGCTCTCGCGTTCGGCGAAGATCGCCACCAGCACATTGGCGCCGGTGACCTCCTCGCGGCCCGAGGACTGCACGTGGATCACGGCGCGCTGGATGACGCGTTGGAAGCCCGAGGTGGGCTTGGGATCCTCGTGCAGTTCCGTGACCAGATTGTCGAGCTCATGCTCGATATAACCGAGCACGCTCTTGCGCAACGCCTCGATATCGACGGAACAGGCGCGCATGACGGCGGCGGCTTCCGCGTCGTCCAGCAGGCTCAGCAGGAGATGTTCGAGCGTCGCATATTCATGCCGGCGCTCTGAGGCGGCGGCGAGCGCGCGATGCAGGGTCTGTTCGAGGTTGCGGGAGAAGGACGGCATTGGTTCAACCTCATTTCTTTTCCATGACACATTGAAGCGGATGCTGATGCTTGCGGGCGTACTCCATGACCTGGGTCACCTTGGTGTCGGCGACTTCGTATGTATAAACACCACATTCGCCGACGCCGTTGTTGTGGACCTGCCACATGATGCGATTGGCGTCTTCGACGTTCTTATGGAAAAATGAGCACAACACGCCGACCACGAAGTCCATCGGCGTATAATCGTCGTTCAGCAGCAGGACCCGATACATCGACGGGCGCTGGGTTTTCGGCTTGACGCGGGTGATCACCGCCGTTCCGGTTCCCTGACCGGGTCCGTCGCCGGAAGATTTCTTGCCGCCCCTTCCGGCCAGGACCGTGGCCGGAAGGCGAATGTCGCGCGGGGATTGCGTCACATCCATGTCGCGCGCGGCCGCGGTGCGGTTCGGATCGATCATGCCTGGATTGCTCTCACGCGTGAACAAGGCGTCCTCTCCTCAAGATCCGATGCGTCCCTGCCCCAGTCCCTCGAACCTCCCCCTTGAACGCGACAATTCCGGCATTCGTACGGGCGCCCGACGGAATGGATGAGCGCATCATCCATCATGCAATTTATGCGCCGCCCGCTTCGCCCGCCAGATGCGGCGAAAAGATTTTAACCGAATTGCAAGTCTGCGCCACAATTCTTGCTTGAAAATTAACGAAGTTTCGCAGCGCGATTTTATCCCCGCAAGGGCGGGAAATCGTCATATAATAAGGGGGTTAAGCGAAAATTCCGGCCTTCCATGCCCAAAAAAATCAATCTCAACGCCGATCTTGGCGAAAGTTTTGGCGCCTGGCGCATGGGCGACGATGCGAATCTTTTGCGCATCGTGCAATCGGCCAGTCTCGCCTGCGGCTTTCACGCCGGCGATCCGGTCACCATGCGGCGCGCGGTTCGCGCCGCGCTCGACGCGGGGGTCAGCATCGGCGCCCATCCGTCCTATCCCGACCTGCAAGGCTTCGGACGCCGCTCCATGCGTTGTTCGGTGGAAGAGGTCGAGGCTCTGGTTCTGTACCAGATCGGCGCGCTTGACGGTTTCGCCAAGGCCGAAGGCGGGCGCGTCCGCCATGTGAAGCCGCATGGCGCGCTGAGCGACGATTCCTGTCGCGACGCCGCGCTCGCCCAGGCTGTTTCACGCGCGATCAAGGCTTACGGCGAAAATCTGATCCTGCTCGCGCCCCCCCATTCCCGGCTGGCCGAGGCCGGGGCGGCGGCGGGGTTGAGGGTCGCGCTCGAAATCTTCGCCGATCGGACCTACGAGGACGACGGCGCGCTGACCCCGCGTTCCCAACCGGGCGCGGTGCTCCATGACGCCGCCGCCTGCCGCGCCCATGTCGCGGTCATGCTCGAAGCCCGGGAACTCGTCGCGCGAAGCGGAAAAATCCTGGCGACGCCGATCCACAGCGTCTGCGTCCATGGCGACGGGCCCGGCGCGGTCGAAATCGCCGCGGGCCTGAAGGATTTCCTGCGCGAGAACTTTTTGCTGGCGCCGCTTCCGGCCCTGTTCGCCTGAACTGCGCTCATGCGCCGCCTTGCGTCGGCGCGCGGGGCGATTATGCTCGCGCGCAAATTGTCAGCGCAGACAACCTCGACGGAGCGCCCGATGACTTCCCCTCTCCCGAGCCGCGCGGAACGCTACGCCAAGGGCAAGAGCCTGCGCAAGGTCACGCCGCGCGGCGCCCATGGCAAGCTGGTCGGGCCGATGGACCGCGACGCCAATGCGATCCTCGAAGCGCAGAACGGAACCCGCCTGCCGGCGCTGGTCCCGTTGCGCGCACAGCTCATGGCGTCCAATCCCTTCGCTTATCTGCGCGGCGCCGCGGCGGTGATGGCGCACGATCTGAAATGGCAGCCGATGGTCGGCGCCAGCGTGCAGGCCTGCGGCGATTGCCATCTGATGAATTTCGGCGCCTTCGCCACGCCCGAGGACAATATTCTTTTCGACATCAACGATTTCGACGAAACGCTGCCCGGCGTCGATTTCACCGTGGATTTGAAGCGGCTCGCCGCCAGCATCGCGGTCGCCGCCGCCGATCTGGGGCTGGCGGCGGAAAAACGCCACGCGCTGGCGGCCGGCGCCGTGCGCGCCTATCGCAGGCGCATGGACAGCCTTTCCTATCTGACGCCGCTTGAAATCTGGCACAGCCGGATCGACCTCGAAAGCGAGACGCGGAAATTCCGCAACGCCGCCCTGCGCCGCAAGATCGAGGTCCTGATCGCCCGCGCGCGCGGCAGGGGTCTCGATCGCGACGACAATTTCCCCCATCTCGCCGCATCCGGCGCGCCCATCATCCACGACAAGGCGCCGCGCATCTTCCACTTCCCGCCGGATTCGGACGCGGCCAGGGGGTTCGACCCCAAAGCCGACCTCGCGGCCTACCGCGACATGCTCGCGCCGGCGGTCCGCACTCTGCTCGAGCGCTACGCGCTGCGGGATTTCGTGTTCAAGGCGGTGGGCGTCGGCTCGGTCGGCACTTATTGCTATGTCGGCCTCTACATGACCGGCGATGAAGAGCCGATCTTTCTGCAGGTGAAGGAGGCCGTCCATTCGGTGCTCGAAGTTCTGGACGACCGCCTCGCGTTTCGGGGCCATCAGGGCCGGAGGGTGGTCGAGGGCCAGCGCATGATGCAGGCCGCGAGCGATATCTTTCTCGGCTGGACCCGGAACAAGCGATCGGGCCGACAATATTACGTCCGCATCCTGAAAAACCGCCGTCTCGGCGTCATGAGCGAAGTCGCCGAAGAGGCGGGCGTCGCCGATTACGCGCGGCTGTGCGGCCGCACCCTGGCGCGCGCCCACGCCCGCTCGGGCGATCCGGCGCTGATGTCGGGCTATATGGGCGACAGCGACGCCTTCGACGAAGCCATCGCCGATTTCGCCGTGGCCTATGCGAAACAGACCGAAATCGACCACGAGGCCTGGACCCGCGTCCACAAGCCCGCGGAAGGAGCAAAATAATGACGACCGACGCGATCGCTCTCGCCAACGACCGGATCGAAATCGAGATCGCCGCTTTGGGCGCCGAACTGCAACGCCTGCGCGACAACGCGGGACGGGATTTCCTTTGGAACGGCGACCCGCAATATTGGAACGGCCGCGCGCCCCTGCTCTTTCCCATGGTGGGCCGCGCGGCCGGGGACCACATCAAGGTCGGCGGAAAATCCTATCCCCTTCCCCAGCATGGCTTCGCCCGGCGCAGCCGTTTCGAGACCGTGTCGGTCTCGGCCACGCGCGCCGTGCAGCGTCTCGAAGACAGCGAGGCGACCCGCGCCGGCTTTCCTTATCGCTTCCGCCTCGACGTCGCCCATGAATTGCGCGGGGCGACGCTCGCCATCGCCGCGACCGTGGCCAATCCCGGCGACGTTCCCCTGCCCGTTTCCTTCGGCTTCCACCCGGCCTTCCGCTGGCCCCTGCCTCACGGGAACGGCCCGCATGAGATCGAATTCGAGAAGGACGAAACCGCGCCGGTCCGCCGGCTCGACGACGGCCTGATCGCGCCGCGCGACGTTCCGACGCCCGTCGTCGGACGGCGTCTGAAGCTCAGTCACGACCTGTTCGCCGAAGGCGCCTTGATTTTCGACCGTCTCGCCAGCCGGCGCCTCACCTACGGCCCTTCCGGCGGCCCGTCGCTGGCCTTTTCTTTCCCGGACCTGCCGCATCTCGCACTATGGACCAAGCCGGACGCGCCCTTCCTGTGCATAGAACCCTGGCAGGGCTACGCCGCGCCGGCCGGATTCGACGGCGAATACGCCGAGCGCCCCGGCGTGGTCTCGATCGCGCCCGGCGCGCAGCGGGTTTTCGCGATGGAGATCGAAGTCCGCGGCTGAGAAGGTTTTTTATCCCGTTCGCTCGTGCGGGAATTTGAGCGAACCGGAGAAGCCATCAAAATTAAGGGCGGTTCAGAGCAGCGTGCCTTGGACGTTGGCAGTTTCGCGGCCGGCCTTTTTCAAACTCTCGGTAAAGCCGAACGGAACCTGTGGGCGACGATTGTCGATGACCTGTTCGGCAGTCAAAATCTGAACCCGAGGGAATTTCCTTCCGCCCGTTTCATAAAAACCAGCCGACGCCGCTTCCTTTTCCATTTCTCGCGTTGGGGAATGGAGCGTTAGAAACACTCCGAGAGCAGCGCCTTCGCGCTCCATGGTTCCCTTGAGGTCGCGAATGTCGCCTGACTTCATGCCGCCGCCCTTCACGGAAATGATGGCGAACTGAGGCTTCTTGTCGGCGTCGCGGAAGTGCAGATAGCCGTCGATGCCGCGATCCATGCCTTTCTTGCCGCCTTTGTATGGCTGGCCTTCGATGGTCGCGACGATCCATTTTTGAAATTCGTGCTTGTCGCGCTCGGCAAGATCGCGCGCGCCAGCTGCATCTTTCGGGACGCCATGAACCTCATAGGCAATACCAGGAAATGCCGCCCTCAGGCGGCGCTCGATTAGCGCAATGGCGAGGTGTGTTACGTCTATGCCGATCCATCGGCGATTAAGCTTTTGCGCGGCATGGACGGTGGTGCCGCATCCGCAGAACGGATCAAGCACCACGTGGCCGGGATCAGACGAGACGGAAATAATGCGTTCCAACAGCGCAACGGGCTTTTGCGTCGGGTAGCCTAGGCGTTCCTGCGCCTGTGAGTTTAGCGGCGGAATGTCGGTCCAAACGTCCCCAATAGGCAAGCCTCGTTGCTCGTCCAAATATCGTTTGAAACGTGGAACCATTCCCGGTTTTGACTGAACAACCAAACCGGCGTCATAAGCCTCTTGCATCCGCGCCTTCGTCCAACGCCAAACTCTGGTCACGCCAAGAAATTCGTAAGTTAGATTAGGCCGATTAGGATTTGGATTTATCAGGTTATCCATTTGATATAGACGCCCATCAGGGTCTTCCTGACTATATTTCTCGCGAGTACGATCTAGCAACGCCGCTTGATCGTAAGGCGTGAATGCGGCAGTCTCATTCCAAGTAGATTGCGATCCCTTCTGAACGAACAGAATAACATCATGATTGTTCGGCAACCGCCTTTTCATCAGGCTTTTGCCGGTTGATCGTTGCCAAATAATTTCATTTGCGAAACGGTCAGGCTGGAAGACGGCATCCAAAAGAATTTTCAAATAATGGCTCGCGGTTGGGTCGCAATGCAAATAAAGAGATCCGGTAGGCTTCAACACGCGGTGCAATTCGATCAAGCGCACGGCCATCATCGCGAGATAGGCCATCATGTCATTTTCGCCGAGCGCCGAACGCATGGCCTTGAGCATGATGGCGGCGTCGGAGTGCTGGCCTGTCATGACCTCGTCAAAAGCGCGTTCGGCCGATTTGTTCCAATGCCAAGTGTCGTCGAAGGCTTCGATCTGCGCCTGCGATTGTTCGCCGGACGGCGCTTTGAAAAGGACATTGTACGAGGCGTTCGAATTGAACGGCGGGTCGAGATAAATCAGGTCAACGCTCTCGTCCGCGATGCTCTCGCGTAAAACCGTGAGGTTATCCCCGTAATAGAGCTTGTTGGGCAATTTCGTGTCCCCTTGAAGGAAGACTACCTGTCGCGGCGGGCCGGTCAACCTGATAATTCCCGGCGACATCGGCCGGCGGAAAGCCTCAAATAACCGGCCGGTCGGCGCGAACGCCATCCGTCGCTTTCAACGCGCCGGCGTCACTCGATCGCAATCTCATGGGCGCGGCCGATCAGCCTGGCGAGCTGCTTCATCCGCACGTTCAGACGCTCGCCGGCGAGATCGGCGAGGTCGCGCGGCAGGGTGAGCGTCACCTTGCCCTTGGCGCACAACAGTTTTGTGCGCGGCAGCACGCCGGGAGAGGAAGCCGAGAGGTTATAGGCGACCCGCTGCACGACGCCGAGGATGCGGGCGCGGTCCATCAGGCGCGGCGTGGCGAGGCCGCGCATCTGCGGACTGACATCTTCGTCCACGCCGAGATGGCGATAGGCCACGGCCATGCCGAGATAGGCGCGCCCCGGGTGATCGACGCCGACGAAGGGCGAATTGGCGATCAGGTTCAGGGAGAGTTCGGCGCGATAATCGGGCGAGGTCCGCCAGCCGATGTCGCCGAACAGGCAGGCGGCGTGGCGCAGGCGTTTTTCTTCCGCGGTTTCGTCGATATGGCTCGACGCCATGAAGGCGTCGCTCCAGTGGATCAGCTCCTCGCCGTGACGCGGCGAGCGCGAGCGCAGGAGATTATGCTCGCGCGCGCTTTCCAGCAGCGGGTCGCGCGCGCGCCTTTCCGGATCGAGCTGCTCATAGAGCAGGCCCTCGCGCAGGCCGCCGATCGACACCACCACCCGGCCTGGCTTGCCGCGCCTGATGATCTCCTCCAGCACCACGGCGCCATAGGCCAGCGTCGGGCGGCGGGCCTGCGAAATCGCCCCGACGGCGACCAGGGCGTCGGTGTCCACGCGTTCGACCAGCGAAGCGAAATCGGCGGCCTCGCGCGCCGGAATGACATAGCCGTGCATGACGTCGAGCGGATAATTGCGCTGGGCCATGTGCAGTTTGGCGAGCGAGCGCCAGGCGCCGCCGACGACATAGAGCGTGCGTCCGCGCAGATGGTCGAGCGGCGCGCAGGCGGCCATTGTCTGTTTGGCGATCCGCAGGGCGTTTTTCGGCGAGCGGCCCGAGGCGTCCATCAGCGCCAGAGCGCCGAGCTTCAGCGAGACCCCGGCTCCGACGCCGCCGGCCTTCACGTCGATCAGCTCCAGCGAACCGCCGCCGAGATCGCCGACCACGCCATCGGCGCCGTGGCAGGTCGAAATCACGCCGTAACCCGACAATTCGGCTTCGCGATTTCCGGAGATCAGCTCGATCGGGCGGCCGATCGCCTCGCCGGCCGCGGCGAGAAATTTCGGGCCGTTGCGCGCGTCGCGGGAGGCCGCCGTCGCCACCGGCCGGATGTCCTCGATCTCCATGAATTCGCAGAGCTTGCGAAAGCGCCGCAAGGCTTCGAGCGCGCGGTCGATTCCGTCCTGCGCGATTTCGCCGCTGGTCGCGACGCCCTTGCCGAGGCCGCAGATCGCCTTTTCGTTGAACAGAGGCGTCGGCGCGCGCGACAAACCCTCGTAGGCGACCAGACGAACGGAATTGGAGCCGATGTCGACGATCGCCGTCGGTCGCGCGCCCGGCAGCCTGCCCTGTCCCTTCATCACGCGTCGTCCTTGTTCGTTCTGTGCCGTCCGGCCTTTTTCTGAAGGCTCTTGGGGCTCGACTCGCGCAGCGCCTTGCCGCGTCCCGAAAGCGACGGATTGGTCATGAAATATTTATGGACGTTGAAATGCTCCTCGTTCGGGCCGCATTCGACGCGCACGCTCGAACCGTCGGGCAGGATGCGGTAGGATTGACGGTTGTCGATCAGATTGGCGAGCATGATCTGCTCCAGCACCTGCTCGTGGGTGGTCGGATTGGTCACCGGCATCAGAACTTCGACGCGGCGGTCGAGATTGCGCTGCATCAGATCGGCGGAGGAAATATAGACCGCCGCCTTGCGGTGCGGCAGGCCGTGGCCGTCGCCGAAGGCGTAGATGCGGGAATGTTCGAGGAAGCGGCCGATCACCGATTTGGCGCGGATGTTCTCGGACAGGCCCGGAATGCCGGGGCGCAGGCTGCAGATGCCGCGCACCACCAGGTCGATCGACACGCCGGCCTGGCTCGCCGCGTAGAAGGCGTCGATGATTTCCGGATCGACCAGGGCGTTGCACTTGGCCCAGATCGCGGCGGGGCGCCCCGCTTTGGCGTGCGCGATTTCCTGCGCGACGTGGTCGAGCAGCTTCTTCTTGAGCGAGAAGGGCGAAACCGCCATGCGCTCCAGCCCCGCCGGTTCGGCGTAGCCGGTGATGAAATTGAAGATCCGCGAGACGTCGCGCGCGATCGCCGGCTCGGCGGTGAACAGCGAAATGTCGGTGTAGATCTTGGCGGTGACCGGATGGTAATTGCCGGTCCCGATATGGCAGTAGGTGACGAGCGCGCCGCCCTCGCGGCGCACCACCATCGACAATTTGCCGTGGGTCTTCAACTCGAGGAAGCCGAACACCACCTGCGCGCCGGCGCGCTCCAGGTCGCGCGCCCAGCGGATATTGGCCTCTTCGTCGAAACGCGCCTTCAGCTCGACCAGGGCCGTCACCGACTTGCCCGCCTCCGCCGCCTCGATCAGGGCGCGGACGATGGGGCTGTCCGATGAGGTGCGGTAGAGCGTCTGCTTGATCGCCACGACATTGGGGTCGCGCGCCGCCTGCATCAGGAACTGCACCACCACGTCGAAGGATTCATAAGGATGGTGGACGACGAGATCCTTCTGCTTGATCGCCAGGAAGCAATCGCCGCCATTGTCGCGCACCCGCTCCGGGAAGCGCGCGGTATAGGAGTAGAATTTGAGATCGGGCCGCGGCAGGTTGACGACCTCGGACAGATCCTTCATCGCCAGCATGCCGTCGAGCGCGATGACGTCCTCCGCCGGAACGTCGAGCTCCTCGGCGACGAAGGCGCGCATCTCGTTCGGCATGTGCGAATCGGTTTCGAGCCGGATCACCGAACCGCGCCGGCGCCGCTTCAGCGCGGTCTCGAACAGGCGCACGAGGTCTTCCGCCTCTTCCTCGACTTCGAGATCGCTGTCGCGGATCACCCGGAAAAGGCCCTGCGCCTTCACCTGATAACCGGGAAACAGCTTCTGCACATGGGTGAAGATCACCGACTCCAGCAGAATGAGCCGCGCGCCTTCGCCGGGCGGGTCGGGCAGGCGGATGAATCGATCGATCTTGCTCGGCATGCGAACCAGCGCCTTCATCCGCGCGCCCGTCGGGCCGTGAATGAGTTCGAAGGCCAGGGTCAGGCCGAGATTGGGGATGAAGGGGAAGGGATGGGCCGGATCGACCGCGAGCGGCGTCAGGACCGGGAAAATATGCTGGAAGAAATGGTCGTCGAGCCAGAACTCGCTCCGCCTTCTTGAGCGCCGCCGGATCGACGAAAGCGACCTGTTCGGCCTTGAGGTGCTCCTCCAGCTGGCGCCACAGGCTGAGCTGGGTTTCGGCAAGCTCCGAGACGCGGGCGTTGATGAGCGGCAATTGCTCTTCCGGCAGAAGCCCGTCATCGGAAGGCGTCTCGACCCCGCTACGGACCTGGCCGACGATGCCGGCGACGCGGACCATGAAGAATTCGTCGAGATTGTTCGCCGAGATCGAAACGAAGCGCACCCGCTCCAGCAAGGGATGGGCGGCGTTGGCGGCTTCCAGCAGCACCCGGCGGTTGAATTCGAGCCACGATAATTCGCGGTTGATGAATCTCCTGGGCGAAGTGCGCAGGGCCTCGCCCGCCGCCGTCTCGCTTTTCGGCTGCGCCGTCTGAATGTCCTCGATCGTCTCGGTCATGTTTCCTCGTCGCCTGTTCAGCCTGCGCCGCAGATGTCTCGTGGCAGGATTCGCCGCGGCGAAGCGATCCGTCAATGATCCTCGTCATGAATGCTCGAAGCGGCGAGCAATTCGCCAGCCAGCGCGCGGGTCACCGGGCGCCCCCGGGCCAGGCCCTCCGCGTCGAGCGCCGCGACGATCTCTTGCGCCGCCGAGATGGAGCGCTCGATGCGCGGGACGAGAAAATCGATGAGATTGGCCTCGACCTTGATCTGACGGTCCTGAAACAATTTGACCAGGATCGCGCGCAGAAAAGCCTCGTCGGGCTGGTCTATGGCGACGCTCGGCGCGCGGCGCAGGCGCGAGAGCAGGTCGCGGGTGCGCAGGCCCCAGGCGTCGGGTCTTCTGCGCGCGACGATCAGCAGGAAGGTTCCGCGCTCCATCGCCAGATTGACGAGATGGAACAATTCCTTCTCGCGCAAAGGCGGCTCGTCCGCGTCCTCGACGAGCAGCGCCGGGGCCTCCACGAGATCGGGCAGCGCGGCGAGGTCGAGCTCTCGCGCGGGAACGACGGCCGCGCCCGCGCGCCGCGCCCAGATCGCGCCGAGATGGCTTTTTCCGGCTCCCGGCGGGCCGGTCAGGATCAGCAGCCGATGAGGCCAGTCGGGCCACAAACCGAGCAGCGCGAGCGCCGCTTCGTTCGAGGGCGCGGCCAAAAAGTCCTCCTCGGCGTAATTCAGCCGATGCGGCAGGTCGAGCGGCAGTTGCCGGATCATGGGGAATCGAGGCCTATGCCGCTGAACAGGGCGCTCTGCTTATACCGTCTCACGGCGAAGCGGGTCAGCACGCCCATGGCGGCGGCGAGCGGCACGGCGATGATCATGCCGCTGAATCCCATCAGGCTGCCGAAGGCGAAAAGCGCGAAAATGAGCCAGACCGGATGGAGCCCGACCAACTCGCCCACCAGCTTGGGCGAAAGCACATTGCCCTCCAGGAACTGGCCCGTTCCCACCACCAGCAGCGCCAGGCCCAGCAGGCCGAGATGCGGCCAGCCCTGAACCAAAGCGACAATGATCGAAAAAACCAGGGCGACGGTCGAGCCGACGTAGGGAATGAAGCTCAGGAACCCCGCCGAAATGCCGATGAAGAAGCCGAAGTTCAGGCCGATCAGGGTGAGGCCCGCGCCATACCACGCCCCCAGGAACAGGCAGACCAGCGACTGGCCGCGCAGAAAGCCGGAAAGCGCGCGGTCGATCTCGCCGGCGAGCGTGAAGGCGGTGGCGCGATAGCGTGGCGGAATCAGGCTGCGCAGGTTCGACACCATCTCGGGCCAGGACACCAGGAGATAGAAGGTCACCACCGGCGTGACCACGACCAGAGCGATGATCGCGACCAAAGCCTGGCCGCCGCTCCACAGCGAGCGCAGGAAATTGCCGAGATATTGGGTGCCCTGCCCGACGAAGCCGCCGAGCGTCTTCTGCAGCTCCTCGGCGCTGGCGGGCAGATCGACGCCATATTTCTTGAGCCAGTCGCCGCCCTGCATCAGATGGGCGATCTCGCCGGCGATCAGGCTTTGCAGCTTGTTGGCGTAATCCGGCAGGGATTCGGCGAAACCGACCAGCTGCCGGCCGAGAATGGGGCCAAGGGTGAAGATCAGGACGGCGTTCAGGATCAGGAAGATCGCGAGAATGACCAGCGTGGCGGAAAGACGGCTGAGCCCCAGGCGCTGCAACCTGGTCACCACCGGATCGAGCACGTAACCAAGCGCCAGGGACGCGATGAAGGGCGCGAGCACATTGGCGAACATATAGCCTGCGACGCCGAAGAGAATCAGCACGGCCAGCCAGAAAGCGATCTGCCACTCAATGCGCATGGGCCGCGCTCCCCCGCCGCCTAGAGCCGATTGGCTCCAGATTCTTTTGTTTTCGCAACCTTTTCTTTTGCGAACCGAAGGTCCGCGCAAGCGAATAACCGGCGTCCACTTTTTCGCAGGCTGCTAAACGCTCATATGCGTCACCCAGCGCTTGAAATAGGCCGCGAGCGAGGCCAAGGTCAATGCCGCGACCGCCCATTCCGCGGCCGTCGTCCAAACTCCCAGGGGCCAGCCGAAGGCGAGCGCGGCGAGGAGCGCGGCGACGAGGCCGATCTGGCCGAATGTGTTGGCTTTGGAGATCGCCAAGGGCTTGATTTTCAACGGGCGGTCGAGGAGCCAGGACAGGATGACCGCGCCGACGATCATCACGTCGCGCGAGACGACGAGCAGCGCCAGGGCCATCGGCAATTGGCCGACGATCGCCAGGGTCACGAAATCGCAGATCAGCAAGGCCTTGTCGGCTATGGCGTCGAGATAGGCGCCAAGCTCCGAGCGTAGGTCGAAGCGCCGGGCGATCCAGCCGTCAAGCGCGTCGGAAATCCCGGCGACGAGGAAAACCGCCAAAGCCTCGGGCCAGCGCCGCGAGGCGATCATCTCCACGCTGACCGGGACAAGGACCAGCCTTGCGAGGCTGATCATATTGGGCAGGAAGGCGAACCATTTTCTGTTCATGGCGGGCGATTTGGCTCGGGTGCGGCCGGTCGCGGATTATAGGATGCGCCCGCGCGGGCCGGCAAGCGCGGCGCCGGCGGGAAGCCTTGCCAGCACAAGCATGAGCGGCTAGAGCAACCGGGCAAAGGAAGGATTTCGCATGACACAGCCCGGCGACAAGACCGAGGGCCTGACCTATTCCCAGGCCGGCGTGGACATCGACGCCGGCGCGCGCATGGTCGATCTGATCAAGCCGCTGGTGCGCGCCACGCGCCGGCGCGGCGCCGACGCCGAGATCGGCGGCTTCGGCGGCCTGTTCGACCTCAAGGCGGCAGGCTTCGCCGATCCGATCCTGGTCGCGGCCAATGACGGCGTCGGCACCAAGGTGAAAATCGCGGTCGAGAGCGGCATTTACGGCACGGTCGGCATCGACCTCGTCGCCATGTGCGTCAACGATCTGGTGGTGCAGGGGGCCGAGCCCCTGTTCTTCCTCGACTATTTCGCCACCGGCAAGCTGAACCCGGAAACCGGCGCGGAAATCGTTAAGGGCATAGCCGCCGGCTGTCTCGAGGCCGGCGCAGCGCTGATCGGCGGCGAAACCGCCGAAATGCCGGGCGTCTACGCCGGCGGCGATTTCGACCTCGCCGGCTTTTCCGTCGGCGCCGCCGAGCGCGGCGACCTGCTGCCGCGCGAGGACATCTGCGCCGGCGACGTCTTGTTCGGTCTGCGCGCCTCGGGCGTTCATTCCAACGGCTTTTCGCTGGTGCGCAAGATCGTCGAGCGCGCCGGGCTGAAATGGGGCGATCCCGCTCCCTTCGCCCCCGGCAAAACCCTCGCCGAGGCGCTGCTGGAGCCGACCCGCATCTACGTCAAGCCGCTGCTGGCGGCCTTGCGAAGAACCCAGTCGATCAAGGCCTTCGCCCATATCACCGGCGGCGGCTATCCGGAAAATCATTCCGCGCGTCCTGCCCGAAAACCTCGGCGCCCATGTCCATCTCGACGCCATTCCCGTCCTGCCGGTGTTCAAATGGCTGGCGCAGGCCGGCGGGGTCGCTGAGCGCGAGATGCTGCGCGCCTTCAATTGCGGCATCGGCATGGTCGCCGTCGCCGATTCTTCACGCGCGGCGGAGGTCGAGGAGGCCTCTGCGCGAGTCGGGCGAAAATCCGGTCCGGCTCGGCCATGTCGTGACGGCCGCGGACGAGCGCGTCACCTTCGACGGGAAGCTCGCCCTGTGACCTTGTCCCGCAAGCGCGTCGGCGTGCTGATCTCGGGGCGCGGCTCCAACATGCGCTCGCTGGTCGACGCGGCCCGCACGGAAGATTTTCCCGCCGAAATCGCGGTCGTCCTGTCCAATGTCGCCGACGCCGCCGGGCTCGATTTCGCGCGCGAGATGGGAACTCGCGACCGCGGTCGTCGATCACAAAGCCTTCGCCGACCGCGAGAGCTTCGAACGCGCGATGCATGAGACGCTGGTCGGCCACGGCGTCGAACTCGTCTGCCTCGCCGGCTTCATGCGCCTGCTGACGCCGTGGTTCGTCGAGCAATGGCGTGGGCGGATGCTCAATGTCCACCCGGCTCTGCTGCCGTCCTTCCGCGGCCTCCACACCCATGAGCGCGCGCTGGAAGAAGGGGTCAAGATCCACGGCGCCACCGTGCATTTCGTCGTCCCGGACGTCGACGCCGGCCCGATCGTCGTTCAGGCCGCCGTGCCGGTATTGCGGGACGACACGGCGGAGACGCTCGCCGCGCGGGTGCTGGCGCAGGAGCATCGCATCTATCCGCTGGCGCTGAAACTGGTCGCCGGCGGCGCCGCGCGGATCGAAGGCGCGCGGGTGCTGATCGACGGCGAGGCCGCCGGCGCCCGACGCCTTGCTCTGGCCGCGCAGAACTGATTTTTTCGAGAGGGAATTTGCGCCTCTGACCTGCTAAGCTCCCGCCGAGCGCGCAGGGAGGGCGAGATGATCACGCTTCATGTTTTCGGGCCCGCCATGGGCCTGCCGGACGCCAGCCCTTTCGTCATGAAGGCGATGGCCCTGCTGCAAATCGCCGGATTCGATTACCGGACCAGGCGCGACGCGCCGTTCAAGGCGCCCAAGGGCAAATTGCCCTTCATCGACGACGATGGCGAGAAAATCGCCAATTCCACCTTCATCCGCTTCCACATCGAGAAGAAATACGACTTCGATTACGATTTCGGCCTGACGCCCGAACAGAAGGCGAAAGGCTGGGCGCTGGAAAAATTGTGCGAGGACCACCTTTATTGGCTGCTGATCATCGACCGCTGGCTCGACGACGAGAATTTCGCCAGAGGGCCGGCCCATTTTTTCGATACGGCGCCTGCGCCGCTGCGGCCGTTCCTGCGCCAGATGGTGCGCGGCAATATCCGCAAGGCCGCTTATTTTCAGGGCCTCTATCGCCACAACGCCGAGGAGCGGCGCGAACTGGCGCGCCGTGGCGTCGCGGCCTGCGCGGCCCTGCTTGGCGACAAGCCCTTCCTGTTCGGCGACGAGCCGCGCGGCGCCGACGCGACGCTCGGCGCTCTGGTGATGTGCGGGCTTTGTCCGCTGTCAAGCGGCGCGCTGCGCGACGCTATGCAAGAAGCCCCCAATCTCGTCGCTTATGCGCAGCGGATCGAGGCCCGCTTTTTCCCCGCCAGAGAATGACGCCATGGGGCGTTGAAGGACGCCCGTCCTGGCGGACGCGCTCTGGCTTTCGACGAGTCGGAAGCAAGG
This sequence comes from uncultured Pseudomonadota bacterium, assembly GCA_963748385.1. GTDB lineage: Bacteria > Pseudomonadota > Alphaproteobacteria > Rhizobiales > Beijerinckiaceae > Rhodoblastus. The sequence goes on from CAVVIQ010000009.1 coordinate 451,832, forward strand.
GCCAACGGCATAAGAAAAGGGCCGCCCTGGACGGGCGGCCCTTCCCTTCGGCATTGCGTTGCCGAAACGATCAGAGCGTCGAAACGCGGACGTGGGCGACGCCGGCGTGGCGCATGCCCAGCACGTTGGCGGCGCCGGTGGAGACGTCGATGATCCGGCCGCGCACGAAGGGGCCGCGATCGTTGATCGTCACGACCGCCGAGCGGCCGTTGGAAAGGTTGGTGACGCGCACTTTCGTGCCGAAGGGCAGCGACCGATGCGCCGCCGTCGAGGGAGCCGACATGACCGCCGCTGGCGGTGTGGCCCCTGCCTGCGTAGTAGGACGCCTTGCCGGACCAGCTTTGCGCCTGAGCGGACAAGGAAATAAGTGACATACCGATACACGCACTTACAATAGCCAATTTTTTCAAACCGTACACCTCCGTATTGTTGACGATGGCGTAGGATTGACCCCTAAATCAGGCATAAAAATGACGTAAACAGTATTGTAATATTAACAGGTTATCGTGCTATACATACGACGATCAATTACTATACGTTTATATACGATAACTGTTTATCTGTCCCAACGACGCAATAAACAACCTCTAGCGTGGACGCTCGGTCGTCCGCTTTACAATATATTCGATCATTCGAATGTTTCGGCGCAATAAGAGCCGACGCCTTCATTCCAGAGTTCACAGAAATGTGATCGCTGCAAAAACAAAACGCCGGGCTTGCGGCCCGGCGTCGTAGAATTGAAATCTTGGCGGTCGGTTCAGCCGACGATTTCGTTGCCCGAAAACCATTGCGCGATTTCCTTCGCGGCGGTTTCCGGCGCGTCGGAGCCGTGAACCGAATTCTCGCCCATGTTCAGCGCGAATTCCTTGCGGATCGTGCCCGGATCGGCCTTTTCCGGATTGGTCGCGCCCATCACGTCGCGGTAGCGCTTGATGGCGTCCTCGCCTTCGAGCACCTGGACGACGACCGGCGCCGCCGACATCTGCTCGACCAGTTCGCCGTAGAACGGGCGCTCCTTGTGGACGGCGTAAAAGGTTTCGGCCTGGCCGCGGGTCATGTGGACGCGCTTCTGCGCGACGATGCGCAGGCCGGCGCCCTCGATCTTGGCGTTGATCGCGCCGGTGAGATTGCGGCGGGTCGCGTCGGGCTTGATGATGGAGAAAGTGCGTTCGATCGCCATGGAGCGGGATTCCGTTTTTATGAAAGAGAAAGCGCCGCGCTTATAGACGCGGCGCCTTCTCAGGGCAAGCGCAGGGGCCGTTTTCGCCCTTACGGCTCAAGGATCTTGGCGCGGAACAACGCGCCCGCCGCGATCGCGCCCGCGATCGGCGCGACGATGAACAGCCAGAGCTGCGCCAGCGCCTTGCCGCCGACGAAAAGCGCCGGGCCGAGCGAACGCGCGGGATTGACCGACGTGCCGGTGACGCGGATCAGGTTGATGTGAATGACCAGCAGGGCCACGCCGATCGCCACGCCGGCGACCGTGGTGGAGCCCTTTTCGGAGGTCGCGCCGAGAATGACGACCAGGAACAGGAAGGTTCCCACGAATTCGGCGATGAAGGCCGAGGCGGTCGAATATTCCGACCAGCCGTTCTGGCCGAGGCCGTCCTTGGCGAGGTCCCAGCCACCGTTGTGACCGGAAAGGATCAAGTAGAGCACGCCGGCGCCGATGACCGCGCCTATGCATTGGGAAATGACATAGCCGATGAGATCGCCGGTCGAGAGCCGGCCAGCCGCCCAGGCGCCCGCCGAGACCGCCGGATTGACGTGGCAGCCCGACACCGGGCCGATGCCATAGACCATGGCCGTCACCGTGAAGCCAAAGGCCATGGCGATGGCGATCACGCCGAGCGGCGCGAAGGGCGTGGCCGAACCGAGCACCGCTCCCATTCCCGCGAAAGTGACCGAGCCGCAGCCGAGAAAGACCAGCGCGCCGGTCCCGATGGCTTCCGCAATATATTTCTTCATACATTCCTCCCCAAAGCCGAAATGGCCGGCCCATGTTAGACTAGACCTTCGCCGCGCCAAGTGACTTTTCGCATGGAAAGCGCCGGACGAGCGGCGTTTCACGGAATTCCGCCTGCTTCACGCGTCATTTCGATGACGGCCCGTCGCGAGGCGCCGCTCCACGCCGCGCGCATAGGCCGACATCGACAGGCAGAAGGCGAGGTAGAACAGGCCGGCGAAGACATAGGCCGTGGCGGCGATTCCGGGGCCGGCCCAGCGCGGGTCGAGCCGCGCCGCATCCACCGTGTGCAGAAAATCGAAAATGCCGACGATCGCCACCAGGGTCGTGTCCTTGAACAAGGCCACGAAATTATTGACGATGGCCGGGATCACCGCCGCCAGCGCCTGCGGCAGGACGACGAAGCGCAAGGCCGCGATCCGGCTCAGGCCCAAGGCCTGCGCCGCCTCTCCCTGCCCCCGCGGCACGGCGTTGAGCCCGGCGCGCACCACCTCCGCCATATAGGCCGAGGCGAAAAAGCCGACGCCGAACAGAGGCCGCAGCAGCCGGTCCGGCGCCCAGCCGGGCGGCAGGAACAGGGGCAGCATGGCGTTGGCCATGAACAGAACGGCGATCAGCGGCGCGCCGCGCGCGAATTCAATCAGCCCGGCGCAAAAAAGCCGCAGCGCCGGCAGATCGGAGCGTCGCCCCAGCGCCAGCAGCGCGCCGCCGGGAAGCGCGACGACAATACCGGTCAAAGCCACCAGCAAAGTCACCATGGCGCCGCCCCAGAGATTCGTGTCGACTTTCGGCAGTTCCAGAAAAGGCGCGCCGCGCACAAGCGCGAAGCCGGCCACTGGCAGGACGACGAAAAAGCCGAAGGCGGCGAGACTTTTGCGTTTCGCGTCCGGCCACAGCAGCCAGACCGTCAGCGCGGCGGCGAGGCCAAAGGCGAGATCGACGCGCCAGCGCTGCTCGGGCGGATAAGAGCCGTAAAGAAAATAAGGCGTCTTGGCGGCGATGAAGGCCCAGCACGCCCCCGCCCCCGGCGCGCGGCACAGAACGCCGTCGGGCGCCCGCCACACCGCGTCCTCGATCAGGAAACGCCACAGCGGCGGCAGCGCCAGGGCGAGAAAACCGGCGACGGCGAAAGTGATCGCGGCGGAGGTCCAATCGGCGAAAAGATTTTCGCGCAGAACCGCAAGGAACGGGCGCGAAAATTTCGGCGGCTGGCGTTGCGGGATCGGCGCGGCGCGCAGAAAATCCGTCATGTCCGCCCTCCCCAGCGCAGGCGGCGCTCATAGAGCCGCACCAGGGCGAGCGTCGCCAGGGAGAGCGCGAGATAGAGCGCCATGACCAGACCCATGACCTGCAAGGCGGCGCCGGTCTGGTTGAGGATCGTGCCCGAAACCTGCATCAGGTCGGCGAAGCCGACAAAGGCGGCGAGCGACGAATTTTTCGTCATCGCAAGATATTGGCTGACCAGCGGCGGCAGGATCACCCGCATCGCCTGCGGGCGGATCACCAGGCGCCGCGCCTGCGCCGCGCTCAGGCCCAAAGCCGCCGCCGCCTCGCTCTGGCCGCGCGCCACGCTTTGCACCCCCGCGCGCACGATCTCGGCGATATAGGCGCCGGTATAGACCGACAAAGCCAGGACAAGCGCGCAGGCCTCGGGCGACAGCCGCCAGCCGCCGACGACATTGAAGCGATTGAGCGCCGGATCGAACAAGGGCCAGTCGATCGCCGGCCACCCGTGGAGGAAAGAAAGCGCGGGGGTAAAAAACCCGCGATCGTTCAGGATGAAGCCGCCGAAATGATAGGACTCCGCCGGACCCGGCAGGGGCGCGAGCACGGCGACATAGCAGAACAGGATCTGCAGCAACAGCGGCAGGTTGCGCACGATCCCGACATAGGCCGCCGCCAGCCGCGACAAGGCGAGATGGCGCGACAATCGCGCGAAGCCCGCGGCGAAACCAATCAGCGTCGCAAGCAGCCCCGACAGGATTGAAACCAGCACGGTGTTGAGCACGCCGACCAGCAACGCGCGGCCATAGGTCGACTGCGACGAAAAGGAAATCAGGCTCTGGTTGATGCTGAAGCCCGCGACATCGTGCAGAAAGGCGAAGGAGGTCGGAATGCGGAGCGCGTGGAGATTGGCTCGGGCGTTGAGATAGGCGAACGCGAACAGGACGCCGAGCGCGAGCAGCAGCCCGGACTGGATCGCGATGCGTCGAAAAACCCGCGGCGTCATCGCACCGGCGGAGCGTAGAGGAGCCCGCCGTCCCGCCACAAGGCGTTGAGGCCGCGCGGAATTTTCAAGGCCGATTCCTTGCCGAGATTGCGCTCGAAAATTTCGCCGTAATTGCCGACCGCCTTGATGATCCGAGCCGCCCAGTCAGGCGTCAGGCCGAGCCCCGCGCCGTAATCGCCCTCCTGCCCGAGCAGTCGGCGGATTTCCGGATTCTGGGATCTTTTCATCGCCTCGACATTTTTCGAGGTCACGCCCAGCTCCTCGGCGTCGACAAGAGCAAATTGCGTCCATTTCACCAGATTGAACCAGCGGTCGTCGCCCTGGCGCAGCGCAGGGGAAAAAGGCTCCTTGGAAATGGTCTCCCTGAGGACGACATTCTCGTCCGGATGGGTGAGCTTCAGGCGCTCGGCGTACAGCCCGGAGGCGTCGGTGGTGAAGGCGTCGCAGCGCCCGGAATCGTACGCCTTGATCGCCTCGTCGGCGGTGGCGAAGACCACCGGCTCCATTTTCAGCCCATGCGAGCGGAAGAAATCGGCGAGATTGAGCTCATTGGTGGTGCCCTGCTGGGCGCAGACCGAGGCGCCGTCGAGTTTCAGGGCGGAGCTTATTGCGAGGCTCCTGCGGACCAGAAAACCCTGGCCGTCGTAGAAATTGATCGCTGTGAACAGGAGCCCCTGCCCCACCTCGCGCGACTCGGTCCAGGTGGTGTTGTGCGAAAGAAGATCCACTTCACCCGACTGCAGCGCGGTGAAGCGGTCTTTCGAGGACAAGGGAATGAAGGTTACTTTCGCAGGGTCGTCGAAAATAGCCGCCGCCACGGCCCGGCACAGGTCGATGTCGAAACCGCGCCAGACGCCGCGATCGTCGGGCAGGCCAAAGCCCGCAAGCCCGATATTGACCCCGCAGGTCACAAAGCCGCGCGCGCGTGTCGCGTCGAGCGTATCGGCGCGCGCGGCGACTGAACCGAGAAGAGCGGCGACAAAAAGGATCGCCGCGAGACTCCGGTTCGGCGGGTTTGGTTTGCGCGTGTTCGGCGGCTTCATAACTCGCCCAGCCTATGCGCTGGCCAAATCCTTTGCAAAGCCTGGGCGCCGGCCAGCGGGCGAACGCCCAAGCCCTCACTCGATGGTCTCGCGGACGTCCGCCCATTGGATGGTCTTGAAATTGAAGCCGCTTTCCAGCGTCGGCTTGACGATCTCGAAAAAGGGCGAAACGTCGAAATCGCGCGGCGTGAACAGGGAATGATGTCGGATGTGCAGGATTTCCTTCATGCAATCCTCGCAGTCGTCGCGGTGCGCCTTGACCAGTTCGATATCGGGCAGGATCGGATATTGAATCGACTGGAAGGCCTCGGCGATCAGGGTGGAGCAGATCGCGCGCGTCGGATCGCCGCTGCCCAGAGCCAGCATCCGCCGCCGCCAGCGCGTGGGCACCGGCGGATTGGGCAGGAGGTAGCGCGCGAGATCGACGACATGGCGCAGATCGTAGCTATCGCCCAGCCGCGCCTCGGCGAATGCGACGATGGTGCGGCGGTCGGCCTCGTCCAGCCCGACCGGCCGGCAGATGCGGGTGTGAAAGCCGAGGTAACGCGCGACGCCGACCCGGCGCACGCCCCCGACCAGATCCGCCTCGATGAGGGAAGGCGCGCCGGAATCGCCCGACGGGCCGGCATAAAGCGCGGCATGGGACCAGGTCGACTGGGTCAGATATTTGATCGCCGAGGAAATGCGGGCCTTGCCCTCGACCAGCAGCACGTCGCAGGGGCGCAAGCTCGCCAGCAGCATATCGGGTGGCGTCGGCGCGCCCGCTGCGCCGACGTCGCGCTCCTTGGTGAGAAAATCGGCCAGTCCACGGCCGATCAGGTCGAAAATGAACATGACGCCCTCGTCTGCGCGGCGATCCTGTCGCCGGTCCTGGCCGGCTCGAGTCAAGGAGCATTCTTACGAGACGAAAATGAAGCCGCAAATCCCCGTCGCCGCATAAGGTATAAGACCGCCGCCGCCCTTGACGCGCCCCCTCGCCTTTCGCCAAGCTCGCGGCGAAAGGTTTTCTCCCCAAAGGTTTTCGCCCGATGACCAAATCCAGCCCGCCATCGCAAAAAGACAGGCGTGCGCGCACAAAGCTCGTTCATGCGGGGCGCGAACCATTCGAACAGTTCGGCTTCGTCAATACGCCGATCTATCGCGGCTCGACCGTGCTACAGCCGACGCTCGCCGACCTCGAGGCACGGCACACCAAACGTTTCGTCTATGGCACGCTCGGCACGCCAACCACCGAGGCTCTGGAAAAAGCCTGGTCGGAAATCGCCGGCGCCGCCGGAACGGTGCTGACGTCGTCGGGCCTTGCCGCGATCACCGTCGCCCTGCTCACCGCGGTGAAAACCGGCGACCACCTGCTGGTGACCGATTCCGCCTATCAGCCGACCCGGACATTCTGCAACGCCTTTCTGGGCCGGATGGGCGTGGAGACGACCTATTACGATCCGCTCGTCGGCGGTGGAATCGCGGAGCTGATGCGGCCCAACACCACGGCCGTGCTGGTCGAGGCGCCGGGCTCGCAGAGTTTCGAGATGCAGGACGTTCCGGCCATCGCTGAAGCCGCGCACGCGCGCGGCGCCTGCATAATCATGGACAACACCTGGGCGACGCCCTTGTTCTTCCCGCCGCACGAACGCGGGGTCGATCTCGCCGTCGAGGCCGGCACCAAATATCTATCGGGCCATTCCGACCTGCTGCTCGGTCTGGTTTCGGCTAATGAGCAATGGCTCAAGCCCCTGCGCCAGACGTTCAATCTGTTCGCCATGTGCGCCGGGCCGGACGATGCCTTTCTGGCCTTGAGGGGGTTGCGGACCATGGACCTGCGCCTGCGCGAAGCGGAGCGCCAGGGTTTCGCTTTGGCGCGCTGGCTTAAAAGACGCCCGGAAGTGTCGCGCGTGCTCCATCCCGGCTTCGAGGACGACCCCGGACATGAGATCTGGAAACGCGACTTCCTCGGCGCCTCGGGCCTGTTCTCGGTGATTCTCAAGCCGGTCGCCAAACCGGCGCTGGCCGCGCTGTTCGACGGCCTGGAACTGTTCGGCATGGGCTATAGCTGGGGCGGCTACGAGAGCCTGGTCATCCCCTTCGACTGCCGCGCCTATCGCACCGCGACCGATTGGAATCCGGAAGGGCCAGCCCTGCGCTTTTCGGTCGGACTCGAAGACATCGAGGATCTCAAGGTCGATCTTGACCAAGGCTTTGCCCGGATGCGGGCCGGGACGTGACATGGGCCAGGTCGATCGAGGCGAACAGGCGTCCGTCGCGCGCCTCGATCCGCTCGAAAAAGCGCCGCGCCAAAGCGAGCATGGATTCGTTGTCGGGCAGGATCTCCAGCTCCAGCTTCCTGAATCCGGCCTGAACGCCTGCGTCAATCACTTCCTTCATCAGCGCTGAGCCCATGCCTTTGCGCTGGCAGCCCTCTTCGACGGTGAACGCCAGTTCGCCGACCTCGGGCCGCGTCGGATCGGCCAGCAATTCGGCGGCGGCGCGAATCACGCCGTCCTCTTCGCAGATCGCCACGATTCTCTTGTCGGAAGCCGCCGCGCCCGCGTGGAGCTCGATCAGAAAGTCCTCGGCGTCGCCGAAAAAGCGCAGGCGCCGGTCCTCGGGGCTGAGACGCAGCAGATGATCGGCGTAACGGTCGGCGTCCCGCGGCCCAAGCCGGGTGAAATGGCGGCAACCGCAAATTTCCGGAACGTCGAGCAAATCGAAACCTCTATCATTCAATTATATTCGAATAACCGCATATTGCTAAGGGTTTGTCAAGGTCGACGTTTTTCCCCACCAGTTTCCAGCCGCGCGGCTTGGGCAGGATCGCGTCGGGTTCAAGGGTGAAGGCGATGCGCCGTCGCGCGAAAATCCGCGCGACCGCGAGTGCGGAGGCGAGGCCGAGGCAGGCGCCGCCGAAAACGTCGCTCGGATAATGGGCGCCGACAACGATGCGCGACGCCGCAACCGGCAGGGCCACGATCAGAAAGGCCGGCCCGAGGCGCGGCCACAACAGGGTCAGCGCGGCGAGCGCGGCGAAAACCGTCGTGGTATGGCCGGAGGGAAAGCTCGCCAGCGTCGCCTTGAGCGAAAAAAGATCGAAGTGGAACGGCCCGTCGATGGCGATCAGATGCGGCCGGGCGCGGCCGACGACATGTTTCACCATCTGCGCCGCGATCCCGGAGAAGGCCATCGTCGCGAAGAAATAGAAGCCGCGCGAGGCGACGAGGCCCCAGGCCGCGCGTCGCCGCAAGCCCCTGGTTTTTTCGCGCAAGAAGAGACCAAGGACGATCGCCAGAATGGCGAGCGCGAACAGCCAGTTCGACTTGCCGGCCTGGGTGATCGCGTCGAAAAAGCCGACGAGCCGCAGGTCGAGCCGCGCCGCGGCGCGGGCGGTCTTTTCGTCGAGAACCAGGCCGATGGCGATCAGGACCGAGGCGGCAAGGACGGCCAGCGCGCTCCAGAATGGCCACAGGCGCGCGACCGGCGCCAATGGGCGGCGCCAATGGGCGGCGAGATCGCGCCAGGCGCGCGCCGCCGCGTCGCCGGCCCTTGCCGGAAAAGAAACAGCTCGACCGGTCAAGTTTCCTCCCCAGACCGCATGAAACCGCTTTCGCGCTATGGCCCCGCGATCCGAAAAAAACGCTTCGGTTCGTCAGCTATTTTCCCGCCGGCGGAATCGGCTGCCGCATGTTTCATGCGGAACGCCTCGCTTGGCAATCCCGTCCCGTCGCGGCCCCGCTTGCCGAACGCCCTGCTTCTGCCTGATTGAATCAGCTTACAAATATTCGATAATGACGCTGGGCCATTTTGACTGACGCCATTCGAGAAATAACCCTGCGTCATCTTGTATTGACATTAATGGTGAACCTCGGTTCGCATTGCGCGATCGTTATCATTTTACTTAAATGATTGCAGCACGCCGAATGAACCCGAACGAAGCTGACGTTTACTCACAAAATTCATGCACAGCGCTGTTTATCGGCGACACAGCCGGCTGCGGTTGATACGGGGCGCTCGTGGGTCGAAAAATGAAAGAGATTGGCGCCATTGACCGCTGTATCGGGCAAAAACTCAAGGAAATGCGTGAAAAAGCGGAACTGGAGCCCGACGCCCTGGCGAAGACGCTCGGCGTCGATCCGCAAAAGCTGGAGTCCTTCGAGCAAGGCGCCGAGTCCGTTCCCACCGATCTTTTCCTCGATTTCGCCATTGTCCTGCGTTTCGACGCCATCGAATTGTTGAAGAGCGTCGCTTTGGAGCCGGACGCGGCGCCCCGTCCCGCCGCAGAAAAACCTGGCTACGAACCGGAGCTCGTGGCGCTACTGCGCGATTTCACGAGAATTCGCGACCCGGATATCCGTTCCCAAGTCCTGTCGCTCGTCGCGCTCGCCGCGCGCGAGAGCGAGAAAGACGGGAAATAGAGCCCATATGGCGCGACAGGGCCGGCGCGCCGCGCTCTCGCCGCGCAGGAAACCGGACCGCCGTAGCGGACTGACCCGGACAAGAACGCCTCGGGCAAAACCGGCTCGGTTCAACCCGTCTTTCTCGACGAGATCGACGAGCGGGAGCCTGACGACTGGATTTGGTGCAAAAGGCTCGGGCAAGCTCCGGCCCCTATTGTCATGATGTGGCGCCCTCAATCGCCGCGACATGACTGCGCGCCCGCCACGGATGTACTGGCGGGCGTTTTTCTTCCCTAGGTCACGGCTTGCTTAATCTTTATTCAATCGATGTAGTATACCGTGCCTCTGGTTTTCCCATTCCGCTGGGGTCTGGCAGCAATGGAAGGACTCGAGGGCTCAGAACGAAGGAGGACGCCTCGCCGGCGCGTCCTGAAAGGCGCGCAGGTGAGTTTTCGTGGCCTCCGGGCGGCGATTGACTGCACCATCCGCGATCTTTCGGACAACGGCGCGCGCCTCATTGTGGAAAGCCCGGTTGGCGTACCGGATCTTTTCGATCTGGTTCAGCACGGCGGCGCGCCACGTTTCTGCCGCGTTGTGTGGCGTACGGCGACCCAGATCGGCGTCGAATTCCTCGACGCAAGATAATCAGAACATCATCAGCCCGGCCAAAAGAACGGTCTCCCCGAATGCACGAGCGGGCGTTCGTTTTTTCACGACGATCTTCGCGCGCCTCGCGATGTCGCCTCCAAGTCGAAATTCTCCTGGAAGATCCGGACCGCGTCGGTCGCCTCTTTCGCAAACAGTTTGAGGCCGTCCGGGCCGGCTTCGACCATTTGCCATGTCCAGCCCTTCGGACCGGAATATGGCCCGATCTCGACATGATCGATGTGATGGCGACCGAATTGACCCTGAAGGGCCAGCAGGCAAATCGCCTCCAGTTCTGGTTTTGTCCTGTGCTGACGATGAACCATGACGCTTCTCTCCCTTACTCCCACGCGAGATCGCGTCCATTTCGCAGGACGACGCCCGGGGAGCCCGCTCGTAATTTGAGGCTGTCTTTTTCGCCGAAAATCGGCCCGCGCAGCAGAATTCGCACGCATATTCCCATTTAGTGGCGCGCGTATGACGCGCGAGCGCTGTTTTCAGCGATTTTCAGAATCCAGCGTTCCGAACAGGCGCCCTGTTCAACTCGCCCTTGGCGCCCCGACCGCTCATGTGGTCAGGCGCGCAGGACGCGCTCAGCGTTTTCACAATTGAAATGTTTGCCGGCGGCAACGGCTTCTGCGATGGTCCGCCCTGCGAGACTATCCGGAGCGTCCGCAACGAGCAGTTGGTGAATCAGCCCCAGGCATCTCCATGGGTCGCGACCCAGCGACAAGCAGGAGACCCCCGCCGGAGACCCGAAGGAGCTGCTTTCCCAAGTCTTGGAGATCCTGCAAGCGCTGGCCATGCGCGTCGAAATGCTCGAAGGCGCGCGCTGATGGCCGGTGCGCCAAAGCGTAAAGTGGGCGGCTTCCACGATGCGGTCGAGGCGGTCATACCTGCGCCTTCCGACTCCCAGCTCAAGTTCGGCATGATCGTGCATCGAGTGCAGCAGCTCTTCCGCCGGGTCGAGATGCTGGAGTCCGCCCGCCGTCAGGAGAAGAGCCGGGAGTGATCATGGCGCGCGCGATCCCTGCGGCCTCGATCATCGCCGGGGCAGCAGCTGTCGTCGCGGCAGGAGCCGCCAGGTCGGCTCGCGATGGGGGCCGGCAACCTCCGAGCCGCATCGGCAGCCGACACCGAGGCTTCCAGCTTGCCAAACGTTGCCGGCAGACGCAGGCTTGGCGTGACCGAGGCCTCCACACGGAGAATGTCGGATAACATCGCTCGCAAGGGCAAGCCTGATGAAACAGACATATTCATGCCGCTGCGGCTCATCACAAGTTGCAGTCGACGGAGAGCCGATAGGGCGGTTCATATGCCACTGCCTGGTTTGCCAGGCAGTGTATAAGAAACCTTACGCAGATGTGACGGCTTTCGAGGCTCGCTCCGTCGTCCCGGTCAAGTGTGAAAGTATAACATTTAAAAAGTACCGTTATCCGCCTGCTGTTGATCGGGGCCTGTGTTCGAGTTGCGGCGATCCTGTCGTCGGGTTCATGTCGGCGCCTCTGCTGCCCCGACGCGCTTTTGTCCCTTCAACTTACATTGAACAAGATCCGAAAGCGCCGGCGCCGCTTCGGCACATCTTCTATCACCGGCGCGTCAGGGACATTGCGGACAAGATACCCAAGATCAGCGGTTATTGGCCAAGCGAGCTGTTTCTTGTCGGAATGATCTATCTCGGCTTGTTTCGACGATAGTCCGGCAGGCTGGGAACAGTCCTCCGGCGAGGCTCCGACTTCCGCCTGATCGCAACTGTAGCCCTTGGGCTCCCCGCAACCCGGCATTTTAGAATGGC